>NZ_QJKI01000015.1 GCF_003201855.1 Rivihabitans pingtungensis | reverse complement strand
GCGCCTACACTTATCGGTTGTCTTTTCTGTTAAAGATCAGTTGCTTTCTGAATCAGAACCCGGTAACGTCAGCGGTTTGTTTCGCTTCGTTTCGTTGTCTGCGTCAGCAGCAGAGATGCGAACTATACGCACCGACCCTGAAACCGTCAACCCCCCGCAACACACTTTTTTGCAGAAAAATGCGAAAAACACGACAATCCGTTGAATTAACAGCGAATCTTTTTTGAAGATTTTTGCAAAAAACTGCACTTACCCGGCGAATTCTCGAAAAACACCGCAGCAAATCTTCTTTCAGCATGGGCAATTTTTTGCCTGAGCCGGCAAAAATCCGCAAAACAGGGCGGTTTTTCTTGGCCGACGGACCGATTTACCGCTGCCCGCCGCACGCAAACACCCTCACCCCCGCCTATTCCAGACCGCCAGCACGACAGATCACCCCGATTTCAGCTTTATTCCTTAATATATGTAAAAAACCACCCACTCAGCCAACACGCCACCACGCTGACATCTCATTGACACACCACCCCCACCGCACCAGCGCAAACACACCCGCCTCGCCACCCGCTTGCCAAATGCAAAGGCATAGTTTACGCTTACGTAAACGTCACAAAAGCGAGCCCCGCGATGCGTCGCACTTACACCATCACCGAGTTGTCCAGCGAGTTTGGCGTTACTTTGCGCACCATTCGTTTTTATGAAGAGCAAGGCATGCTCTGCCCGGCCCGCCAAGGACGCAGCCGGGTGTACGCCGCGCGCGACCGGGTGCGGCTGAAGTTGATCCTGCGCGGCAAGCGCCTGGGCTTGTCTTTGTCGGAAATCGCAGAAATCATTGATCTATATGAAGTTGCGCGAGATGAATCGTCGCAGGCGCTGACCCTGCTGAATAAATTGTCCACGCGCAAAAAACAGCTGATTCAGCAGCGTGAAGACATCGAGCAGGTGATGCACGATATCGAGCAACTGGAGCAATACTGCCATAGCGTGTTGCAGCCACCGGGCCTGCGCGCCGACTGCGCATAAGGATTTTCACTCGCCGCTTGATTTACGTTTACGTAAGCGTAATACACTTACCCACACTATAAATTCCCGCAGCACAGCCGGCCACGCTGCACGGCGCGCGGATCACCACCGAGGAGATTGACACCATGTCGTACACCAGCCTGCATTTTGCCTTGAGTGAAGAACTGGACATGCTGCGTGACAGCGTGCGCCACTTTGCCGAGCAGGAGATCGCCCCTTACGCCGCCGAAATCGACCAGAGCAACCAGTTTCCGCCGGCGCTGTGGCGCAAGCTGGGTGAGATGGGCCTGCTGGGCATCACCGTGGAAGAAGAATACGGCGGCGCCCATATGGGTTACCTGGCGCACATGATCGCCATGGAAGAAATCAGCCGCGCTTCGGCCTCGGTGGCGCTGTCTTACGGCGCGCACTCCAATCTGTGCGTCAACCAGATTCGCCGCAACGGCACCGCGGCGCAAAAACAAAAATACCTGCCCAAGCTGATTTCTGGCGAGCATGTCGGCGCGCTGGCGATGTCTGAACCCAACGCCGGCTCGGATGTGGTGAGCATGAAACTGCGCGCCGACAAGCGCGGCGACCGCTATGTGCTCAATGGCAGCAAGATGTGGATCACCAATGGCGGTGACGCCGACACCCTGGTGGTGTACGCCAAGACCGACGTCAACGCCGGTCCACGCGGCATCACCGCGTTCTTGATCGAAAAAGACTTCAAGGGCTTCTCGGCCGGTAGCAAGCTGGACAAGCTGGGCATGCGCGGCTCCAACACCTACCCGCTGTTTTTTGACGAGTGCGAAGTGCCGGAAGAAAACGTGCTGGGCCAGGTGGGCGAAGGCGTGAAAGTGCTGATGAGCGGGCTGGACTACGAACGCGCGGTGCTGGCCGCCGGCCCGCTGGGCATCATGCAGGCGTGCATGGACATCACCGTGCCTTATCTGAAAGAGCGTCAGCAGTTTGGCGAGCCGATTGGCAACTTCCAGCTGATGCAGGGCAAGCTGGCCGATATGTACGTCAGCCTGTCGGCCAGCCGCGCCTATGTGTACGCGGTGGGTCAGGCGCTGGATCGCGGTGAAGGGGGTCGGCAAGTGCGCAAGGACGCCGCCGGGGTAATTCTGTACGCCGCCGAGCGCGCCACCCAGATGGCGCTGGACACCATCCAATGCCTGGGCGGCAATGGCTATATCAACGACTACCCGGCCGGTCGCCTGCTGCGCGACGCCAAGCTGTATGAAATCGGCGCCGGCACCAGCGAAATCCGCCGTTGGCTGATTGGCCGTGAACTGATGGCCGAACAAGGCTGAGCGACATCCTTATCGTCCAAGGGAGGCCAAGATGCCGATTATTGATTCCAAACTCAACCCGCGCGCAGCGGATTTTCAGGCCAACGCCGCGCAGATGCGTACGCTGGTGGCCGACCTGCGCGCAAAAATCGCCCGCAATGCGCTGGGCGGCGGCGAAGGCCCGCGCAGCAAGCATGTGGCGCGCGGCAAGCTGCTGCCGCGCGAACGCATCGACTTGTTGCTGGACCCTGGCGCGCCGTTTCTGGAACTATCACAGCTGGCCGCCTGGGACATGTACAACAACGATGCCCCTGGCGCCGGCATGATCAGCGGCATTGGCCGGGTGTCCGGCATCGACTGCATGATTGTCGCCAACGACGCTACGGTGAAGGGCGGCACCTATTACCCGATGACGGTGAAAAAACACCTGCGCGCGCAGGACATCGCCCGGGAAAACCACCTGCCATGTATTTATCTGGTGGACTCTGGCGGTGCTTTTCTGCCCTTGCAGGATGAGGTGTTTCCCGACCGGGATCATTTTGGCCGCATCTTTTACAACCAGGCCAATCTCAGCGCCGCCGGCATTCCGCAAATCGCCGTGGTGATGGGCAGTTGCACCGCTGGCGGCGCCTATGTGCCGGCGATGGCGGACGAATCCATCATCGTGCGCAATCAGGGCACCATTTTTCTGGGTGGCCCGCCGCTGGTGCGCGCCGCCACCGGCGAAGTGGTGACCGCCGAAGAACTGGGCGGCGCCGATGTGCACACCCGCATCTCTGGCGTGGCCGACCACTACGCGCTGAACGACGCCCACGCGCTGGGCCTGGCCCGGCAGATTGTCAGCCACCTCAACCGCCAGCGCCCGCCGGGCCCTGTGCGCCGCGACAGCCAGCCGCCGCGCTACGCCGCCGAAGAGCTGTATGGCGTGATTCCGGTAGACGCCAAAAAGCCGTTTGATGTGCGCGAAATCATCGCCCGGCTGGTGGATGACTCCGCGCTGGACGAATTCAAGCAAAACTATGGCACGACCCTGGTGTGCGGCTTTGCCCATCTGGACGGCTGGCCGGTGGGTGTGATCGCCAATAATGGCATCTTGTTTTCCGAGTCGGCGCTCAAGGGCGCGCACTTTGTCGAGCTATGCTGCCAGCGCAATATCCCGCTGGTGTTCTTGCAGAACATCACCGGCTTTATGGTCGGCAAAAAATACGAAAACGGCGGCATTGCCCGCGACGGCGCCAAGCTGGTCACCGCCGTGGCCTGCGCGCGGGTGCCCAAGTTCACCGTGCTGATTGGCGGCAGCTTTGGCGCCGGCAACTACGGCATGTGCGGCCGCGCCTACAGCCCGCGCTTTTTGTGGATGTGGCCCAACAGCCGCATTTCGGTGATGGGCGGCGAACAGGCGGCCGGCGTGCTGGCCCAGGTCAAGCGCGAGCAACTGGGCGAGGCATTCAGCGCCGAGGACGAAGAAAAACTCAAAGCCCCGGTGCGCGAGCAATACGAACGTCAGGGCCACCCCTACTATGCCAGCGCCCGTTTGTGGGACGATGGCGTCATTGACCCGGCGCAAACCCGCGACGTGCTGGCCATGGGCCTGTCCGCCGCGATGAATGCGCCGGCTGAGCCAACACGCTTTGGCGTGTTCCGCATGTAGCCACAAGGACGCCACCATGTACTTCGAAACCCTGGAACTGGAACGCAACGGCCCGATCGCCACGGTGTGGATGAACCGCCCCGACCTGCACAACGCCTTTAACGAAACGCTGATTGCCGAGCTGATCCGCGCCTTTGTCGTGCTGGACGGCGACGACAGCGTGCGCGTGGTGATTCTGGCCGGACGCGGCCCCAGTTTCTGCGCCGGGGCCGACCTGGCCTGGATGCGCCGCGCGGCGGATTACAGCGAAGAAAAAAACCGCGCCGACGCGCTGGCGCTGGCGCGCATGCTGAAAACCCTGTACCGCATGCAAAAACCCACCATCGCCCGCGTGCACGGCGCCGCCTTTGGCGGCGGAACCGGGCTGACCGCCGCCTGCGATATGGCGATTGCCGCCGACAGCGCCACCTTTGCCCTGTCCGAAGTGCGTCTGGGGCTGATCCCGGCCACCATCGGCCCCTATGTCGCCGACGCCATCGGCTGGCGGCAGGCGCGCCGGTATTTTTTGTCGGCCGAACGCATCGACGCCGCGCTGGCGCGCCAGCTGGGCCTGGTGCACGAGATCAGCCCGGCGGAGCAGCTGGACGCCCGCATCGGCAAGCTGGTGCAAGAGCTATGCAAGGGCGCGCCCGCCGCCCAGGCCGAAGCCAAGCTCTTGCTGGCCGACCTGCGCGCCGGCTCGCCGCTGGACGACGCCCTGCTGGAAAAAACCGCCTGGCACATCGCCCGCGTGCGCAGCCAGCCCGAGGCGCGCGAAGGGCTGAGCGCCTTTCTCGATAAACGCCCGCCGGGTTGGTTGCCGGCGAAAAAGCCCTGAACTTCGCGATTGAAGGATATTTATGTTCCGCTCACTGCTGATCGCCAACCGTGGCGAAATCGCCTGCCGGATCATCCGCACCGCCCGCGCCATGGGCATCCGCACCATTGCCGTGTATTCCGACGCTGACGCCAGCGCGCGCTTTGTCCGCCTGGCCGACGAAGCCTGGCGACTGGGCCCGGCCCCGGCGCGCGACAGCTATCTGCGCGCCGAGCGGATTCTGGACATCGCCCGCGCCAGCGGCGCAGAAGCCATCCACCCCGGTTATGGTTTTTTGTCCGAAAACGCCGAATTCGCCCAGGCCTGCGCCGATGCCGGCGTGGTGTTTGTCGGCCCACCGCCGGCCGCCATCGCCGCCATGGGCAGCAAATCCGCCGCCAAACAGCTGATGGAGCGCGCCCAGGTGCCGCTGACCCCCGGCTACCACGGCGACGAACAAGACGCCGGCTTTTTGCACCAGCAAGCCGACCAGATTGGCTACCCGGTGCTGATCAAGGCCTCGGCCGGCGGCGGCGGCAAGGGCATGCGCATTGTTGAACGCAGCGCCGACTTTCCCGATGCGCTGGCCTCGTGCCGGCGCGAAGCCAGCGCCAGCTTTGGCGACGACCGCGTGCTGATCGAACGCTATTTGCAAAAGCCGCGCCATATCGAAATCCAGGTGTTTGCCGACCAGCACGGCGAGGCGGTGTATTTGTTCGAGCGCGATTGCTCGGTGCAGCGCCGCCACCAGAAAGTGCTGGAAGAAGCCCCTGCCCCCGGCATGGACGCCGCCCGCCGCCAGGAAATGGGCGAAGCCGCCTGCGCCGCCGCGCGTGCGGTGGGCTATGTCGGCGCCGGCACGGTGGAATTCATCGTCGAGCCCGACGGCCGCTTTTATTTCATGGAGATGAACACCCGCCTGCAAGTGGAGCACCCGGTCACCGAAATGATCACCGGCCAGGATCTGGTGGCCTGGCAGCTGCGCGTGGCGGCCGGCGAGCCGCTGCCGCTGCGCCAGGACGCGCTGCGCATCCACGGCCACGCCATCGAGGCGCGCATCTACGCCGAAGACCCGGACCGCGACTTTTTGCCGGCCACCGGCCAGCTGATCCGCCTGCGTCCGCCCACAGAAAGCGCCAGCGTGCGGGTGGACACCGGCGTGCAGGAAGGCGACGCCATCACCCCCTACTACGACCCGATGATCGCCAAGCTGATTGTCTGGGGCGACGACCGCCAGCAGGCGCTGGCGCGGCTGGACCAGGCGCTGGCCGATTACCGCGTGCTCGGCCTGACCACCAATATCGCCTTTTTGCGCCGGCTGGCGCGCCATCCGGCCTTTGCCGGCGCCGACCTGGACACCGGCCTGATTGCCCGTCACCAGGCCGAGCTGCTGCCGCCGGCCAGCGCCCTGCCCGACGCCGACGCGCTGGTGGCCGCCGCCTGCTGGCTGCTGGCCGGCGAAGCCGCCGCCACCCCGCGCCACGGCTGGCGGCTGAACGCCGAATGCCAGCGCCGCCTGGCGCTGCAATACGGCGAACACGCCCTGAGCATCGGCGCACACCTGCACGCCGACGGCAGTTGGTCGCTGAGCTTGCCCGATGGCGCAGTCGGCCAGGCCCGCGCCCAGCGCAACGGCAGCCAGCTCAGCATCCAGCTGGACGCCCGCCGGCTGCACGCCGACTGCCTGCAACACGGCGACGCCTTGCAGGTGTATCTGCCCAGCGGCCTGACCGCCTTCACCCTGCCCGACCCGTACGCCGCCGAAGCCGACATCCAGCACGGCGACACCCACCTGAAAGCGCCGATGCCCGGCCGAGTGGTGGCGCTGCTCGCCCCGCTGGGCGAGGAGGTGGAAAAAGGTGCGCCGCTGATGATTCTGGAAGCCATGAAAATGGAGCACACCCTGGTCGCCCCCGGGCCGGGTCATGTGGCGGCGTATTACTTTGCCGTGGGCGAGCAGGTCAGCGAAGGCAGCGACCTGCTGGACTTTGTGCTGCCCTGACCGCCGTGATTCACCACAGGACGCCCCACATGCGCTATCCCTCTCATATCACCCTG
The DNA here is from genome assembly GCF_003201855.1 of Rivihabitans pingtungensis. Lineage (GTDB taxonomy): Bacteria > Pseudomonadota > Gammaproteobacteria > Burkholderiales > Aquaspirillaceae > Rivihabitans > Rivihabitans pingtungensis. The sequence continues at coordinate 75,839 of NZ_QJKI01000015.1, read as the reverse complement.
GTGGAAGTCGGCCCGCGCGACGGCTTGCAAAACGAAGCCACGCCGGTGCCGACCGACGTCAAGCTGCAACTGATCCAGCGCCTGGCCGCCGCTGGCCTGACGCATATCGAAGCCGGCAGCTTTGTCTCGCCCAAGCGCGTGCCGCAAATGGCCGACAGCGCCGACATCGTGCGTGCGCTCCAGCCAGCCGCCAGCCCGCTGCATTACCCGGTGCTCACCCCCAATCTGCAAGGCTTTGACGCCGCGCTGGCTGCCGGCGCGCGCGAAGTGGCGGTATTTGCCGCCGCCAGCGAGCGTTTTTCCCAGCGCAATATCCAGTGCAGCATTGCCGACAGCCTGGCGCGCTTTGCCCCGGTGCTGGCCGCCGCCCGTCAGCACGGCGTGGCGGTGCGCGGCTATGTCTCCTGCGTGCTCGGCTGCCCCTACGAAGGCGACATCGCCCCGCAGGCAGTGGCCGACGTCAGCCTGCGCCTGCTGGAGATGGGCTGCACGGAAATCTCGCTGGGCGACACCATCGGCGTCGGCACGCCAGCCGGGGTGCGCCGGCTGCTGGACGCGCTATTGCCGCAGATTCCAGCCAGCCAGTTGGCCGGGCATTTCCATGACACGTACGGCATGGCGATTGCCAATATCGTCGCGGCGATGGAATGCGGGCTGGCGACCTTCGACAGCTCGGTGGCCGGGCTGGGCGGCTGCCCATATGCGCAAGGCGCGTCGGGCAATGTGGCCACCGAGGATGTGGTGTGGTTGCTGAATGGCCTAGGGGTGGAATGCGGGGTGTCGCTGGAAGCCTTGCTGGACGCCAGCGCCTTGATCAGCGGCTTTTTGGGCAAACCACCGGCCTCGCGGGTGGCGCGGGCCTTGTTGGCCAAGCGGGGGAGTGAATAGCGAAGGGATGAGTTAGGGCAGAACTTCGCTCCGAATCCTATTTGCTGGAGGCTTGAACCCAGCTATACCGTGGCTGCGCGAGCATGACAAAGCGGAAATGGCTGCAGATTTTTCCGTTACAGTCACACGAATAACTTAATTTTGCACAGACATCACGCCGTCCGGCAGCGCCGGGCGGTGATCAGGGAGATTTCAGCATGCACACTCCTTTGTGGACGCCCAGCCCGGAGCGGGTTGCCGGCTGCGCGATGACCCAGTTTCGGGCGCGCGCAGCAGCCTTGGCCGGGCGGGATTTGCCGGATCAGGCGGCGTTGTACGCGTGGAGCCTGGCCGAGCCGGGCGCATTCTGGCGTTTGCTGTGGGACGAAGCCGAGGTGATTGGCGAGCCGGGCGATGTCGCCCTGGCGCCAGGGGCGACGATGCGTGAGGCGCGCTGGTTTCCTGAAGGGCGCTTGAATGTGGCCGAGAACCTGCTGCGCCGCCGGGATGATGGCGAAGCGCTGGTGTTTTGTGGCGAAGGGCAGGTCGAGCGGCGGTTAAGCTGGGCCGAGCTGCACCAGCAGGTGGCGCAGGCGGCGCAAGCCTTGCGCCAGGCGGGCGTGGGGGTGGGCGACCGGGTGGCGGGGATGTTGCCGAATATGCCGGAAGCCATCATCGCCATGCTGGCCAGCGCCAGCCTGGGCGCGGTGTGGTCGTCGTGCTCGCCGGATTTTGGCGTGGATGGCGCGCTCGACCGCTTTGGCCAGGTGGCGCCCAAGGTGTGGCTGGTGCCGGACGGTTATTACTACAACGGCAAGCGGGTGGCGGTGGCGGATAAGGTGGCGGCGATTGCCGCCGGGCTGCCGGACGCGCCGCAAGTGGTGGTAGTGAACTACACTGGCGACAGGGAAGTGGCGGCGCTGGCCGGCGTGGTGAGCTGGGCCGCCTGGCTGGCGCCACACCCCGGCGGCGACATTGAATTTGCCCGCCTGCCGTTCAATCACCCGCTGTACATCCTGTTTTCCAGCGGCACCACCGGCAAGCCCAAGTGCATTGTCCACGGCGCGGGCGGCACGCTGTTGCAGCATCTGAAAGAACACCGGCTGCACGCCGATCTGCGCCCCGGCGACCGGTTTTTTTACTTCACCACCTGCGGCTGGATGATGTGGAACTGGCTGGTCAGCGGCCTGGCCAGCGAAGCCACGCTCTTGCTGTTTGACGGCAGCCCGTTTGCCCAGGATGGCCAGCTGCTGTGGGACTGGTTCGCCCGCGAGCGCGGCACCCACTTTGGCACCTCGGCCAAATACCTGGACGCCGCCGCCAAGCAAGGGCTGGCGCCGGCGCGCAGCCATGATTTGCGCGCGCTGCGGGCGATTTTCTCCACCGGCTCGCCGCTGGTGGCGGAAGGCTTTGATTACGTCTACCGCGACATCAAGGCCGATGTGCAGCTGTCGTCGATTTCTGGCGGCACCGATATTGTCTCCTGCTTTGCCCTGGGCAGCCCGGTGCTGCCGGTGTATCGCGGCGAGCTGCAATGCCGGGGGCTGGGCATGGCGGTGGACATCTGGAACGAAGCCGGCCAGCCGGTGCGCGAAGAAAAAGGCGAGCTGGTGTGCACCGCGCCCTTCCCCAGCATGCCGATTGGCTTCTGGAACGACCCGGACGGCAGCAAATACCACAACGCTTACTTTGCCCGCTTTGCCGATGTCTGGTGCCATGGCGATTTTGCCGAGCTGACCGCGCACGACGGCATGGTGATCTACGGCCGCTCGGACGCGGTGCTCAACCCCGGCGGCGTGCGCATCGGCACGGCGGAAATCTACCGGCAAGTCGAGCGGGTGGAAGAAGTGCTGGAAAGCCTGGCCTGCGGCCAGCGCCATGACGGCGACGAGCGGGTGCTGCTGTTTGTCAAACTGCGCCCCAGCGTCACGCTGGACGACGCGCTGCGCGAACGCATCGCCCGGCAGATTCGCCAAGGCGCCAGCCCGCGCCATGTGCCGGCGCGGATCGTGCAGGTGGCGGATATCCCGAAAACCCTCAGCGGCAAGATTGTTGAACTGGCGGTGAAAAACGTGATTCACGGCGAGCCGGTGAACAATCTGGGCGCGCTGGCCAACCCGGAAGCGCTGGAGCACTTCCGCGATCGGGCAGAACTGCGCAGCTGAGCACCGTGCGCCAATGCCCGTGGAGCTCTGCGGGGTGGATTTGCCGGGACGACCGGCACGGTCTGCGCATGTGGAGCCAGGGCTGTTTTACTGCATTCGGTGAGCACGTCTCACCCCCCACCAAGCGTAACAGGCGTCATGCCCAAACAAAAACCCCCGCCAACGCAAAGCGCCAGCGGGGGTTTTTACTGTGGGGCCAAGCGGCCCGAGCCAGTCTTACAGCAGGCCGCGCACGGCCTTTTTGCGGTCGTGTTCGTTCAGGTGACGCTTGCGAATGCGGATGGATTGCGGGGTGATTTCCACCAGCTCGTCGTCGTCGATGAATTCCACGGCGGATTCCAGCGTCAGCTTGATCGGCGTGGTCAGCCGCACGGCTTCGTCGGTGCCGGAGGCGCGCACGTTGGTCAGCTGCTTGCCCTTGATCGGGTTGACCACCAGATCGTTGTCGCGGCTGTGGATGCCGATGATCATGCCTTCGTACAGCTTGTCGCCGGGGCTGACAAACATGCGGCCACGGTCTTCCAGCTTCCACAGCGCGTAGGCCACGGCGTCGCCGTTTTCTTGCGACACCAGCACGCCATTGTGGCGACCCGGCAGGTCGGCCTTCACCGGGGCGTAGTCGTCAAACACGTGGCTCATCAGGCCGGTGCCGCGGGTCATGGTCATGAAGTCGGACTGGAAGCCGATCAGACCGCGCGCCGGGATGTGGTATTCCAGGCGGGTGCGGCCCTGGCCGTCGGATTCCATATTGGTCAGCTCGCCACGGCGGCGGCCGATTTCTTCCATCACCGCGCCTTGGTGGCCGTCTTCCAGATCGATGGTCAGGTTTTCATACGGCTCGCACTTCTCGCCGTTGATTTCCTTGTACACCACGCGCGGCTTGGCCACGGCCAGCTCGAAGCCTTCGCGGCGCATGTTTTCCAGCAGAATGGTCAGGTGCAGTTCGCCACGGCCGGACACGCGGAACAGATCGGCGTCGCCGGTGTCTTCCACGCGCAGGGCGACGTTGGTCAACAGTTCTTTGTTCAGGCGGTCGCGGATCTGACGGCTGGTGACGAACTTGCCTTCGGTGCCGGCCAGCGGGCTGGTGTTGACCATGAAGTCCATGGTCAGGGTCGGTTCGTCCACCGACAGCATCGGCAGGCCCACCGGGTTTTCGCGGTCACAGATGGTGACGCCAATGCCGATGTCTTCCAGGCCGGAGATGATGATGATGTCGCCGGCTTCGGCTTGGTCCACCGGCACGCGCTCCAGGCCCTTGAAGCCCAGCACTTGGTTGATGCGGCCTTGCGCCACCTGGTCTTCGTGGTTCATCACCACCACGGCCTGGCCCGGCTTGATGCGGCCGTTCAGCACGCGGCCCACGCCCAGGCGGCCGGTGTAGGTGGAGTAGTCCAGCGCGGAGATTTGCAGTTGCAGCGGGGCTTCGGCGTCACCCGGCGGGGTCGGCACGTGTGCGAGCACCACGTCAAACAGCGGGCGCATATCGTTGGATTCTTGATCCAGCTCCAGCTTGGCAAAGCCGTTCAGGCCCGAGGCGTAGACAATCGGGAAGTCCAGCTGCTCGTCGGTGGCGCCCAGTTTGTCGAACAGGTCGAAGGTTTGGTCCACCACCCAGCCCGGACGCGCGCCCGGACGGTCGATCTTGTTGATCACCACGATCGGGCGCAGGCCCAGGGCCAGCGCTTTTTTGGTGACGAAACGGGTTTGCGGCATCGGGCCTTCTTGGGCGTCCACCAGCAGCACCACGCCGTCCACCATGCCCAGCACGCGCTCCACCTCACCGCCAAAGTCAGCGTGACCTGGGGTGTCCACGATATTGATGTGGGTGCCTTCGTATTCGATGGCGGTGTTTTTGGCCAGAATGGTAATGCCGCGCTCTTTTTCCAGGTCGTTGGAGTCCATCACCCGTTCGTCAACCTGTTGGTTGTCACGGAAGGTGCCGGATTGGCGAAGCAGTTGGTCAACCAGGGTGGTTTTACCGTGGTCAACGTGGGCGATGATGGCGATATTGCGCAGATTACGGGACATAAGTGGTTCAATGCGTGGAAAAAAATAGGCGCAATTGTAGCACGGCGCAAGGCGCTGTCACCTTGGCCCGACAAAAATTCATTGCGTCGCAACACAGCGGGGGCAAAACCGCCGCAGAGGGCGGCGGGCAAAACTCCGCGCAGCAGGCTGCGCCCGCCGTGCGCCAAGGTCGGCTTACGCCATCCCGCGGGGGGCTCAATGCCCGAGCGCCGGAAACAGCTTCACTGCCCCATCGGCGATGATTTCCACCGACAAGGCCGCCAGCAGCATGCCCATCACCCGGTTGACGATATTGATGCCGGTCTGCCCCAGCATGCGCGACACCGGCGTGGCGGCAATCATCGCCACATAGCAGGCCAGCGCAATCAGCAAGGCGCAGATCACCAAGCTCAGATAGCCCCACCAGCCATGGGCGTGGCCAGAATAAATAATCACCGTGGAAATCGTTCCCGGCCCGGTCAGCAAGGGCAGCGCCAGCGGCACCACGGCAATATTGGCGCGGCCGCCGGCTTCTTCGGTTTCCTGGCGGGTGGTTTTGGTGGCGGTGGGCGCGGCGTTCATCATCGACAGCGAAATCATCATCACCAGAATCCCGCCGCCCACCTGAAACGAGCCCATGGAAATCCCCAGCAGGCGAATCAGCGAGTCGCCCAGGGCGACAAAGGTCAGGATGATCACCGCCACGGCAATCGAGGCGGTTTTGGCGATGCGCTTGCGCTCTTGCGCGCTGGCGTCCGGGGTGAGGCCGATAAAAATCGGAATCGCGCCGATCGGGTTCACCAGCACCAGCAGGGCAATGAAAATCTTGACGGCATCCATTGTGATTGGCTCCACGGCAGCGCGCCCGGATGGGGCGCAACGCGCCAGCAGGGATAGGGCGGGGCGCGCGGGTTGAATTCAGCGTAGCACGCCTGTTCCGTGGATGTTGGGACAGGCGGTGAGCGCGGCAGTGTAGCCGATTTTGTCCGGCAAATCTTGCCGGCTGCACGCCACAGGCGGCAATTGCGGTAAAATGACCTGTTACGTCATTCGACGAAAGGAAGTCAAATGGAATACCTGAACGGGCTGATTGATCTGCCGTGGTGGGGTTATGTGCTGGTGGCCCTGGGCCTGACCCACATCACCATCGCCTCGGTCACCATCTTTCTGCACCGCCACCAGGCGCACCGCGCGCTGGATTTGCACCCGCTGCCCAGCCATTTTTTCCGCTTCTGGTTGTGGCTGACCACCGGCATGATCACCAAGCAATGGGCGGCCATCCACCGCAAGCACCACGCCCGCTGCGAAACCCCGGAAGACCCGCACAGCCCGCAAGTGCTCGGCCTGAAAAAAGTACTGTGGCAAGGCGCCGAGCTGTACCGCGCGGCCTGCAAAGACCAGTCCATCATGGATAAATTTGGTCACGGCACGCCGGACGACTGGCTGGAAAACAACATCTACACCCCGCGCAACGGCCAGGGTATTTTCCTGATGCTGGCCATCGACCTGATCCTGTTTGGCCCGGCTGGCCTGGCAATCTGGGCGGTGCAGATGGTGTGGATTCCGTTCTGGGCAGCCGGCGTGGTGAACGGCATTGGCCACTACTGGGGCTACCGCAATTTTGAAAACGAAGACGCCGCCACCAATCTGGTGCCCTGGGGCATCCTGATTGGCGGGGAAGAGCTGCACAACAACCACCACACCTTTGGCACCTCGGCCAAGCTGTCGTACAAATGGTACGAATTCGACATCGGCTGGATGTATATCCGCATGCTGGAAATCGTCGGCCTGGCCAAGGTGCGCCGTGTGGCGCCGCATCTGGCGCTGGGTGAGGGTCAGCCGGCCGCCCCGCTGGCTGCCGACACCCTGCAAACCATCATCACCAACCGCTACGCCGTGGCCGCCCAGTACGCCCGCCAGCTGAAGAGCGAATACGCCAGCGAAATCGAACGCCTGCTGAAATCGGCCAAGCTGCCGGATTTCCACGGCATCCACCTGCCGCGCAAGATGAAAATCTGGCTCAAGCAGGATGCCAAGGACACCCCGGAATGCGACCGTGTGGCGCTGGACACCCTGCTGGCGCACAGCGACAAGCTGCACACCATCTACACCATGCGCCAGGAGCTCACCCGCCTGTGGGAGCGCTCCAGCCGTTCGCGTGACGAACTCTTGCACGACCTGCAAGACTGGTGCGCCCGCGCCGAAGCCAGCGGTATCCGCGCCCTGCGCGAGTTCTCGCTGGGCCTGCGCGCCGCCAGCTAAGCACGCGACTGACGCCATCACAGCCCGACGCGCCCACCGGCCCGCCGGGCTGTTTTGCTCAACCCGCCCACCATGAATGGGCGATTTCTGTACTGCAACCCTGATAAAGGATGACCTCATGACCCTGCATCGTCACCTGCCTGGCGCCCGTCTGGCCGAAGCCGTGGTGTGCAATGGCATTGCCTGGCTGGCCGGCCAGGTGCCGGAAAACCTCGACGCCGACGCCCAGGCGCAAACCGCCAATGTGCTGGCGCAAATCGACACCGTGCTGCGCGACCTGGGCAGCGACAAAAGCCAGGTGATCGACGCCACCATCTTTCTGGCCGACCTGGCCGACTACGACGCCATGAACGCCGCCTGGGACGCCTGGGTGATCCCCGGCCAAACCCCGGCCCGCGCCACCGTACAGGCCAAGCTGGCCAACCCGGCCTGGAAGGTGGAAATCAAGATTGTGGCGGCAGTGAACGCCAGCAAAGCATAAGCGCCGCCCCCCGCTCGCAAGCCAACCAAACCTTTCTGGCGCGGTGGCGACCCCTGTCATATTGCGCAAGCTGAATTGTGTCGGCGGCGCTTACTGCGTTGAGCGCTGCTTGACCAGCCGCGTCAGATAAAACCCATCCACCAAGCTATCCGGCAGCACGCGCACGCTGTGCGCCAGCTGCGGGTTAAGCATCTTGCCGTCCCATTCGGTCAGCCCTGGCTGGTGCAGCACCGGGATGTCCACCGGGGTGACTTCCACCGCGTCGCCCAGCTTGTGCAAGGCGGCATGGACAATGCATTCGTTTTCTTCCGGGGCAAACGAGCAGGTGGAATACACCAGCACGCCGCCCGGTTTGAGCGCATGAATGGCCGACAGCAACAGGCGCTTTTGCTTGTGCGCCACCTCGCGCACCTTGCCGGGGCTCCAGTGCGCCATCGAATCCGGGTCGTTCAGATCAAAGCGCGCCTCGCTGGAACACGGCGCGTCCAGCAGCACGCGGTCAAACCGCTCGGGCGTCAACGCGCCCACCGCGCGGCCGTCTTTCTGGTAGCAGTGGGCGATGCTCACCCCCTGTTGGTCCAGATTGTGCTTGAGCCGAAAATACCGGTCGCGCACCGGCTCGACGGCGGATAGCCAGCCCTGATTGCCCATCAGCGCCGCCATCTGGCAGGTTTTGCCGCCGGGCGCGGCAGCCAGGTCCAGCACCATTTCGCCAGGCTGCGGCGCCAGCGCCAAGGGCGCCAGCTGGCTGGCCAGGTTCTGGATGTAAATCTCGCCCTGATAAAACGCCGGGGTTTCGGTCAGCGCGCGCTTGGCGGCGGCGTCCACCACCCAGGCCAGCGGCGACCACGCCACCGGCCGTGGGTTCAGCCCGGCGGCGCGCAGGCCGGCCAGCACGGCGTCCGGCTGTGCTTTCAGGGTGTTGATGCGAAACGCCACATCCTTGACCGCAGCAAAGCTGGCCAGCACACCGTCCAGGCGGTCGGCAGGCAGGATGCGGGTCAGGCGGTCGGCAAAGGCGGCGGGCAGGGTGGCGGTCATGGTGGGCCTCTCGTCAAAATCCGGGGCGGATTGTAATCACAGCGCGCCCCTGCGGGAATTCCCCCGCCTGAAAAAACTGCGCCTCTGCACTATGACTTTCCCGGTGCGGCCTGTCACAATGCCAGCCGGTCGCATCGGGCGGCCGGCGTTTTGAGAGAACTTGCGTGTTTGACACTCCCCTTGCCATCGTGGACCTGGAAACCACCGGCGGCCACATCACCCGCGACCGCATCACCGAAATCGGCATCCTGCTGGTGGACGGCGATCAGGTGCGCCCCTGGCGCGCGCTGGTCAATCCCGGCATGCCGATTCCGCCGTTTATCGAGCAGATGACCGGCATCAGCAACGCCATGGTGGCCGAGGCGCCGCCCTTCGAGGCGCTGGCCGCCGAGCTGCTGGCGCTGCTGCACGGCCGCCTGTTCATCGCCCACAACGCCCGCTTTGACTACGGCTTTTTAAAAAACGCCTTTCGCCGGCTGGAGCTGCCCTGGCGCGCCCAGCAGCTGTGTACGGTCAAGCTGTCGCGCCTGCTCTACCCGCAACACTACAAGCACAATCTGGACAGCCTGATTGCCCGCTTTAACCTGGGCTGCGCCAACCGTCACCGCGCGCTGGACGACGCCGAAGCAGTGTGGCGCTTTTTGGGTGCGGCGCGCGCCGAGCTGGGCGACGACGCCATCGCCCACGCCGTGCGCCAGCTGATGGGCCGCCCAGCGGCGCTGCCGCCGCAGCTGGACGCCAACCTGATTGACGAACTGCCCGACACCCCCGGCGTTTACCGCTTTTGGGACGCCAGCGGCGCGCCGCTGTATGTGGGCAAAAGCATCAATCTGCGCAGCCGGGTGCTGTCGCATTTCAGCGCCGACACCCGCATCAACAAAGAAATGCGCCTCAGCCAGCAAGTGGCGCGCATCGACTGGATCGACACCGTTGGCGAGTTTGGCGCGCTCTTGGTGGAGTCACGCCAGATCAAAACCTTGCAGCCCGTGCACAATGTGCGCGGCCGCCGCGAGCGCGAGCTGTGCGCCTGGCAGCTTTACCCGCGCGAAGATGGTTTTTTGGTGCCCCGGCTGATTCGCGGTGACGAGGTGGACCTGGGCGAGGCCGACAGCGTGTTTGGCGTGTTCCGCAGCGCGCGCGAAGCCAAAAAAACCCTGACCGACGTCGCCGACGCCTACCGGCTGTGCCACGCCGTGCTGGGCATTGACCGGGTGACCGGCAAAAAAGGCCAACCCTGCTTTGCCCGCCAGCTTGGCCGCTGCCACGGCGCCTGCATCGGCAAGGAAAGCGCCGAACAGCACAATCAACGCCTGCTGGCGGCGCTGGCGCGCATGCAGCGCCAACCCTGGCCGTTTGCCGGCGCCATGGCGGTGGTGGAAGAAGACCCGGTCAGCGGCAGCATCGAGCGCCATGTGTTCGACCGCTGGCGCTTTTTGGGCAGCTGGCGCGACGGCGAGCCGGTGCTGGAAGCCGAGCCAGGCTTTGAACTGGACACCTACAAAATGCTGGCCGGCTGCCTGCGCAAACTGCCCAAAGGCGCACGGCTGGAGCCGTGGGACGGCTGGCCGGCGGCGTAATAGCGCGCCTGCGCGCAGGGGCACAGCGTGCTGAACGTGTGGCGCGGCATGCGCACAACAACACCGAACAAATCGCCATGCCCAGACACACCGCCATGCCTCGCGCACGCAGCACGCGCCACGCCGCCATCCCGTGGCGCAGACTTCTGGCATAATTTCTCGCATCATCCGCCCCGCCGCCCTCCTGACCGGATTTCTCATGCGATCAAGCGCGAAGCCGAACGCTGGGGCGGGCATCGAGAAACCACCCCGGAATCCATGCTGTGCGCCAAATATTCATCAGCTATAGCCACCAGGACGAAGACTGGAAGAACCGTGTTGTCAAACAGCTCCGCGTGCTTTCCCGCGCCGGCCTGGACAGCTGGGATGACCAACGCATTGACGCTGGCGATGACTGGCATCCAGAAATTCAACAAGCCATCGAGCGTTGCGATGTAGCGGTATTGCTGATTTCGGCTGACTTTCTTACCTCGTCATTCATTCGCGATCAGGAAGTCCCGCGGTTGCTGCAACGGCGTCAAGAGCAAGGCATCCGGGTGATTCCGCTGATCGTCAGCCCCTGCCAGTGGCGGCGCATCGACTGGCAGGAAGGGATACAGGGCCGGCCGCGCGACGGCAAACCCCTGTCGGGCATGAGCCAACATGACGCTGACCTTGCGCTTTCCAACCTGGCAGGTGAGATCGCCGACCTGCTGCTAGCGCCGCCGCCCGGCACGCTTTCTTCGCCAGAGGCCGAAGCGCCTGAACAGCAAGGGACGTCAAGCGCCACGGGCCAGAACGCCCCCATCCGCACCGACCTCACCCACCTCCCCGCCGGCGCCGCCCACTTCCTCGGCCGCGAGCACGAACTCGCCGCCCTCGACGCCGCCTGGGCCTCTGCCGGCAACACCGCCCTGGTCGAACTCATCGCCCCTGGCGGAACCGGCAAAACTGCGCTGGTCAAGCGCTGGTTGGAAAGCCTCAAGCAGGACAATTGGCGCGGCGCTCGCCGGGTATTTGCCTGGAGCTTCTACAGCCAGGGCAGCGGCGACGAGCGTAACGCCTCGGAAGACGTGTTTCTTGCCGAAGCCATCCAGTGGTTTGGTGTTTCAGTCGCCGCCAGCCTTAACCCCGCCGACAAGGGCCGGGCGCTGGCGGAAGCCATTGTCGCCCACCGCTGCTTGCTGGTGCTGGACGGCCTGGAGCCGCTGCAACACCCGCCTGGCCCGCTGGCTGGCGAGCTGCGCGCGCCTGGCCTTAAAGCCTTGCTCACCCATCTGGCTACCGCCGGCCGCCCTGGCCTGGCTTTGCTGACCAGTCGGGAGGCGCTGAAAGATTTGGACGAATGGGCCAACAGCCCGAGTGTCCAACGCATCGACCTTGGCAATCTGAGCGACAGCGACGGCGCGGCCCTGCTGCATGCCGAAGGGGCCAACAAGGCCGGCAGCGCGCCCATCGCCGCCGACGATGCCGAGCTTCTGCACGCCAGCCGGCAGGTCAAGGGCCATGCTTTGACGCTGAGTTTGCTGGGCAATTATCTCAGACGCGCACATGGCGGTGACATCCTGCGCTGCGGTGACGTGGATTTTGCCAAGGCCAGCCAGAAAAGTGGCGGCCATGCCTTCCGTGTCATCGCCGCCTATGAGCATTGGCTTGCGGGGAACGGCGGCGAGAGTGCGCAAGAACTGGCTGCCCTGCGCCTGCTTGGCTTCTTCGATCGCCCGGCCTCCCCGGAGAACCTGGCTGCGCTGCGCGCGGCCCCGGCCATCACCGGCCTGACGGAAGCGCTGCAAGACATTGATGACACAGACTGGCACATAGCGCTATCCAATCTCGCCGACAGCCGCCTCGTTGAGCATGACGCAGACACCGGCCGCCTGGACGCCCACCCCCTGCTGCGCGAATACTTTGCCGCTACGCTGAGCAAAAACCAGCCTGAGGCCTGGCAAGAAGGCCATCACCGGCTGTACCAGCAACTTAAAGACAGCGTGCCTCATCACCCGGAAGGCTTGACCGGCCTGCAACCGCTTTATCAGGCGGTGGTGCATGGTTGTCGGGCGGGGTTGTATGAAGAGGCGCGTACCGAGGTGTATCGCGACCGCATTTTGCGCGGCACGGGGCCGGACGGCGCCTATAGCACCAAGAAGCTCGGCGCCTTCGGCACCGACCTGGGGGCGCTGGCCTGTTTCTTCGCAGAACCCTGGCAGCGGCTGGCGCCAGGCTTGTCAGCAACTGCCCAAGCCTGGCTGCTCCACCAAGCGGCCTTCCGTCTGCGCGCCCTGGGCCGGCTGGCGGAAGCGCTGGAGCCGATGCGGGTTTCGGGTGAAATGTATGTTCAAGTCGCTCAATGGAAAGGTGCTGCCATCATCTACAGCAATCTTTCCGAACTGCAACTGAGCCTGGGCCATATCGCGCTGGCCGTGGCTGACGCCGAACGCTCGGTGGACTACGCCGACCGCAGTAACGATGCCTCTTACCGCATAATCTTTAGCACCACCCTGGCCGATGCCCGCCACCAGCAAGGCGAGCGGGAAGCCGCTCGTCGCGGTTTTGCCGAGGCCGAGGCCATGCAGGCGGAGTTTCAATCCCAGTACCCGCTGCTCTACTCGCTGCAAGGCTTTCAGTATGGCGAGCTGCTGCTGGCCGAGGCCGAGCGGGCCGCCTGGGGTGGGCCGGCGGCGGGAGTGGGTAGCGAAGACTGTGCAGAAGTGGCGCAGCGGGGCCGGAAAATGTTCGAGTGGCGCGTTCCTGGTGATTCACTCCTCAGCATCGCCCTCGACCACCTCACCCTCGCCCGCTGTGCCCTCTACGCCGACCTGCTGCACGGCCGCACACCCGGCGAGGACGCCCAGCAGCACACCGAAGCCGCTGTCACCGGTCTGCGTCAGGCTGGTGTTGAAGAGTTCATCGTCCTTGGCCTCCTCACCCGCGCCTGGCTACGCCACTGCCTGCACGACCTCGCCGGCGCGCAAGCCGATCTCGCCGAAGCTCAGCGCATCGCCGAGCGCGGCGGCATGAAGCTCCATCTCGCCGACATCGCCCTGACCCGCGCCCGGCTGTTTGAGGACACAACTGAACTGGCCAAGGCCCGTGCGCTGATTGAGGAATGCGGCTACGGACGACGCTTGCCGGAGCTGGAGGATGCCGAGGCGGCTGGCTGGGCTCAGTGACTGAGGGGGATTAACCGCCCCGCCGCTGACCACCCGCCCCCGGCGGGTGATGCCGGGTTTTATGGTCTATTTGCCCCAATCAGCAAAAACCCCCGCGAGTCACCCACGGGGGTTTTTGCTTGGCCCAGCGGCGGGTTGCCCGCCCGCTGTCCGCGGTGGACACGCCTGGATTCCCGCCTGCGCGAATGACTCGGTGGGGTGCGGCGAGGGGTTTGAACCCTTGTGTTTCAGCATGACTGCCTACTACAGAATCCCCACCCCAGAGATTTCCCGCGCCAGGGTGGCGGCGGCGTTGTCGGTCATGGCGCCGATCCAGTCCAGCACGCGCAGGTACGCGGTGTAAGGCGTGTCGTGTTCGCCAATCTGCACATCCTGCAACAAGCCCAGCTGGATCTGCTGGCGCGGGCTGAGCTCGCCGTGACTGACGCGGGCGTGCACCGCCGGCATCACCGCGTCCAGCAGCGCCGCCAGGCAGGGGTAGGCGGCCACTTCGGTGACCAGCTTGGTGCGGTGGCGGTAGATTTTCTGGCTGGCCAGCTCTTTGGCGGCAATCAGCACATCGCGCACCTCGGCGCGGCACACGGCAATCAGGTCTTTGGCCGGAAACTGGCCGGTGAGCAGGTCGTCATGGTGGGCCATGAAGCGGTCGGCCACTTCGTTGACGCAGCGGCCCACCACCGCGCCGCGCATCGCCGCGCAACGCTGCTGCGGGCTGTCGGCGCTCCACACCCGCGCAGGGTCGATCAGCGGGCTCATCAGTTTTTCGAATTCCAGCTCGTGCAGGATGCCGATTTCGGTGGCGTCTTCCAGATCGACAATGGCGTAGCAAATATCGTCGGCGGCTTCCATCAGATAAGACAGCGGGTGGCGCGCCCAGCGGCGCTCGCCCAGGCGGATCAGCCCCAGCGCCTCGGCGGCGGCCTCGAAATACGGCAGCTCGGCGCAGTAGATATTGAACTTGCCATCGCGCGGCGAGCCCAGCGCCGTCCACGGGTATTTCACCAGGCTGCCCAGCGCCGCGCTGGTCAGGCGCATGCCGCCGCTGTCGGCGTACATTTCCAGCGTGGCCACCATGCGCAGGCCGTGGGCGTTGCCCTCGTAGGTTTGCACATCGCAGCGCTCGGCCTCGCTCAGCCCGTGCAGATAATGCGCGTGCGCTGGCTGGCGAAACCAATCGCGCAGGGCGTCTTCGCCGGTGTGGCCAAACGGCGGGTTGCCGATGTCGTGCGCCAGGCAGGCCACCTGCACCACGCTGCCGATGTCAAACGGCGTATAGCCGGCCGGCAGCTGGCCGCCGGCCTGCAACATGGCGCCCACCCGGTTGCCCAGGCTGCGGCCCACGCAGCTGACTTCCACGCTGTGGGTCAGCCGGTTGTGGGTGTGGTCGTGGCTGGCCAGCGGGTGCACCTGGGTTTTGCGCCCCAGCCGGCGAAACGCCCGCGAGAACACCACGCGGTCGTGATCGACATGAAATTCGGTGCGCAGCCCGGCCATGGCGTCGGCGTCGCCGCCGGCCTGCGGGATGATCTGCCCGCCCTGACGCTGAAAACGCTGGGTGGACAGCAGTTGTGTCCAGTGCATGCGGCTTGGGTTCATGGTGGGGCTCGGCATCAAAATGGCTCAGGCTGAGGAAGGCGCTGAACAAAGCGTCATTCCCGCGCAGGCGGGAATCCAGGGTGTTGATTTGGCTGGGTTTTGTTTTTGGCCAACATGGTTTTTTTGAATCAACCCGCGCCTGCTCAGATTTCGTCCAGCGCGGCGCCTTGCAAGTGGCGGGTGTCGGCCCAAAGCTCAATCTGCCAGCCGTCGGCGTCGCGGCGCAGCCAGTTCAGCGCGGCGTTGGGAATCAAAAAATCACGCGGGTGGCTGCTGGGCAAGTTGTAAACATGGCGATAAATAATGTCCAGCACGCCGCCGTGGGTGACCACCAGCCAGGTTTGCCCGGCCGCGCGCGCCGCCAGCGCATCCAGGCAGTCCATCACCCGGTGTTGATGATCGACAAACGATTCGCCGCCGTCCTGCGGTCGCCAATCCGCCGGGCCGCTGCGCAGCAGGGCAAAATCTTGCGGGTGCTGGCTGCGCGCCTGATCCGGCGTCAGCCCCTGAAAACAGCCGTAGTGGCGCTCGCGCAGCGCCGGGGTGTATTCCACCGTCAGCGTGGGCTGCCGCGCCAGCAGTGGGGCGACGGTTTGCCGGGTGCGGGTCAGATCGCTGCACAGGCAGCCGGCAAAGTCATGCGCAGCCAGGCCGGCAATCAGCTGGCGGGCCTGGGTGTGGCCGGTGGGGTTCAGTGGGATGTCCAGATGGCCTTGCAGCCGGCGCGCGGCGTTCCAGTCGGTTTCACCGTGGCGCACCAGACACAGGCGAAGGGGGGCGGATGTGCTCATACGCTGGATGATAACAAACCTGACCAGCATGCCGCACGCGCGCCCTGCATCTGGTGGGCATGTCGTTTCGCTACAAGATCAGCGCCCGGCCTCAGCGCTAACCTATGCCCTGACAGCCGCTTAGAGCGGCTAACAAAACCCTCCTGGTGTGATTGCGCGACTGTGCGGCCACAGCCGGCGCGGTGTTTTGTGAGCGACGCTCGGCACGGCACACCGCGCGCGTGTCGCCATGCCCTTACTTTGCCCGGAGCTTTGCCATGTTTGCCACGTTTGCGGTGGATTCCTGCCTGAATGGACAGGCGGCCGATTACCCGTATCGGGATCATTTTCACACGCCTTGCCCTGGCCAGCCGCCGGACGCGCAGGCGCTGTTGCAGGCTTTTATTGGCGCACCACCGGCCTGGGCGCAGGCGCTGATGCGCGCACGCAACCGGCTGATGGCCCCGCTGGGCCTGAAAACCGCAGAGTTACCCCGCCAAGCGCCGCAGGCGCGCGTGGGCGAGGCGGTGGGGGTGTTTTGCGTGTGGCATGCCGGGCCGGACGAGCTGCTGCTGGGCCAGCGCGACCGCCATCTGGATTTTTGCCTGTGGCTGGGCGTGCGCGCCGGGCGCTTGCATCTGTATACCGGCGTGCGCCCGCATCACCTGGGCGGCTGGCTGTATCTGGCGCTGGTGTGGCCGTTTCACTGGCTGATTGTGCGCCGCAGCCTGGCGCGCATGGCCGCACACTACTCGGAGGCAGCATGCTGAGCGCCACCGCCGCGCTGCGTGCGCTGGCGCTGGGCGATGGCGCCGCCAGCCAACTGCTGGAGGCGCATGTGGCGCGCATTGCCCAGCACAACCCGCGCATCCGCGCGCTGGTGACGCTGGACATCGAGCGCGCCCGCGCCGCCGCGCAGGCGGTGGACGCGCTGCCATTGGCCGAGCGCGCGCGCCGGCTGGCGGGCGAGCAGCCGCTGCTGGGCCTGCCAATCAGCATCAAGGACGCCTTTGCCACCCAGGGCTTGCGCACCACCAGCAGCCACCCGCCGCTGGCGAATTATCTGCCCGCTGCCGACGCCACTCTGGTGGCGCGGCTGAAGGCCGCCGGGGCGATTGTGCTGGGTAAGAGCAATTTGTCTGAACTGGCCGGCGACCCGCAATGCTGGAGTCCGCTGTTTGGCCCCACCCATAACCCTTGGGACCTGAGCCTGACGCCGGGCGGCAGTTCCGGCGGCAGCGCGGCGGCCATCGCCATGGGCTTTGCCGCGCTGGAGCTGGGCAGCGATATTGGCGGCTCCATCCGCATTCCGGCCGCCTGCTGCGGCGTGGTGGGCTTCAAGGCCAGCGAAAACCGCCTGCCGCGCACCGGGCATATTCCGCACCTGCCCGGCCAGCCGCGCAGCGTGCGCCATATGCTGTCGTTTGGCCTGCTGGCGCGCACGGTGGCCGACGTGGCGCACGCCATGCCCAGCCTGGCCGGCGCCGATGGCGAGGATCAGGAAGTCCCGCCGCTGCCGTGGCGGCCGCAGCCCCCGCTGACGCGGCCCTTGCGGCTGGCCTGGTGCGATGATTTTGCCGGCCTGCCGCTGTGCCCGCGCACCCGCGCCGGGCTCACGCAGGCGCTGGCTGGCGCGCGCGCCGCCGGCCATCAACTGCTGCGCCGCCAGCCGGCCGGCCCGCCGCTGGCGCAGGTGTGGCGGGCGTTTGGCGTGCTGGCCGGCAGCGAAATCGGCCTGGCCCTGCCCGCCCGACAACGCTGGCCGCTGGCGCTGCTGGCTGGGCTGCTGCCGGCCAGCCAGCCGATTGCGCAAGGCTTTGCCCAAGGCGCGCGGCTGTCGCTGCGCCGGCAGCAATGGGCACTGGGCGTGCGCGACGCCTGGTTGCGCGCGCTGGAAAGCATGCTGTACGAGGTGGATGCCTGGCTTTGCCCCACCCTGCTGTGCACCGCCTGGCCAGCCAGCCCGCCGCCGCGCCATGGCGGCCTGCCGGCGCCGCTGAATATCGGCGGGCGGCGCGTGCCCTATCTGGAAGCCACGCTGAGCCTGACCAGCCTGTTTTCGCTGTCGGGCAGCCCAGTGCTGAGCCTGCCGGTGGGGGTATTGGATGGCGTGCCGGTGGGCGTGCAATTGGTGGGGCGCAAATGGCGCGACGAGGCCCTGCTGGCGATGGGCGAGTCACTGGCCAGCGCCTGGCCGGCGATGCCAATGCCACCGGGGGCGCAGGTGGACGACTGAGACGCTCAGCCCCCGCGCACCATGACCCTGCGCGGGGGCGGGCCGACAACGCGGACGGCGACTGTACCGGCCGGCTGCCTGCTTGTGAGGGGCTCGATTGTTTTTATCTATGATAATAAGATAAACAATTAATTTTCCCTGTGGCAGACAAACCGGCATACTGGAACCGATTACCCTTCCTCCGGTCATCTCCCCGGTGTCCGCGCCATCATGGCGCGCCGACCGCACTGTGCATCCCAAGGAGCATGTCATGTCACTGTTTTCCCGACTCACCCTCGCCTGGCGGCTGACGCTGGGCTTTGGCCTGGTGCTGGCCCTGATGGTGGGCATCACCCTGACCGGCATCCAGAAGGTCAATTTCATCGACCGCAGCTTGCAGCAAGTCACCGACGTCAACGCCGTCAAACAGCGCTACGCCATCAATTTTCGCGGCAGCGTGCACGACCGCGCCATCGTCATGCGCGACGTGGCGCTGGAAACCGACCCGGCCCGCCACCCGCCCTTGCTGAGCGAAATCACCCGGCTGGAGAAGTTTTACCAAGAATCCGCCGTCGAGCTGGACCGCGCCATCGCCCGTGACGGCGACCCGGAAGAACAGCGCCGCTGGCAAGCCATCCAGGCCATCGAGCAGCGCGCCCAGCCCTTGGTCAAGCAGGCGCTGGCTCATCTGGAATCTGGCCGCCATGACGACACCCGCGCCGTGCTGATGGGCGATTTGCGCCCGGCCTTCACCGACTGGCTGGCGGCGATCAATGCGCTGATTGACTACGAAGAACAAAAAAGCCAGCAAGTCACCCCGCTGGCGCGCGCCGTGGCCAGCCAGTTTCAAACCCTGATGCTGGCGCTGTGCGGCGTCAGCCTGGTGATTGGCGCGCTGGTGGCGCTGGGCATCACCCGCCAGCTGCTGCGCAGCCTGGGCGGCGAACCGGCCGAAGCCGCCGCGCAAGTCACCCAGATGGCCAGCGGCGACCTGCGCGCCAGCATCCGCGCCCGCTACCCGGACAGCATGCTGGCGGCGGTGGCGCATATGCAAACCCGGCTGAAAACCCTGCTCACCGGCATGCTGGACTCGTCCGGCGAACTGGACCAGCGCGCCCGTCACGTCACCCAGGCCGCGCAAACCGCGCAACAAGCCGCCCAGCGTCAATCCGACGCCAGCGCCGGCGCCGCAGCCAGCATCGAGCAACTGACGCAAAGCATCGAGCAAGTGGCGCAAATTGCCCGCCAGACCGAACACAACTCCGGCCAGACCGCCGAGCTCTCGGAAAACGGCCGCCAGGCAGTGCGCACCGCTGCCGACGAAATCGGCCGCATCGCCCAGGCGGTGCAAGGCTCGTCGGCGCATATGCGCGCGCTGCGCCAGCGCTCGCAAGACATCGGCAGCATCGCCAGCGTGATTGGCGAAATCGCCGACCAGACCAATCTCTTGGCGCTGAACGCCGCCATCGAAGCCGCCCGTGCCGGCGAAACCGGCCGGGGTTTTGCCGTGGTGGCCGACGAAGTGCGCAAACTGGCCGAGCGCACCACCAGCGCCACCGCCGAAATCGGCAAGGTGATCGAAGAAATCCAGCGCGACACCGAAACCGCCGCCCGCACCATGGACCGCGCCGTGGAACAAGTGGATAACGGCCTGGCCCGCGCCACCGACGCCACCCAGGTGCTGGAGCACATCCACCGGCAAGCGCTGGATTCGCTGGCGCGGGTGCGCGACGTCGCCCAGGCCACCGACCGCCAGGTGAGCACGGTGAACGAAATCGCCGGGCATATCGAGCAAATCGCCCAGATGTCGGGCGAAACCAGCACGCTGATGCAACGCAGCAGCCAGGCCGCCGGCGAACTGGAACACATCGCCGTCACCCTGCGCGAGCAGACGCGGCAGTTTAAGGTGAGTTGAGCGACGCTAAGAGCCGCTCACAACCCCCCCTGGCGTTGTTGTGTGACCTTGCCGTACTTGTTGTACTGTCTGCGGTCACACGCCTAGCGGGCCGCTTCGCTGAGTTTTGTTAGCGGCTCTAAATAAACAACGCCCCAAAAAAACAGGCCCCGGCAGCGTGCTCGGGGCCTGTTTTTTTGGGGTGAAAATGGCTTAGCGGCCGCCAATGCGTGCGTAATACGAGCGCTCTTCCGCCATCAAATCGCCTTGCGTAGGCGCTTTTTGGTGCAGGCCATAACTGGTGGAAACGGCATTGGCGCCAAATGCCTGAATCAAGGATTGGCGCATGGCCATGCGATATTCATTCTGACTCAGATACCGGTTTGCTTCTGACAGCTGGCTGATGTTCACGCCCGCATTGTCATGCCAGTACACGCTGCCATCCTTGTACAGCACCGCCAATATCTGATCGCCCCGGCGAAACACCGTGTCAGCTTCCATGTTCATCTGCTGAGTCATTTCAGCCTGGCGGGCTTGCGTATCATAAGCCGCAGCCAGATCGGCATCATTTTCTTGCCTGCGCGCAGCCAGTGCTTTGCCTGCTTCAGTGTTAAGCCATTCCTGATTGGAGTACAGCAAGGGCGCATCAGCCTGCGAGCCATCTGCCCGTCGGGAAGGGTTGCTGGTTAATGCGCTGAAATTGCCTTGGGATGCGGGGGAAATCTGCATGGTGACAGTCCTTTTGTGTAAGAGCCGCTCACAAAACACTCCTGGCGTCGTTGCCCGACCTTGCCGTACTTGTTGTACTGTCTGCGGTCGTGCACCTAGCCAGAAACGCTGCGCTGGGTTTTGTGAGCGACTCTAAGTACATACGCGCTGAAAACTGGGTAAGCTGAATGTGCTAGATAGCCGCGCACGGCTCAAAGTTGATAGCCCGTGGTGTTGATAATTATGTACACAGAAATATTGCCAATTATTTTCATGACATCAAGATGGACGCCGCTGCAAAAATTGCCGCAAACATGATCTTGGCTGGCCATGTCATTCAAGAAAAATAGTTTTTATTTCTATTGGAACATATAAATTTTACTCATGCTTTTTTGCTGAGATTTAAAATATTTGTGTTTAATTTTTTATAGGGTAAAGCAATGATGGCATTCCCTATAACGAGTGTCAATGAGTAGTATTACTCTAGTAAAATTACGAATTTTCCGTGCTTGAAACGGTGAGTTGACACCAAGCCGCCCGCCAGAAGGCGGGCGGCTATTTGTGTGCTGTGGTGTGCGGCAGCGGTTTTATGCGGACCCGGCGCGAGAAAAGTCCACCCGGTTCCATTCAATTGCCCGCCGCCGCCAATGCGCGTCAATCGCCTGCGTGAAATCCGGGCGCACCAGCTTGGCGCGCGCTTCACACCACAAAGCCGACTCCTGGCGCACCACCACACCTTCCAGCGGCCCCGGCCGATAACAGCTGGGTTGATCCAATAATTGCCGCAAGGCCGCCAGCGAGGTTTGGCCATGCGCCCGCTGCGGCGTGGTCACCAGCCCCGCCGCCATGGCCAGCGCATTGCGTCGCGGCACACTCCAAAAACGGCCAGCGGCGCGGTCGTACACATCAAACAGCAAAAACCAGTCAGGCAAGGCCGGATAATCCAGCGAATGCCGGGCGGCGCACCATTCGCCAAACAGCATCAAACTTGGCGTCAACGCCGCATGCAGCGCCGCGCCATGCTGCGCCAGCCATGCCGGCAAACGCGCAAACTGCCCACTATGCGGGTCAGCCAGATATTGCCCCCGATTCTGCGCGCGCAATTCGCCATCCGCCGCCAAAGAAAACCCCAGATTGGCGCCATCCAGCTTTTCTTCCACCACCACCTCGCCCGCCAGCAAGGCTTGGGCTTGCGCGGCGGACAACACTTTGTCGTCGCGCGGCGAACCCGCGCCCAGCCAGGCCAGATGAGGAGTGTGTGGGAAGCGGAAAAAATCGGACATGGTTTTATCGTTTTTAGGATGATGGTCGTGACTGGCGTTGCTTTTTCTCAGCGTGCTTTTGACGTGACCAGGCTTCGATAATTGGCTCCAGCAACACTTGATGCTGATGCAGAGCATCCTCCCAGTCATGCCAATCGGTGTCGCCGGCAAATGCCACACATCCTTCGCCATATAATTCATGGGCAGCCAGGGCCGTCGCCACTATTTTTCTGTCTGCGGGGTCATGCACCAGCGCTAAAGTGGGCGGCAAGAGGCCATGCCCGTCAGCGTCATAATCCACCGGCACGAGGTCTACGGCACACATGTCCCATTTGTGCTGAACGACTTGAGGGCCAAAATCATAAAAGCCAAGCTTGTTTTGGTATTCTTCAAAAATCTTTCCAGCATCATCCAGCACCAGATGGGCTGAACTTTGCTGAAACTGAACCAGCCAATGCCATACTTGCTTACGCAGCGCCGGATCTGTCGGCGTGGCGTCAATGTCTTTGGGGTGCTGTGGGTCTGCCGCGCTGGCGGCGATGAGCACATTGGTGTCCACCACATAGCGCGCTCTCATGCTTGCCCCGCTTGCTCACGCGCGGCTTTCTGGCGGGCAAACATCCGGCTGGCCTGCTCGCGGGTTTCGCCCAAGGCATCACCAAAAAAGCCATCTGGCCAGTTTTTCACGCGGCCAAATTCGTCCAGCTCTAATTGGCGCAATGTGGCGGGTGACGGGGTTTTGTGTTCGGCGGCTGGCTGGGCTTCGCGCTCGACAAAATACATGGCCACGCTATCCGGCGTGACTTCTTCTCTGGCCATCAAGGTTTGCATGCGGCGGAACAGATGCTCAGAATGGGTTTCCACAATAAATTGCACTTTGCGCTCTTGACTCACCTGGACAAACAACTCGGCCAGCACCGCTTGCGCCAAGGGGTGCAGATGGATTTCGGGTTCTTCCAGAATAATGGTGCTGCCCGGTGCGGCAAAATACGCCACCACCAGCACCGGCAACACTTGCGAGACGCCAATCCCCACATCACGCAGATTACTCGCTACCCCATCACGATGAATAATCAGTTCGTAGCGGTTAGCGCGCCCTTGCTGGCGCACTTCCAGTTTGTCCGCCACTTTCATGCGCGCCAACCAGCTGGAAACGCCATTTACTACGTAGTTTTGTTCTTCACCTTTCAGCAAGGCGCTGGCCAGCAACACATCCACTGCGCGGCTGCCATCCACCCCGATGTCTCCCGGTTTGGTTCGGTTCCAGGGGTAGTCCCGCTCGGGTTTGCGCCGCAAGGGGCCTAAATAGCTGATGGACTCCAACTCACGGCGAATGGCCAGGCTAAGGTCTTCAAGCAATGGGCCATCGTGCTCAAGCGCAGCAATCGCATCTGCTGAAAATGCGATGGAACGTTCAGGGGCATAATTGCGGCCTTTGCAGCGAGGCTGAGTTTCCTTGTCCACCATAATGGAGTATGCCCCTTTTTCACGGCGAATTGCACGGAAACAGCGCCTACCAGTAGTCAACCACAAATCTTTAACTATGGCTCTGCCAGAGGAGTCTTGGACATAGGTGCAATCAAATGTGTTAATATCAACACCCATGCCATTGTTTTTATGAAATTCAAATGTGATAATGAACTGACGTAACCCTTCGACACCCTGATAAAGTACATCATTAAATCTGCCAAAGTTGAAAAAGTCGTTTACTTCATCACCACTAAGATTCAGATGCATCTTCCGATCAGGAGATTGTGCAGTTTGTTTGAGTAGCAGCAAACTCTGAATTAGAGTTGATTTTCCGGAGGAGTTAGTGCCTAGTAACATGGTCACTGGCTTCAAGTCAACTCCATCCATATGCTGCCATGCTTTAAAGTTGGTAAGTACAAGATGAGTAAACACCAGATTTTATTCCTTGTGCATGAGTTGAAAGATGATAACCTAGGTCAGTTACACTGGCTTGATGTCAGTGGTGTAAAACCTGTGCAGCAAGCCTGTACAGCACAGCCAGCAAATCACGCTGGAAAAATTCTCGCTCAAATTTCTGGCATGCGCCAGCGCCGCTTGCCCACTCCATCGTATAATCCCCGGCTTTCCCGTCACTTTCTGCCCGCAATGACCACCCCCGCCGAACTGAAGCGCGCCCTTGATGAGTGTATGGCGCGCGACCGCCATGCTTTGTTGTCCCGCATCCGCCAATGGGAGCAGCGCCGCCGTGAGGGCAAGCCGACCGACCGGCTGGCGGGCGAGCTGGCGCAGGCGGTGGCGCGTTCAGCGGCGCGGGCGGCTGAGCGGCGCGCGGGGCTGCCGCAGCCGGAGTTCGACCCGGCCTTGCCGGTCAATCAGCGGCTGGACGAGCTGCGCGCGGCGATTGAGCGCCATCAGGTGGTGATTGTCTGCGGGGAAACCGGCTCGGGCAAAACCACGCAGCTGCCCAAGCTGTGCCTGGCGCTGGGGCGGGGCGTGCGTGGGCTGATTGGCCACACCCAGCCGCGCCGGCTGGCGGCGCGTTCGGTGGCGTCGCGGATTGCCCAGGAGCTGAAATCCACGCTGGGCGAGGTGGTGGGCTTCAAGGTGCGCTTTACTGAGCGCAGCTCGGACAAAAGCTATATCAAGCTGATGACTGACGGCATTTTGCTGGCGGAAACGCAAACCGACCGTTATCTGACGGCTTACGACACGCTGATTATCGACGAGGCGCACGAGCGCTCGCTGAATATTGATTTCCTGTTGGGCTTTCTCAAGCAGTTGCTGCCGCGCCGGCCTGACCTGAAAGTGATCATCACCTCGGCCACCATCGACGCCGACCGCTTCAGCCAGCATTTTGACGGCGCGCCGGTGATGGAAGTCTCTGGCCGCACTTTTCCGGTGGAGGTGCGCTACCGGCCGCTGGACGAGCGCGACGAAGACCAGCACGAGCTGGATATGGAGGCGGCGATTGTCGAGGCGGTGGAAGAGCTGGCCCGCCACGGCCCTGGCGATATTCTGGTGTTTTTGCCCGGCGAGCGGGAAATCCGCGACACCGCCGAGCAGCTGCGCAAGGCGCGGCTGAGCGCGTATGAAATCCTGCCGCTGTTTGCTCGTTTGTCCAATGAAGACCAGCAAAAGATTTTCCGGCCCTCGGGCGGGCGGCGCATTGTGCTGGCCACCAATGTGGCGGAAACCTCGCTGACCGTGCCGGGCATCAAGTATGTGATCGACACCGGCCTGGCGCGCATCAACCGCTACAGCCCGCGCGCCAAGGTCGAGCAGCTGCTGGTGGAAAAAATCAGCCAGGCGGCGGCGCGCCAGCGCGCCGGCCGTTGCGGCCGGGTGGCGGCCGGGGTGTGCATCCGGCTGTATTCCGAGCAGGATTTCAACGCCCGCCCGGCGTTTACCGACCCGGAAATTGTCCGCTCGAATCTGGCGGCGGTGATTTTGCGCATGGCGGCGCTGCGGCTGGGCAAGGTGGATGAGTTTCCGTTTTTGGAGGCGCCGTCGTCGCGGCTGGTGGCCGATGGGTATCAGCTCTTGCACGAGCTGGGCGCAGTCAGCGAGCGCGGCGAAATCACCGAGCTGGGCCAATCGCTGTCGCGCATCCCGGTAGACCCGAAAGTGGGCCGCATGTTGCTGGCTGGCGAGCAGTTTGGCTGCCTGCGCGAGATGCTGATTCTGGCCTCGGCCTTGTCGATTCAAGACCCGCGCGAGCGGCCGTTTGACGCCCGCGAGGCGGCCACGCGGGCGCATGCGCGCTTTAGCGACGAGAAATCGGATTTTCTGTCGTTTTTGGCGCTGTGGGACTTTTTTGACGAAGCCCTGCAAAACAAAAGCTCCAACCGCCAGCTGATCCAGCTGTGCCACACGCATTTTTTGTCGCACCTGCGCATGCGCGAATGGCGCGAGCTGCACGCCCAGTTAAGCCAGATTGCCGATGAACTCAAGCTGCGCCGCAATGAACTGCCGGCCACTTACGAGCCGCTGCACAAGGCGCTGTTGACTGGCTTATTGGGCAATGTCGGCATGAAATCGCTGGAAGGCGACGATTATCTGGGCGCGCGCGGCATTCATTTTCATATCTTTCCCGCCTCTGGCCTGAAAAAAGCCCGGCCCAAATGGCTGGTGTCGGCCGAGCTGACCGAAACCAGCAAGCTGTACGCCCGCTGCGTGGCCAGCATTCAGCCGGAATGGCTGGAGGCGCTGGCGCCACATCTGGTCAAGTACCATTACTTTGAGCCGCATTGGGAAAAAGCCCGCGGCGAGGTGGTGGCCAGCGAGCGGGTGACGCTGTACGGCCTGAATATTGTGCCGCGCCGCATGGTGTCGTATGGCCGGGTGGCGCCGCAGGAGGCGCGCGAGATTTTCTTGCGCGAGGCGCTGGCCAATGGCCAGCTGAGCACCCAGGCGCCGTTCTACCGACACAATCAGGCGCTGATTCGCGACATCGAACAGCTCGAACACAAGGCCCGCCGCCAGGATGTGCTGGTGGACGAGCAAACCCTGTTTGATTTTTACGCCGAGCGCGTGCCGGCCGAGGTGTGCACCGCCGCCGGCTTTGACGCCTGGCGGCAGGACGCCGAGCGCAGCAACCCCAAGCTGCTGTATCTCACCCGCGATTACCTGATGCAGCACGCCGCCAGCCATATCACCGAGGACCAGTTTCCGCCCAAGCTGAGCACCCCGGACGGCGAGCTGACCTTGCGTTACCGCTTTGAGCCCGGCCACGCGCTGGACGGGGTGACGGTGGACGTGCCGCTGCCGCTGCTGAACCGGCTGAACCCGGCGCAGCTGGAATGGCTGGTGCCGGGCATGCTGCGGGAAAAACTCGCCCTGCTGATCAAATCCTTGCCCAAGGCACTGCGCCGCGCCTGCGTGCCCGTGCCGGACAGCGTGACGCGCTTTCTGGAGCGTCAGCCGGACGGCCAGGTGGCGCTATTGCCGCAGTTGGCCTTGTTTGTGCAGCGCCTGGTTGGCGCGCCGGTCAGCGTGGCCGACTTTAACCCGGACACCCTGCCGGCGCATGCGCACATGAATATCCGCGTGCTGGACGACGGCAAGCAGGAGCTGGGCATGGGCCGCGATTTGCTGGCGCTGCAACGCCAGTTTGGCGACGTCGCCCAGCTGACCTTCCGCGACACCTCGCTGGATTTCGAGCGCGATTCGGTCACCAGCTGGGATTTGGGCGACCTGCCGGCCACGCTGAAATTTGCCCGCAACCGCCAGCAGCTGACCGGTTTTCCGGCGCTGGCGGTGGAAGACGACCGGGTGGCGCTGCGCTTGTTCGACACCGCCCGCACCGCCGACGCCGCCATGCGCGGCGGGGTGATTCGCCTGTTGCAATACGCGCTGAAAGAGCAAATCAAGCAGTTGAACAAGGGCCTGCCCGGCAATTTCACGCAAACCGCCATGCTGCTGCGCAACCTGGGCCA
Organism: Rivihabitans pingtungensis; assembly: GCF_003201855.1. Classification (GTDB taxonomy): domain Bacteria; phylum Pseudomonadota; class Gammaproteobacteria; order Burkholderiales; family Aquaspirillaceae; genus Rivihabitans; species Rivihabitans pingtungensis. The sequence continues at coordinate 48,437 of NZ_QJKI01000015.1, read as the reverse complement.
CGCCGACGGCCTGCTGGCCGACGCCATCGCCGCCATTTGTGATCGCGCCTTTATTGGCGAAGACCCGCTGCCGCGCACGGAAAAAGCCTTTAACGAACAAAACAAACGCGCCCGCGCGCGCCTGCCGGCTGTCACCGAGGCCGTCAGCCGCTATCTGGCCGACATCGCCGCCGAATACCAAAAAACCCTGAACCAGGCCGAGCGCCACAAGCTGGGCCCGGCGCTGCGCGCCGAAATCGGCCAATTGGTCTACCCCGGCTTTTTGGCCGCCACGCCGTGGGACAAGCTGGCGCATCTGTCGCGCTACCTGAAAGCCAAGCAGCTGCGCATGGACAAATACGCCGCCAACCCCAGCCGTGACGGCCAGCGCGGCGCCGAAATCGCCCAGCTGTACAAACAATGGGAAGCCAAACTGGCCGAGGCGGAAGCGCTGGAAGGCGCCAGCCAGGGCCTGAAAGACTTCCGCTGGCTGATTGAAGAACTGCGCGTGTCGCTATTCGCCCAAGAGCTGAAAACCCCGTTCCCGGTGTCGCTGAAACGCCTGCAAAAAGCCTGGGGCGAGATCGAGGAAAACCGGCGCTGAGCGGCGCCTTGCCCGGCCGGGTGTGCGTGGCTTATGCCCAAACCCACAGGAAGCACCCGGCTTGCACGTTAATTTCAATATATGGATATGGCGAATTGGTTTATGCGCTTGCTGGCGCTTGCGGTAAAGTGCCAGCCTGCCAGAGCCAAACGCCTCTGACTGTATCCCTTCCGCGCGCCGGCTGCCGGCCCGCCTGACCGAACCTTGCTTGGAAAGCTGCAACCACCATGGCGATTGACATTCCTGACTCCCGGCTGACGCATCTGAAGCAGCTTGAAGCCGAATCCATTCATATCATCCGCGAAGTGGCCGCCGAGTTTGATAACCCGGTGATGCTGTATTCCATTGGCAAGGATTCCGCCGTGATGCTGCATCTGGCGCTCAAGGCGTTTTATCCGGGCAAGCCGCCGTTTCCGCTGCTGCACGTGGACACCACCTGGAAGTTCCGCGACATGATCGCCTTCCGCGACAATGTGGTGAGCAAATACGGCCTGAAGCTGTTGACCCACACCAATCCGGCCGGCGCCAATGGTGAAATCACCCCGTTCACCCACGGCAGCGCCAAGTACACCGACCTGATGAAAACCGACGCGCTCAAGCAGGCGCTGGATTTGCACGGCTTTGACGCCGCCTTTGGCGGCGCGCGCCGCGATGAAGAAAAATCCCGCGCCAAAGAGCGGGTGTACTCGTTCCGCGACAAAAACCACCGCTGGGACCCAAAAAATCAGCGCCCGGAGCTGTGGAACATCTACAACAGCCAGGTGAACAAGGGCGAATCCATCCGCGTGTTCCCGCTGTCCAACTGGACTGAGCTGGACATCTGGCAATATATCTACCTGGAAAACATCGACATCGTGCCGCTGTATTTCTCGGCGCCGCGCCCGGTGGTCAACCGCGACGGCCTGCTGGTGATGGTGGACGACGAGCGTTTGCCGCTGAAAGAAGGCGAAACCCCGGAAATGCGCTCGGTGCGCTTCCGCACCCTGGGCTGTTATCCGCTGACCGGCGCGGTGGAATCCACCGCCGCCACCCTGCCGGAAATCATCCAGGAAATGCTGCTCACCCGCACCAGCGAACGCCAGGGCCGCGCCATCGACCATGATCAGTCGGGCTCGATGGAAAAGAAAAAAATGGAAGGCTATTTCTAAGGCTGCGCTGAACCGCCCGTGATTCCCGACGGGGCTTGACCGTGGCAAACCCGTGTTTTGCCCCGTCAAGCAGCGCACCCCAAGCCCGGCGCAGCGTGCGCCACGCCATTTACCGGATTGCCGCCGCCGCCCGACACGGGCGACGGCCACACAGTAGAGAACCCGATCATGTCCCACCAGTCCGAACTGATTGCCAGCGACATTCTTGGCTATTTGAAGCAACACGAAAACAAAGACCTGCTGCGCTTTATCACCTGCGGCAACGTCGATGACGGCAAATCCACGCTGATTGGCCGCCTGCTGCACGACTCCAAACTGATTTTTGAAGACCACCTGGCCGCCATCGCCAAGGACTCGCAAAAGTACAACACCACCGACCAGGAAATCGACTTGGCCCTGCTGGTGGACGGCCTGCAAGCCGAGCGCGAACAAGGCATCACCATTGATGTCGCCTACCGCTATTTCAGCACCGACCAGCGCAAATTCATCATTGCCGACTGCCCAGGCCACGAGCAGTACACCCGCAATATGGCCACTGGCGCTTCCACCTGCGACCTGGCGGTGATCCTGATCGACGCCCGTCGTGGCGTGCAAACGCAAACCCGCCGCCACAGCTTTATTGTTTCGCTCTTGGGCGTGCGCCATGTCATCGTCGCCGTCAACAAAATGGACCTGGTGGACTTCAGCCAGCAGGTGTTTGACGACATCCGCCGTGACTATCTGGCCTTTGCCGAAGGCCTGAACATCCCCGACATCCGCTTTGTGCCGATTTCCGCGCTGCGCGGCGACAATGTGGTCAGCGCCAGCGAGCGCGCGCCGTGGTACAACGGCCCGACGCTGATGAACCTGCTGGAAACCGTCGAGCTGGAAAGCGACGCCCCGCTGGCCGCCTTCCGCCTGCCGGTGCAATACGTCAACCGCCCCAACCTGGATTTCCGTGGCTTTTGCGGCACCATCGCCGCCGGCCACATCCGCCCCGGCGACACCGTGCAAGCCCTGCCCGGCGGCAAAACCAGCAAGGTGAAAGCCATTGTCACCGCCGACGGCGAGCTGCCCTACGCCCACGCCGGCCAGGCCGTGACGCTGACGCTGGAAGACGAAATCGACATCTCGCGCGGCGATATGCTGGTACACGTGGGCGAAACCGCGCCGAAAGTGGCCGCCACGCTGACCGCGCATCTGGTGTGGATGGACGAAACCCCGCTGACCCTGGGCAAGGAATATCTGTTCAAGCTGGGCGGCAAAAAAGTCACCGGCCGGGTCAGCGCTATCGACGCGCGCATCGACGTCAACACCCTGGCCGCCAGCGCCGCCAGCGAGCTCAAGCTGAACGAAATCGGCCGCGTCACCGTGGCGCTGAACGCCGCCGCCGCCTTTGACGCCTACACCGCCTGCCGTGGCACTGGCGGCTTTATCATCGTGGACCGCATCAGCAACGCCACCGCCGCCGCCGGCATGGTAATCGACGCGGTGGCCGACGCCAGCCAGCACAGCGACGCCGACGAACTCGCCCGCCTGCGCGCCTTTGAAGTGGAGCTCAACGCCCTGGTGCGCCGCTACTTCCCGCATTGGGAAGCGAAGGATATTGTCAGCAAGTTGGCGTGAGCTTGCGGAAAAAAGCCAGGCAATTACGCAACGCTACCAAGTTTTAATGGCCATCCCCGTATTGGCGGGGATGGCCATTTTGGCTTTTGCAATCGAATATCAAGCAGACACCGGGCGCGCCAGAATCACGCCGCAGGTCATCAGGGGGCGGGCTGTGGTGGATCAGCCAATGCGCTGTTTGGGTAGAAAGTGGCATTGCCGGGGCTGTCCAGGGCAAGCTGATCGGTCATCTGGTGTGCCTGCGGACCAAAACTCAGCAAAACACACGCGGTAATCTTGGTTTCATTCCAGCTGTTGGGAAAGAACGTCGAGATTTTCAACTTGTTATTGGCAAGTTGCCCTCGCTGCTTGGTCCACTGTTTGTACACCGTGTTTGGCCCAATCCCGACCGGATTGGTCGGTCCCACCCCAACCGAGGTGGCACCGGCGCCCAGTGCCTTGCTGTGGTAGCCGGTCGGCGGTGCACCGCCACCTCCCCGCATGACGTGGTCACGCACGGCCGTCCAGGTGGCTTGATGGTCACGGACAGAGTTCAAAATCTGTACCCGGCTTTGATTGCTTTTTTTCTTCCAGCCATGGCTGTAGCGTTTGACTGCTGCCACATAATTGGCATTGCATTCGGCTTCCGCGTCTGTCACGGCCTGGTCCGTCACTCTTTGCAGCGTCACGGTGCCTTGGGCAGTGAATGCCGGGGCGGAAACCCTCCGCATTGACACACCCGGCACAGTACGCAGCTGGCTGGCCTTTGCCCCCATCACATCCGCCTCGTGTTCCAGCCCGGCATCATCATTGACCGGTACGCCGCCTTTCATCTGCCGGGTTGGCTTCACCCGTCCCTGGGCCTGTTGCACCACATGCCATGCTTCGTGCGGCAGGTGCTTTTCCTGCCCCGGTGCCACGTGAATATCCGTACCTTGTGCATAGGCCAGCGCATTCAGTTGGGCGGGCTGCGAAGAGTTGTAATGCACGCGCACCTTGTCCAGCGACAATCCAGACAGGGATTCAATCCCGCTCTTGAGCTGGTTTGGCAGGCCGGTGTGATTGAGGGCGGTGGTCTGGTCCTGTCGTGGTGCGCTGGGCGACGTGGCAAACTTGCCCTGAACCTGCAGTTTTTCTTCTTCAGGTGATGCGGCTGGGTGGGCTTTGTGCTGGCGTGGTTCTTCTTCGATCACCTGGCGTTGGACGCTGTTGTCCATGGCCTGCTGAAGCTGGCGTAGCTGTGTGGCCTGCTGGCTGTGTCGGGCGAGCTGGGCGAGACGCTGAACAGTGACACCGCCAGCGCGATGATCGGTAAAACCAGCTTGCAGGCTGGCTTGCCTGGCGGGTGTGGCTGCCGGTGTGTGCTGTTCGCGGCTGATTTTGGCTTGGGAAGAGCGCAGCATGCTTGTTTCCTGTCGCGAGACTGCATCGTCCTGGATACAGTGGCGAAGCAAAGTGGAGAACACATACACTTGGAGCCGCTGACAACACGCCCTTAGAGCCGCTAACAAAACCCTCCTGGCGTCGTTGCACGGCCTTGCCGTACCCGTGTGCTGTCTGCGGCCGCGCGCCTAGCCAGGAGCGCTTCGCTGAGTTTTGTTAGCGACTCTTAATGTTGTTGCACGACCTTGCTGCACAGCCTGTACTGTCTACGGTCGCGCGCCTAGTCAAGAGGGTGTTGTGGGCGGCTCTTATGGCATACAGGGCAAGACTCACGAGGTGGTCTTTGATGCCAATAGTATTGTTGTATCACGCCTTGTGGCTGGCACGCCATGATGATCAGCCATTCTGTATCAGTCATGCCGGTCATGTGAGTTGGCCTTGCCACACCTGGCGTAAGAGCCACACACCAGCCCCTCCTGGTGTGCTCCGCGACACGCCCCGCCAGGACGGCAATAGTGCGTGTTGTGAATAGCGTAAGAGCACGGTGCGGTTGAAATCCTGACGGCTGCCATCCATATACAGAAATGCAGCGTACCCGGTATTCGCCGGGGCTTTTTGCGTTGGCAGGCAGCGAAACTTTTTGTGCTGACTGCCGACACACGGTTTATCTTGTCCATTTTATTGTGCGGAATTGCCTGCGATGAACATCAAACGTGTTGTGTTATTTCTTGCCACCAACCTGGCGGTAATGCTGGTGCTCAGCCTGGTGGCCAGCCTGCTGGGCTTTGGCCGCCATGGCGGCCTGGGCTCTTTGCTGGGGCTGGCCATGGTGATGGGCTTTGGCGGCGCTTTTATTTCGCTGTTCATGTCGAAAATGATGGCCAAGTGGTCTACTGGCGCCGAGATCATCGACCAGCCGCGCAACCAGACCGAAGCCTGGCTGGTGGACACCGTTGCCCGCCATGCCCAGCGTGCTGGCATTGCCATGCCGGAGGTGGCCATTTATGAGGGCGAGCCCAATGCCTTTGCAACGGGGCCATCGCGCAATAATTCGCTGGTGGCGGTGTCCACGGGCTTGCTGCACAGCATGAATCAGGAAGAAGTCGAGGCGGTGATTGCCCACGAAGTGGCGCATGTGGCCAATGGCGACATGGTGACGCTGACGCTGATTCAGGGGGTGGTGAATACTTTTGTGTTTTTCCTGGCGCGGGTGGTGGGCTCGGTGGTGGACAGTGCCTTGCGCCGCGACAATGAATCGTCCGGCCATGGCATTGGCTATATGGTGACGGTGTTTGTCTGTGAAATCGCCTTTGGCATCCTGGCCAGCATGATTGTGGCCTACTTCTCGCGCCAGCGCGAATACGCTGCCGATGCCGGCGCGGCCCAGTTGATGGGGAACACTCGCCCAATGATCAATGCCCTGCGTCGTCTGGGTGGGGTGGATGCCAACGATCTGCCCAAAGATATGCAGGCAATGGGCATTGCCGGCGGCGCGGCATCGCTGTTTGCCAGCCATCCCAGCCTGGAAGAACGTATCGCCGCACTGCAACAGCAATAAAACCCATCACGGCGGTTACGCCACGTCTCAAGCCCCCTGCCACTGCTGGCCTGGGGGCTTTTTCATTGGTTCAGACGCTGGTGCTGATGGCGGTCTTGAGCTGGCCAAGCGCCTGGGTGATGTCTTTGGGTTTGCCCGCCATGGCAGCCTGGGCCAGCCCCAGGGCACTGGCGGCAATCTCCAGTACGCGTTCGATTTTTTTCAGTCGGCGCAATTGGGCCTCGGCGGCCTGGGCGGTGCTGGCCACTTCATCGCGGGCTGCCTTGCTCTGGCGGGCCAGGGCAGTGATGCCCTGGGCGCGCATTTGGGCGCAGGCCTGGTCCAGCGCCACTTCGGCGGCTTCCAGCCGGGTGCGGTCGGTGGCGCTCAGGCTGGCGCGCTGTCTGAGGCGAAAGCGCAGCAGTTCGCTGGAAATCAGCGCAATCTGGTCAGCCAGGTCAAACAGCTGGTCGGCAGAGGCGTCGGGCATGATGGGCTCTCCTGGGTGAAGGGCCGGTGAGGCCGGCCGGGGTGATTTTTTGTTGTGTTAGCGCCTCAGGGTGGCAAGGTGCTTGCGCACGGTGTTGACTTCCTTGCCCAGTTTGCGCAGTTCGGCCAGCAGCTCTGGCCGGGATAGCTGATCGATATTGGCGCGTAATGCGTGCAGAGAGATTTTCAGCTGTGCCACGGCGGCGTGCAAAGCATCAATGGTTTGCTGCTGGGCCTGAAGGGTAGTGATCTCACGCTGGATATCCAGCATGCGCAAACGGGCGTCGATGGGTGCGGCTTTTTGCTGGCGCAATTGCTCAAGCAGCAGCGGTTGATCACGCAGCCGATCGTTGAGCGTGGCGCGATACACCCGTTCGGCATAGCGCGCCAGGGCATCGGCCAGCGCCCCCACGGCCTGCTCGTGGTTGAGGGCCTCGATGATGGCGTCGCGCTGACTGCGCTCCAGCACGCGATGGCCCACAAACCTGATCAGCCCGTTCACCGCATCGACCTGGTCCGCAGGCAGCGCGGAAAAACGCTTGGCCTGCGCCGCGACGGCGTCCAGATCATCGTCGGCGCGCTGTGCCACGCCATCAGCCGCCAAGGCGGCCAGTTGCGCGGCGTATTCGGTCAGGGTATCGGCCAGGGCCAGGGCAGCGGCATTTTCCTGGGCAATCGGCTGGCAGGTGCTGCGGGCTGCAGCCAAGGTAGCCGCGGGATCAAAGCGGGATAGCGGGGCATCGGTGGTATACACCCGACGATCCAGAAAGGCTTGCTCGCATTGCTGGACGGCGTGATCCAGCATCGGGGTAAAGCTGGTGCTCAGCCGGCGGGTGTCATTGGCAAAATCCCGGACGGCCGTCAGCGGGGTGGCGCAGCCGGTCAGCAAAAGCAGACAAAGGCAGGATGACAGTGAAGTGCGCATGTGATTTCCCGTGCCCGGCGCAAAAATGGGCCAGCCACGCAGGCTCCGGACAGGCCTGGCGGGCCGGGGTGTCCGCCTGGGCGGAGTGAAGATATTCACCAAGCATGGCAGAAATGCACAATGGACACAATCACACAAGCTGACCGGCCGCCATGCAGGGCAGGGCGGCCGGTCGTGGTAAGCCACAGTATGGTCTGAGGCGAAGCAGGCACTTGGCTCAGGCTCACTGAGCACGGTAAGGCAGGGCGTCTGACAGATTGCGCAGCGGCGGGCATTTAGACCCCCCCCCTGGCGTCGTTGCGCAGCCTTGCCGTACTCCGTACTGTCTGCGGTGGTGCGCCAGGCCAGGATCGCTTCGCTGAGTGTCGTGAGCGACTCTTACTCAGGCCTGCCAGTTGGGTTTGCGTTTTTCCAGCAGCGCCGCCACGCCTTCGCGGCCTTCGTCGCTGGCACGGGCGTGGGCAATGCGCTCGGCGGTAAAGTCCACCAGTCGCTGGTCAATCACCTTGCCCCACACATCGCGCAGCAGTGCCTTGCTGCCGGCAATGGCGTGCGGGCCGTTGCGCACCAGGGTTTCAGTCAGGTAGGTGACCTGGGCGTTGAGCGCTTCGTGCTCGACCACAATATGCACCAGCCCCAGGCGCTTGGCCTTTTCGGCGTTGAAGCGCTCTGCGGTGATGAAATAGCGACGCGCCGAGCGCTCGCCAATGGCGCGCACCACATACGGCGCGGTGGAGGCCGGAATCAGCCCCAGGCGCACTTCCGAAAAGCCAAACAGCGCTTCGGCGGTGGCCACCGCCACATCGCAGCAGGCCACCAGGCCGGCGCCAACGCCAAAGGCCGAGCCTTGCACGCTGGCGATGGTGGGCAGGCGCAAGGTGTCCAGCTTGTGCAGCACGCGGGTGAGCGCCTGGGCGTCGGCCAGATGCTCGGCCTCGCTGTAACCCTGCATGCGGCGCATCCAGTCTTGATCCACCCCCGAAGAAAAACTCAGGCCATTGCCGGTGAGCACCAGCACGCGCACGTCCGGATTGGCTTCCACTTCGTCCAGCAGCTCGCTCAGGCGGGCAATCAGGGCGTCGTCGATGGCGTTGTGCAGCTCCGGACGGTTCAGCGTCAGCGTGGCCACGCCATTGGCGGCCAAGGAATACAGAATGGAATCAGTCATTGATGAGAACTCGGCGTGCGGACGGGTGAAATTAACAAACATTGTAACGACAAGGGCAGCGCTGTGGTTGACGCTTTCATGACAAGCCACCCCGTCAGATCAGGCGGCATCAGGCCTCGCGCAAAAAGGCGCTGGTCAGCGCGACAAACTGCGGCAGGGCTTCCAGGTGGCTGGCGTGGCCCACGCCCGGCAGCACTTCCAGCCGGGCGCCGGCAATGCCGGCCACCAGCGCGTCGGCCTGATAGCGCGGAGTCATGCGGTCTTCGCTGCCGACCACCACCAAGGTGGGTTGGCGCAATTGGCCCAGCCAGGGGCGGGCGTCGTGCGCCAGTACGCCATTGCTCAGCCGGCGCACCGGCTCCCACGGCGCTTGCGCGGCCAGCGCGCGCATGGCTTGCAGCATGGCTTGCTGGCTGGCCAGAAACTGGCTGCCAAACACCCAGGGCAGCATGTCGGTGAACAATTGGTCGCCGCCGCCAGTGCACTGGGCGGCTTCCCAGCTGGCGGCAATGGCGGCATTGGCGGCGTCGGAATACGCCAGCGTGCTGGCCAGCACCAGCCGCGCCACCTTGGCCGGATGCTGGCGCGCCAGGTGTTGCGCCACCATGCCGCCATAAGACAGCCCCAGCACATGGGCGCGGGCAATGCCCAGCGCGTCCAGCAGGCTGGCCACATCGTCGGCCTGCTGGGCCAACGAGTAGGCGTCCGCCTCGGGCTTGCTGCTTTGCCCCTGGCCGCGCAAATCCAGTGTCAGCACCTGAAACTGGCCGGCGTACAGCGGTGTGTGCCAGCCCCAGGCGGCGGTGTTCATGGTCAGGCCGTTGAGCAAGACCAGGGTGTCCGCGTCGGCGGGACCGCTGAGTTCGTAATACAGCGAATGGCCATCGGCCAGGGTGTGCATGGGCATGTCGGCAAATCCTGCGGGGTGAGTGGGCCAGGCGGTCGCAAGGGCCGCTGGCTGGGATGGCCTAGTGTAACGGCAAGTGCGGGCCATGTCAGCGCAATGGCATGCCCCCGGCCTGTCAGCGCCGGGGGCATCACGGATTTTATGCACAGCGCCAAGCGCCACTCACCACACTCCGCGCACCGGCGCATGACCGCAGACAGGCAAGGTCGCGCCACTACGCCAGGGCATTGAGTGAGCGGCGCTTACTGGCAGGCTTTGACGGCGGCTTCCAGTTGGATTTCGTAGCCCTGGCGTTGCAGGCGTTCGCTGCGCAGCGCCTGCATTTGCCGCCAGATACCGGCATTCAGTGGCAGGGCATCCACCGCAAACGCCGGGCGAGCCACGTCCGGGGCTTTGCATGGCACCGGCACCGGGATGTGCACTTCCTGCACCGGGCCGGGTAGCGGGGCGCTGGCGCAAGCGGCCAGCAACAGGGCGCAGGGCAGCGCGCAAATCAGAGAGCGTTTCATGATGTGGCACGCTCCCGTTTCAGTTCGGCGTCAAAGGCAGCGCTGGCAGCCTGGCAGGCAGCAGCGTGGCCACCGCTGGTGGGGGCGGTTTCGCGTTGCACGGCCTGAGCCTGCACCATCAGCTGCTGGGCCTGGCCCTGGGCTTGGCTGACGGCCTGGCGGGCTTGTTGTTCGCGCTGCTCGGCATCGCTTTGCAACTGGGCGACCGCCGCATTTTGACGCTGGGCGGCGTCGGCCAGCGCCTGATAGGCGCGGGTGGCTTCGGCAGCTTGCTGGCGGGCCAGCTCCAGCCGGGGTTGATAAAAAGCCGAAGCGGCAGCGGCGCCGGCGGCGGCAATCAGCGCGACGCCAATCGCCATGGCCACCCAGCGATAGGGGGCGGGGATCAGGTTGAGTAACATGACTATTCCTTGGGCGTTAAGTGCCGCTCACAAAACCCCGCGCAGCGCGTCCGGCCAGGCGCACGACCGCAGACAGTGCCCGTCGCACAGCAAGGTCATGCAACCATGCCAGGTAAGGTTTGGTGAGCAGCGCTAAATCAGAAGTGCTGCCTGAACAGGAACGCCAAAGGCAAAAGTGTGTGCCATGCCCACTGTAAAAAAATTTGCCCCGGGTTCTGCTGAGCAGCCTAGCGGCGGTCAGCACCCGGGGCATGTTGAGGCGCGTCAGTGGTTTTTGCGTGTGTCGATATACACCGAAAGATCATGCCAGGCAAAAGCAAAGCCTAAAAAAAATCAACCCCCTGGATTCAGGGTGGCGTATATGCGGCGGCTGTTTCAGCCTATCCTTGGAATGCAGCGTCACGCGCCTGGCCAAGCGCGCGGCGCGGGGTGTGGTGAACCAAACTAACTGGCGCTCAGGCCCAGCACGCAGCCCTGGGCCATCACCTGACGGCAGATTTCATCCCATACCGCCCCGGCGGGCAGCAGGGTTTCCCGGCCACGAAAATTATGCGGCAGACGCGGCTGCACCAGATCTTCCAGCGCGCCGACCGGCGTCAGCGTGGGCCGGTTAAAGGCGGCAATCTCGCCAGCAGTCGCCGGTTTGGCCGGAAAAAAACTCACCAGCGCGCCCAGCGGCTGGTTCAGGCAGGCGCCGCGATACACCGGCAGGGAGGTGTCGTCAAAGCAGCTGTCGTTCACCCGGCGAAACAGCTGCGAGACTTGGGTATCGCCTACCGGCGTGCGGCCATTCACCACAAACACCGTGTCCAGGGCAAATTGGCCATGCAGGTGCGAGCCAAACACGACGATATCGCCCGGCTCCAGCCGGCTGAGCATGCGGTTGGGGCTGTCCTTGCCGGGCAAAAACAAAAACGGCGCGTCAAACACAAAAGGATGGGTCGGCAGCGCGCGCACGGCGTCCTTGCCGTGGCGGGCACGGCCGGACAGCACCGGCTGGTGTGCGGCCACCGGCGCGGCTTTGTCGCTGCTGGCCGGTAGCGGGGTGTAGCGGGTGGCTTGCTCCCAGCTGCCCCAGAAGGCCAGCGGGCCTTCTTGCACCGGCGCGTGGGGAGCGGCCTGCCAGTGGCCGCTGGCCACCTGGAAAAACTTGCGCTGGTGGCGCGGGCCAGGGTTGGCGGGGCACAGGCCGCTGGCGTCCGTGCGGGCTTGGGCGGCCGGGTGCATGTACTGGATGAAGCGCATGAATTCAGCTTCCTCTGTGGGCAAAAAACCCGCTCCGGCGGGGGCGGGAGCGGGCTGTCCGGGGGCGCGACCTCAGCGCGGCGGCATCAGGCGCCCACGCACGGCAGGCGCGCCAGCGCGGCGCGGATGGCGTCTTCGGGGTAGTCGTAATCTTCCAGCGCGCCAGCAAAGTATTTGTCGTAGCTCGCCATGTCGAAGTGGCCATGCCCGGACAGGTTGAAGAACAAAGCCTTGGACTCGCCGCTTTCCTTGCAGGCCAGCGCTTCGTCCAGCGCGGCCCGGATGGCGTGGCAAGACTCCGGCGCAGGGATGATGCCTTCAGCGCGGGCAAAAGTCACGCCGGCCTCAAAGGTGGCCAGCTGCGGCACGGCGCGCGCTTCGATCAATCCCTCGTGATACAGCTGGCTGACCAGCGAGCTGGCGCCGTGATAGCGCAAGCCTCCGGCGTGAATCGACGGCGGCATGAAGTCGTGGCCCAGGGTGTATTGCTTCATCAGCGGAGTCAGCCCGGCAGTGTCGCCAAAATCATACGCATAGTGGCCACGGGTCAGCGTCGGGCAGCTGGACGGCTCCACCGCCACCAGCCGCACCGGCTTGCCGCAGGCCTTGTCGGCCAGGAAGGGGAAGGCCACGCCGCCAAAGTTGGAGCCGCCGCCGCACGGGGCAAACACCATGTCCGGGTAGTCTTCGGCCAGGGCAAACTGCTTGATTGCCTCCAGGCCAATCACCGTTTGATGCAGCAGCACATGGTTGAGCACCGAGCCCAGGCCATAGGTGGTGTCTTTGCGGCTGGCGGCTTCTTCCACTGCTTCGGCAATCGCCAGGCCCAGCGAGCCAGGGTTGTCGGCGTCAGCCTCCAGCGCGGCGCGGCCGGCGGCGGTGTGCAGGCTGGGGCTGGCCAGCACTTCGGCGCCCCAGGTTTGCATCATCGAGCGGCGGAACGGCTTTTGTTGGTAGCTGACCTTGACCATGAACACCCGCACATCAATGCCAAAGGCCTGGCCGGCAAACGCCAGCGAGCTGCCCCACTGGCCGGCGCCGGTTTCGGTGGTCATGCGGCGGATGCCGGCTTGGCGGTTGTAATAAGCCTGGGCGATGGCCGAATTGAGCTTGTGGCTGCCGGCCGGGCTGCTGCCTTCGTATTTGTAATAAATGCGCGCCGGGGTGCCCAGCGCGGCTTCCAGCCGGCGGGCGCGCACCAGCGGGGTGGGCCGCCACAGTTGATACAGCTCGCGCACCGGCTCGGGAATGGCAATCCAGCGCTCGCTGGAGATTTCCTGCTCGATGATGGCGTCGGTAAAGATGGCCGACAGCGCGTCCGGCCCGATGGGCTGGCCATCCGGCCCCAGCACCGGCGCGGGCGCGCTGGGCAGGTCGGCGACAACGTTGTACCAGTGAGTGGGAATATCAGTCTCGGGCAGGATGAAGCGGGTGGCGGCCATGATGCTCTTCTCGGGTGAGTGCGGTTGTTGGGTAAAGTGCCCCTGGCCAGATATCCGGACGTTCACGGCATGGGGCAAGCCGTGAGCATAATCCATCGTGACCAGACCGGGCAATTGCCCGCCCGCCAGGCGGAATCGGTCCGCATGGCAGGGCTGTTTTCCTGAACGCGATCATGCTAGTATACGATTCATATACAAACCATATATTTCTACTTTCCCCATGGGTATTGTCAAAATCTCCGATTCCATGCACGAAGCGCTGCGCCACAGCAGCGCCGCGCTCAGCCGCTCGATCAACTCCCAGGCCGAACACTGGCTGCGGGTGGGCATGCTGGCCGAGCTCAACCCCACGCTCAGCTATGCCGACATCTGCCAGTTGCTGATTCAGCAAGCCGCCGCCGCGCCGGCCGATGAAAACTCCCTCACCGTGATGCGGGTGGCGTGATGAGCCGTTCGCGCACCGTGCCGATTCGCAATCAAGAAGAACTCACCCAGCTGCGCCGCGCCGGCGCGCTGGCCGCCGATGTGCTGCACATGATTGGCGAGCACGTCAAAGCCGGCGTCACCACCAACCAGCTGGACCGGCTGTGCCACGATTACATCGTGCATGTGCAGCAGGCCGTGCCGGCCAATGTCGGCTATCACGGCTACCCCAAAACCATCTGCGCCTCGGTCAATCAGGTGATTTGTCACGGCATCCCGTCCGATGCGCCGCTGAAGGATGGCGATATCGTCAATATCGACGTGGCGGTGATCAAGGATGGCTGGTACGGCGACAGCAGCCGCATGTATTGCGTGGGCAAATCCAGCGGGCTGGCGCGCCGGCTGGTGCGCACCACCTACGACGCCATGCGCGCCGGCATTCTGCAAGTGCGCCCCGGCGCCACCCTGGGCGATGTCGGCTACGCCATCCAGCGGGTGGCGCAGCGCGAGGGCTTTAGCGTGGTGCGCGAATACTGCGGCCACGGCATTGGCCGCATCTACCATGACGAACCGCAAGTGCTGCACTACGGCCAGCCGGCCTCCGGGCTGACGCTGAAGGCCGGCATGGTGTTCACCATCGAACCGATGATCAACGCCGGCCGCCCGGACATCCGCCAACTGGCCGACGGCTGGACCGTGGTCACCCGCGACAACAGCCTGTCGGCGCAGTGGGAGCATATGGTGGCGGTCACCGAGCATGGCTTTGAAGTGCTGACGCCCTGGCCGGATGGCCAGGGCGGGTATCCGGCGATTGATTGAAGGCAGGGCGGGATGAAACAGCGCGCCACCCTGCTGATAGGCAGGGTGGCGTTGTGCTGCATTCAGCTTAGAGCCGCTAACAAAATCCCCTGGCGTTGTTGTGTGACCTTGTCGTACTACTTGTACTGTCTGCGGTCACACGCCTAGCCAGGACCGCTTCGCTGGGTTTTGTTAGCGGCTCTTAGTGAACGGCGCTCAGCCGGATCAGGGCTCCAGGCGGATGCGGGCGACTTCCACGTAATTGTCTGCACTGCCGCCTGGCGCGCCCAGCGTTGAGAAGGTGACGCTCAAGGCGCCGCTCTTCCACTTGCCGGTGGCCTGGGCGTGCGCCAGGGCCTCGGCCAGCGGATAGCGGAAGTCCACCGCCGGCGCCGGTTGATGGCCGGCATGCTCGCCAGCCGCCATATTCATCGGCCGGCCAGTGTCGGCATCAAAGCGGAACAGATTCAGACGGCCGACGTGATAAGGCGAATCCAGCGTAGCCGGCGCATCCTTGGGCAGGTTGACGAACACATGAATCGGCGCGTGCGGGCGTTTCAGCAGCCGCACGTCTTCCAGCACCAGCATCGGCCCTGAGCTGGAAACAGCCTTGGCGGCGACGCCCAGTGCAGCCTTCAGGGTCACCGTGCTGTCCTTGCCGCCAATCTGCACCTTGCCGCTTTGCTGCACGGCCAGCTTGAGCTTGCCGGCTGCCGCCAGCGCTCCTTTCACCGTGGCGCCCGGCGCGCTGGCCAGGCGGTCGTAGGCATAGCCCAGCGTGGTGGTGTTCATGGTGGGGCCAGCCTGCACGCTGACCACTTGCCCGGCGTCGTTAACAAAGCGGAAGGTTTGTCCGGTCCAGGTGGCCTGGCTGGGCGAAGCCGCGTCATTGCCCCAGTTGTAGTTGGCGCCGATCAAGGCCGACCAGCTGGCCCACAGCCGGTCGATCTGGCAATGGTGCACATAGAACACCGGGTCGCCGGCTGCCGACGGCACATTGCCCATCCAGCCGCCAACATTGTCATGCACAAAATCATGCGGCAGCACTTCTACCCGGCCGGAGAAGCCAAACGCCTGGAAAGCCGGGGTGCCGGGGTTGGCGTAGGTGGTGTCGCTGGGGAAGATCGGCAGCGCCTGCAGAGCAGGCGCGTAGGTGGATTCGGTGAACGGCATATAGCCGCCCTTGTTCATCTCCACCGTGCGCGATCCACTGCCTTGCGCCGAGGCAAAACCCATGCCGCGCGCCTGGAAGAACAACGAGCTGCTCGCATCGCGGAACATCGCCGGCAGTTGCTCTGCCGGGCCAGTGTTGGAGCCGTAGTTCCAGTAAGGCAGGGTAAAGTGCGGCGCGTCGGCCATTTTGGCGCACACCCGCTCAAAGTAATACACATACCAGCGGTGCCAGCTGACAAAATTGGGGCTGCCGTGCGGGCAGGAGCCCCAACAGGCGGCAGCCGCCGCTTTCCAGGCTGCCTGCGGCGTGCCTGCAGCGGGAAAGCCATAAATCTGATCAATGCGCGCCTGTAGTGCGGCCGAGCCATTCATCAGGCCGCTCGAACTGGCCGGATCTGCCATGTTTTTCGGCACGCCGTGGATAAAGGACTGGAAAGTCCAGCTGTGCGGCTGCGGCGGGTTATTGATGGCCGGATCCTGCATGGCGCGCACCGCCTTGGCGTACAGCGACAGCATGCCCTGGCCGCCAGGGGTGGCGATGTCATAACGGGTGGCGACACCACTTGCCGTCGGCCCAATCAGGCTGCTTTGGCAAGCGCTGAGTGTGGCCGTGGCGCCCAGTGCGGCGGCGCCAGCCAGAAACTGACGGCGGCTGAGCGGATATTGAACCAGATTTTCCATGGGGGCTCCTCATGTGGTGGTACATGAACAAGCGCCCATCTTGCTCTGCTTTCCCGCCTTGCTGACAATGACAAGGAATTACACCGTGGCGGTTTTGTCTGCCTGACGCAACACACTGGTCAGCCAGCCACCCAGCTCGCTGATTTCTTCCTCGCACACCGCGTGCATCATCGGGTAAGTGCGCCAGCTGATCGGCTGTTGGCGTTGTCGCAGCGCCACCACCGCCTGCTGGCCCAGCGCCAGCGGCACCACATTGTCAAACTCGCCATGCGCGGCAAACACCGGCGTGGCGTGGTTGGCCGGTTGGCGCAGCGCGTCAAGGTCGGCCAGGTTGGGGATATAGGTGGACAGCGCCGCTACCCCGGCCAGCGGCTGGGCATGGCTCAGCCCGGTGACATAGGCCATGGCGCCGCCTTGGGAAAACCCCACCAGCGCCAGCCGCTCGGCCGGCACGCCGCGCGCCGCCTCGCGGGCAATCAGCGCCTCGATCTGCTGGCGCGAGGCGTGAATGCCGGCCTGATCCACCGTGCGCTCGACACCATCGGCGTGCAGGATGTCGTACCAGGCGCGCAGCAGATAGCCATGGTTGATGGTCACCGGGATCATCGGTGCGTGCGGAAACACAAAGCGCACCGGCAAATCATCTGGCAGATTGAGTTCGGGGACGATGCCGGCAAAGTCGTGGCCGTCAGCGCCCAGGCCATGCAGCCAGATCACCGCATGGCGCGGCTGGCCGTGGCCGGTGGTGAGTTCAACGCAATCCAGCAAGGGGGTGGTCATGGTGGGGCTCCTGGTGTGTTAAGAGCGGCTAACAAAACCCTCCTGGCGTTGTTGCACGACCTTGCCGTACTCCCCGTACTGTCTGCGGTCGTGCGCCTAGCCAGGATCGCTTCGCTGAGTTTTGTTAGCCGCTCCGCCGCACACAGAACGCTCTGGCGCTGTTGCACAACCTTGCCATACCGCTTGTTCTGTCTACGGTCACACGTCTGGCCAGGGTCGCTGCGCTGAGTGTTGTGAGCGGCTCTTATTGTCTCATTAAGGCAATAAAAAACGGCATCGTTGCCGATGCCGTTTTTGCGGTCAAGCCTGCGAGAAGATTACTGCTTCTTCTCTTCGGCCGGAGCTGCCGCCGGGGCCGGAGCGGCAGCGCCACCCACGGTGCCCATGACTTCCCACTTGCCGCCCTTGACTTGGTAGACGGTGATGGCGCCGTTCAGCACATCGCCCTTGTCGTCAAACTTGATCTTGCCCACCACGCCATCGTACTCGATGCCAGCCAGCGCCGGCAGGTACTTTTTCGGATCAGCCGAGTCGGCCTTCTTCATGGCGGCGGCCACCAGCTTGGTGGCGTCGTAAGCGTACGGGGAGTACAGCTGCACTTCGCCGTACTTGGCCTTGAACTTCTCGTTGAAGGTGGCAAAGCCCGGCAGTTGTTCTTTCGGCACACCGGTGTTGGAAGCGAACTGGCCTTCAGCAGCGTCAGCAGCCAGCTTGATGAATTCCGGGGTCTGGAAGCCGTCGCCGCCGATCAGCTTGGCGGTGATGCCCAGCTTCTTGATCTGCTTGGCCATCGGGCCGGCTTGCGCGTCCATGCCGCCAAAGAAGATCACGTCCGGCTTGGCGCCCTTGATCGAGGTCAGGATGGCCATGAAGTCGGTGGCGGTGTTGGTGGTGAACTCGCGCTTGACGATTTCCACGCCCTTGCCCTTGGCGGCTTTTTCCACTTCGTCAGCCAGACCCTGGCCGTAAGCGGTGCGGTCGTCAACGATGGCGATTTTCTTGGCTTTCAGGGTGTCGGCGATGAAATCACCGATGGCCTTGCCTTGCTGCACATCATTCGGGATCACACGGAAGGCGCTCTTGAAGCCCTGGGTGGTGTAAGCCGGGTTGGTGGCGGACGGCGAGATCTGCACGATGCCGGCGTCAGAGTACACCTTGGAAGCCGGGATGGTGGTGCCGGAGTTCAGGTGGCCGATCACAGCGGCCACCTTGGCGTCCACCAGGCGCTGGGCCACCTGGGTGGCGATTTTCGGGTCGGCTTGGTCGTCTTCGGAGATCAGCTCGAACTTGACCTTCTGGCCACCGATGGTCACGCCTTCGGCGTTCAGTTCGTCAACAGCCAGCTTGACGCCGGATTCGCTGTCCTTGCCCAGGTGGGCGATCGGACCGGTCAGCGGGGAAACTTGACCCAGCTTCACCACCAGTTCGCCGCTGGGGGCGGCAGCCGGGGCGGCGGCTTGTTCAGCCGGCTTTTGTTCACCCTTGCCGCAAGCGGCCAGTGCCAGGACAGCGGTGGCGATAAGGCTCAAACGCGCATACTTCATGAAAACGTTCCCCTGTGAAATTATTTGGAAGGCGAACCGATTATTCATGATGCGATTTCACACTGTCAACGGCGATTTGACGGGCGTTTGAATTTGCCACCAAGCCTTATCCGGCGGGAAATGTTCCATTGCAGTGCACAAAAAACGCGGCGCCCACAGGGACGCCGCGTCAAGGTGCGCAAAGGCCGGCAAATGCTTATTGTGCGCCGGCAGCCTTGCCCGCTGTCGGTGCATCGGCCTGTGCAGTATTTTCACCACCCACCACGCCGATCACTTCCCATTTGCCCTGCTTGACCTGGTAAATGGTCACTGCCGAGCGCTGGCGATTGCCCTGGGCGTCAAAGGTGATATGGCCGGTGGCGCCCTGGTAATTGGTGGCGGCCAGCTTGGGCAGGTATTGCTTGGGGTCGGCCGAATCGGCGGCTTTCATGGCCATGGCCATCACCTTCACCGCGTCGTAGCTGTACGGCGAGTAAATCACCACTTCGGCGTTGTATTTGTTTTTCAGCTTCTCGGCAAAGCTGGCGTAGCCCGGCAGTTGCTCTTTGGGCGCGCCGGCGGCCGAGGCGTACTGGCCTTCGGCGGCGTCTGCCGCCAGCTTGATGAAGTTGCCGGTTTGCGTGCCGTCGCCGCTGAGCAGCGCGGCTTTCACGCCCAGCTTTTGCATCTGCTTGACCATCGGCGCGGCTTGCGCGTCCACCCCGCCAAAGAAGATCAGATCCGGCTGCGCGCCCTTGATGCCGGTCAGGATGGCCATGAAGTCGGTGGCGCTGGTGGAAGTGAATTCGCGTTTAACAATTTCAACACCCAATGCCTTGGCAGCCTTGTCGAATTCATCGGCCAGGCCCTGACCATAGGCCGAGCGGTCGTCGATGATGGCGATTTTCTTGGCCTTCAGGGTATTCACGGCAAAATCCGCCAGCGCCTTGCCTTGCTGCACATCATCGGCAATCAGGCGGAAAGTGGTTTTAAAGCCCTGCTGGGTAAATGCCGGATTGGTGGCCGACGGGGTGATTTGGCCAATATTGGCGTCGGCGTAGATTTTCGAGGCCGGAATGGTGGTGCCGGAATTCAGGTGGCCAATCATGCCGGCGATTTTGGCGTCCACCATGCGCTGGGCAATTTGCGTGGCCATTTTCGGGTCGCCCTGGTCGTCTTCCGACACCAGCTGGAATTTCACCGGTTTGCCGCCCAGGGTGAAGCCTTCGCCATTGAGCTCATCGACGGCGATCTGGGCGCCGTATTCGGTGTCTTTGCCGATATGGGCAATCGGGCCGGTCATCGGCGAGGCGTGGCCCAGCTTGATCACTTGCTCGCCGCTGGCGGCGGCCGGGGCGGCGGCTTGTTCGGCCGGCTTATTGCAGCCGGCCAGCGCCAGCAAGGACAACATCAACAAAGAAACGGGGCGGATTGCGCGCATTCTGGGTGCTCCTGAAAAAACGGTCGGCCGCCTGCGGCGTCAAGGCCGGGCGGCAAGGTCGGTGCTCAAATCTGGAATGTCAAACATGGGCGCGGGCAATGGCGGCGCTCTTGGCGCAAGCCTGCCGCGCCGACCGTGGCGGATGGCGTGGACGACGCGTAGTCTCAGGAAAGGGTGGCCTGGGCGGCGCGAATGGTTTGACAGCTTGTCCGTTATTGTCCCAGAACGGGGATTTTTGGCAATTTTGTTCTGGGTGATTGGTGTTTTTGTGAAACAACAGGTCGCAAAAATACAAAACTGCGCATATCCACCGCTGTCCACCGGCAGCCCGAGCGCACTCCCTCGTAGTGATGCCCCCTGACGTGCTTGCCCAAGCCTGCCGCACTTCTCGCACGGCCCGCGTGCATCTGGCCAGGATCGCGGCGCTGAGTTTTGGGCACGGCACTGAGTTTTGGACGCGGCGCTCATGGCAGGCAGGGCCGTTCTGTCGCAAAGCGCACAGCATTATGTAGTGATTTATACAACGACATGACAAAATCGGGAAAATACTGAGTCAATGTGCTGGCACATGACTTGCAGAACCAGATCAAGCCGGGCGATTCGACACGGCCATCGATATATACAAAAAGATACAACCATACCCGGAGAACCCGCATGATGACGCCCCCTTCCCTGCGCGCCTGTTTATATGGCTGCGCTGCCGCCAGTTTGAGTCTGCCAGCCCTGGCCGCCGATGGCGGCGCTTTTGAGCTGGGCGTGGTGGAGGTGATTGGCCCGCGTGCCACGCCGCCGGCCAGCAAGCAAACCGTGATCAGCCAAAGCCTGTTGCGCCAGTTCAACCGCGACACCCTGGGGGAGGCAGTTGGGCTGACGCCCGGCCTGAGTGTGTCGCGCAACAGCCGCAACGAAGACACCGTCTACCTGCGCGGCTTTGATATCCGCCAGGTTCCGCTGTTCATCGATGGCATTCCGGCTTATGTGCCCTACGACGGCTATGTGGATTTTTCCCGCTTTACCACTGCCGACCTGGCGGAAGTGCGCATCGACAAGGGCGCCGCCTCGCTGCTGTATGGCCCCAACGCGTTGGGCGGGGCCATCAATCTGGTGACGCGCAAACCCACAGAAAAACTGGAAGGCGATATCCGCGCCGGCTTGGCGGCGGGCAACCGTCAGCAATACGCGCTGAACCTGGGCAGTCGGCAGGACAGCTGGTATGTGCAACTGGGCGCCAGCTATAGCGACAGCCATAGCTTTCCGCTGTCTGGCAGCTACGATGTGCGCGCCTTGCCCACCAGCGCCAGCAACCCCAGCCGCACCGCGCTGGAAGACGGCGGCAACCGCAACAACGCCTACCAGACCGACAGCCGCATTTCGCTCAAGCTCGGTTTTACCCCCAATGCCAGCGATGAATACGCGCTGGGCTATGTGCGCCAGGACGGCCGCAAAGGCAACCCACCTTACGCAGGCGACGCGCCCGGCCAGTACCTGAGCATTGGCGGCGGCGCCAACAGCCGCTTCTGGCAATGGCCGTACTGGGATCTGGAAAGCGCTTACTTCATCAGCAACACCGCGCTGGGCGACGCCCATCAGCTGAAAACCCGCGTTTACCACGACAGCTACCGCAACAAGATTCTGGCCTACAGCACCGGCAGCTACAGCACGCAACTGAGCAACACCAGCAACTTTCCCAGCTGGTACAACGACAGCACCAGCGGATTTTCTGTCGAGCTGACCAGCTTTGCCATCAACCAACATGTGCTGAGCCTGGCCTATCACCACAAGATCGACAAACACGCCGACAACGGCCTGACGCTGACCAAGCGCTATGAAGACCTGACCCGCTCGCTGGCGCTGGAAGACCGCTGGCAGCTGGCGCCGGCCTGGCAGTTGCGCCTGGGCGCCAGCCACGACAGCCGCAGCGCCAAAGAGGTGTATTACTGGCCCACCGGCAGCACATCCGCCAACAACTGGCTGGCCGAGCTCAGCCACACCCTGCACGGCGGCGCGGTGGCCTATGCCAGCGCCGCGCGCAAGACCCGCTTTCCCACCATCAAAGACCGTTACTCCGCCTCCTTGGGCAGCGGCCTGCCCAATGCCGGCCTGACGCCAGAAACTGCGCTGAACCTGGAGCTGGGCATCAAGGGCTCGCCCTGGGGTGGCGCGCAGGGTCAGGCGGCGCTGTTTCACAGCGGCATCCGCGACTTGATGCAGCGCGTCAACATCACCCCGGTCAGCCGCTGCAACCAGCCCGGCATGGGCGCCGCCACCAGCTGCACACAATTGCAAAACATCGCCAAGGCGCGCCATCGCGGCGTCGAATTGCAGCTGGAGCAAACCCTGGGCAGCGCCTGGAAGCTGGGCGGCCATTACACCTGGCTGGACCGCGACAACCGCAGCGGCGATACCCCACTGACCGACACTCCGCGCCACAAGCTGTTTGCCTACCTGAACTGGAAACCCAGCGAGCGCTGGGATGCCCAGCTGTCGGTGGATGCCGAACGCGGTCGGGTGGTGGCCTACGGCAGCGGCAATACGGCCAGCTACACCACCTTGCCGGGCTTTGCCCTGGCCAACGTCAAGCTGGGCTATCAAGCCATGCGCAATGTGCGGCTGGAGGCCGGGGTGAACAATCTGTTCGACGCCAATTATCGGTTGAGCGACGGTTATCCGATGCCGGGGCGGGTGTGGTTTGTCAACGGGGTGTATCAGTTTTAAGCGCTACTGACACAAGCTGCCCGGCGTGCTTGCCTGGCCCTGTCGTCTGGCCAGGATCGCTACGCCGGGTTGGGTGAGCGACGCCCGGCGCCACGCAGCCTGAACTGAATCTGTCTGGAGAATGCCATGTCCATTCCACCTTCCCCTGCCCGTCGGGCCCTATTGCGTGGCGGCGCTGCGCTGGCGCTGGCCGCCTGGGCGCCGTGGCTGCATGCCGCGCCGCGCCGCGACATCACCGTGCTGACCGCCTACCCGGATGCCGTGGTGTCGCGTGTGGAAGCGGCTTTCGAGCGGGCGTTTCCGCACTACCGGCTGCGTATGGTCTGGCGCATGCCGCACGACGCCGGCCCCTATCTGCTGGAGCCCGGCCAGCATGGCGTGGACGTGTACTGGAGCGCCTCGCCCAACACCTACGCCCGACTGAAGGCTGCCGGTGCACTGCAAGCCCTGAACGTGGATTTCACCGGCCTGCCGGCGCGGCTGGGCGGCAGCCCGCTGCGCGACGCCGATGGTTATTACACCGCCAGCGAAACCGCCGGTTACGGCTTTGTGCTCAACCCGACCCGGCTGGCCGCGCTGAATCTGGCTGCGCCCAGCGACTGGCCAGAGCTGGCAGCGCCGGCCTACGCCGGCCAGCTCTTGCTGCCCAACCCGATGGAAGTCGGCTTTGCCCCGGTGCTGGTGGACATCCCATTGCAATCTTACGGCTGGGACACCGGCTGGGCCTTGTGGAGCGCCATCGCCGCCAATGGCGATTTCATCGGTCGCGGCGGCGGTTTTGTCTCGGAAGAAATCGCCAGCGGACGCAAGGCGATTGGCCTGTCCATCGACTTTTTTGTTGTCGCCGCCATCGCCAATGGCGCGCCCTTGCGTTTTGTTTACCCACGCCAGGGCGGCATCAACCCCGGCCATATCGCCATCACCGCCAGCAGCCCCAACCCGGCCGGCGCGCGCGATTTTGTCCGCTTTGTGCTGTCGGCCGACGGCCAGGCGCTGCTGACTCACCCGGACATCCGCAAGCTGCCGGTGCGCCCGGCCAGCTATGCGCGGCTGCCCGCCGGCCACGCCAACCCGTTTGCCGTGGCCGACAGCGGCGGCTATCGCTACGACAATGGCGTCGGTCAGGCGCGCGCCGCGCTGGTGGCGGCAGCGTTTGGCCAGGCCTGCGTGCGCCCACACGCCCGCTTGGTGGCGCTATGGCGCGCCTTGCGTGCAGGCGATCCGGCACAGTGGGGCAAGGTGTGGCCGCTGCTGGTCAGTGCGCCATTGACCGAGGCAGAAGCCAGCCAGCCGGCGCTGCAACAGCTGTTCGCCAACCGCCGCGACAATGCCGACAGCGAGCAGCAAGCCCGCGCCCACGAGGCACGCTGGGCCAAACAAGTAGACGCCCGGCTGGATCAGGCGGCGCGCCTGTTGGGGGTCAGCGCATGAGCCACGGCCAATGGGTTTTAGCCCTGGCGCTGAGCCTGGGCGGCATGGCGGCACATGCCGTGGATGGCGCAACGGGTGAGCGTGAGGCGTTTTCCCGGCCGATGCCGGGGCTGAGCGAGGACGAGCGCGGGCAATTCACCCGTGGACGCAGTCTGTTCAACCAAAGCTGGGTGGCGGCGCCGGCGCGCGACAGTGAGGTGGATGGCCTGGGGCCGCTGTACAACCGGCTGGCTTGTGTGTCCTGCCATGCCCGCAATGGCCGTGGCCTGCCGCCGCAGCGGCTGGGTGAGCGCATGCTGGCCATGCTGGTGCGGCTGTCAGTTCCGGGCCAGGGGCCGCATGGCGGGCCGCGCCCGCATCCAGCGTATGGCGATCAATTTAACGAAGAAGGCATCCCCGGCGTGCCCGGCGAAGGGCGGGTCAGCCTGCGCTGGCGGCCGGTCGAGCATCGGCTGGTCAGCGGCGAGCGCCGCACGCTGCGCGCGCCACAACTGCGCTTTGCCGAGCTGGCCTACGGCCCGCTGGGCCAGGTGCTGACTTCGCCGCGCGTGGGTCAGCAGTTGGTCGGCATGGGCCTGCTCGACGCGGTGCCGGCCGACACCCTGCTGGCGCGCGCGGCCCAGGCCAAGCCGGATGGCGTGCGCGGCCGGGTGAATCAAGTCTGGAGCGTCAGCCAGTCGCAGCACACCGTCGGACGTTTTGGCCACAAGGCCAATATGGCCAGTCTGCGCGAACAAATCGCCGGCGCATTTTTGGGGGATCTGGGCATCACCTCAGCGCTGCACCCACAAGAAAACTGCACCTCGGTGCAAACCGCCTGCCAGCAGGCGCCCAGCGGCGGCGCGCCCGAGCTGGACGACAGCCAGCTGGACGCAGTGACTTTTTATCTGGCCCAGCTGGAACCGCCAGCGCCGCGTCCGCTGCCGGCGGCCGAGCTACGGCGCGGTCAGGTGCTGTTTGCCCGCGCTGGCTGTGCGGTGTGCCATCTGCCCAGCCTGCGCACCGCCGCCCAGGCCGCCACACCGCGCCTGGCCGGGCGCGAGCTGGCCGCCTACACCGACCTGCTGTTGCACGATATCGGCCCCGGCCTGGCTGATGGCCGCCCGGATTTTGCCGCCAGCGGCCGCGAATGGCGCACTGCGCCGCTGTGGGGCGTGGGCCTCACCCGCATCATCAGCGAGGGCGAAGGCTATCTGCACGACGGCCGCGCCCGCACGCTGGAAGAAGCCGTGCTGTGGCACGACGGCGAAGCGCGCCGCGCCCGTCTGCGCTTTGAAGGCTTCAGCGCCGCCGACCGCGCCGCCCTGCTGCGCTTTGTCGCCAGTCGCTGAGCCGGCTCCTGTTGCACCCTGTTTGGCGCGCCTCCCCCGGCGCGCTTTTTTTTATCCCACTCATGCTTTCATGAAACCGCATCATGCCGCTGCGCTGCCGCCCCGGGCCGATTGCGGTAAAATCCTGCCTTTGCCGCGCGCCGCGCGGCGCTTGCATGCCCTATTTATTGACGAAGGCCGCCATGTCCCTGACCGCAGACCTGCTGATTCACGCCCGCTGGATCGTGACCGTTGAAACCGATGGCGAAGTGCTCGCCGACCACGCGCTGGCCATCCGCGATGGCAAGATTGTCGCCATTGTGCCGCCGGAAGGCGTGGCCGCCGTGTCGGCCAAAGAAACCGTACACCTGCCGCGCCATGTGCTGATGCCCGGCCTGGTCAATCTGCACTGCCACGCCGCCATGACCCTGCTGCGCGGCTACGCCGACGACCTGGCGCTGATGGACTGGCTGCAAAACCACATCTGGCCGGCCGAAGGCAAACATGTGTCGGATGAGTTTGTCTACGATGGCACGCTGATCGGCATGGCCGAGATGATTCGCAGCGGCACCACCACGGTCAACGATA
This sequence comes from Rivihabitans pingtungensis, assembly GCF_003201855.1. Classification (GTDB taxonomy): domain Bacteria; phylum Pseudomonadota; class Gammaproteobacteria; order Burkholderiales; family Aquaspirillaceae; genus Rivihabitans; species Rivihabitans pingtungensis. Next base: position 22,253 of record NZ_QJKI01000015.1, on the reverse strand, counting down.
TGTATTTTTACAATTCGGCAGTGGCCCGCGCCGGTCTGGCCGCCGGCATGCGCACCTTTGTCGGCTGTTCGATTCTGGAATTCCCCACCAATTACGGCCTGAACGCCGATGATTACATCAACAAGGGCCTGAAAGAGCGCGACGAATTTGTCGGCGAATCGATGGTGACTTTCACCTTGGCCCCGCACGCGCCGTACACCGTCAGCGACGCCACCTTCCGCAAGGTGGTCACCCTGGCCGAGCAGCTGGATTTGCCGATTCACTGCCATATCCACGAAACCCAGGACGAAATCAACGGCAGCCTGACCGAGCACCAGGTGCGCCCGCTGGCGCGCCTGGCCGCGTTGGGCCTGCTGTCGCCGCGCCTGGTGGCGGCGCATATGGTGCACCTGAACGACGAAGAAATCGCCCTGGCCGCCCATCACGGCGTGTCGGTGGCGCACAACCCGACCTCGAACATGAAGCTGGCCTCGGGCATCGCCCCGGTGCAAAAGTTGCTGGCCGCTGGCGTGAATGTCGGCATCGGCACCGACGGCGCGGCGTCCAACAACAAGCTGGACATGCTGGCCGACACGCGCATGAGCGCGCTGCTGGCCAAGGTGGGCACGCAAGACCCGACCGCCGTGCCGGCCGCCACCGCGCTGCGCATGGCCACGCTGAACGGCGCGCGCGCGCTGGGCATTGAGGCGCGCACCGGCAGCGTGGCGCTGGGCAAGGACGCCGACGTGATCGCCCTGGACCTGGGCGCGCTGGAAACCGCGCCAACCTTCGACCCGATTTCGCACATCGTCTACGCTGCCGGCCGCGAGCAGGTCAGCCATGTGTGGGCGGCTGGCCGCGCGCTGTTGCGCGAGCGCCAGCTGGTGACGCTGAATGAGGGCGAGCTGTTGGGCAAGGCTGAGGCCTGGCGCCTCAAGATCGCCGGCTGAGAGCTGCACACAAAACCCTCCTGGCGTTGTGGTTTGACCTTGCCGTACTTACCCGTACTGTCTGTGGTCACACGCCTAGCCAGGACCGCTTCGCTGGGTTTTGTGAGCGACTCTAACGCAGCTAGCAAAACCCTCCTGGCGTTGTTACCCGACCTTGCCGTACGACTTGCACTGTCTGCGGTCACACGCCTCGCCAGGAACGCTGCACTGGGTTCTGTGATGGGCAGAGCGCATGCCCAACGGCCCTATTGTTGACCGATGTTTTTAAGGACGGACGATGAGCAATGTCGATCAGGCTGAACTGGAAAAATTCAGCCAGGTGGCCCACAAATGGTGGGACACCAGCAGCGAATTCAAGCCGCTGCATGACATCAACCCACTGCGGCTGGACTATATCAGCCAGCAGGCTGGCGGCCTGGCCGGCAAGCGCGTGCTGGACGTGGGCTGCGGCGGCGGCATTTTGTCCGAAGGGCTGGCGCGCGCCGGCGCCGAGGTGCTGGGCATCGACCTGGCGAAAAAGTCGCTGAAGGTGGCGCAGCTGCACGCGCTGGAATCCGGCGTGGCGGTCAGCTACCGCTGTGTGGCGGTGGAAGACCTGGCCGCCGAAGCGCCGGGGTCGTTTGACGTGGTGACCTGCATGGAAATGCTCGAACACGTGCCCGACCCGCAAAGCGTGGTGCGCGCCTGCGCCACCCTGGTGAAGCCGGGCGGCGCGGTGTGTTTTTCCACGCTGAACCGCAATCTGAAAAGCTATGCACTGGCGGTGCTGGGGGCGGAATACGTGCTGAACATGCTGCCGCGCGGCACGCATGAATACGCGCGCTTTCTCAAGCCGTCCGAACTGGCGCGCATGGCGCGTCATGCCGGGCTGGATGTCAGCGACATCTGCGGCATGAGCTACAACCCGCTCACCCAGGTGTATCGACTGGGCGAGGACAGCGCAGTGAATTATCTGATGGGCTGCCGACGCATCGGCTGAGCCTACGGCCCCATCGGCGCATCGGTCGGCCCTAGTCGCACGGTACGTGATGGGTCCAGCGGCATCGACAGCGCCAGGCGCAGCGCCTGTACGGCCATGGCCGGCTGATCGGCCAGCAGGCTGTGGCCGGCGTTTTCCACCAGAATCATCGGGGCTTGCAGGTGTTCAGCCAGCACACGGCCCAAGGGCGGTGGAAACACTGCGTCACCTTCGCTCCACACCACCACGCTGGCCGGACGGACATCCAGCAGGCGCTGGCTGTAGCGTGCCTGACTGGCTTGCAGATCGTGCAGCAGTTCCAGCATACCTGTTTCGTGGCCACGGTAGTAACGCGCCAGCATATCGTCCAGCAGCCAGTCGCTGGCATCCACCGGCTGGGTGCGGGTCATGCCGATCAGCCGGCGCAGCTCGGCCGGGGTGCGCGGCACAAACAACTCGTCTACCGAACGCACCTGGGCACGCCGCTCCAGTGCGCGCAGGTCGGCCGGCTGGTAAATCGGTCCGGGCGAGTTGATCAACACCACCCGACGCACGCTCAATGGCAGACGCCGGGCCAGCTCCAGCGCGACAAAGCCGCCGTAGGAAATCCCCGCCACCCGCACCTCGCCCAGCCGGCGCGCTTCGATCAGGGCAATCAGCGCATCGACCTGGGCATCCAGGGTCAGTGGCCCGGGCGCGTGGGAGTCGCCAAAGCCAAGCAGGTCAGGAGTGACCACGTGATATTGTTCGACCAGTTCGCTCATGGTGTGTCGCCAGTGCAAAAGGCCATTGCCGCCAAAGCCGTGGATCAGCAGTAGCGTAGGGCCGTGACCGGCTTCGCGATAAGCCAGCTGGCCGCCATGGGCCAGACTGAGTCGGGCCGGAGCAAAGCCCTGGGCGCGGGCGCTGGATTCGCTCCACCAGGCGTGCAGCGCCACCGGAGAGCAGGCGGCCAGGCCCAGCGACAGGGCGACCAGCAGGGTGAGAATCAGGCGCACGCGGTGCGCAAGGGATGTCATGGGTAGGGGATGTCCGGAAAACAGGCAGGGGCCGCGCCAGCTTCAGGCTACGGTTCAGGCTGATATCATAATGCTTGCAGATATTGTCAACAATTCGCAAGTTTACGGTGGGCGGGCTGTTTTCTGCTCATCCACAGGAAATGATCAACATGGTGCTTAATGTCATCTGGTCGGCGTTTATCCTGCTCGCCCTGGCCGCTGCGCTGGCGCAAGCGGTGTGGCTGGGGCACACCGATATCTTTGCCGCCATGGTCAAGGCGCTGTTTGACGCCGCCAAGAGCGGCTTTGAGATTTCACTCGGCCTGACCGGCGTGATGGCGCTGTGGCTGGGTTTGATGAAAATCGGCGAGCGCGCCGGCCTGGTGGCGCTGGCGGCGCGCGCGCTGGCGCCCTTGTTTGCCCGCTTGTTTCCCGGTGTGCCACGCGACCATCCGGCGCTGGGCAACATCACCCTGAACATGGCGGCCAATATGCTTGGGCTGGACAACGCCGCCACCCCGCTGGGGCTGAAGGCCATGCGCGAGCTGCAAACGCTCAACCCCAGCGCCGACACCGCCAGCGATGCGCAGATTCTGTTTTTGGTGATCAACACCGCGTCGATTACTTTGTTTCCGGTGACTATCTTTGCCTACCGCGCGCAAATGGGCGCCGCCGACCCCACCGATGTGTTTATTCCGCTGCTGCTCACCAGCTATCTGGGCACGCTGTCGGCGCTGGCGCTGACCGGCGCCATTCAGCGGCTGAAATTGTTGGACCCGGTGGTGCTGGCTTATCTGGCCGGCCTGAGCGCGCTGGTGCTGGGCAGCGCCTGGTGGTTTGCCCACCTGCCGGCTGCACAGATGCAGGCGCAATCATCCTTGCTCAGCAACGCTGTGCTGCTGGCCATGATCGGCGCGCTGCTGTTGGCGGCGCTGTACAAGCGGGTAAATGTCTACGACAGCTTTATCGACGGCGCCAAAGAGGGTTTTCAGGTGGCGGTGGGGATTATTCCCTATCTGATTGCCATGCTGGCGGCGATTGCCCTGCTGCGCGCCTCGGGCGCGCTGGACTTGCTGATGGGCGGCTTGAAGCAGCTGGTGGCGGCCGGCGGCTGGGATACGCGCTGGGTGGATGCACTGCCCACCGGGGTGATGAAATCGCTGTCAGGCAGCGGCGCGCGCGCCATGATGCTGGACACCCTGAAAACCCAGGGCGCGGATTCGTTTGCCGGCCGGCTGGTGTCGATTTTGCAAGGCAGCAGCGAAACCACGTTTTATGTGCTGGCGGTGTATTTTGGCGCGGTGAACATCCGCAACACCCGCTATGCCGCCGCCTGCGGGGTGTTTGCCGATGTGATGGGTTTTGTGGCGGCGGTGTGGGTGGCCTATCTGTTTTTTGGCTGATTTCCGGTGGAGAAACATGCCACTATGCTGCTGTGCGTCATGCCAGCCAGGGTGCGTTATGACAAAAAAATCACCCATGCCGACTTAGGTCAAGGTTTTGCGCATTTACCCGGCGCAGCGGCTACAACTGGGTATACTGCCCTCACTGCTGCTGGCGGTGTCGGCGCGAATGTTGCACTGCATTGTTCTGCCCCGGCACTGACTGGCATGAAGAGCCATCGTCAGTATGGCTGCACCGCATCCGTGCGCGGCGCACGCCGCGTCAGAACGAGAAGAAAACACCATCATGACCCACCGTCTGACCTTGGGCCAGCGTCTGTTTCTGCTGGTCAGTCTGCCGCTGCTTGGCATGGTGGGCTACGCTGCGCTGACAGCGTGGGCCCACTGGCAAGAAGCCGTCAACATGCGCCGCGCGGCGGCGCTGATCGAAGTCTCCACCCGTTCCGGTGACGTGATCCATCTGATGCAGGTCGAGCGCGGCGCCAGCGTCACCGGCGATCAGGCTCTGCTGGCCCAGGCGCGCAGTGCCCTGGATGGTGTGATCCGCACCATGCGCGCCAGCGTGGACAGTCTGGATGATCTGACCAGCGACGACCGCGCCCTGGCCCTTCAGGAATTGCAGGCACTGGACACGCTGGCCACTGTGCGTCAAGGCGTGGATCAGCATAGTCTGACCTCCACGCAATTCATTGCCCAGTACACCGGGCTGATTGAAAAACTGATGAATCTGGCCACTGTGGGTGTGCAGCGAGCCACCCACGCCGACCTCACCCGACAGATGACCGCCCAACTGGCGCTGCTGTGCGAAAAAGAATTCGCCGGCCGTGAACGTGCGCAACTGGCCACGGCACTGACCGCTGGCCGGCTGGATGATGCCGCCCGGCGTCTGTTGCTGGAGGGCGTGGGGCGTCAGCAAAGCTGTCTGACCGAATTCAACGCCCTGGCCGATCCAGCCTTGCGCGATGCCTATGTGGCGGTCAGCGCCACCCCAGCCTATCAGGATGCGGTGAACATGCGCGAAAAAATCCTGACACTGGGTCCCGAGCAATCCGGCATCGACAAGGACACCTGGTTTGCTGCCGCCACCAGCCGTATGGAAGCCATCAAGGGCATGCTGGATACCTTCTCGCACGCCATGATTGCCCAGGCTGACGGACTGAAGGACGCCGCCAGCCAGCGCGCGCTGTTGTCTGCCGGCGTAGCCCTGGTGGCCATCCTGCTGGTGCTCACACTGTCCATGCTCACCATGCGCGCCTTGCGTCGTGAAGTCCGCGCCTTGCAGGCCGTGATGGACAACACCAGTCGTCAGCTGGATCTGACCCACCGGGCCAATCTGCCGGGCGAGGACGAAATCGCCAGCATCGGCCGCTCGTTTGATCAACTGGTGGAAGCCTTTGCCCGTGCGCTGGGCCAGGTGGAACACGATGCCCGGCAACTGGCCGATGCCGCGGGCGGCCTGTCGTCGGTGTCGCGTCAGGCCGCAGCCGGTTCGGCCGAGCAAACCCATGCTTCCAGCCAGATTGCCGTCTCCACCGAAGAAATCAGCGCCGGCATCACCCAGGTGGTGGACAGCGCCAATGCCAGCGAAGCCTGTGCCGGCGAAACCCGCCGCCAGGCCAGCGCCGGTCGCGACAGCATGCGCCAGGCGGCGGCTGAAATCACCGAAATGGCCGATGCCGTCCAGCAGGCGTCCGGCACCATTCACCAGTTGCACGAGCGCTCACAGGCCATCAGCCAGCTGATTGGCTCAATCCAGGGCATTGCCGACCAGACCAATCTGCTGGCGCTGAATGCCTCGATCGAAGCCGCCCGCGCTGGCGAACAGGGCCGTGGCTTTGCCGTGGTGGCCGATGAGGTGCGCAATCTGGCTGAACGCACCAGCCAGGCCACCGGGGAGATCACTCGCCTGATCGAAGCCATCTGCCAGGATACCCAGGGCACGGTGGATGGCATGCGCGAAGTCAGCCAGCGCATGCAGGATGGCCTGGCCCGGCTGGAAGACACCCAGCAGGTGCTGGCACACATCGAAACCACCGCTGAAGATACGCTGGAAAAAGCCACTTCAATCAGCCATGCCATGCGCGAACATAGCCAGGCCAGCCATGATGTGGCCGAGAATGTGGCACGCATTGCCAGCCACGCCCAGGAAAACAGCGCGCTGATCGGCGAAGCCTCGCGCATTGCGCAAACCATGAATGGCACGGCCCAGGAGCTTAACGCCCTGGTTGGACGCTTTGTGCTGCCACGCAACGGCGCCTGAGCTTGCTGTAATACGCTAAAAAAACCGCCGCCGGTTTTACAACCGGCGGCGGTTTTTTCTGGGCGACGGGGTCACTCACCGGCAGGCCAGCCCCGGCGTGCAGTGGCCGCCAGACTTACACCTTGAAGCGCGACACCATACCATCCAGATCGCTGGCCAGCTGGCTCAGCTGACGGGTGTGTTCGCGGTTGTCGCGGCAGGCCTGGCTATTGGCTTCCGACATGGCGGCGATGGTTTCCACACTGTCGGCAATGCTTTGGCTGGAGCCGCTTTGCTCGCGCATGCTGACGGCGATGCCGGCCACGGCGGTGACCGCCTGCTTGCTTTGCGCCTCGATCTCGCCCAGCACCTGGCCGGCGTTTTCCACCGCCTGCACGCCGGCGGCGATGCGCTCGACCACCTGTTCGATGCGGCGCACCACTTCACCAGATTCTTGCTGCACCGAGCCAATCGAACTGGAGATTTCCATGGTGGATTGCGTGGTGCGCTCGGCCAGCTTGCGCACTTCGTCAGCCACCACGGCAAACCCCCGCCCTTGCTCGCCGGCGCGGGCAGCTTCAATCGCCGCGTTCAAGGCCAGGAGGTTGGTCTGGTCGGCGACTTCCTTGATCAGCTGAATCACCTGATTGATTTCGCTGGTGCGCTGACCCAGGGTGTGCACCACTTGGGCGGCAGACATGATTTCGTTTTCAATCTGGTGCATTTCGCTGGCCACTTCGCTGACCTTGTGGCTGCCGGCCTGGGCAGCGTCGGCGGTTTGCTGGGCCAATTGCTCGGCCTGGGTGGCGTTGTCGCTGACATGACCAATGCTGTTGGCCATTTCTTCGGCAGTGCGCGCCAGCGTGGCGGCGGCGTCAGCCTGATGGCCCGAGCTGTCCATCACCTTATCCGAGCTGTGATCCAGCTGGCCAGCCACCTGACCCAGGGCACGCGCCGAATCGGCCATGCGGCGCAACACGCTTGCGATGTCGCGCTGGGTGCCGCTCAGGCTGTTTTGCAGGCGGTCCACCTCATTACGGCTGGCCTCATCACTGGCGTTCAGCGTGCGACTGAAATCACCGGCGCCCATTTGCCGCACGCTTTCCACCAGAGTTTGCACCGGCGCCAGGCCACGGCGAATGGCCCAGGCGATCAATGTGACCGTCAGCACGCCACTCAAGGCGGCAGCCAGAATCAGGCCATTGCGCAGATTGCGCGCTTCAGCGGTGAATTCGTCTTCCCAACTGCCCGAGCCGACAATCCAGCCAGCGTTCTTGACTTCGGCCACCGCGGCAATCTTGTCGCCGCTCACCCCGCTCTTGGCGTCATCCCAGCGGTAATGCAGCACACCGTTACGGGTGGCGATCAGCTCGCCCACCACCCGGGTGAGCTGTTCGTTTTTCATGTCACCTACCCGCTTGCCGGCGAGTGACGGGTGCACCAGCATGATGGTGTCGTCCACCGTTTTGCCTGGCTGCATCACATAGGCGTAACCGGTTTGTGCCACCTTGATATTGCTGATGCTCTGACGCAGGCGCGCCATGATGTCATCGACGCTGACCCGCACCGAAATGGCGCCGATCAGCTTTTTATTGGCGTCGTACACCGGCTCGAAAATTGACATGTAGAACACACCGCTGCGGTTGACCATGCCATAAAACGTTTCGCCTTTTTGCAGGGTTTGCGCTTCCTTGCTGTCGTCGGCCAACGGCACGCCAATCTGTGATTTGCCGTCTTTTTTCAGGAAGGTGGCCACTCGGACAAATTTGCCATTGTGCAGCACCAGCACCGCCGGATCGGCATCCAGCATGCTTTTGACCTTCTCCAGAAAGGCCATATTGTTGTTCAGTGCCAGCTCGCCAGCTTTGATTACCGGCACACCAGCCAGCAGCCCTTCGCTGGGCACCCCCTCTTGCGTCACAGTGAAGCTTTGCGAGGGCAGCATGTGCTTGTACATGCCCAACCGCAGTTTGGCCGATTGCTGAGCCGACAGAAAGTTGTCTTCCAATGCAATGGCAATGGCGCTCATCTGCTGTGACAAGTGCTCATGCACCTGTTTGACCGCCGTGCGGTTGGATGACCAGGACAGAAAACCGATCAGACAGGAAAAAATCACGGTGATGACCAGCGACGCCATGATGGCAATGGCAGTGGCCAATGGCAGATGTTTGATTCGCAAGGCAAATCTCCTCATTCACGCGTGTGGCGATGCACCGCGTCTTGTTTTTTTGAATAACCGGGCCGTCACCCCGCGCGGACGGCCCATGCGCAGTGATACCAAATTCTTTTGCGCCCACACAAGCGGTTTTTATAGAACGAATGCCCGGCGCGTTGGCTTTTCAGACAAAAGCAAACGATTGTTTTTATTGAATTTCAACACTTTTATCATGAAACGGCCAGACATCGGGCAAAAAGTGCAACGTGACAGGACAGATGACGCCAGATCGAGGGAGGCGTGACAGGCACGCGCAGTATGGCTGGCCACAGGCCGGGCAGGATGATGATCGACGTCGGCAGCATGCCTTGCGCATGCCAAACGCGAATCTGGTGCGAGCAGGACAGCAGATAAAACCGTAAACATCTAAATCATATGGCATTTTTTGCGCAAAAGCAAGCCTGATGTCGGGCGGATCAACGCAAATCGCCACCATCTTCTGCGCCCGTGAAACACGCTGGGCCTGTTACAATCGCCACACCCGGCCCCCGTATGGCGGGTATGGGCCCAATCGCCCATGATCGGGCCGCCCCACCGGGCCGACTCTTGTTTTTTGAATTTCGCGAGGATTTTGACCGATGAACACACCTCTTGACATCGCCGTAGTTGGTGCAACCGGCGCCCTGGGTCGGGTTTTGCTGGAGGTGCTCGGTGACAGCCGTTTTCCGCTGGGCCGGCTGTACCCACTGGCCAGCGAGCGGGCCGAAACCGAAGGTGACACCCTCACCTTCCGCAACCGCGAACTGACGGTGGGCGACGCCGAAGGTTTTGATTTTTCCCGCGCGCAACTGGTGCTGCTGGCCGTGCCTGCCGACTGCGCCGACAGCCTGGCGGCCGACGCCTGCGCCGCAGGGGCGGCCGTGCTGGATTTTTCCAGCGCCCAGCGCAACAACCCGGCGCTGGTGCTGGCTGGCGGCCAGGCCGAAGGCCCGGCGCCTGGCCAGCGCGTGCGCTGCCCGGATGGCCTGAGCCTGGCCGTGGCCAGCCTGCTGGAAGGCCTGACTCCAGCCGGCGTGGAATCGGTCGATATCACGGCATTGTTGCCGGCAGGGGTGCATGGCCGCGCAGCCATGGACGAGCTGGCCGGGCAAACCACCGCGCTGTTCAACCTCAGCGAAACCACCACCCAGGTGTTTGACCGCCGGCTGGCATTCAACCTGTTGCCGGCCTCGCTGGACGAACACCAGCAGCGCAGCCAGGATGTGGCCCGCCTGCTGGGCGATGCCGCCCCGACCGTGGCGCTGAACCTGGCCGTGGCCCCGGTGTTTTTTGGCGCCAGTCTGTCGCTGACCTTGCACGGCAGCGCGCTGGATGAAGCCGCCGTACGCGCGGCCTGGGCAGCCAACACCCTGATCCGCCTGGACGATGACAGCGCCGTGCTCAGCCCGGCCGATGCCGCCACCCGCCCGGATCTGGCCGTGGCTGGCCTGCATCGCCAGGGTGATGCGCTGTGCGCCTGGGCGGCGTTTGATCCGCTGCGCTGGGTGGCGCTGCACGCGCTGCGACTGTCGGCACGCACCCTGGCCAGCCTGCAACAACCGGCCTGAATCGCCGGTATTTTGCCCGCCATGCGCACGCACTGGCGGGTTATACGCAACGATCTGCATGGCATTTTGCCGCCATGCTGGGTATCATCCGCACACATCGTCCTGGCAGTGCGCCAGCGACGACGGGCTTTACTGACATTCGTAAGGGCAGGCTTCGTGACGATTCGAGCGAAACTCACTGCCAGCGCCTTGGCGCTGGCGCTTATCGGTGCCACTTATCCGGCCATGGCCGGCGGGCTGGGCCGCATGCATGTGCAATCCGCGCTGGGGCAGCCGTTCCGCGCCGAGATCGACATCACCGGGGTTCGCTCGCAAGAACTCAGCCAGATTCGCGTCAACATCGCCTCACCGGCCGCTTTTGCCGAGATGCAGATGGATTACCCCGAAGTCCTGCAAGGGGTTAGCGTCAACGTGGTGCGCAAACCCGATGGCAAGATGGTGGCCCGCGTACAGGGCGCTCAACCAATCAGCGACCCTTTCCTGTTCTTGCTGCTGGAACTGAACGACGGCGGAGCCCGCTCGTTCAAGGAATTCACCGCCCTGCTGGAGCCCAGCGACAAGCCCACGCCCGCGGCGCCGGCGGTAAGCACAGAACAAGCCAAGCCGGCTGCCAGTGCAGCGCCTGCGCCAGCCGCGCCGGCAGCAGCCCCCACACCGGCCCCTGCAACCAGCAAGCCTGCCGACAGCAAACCAGCCACCAAGGCCGAAGCCAAGCCTGACGCTGACGGCCCACTGCCCAGCGATGGCCGCCAGCACACCGTCAAGCCCGGCGACACCTTGTCTGGCGTGGCGGCCAAACTCAAACCGGCGGATGTCTCGCTGGAACAAATGATGGTTGGTCTGTACCGCAATAACAGCGGAGCGTTTGCTGGCGACATGAACAAACTGCGCGCCGGCGCCACCCTGGATGTGCCCGCCGCCGACGGCGTGCGCAGCATTCCGCCGCGCGACGCGCTGGACACCGTGCGCGCCCAAGTCAAAGACTGGCGCAATTATGTGCTGGGTGGCGCAGACGCCGCCGCCGCCGCACCAGCGCGCGACCCAGGCAAAACCCGCACCCCACCCAGCGACGCCAGCGCCGAAGTAGCGCCACAAGACAATAAAGAAGGCGTGCTCAAGCTGAGCAAGGCCGACGGCAAACCCGGCGAAGAACGGGCCGGCCAACTGGAAGAGGAACTGGTCAGCCGCGAAAAAGCCCTGAAAGACGCCAACGAACGCATCACCACGCTGGAAGCCCAGCTGGAAGAAATGCGCGGCCTGCTGGCCTTGCGCTCGCAAATGGGCGCCGAAGCCGAAAAACAAGCCAAGGAAGCCGAAGCCGGCAAGGCTGAAGCCCCGCCGCGTCCGGCATCAGGCGCTCAAGCCAGTGCCAGCGAAGGCCAGCATAACGCCATGTTCCTGCTGGGCGGGCTGGGCCTGGCCGGCGCCCTGCTGGCCGGCGTGCTGTACGCGCACCGTCGCAAAGACACCTTCCGCCGCTGGTGGGAACAACTGATGGCGGCCCGGCGCAAAAAAGCCGAAGAAAAAGCAGCAGAAAAAGCCGCCAAAGCCGACAGTCTGGCCGCCAGCACCGAGCCCGCCCCCGCTGCGGCTGACAGCAACGACGAAGATCCACTGGTCGTGGCCGACCGCCTGATCGAATACAACAAGCTGGCCCAGGCAGAAACCGTGCTGCTGGACGCGCTGAACAAAACCCCGGATCGCCACGAACTGCGCCTGAAGCTGCTCAAGGTGTACTACGCCATGCCGCTGGTGGACAAATTCAACGCCCAGGCCGCCCGCCTGCTGGACGCCGTGAGCAAAACCAGCCCGCTGTGGGTGCAGGCGCTGGAAATGGGCCGCAAGCTTGACCCCAACCACCCACTGTACGCCGCGCCCAAGCCGGTTGAACCGGCAGCCAGCGATGACTTTGGCTTTGACGAAGCCGACATTGAGCCGGCGCCGGCGCCAGAACCCGCCCCAGCGCCCAAACCCGCCGCCAAACCGGCCCCGGCGCCGGTGGCCGAAGACCCGTTTGACCTGGATGGCGACCTGCTGCCTGACGACGCGGTGATGCAAGGCGGCGGCAGCTTTGTGCAAGACCCGACAGACGACGAACTGGAAGACAAGCCGCTGCTGAATTACGACTTCCAGATCGACAAAGACAAAAAACCCGCGCCAGAAGCCGCGCCCGCCGCCCCGGCCAAACCCGCCGCGCCGGCCGCCGCCGACAGCCTGTCAATGGACGACGTGTTCGACTTTGGCCTGGACGCCCCGGCCGAACCGGCGCCGGCCCCTGCCGCTGCCAAACCGGCCGCGCCAGCACCCGCCCCGGCGCCGATTGCCGACCCGGTGGCCGACACGCTCAGCCAGGATGATCTGGACGACCTCTTTGCCCAACCGGCGCCCGCCCCGACCGCCAAGCCCGAGCCGGCCCCGGTCAACGATGTGCTGAGCCAGGACGATCTGGACAATCTGTTTGGCGAAACCCCGGCCGCGGCAGAACCCGCAGCGGATGACGGCGAACTGGACATCGACGCGCTGATTGCCGCCGAGCAAGCCAAACAAGCCGAAGAAGCCGCCGCCCAGGCCGCCGCCGCCAAACCGACGCCGAGCAAACCGACCAAACCGGCCATTCCGTCCGGCGACGAACTCTCGCTGGACTTTGACGGCATCTTCGAAGACACCGTGCCGCCGCTGCCGGCGCTCGACCCGGAAGCCCTGGCCGCCGCCCTGGCCAACGCCCCGGACATGGACGACCTGCCGCCGCCGGACGACACCGTGCTGGAAGCGTCCGACATGCCGCTGGAAATCCCCGACGAGGGCGCGCTGGCCGCCGAACTGGCCGAACCGGAGCTGCAAGAAGGCGACGACAACCCGCTCAAGGACGAAATGAGCGAGCCCTCGCCGCTGCTGACCGGCGAGATGGCCAATATCGACCCGGACCTGGCATTTGACTTTGACGCCGTGTTCCAGGACGCCGCCCCGGCCGCGCCCAAGCTGGACCGCAGCGCGCTGGCCGCCGCCCTGGCCAGCGCCCCGGACCTGGAAGAATTGCACCAGGAAGACGCTGTGACCGCCGACAGCGGCGAAGCTGTCACCCCGGAACAAGTGGACACCAAGCTGGATCTTGCCCGCGTCTACATCGACATGGGCGACGAAGAAGGCGCCCGCGAAATCCTGGTGGAGGTCATGGCCGAAGGCACCGACGAACAACGCGACACCGCGCTGAAGCTGATGGAAAAGCTGTAAATCGTGATGGGTTTTTCTGTTTCCAGCCCCGACCGGCCCGCCGGCTCGGGGTTTTTTCATCCCGCCACCCCGCTGGCCGCCTGGCTGATGCTGGCGGTGATGCTGCCCTTGTGGCCGTGGCCGCTGCAACTGGCCGCCGCAGCGGCTTGCGCCGGCCTGGCGGCGCGGCGCGAGCGGGCGGCGCCGTGGCTGGCGGCGCGGCGGATGCGCTGGCTGTTGGCGGCGCTGCTGGCGGCGATGGCGTGGAGCACGCCCGGCCAGGCGCTGTGGCCGGCGGACTGGGCGCCCACCCGTGAAGGCGTGCTGGAAGGCGGCCTGCACGCGCTGCGGCTGCTGGCCTTGCTGTGGTGCATGAAGGCGCTGTTCGCCAGCCGCAGCCGCCAGACCTGGCTGTTGGGCCTGCGCACGCTGTGCTGGCCGCTGACCTGGCTGGGGCTGGACATCAACCGCGCGGCGCTGCGGCTGTGGCTGACGCTGGAAGAAAGCGAACGACTGACCGGCCAGGCACCGCCGCGCTGGCGCGACCTGTGGCAAGCCTTGTCCGCCGCGCCAACGGCGGGGCCAGACCACGCACAGGGCGACGAGGGGCGGGCATTGACGCTACAATTGCAGGCTTTGACCGCCCGCGACCTGCTGGCCTGGCTTGTCCTGGCCTTGGCGCTGGCGGCTTCGGTTTTCGGATAGCACAGTCACCCATGAGAATTGCATTAGGCGTCGAATACGACGGACGCGGGTTTTCCGGCTGGCAAACCCAGCCCAAGGGCAACACCGTGCAAGATGCGCTGGAGCGCGCAGTGGCGGCGATTGTCGGCGCGCCGGTGCGCTGCCACGCCGCCGGGCGCACCGACGCTGGCGTGCACGCCACCGGCCAGGTGGCGCATCTGGATTGCGATGTGCCGCGCCCGCCCGGCGCCTGGGTGCGCGGGGTGAACAGCCATTTGCCGCCCGGCGTGGCGGTGTGCTGGGCGCAGCCGGTGCCCGAGCATTTTCATTCGCGTTTTTCCGCCTATGCGCGCTGCTACCGCTATGTGCTGCTGAACCGCCCGGTGCGCCCGGCGATTGCCGCCGGCCAGGTGGGCTGGTTTCATGCGCCGCTGGAGGTGGAGGCCATGCGTGAGGCCAGCGCGCATTTATTGGGCCAGCATGATTTTTCCAGCTTTCGCGCCGCCGAGTGCCAGGCCAAGACCCCGGTGAAAACCCTCACCCGGCTGGATATCGAGCGGGTGGGCGACACCCTCACCTTCAGCCTGGAAGCCGACGCCTTTTTGCATCATATGGTGCGCAATCTGGTCGGCGCCTTGCTGATGGTGGGCAAGGGCGGCAAGCCGGCCGAATGGATGGCCGAGCTGCTGGCGGCGCGCAGCCGCGCCAGCGCGCCGCCCACCTTCATGCCCGATGGCCTGTACCTGACCGGCGTGCGCTACCCGGAAGAATTCGGCCTGCCCTCGCCGCCGCCGCTGTATGGCCCGCGCCGACAGGCGGATGTTTGAGCGGTTTTCACCCTGTTATTTTTGCCGAGCCCATTCACCATGCCCGTTCGCATCAAAATCTGCGGCATCACCCGCCCCGAAGACGGCCAGGCCGCCGCCCAGCTGGGCGCTGACGCCATCGGCCTGGTTTTTTATCCCAAAAGCCCGCGCCATGTCAGCCTGGAGCAAGCGCGCGCCATTGTCGCCGCCTTGCCGCCGCTGGTGACGGTGGTGGCGCTGTTTGTCGATCCCGAGCCGGACGAGGTGCACCGCGTGCTGGCCGCCGTGCCGATTGACGTCTTGCAGTTTCACGGCGAAGAAAGCCCGGATTTTTGCCGGCAGTTTCAACGCCCTTATCTGAAAGCCGTGCGCGTCCAGCCCGGCCTGGATTTGCTACAATACGCGATTGCCCACGCCGGCGCGCGCGGTTTGCTGACCGACGCCTTTGTGCCGGGCGTGCCGGGCGGGACCGGCGCCACCTTTGACTGGAGCCTGCTGCCAGCGGATTTGCCGCTGCCGCTGATCCTCTCGGGCGGGCTGGAGCCCGACAACATCACCGCCGCCATCCGCGCCGTGCGTCCCGCCGCCGTGGACACATCCAGCGGCGTGGAAGCCAGCAAAGGCATCAAGGACGCTGCCCGCATGGCGGCATTTATCGCAGGAGTTCACCATGCATCCGTATGACCTTCCCGACGCACAAGGCCACTTTGGCCGTTACGGCGGCGTGTATGTCGCCGAAACCCTGATGTCGGCGCTGGACGAATTGACGCGTGAATACGCCCGCTACAAGAACGACCCCGAGTTTCTGGCCGAATACCAGAACGAACTCAAGCACTACGTCGGCCGCCCCAGCCCGATTTACCACGCCCGCCGGCTGAGCGAAGCCTGTGGCGGCGCGCAGATTTACCTCAAGCGCGAAGACCTCAACCACACCGGCGCGCACAAGATCAACAACGCCATCGGCCAGGCGCTGCTGGCCAAGCGCATGGGCAAAAAGCGGGTGATCGCCGAAACCGGCGCCGGCCAGCATGGCGTGGCCACCGCCACCGTGGCCGCCCGCTACGGCATGGAATGCGTGGTGTATATGGGCGCTGAAGACGTCAAGCGTCAGGCGCCCAATGTGTTCCGCATGAAGCTGCTGGGCGCCACCGTGGTGCCGGTGGAATCCGGCTCGAAAACCCTCAAGGACGCGCTCAACGAAGCCATGCGCGACTGGGTGACCAATGTGGACAGCACCTTCTACATTCTGGGCACCGCCGCCGGCCCGCACCCCTACCCGATGCTGGTGCGGGATTTTGTCTCGGTGATTGGCGAAGAATCCAAGGTGCAAATGCCCGAGATGATCGGCCGCCAGCCGGACGCCGTGGTGGCGTGCGTGGGCGGCGGCTCCAACGCCATCGGCATGTTCCACCCGTATATCCCGGTGGAAGGCGTGCGCCTGATTGGCGTGGAAGCCGGCGGCGACGGTCTGGAAACCGGCCGCCACGCCGCGCCGCTGTCGGCAGGTCGCCCTGGCGTGCTGCACGGCGCACGCAGCTATCTGATGCAGGACGCCAACGGCCAGATCATCGAAACCCATTCGGTGTCGGCCGGCCTGGATTATCCGGGCGTGGGCCCCGAGCACAGCTACCTGAAGGACATCGGCCGCGCCGAATACGTGGCGGTGACCGACGCCGAGGCGCTGACCGCCTTCCACGATCTGTGCCGCTACGAGGGGATCATCCCCGCGCTGGAATCCAGCCACGCGCTGGCCTACGCCGCCAAGCTGGCGCCCACCCTGGGCAAGGATCAGGTGATTCTGGTCAATCTGTCCGGCCGTGGCGACAAAGACATCAACACCGTGGCCGGCCTGGCCGGCATCACGCTCTGACAAGCCAACCCAGCCCGGCCGCGCGCCGGGCGCGCAATTGATGGATGATGCATGAACCGTATTGACCGCTGTTTTGCCGAGCTGGCCGGGCGCAAGGCGCTGATCCCGTTCATTACCGCCGGCGACCCCGAACCGGGCCAGACCGTGGCGATGATGCACGCGCTGGTGGCCGGCGGCGCCAACGTGATTGAGCTGGGCGTGCCGTTTTCCGACCCGATGGCCGACGGCCCGGTGATCCAGCGCGCCAGCGAGCGCGCCCTGGCCCACGGCGTGGGCCTGCGCGATGTGCTGGCCATGGTGGCGCAGTTTCGCGCCGACGACGACGCCACCCCGGTGGTGCTGATGGGCTACCTGAACCCGGTGGAAGCCATGGGCTACGCCGAATTTGCCAAGGCGGCCCGCGCCGCTGGCGTGGATGGCCTGCTGACGGTGGATTGCCCGCCAGAAGAAGCCGAAGCACTGTCGCTGGCGCTGCACGCCGAACAACTGGCGCCGATTTACCTGATTGCCCCGACCACCCCGGCCGAGCGGCTGTCCGGCATTGCCCGCCACGCGCGCGGCTATGTGTATTACGTGTCGCTCAAGGGCGTCACCGGCGCCGCCAACCTGGATGTCACTGAAGTGGCGCGCCGGGTGGCGGAAATCCGTCAGCACATCCAGCTGCCGATTGGCGTGGGCTTTGGCATCCGCGATGGCCAGACCGCCCGTCAAGTGGCCGATGTGTCTGACGCCGTGGTGATTGGCAGCCGGCTGGTGCAGGCGGTGGAAGCCGCCGCCCCCGGCGAGGCCGCCGCCACCTTGCAAACCCTGCTGCGCGACATCCGCGCCGCCCTGGACGCCTGAGCCCGGCCCGCCCGGACTCAGCCCGATAGACCCCAGCCCGCCGCCGCCCACGACGCGACGGCCGGGCGCAGGAGAGAACATGAGCTGGTTGAACAAGCTCCTTCCCCCGAAGATCAAAAAAGACAACAAAACCGGCAAATCCGCCGTGCCGGAAGGGCTGTGGAGCAAGTGCTCGGCCTGTGAGGCCGTGCTGTATCACACCGATCTGGAAAACAATCTGCACGTCTGCCCCAAGTGCAGCCACCACAACGCGGTGGGCGCGCGCGCGCGGCTGGACATGCTGCTGGACGCCGAAGGCCGCTTTGAAATCGGCAGCGAAGTCACCCCGGTGGACATCCTGAAGTTCAAGGACAGCAAAAAATACCCCGAGCGCCTCACCGCCGCGCAAAGCAGCACCGGCGAAGACGACGCCCTGGTGGTGATGCAGGGCAGCATCCACAATCTGCCGGTGGTCGCCGCCGCGTTTGAGTTCCGCTTTATTGGCGGCTCGATGGGTTCGGTGGTGGGCGAGCGCTTTGTGCGCGGCGTGCGCGCCGCCGTTGAGCAGCGCGCGCCGTTCATCTGCGTGTCAGCCTCCGGCGGTGCGCGCATGCAGGAAGGCCTGAGCTCGCTGATGCAGATGGCCAAAACCAGCGCCGCGCTGCAACTGCTGACTGACCACAAACTGCCGTTCATCTCGGTGCTGACCGACCCGACCATGGGCGGCGTCTCCGCCAGCTTTGCCTTTTTGGGCGATGTGGTGATGGCCGAGCCGGGCGCGCTGATTGGCTTTGCCGGCCCGCGCGTGATCGAGCAAACCGTGCGCGAAACCCTGCCGGAAGGTTTTCAGCGGGCGGAATTCCTGCTGGAAAAAGGCGCCATCGACATGATCGTCGATCGCCGCGAACTGCGCCGCCGCATGGCGGAAGTGCTGACCCTGCTGACCCGTCAGCCGGCCGTGGCCTGAGTTAAGCGCCGCTCACAAAACCCTCCTAGTAGCCAGTCACCATGATTTGAACAGACTGGCGGGTGCTTGGACCGCTGTACGCTGTAGACACGCCTGGACTCCCGCCTGCGCGGGAGTGGCGCGAGGTTCTTCGTGGCGCATGAACCCTTGTGTTTCAATGTGACTGGCTACTAGCGTTGTTGCGCGGCCTAGCCGTACTGCTGCCTGTCTACGGCGGCGCGCCTAGCCAAGATCGCTTCGCTGAGTTTTGTGAGCAATGCTGGAATGGTGCTTACAAAATCTAAGTGGTCAGTCGGCGGCGCAACAAGCACGTCCCAGCAAGCCACACCCATGTCTCGGCAACCTGCGACAGTCGATCATGATGCACGATCAAACGATGCGATCGTTCGTTCTAGGCATGGGTGTGTTCAACTCTCCAACGCTTGGTTTGCACGACAACCCCCTGCGCGTCCGTCTCAACGGTGAACAGATCCGCTTGTTTATCGCTCACCCAGCGCCCAACGTTGCGATTCGCCGGATAACGCACCACTTGTATCCGGATGTTATGGCAGTGCGAGATCAGTTGTGCGCCCCCCCCTGCATAAGCGGAATCCACGAACAAGTCTTAAACCATCACGGGGAATCCCCTAGCTGTGCCGGGGTAACAGTAGAAGTTTGACATTTATGGGAGTCCATCAATGAAACTTCCGGAGTGAGCCGCTAAGCACACTCGATAAAGGGAGTTTCACGATGGACGAATTTGAGAGCCTAAGCCACAGTTGGTGGGAGTGCAAATACCATGTGCAGGGCAATCGCATGAACGGATATCAGCTCAAGTCTGCAGAGCAGTTGATGACCATTTTCATGAAATGAACACTCGGCCAGCCGCTGCGGGCCTTCTTTTTCCATGATGCCGTCCAAAAAAACCTACAAGTAGAGAGGGTGTGGATAGTGTCTGGCTTGTTGGTTGTGGGCAAATACCTGCCAGGTACATGATAAAGACATTCATGCGATTGCCCTGATACCATGTGGTGTTCATTCCGAAGTGCCGAAGGAAGGCGTTGTATGCGAGCCTGCGCAAGCACTTGGGAGAGATGTTCCGACTGTTGGCGCAGCGCAAGGAATGCGAGATTCTGGAAGGGCATTTGATGCCGGATCATGTGCACATGCTGATTGCGATTCCGCCAAAGCATGCGGTGTCGCAAGTGGTGGGGTACATGAAAGGGAAGAGTGCAATCCACATTGCCCGAGTGTACGGAGAGCGCAGGCGCAACTTTGTGGGACAGAGTTTTTGGGCGAGAGGGTATTTTGTCTCGACAGTGGGGCGGGACGAAGAAGTGATCTGAAAGTACTGGGGAGACTTCTTCCTCAGGCCAAAAAACAAGCCCACGCTGCCCGCACAGCATGGGCTTGTTTTTTGGCTTACACACTTTTCCAAACGACTCAGTCGCCCATCGCAAAAAAATCTACCATGGCTTATGATATAGCCGTTTCTAATTTATCGGAATATGGCTCGTTGCTACAGGCAACTCGCTTTTTACTTACAATAGGAAAGCTATGTTTCCACCCTCCCTCCAGCAAATAGCACTGATCGATGCCACCCTACCAGACTGGCAAGCCCTGGCCGCTAGCCTGCCTGATGGCACAGCGCTCAAGACATTCACCAACCTGGCCGAACTGAGCCAATGGGCAAGCGTCCACACGGGTGAATACTCTGCCCTCCACCTGTTCGGCCACGGCGCTGCCGGCATTCTGCAACTGGGCAGCGACACCCTGAACACCGCCAAGCTCGGCCAATCCGATGTGCAGGCACAACTGCGTAGCCTGGGCCAGGCATTGACCCCGGATGGCGACCTGCTGCTGTATGGTTGCGATGTGGCCCAAGGCCAGACCGGCAGCGATTTTATCGGCACACTGGCAAACCTTACCCAGGCGGATGTCACTGCATCCACTAACCTGACCGGCATGCACGGCGACTGGACGCTAGAAGCTGTGAACGGCGTGTTACAAGCCAGCCCGCTAGCTCCAGATTGGCAAGGCGACCTGGCGATGAGCATCACCCCCGTGCGGATGAGCTATCCAGGTAAGGCTGCCGGAGAATTTCGCAACGAGGCCGCCTTTGCTGCACTGAAAAGCGATGGCAGCGTGGTCACTTGGGGGTATGCCGGCTACGGTGGCGACAGCAGCGCAGTTGTCGCCAGCCTGAGCAGTGGCGTCAGCCAGATTTACAGCACCCCCTGCGCCTTTGCTGCGCTGAAAAGCGACGGCAGTGTAGTCACGTGGGGGGACAGCAGCAAGGGCGGAGACAGCAGCGCTGTTACCGCCAGCCTGAGCAGTGGCGTCAGCCAGATTTACAGCACCAACTGGGCCTTTGCTGCGCTAAAAAGCGATGGCAGTGTGGTTACCTGGGGGAATAGCAGCTACGGCGGCAACAGCAGTGCGGTGGCAAGCAGCCTGAGCAGTGGCGTCAGCCAGATTTACAGCGCTTACAGCGCCTTTGCTGCGCTGAAAAGCGACGGCAGCGTGGTCACCTGGGGGTATTCCGGCGCTGGTGGCGACAGCAGCGCAGTTGTCGCCAGCCTGAGCAGTGGCGTCAGCCAAATTTACAGCACAAAAGGTGCTTTTGCTGCGCTGAAAAGCGATGGCAGTGTGGTTACCTGGGGGAATAGCAGCTACGGCGGCGACAGCAGTGCGGTGGCAAGCAGCCTGAGCAGTGGCGTCAGCCAGATTTACAGCGCTCACAGCGCCTTTGCCGCACTCAAAAGCGATGGCAGCGTGGTCACCTGGGGGGACCCCGTTTTCGGCGGCGACAGCAGCGCGGTGACCAGCCGCCTCGCCAGCGGCGTCAGCCAGATTTACAGCACCCCCTTGGCCTTTGCTGCGCTGAAAAGCGATGGTAGTGTAGTCACTTGGGGATCTAATGACCGCGGCGGTGACAGCAGCGCCGTTACCGCCAGCCTGAGCAGTGGCGTCAGCCAGATTTACAGCACCAACTGGGCCTTTGCTGCGCTGAAAAGCGACGGCAGTGTAGTCACTTGGGGGGATGGCAGTGGCAGCGGCATCAGCAGGAGCGGTGACAGCAGCGCCGTGGCCGCCAGTCTGAGCAGTGGCGTTAGCCAGATTTACAGCGCCAGCGACGCCTTTGCTGCGCTAAAAAGCGATGGCAGCGTGGTTACTTGGGGGGATAACAGCTACAGCGGCGGCGGCGGCGGCGACAGCAGCGCAGTCGCCGCCAGCCTGAGCAGTGGCGTCAGCCAGATTTACAGCACTTACGGCGCCTTTGCTGCGCTGAAAAGCGACGGCAGCGTGGTCACCTGGGGCGGTACTGGCGGCGACAGCAGCGCAGTCGCCACCAGCCTGGCCAGCGGCGTGGTGGGGCTGGCCAATATCGCGACCGATGACCGCTACAGCAATTCGGCGCCGACCCACATCGCCCTGAGCCATAGCAGTGTGGCAGAAAACACCGCCACCGCCAGCGCGCTGACCATCGGCTCCCTGAGCAGCACCGACCCGGATGCCGGCGACACCTTTACCTACAGCATTGTCGGCGGCGCCGACCAGGCACGCTTTCAGCTCAGCGGCGCCAACCTGCAATTCAAGGCCGGCACCACGCTGGACTACGAAAC
>NZ_QJKI01000014.1 GCF_003201855.1 Rivihabitans pingtungensis | reverse complement strand
CCCCACTCCTTCCCATCCCGAACAGGACAGTGAAACCACTTCGCGCCGATGATAGTGCGGATTACCCGTGTGAAAGTAGGTCAACGCCAGGCTCCCATTCAAACCCCCTGTAGCAACGCTACAGGGGGTTCTGTGTTTTGTGCGTTCACTTCTGAACGCATCTCTTATGCGAATTTCTGCTGATTTTTGGCAAAAAATCAGAGAAAACCACGTCTTCGCAATCTGTACGCCTGTGTCGCAAACCCGAAATGCCTGCTTGTCGAATTTGATTAAAATCAGATAAAGCCGTTGTCCGGCCAGAAGACGCCCCATTGTCATCTGCACCCGGCAAAACGGCATGGATTCGCCCGACCGCCACCCCCCGGCGGCCTGGGCTGGCGTGTGTTGCGCGAACAGGCTAGGGAGTGAGTGGCATGATGATTGTTCGACCGGCGCGAACAACCGATTTACCGGCACTGGAACACATGGCTGCCGCCAGTGCGGCCGGCGTGACCGGATTAACCCCACATCGGGAGTATCTGTTCGAGCGCATCCAGCAATCGATTGCCGCCCTGGACAGTGATGTGGCCTGGCAAAGCGAAGAAAGCTACACCTTCATGCTGGAAGTTGATGGCCAGGTGGTGGGCACGGCCGGGCTGATTGCCTCGGCGGGGTTTACCCAGCCGTTTTACAGCTACCGCAATGAAACCCTGATTCACGCCTCGGCGGCGCTGGGGGTGAACAACAAGATTCATGCGCTCACTCTGTGCAATGACCTGACCGGCGTCACTCAGCTGTGTGGGTTTTATCTGGATCCGGCGTTTCTGGATTCTGCCGCCGCCGATATGCTGTCGCGCGCGCGCCTGCTGTTTATTGCCTCGCATCCCCAGCGCTTTTCCGAGCGCCTGTTTGACGAAATGCAGGGCCACACCGACGCCGAAGGCCGTTACCCTTTCTGGGAAGCCATCGGCAAGCCGTTTTTCAAGATGGAAGTCGAAGAAGTTGACCGCCGCATCGCCCTGGGCAACAAGACCTTCATCGCCGAGTTGATGCCCACCTATCCGATTTACGTGCCGCTGCTGCCCGATGCCGCCCAGCAGGCGATGGGCCAGATTCACCCGGATGCGGAAGTCCCGTTTGCCATCCTGATGGATGAAGGCTTCGAGGCGGATGATTACATCGACGCCATCGACGGCGCGCCGACGCTGACCGCCAAAACCCATTGGGTGCGCTCGATCATGCATAGCCGCATCGCTCAGCTGCACATCATCGACAACCGTCCGGCCGGCACCGAAACCTATTTGATTTGTAACCAGCGCACCAGCCAATTCCGCGCCGTGCTGGCCGATGTGCTGTGGCATGGCGATGAAGTCTGGGTGTCGCCGGATACCGCCCAGGCGCTGGCCTGTGAGCCGGGCGACAGCGTGCGCCTTACCCCGTTCACCCCGGTTGTCGGGCAAGGAGAGCAAGCATGATGCTGATCCGCATGGCGCGTCCGGACGATCTGGACGCCCTGGTGGCGCTGGCCCGACTGGCTGATATTGGCGTCACCTCATTGCAGGCCGACCCCGCCCAGCTGGCCGAGCGCATTGAGCGCAGCCAGCGCACCTTGCGCAACGAGCTGCCGCGCGCCAATCAAGGCTATCTGTTTGTGCTGGAATGCAGCGACACCGGCCAATTGGTCGGCACATGCAGCATTGAGTCGGCGCTGGGCCTGCATTCGCCCTGGTACAACTACCGGGTGGGCAAGGTGATCCACGCCTCGCCGTCGCTGAATATCTATTCCAGCGCAGAAACCCTGTTTCTCTCCAATGACCACACCGGCAGCACCGAAGTGTGTGCGCTGTTCCTGCACCCGGACTGGCGGCGTGAGCACTTGGGCGCGATGTTGTCCAAGTGTCGTTTTCTGTTCATGGCGCAACACCCTGAGCGCTTTGCCAATAAAGTCATCGCCGAAATGCGCGGCGTGGCCGACGAACAAGGCCGCTCGCCGTTCTGGGAGGCCCTGGGCCGGCATTTCTTCACCGTGGAGTTTGCCCAGGCCGATCATCTGACCGGGGTGGGCGACAAGTCTGTGGTGGCCGAGCTGATGCCCAAGTATCCGGTGTATGTCGATCTGCTGCCGGCCGAGGCGCGCGCCGTGATTGGCCAGGTGCACGAAAAAACCCAGCCGGCGCTGGCCATGCTGCAAGAAGAGGGTTTCCGCTACCAGGGCTACGTCGATATTTTTGACGCCGGCCCGACCGTCGAGGCCTTTCTGCACGAAATTCGTGCAGTGCGGCACAGCCGGCTGTGGACGGTGTGCGAAGAAAAAGCTGCGCCATCGGCGCACGCCCAACCGTGGCTGCTGGCCAGCACCGGATTGAGCGATTTTCGCATGACGGTGAAGCTGCTGGATGCGCCGCATGGCGTGCTGCCGCTGGATGACGACACCGCCCAGATGCTGGGCGTGCGCGAGGGCGATGTGCTGCGGGCAGTGCCTTTGCATCCGCCGCAGGATTTAAGCCAGATTTTACCCTGAAAATACCCTGTATTAAGAGAAATATCTTGCCACGCATTCAATTGTGCGTGGCTGTTTGAGCATGAACTGCTTGCCTTCGCTGATTTTGTGGTGGAAAGTGTTGGCAAGCTGGCGCGTTTGACGCGCTGATTGTTTAAAAACGAACATTCCTGGCACTTTTCCTGCTTATATCTGTTCGTTCTGTATCAATGTATTTGCGACAAGTGAGTTTTACCCGGTGTTTTTCAATGTGCACTGCACAATTCAGGTGCGTTGCACAATTTGAGTGCTAAATAAGCTTTCAGGAGCTTGTCATGCTGACCGGTAATGCAGATCACGCCATCTCGGTTTGCATTGCAACATAACGATTACCGTATTTATACGTATCGTTTTTATTTTTTGTTGTAAAATCATTGTATTGCAGAATGGCTTCCCAATGGGGCAAACCCAATGTGGCGGCAGGTAAAGCGGCTCAGATTATGATTGACAGCGTGTAATCAGCTAGACATAATCCGACCGCTCGCGCGCTGACGGTGTCAAAAACCTGTTGGCGCGTGCTAATAAAACCAACGTGCCGTCGGTTCACCAGACCGACTGAGGCGGCTCTCAAGGAGATTTCCCACAGTGGATATTTTTCTTCAACAAATCCTGAACGGGCTGGTGCTCGGCAGTATTTACGCGCTGATTGCGCTGGGGTATACCATGGTGTATGGCATCATGGGTCTGATCAACTTTGCCCATGGCGAGGTGGTGATGTTTGGCGCCATGGTCACCATCTCCATCATCGGCATGCTGACCGGCATGGGTTTGTCTTTGCCCGGCCCGGTCGTGGTGCTGCTGGCCTTGATGCTGGCCATCCCGGTGTGCATGCTGATGGGCTTCGCCATCGAGCGCATTGCTTACCGCCCGCTGCGCAATGCGCCGCGTCTGGCCCCGCTGATCACCGCCATTGGCCTGTCCATTGTGTTGCAGAACGTCGCCATCCTGATCTGGGGCCGCAACTACATTCCCTTCCCGCCGCTGTTGCCGCACGACCCGATCAATGTCCTGGGCGCCAGCATCACTGATCTGCAAGTGTTCATCGTGATCTCCGCCATCGCCATCATGGCCGGCCTGCTGTTCATGGTGGAAAAAACCAAGTTGGGCCGCGCCATGCGCGCCACCAGCCAAAACCCGGCAGTGGCTGGCCTGATGGGCGTGAACGTCAACACCATCATCTCCGCCACCTTTGTGCTGGGCGCCGGTCTGGGCGCGGTGGCCGGCGTCATGGTGGCCGCCAACTACGACCAGGCCCACTCGCACATGGGCTTTCTGATTGGCCTGAAGGCCTTTACCGCCGCTGTGCTGGGCGGCATTGGCAACCTGGGCGGCGCCGTGGTCGGCGGCATCCTGCTGGGGGTGATCGAGTCGCTGGGCGCTGGCTATATCGGCGACCTCACCGGCGGCTTCCTGGGCAGCCACTATCAAGACATTTTCGCCTTCGCCGTGCTGATCCTGGTGCTGGTGTTCCGTCCGTCCGGCCTGCTGGGCGAACGCGTGGCCGAACGCGCCTGATTCGGGGAGAACTACACACATGCCGCAAAACCAATCCAAACGGATGCTTGCCTTTGCCCTGTCGGGCATCGTGCTGGCCGTGCTGCCCTTTATTGTCGGCAGCACCCTGGGGAACTCCTGGGTTCGCACCCTGGACTTCGCATTGCTGTACATCATGCTGGCGCTGGGCCTGAACATCGTGGTCGGCTTCGCTGGCCTGCTGGACCTGGGCTATATCGCCTTCTACGCCGTGGGCGCCTACACCTTTGCCCTGCTGAACTCGCCGCACCTGAGCATCTTCATGCCGTGGTGGTTCATTCTGCCGCTGGGCGCCATTCTGGCGGCCTTCTTCGGCATCATGCTGGGCACGCCGGTGTTGCGCCTGCGCGGTGACTATCTGGCCATCGTCACCCTGGGCTTTGGTGAAATCATCCGCATTTTCATGAACAACCTGAATGCGCCGGTGAACATCACCAACGGCCCGCAAGGCATCAATATGATCAAGCCGATCGAAGTGGCCGGCTTCTCGCTGGGCAAGCCGGTTGAGCTGTTCGGCACGACTTACAACAGCGTGTACATCTATTACTACCTGTTCCTGCTGCTGGCCGTGCTGACCGTGATCATCTGCCATCGCCTGCAACACTCCCGCATTGGCCGCGCCTGGGTGGCCTTGCGTGAAGACGACGTGGCCGCCAACGCCATGGGCCTGAACATCCGCAATATCAAACTGCTGGCCTTTGCCATGGGCGCCACCTTTGGCGGCGTGGCCGGCGGCCTGTTCGCCAGCTTCCAGGGCTTTGTCTCGCCAGAATCCTTTGGCCTGATGGAATCCATCATGGTGCTGGCCATGGTGGTGCTGGGCGGCATGGGCAATATCTCCGGCGTGATTCTGGGCGCCGTGCTGTTGACCGTCACCCCGGAACTGCTGCGCGACATCATTGGCCCGCTGCAAATGAAAGCCTTTGGCCGCATGATCGTGGACCCGGAAAACGCCCGCATGCTGATGTTTGGCCTGGCGCTGATTGTGGTGATGCTGGTGCGCCCGGAAGGCCTGTGGCCGTCCAAGCGCCGCAAGGCAGAATTCCACGATGCGCTGGACGACGGCATTCCTGCCGCCGACTCCCAGGCTGCCGACGGACTGAAAGGGTAATGACATGGCCGACGCACTGCTGAAAATCGAAGGTATCCACAAACGCTTTGGCGGCCTGCACGCGCTCAACGACGTAGGCCTGACCATCAATCGCGGCGAAATCTACGGCCTGATCGGCCCGAATGGCGCCGGCAAGACCACGCTGTTCAACGTGTTGACCGGGCTGTATCAGCCGGACGAAGGCAAGTTCACCTTCAATGGCCAGGACCTGTTCCGCCAGAAGCCGCACGTGGTGGTGAAGGCCGGTATTGCCCGCACCTTCCAGAACATTCGCCTGTTTGGCGAAATGACCGCGCTGGAAAATGTCATGGTCGGCCGTCATGTGCGCACCAAGGCCGGCGCCCTGGGCGCCATCCTGCGCGACCGCGCCACCATGGCCGAAGAAAAAGCCATCCGTGACCGCGCCCGTGAGCTGCTCAACTATGTGGGCATCGGCAATGTCGCCAACGAACGCGCCCGCAATCTGTCCTACGGCCACCAGCGCCGCCTGGAAATCGCCCGCGCGCTGGCCACCGACCCGACCCTGCTGGCGTTGGACGAACCGGCCGCCGGCATGAACCCGCGTGAAACCGAAGACCTGCAAGCCCTGATGGAAAAAGTCCGCAGCAGCGGCGTGACCCTGCTGCTGATCGAACACGACGTCAAGCTGATGATGACCTTGTGCGACCGCATCGCCGTGCTGGACTACGGCAAGAAAATCGCCGAAGGCGTTCCGCAAGAAGTCAAGAGCAACCCCCGAGTCATCGAGGCCTACCTGGGAGCGGCACACGCATGAGCCTGTTAGAAGTCAAAAACCTCAAAGTGGCCTACGGTGGCATTCAGGCTGTCAAGGGCATCGACCTGCACATCGACCAAGGCGAACTGGTGACCTTGATCGGCGCCAACGGCGCCGGCAAAACCACCACCCTGCGCACCCTGGTGGGCATGGTCAAACCGGCCGAAGGCACCATTCAGTACGATGGCAAGCCGACCGGCAAAACCCCGGTGTTCGACTTTGTCCGCAAGGGCCTGGTGATGGTGCCGGAAGGCCGTGGCGTGTTTGGCCGGCTGACCGTCGAAGAAAACCTGCGCATGGGCGCTTACTATCGCAACGACGAAAGCGCCATCCGCAGCGAAATCGACTACGTCTACGAGCTGTTTCCGCGCCTGAAAGAGCGCATGACCCAGCTGGCCGGCACCCTGTCCGGCGGCGAGCAGCAAATGGTGGCCATGGGCCGTGCCATGCTGTCCAAGCCCAAGCTGCTGCTGCTGGATGAGCCGTCGATGGGTCTGGCGCCGATCATCGTGCAAAAGATCTTCGAAATCGTGCAGATGATTTCCAAGCAAGGCGTGACCATTCTGCTGGTTGAACAAAACGCCAAGCTGGCGCTGGAAATCTCCGACCGTGGCTATGTGATGGAATCCGGACGCATCACCATGTCTGGCGCCGCCAGCGAACTGCTGAGCAGCGACGCTGTGCAAAAAGCCTACCTCGGCGAATAAGGCGCAGCCCGTGCTGATCGAACGCCCCGAACTGTGGCTGTCCGCCCTGGTCGGGGCGTTTGTTTTGCCGCCCGGCGTCTGGCTGTGGCTGTTGGCGCTGGCCGCTTGGCAGCGCCGCCGCCGGCCCTGGCTGGCGCGGCTGTGCGTGGGCGGAACCATGCTGACGCTATACGCGCTGTCCACCCCTTGGCTGGCGGCGCAGCTGCAACACTCGGTGGAAATCGCTACACCGATTCGCGCCGCAGATTTGCAGCAGGTGGACGCCATCGTGGTGCTGGGTGGCGGCCGGCGTGAAGCCGCCGCCGACCAGGGCGGCATGGACACCATCAGCGACGGCCAACTGGTGCGTCTGCGCCACGCTGCCCAGCTGGCGCGCCAATCCGGCAAACCGCTGCTGGCCTCCGGCGGCAGCCCGGAAGGCGGCCCGGCCGAGGCTGAGCTGATGGCCTTATCGCTGGCGCAGGACTTTGCCACGCCGGTGCGCTGGCAGGAAACCCGCTCGGTGAACACCGCCGAAAACGCCCGTTTCAGCGCCGAGATCCTGCACGCCGCCGGCGTGCGCCGCATTGCCCTGGTTACCCACAGCTGGCATATGCCGCGCGCGCTGCGCAGTTTTGCCGCCACCGGCTTGCAAGTCATCCCCGCCCCCACCGGCCAAAGCCGGCCCACCCTGCGTCTGCCGTATAGCGTGCTGCCCAGCGCGCAAGCGCTGTGGCACAGCAGCCAGGCGCTGCGCGAAGGCGTGGGCCTGCTGGCTTATGCGCTGCGTGGGGTGTTCTGAGCGTAAGCGCGGCGGGTGCTGGCAACAAAAAACAACGGCGGTCGAATCATCGACCGCCGTTGTTTTTTGATTAGGCACTGTTTTTCAGCCCGCCTGCTCCGGCCCAATATGCCTGTCATGCCACTGCTGGGCAAAGCCGCGCAAGGTGTCCACCGACACACTGTGCGCCAGGGTATCCAGCGTGCTGCGCTCGGGATGGCGGGTGTGGATGGCCAGCCAGTCGTTCAGCTGGTGTGGGCGCACCAGCAGCTCGGCAAATGCGGCGGGCGCTTCGCTGTCGGCATGGGGTGCCAGCAGCACGGCAAACAGCCAGCTGGGCGTGAGCGGCCCACCCTGACGGTATGGCCAGGCAAGTTGCCGCGACCAGGTGCGCAGCAGCGCCAACTGACGGTGCAGGCGGTTCAGCGGCGAGGCAAAGCCCAGGCGGCGGCCGCGCACTTCACGAAAAAACTCGCCCTGCTCGTCCACGCTCAGGCTATCGCCATAATGCGGGCTGGCCAGGAGCAGAATGTCCAGCTGGCGATTGATCAGCAAATGGTCAATCCACAGCGAGCGCCCGTCGATACGCAGATGCAGGTCGTGCAGCAGCGCCCAGCGCGTGCCGTCGGCCAGTTGGGCGTCCAGATCGTTGGCGCTGTGCTGCAAGCCGCGCAAATGCTGGTGCAGACCGCGCAAGCGGGCTTCGCTGGCGGGGTCGGTCGCGGGCAAGGTGGCGCGCTGGGCGGCCAGCCGGGCCTGGAGACTATCGGGAGGTTTGATGATCATGCTGGCTGTGCGCCACACTCAGCGCCGGCGCACCGAGCTGGTGACGATATTGACGGTCAGCTGATACAGCTGGCCTTGTTGCACTTCCAGGCAGCATACGGCTTCTACTTCGGTGGTGAAGGGCTCGCTGGGGCGGCCACCGATATCGGGCGGATAGACGGTCAGCTCGATGCGTTCGCCCTGCTGCGGCACATACGGCGTGCATACCTGCATGCCGGTGATGCGCACGTCGTAGCACAGTGCCGGGTAAGTCTGATTGGTGACCAGCGAGCGCAGCTTGCCCTGGCAGTGTGGCGGCACGTCCTTATTGCCGGCGTGCGCGCCAGAGTAGCCCGGCTGGCGGCCTGGGCTGTGCTGATGGGAATGGTGATGGTTGTTAAAGCGGCTCACTGCGCAACATCCCAGATTGCCAGGCTTGCAGCCAGAACAGGCCGGTCAGCGTTTTGCTGTCGCTGAGCTCGCCGCGCTGGGCGCGGGCGATCACTTCGGTCAGCGGCAGGTGTTCCACTTCGACAAACTCGCCTTCGTCTGGCTGGCTGTCGCCAGCAATCAGGCCTTCAGCCACAAAATAGGCGATTTTTTCGTCTGAATAGCCAATGCACGGATGCGCCACTGGCAGCGCATGCCAGCGGCGGGCGGTATAGCCGGTTTCTTCCAGCAGTTCACGCTGGGCGGTGGCCAGCCAGGCCTCGCCAGCGTCGATCTTGCCAGCGGGGATTTCCAGAAAGGTCTGGCGCACCGGATAGCGATACTGGCGCACCAGCACCAGCTCGCCGGCCTCGGTCAGCGGCAAAATCGCCACCGCGCCAGGGTGGGCGATGTACTCGCGCCGCGCCTCGCTGCCATCGGGCAGGCGCACGCGATCCCGATACACGCGCAAAAAGCCGCCTTCGAGCAGTTGTTCCGAATCCAGTGTGTGTTCAGTCAGAGCCATGTGATGTTTTCCTTGCGTGCCGCCGATGCCGCCAAGCGTGCACAGTATGCCATCGCCATGCCAGCATCACCAGTCCATGGCCGGCCAGGCCCAGGGTCAGCCCCAGCGCCGGCACGCCCAGCAATAGGGGCCAGCCCAGGGTTTGCGCCCAATCTACCATCTGCCCCAGCCAGACGCCAAATCCCTGCGTAGCCCACTCGGGCGGCAGCGCTGGCAGGCCGCCTTGCTGGCCGGTGAGCAGACAGCCATATTCATAAGCCAGCCAGTATAAAGGAACAATGGTCAGCGGGTTGGTGTACAGCGTGGTGGCCAGCGCTACCGGCAGGTTGATGCGCCAGCACCAGGCCAGCGCGCCGGCTGTCAGCATCTGTGTGGGCCCGGGCATCAGCCCGGCAAACAAGCCCACCGCCACCGCGCGCGCCACATTGCGTCGGTGCAGCGTCCACAGCTGCGGATCGTGCAGGCGCGGGCCCATCCAGGCCAGCCAGCGGTTGGCAGCCAGGGTGGCCGGGTCGGGCAGATAACGTTTGAACCACTTGCGCGGCATGGTGATTTGTCCAGAAAAGGCTAGCTTATAGAGTAGGGTAGGTGACCAGATTGGGGTGGCTGGCCGTTGTTGCAATGCAACAACGGTGGATTGTCGCGCGGGAAGTGTGGCTAGAAACATACACTTAAAACATTCGTTTGAAAAAAGATTGCCAGCCCCGGATTTTGCCCTTACATTTACCCCGCCAACACGCCATCCAGCAAGGAGGGCGAACCTACACGGAGAGACATCATGCCTGCATACAAAGCCCCGCTGCGCGATTTTGATTTTGTCCTGAACGAAGTGATTCAGGTGCAAAACGTGATTTCCACCCTGCCTGGCTACGAAGAAGCCACCCAGGACGTGTTTGCCTCCTATCTGGATGCCGCGGCCAAGTTCTGCGAAAACGAACTGGCCCCGATCAACCGCGCCGCCGACGAAGAGGGTTGCAGCTTCAATCCGGCTGACCACAGCGTCACCACCCCGGCCGGCTTCAAAGAAGCCTACCAACAATACTGCGAACTGGGCTTCACCGGCCTGGATTGCGACCCGGCCTACGGCGGCCAGGGCATGCCCAAGGTGCTGGCTTTCCCGATGATGGAAATGCAATGCTCGGCCAACGTCGCCTGGTCGATGTACCCCGGCCTGAGCCACGGCGCCTACGCCGCCATCCACGCCCACGGCACTGACGAGCAAAAAGCCACCTACCTGCCCAAGCTGGTGGACGGCAGCTGGACCGGCACCATGTGTCTGACCGAACCGCACTGCGGCACCGACCTGGGCCTGCTGAAAACCAAGGCCGAGCCGAATGGCGACGGCAGCTACAGCATTACCGGCACCAAGATCTTCATCTCGGCCGGTGAGCACGACATGAGCGACAACATCATTCACCTGGTGCTGGCCCGCCTGCCGGATTCGCCCAAGGACGTGAAGGGCATCTCGCTGTTCATCGTGCCGAAGTTCCACGCCGACGGCAGCCGCAACCCGGTGTTCTGCGGCGCGCTGGAACACAAGATGGGCATCAAGGCCAACGCCACCGCGGTGATCAACCTGGACGGCGCCAAGGGCTATCTGATTGGCGAACGCGACAAGGGTCTGGCCTGCATGTTCACCATGATGAACGCCGCCCGTCTGGGCTGCGGCATGCAAGGCCTGGGCCTGGGCGAGGCTTCGTTCCAGGGCGCGCTGAGCTATGCCCGCGAACGCCTGCAAATGCGCGCGCTGACCGGCCCGAAAGCCCCGGAAAAAGCCGCCGACCCGATCATCGTCCACCCGGACGTGCGCCGCATGCTGCTGACGCAAAAAGCCTACACCGAAGCCGGCCGCGCCATGACCGCCTGGCTGGCGCTGCAACTGGACATCGAAGAAAAATCCCCGGACGCTGAAGCCCGCAGCCAGGCCGCTGATCTGGTGGCGCTGCTGACCCCGGTGGCCAAGGCCTTCATGACCGACAATGGCTACACCGCCGCCAATATGGGCATGCAGGTGTTTGGCGGCCATGGCTTTATCCGCGAATGGGGCATGGAACAGCTGGTGCGCGATTGCCGCATCTCGCAAATTTACGAAGGCACCAACGGCATTCAGGCCATCGACCTGCTGGGCCGCAAGGTGCTGATGGACCAAGGCCAGAAGCTGCGCAAGTTCACCAAGATCGTGCACAAGTACTGCGAAGCCAACGGCGGGGATTCGCGCCTGAAAGACATGGCCGAAGCAGTGAGCAAGCTGCTGAAGGATGTGGGCGATGTCACCATGCACGTCGGCATGCAGTCGATGATGAACCGCGACGAAGCCGGCGCCGCCGCCACCGACTACCTGCGCCTGATTGGCCACCTGACCTATGGCTTCTTCTGGCTGTGGATCAGCAAGACCGCGCTGGACAAGCTGGACGCCGGCACGGGTGAGAAAGCCTTCTACGAAGCCAAGCTGACCACTGCGCGCTTCTACTTTGCCAAGCTGTTCCCGGAAGTGCACAGCCTGCTGGTCACCCTGAAGGCGGGCGCCAAGCCGCTGATGGAGCTGGACGAAGCGCACTTTGCTTTCTGATATTGCATGACATCGCCGCGCGCCTTGGCGCACGGCATATGAAGTGTGTAGGTGCTGTTGTGGCAGATATGCCCTGACGCCGCGACCCGCGAGGGTCCGGCGTTTTTTTATCTGCTTTTGTCGCAGCCGGGCTGGGCTGTGTCTGCTGATTCAAGACTCAGCGCAGCGGCTCTGCGCGAGCTGTGTGACCGACAGTACGGCAAGGCCGTGCAACAACGCCAGGAAGGTTGGGTTAGCTGCGCTTGGCACCCGCCTGGTTTGCCTGTACCCCACGCAGCATGGCCACCGCCTGACGGCGCTGGGTAAGCCACACCCAGCCGATATGCCCGGCCACCAGCGCCAGCGCGCCTTGCGACAGCGCCTCGTGCGCTTCTTCCACATCGCGCAGTGCGCGGCCCAGCCAGTCGCCCCAGCGCATGGCGTGGTGATCGTCATCGCCGCCGCCGTCATCGGCGCGCGCCGCCGGCATCAACATGGCCAGCCCTTCGCTGAGCGCGGCGCGGTTGTCCACCATGCTCATGCCCAGCCCCAGCGTCAACAACGACCCCGACAACACCCCCAGCGTCACCCAGCGGCCAATCCGCCCGCTCAGACGTGGGCTTTGCGGCCACAAACGCGGAAAACCACGCGCCCGGCCCAGCAGCGCCAGGCTCAGCCGCAGCGCCAGCAAGGCCAGCAGGCCATAGCCCAGCCAGACATGCGCCAGCCCGGCGTCCTCGCCGGTGAGGTAAGCGGCGGCGAACAACAGCGCCACCAGCCAGTGATACAGACGAAAACGGGAAAATGCTTGCATGGCGTCAGCCTCAGTCATGGTGAATGCCGCCATCTTGGCCCCGGCAACTTAACTGAACATGAAACCTTGTCCGCCATAGGGTTAATCCCGGCTTAAGCTTGGCCCGGCATGCTATGACACAACCATGTTTGGACTGAAACCAGCGACAAGCGCCGCTCACAAAACTCGCCTGGCGTCGTTGCCCGACCTTGCCGTACTTCTTGTACTGTCTACGGCCGTGCGCCTCGCCAGGCGCGCTGCGCTGGGTTTTGTGAGCAACGCTAAGCGTGGGTTTCTGTGTTGCTGAGGAGTTGATGCTATGCGTATTTTTTGGGGGCTGGCCAGCCTGTGCGCCGTCACGCTGGCCCAGGCCAATCCCGCCTTGCTGGACAACTACGCCCGTGAAGCGCGCGCCGCTGATCCGGCCTTTGCCGGGTTTTCCGCCGAGCGCGGCCGCGCCTTGTATTTTCGGGAATCCAGCGCCAGCGGCAAGCCGATGCAATGTGCGAGCTGCCACACCACCAACCCGCGCCAGCCGGGCAAAACCCCGGCTTTTCGCCAGATCGAGCCGCTGGCGCCAGTGGCCAACCCGATGCGCTTCACTGACGCCAAGAAAGTGGAGAAATGGTTTCGGCGCAATTGCGACGATGTGTTCCGCCGCGAATGCAGCGCGCAGGAGAAGGGCGACTTTGTGCGCTGGCTGAGCAGCTTGCCATAAGAGCCGCTCACAAAACCCTCCTGGCGTTGTTGCCCGACCTTGCCGTACTACCTGTACTGTCTACGGTCGTGCGCCTAGCCAGGATCGCTTCGCTGAGTTTTGTGAGCGACTTTAAGCGCCGCTCACAACCCCCCTGGCTTTGTGAGCCGCACTGAATCTGGAGAAATCATATGAGCAAAATGATCTGGCCGCTGGCGCTATGCCTGGCCATGGCATCAGCATGGGCGGACGACGACGAACACCACGAACGCCACGACAAGCGCCGCCCGCGCCAACTGAGCAGCGCCGGCGCGCCGGCAGTATGGAAAACCGAATGCGGCAGCTGCCATATGGCCTACCCGGCCGGCCTGCTGCCTGCTGCTGCCTGGCGGCAACAGCTGGACACCCTGCGCCAGCACTACGGCGTCAACGCCACGCTGGACGCCGCCGATATGCAGGTGATCCGCGACTATCTATTGCGCGCCAGCGCCAGCAACACCCTGCCCACGCCGGCCAGCACGGCGGGCGAGCCGCCGCGCATCACCCGCACCGCCTGGTTTATCCGCAAACACGACGAAGTCGCCCCGGCGGTGTGGCGGCGCGCCTCGGTGAAAAGCGCCAGCAACTGCATGGCCTGCCACCGCGACGCCGAGCGCGGCGATTTTGACGATGACCGGGTGCGCATTCCGCGCTGAGACCGTCAATCATCACCATGCTGCATGGGGGGCTTTACGCCACGGCCCGCGCACGTCGTGCGCGGGCGTGGTCATACAGCCAGTTGAACAGCCAGGTATACGGCAGGAAAAACAGCAGCACGCCAATATCCAGCCACAGCGCCTGCCAGTAGCTGACTTGCAGCCACCAGGCCACCACGGGCACGCACAGCAGCACCAGACCGCCTTCAAAACCGATGGCATGCAGGCTGCGCACCCATGGCGTGCGCGTCCAGCCCAATTGCGCTTCCAGCCGTTCGAACAGTGCGCCAAACAGCATATTCCACAGCATGGCGGTGGCCGACATCCACAGCGCCAGTGCGCCCGTGTGCGCCAGGCTGTGGCCCAGCAGCCAGCTGCCCAGCGGAGCCAAAAGCGCCATGGCGCACAGTTCGTATAACAGCGCGTGCAACACGCGCTCGCGCAGCGTGCGCGGCAAGGGATGGGCAGGCATGGCGACTCCATAGGCAAAAAACTGCCGCCAGTGTGCTAGGCTTTTACCGGGTGTTCAATGTGACTTCCATCGGATAAATCGATATGTTTGCCTCTCCTGATGCCTTGGTGGCGTTTGTGCTGTCGGCGGAGCTGGGCTCGTTTTCGGCGGCAGCGCGCCAGTTGGGCAAGCGCCAGTCCACCATCAGCGAGGCCATTGCCAATCTGGAAATCGACCTGGGCGTGATGTTGTTTGACCGCCAGGCACGTTTGCCGACACTCAGTGAGGCCGGCGCCAATCTGCTGCCGCTGGCCCGGCGAATTCTGGCCGCGCAGGATGCCTTGAGCGTGCAGGCGCGCCGGCTGGCCGACGGCGGCGAGCCGCGCCTGAGCCTGGTGCTGTCGGATACCTTTCCCAGCCTGGAATTTGAAGCCATGCTGCACGCCTTTGCCGAGCGCTTTCCCGCCACCGAGCTGGAATGCCTGGTGGGCGAAGATGCCGACGTGGTGGCCTTGGTGCGCAGTGGCCGCGCCCATTTGGGTTTGCTGACCGCTCAGCCGGGCTACCCGGCCGATCTGGCGCATCAGCGTTTGCCGTTGCAGGCGCAAACCTCGCTGTATGTGGCCGCCAGCCATCCCTTGGCCAGTCGGGATGGCTGTCGTGAGGCGGATTTGCGCGAGCATCGTCAGCTGCGCCTGCAAACCTGCCAGGCTGGCCCGGCGGACGAGTCGGGGCAATTGGCCTGGTCGGCGCCGAGTTATTTGCTGTTGCTGGAGCTGGCGCAGTGCGGGTTTGGCTGGGCTGAGCTGCCGCACTGGCTGGCCGCACGTTATGGCCAGGGGCTGACAGCGCTGGCGCTGCCGGGCTGGCCACGTCAGCGGGCCATGGATGCGGTGTGGTCACGCCAGCGCCCGCCCGGCCCGGCGCAGGCATGGATGCTGACGCAACTGGCAGGGTAAGGCTTTACCGGGCACTGACCTTGGGTGCGCCGCCGCCCAGCAGCGCTTCGTGGCGCAGGCTGAAAATCAGCCCGCCCCAGTGGCGGCCGCGATGGTGCACCGGCACTGACACCAGCGCGTAAATATCGCCAATATCACGCACATAAGCCTGGAACAAAAACTCCCCGTTGTCGGTGCAGGTGCGGTGCAGCATGCGGTTGGCGCGGTGAAAGCGTTTGTCGCGGGCAAAGGCCAGGTTGTGCGCCGGGTCGTCGGTGGCCGGCTGGCTGTATTTGCTGATGTGGGTGGGCGGATAGGTTTCATCGCCGGTCAGCAGCACCACCAGGTCGCAGCCGGGAATGCTGGCGGTGGTCTGGTCGAAATACGGCCGGAAAACCTGCTCGAAGGCTCGGTCGTAGCTGGTGTGGTATTGCTGCGGGTTGGTGCCGGCAATCGGCGTGTACTGGCGGTCGAACAGATTATGGCCGGCGGCGGCCAGCGCTTCCAGCTTGCGCTCGCATTCGTCGCGGCAGGCGTACAGCTGGCGCACCACTTGGTCAAACGGCCCATCGGCCAGCTGAAAGCGCCCCAGCTCGCGCATCACCTGCTCGGCGGCGGCAATCAGCTCGCCCGAGGCAGTGGCGCTGGTTTGCATCACCCCGGCCATGTCGTCGGCCAGTTGGTTCATGCGGCCAACGTGGTGGTGGATGTCGTCATTATTGCCGGCCAGCACGTCGATGGCCTCGCGCACCACGCCGATTTCCTGGTTGACCTGACGGCTGCCCTGGGCAAAGCCATCCAGTGCCTGGTTGGCGCGCTCCAGCAGGCTGCTGGCCTCGCCCATGCTGTCCACCACGGTTTGCGTGTGGCTGGCGGTTTGCCCGGACAGGGTGTGCATGGCTTCAACCTTGCCGCTCACCGTCACCGCCAGCGCATGGGTGCGCTCGGCCAGTTTGCGCACTTCGTCGGCCACCACGGCAAACCCTCGGCCGGATTCGCCAGCGCGGGCGGCTTCGATGGCGGCGTTCAGCGCCAGCAGATTAGTCTGATCTGAAATCCCGCGAATTTCCGCCACGCTGTCGATGATGGCGCGGGTGTCTTCCTGAAGCTGGCCCAGGGTGTGGGCAAAGTCGTCCATCACCGTCACCGCCTCGCGGGCGCGCAGGTCGGCGTCGCGCACTGCGCCGCAGGTGTCGGCGGCGCGCTCAGCCAGCGCGCCGGTAAAGCCGGCAATCACGCCGACGCTGGCTTGCATGGCGCCCGCTTCCTGCTGGCTGCGCTGGGTGAGGGCAAAGATTTCTTCGGCCAGGCGTTCTTGCTCCAGCGCCTTGTCGCGCGCGTCCTGAATCACCTTGCCGATGTGCGCCGCCTGGATGGACAGCGCGATATTGTGCTGGCGCACGCCGCCCAGCACCCGGCACAGCGCGGCGCGCTCGTGGTTAAAGCCCTCGATGGCTTCGTCCAGCGCGCCGCCAGGCAGCGGCCAGGGTTCGGCCATGGCTTGCTTGGGCCGGTTGCGCAGGCTGGCGCGCAGCTTGTGCAGCGGCCGCAGCCACGGCGGATACACACAGGCCAGCAGCCCGCCGGCGCCCACCACACCCAAACCGGCCAGCCCCCAGGCCGAGCCTGGCGCGCCAGCCATCCACAACAGGCCGCAGGCGGCCAGCACCACGGCGCCATGTATGCCCATGACGCCCCATAACGCGATATGCATGATTTGTCTTCCTCTATCCGGGTCTGCGCCCGTTTGCCTGAATGGCGGACGCATGACTTGGCGCGCCCGACCGGCAGATTTTGACTGTGGCATTACCGTTGCGCATATGCAAGTCCCAGCAGACAAAAACCCGCAGAAATACGCATTGACATTCGATTTGGATATTGTTAAGCGCTGATTGCTGTCTTTGTGCCGGCCGGGCGCGGCCGCCTGTTCACAGCACCGGCCCCACAGCGTTGTGTCAGGCAGAACCGACATTGCCCGCTCAGGAGCCGCCATGATCCCGCATGACCCCGCTTTTTGCTTTATCGACCGCCTGCTGGACCCGGCGCGGCTGGGGGTGACCGACACCCCGGCCGGCGCCCGGCTGCGCCCCAGCCAGATCAATGTCAACGCCGGCCAGTATCAATCGCCGTACACCCTGGCCTTTGATTTTGACTGGGCCACGCTCACCCACGGCCTGGAAAAACCGCCGTTTGCCCATTGGCGCGAGCAAGGCCGCGAGCCGGCGTTTGCGCGCGGCCCGCACGACTGGTTTGCCCCGTCCGCCTATGCCCGCGCCCATGCCCATCCGGCACATGGTCCGCTGCCGCGCCACTATCCGCCCAGCCGCCCGCCCGCCGGCATTGAGCGCCATCGTCACGATGCCTGGCGCGCGCAGCGGCTGCTGGCGGTGGCGGCCGCCATGGTGGGCTATGGCTGGCGCCAGCACCTGACCCCGGATTGGAACCCCGACGCCGCCTGGTTTGCCCGCTTTGGCTTGCCCGCCGACCCCGGTCAGGGTGTGAGCGGCGGCGCCTATGTGGCCTGGCTGTACAACTACGCGCTGGGCATTCAGCTGGAGCTGGATGTCGCCGCGCAAAGCCGCGCCCGCCATGTGCACGCGCCAACCGTCGGCCGACTGACGATTCAGCGGGTGGCCGACGCGCGTTGCAGCTACCGGCAGTTGCGTCAACAACTGCGCCCCGGTGATGTGCTGTACTTGGCCGAGGGCTACGCTCGCCAGGACATCCGCCGCCGACTGGATGCCGACGATCCGCCGCCGGCCAGCCATGCGCTGCTGTGGCTGGGCGAAGTGGGCCAGGCACCGGCCGGGGTGCCCTTGGTCAGCGACAGCCACGCCGCCAATTGGCTGCGCGACACCTATGGCAGTTTTATTCCGTCCGGGGTGCAGCTGCGGCCGTTTTATGACGCCGCACCGGGCAGCGATTTGCGCCGCTGCTGCCCGCCGGGCGCGCAAAGCGCGTATTTCGAGCAGTTTTTATGGGCCAGCCGCCTGCTGCCCGACGTGGTGGAGAGTGAGCCGGTGGGAATTGTCGAGGAGTGGCTGGAAGTGGCGATGTTTGCCGGCTGAGCATGGCGCTCGCTCAGCGAGCGGCGCCAAGCGGTAAAAACGCCGGGGGCTGGCCAGATCAACACTGGCCAGCCCCCGGCGCATCAGGCGAGTGCGCGAAATTACTCGGCGGCCTGCACCGGAATCGAACCGCCAATGCCCTTGATGCGGTTTTCTTCGTTCACATACACCAGCTTGGGCGCGTACTGGCGGCTTTCTTCGTCGCTCATGGCGGCAAAGGTGGCGATGATCAGGATATCGCCCACGGCGGCGCGGCGGGCGGCCGAGCCGTTCACCGAGATGATGCCGCTGCCGCGTTCGCCACGGATGGCGTAGGTGGTGAAGCGCTCGCCATTGGTGACGTTCCAGATGTCGATCTGTTCGTATTCCTTGATGTCGGCGGCTTCCAGCAAATCATCGTCGATGGCGCACGAGCCTTCGTAGTGCAGCTCGCACTGGGTGGTGGTGACGCGATGAATTTTGGATTTGAGCATCATGCGTTGCATGGTCGGGGGGTCCTCTGCGTGGGGCGGGCAGCGTCAGCGCTGCACTTCGATATTGTCGATCAGCCGGGTTTTGCCCAGGCGCGCGGCGGCCAGCACCACCAGCTGGTGTTCGCCGGCGTGGGCGATGTCCAGCGTGCGGGCGGCGCGCACTTCGATATAGTCCACCTGCCAGCCGTGGGCTTCCAGGTCGGCGCGGGCGGCAGCTTCCAGGTCGGCGTACTGATTGCTGCCGGCGGCCAGCGCGTCGTGCATCTGGCGCAGGTTGCGGTACAGGCGCGGCGCTTCGGCGCGTTCGTCGGCGCTCAGGTAGCCATTGCGCGACGACAGCGCCAGGCCGTCGTCAGCGCGGCCGGTGTCCACCGGCACGATGTCGATCGGCATGTTCAGGTCATCGACCATGGCGCGGATGATGGCCAGTTGCTGAAAGTCTTTTTTGCCAAAACAGGCGACGTCCGGCTGAACAATATTGAACAGCTTGGTGACCACGGTGGCCACGCCACGGAAGTGGCCAGGGCGGAACGCGCCGCACAGCTCGTTTTGCAGGTGCGGCGGCTCGACGTTGAAATCCTGGCGGATGCGCGGGTAAAGCTCGCGCTCGTCGGGCAGGAACAGCGCGTCCACGCCAGCGGCTTGCAGCTTGGCGCGGTCGGCCTCAAAGGTGCGCGGGTAGCTGTCAAAGTCTTCGCCCTGACCAAATTGCAGGCGGTTGACAAAGATGCTGACAATCACCGCGTCGCCGCGCTGGCGGGCTTCGCGCACCAGCGCAAGATGGCCGTCGTGCAGGTTGCCCATGGTGGGCACAAACGCCACGCGGCCGGCCTGGCGGCGCCAATCGCGCACCGCCTGGATGGTTTGAAGAATATGCATAATGAAATCCGGGATGGGGGCTGGCCGGCAAAAATCAGAAACAGTGCTCGGCGGCGGGGAAGCTGCCGTTCTTCACCGCGTGCACATACGCCTTGACCGCGCCGGCGATGCTGCCGGCTTCGGGCATGAAGTTTTTCACAAAACGCGCTTTTTTGCCGGGGTAGACGCCCAGCATGTCGTAAATCACCAGCACCTGGCCGCTGACCTCGGGGCCGGCGCCAATGCCGATGGTGGGCACCGGCAGTTCGGCGGTGATGGCGCCGGCCAGCGCGGCCGGCACGCACTCCATCAGCACCATGCTGGCGCCGGCGTCGGCCAGCGCGCGGGCGTCGGCGCGAATGCGCGCGGCGTCGTCCTCGCTCTTGCCTTGCACGCGGTAGCCGCCAAAGGTGTTGACGTATTGCGGGGTCAGGCCGATGTGCGAGCACACCGGGATGCCGCGCTCAACCAAAAAGCGGGTGGTGTCGGCCATGAAGGCGCCGCCTTCGAGCTTGACCATGTGCGCGCCGGCCTGCATCAGCTTGGCGGCGCTGGCGAAGGCCTGCTGCGGGCTTTCCTGGTAGCTGCCAAACGGCATGTCGCCGATGATCAGCGCGTTGCGCGCGCCGCGCGCCACGCAGCGGACGTGATAGGCCATGTCTTCCAGCGTCACCGGCAGGGTTGAATCCGCGCCTTGCATCACCATACCCAGCGAATCGCCCACCAGCAGGGTTTCCACCCCGGCTTCATCAAGCGTGGCGGCAAAGCTGGCGTCGTAACAGGTCAGCATGGTGATTTTTTGCCCTTCCTGGGCCAGTTTCATCAAGGTTTGGACGGTGATTTTCATCAGGTGAGCTTCCTTCATGGGACAGCGGCGTCGCCTTGGGCCGGGGTCTGCCGGCCGCTGGCGGTGTGCCGCGAGGGATCATTGGCCGGATGGGCCAATGGCGGGCCTGGGGTCAGACAGCGACATTAAAATAGCTGCGTTGTCCCTTGGCCTCGCTGATGCAGCGCAACAATAGCTCGAAGTCTTCCGGCTTATCAACAAAATCCAGTCGTTCGGTGTTGACCATCACCACGGGAGCGGCTTCGTATTGCATGAAAAATTCGCTATAGGCGGCGTCGATGCGCTTGAGATAGCCATCAGGAAACGCCAGCTCGCCACGGGCGGCAATGCGGCGGGCCAGCATTTCGGTGGGCGCTTGCAGATACACCACCAGATCAGGCTGGGGCAATTCGGCGGGCAAGAGCGCCGGGCGCAGGGATTCATACAAGGCCAGCTCGTCGGCATCCAGCGTCAGCCGGGCAAACAGCGCGTCCTTGTCGAACAGAAAATCACTGACACAGGCGCTGGGCTCGCTCTCGGCGCAGCGTTCGCGCGCGGCGCTGGCGCGCTCACGCAGGCAATACAGCTGGGTGGCCAGTGCGTGGTGGCTCATGTTCTGGTAAAAGCGCGTCAGGAAGGGGTTGCCGCGCGCCGGGTCGGCGCACAGGCGCAATTGACAGTGTTCGGCAAGTTTGCGCGCCAGCGCGGTTTTGCCTACCCCGACCGGGCCTTCGATGGCGATGTGGCGATAAGGAATCATGTTCAGCGTCCGGTAAACCCTGCTTGGGCCGCCCGGTTCCGCCTGGCGGGCCAATTCCGCCTGGCGGGGCCGAATGACCCCGAATTGCCGCCGTGCGCAAGGCATGGCGCAGTCAAGGGGCTAACCTTGTCGTGACTCGGGCGGAATGTCAAGCCGGCGAATGCCATCCTGTGCGCATGCCGCCAGACATGCCGTAACGGAACCCTGGGGCAGCATCAGCGCGGGGGCCAGCTCGGCCAGCGGCGCCAGCACAAAGGCGCGCTCGTGCATGCGCGGGTGCGGCACGCTCAGTTCCAGTGTGTCGATGCGCTGGTCGCCATACAGCAGCAAGTCCAGATCAAGCACGCGCGGCGCATTGCGAAAACTGCG
This sequence comes from Rivihabitans pingtungensis, assembly GCF_003201855.1. Classification (GTDB taxonomy): domain Bacteria; phylum Pseudomonadota; class Gammaproteobacteria; order Burkholderiales; family Aquaspirillaceae; genus Rivihabitans; species Rivihabitans pingtungensis. Next base: position 64,793 of record NZ_QJKI01000014.1, on the reverse strand, counting down.
CTCGCGGCCAAACTGCGCCTCCAGCGCCTGCAACTGCGCCAGCAGCGCCGGGGCGGACAGCGTGGTGTCGAGACGGGCGACGGCGTTGATAAAGTCCGGTTGGTCAGCGTAGCCCACTGGCGCGGTGATATACAGCGAGGAGGCGCGCAGCCCGCTGCACTCAGGCAGCGCCGCCAGCGCCGCCAGCGCGGCGCGCACTTGCTCGGCAGGCTGTTGCAGATTGCTGCCCAGGGCGATATAGGCGGTGACGGTCATTCGCCGTCGTCCATCGGCTGGCCTTGGCCATTGGGTTTTTTCTTGCGGCGGCGGCGCTTTTTGGCGCCGGTGCGCGCCTCGCTGCTGTGGCGGGCGGCGGCAATCAGCGCCTGGCGCTGGGCTTCGTCGCCCTCCTGAAACGCCGTCCACCAATCCACCAGCGCCTGCGGCACTTCGCCCACCGCCGCGCGCAGCGCCAGGAAGTCGTAGCCGGCGCGAAAGCGCGGCTGCTCCAGCAGGCGATAGGGGCGGCTGCCATCGCGGTTGTCAAAGCGCGGTTGCAGCGCCCAGATTTCCCGCATGGTGGTGGCAAAGCGGCGCGGAATGGCCAGTTGGTCGTCCTGGATGCGCTCGGCGGCGGCCATGGCGTCAAACAGCGCCGGAATCGGCTTGTCGCCAAAATCCATGCGCCGCGTCCATTCGCGTTGCACCTGGCCCCACAGCAGGGTGGCCAGCAAGAAGCCCACCGAGACGGGTTTGTCCTCGCGGATGCGCCGGTCGGTGTTTTCCAGCGCCAGGCGGATAAAGTCGGCGCCGGCGGATTCTTCGGCAATCACGTCCAGCAGCGGAAAAATCCCCTGGTGCAGGCCTTCCTGACGCAGCATGCGCACGCACTGGTAAGCCTGGCCGGAGAACAGCATTTTCAGCATTTCGTCGAACAGCCGCGCCGCCGGCACGTTTTGCAGCAGCGAGGCCAGCTCGGCAATCGGCTTGCGGGTGGGTTCGTCGATGCGCAATTCCAGCTTGGCCGCCAGCCGCACCGCGCGCAGCATGCGCACCGGGTCTTCGCGGTAGCGCTGCACCGGGTTGCCAATCATCGCCAGCTTGCGCGCGTGCACATCGCGCACGCCGTGGTGATAATCGACAATGGTTTCGTCGCTGGGGTTGTAAAACAGCGCGTTGACGGTGAAATCACGCCGACGGGCGTCTTCTTCCTGGCTGCCGAATACATTGTCGTTGAGGATGCGGCCCTCGCTGTCGGTCACCGTGTCGTCGCCGCCACGAAAGGTGGTGACTTCGATGGTTTCCGCGCCGACCATCACATGGACGATGCGAAAGCGCCGGCCAATAATGCGCGAGCGGCGAAACAGATGGTGCACCTGCTCCGGCGTGGCGTTGGTGGCCACGTCGAAATCTTTTGGGTGCTGGCCCAACAGCAGGTCGCGCACGGCGCCGCCCACCACAAAGGCGGCAAAGCCGGCCTCTTGCAGGCGGGAAGTGATTTTCAGCGCGGCCGGACTGATGCTCTCGCGGCGCACCCCATGCTGGGTGAACGGGAACACCTTGGGTTTGGGGCGACGCTCGGGGAGTTTGAACACGCGGCTTAGGAGCTTGCGAATCATCGCTTTCAGATCAACAGTGGCAAAACAAGGCGATGATTATACCGCCTTGCGCGCCCTTCCTGCGGGAATTCGCCATTCTTGTGGCATGCATGGGGCTGGGCGGGTGGGCCAGCATGGCCGCTGGCGATGTTTTACCTCGCACAAACGACTGTTTTGCGGCCTGGCGCGATGGGCCAGGCCCGGCTGGCTTACGGCTGACATTCAGTGGCTTGTACATCTAAATGATAATTGTTATTATTTGATCAAGTTGAACTTGCCGCCGCCTGCACCTTCCGTTCGGGCCGGTGTGTCCCACAGGAGATCGCCATGCTGTCCTGGTTTGCCCGCCGCCGCCCTGCCGCGCCCACCCCGCGCGCGCCCCTGTTTCGCCTGGCCCGGCTGTACGCCCTGACCAGCGCGGTGATTGGCGAATACCTGTGGGAAGAGCGCGCGCGCTGGCAACGCGCGGTGGAAGGCGCCTGGACGCTGGAAGAATACGCGCTGCTGCGCGAACCGCTGGCCGCCGCCCTGCGCGCCACTGCCGGCGAAGCCAGCGATGGCATCCTGGCCGAGTTTGACGCCTTGATTGAACCGCCAGCGGCGTGAGGCGCGCTCAGCGTAAGGTGTGCTCAATCTGCGGTGCGCCTTTCTGCGGTAGACCACGCTTCATTTTCCTCCCGCGGCTCCGCCTCGCGCCGATGCTGGCGCGGCGTCAGATACCCGGCCAGCGCGCCGCCCGCCGCCGAGGCCAGCGATAAGAGCCCATCAGGAATATCATTGGGAAAACTGCCCACCAGCAGCACATGGGCCGCGCAGGTAAACGGAATCGACAACACCACCAGCGCCAGCAGCCAGATCACCCAGCTGGTGGCGCGATGCTGGTGGGCGTCGGGCAGCAGCTGACGGGCGTCGTCAAGCAACTGGCGTTTTTGTCGTTGCGTCAGATTGCTGTCGGCGAGAATGCGCTGGTAGAGCGAATGGACAATGCGTTCTGGCATAAACCGGCCCGTGTCAGTAACAAGACTGACCGACAGAACGCCGCGCCAACGCGCTTGTGAAGCCTGTTCTACATCCAGCCTTGTTCGGCAAACGACAGCGCCTGATGGCCCGCCACCAGAATATGATCAAGCAGACGCACATCAATCAGCGCCAGCGCCTGCTCCAGCTGGCGGGTGAGCTGAATATCCGCCTCGCTGGCCTTGGCGCTGCCAGAGGGGTGATTGTGGGCGATGATCACCGCCGCAGCGTTGCGCGCCAGCGCCAGCCGCGCCACTTCGCGCGGGTACACCCGGCTTTCGGTCAGCGAGCCCTGAAACAGTTCTTCCATCGCCAACACCTGATTTTGTGCCGACAGACACAGCGCGACAAACACCTCCCGCTCACGGCGATGCAGACGCAGGCGCAGATAATCGCGCACCACATCCGGGCTGTTCATCACATCGCCGGCAAACAGCCGCTCGGCCATGGCGCGCTCGGCCAGCTCGCGGGTGGCGGCCAGCTGGCTGTATTTGGCCAGCCCCAGGCCGGGCACCGCAGAAAACGCCTGCGGCGTGGCGGCGAACAAATGCGACAGCGAGCCGTCAAAGTGTGCCAGCAGCTCGCGCGCCAGGTCCACCGCGCTTTTGCCGCGAATCCCCGTGCGCAAAAAAATCGCCAGCAACTCGGCGTCGCTGAGGCTGGCGGCGCCGCGCGCCAGCAGTTTTTCGCGCGGACGCTGGTCTTCTGGCCAATCGGCTATCGACATGTTTTTCCCCCGGCGGTTTTCTGTGCGCCACTCACCACGCCCCTGGCGCGGATTGCTGCCCTGCTATCGACATGCTCCTCGGTCAGGATGGCTTCGCAGGTTTTGCTGGGCAGCGTTTGAGTATCGCGCATGGCATATGTCATGCGCAAGACAGATGTCGCGTGGGCCAGCGGGATGCGGTGGAGGGGGCGGTGTTCGGTGTTACCATAGTGGCTGCTGGTATGGCGCAAGGTCACGCCAGCTGATTTTTTTACAACTCCCAAACTAGCCGGAACCCCCATGCTGAAACGCCTGAGTCTTGCCGCCAGCCTGTTGATTGCACTTGGCCAAGCGCCTGCCCATGCCGCCAGCCTGGCTGGCCGCGCCGATGTGGACGCCTATATCGACCAGATCAGCCGCCAGCACGGCCTGAATCGCGACGAAGTGCGCGCCACCCTGCTGGCCGCCGACACCAAGCCGTCGATTCTGGCGATTTTTGACAAACCCTCCACCGCGCGGCCGTGGTATCGCTTTCGCCCCAGTTTTGTCAACGATGGCCTGGCGCGCCAGGGCGCGGCCTTCTGGGCCAAGCATGCCGAGCTGCTGCAAAGCGCCAGCCAGATTTACGGGGTAGACCCGGCCATGATCGTGGCCATCATCGGTATGGAAACCGGCTACGGCCGCAATACCGGCAGCTTTCGTGTGCTGGATGCACTGGCCACCGTGGCGTTTGATTACCCGCGCCGCGCCAGTTATTTTCAGCAGGAATTAACCGAGTTTCTGTTGCTGGCCAAAGAAGAACGCCGCGACCCGACCGAATTCAAAGGCTCTTACGCCGGGGCGATGGGCTGGCCGCAGTTCATGCCGTCCAGTTTTCGCAAATGGGCCGTGGACGGCGACGCCGATGGCCACCGCGACATCTGGGGCAACCCGGCGGATGTGATCGCCAGCGTGGCGTATTACTTTCAGCAGCACGGCTGGCAGCGCGGCGGCGAAATGGTGGTGGCCGCCACCGCGCCAAAAGACCTGGCCGACCGTCTGGCGCAAGACAAATTCAATCTGCACTACACCGTGGCCGAACTGCGCGCCATGGGCGTGACCCCTGGCGGCGCCGTGGACGAACAAGCCCGCGCCGTGCTGTTTCCGCTGGAAGTGGCGCCGGGCGAGGTGGAATACTGGCTGGGCTTGCAGAACTTCTACACCGTCACCCGCTACAACAAAAGCACGCTATACGCCATGGCCGCCCACCAACTGGCCGACGCCATCCGCCAGCGCCGCCAGCCGGGCGCGCAGTAAAGTCAGGCTCAGCAAGCTCGCCTGACGTGGGTATGGTCTTGTTGTCCGCTTGCTCGTGTCTGCGGCCACCCACGTCTAGCCGGGCGCGCTTTGCTGAGTGTTGTCAGCGGTGTGAAGCCTGGCGTGGCTTGGTTTGCTGCGGCCTTTTGCACGGGCTGTGGACGCAAGCCAGATGGATTGATCTTGCCTCTGGCTGCATCCTGTGATCACTTGATTTTCACCCCATCGGCGTCGTGCACCGCCACCTGCACGTCCACCCCGGTCTTGATGCTTTGCGACACGGTGCAGAATTCTTCAAAGGTGTCCAGCACGCGTTGCAGGTGGTCCATCTCTGCCGCTTTGCGGCCCAGGTGCAGGGTGACTTCAATGGTGCTCATGCGCAGGCGGCCAGCGGCGTTGCGTTCGATGCGGCCCACTGCCTCGGCGCGGATCGGCTCGGGGGCTTGCTTGAATTTGCGCAGTGAAAACAACAGACTGGCGGCCAGACAGTTGGCGGCGGCCGACACCAGCATATGGCTGGGGGCCGGGCCTTGGTCGTGGCCCAGCGGCGCGGGCTCGTCGGCCAGCAGTTGCGGCAGGCCAGCGCCAAAGTCGATCAAGAATTGATAGTCGGATTGCTGGGTGAGAGAAACGCGGATTTCGCCCTGGCTCATGGTGTGTCCTTTGTCGGTGGCAGCGGTGTGGGTGTGCGCCGGCCCAGGCTGCCATGGGCCGGCGCTGTTGTCTGTCGCTCGGCGGCCTGGCCGCTGAACGCGCAGTTATTATATTTTATTGTGTGATGTTTTACAGCGTGCGGCCGACAGCGGCAGCCACGCCGCGCAGCGAGCTCATCAGCGCGCTGAGTTCTTGCGGGGTCAGCGCCTGGTCGGCGTCGCACCAGGCTTCGCAGGGCTTGGGGTGCATTTCCACCAGCAGGCCATCGGCGCCGGCCGCCACCGCCGCCAGCGCCAATGAGGGCACCATCCAGGCTTTGCCGCCGGCATGGCTGGGGTCGACAATCACCGGCAGGTGGGTTTCCCGCTTCAGCGCCGGGATGGCGGTGATGTCCAGCACATTGCGGTAGGCGGTTTCGAAGGTGCGGATGCCGCGCTCGCAAAAAATAATATTGTGGTTGCCGCCTGCAGCGATGTATTCGGCCGCCATCAGCCATTCGCTGAGCGTGGCGGACAAGCCGCGCTTGAGAATCACCGGCTTGTTGACCTTGCCGACTTCTTTCAGCAGATCAAAGTTTTGCATATTGCGTGCGCCAATCTGGATCACGTCCACGTCGTATTCCAGAAACACCTCCAGCATGCGCACGTCCATCAGCTCGGTGACAATCGGCAGCTGGCGCGGGCGCGCGGCGTTTTGCAGATAGGCCAGCCCACTGATTCCCAACCCCTGAAAGGCATAGGGGCTGGTGCGCGGCTTGAAGGCGCCGCCGCGCATCAGCCGGCAGCCAGCGGCGCGCACCGCCTCGGCGGCGGCGTCCATTTGTTCGGGGGTTTCCACCGAACACGGCCCGGCAATCACCTGGATGGCTTCGCCGCCAATCGGGATGCCGCGCACCTTGACCACGGTGTTGCCCTCGCGGCTTTCGCGCGAGACGATGCGATAGGGTTTGACCACATGCATGGCGCGCTCGACGCCGGGCATCAGTTCAAACTGCGCCGGGCTCAAGGCGCGTTCGTCGCCGATGGCGCCGACAATGGTGCGCTCGGCGCCGCGAGAGACGTGTTCGCTTAAACCGGCCTGGCGGATTTTGTCCACCACCGCCGCCAGATCGGCAGCGCTGGCCGTGTGTTGCATGACGATGATCATGACGTGCTGTCCAACGGATTCAGAAGCGTCAAGGATAACGGCCCGGCGCGGGAATGACTACCAAGCGCCGCTGATATCACTCGCCTATCACTCGCCTGGTCTTGCTGCGCTGAGTGTTGTGGGCAAGCTTGGCCGGCACCAAAACACACACGCCGCCGGCAATCAAGCGGGCGGCGTGTGGCAAGGCAGGACAGCCAGGCAGAATCAGCGACGCATCGAGTCGAAGAATTGCTGATTGCTCTTGGTGGCCTTGATCTTGTCCAGCAGGAATTCCATCGCGTCCAGATCGTCCATCGGGTAGAGCAGCTTGCGCAGCACCCAGATTTTCTGCAGCTGTTCTTGCGGGATCAGCAGCTCTTCGCGGCGGGTGCCGGAGCGGTTGACGTTAATCGCCGGGTACAGGCGTTTTTCGGCCATCCGGCGATCCAGATGGATTTCCATATTGCCGGTGCCCTTGAATTCTTCGTAGATCACATCGTCCATGCGGCTGCCGGTGTCGATCAGCGCGGTGGCGATGATGGTCAGGCTGCCGCCTTCTTCGATATTGCGCGCGGCGCCAAAAAAGCGCTTGGGGCGTTGCAGCGCGTTGGCGTCCACGCCGCCGGTCAGCACCTTGCCCGAGCTGGGCACCACGGTGTTGTAGGCGCGGGCCAGACGGGTGATGGAATCCAGCAGAATCACCACGTCTTTTTTGTGTTCCACCAGGCGCTTGGCTTTTTCGATGACCATTTCGGCAACCTGCACATGGCGGGTGGCTGGTTCGTCGAAGGTGGAGGCCACCACTTCACCCTTGACCGTGCGGGTCATTTCGGTGACTTCCTCGGGGCGCTCGTCGATCAGCAGCACGATGAGGATCACGTCGGGGTGGTTGGCGGTGATGGCGTGGGCGATGTGTTGCAGCATCACCGTTTTACCGGATTTCGGCGGCGCCACCAGCAGGCCGCGCTGGCCTTTGCCGATGGGGGAAATCAGGTCGATGACCCGGCCGGTGGTGTTTTCTTCGGCGCGGATGTCGCGCTCCAGCTCCAGGCGGCGGGTGGGATGCAGCGGGGTGAGGTTTTCAAACAGAATCTTGTGCTTGGACTTCTCCGGCGCCTCACCATTGATGCGGTCGACTTTCACCAGCGCAAAGTAGCGCTCGCCTTCCTTGGGGGTGCGGATTTCGCCTTCGATGCTGTCGCCAGTGTGCAGATTGAAGCGGCGGATTTGCGAGGGCGAGACATAAATATCGTCCGGGCCAGCCAGGTAGGAGGTGTCGGGGCTGCGCAAAAAGCCGAATCCGTCAGGCAGAACCTCAAGCGTGCCGTCGCCATAAATGCTTTCGCCCTTTTTGGCCTGGTTTTTCAGCAGGGCGAAAATGAGGTCCTGTTTGCGCAAGCGGTTGGCGCCATCAATTTCGTTGCCGATGGCCATTTCAACCAGTTGGCTGACATGCAGATGTTTTAAGTCGGATAAATGCATAAGGGGAGGTCGACTCTAAATAAAAGAGTGATCGGAAAAGACGTGGGGAATCAAGGCAAGGTGCGGGAGAACCATGGACGGCATTGCGCCATCCATGATCGAACATGACAGAACGAGGATAGACCGTTTAGATGTTGCTGTCAATAAAGGCGGTCAGCTGGCTCTTGGACAGCGCGCCCACCTTGGTGGCCACCACGCTGCCGTCCTTGAACAGCATCAGGGTGGGGATGCCACGGATGCCAAACTTGGGCGGGGTGGCTTCGTTTTCGTCGATATTGAGCTTGGCCACGCTCAGGCGGCCATCATACTCTTCGGCCACTTCGTCCAGAATCGGGGCGATCATTTTGCACGGGCCACACCATTCAGCCCAGTAGTCCACCAGCACCGGGCCACTGGCTTTCAGCACATCCTCTTCAAAGCTGGCGTCGCTGACGTGCAAAATCTTTTCGCTGCTCATTATATGCATCTCCAAAAGCGGAACAAATAGGGGGGAGTGAAACGGGTTCGCCGCATCGCCATGCCGGCAGCCTGGCGCACCTGATGATCTGGCGATGCTGGCATCGCCCATGGGGCAGGCGGGCGCTGCGTGACGGCGGCGCAAAACGGGGATGAAGCTTGTGTGTCTTTTGATAGTAACAAGGCTGCTGCTGCGCAGCAAGATTCAATCGCCGTTGCCGAAGCAGATTGGCTTTGCCATAGTGAACATATTCACCGATTTCTGCCCCCGAAAGCCCCCCATGAACGACGCTCCCTTGTACGCCTTCACCCTGGACCGCCTGGACGGTGGCGCGCTGCCGCTGAGCGATTATCGCGGCCAGGTGCTGCTGCTGGTCAACACCGCCAGCCAGTGCGGCTTTACCGGCCAGTACGCCGGGCTGGAGGCGCTGTATCGCCAGTATGGCCCGCGCGGCCTGGTGGTGATTGGCTGCCCGTGCAACCAGTTTGGCCGCCAGGAGCCGGGCGACGCCGCCGACATCGGCGCGTTTTGCCAGCGCAACTACGGCGTGAGCTTTCCGCTGTCGGCCAAGCTGGAGGTCAACGGCGATGGCGCCCACCCGCTGTGGCAACACCTGAAAGCCGCCCAGCCCGGCGTGCTGGGCAGCCAGGCAATCAAATGGAACTTCACCAAGTTTCTGGTCAACCGTCAGGGCGAAGTGGTGGCGCGCTACGCGCCGCAGACCACGCCGGAGGCGCTGGCGGCGGATATCGAGGCGCTGTTGTAAGCGCCGCGCGGCGCGGCCGTGAGCGCAAGTCACGAACTGCCCACGCGCCGCGAAAAAACTCAGCGCAGGCGCACCAGCGCAGACAATACGGCAAGGTCGGGCAAGCAGGGTGGGGTGAGCGGCGCTAACTCAACAGCCAATACAACACTGGCGGCAGCGTCAGCACGCTCATCAAATTGCCAATCAGCACCAGCGAAGCCACCCGGCTGGGCTCCTGCCGGTATTGCTCGGCCACCAAAAAATTCAGCACCGCTGGCGGCAGCGCGGCAAACAGCCACAGCCAGGGCTGTTGCGCCGCCGGCAGCGGCAACCAGGCCACCATCGCCGCCGCCATCGCCAGCCCGCTGGCCGGGCAGATCAAACCGCCCAGCACGCCCAGCTTCCACTCCGCCCACGACACCCCGGCAATGCGCACCCCCAGCGAAAACAGCAACAAGGGCACCGACACATCGCCCAGCATCTTCAAGGCCAGCGCCACTGCGTCCGGCAAGACCAAACCGGATACACTCACCGCCAGCCCGGCCAGGGTGGCGATCACCACCGGCTGGCGAAACAGCCGGCCAATCGGCGCGTGACGATCCATCAGCCACAGGCCGAGCGAAAAATGCAGAATCATCTCCACCAGAAACAAAATCACCGCACCCGGCAGCGCCGCCGCGCCAAACGCCAGCACAATCAGCGGCAGGCCCATATTGCCCGAGTTATTGAACATCATCGGCGGCACAAAAGTCAGCGGGGCAATCCCCAATAGCCGCGCCAAGGGCCAGGCCAACAGCCCCGAGCCCAACACCACCCCGGCCGCCGCCAGCGCCAGCCAGCCATATTGCGCCAACTGCACATCCTTGCCGGCCAGCGCAACAAACACCAGCGCCGGCACAAACAAATCCATATTGATGCGGTTCACCGTCACCATATCCGGCGCATGCCGACGGCCATACAAATAGCCGATCAGCACAATGGACAGCACCGGCAATAAAATCGAGGCAATCCGCAATAACATCGGCGCACGCTCCTGGTGGGGTCAAGGTCGGATGGTCAGACCAGATGGGTCTGGTTGAATAAAAAACCGGGAGGAAGTTTCTCCCGGTGGAGGTTGAGAAATTGTTATTCCTGTGAAGGTGGGGGTTCAGAGGGTTGATTTTGTTGGGTTTTGTTTTTGGTGGGAATGATTTTGCTGAGTGACTCAGTGTGTCTCTGATTTGGCAGAAACTTACTAACCTTTCAACAAGTAGTATCGCCCGAGAATATGGTGGCATTTTTGACGGCTTGCTGGCGCACCGTTTGCAAGGTGTTGATGATCAGATGCTCAGTCTGGCAAAAGAAAGTACGCCACGGTTGCAATGCCAGCCCACAGCAACGCTATTCCGGCTGCGACGGAAGCCATTGTTCAAGTACTCGTAGCCATTGTCTGAGGCCTAACGTTGAAGCTCACAGGCGCGCCGCTTGTGACGCGTCCCTTGGAGCGCGGCGTTAGAGGTTTCATGCGGTTCGCCGCCACGGTTGATAAGTTGAACCACTAGTAGCTTTGAGGTAATCACAGAATTTGTTGTCATGCTCGGCAGCGACTTTTTCAATCATGTCGATGTAGCCCAGCAATGTGTCTGCAGTGACATACGGAGCTTTTCGTCCGTTGTGGGCAATGTCACCTCTCGCGCTGACGAAGTCATCGACGGGTTTTGCTCCAATAGTCCAGAACGCCGAAACGTTCGCTAAGCCAGTAAGGCGATCATAAAGCACTGTTAGTTTTTCGCTCTTGGGTGTATTGAGCGAACTTGTTTCATCAATAGCTTGAGCAATATACAAAGTTCGCCAACCATCACCTGCAAGTTCCATTGGCTTCAAGTCGTGTATATGCTTCTTGGCAATTGAGCTTAGATGCTTGCGAACGGCCAACGGTAAATTATTAGGGTCGCGGGTTTCTTGGGCCAAATAGTCAGCCGCCTCGACAATGACCGACTCGTTGTATCGTTCCCATGCCGCACAAAGCATGACAACGCCACTGCGGGTAAGATGTCCAAGTCCTTTTTTGCCCGGCGTGCCTGCACTCACAGTTCTGTGAGCCTGATGCAGTCGTTTTGCATCAAGGATGTTGTATCTAAACTCTTTGAATGCGGAAGATGCCATTGATGTTCCTTTGATAAACCTAACGTAGAAGTTACCGACGCTGTGCGGCTTTATCGCGCAGCGTCGGTGTGGAATGCCGGGTTAAGTAGCTGTGCATAACTAACCTGGAACCACGAGCCAAATTCATCCAGTAAGTGTGCGCTCATGTAGCCAGTTTGCGCCAGCTTAGTTTTGCTCGATTTTTATTACTCCGCATCCAGCCCCTGCTGCACCAACTCAGCCGCGCGAATCACCGCGCGCGCCTTGTTGCGGGTTTCTTGCCATTCGGCTTCGGTTTGCGAGTCGGCGACAATCCCGGCGCCGGCTTGCACGTAGAGCATCTGGTCTTTCACCACGGCGGTGCGGATGGCAATCGCCAGGTCCATATCGCCATTAAAGCCGAGATAGCCCACCGCGCCGCCATAAATGCCGCGTTTGCTGGGCTCCAGTTCGTCGATGATTTCCATCGCCCGCACCTTGGCCGCGCCGGACAGTGTGCCGGCCGGGAAGGTGGCGCGCAGCACGTCCAGATTGCTCATGCCTTCGCGCAAGCGGCCTTCCACGCTGGAGACAATATGCATCACATGCGAGTAGCGCTCGATGATCATGTTTTCGGTGATTTTCACCGAGCCAATATCCGCCACCCGGCCGACATCGTTGCGGCCCAGGTCCATCAGCATGACGTGCTCGGCGATTTCTTTCGGGTCGGCCAGCAGGTCTTCGGCCAGCGCTTCGTCTTCAATGCGGTTTTGCCCGCGCGGACGGGTGCCGGCAATCGGGCGCACGGTGACGGTGTGGTTTTCCTGGCGCACCAGGATTTCCGGCGAGGAGCCGACCACGTGGAAGTCGTCGAAATGATAAAAATACATATACGGCGACGGGTTCAGGCTGCGCAGCGCGCGATACAGCGACAGCGGCGGCTCGGCAAACGGCATGCGCATGCGCTGGCTGAGCACCACTTGCATGATGTCGCCGTCGATGATGTATTCCTTGGCGCGCAGCACCGCCTGCTTGAAGGCGTCTTCGCCAAATTCCGAGCTGGCCTCGCTGCGCGGGGCCGGGCCTTGCAAGGGCAGCGGCGAGGGTTGGCGCAGTTGCGCGCGCAGCTGCGCCAGGCGGGTTTGCGCTTTTTGGTAGGCGTTGGGCACTGCTGGGTCGGCGTAGACGATCAGATACAGCTGGCCGGACAGATTATCCACCACCGCCAGTTCTTCGGATTGCATCAGCAAGATATCCGGCGTGCCAATCGGGTCGGGCTTGGCGGGGCGGGCGGCGAGTTTTTTCTCGATCAGCTTGATGGTTTCGTAACCAAAATAGCCCACCAGGCCGCCGGCAAAGCGCGGCAGGCCGTCGTGCGGCGGCGTGGTGAAGCGCGCCTGGAAAGCCTCGATAAAGCCCAGCGGGTCGCCTTCGTGGGTTTCCACCACGCGGTCGCCGTGCTCCACCTGCACGCGCAGGCCGTTGACGCGCAAGCGGGTGGCGGCCGGCAGGCCAATAAAAGAATAACGGCCAAAGCGCTCGCCGCCGACCACCGATTCCAGCAGATAGGAATACGGCTGGTTAGCCAGCTTCAGGTAGACCGACAGCGGGGTGTCCAGGTCGGCAAACAGCGAGAGGATGACGGGAATGCGGTTAAAACCTTGACGCGCCAGCGCGTCGAACTCGGCTTGAGTCAGCATGACAGGCTCCGAACAGTAATCAATGAAATCAGGCGGGGTGAACGTCTGGCTAGCGACGCCATCGCAAAGTGTTCGGATACGCAGTCATGACAGCAGGCAATCGGATTCTGAGTGGATAAAAGGCAATGGCAGGATTCTTGCCCATTTTGCCGCCAGGCACAAGGGCATGGATGCAGGCGCTGTTCTGTTCGCCAGCCTGCGCGGCGCGTTATACTGCGGGCAGGTCACGGGCATCTGCCGGTGGCCTGCGTCTTCAGGGCGGGGTGAAATTCCCCACCGGCGGTATGGCCTGTTGCAGGCCGAGCCCGCGAGCGCCCCGGCCTGGCCGGGGGTCAGCAGATCTGGTGAAACGCCAGAGCCGACGGTGAGAGTCCGGATGAAAGAAGATGATGACATCAGCGAGCCTGCCTGTGCCGGCCCGCTGTCTGCTGACGCCGCTTGTGCGTGGTTGCCGCCGGTGCATTGCCGGGCGGCCGCTTGCGCCATGCGGCTGTGCCTGTTGTCCCTCAAGCCCGAGACGTGTTGCTCAACCTGAACCAGATTTGAGGACCGTTTCTTATGAATGCCCCCCTTGATTTGCTTGCCTTGCGCATCGACGCCGCCCTGGCCGCCCTGCGTGCCGGACGGCCGGTGATTGTCAGTGACGACGCCGACCGTGAGGACGAAGCCGACCTGATCCTGGCTGCGGATACGCTCAGCGTGACCGAAATGGCGCGGATGATCCGTGACGGCAGCGGCATTGTCTGCCTGTGCCTGACCGCCGAACACGCCGCCCGGCTGGAGTTGCCACTGATGGTGGCGGAGAACCGCAGCCGCCACGGCACCGCATTTACCGTCAGCATTGAGGCCGCCGAAGGCGTCAGCACCGGCGTGTCGGCGCGCGACCGGGTGACCACCATCCGCGCCGCCACCGCGCCAGGCGCCCGTGCGGAACACCTGGCTCGTCCTGGCCATGTTTACCCGCTGATTGCCCGTCCGGGCGGCCTGGCCGAGCGGCGCGGCCACACCGAGGCGGCCGTGGCGCTGGCGCAGCTGGCCGGTTTGTCACCGGCTGGCGTGCTGTGCGAGCTGATGACGCCGGATGGCGAGATGCTGCGCGGCGCGGCGGTGGATGAGTACGCCCATACCCATCAGTTGCCGCAGTTGAGCGTGGCGGAGCTGGCGCACTGGCTGGCGCTGCATCCCGCTGACTGATCCCGCCGGCGGCGTCTGTGCCGCCGGTTTTTTGTCGCCAAGGCCGGGTACAGGTATATCCAACAGTACAGCCCGGCCAGGAAATGGACTAAGATAGGCGCGGATTGTTTTGCATACAGGAATTCATCAGGGTGAAGACGCGTCTCTTGAAGGGCTCAGTGGCGGGTGTGCTGGGTATCGCCGTGTTGTACAGCGCCGGCGCCTACTGGACTGGGCTGGAAGCGGAACGCACGCTGGCCAAGCAGCACGACATGATTGCCGGCCTGCCGATTTTCAAGGTCAAGTCGCATCAATACGAGCGCGGCTGGTTTTCGTCTACCGAAACCACCGAACTGACCTTCAACGAGCGCTTTTTTGCCCCGTATCAGGGCATTCTGCCCGAGGCGGCCAAGAATGCGCTGACCGGCACGGTAAAATACGTCAACCACGTTCAGCATGGCCCGCTGCCTGGCGGCCTGCGCCCGGCGCGCGCGGTGGTGACCACTGAATTCATCATGTCGCCCGACACGCGCAAAATGCTGTCGCGCTTTTTTGGCGACAAAGAGCCGATCACCGTCACCAACCGGCTGAATTTCACCGGCGGCGGCGAGCTGAACGTCAGCGTACCGGCGTTTGACTACGAAGAAACCCTGGCCGGGGTCAAGATCAAATGGCAGGGCATGACCACCCAGGTGGGCTACGACTCGGATTACAGCCAATACAGCATCGACGCCCGCCTGCCCGGCCTGGTGCTGGATGCCGCCACCAAGGGCCATATCGAATTCAGCAATCTGAGCTATCAGTCTGACACCCGCCCAGGGGCGACCGGCGCGGGCGTGGGCAATAAAGAGCTGTCGGTCACTCGGGTCAAGCTGGAATCGAAAGAAAACATCCCGTATCAGATCAAGCTCAACGAGCTGATCTCGCTGCTGACGCGCATCCGCATTGGCGAGTTCATCAATCCGGCTGGCGAAATCAAGCCTTCGCAGGCGGATTTGGTGAATTTGAAATACCAGATCGTCAGCAGCGAAGAAAAAGAATTCATCAACGCCCGCGCCAAGTTTGGCTTTGAAAAACTGGAAGTCAACCACACCGCCTACGGCCCGATGCGGCTGGATTTGTCGGTCAACCACCTGCACGGCCCCAGCCTGTTGAAGCTGGAACAGGCGTTCTCGGACATCCAGGTTGAAGGCGTCGAGCCGGACAAACTGCGTCAGCAATATATTGACGCCGTGGTGCGCGAGGGTGGCCCGATTCTGGAAAACAACCCGCGCCTGGCGATCAACGATTTCTCGCTGAAGCTGCCCAGTGGCGAGGTCAACGTCACTGGCAATGTGGCGCTGAATGGCTACCAAAAGGGTGATTTGAACGACTCGCGGGTGTTCCTGAGCAAACTCACCGCCAACGCCAAGCTGAGTGTGCCGCGCGACACCCTGCAAGGGCTGGTGGTGGCGCAGGCGCGCAATCTGTTCACGGTGGACGCCAGCGCCGAAAACCCGCCGTCGCTGCAAGAAATCGACGAACTGGCAAAAAACCTGTTTGCCAGCCAGGTGGATATCTGGTCTGAGCAGGGCTATCTGCAACAAGAAGGCGGCCAGCTGAAAACCTCGGCCGAATGGAAAAACGGCAAGCTCACCATCAATAACCGCCCGGTGAATCTGCCAGACCCGGCGGCAGTCGAAGCGGCGGCCGCACCCAAGCCGTAAGCCAGCCAGACCGCGCCAAAAACATCAGGCCCCAGGTGAATACCGTGGGGCCTGATGTTTTTTGCCCGGCCGGTGTGCTGGCCGGGTGTCTGGTGCGGGCTTAATTCGCCATTTGCTCGGCCTGAATCGCCGTCAGCGCAATGGTGTAGACAATATCGTCCACCAGCGCGCCGCGCGACAGGTCGTTGACTGGCTTGCGCAGGCCTTGCAGCATCGGGCCGACGCTGACCACATTGGCCGAGCGCTGCACCGCCTTGTAGGTGGTGTTGCCGGTGTTGAGGTCGGGGAAGACAAACACATTGGCGCGGCCGGCCACCGGGCTGTCCGGGGCTTTTTGCCGGCCGACGCTTTCCACGCTGGCGGCGTCGTATTGCAGCGGGCCATCCACCAGAATATCCGGGCGGCGCTGGCGCACCAGCTCGGTGGCGGCGCGGACTTTTTCCACATCGCTGCCGGCGCCGGAGCTGCCGGTGGAATAGGAAATCATCGCCACGCGCGGGCTGATGCCAAAGGCCTTGGCCGAGTCGGCGCTCTGGATGGCGATGTCGGCCAGCTCTTCGGCGCTGGGGTCAGGGTTCACCGCGCAGTCACCGTACACCAGCACCTGATCCGGCATCAGCATGAAAAACACGCTGGAGACAATACTCGAGCCCGGCGCGGTCTTGATGAATTGCAGCGCCGGGCGGATGGTGTTGGCGGTGGTGTGCACCGCGCCCGACACCAGGCCGTCCACGTCGTTCACCGCCAGCATCATGGTGCCCAGCACCACGCTGTCTTCCAGATATTGCTCGGCCATGTGCGCGGTCATGCCCTTGTGGCGGCGCAGCTCGACCAGCGGCGGCACGTAGCGGGCGCGGGCGTGGTCGGGGTCGAGGATTTCCAGGTCGGCCGGCAGGGTGATGCCCTGGGCGTCGGCCACTTTTTGCACGGCTTCCGGTTTGGCCAGCAGCACACAGCGGGCAATGCCCTTCTGGTGGCAGATCACCGCCGCCTCGACGGTGCGCGGCTCGTCGCCCTCGGGCAGCACAATGCGCTTGCCGGCGTGGCGGGCGTGTTGAATCAGCTGGTAGCGGAAGGCCGGCGGCGACAGTCGTACTTCGCCCGGCTGGCCAATGCGCGAAATCAGCCGATCCAGATCCAGCCGTTCGGCGACAAAATCCACCACCCGTTCCATGCGCGCCAAGTCGTCCACCGGCACATGGTGCGACATCTGCGTGAGCTGGCGGGCGGTGTCGAAGGTTTCCAGTTCGGTGGCCAGTACCGGGAAACTGGCGTGTTCGTTGATCTGGCACAGCGCCTGCAAGTGCGGGTGCGGCAGCGAATTACAGGTCAGCAGCAGGCCGGCCAGCGGCACACCGCGCTGGGCGGCCATGGCGGTGGCCAGCACCACATCGTCGCGGTCGCCAGGGGTGATCACCAGCACGCCCGGCTTCAGCCGGTTGATCAAATGGGTGATCGAGCGCGCGGCAATCAGCATGTCGCTGACCCGTGCCGAATGCAGCCGTGCCGGCGCCAGCACCCGGGCGTTCAGGTGTTGGGCGATGTCCAGCGTGCGCGGCGCGGCAAAATTGTTGGACAGCGGAATGGTGCCCAGTAGCGGCAGGCGGCGTGCCTTGGCGGTGGCGGTGAGCTGGGCGATGTCCAGGGTGTAATCCCCCGGCGCGACGTCTTCGCGCACCTTATTGATGATGTAGCCGGCAAAGCGGTTATTGTGCGATTCCGCCGACTGGCGGGCGGCGACTTCGATTTGTTCGGCCAGGTCTTGCGCCGACAGACGGGCCGCAGAGCCGACAAAAATGGTTTCTGCGTTCAGCGTGCGGGCAATCTGGGTATTGAGCTGCGGCGCGTAGACATGGTTGGCGTCGGCCGCCAGGCCTTCCACCACCACCACATCATTGTGGTCCACCACTTGCTGATACAGGCTGACGATTTCTTCCAGCAACTGGTCGGTCTGGCCGGCGCCCATCAGTTGTTCGGCGCGGGCAAAGTCGATTGGCGGCGGGGTGTCCAGGCGGAACAGGCTGGAGGCGAAGTGGCTGGAGCGCTCGGGCCCGGCGCCGGGGTCGCGCTGTTGCGCCACCGGTTTGATGAAGCCGACTTTCAGGCCACGGCGCTCAAGCGCGCGCACCAGGCCCAGCGCCACCGAAGTCAGGCCGACGTCATAGCCAACCGGGGAGAGGTAGAGGGCGTGCATGAATTTCCTTTGCCGTTGGAAGAGGGTTGCGCCGGCCGCCGGCTGGACAGGCAAGCCCACCAGGCGTGGCGCGACCCGGGTTGCATCATGATCAGAATAAAATCAGAACGTCAGGACAAAAGCACAAGGCCGCGCAGTGCGCGGCCTTGTTCAGTCTGGTGTCACACGCCTGCCAGGGCAAACGTGTCGCGGGCAATCAGCAGTTCTTCATTGGTGTTTACCACCAAGACGGTGCGGCTGCCGGCAGCGTGAATCGGGCCGGCCACGCCGCCCACACAGCGGGCGTTGGCGGCGCTATCCACGGCAAAGCCCAGCAGGCCCAGCCGCGCCAGCACCTGCTCGCGCACCCAGGCTGAGTTTTCGCCAATGCCGCCGGTGAACACCAGCGCGTCCAGGCGCGGCAGCGCGGCGGACAGGCCGGCGATATGCTTGGCCAGGCGGTAGCAGAACACCTCCAGCGCCACCCGTGCACCCGCGTGGCCTTCTTCGGCGGCGGCTTGCAGGGTACGGCAGTCGTTGGACAAGCCGGAGAGGCCCAGCAGGCCGCTCTTGCGGTTCAGCAGGTCAATCACTTGATCAGCCGATTGATTCAGCGCATTGCCGATGAACTGCACCAGGCTGGGGTCGATGTCGCCCGAGCGGGTGCCCATCACCAGGCCTTCCAGCGGGGTCAGGCCCATGGTGGTGTCCACGCTGTGGCCATTCAGTACGGCGGCGGCCGAGGCGCCATTGCCTAGGTGGGCGGTGATCAGTGCGCAGTCTTGCAGCGGGCGGCCCAGCAGCTGGGCGGCTTCGGCGGCGACATAACGGTGGCTGGTGCCATGAAACCCATAGCGGCGCAGGCCGTGTTCGGCGTACAGGCTGTGTGGAATGGCGTACAGATAGGCATGCGCCGGCATGCTCTGGTGAAACGCGGTGTCGAATACCGCTACATGCGGCAAACTGGGGAAGCACCGGCGCGCCACGCGCACGCCAATCAGATTGGCCGGGTTGTGCAGCGGCGCCAGGCGGGCGCAGGCGTCAATTTCGGCTTCGACGGCGTCGTCGATGCGCACCGAGCTTTTAAAGCGCTCGCCGCCGTGCACCACGCGGTGGCCCACCGCGCCAATGCGGGTGGTCAGCCCACTGGCGTCCAGCACGTCCAGCACCGCGCGCATGGCGGCTTCGTGGCCGCCGCCGGCCAGGGTCACGCCGTGGCGGTCTTCGCCCAGCCGGGCGCTCAGGCTGGCTTCCGGGCTACCCAGTCGTTCGGCCAGGCCGGTCAGCGCAGCGACACCGGTGCGTGGGTCGATGGCGGCAAATTTCAGCGAGGAACTACCGCAATTAATCACAAGAACATGGTCGGTCATCAGCACATCCGCTCTTCAGAAACGCTGGCGCGCCAGTTCGGGCACAAGCGCGCAAAAACAAGAAAAAACAGTCCGCTGCGCGGTGGAAGGGACAGGCTGCCCGAACTATACCGCGCGGGGATGTTGCGTCGCAACAAAATACTTGGACGTTTGATTTGTCGCAAGTTTTGTCCAGAAAACTTCTGCCACCCCCGGAAGAAGCCGGGCAAAACGGCAAAATCGATTGATTTTGCACAATTTATATTGCAAAAAACGCTTGCCCCCCACCCCGATTTTGGGGACAATCCCCCGCCTTCCTGACGGCTGTCTGGCGTGTGCGCCTGCAACTGTTTGTGCCTTCATACCGTAAACTCGTTTTGGCGAGATTCGGCTGGTCTTGATTCTTCTACCTTTGTGGGGATTGGGAATAATGTCTGATCTGGCTTCTGCGCAACTGCTTACCGCATCCGCCGCGCAACTTCCTGTCTATACCTATTTTGATCCGGCGTATTACGAGCTGGAACAGCAACTGCTGTTCGCCGACGCGCCGCAATACTATGGCCATGCCTTGATGACGCCGAACGTGGGCGACTATCACACCCTGGAGTGGATGGGCCATGGCAAGATGCTCAAGCGCAACGAAGACGGCATTCAATTGCTGTCCAATGTCTGCCGCCATCGCCAGGCCTTGATGCTCAAGGGGCGCGGCAACACTGAACACATCGTCTGCAATATCCACGGCTGGACCTACAACAACCAGGGCAAGCTGATTGGCGCGCCGCATTTTCATCAGCAGCCGTGCCTGGACCTGGGCCAGACCCAGCTGACCGAATGGAACGGCCTGTTGTTTGACGCCCGCCGCGACATCGCCGCCGACCTGGCGCGCCTGGGCGTGGCCAAGCACATGACGTTTGATGGCTACGCCTATCACGAAACCGTCATCACCGAATACAACTTCAACTGGAAAACCTTCATCGAAGTGTATTCGGAGGACTACCACGTTGACCCTTTCCACCCCGGCCTGGGCAATTTCGTCAATTGCGGCGAACTGAAGTGGGAATGGGGCGAGCAATACCATGTGCAGACTGTCGGCGTAAAAAACGCCCTGGCGCGCTCGGGCAGCAAGGTGTACTCGGAATGGCACCAGCAGGTGCTGCGCCGCTACGCAGAAAAACAGCCGGAATTCGGCGCCATCTGGCTGACCTACTACCCCAATATCATGGTGGAGTGGTATCCGCATGTGCTGGTGGTCAGCGTGGCGGTGCCCAAGGGCCCGGAAAAAACCACGGTGATCACCGAGTTTTACTACCCGGAAGACATCGTCTGGTTCGAGCCGGAATTCATCCAGGCCGAGCAGGCGGCGTACTTCGAAACTGCTGTGGAAGACGACGAAATCTGCTACCGCATGCACGAGGGTCGCAAGGCGCTGTGGCTGCGCGGTGAGTCGGAAGTCGGCCCGTATCAGTCGCCGACCGAAGACGGCATGCAGCACTTCCATGAGTTTTATCGCCGCAAGATGGGCGAAGCGCTGCGCGGCTAAGCCAAAACAGCAGCTGAAACACCCCGCCACGGCGCGCCGGATGAATGTCCGGCGCGCCGTGGCGTTTTTAGGGTCGCTCACAAAACCCAGCGCAGCGGTCTTGGCCAGGCGTGTGACCGCAGACAGTACAAGTCGTACGACAAGGGGGGGGTTGTGAGCGGCTCTTATTGGCTGGGGGCGATCATCCCGCCATCCATATCAACGACCTGCGGCTTTTTTGTCTGCCTTGTTGGCGTGTTCAAGTGAAACATTTCTGTCTGGTGTGATAAGCCTTTTTTTATCCCTCTGTTCATGTTATTTTCATAAATTGTCATGCTGCGACCTGCCGCACGGGTCTGGCAAAACCAAGTTCCACCTTTCTTGATATGCCAAGGCTGACAGCCATCACGCCTCACCGAGGTGTGATTGTCGCGCTCGCAGTCAGCGATGCGCCCACGACAAAGGAGATCGCACCATGTCGTATCGTACCATGCCCCTGGGTCGGCAAATCCTGTTGCCGGCCGTGCTGCTGCTGGTCCTGGTTTTTACCATCATGATTGCGCTGACGGCCTGGCTGACTGGCCAGGCGGCCATGGCGCAGGCACAGCTGGAGCTGGGCAATGAGGTCCGGCTGGTGGTGGGAGGTCTGGACAGCGAGTTTGACAGCGCCAAGGCACGCGGCGCCCGCCAACTGCATTTTTTCGAGCAGTTTCTGGGTGGGGCGGTACAGCCGGGCGAAGGGCTGCACCCCACTGGCGGACTGGCCCTGCCGATCCTGAGCGTGAATGGCGTGATGCTCAACAGCCATCACGAGCCGCTGGAGCGTTTCAAGGCCCTCACCAGCGAAGAAGCCGCCATTCTGGCCGTATACCAAGGCAAGGTTTACCGCTTGTCCACGCTGCTCAAGCGTGACGGCAAAGCCATGGACGGCACCACGCTGGCCGATAACGATCCGGTAGCCAGGGCATTGCTGGCCGGCGAGGATTATCAAGGCATGGTGGTGCGCAATGGCAAGTATTACTTCAGCAATATCCGTGCGCTGAAAAATGCCCAGGGCCAGGTGATTGGCGGGCTGTCGGTGCGCATAGAGCTGGCCGACACCCTGGCGCGCCTGCGCACCCTGTATGGCCGCATTGTTGCCGGCAAGACCGGCTATGTGACCATTGCTCGCCCCAGTGGCGACGACAAGACCATTGGCGAGTTTATTGTCCACCCCAAATTTCAGGGCAAGATTATCGGCGAGGTGGTGGGCGAAGGCCCAACCCGGCAATCCGCGTTGGACAATATCCGTTTTGAGGGTGGGCTGCGCCAGTATCTGTGGCCGTCCGAGCAGGGGCTGCGCGAGCGCATGGCCATGGTGGGTTGGTCAAAAAACTGGAATTTTCAGGTCACCATCGGCAGCTGGACCGACGAATTCATGGCCGACAGCGTACATTTGCGTGGCATTCTGGCTGCGGTCAGCCTGGGTGGCCTGGCCTTGTGCTCGGTGTTGATCTGGCTGCTGGTGCGCCACCGGCTGCGACCCTTGCGTGGGATTGTCGATGCGGTCACGGCGCTTGGCCAGGGAAATCTGCAAGTCAGTGTGCCGCAGCGACGCACCGACAGCCACAATGAACTGGATCAACTGGGCCAGGCGCTGAACACCACGGTCGGCCAGGTGCGCAGCCTGCTCAGCGACATCACCACGGCCGCCGGCCAGGTTGGCGAATCCGCCGCCAGGCTGGACACCCGTTCGGAAGAGCTGGTGCGTCGTGCCGGCACACAGGCACAGGCCGCCGCGGCAATGGCGGCCTCGGTAGAACAACTGTCGGTCAGCATCCGTCAGGTGGCCGATCATGCTCATACTGCTTCGACCCTCAGTGCCGAGGCGCTGCACAGCTGCCAGACCGGGCGCAGTGTGGTCACCGGCAGTGCTGACGATATGCGCGCCATGGCCGACGATGTCCGGCAGACTGCCAGCGCCGTGCTGGCACTGGGCGAGCAGTCGCGGCTGATTTCCAGTGTGGTGGAGGTGATCCACGACATTGCCGACCAGACCAATCTGCTGGCCTTGAATGCCGCCATCGAGGCAGCCCGTGCCGGGGAATCCGGTCGGGGTTTTGCCGTGGTGGCTGATGAAGTGCGCAAGCTGGCCGAGCGCACTACCGCTTCTACCCGGGAAATTGCCGCCACCATCCAGCAGATTGTGCATGACACCCAGCACGCCGCCCAGCGCATGCAAGTGGTGCGCGAGCGGGTGGATCACGGCGTGGAACTGGCCTGTCAGGCCGGGGTGGCGCTGGATACCATCGACCAACACACGGCCAGTGCCGTGCAACTGGTGCACGGCATCGCCGGCAGCACGCAAGAACAGCGCGGTGCTGGCGATACCCTTACCCACGGCATTGATGATATTGCCCGCATGGCAGAAGCCGCCAGCGAGATGGCTCGTGACCATGCTGAGGATGTCGAGCGCCTGCGTCAGGTGGCCGGACAATTGCGCGCGGGCTTGGCGCGCTTTACCTTGTAGCAAAACCGGAATGCCCGCATTACATATTCATGCCGGCCAATGGCAATCCAGATGTGCCGGCAGTGCCGCACGGTGGCTTGAGCAAGCCAGGGCACTGCCGGGGCGCCTGCGTGCTATCAGGGCTTGGGTTTGGCGATGTCCAGCGGATCCGCCTGATAGTCGGCGCTTTCCGGCGGACAGCTCAGCTCGCTGGTGCGCGCCCACGGTTTATTGACAAAGGTCTGCCAATCCACCGGGTTGGCCGGGTATTGCTCGGCGCCGGTCGGGTCGCCGCAGGTTTGCGCCGACACCGATTGGCCTGGGCCAATCGCCACCACCGCACCCGCTTTCAGTGTGCAGGTGGCCACCCACTTGAGCTTGTTCCAGTCGCGGCAGATTTCATACGCCACCCGATAGCCGTCCACCGGGCCGTGCGGGGCATCATACGACCACCAGCCGCCCAGGCGGTTGGTATTGCCCTGGGCATTGACGTCGCCTGGGCCATTCCACATCCGGTACACCGGGATATCCTGGGTGATTTTGACCACCAGCGCGGCAGATACACCGCCCTGGCCGGCCGGCTTGACGGCGTATTCCACCGCCGCGCGGGCGTAGTCCGGGTCATTGGGGGCCAGTTCTACTGCCTTGCCTTGCAGGCTGGCCGGAAAGGCCAGCGGGTCGGCCTGAACGCAGGCAGTGCCCAGCGCCAGCAGGCTGGCGCCCAGCCAGGATATGTGTCGAATCATGGTGTGCTTCCTTCATCAAGAAAACGGGTGTTGGCCGCTCTTAACACTCCAGGGTCAGCGCTGGGGCGCCCTCAATGGCAAACCCCCCCTCACCGCGCGGGGTGCGGATGCGGTATTGACCTTCCCCGGCCTGCCAGGCCTCGCTGTTTCCCCAGCTCAGGCGCGCCGCAGCGCTGAGCGCCACGCCATGTGGGCGAGGACTCAGGCCCATGGGTTGCCACACTGACACCACCCCGGCCTCACCCTGGCCATCGGCATGACGCAGGTGCAAGTCCAGCCGGTCACCCGCCAGCGTCACGCTGGCCAGCTGAAAAAACTGGTCATTGGGGCGCACCAGGGCAAATTGCCAAAAGCGCACACAACCAAACGTCTGGCCGACAAAATGCCGGCGCAACCAGTTGGCAATATCTTCAGGGGTATCAAGCGAAACGGACATGAACAACTCCGCCAACAGAATATGCCGGGAGTATAACCAGAAACCCAGCCATGATGTTGAAATATGATGCACAATGGCTGACACAAGCGCACTGCGCAAAGCGCTACTGACTAAGAGCCGCTAACAAAACCCAGCGCAGCGATCCTGGCCAGGCGTGCGACCGCAGGTAGACAAGAAGCGCTACAACGCCAGAAGCGTTTTGTAAGCGGCGCTTGACGCAGCCGGCCGTCGCCTTAACCCAGGCCCAGCGCCGGCGCTGCCAGCCGCCACACCGCCCAGGCCATCAGCGCCGCCAGCGCGTCGTCCAGCATCACGCCAAAGCCGCCTTTCAACTGGGCATCCAGCCAGCGAATCGGCCAGGGTTTGACAATGTCGAATACCCTAAACAGCGCAAAACCCAACGCCCAGGCCAGCGGCGTGGCCGGCAGCACAATCAATAGCGCCCACATTGCCACCATTTCGTCCCACACCATGGCGCCGTGGTCTGGTGCGCCCAGCGCGTCGCCGGTGCGCTGGCAGGCCCAGCAGCCCAACGCAAACAGCAGCGGCAGCAGCCAGGCCAAGAGTGTCGGGCTGAGCCCCAGCGCCAGCCACAGCGCATACAAGGGCAGCGCCGCCAGCGTGCCAAAAGTGCCGGGGGCTTTGGCCGCCAGGCCGCTGCCCAGGCCCAGGGCAATCACATGGGCGGGGTGGCGCAGCATAAAGCGCCAGTCAGGCGAAATGGTCATAACCATGTTGCTCCAGCAGGATGTCTGAACCATCGGGGTTCAGTAAGCGGCAGCCGGCGCCGGCGGTCAACGCGCCGATGCGGGTCAGCGGCACTGCCAGTGCGCGGCCCAGGTCGGCCAGCGCGGCGCGCGCCGACGGCGGCGCGGCAAAGCACAATTCATAATCATCACCGCCCGCCGCCGCGCAGGCCAGGCCGGCCGCGCCTTGTTCGCGCAGGCACGCAGGCATCGGCAGCCAGTCGGCGCGCACCCAGGCGGCCACGCCGCTGCGCGCCGCCAGATGGCCCAGGTCGGCCAGCAAACCATCAGACACATCCAGCGCGGCGCTGGCCAGCCCGCGCAAGGCCTGGCCCAGCGCCAGACGCGGCTGCGGCCAGTCCAGCCGCTGCTGCGCCAAGGCCCGCTCGGCCTCGGGCAGGGTCAGTTGCCCCAGGCGGGCGCGCACGGCGGCGGCGGCCATGCCCAGCTCGCCGCTCACCCAGACATCGTCGCCCGCGCGGCCGCCATCGCGGCGCAGCGCCCGGCCAGCGGGGGCTTCGCCAAAAATGCTCACCGACAAGGTCAGCGGCCCGCGCGTGGTGTCGCCGCCAATCAGCGCCACCTCGTGCGCGTCGGCCAGGGCAAACCAGCCCTCGGCAAACGCCGCCAGCCAGTCGGCGTCCAGTTCGGGCCAGGCTGCTGCCAGCGTGGCCCAGCGCGCGGTGCCGCCCATGGCGGCGATGTCGGATAAATTCACCGCCAGCGCCTTGTGCCCCAGCGCGCGCGGATCGACATCGGCAAAAAAATGCCGGCCACACACCAGCATATCAGTAGACACCAGTAACTCATGGCCCGGCGTGGGCGCCAAAATCGCCGCGTCATCGCCCACCGCCAGCCGCACGGCGGGGTCGGCTGCCGGGCGGTCAAAATAACGGCGGATCAGGTCAAATTCATTCATCGCCCATCCCAGGAAAAATCACCATGGCCGGCAGGGTACCGAGGTTTGCCGGCAAAGGCAAAATCTGGCCGGCAGCAGCGTGTGTCTGCCCCGCGTCAGCGCTGGGGTGCTACACTTTGCGCCGCCAGATTTGGCGCTTTTTGATTGATTTGCCCGCTTGTCGGGCCCCGCCTGACGCCATGAATGTTGACTTTTTTCTGCCCTGGTTCACCCGACTGCGCCACGCCGCCAGCGTTGGCCTGCTGATTGCCCTGGTGGCGCTGCTGGCCGGCTCGGCTTCGGCGCTGTTTTTGGCGGCGCTGGACTGGGCCACGACCGTGCGCGTGGCTCACCCCTGGCTGCTGGCTGGCCTGCCGCTGGCCGGCTTTGCCGTTGGCTGGGTGTATTGGCGCGTCGGCCAGCCGGTGGAGGCCGGCAATAATCTGCTGATTGACGAAATTCACGACCCGAAAAACACCATTCCCCTGCGCATGGCGCCGCTGATTTTGGCGGCGACGGTGATTTCGCATCTGTTTGGCGCGTCGGTGGGGCGCGAGGGCACGGCGGTGCAGATGGGCGGCGCGCTGGCCGACCAGCTGAATCGGCTGTGGCCGCAAGACGCCGCCGGCCGCCAGCGTGTGCTGATGGCCGGCATCAGCGCCGGCTTTGCCTCGGTGTTTGGCACGCCGCTGGCCGGCGCGGTGTTTGCGCTGGAAGTGCTGGCCATCGGCCGCCTGCGGGTGGATGCGTTGCTGCCCTGCTTACTGGCGGCGATGCTGGCCGATCAAGTCTGCCTGGCCTGGGGCGCCCAGCATGCCCACCGCGCACTGGGCGCGCTGCCAGCGCTGAGCGCCAGCAGCCTGATTGCCGTGCTGGCGGCCGGTGCCTTGTTTGGCCTGGCCGGGCGCAGCTTTGCCTGGGCCACCCATAGCCTGGGCCGCCAGTTCAAAACGCGCATCAGCTATCCGCCGCTGCGCCCGCTGCTGGGTGGCGCGCTGTTTGCCGTGACGGTGTGGGCACTGGGCGGCGAACGGTTTCAGGGGCTGGGGGTGAACTTGATCGACGCCGCGTTTGTGGGTCAGTTGGGGCCGGGCGAGGCGCTGGGCAAGTGGGCGGCCACGGTGTGGTCGCTGGCTTGTGGCTTCAAGGGCGGCGAAGTCACCCCGCTGTTCGCCATCGGCGCCACGCTGGGCAATGCGCTGGCCGCGCTATTGCCACTGCCGGCGCCGCTATTGGCCGCGCTGGGCCTGGCGGCGGTGTTTGCCGGCGCGGCCAATACGCCGCTGGCCTGCACGCTCCTGGCCATCGAGCTGTTTGGCGGCGGCATCGGCCTGTTTGCCGCGCTGGCCTGCGCCGCCAGCTATGCCTGCTCGGGCCACCAGGGGATTTATCGCGCCCAGCGGCTGGAAGCGCCCAAGCATCGGCTCGGTTAAGCGCCGTTAACAAAACCCGCCTGGCCAGGCGCGCTTCGCAGGCGCGCTTCGCTGGCTTTTGTGAGCCGCTCTAATCGATGGCGTCAGTGCCGCGCCTGCACATGTTACAATTTTCCGTCCTGCTGACCTGACATTCACCACCATGCCGCTGATTACCGTCGAAAAAGCCTGCCTCGCCTTCGGGCACGTGCCCCTGCTCGATCATGTTGACTTCTCTCTCGAGCCTGGCGAGCGCGTGGGGCTGATTGGCCGCAATGGCGCTGGCAAGTCTTCGCTGCTCAAGGCGATTGCCGGCACGGCCAAGCTCGACGACGGGCGCATCATCGCCCAGAGCGACACCCGGGTGGCCTATGTGCCGCAAGAGCCGGCGCTGGACCCAGCACACACCGTGTTTGAGGCGGTGGCCGAGGGCCTGGGCGATTTGCGCCAGCTGCTGACCGACTACCACCACGCCGTGCAGGCGCTGTCCACCCCGTCCGACGATGGCCACGAAGCAGTGCTGGCGGCCATGCAGGTGATTCAAAACCAGCTGGAAGCGCGCCAGGGCTGGCAGCTGGAAAACCTGATCGACAGCACACTGTCGCATCTGGGCCTGCCGGCTGACCGGCTGATTGGCGAATTGTCCGGCGGCTGGAAAAAACGCGTGGCGCTGGCGCAGGCGCTGGTGTGCTCGCCGGATGTGCTGCTGCTGGACGAACCCACCAACCATCTGGACATCGCCGCCATCGAATGGCTGGAAACCCTGCTGAAAAACTTTGCCGGCAGCGTGCTGCTGATCACCCACGACCGGCGCTTTCTGGACAATGTCTCCACCCGCATCATCGAACTGGATCGCGGCCTGCTGCGCAGCTACCCCGGCAGCTTCAGCGCCTACCAGACGCGCAAGGCGGAAGAGCTGGCGGTGGAAGCCGAGCAAAACCGCAAGTTCGATAAATTCCTGGCCCAGGAAGAAGTCTGGATTCGCAAAGGCGTGGAGGCGCGGCGCACGCGCAACGAAGGCCGCGTGCTGCGCCTGGAGCAACTGCGCCGCGACCGCGCCGCCCGCCGCGAGCGGGTGGGTCAGGTGAATTTCCGGCTGGATCCGGGCGAGCGCTCGGGCAAGCTGGTGGCCGAGCTGGAACAGGTCAGCAAGGGCTACGAAGGCCGCACGCTGATTCGGGACTTCACCAGCCGCCTGCTGCGCGGCGACCGCATTGGCCTGATCGGGCCGAATGGCGCCGGCAAAACCACCTTGCTCAAGCTGATTCTGGGCGAAATCCAGCCGGACAGCGGCACGGTCAAGCCCGGCAGCAAGCTGGAAATCGCCTATTTTGACCAGTTCCGCAGCCAGCTGGACGACGAGATGGCCATTGTGGATGTGATTGGCGATGGCAAGGATTTTGTCGAAATCGGCGGCCAGCGCCGCCATGTGATGAGCTACCTGGAAGATTTTCTGTTTTCGCCGGCGCGGGCAAAAAGCCCGGTGAAATCCCTGTCCGGCGGCGAGCGCAACCGGCTGTTGCTGGCCCAGCTGTTCACCCGCCCGGCCAATGTGCTGGTGCTGGACGAACCCACCAACGACCTGGACATCGACACGCTGGAACTTCTGGAGCAATTGCTGGCCGACTACAGCGGTACGGTGTTTTTGGTCAGCCACGACCGGGCGTTTCTCGATAACGTCGCCACCCAGGTGATTGCCTTTGAAGGCGATGGCGTGCTGATGGAATACCCCGGCGGCTATAGCGACTGGCTGGCTGCCAAGGCGCGCATGGCCGAGCTGGCGGCGCCGGCGCGCACGGTGGCCGTCGCCCCGGTGAAAACCGACAAAGCCGAAGCCAGCGCCAAGCCGGCGCGCCGCAGCAACAAGCTCAGTTACAATGAAACCCGTGAGCTGGAGCGCCTGCCCGATGACATCGCCGAGCTGGAAGCCGAACAGGCCGCGCTGCAAGAAGCCTTGCTCAACCCGGACATCTACAAAACTGACCCGAAACAGGCGCACGAATGGCAACTCCGCGTGAACGAGATCGACACCCTGCTGCTGGACAAACTGGCGCGCTGGGACGAACTGGAAAGCCGCGCCAGCTAAGCCTGGCGTTGGCCGCGCTGCTGGCCGTGGCGCTGGCGGCCTGCTCCAGCAGCAGCCCGCCGCGCAAGACGCAAACCGCCAGCAAACCCAAACCACCCGCGCGCACCGCCAGCGCCAAGCCCAATGCCAACCGCAGCCTGGCCAATATCCAGGCCTCGGGCGATGCCCGCGAAGTGGTGATGTATGCACTGGGCCTGCTGGACGTGGGCTATAAATTTGGCGGCAGCAACCCGGAAGCCGGGCTGGATTGCAGCGGCATGGCGGCGTTTATCTACAAGAATGCCGTCAATGTGCAACTGCCGCATAACGCCAAGCAAATCGCCGAAGCCACCAAGCCCATCGACACCGGCAAGATGCGCGCCGGGGACATGGTGTTTTTCAACACCATGAACCGGCCGTATTCGCATATGGGCATTTATATCGGCGACGGCAAATTCATTCACGCCCCGCGCACCAACAGCGTCATTCGCGTGGACACCCTGGCCTCGGGCTATTTTGCCGACCGCCTGGAAGGCGCCCGCACGGTGTTTGATTGATGATTTCGGGAGTTTGTATGTCTTATCTGCGTGTACTGGCCACCGCCGCCCTGGCGCTGACCCTGACTGCCCCGGCGCAAGCCGAAGGCGGCACGGTCACCATTGAAAAAGACCGCTTTATTGATTTTTATCTGGTGCTGAAAGACCATCTGTCGCGCATGCCTGGCTTGCGTGGCGATGGCGTCACCCTGTCGCGCGCCTATCTGCTGGATAAACTGCGCGAACGCTTCAACAAAGAAGGCGTGGAAGTGCGCGACCTGCGGCTGACCCCAGAAAAAGGCACCATCGAGCTGGTGACCACCAAAGGCCCGGTAGACGCCCGCCACACGGTGGACTTTACCTTCCTGCCGGTAGACTGGGCGCAGCGCACCATCCGCCTGCGCTTTCAGCAGCGCAGCGAACCGCTGAACGATACCCTGCTGGGCCAACTGCTCGGCTCGATTGCCATCGGCGCTTTCGAAACCGCCACCGGCCGCAATAGCGTCAAGCAACTCACCGAAAAACACCCCTATCTGACCGTTGACGGCGACGTGCTGTCGGTGCGCATGGACCAAGTGCCCTCGCTGATCCCCTATCTGAATACCCAGATCATGGGCTACAAGCCGTTTGACTACGTTGGCGTCAAGCGGGTGGCCACCGAGCAGGATCAACTGCGCATCGTGCTGGCCTTGCAGAAAAAACCGTCCTGAGCATGTGTTCGCGGCATATGTGGCGCTTCTGGGCCTCGCGGGCTGCGCCAATCTGACTTTGCAAGCGCCGTCACCCGTGCGCGCCATTGGCCACGCTATCGCTAAATTTCGCCCAGCCCATGCGCCTGGCTGGCCTGATGGCGGGCGTCGTCTTCGGTGTGCAGGTATTTGCGCGTGGTCTGGATGCTGGCGTGGCGCAGGTTCTGGCTGACCACCAGCAGTGGCACGCCGGCTTCCAGCTGGTGCGAGGCGGCAGTGTGGCGCAGCCAGTGGGTAGAGGCGGCGGCCAGGCGCTCGGCCTGGGCCGGCTCGCGCTCGGCGGCCAGGCGGAACACCTGCTTGACGATCAGATAAATCGCCTTGTCGCTCAGCGTGTCCAGCTTGCCCGGTTGATTCACCCGCCCCACCAGCGGCGTGACCTCGCCGGGCAGCGGCAGCGGCGGCAGGCCGCAGTGGCTGCGGTAGCGTTGCAGCGCCGCCAGCAGGCTGTCGCCCACCGGGATATCGCCAATCTTGTTGCCCTTGCCCAGCACCCGCCACCACCACAGCCCCCGGCGCTGCACAATATCGCCCATCACCGCGCGCGCCACTTCCGTGCGCCGCGCGCCGGTCAGATAAAGCAGATGAAACAGCCAGCGCGCCCGCTCGTAATGATGCAGGTCGCGCGCGCCGCTGCGCGGCAGTGCCTCCAGCGTGTCTTGCACCACCTGCCATAACTCGGCATCCAGATAGCGCTCGACGCCGGGCGGCTGCGCCAGGCTGCGTTTTTGCCGGCGCGCCAGGGCCAGCGGGTTGCCGCGCAGATAGCCGGCGTCCAGCAGATACTGAAACAGCGCGCCCAGAATGGTCAGCGCCTGGCGGATGCTGGACGGCGCCAGCGGGCCGGTAAACGGCTTCCAGTCCGGGTGCTGGCGCGCGCGCGCCGGGCCAATCCAGCGTTCGGCCGGCTGTGGGCTGGCCAAAAAGCGCTGGTAATCCAGAATATCTTCGCGCCCCAGCCCCGCCAGCGTTTGCCCACGCTCGCCGCACCACAGCAATAGCCGCTCGGCTTCTTTGCGGTAATTGGCGAAGGTGTGCGGTGAATCTTCGTATTCGCGCAGCCAGGTGATCACCGCCTCGGCGTCGCTTTGCGCGGCAATCAACTGCGGCGCCGCCAGCGCCGGGCTGGCGGCGGGCCGGTCGGGGAGCAATAGCGGGAGCGGAACAGGCATGGGTCAGTCAGTGCCGTGGATGAACAAGGCGACATGGTAGCGCGGGCCAGCCGGTTGTGGGGATTGGCAAAAGCGTGACGCCAGGATCGCTGCGCTGGGTTTTGTGAGCCGCTTTAAGCCGCGCAGGCTGAAACAGCCCATCTCGGGCTTTGCCTGCCGGCGGCAGCCGTCTAGAATCCTGTCATGCCAACACCCGGACATTCTTCGCCCATGCGCATCCTGCACACCTCCGACTGGCATCTGGGCCAGCACTTTATCGGCAAAACCCGCCAGGCCGAGCACCGGGCGCTGATTGCCTGGCTGTTGGAACAGGTTTCCGCGCTGAACATCGACGCGGTGTTGCTGGCCGGCGATGTGTTCGACACTGGCGCGCCGCCCAGCTATGCGCGCGAGCTGTATCACCAGCTGCTGGCCGGGGTGGCCGCCGCCGGGGCCAGCTTGCTGGTGGTGGGCGGCAACCATGATTCCGCCGCCACGCTGGGCGAAATCCGCCCGCTGCTGGGCGCGCTGCGCGCCACGGTGATTCCGTCCGCCGATTTGCCGCTGGATGAGCAAGTGGTGCTGCTGCCGCGCCGCGACGGCCAGCCCGGCGCGCTGGTGTGCGCCGCGCCGTTTATCCGCCCGCGCGATGTGCTGCGCAGCCAGGCCGGGCAAGACGCCGACGACAAGCAAGGCGCGCTGCAAGCCGCCATCACCCAGCACTATCACGCCCTGTATCAACGCGCGCTGGGCCGCCGCGCCGCGCTGGGCCTGGCGCTGCCGATTATCGCCACCGGCCACCTGACCACGGTGGGGGCCAGCGCCAGCGAATCGGTGCGCGAGATTTATGTGGGCGCGCTGGAGGCTTTTCCCACCCAGGCGTTTCCGCCGGTGGATTATCTGGCGCTGGGGCATATTCACCGCCCGCAGTGCGTGGGCGGGCTGAATCACATCCGCTACAGCGGCTCGCCGCTGGCGCTGAGTTTTGACGAAGCCGACACCGGCAAACAAATGTGGCTGCTGGACTTTGCCGAGGGTCAGCTCAGTGAAGTCAGCGCGCTGCCCGTGCCTTGCGCGCAAGCGCTGGCTTCGCTCAGCGGCGACCTGGTCAGCCTGCCGGCGCAATTGGCCGCCGTGGCGGCGCAGGGCAGCGCCGAGCGGCCGGTGTGGCTGGAAGTGCGCGTGCGCGGCGATGATTACCTCAGCGACCTGGCCGCGCGGGTGGCGGCGCTGGCTGACGGCCTGCCGGTGGAGATTTTGCGCGTGCGCCGCGAACGCGGCGACGCCGTGGCCAGCCTGAGCGCCGACCCCGGCGACACCCTGGACGCCCTCAGCCCGCTGGAGGTGTTCGAGCGCCGGCTGGCGCAAGAAACCCTCACCCCGGAACAACACGACGGCTTGCTCAGCCGCTACCGCCAAGTGCTGGCTGAACTTGCCGAGACCGCCTGATGAAAATCCTCTCGCTGCGCCTGAAAAACCTGAACTCGCTCAAGGGCGAATTTTGCATTGATTTTCGGCTGCCGCCGTTTGCCGGCAATGGCCTGTTTGCCATCACCGGCCCCACCGGCGCCGGCAAATCCACCCTGCTGGACGCCATCTGCCTGGCGCTCTACCACCGCACCCCCCGGCTGGAGGCGGTGTCGGCCGGCGGCAACGAGCTGATGACCCGCCACACCGCCGACTGTCTGGCCGAAGTGGAGTTTGAAGTGCGCGGCGTCGGCTATCGGGCGTTCTGGAGCCAGCGCCGCGCCCGCGACAAAGCCAGCGGCGCGCTGCAAGCGCCCAAAGTGGAGCTGGCCCGCGCCGATGGCGAAATCCTCGCCAGCCAGGTTAATGACAAACTGCGCCAGGTCGAGGCGCTGACCGGCCTGGACTTTGCCCGCTTCACCAAGTCCATTCTGCTGGCGCAGGGCGGTTTTGCCGCCTTTTTACACGCCAGCGCCAACGAGCGCGCCGAACTGCTGGAGCAGCTCACCGGCAGCGAAGTGTATGGCCTGATCTCACAACGGGTGTTTGAACACGCCCGCGTCGCCCGGCAGGCGCTGGCCGAACAACACGCGCGCGCCGACGGCGTGCAGCTGTTAAGCGCCGAGGCGCGCGCCGAGCTGCTGGCCGACTGCGCCGCCCGCCGCCAGGCGCTGGACGCGCTGACCGAACAACTGGCGCACACCCAAGCCTGCCTGAACTGGCGGCGCGCGCTAGACGCCGCCGAAACCGAACAACACAGCCAGCACGCTGCGCTGGCGCGCTGCCAGGCCGAGCGCGAACACGCCGCCCCCGACCTGGCGCGGCTGGCCGCCAGCGAACCCGCCGCCGCCATCGCCCCCGCCCATCACGACTGGCGCCAGGCCATCGCCCGCCACGACGCCGCCGCCGCCGCGCTGAGCCAGCTGGAGGCCGAACGGCGCAATCTGGCCACTCACCACGCCCGCAGCCACTGGCAAGCCGCCCACTACGCCCGCGCGCTGACCGAACGCGCCGCCGCCCGCCAGGCCGAGCTGGACGCGCAACTGGCCGACGCCAACGCCTGGCTGGCCAGCCACCGGCAACGCGCCGAACTGGGCCAACACCTGCCGCACTGGCGCGCCGGCTGGGCCGAGCTGCAAAGGCTGGACGCGCAACTGGCCGAGGACGACGCCGAACTGGCCCGCCTGGCCGCCGAGCTGAACACCCGGCAAACACAACACACCGCCGCCCACCAGCACGCCGAGCAACACAGCGCCGCCTGGCGCGCCGCCGACGCCCACGCCCGCGCCTGCCAGGCCGCCCACGACGCCCTGCTGCACGCCGAACCCGCGCCGCGCCCGCGCCACGACCGCGCACAACACCAGGCCCACGCCTGGCGGCAACTCACGCAAGACGCCGCCGCCCTGCGCGCGCGCGCCGCCGAACTGGACGCGCAACAACACCGCCTCAGCCAACAGCACACCGAACTGGCGCGCCTGCGCGAACAACACCAACACAGCCAGCAACGCCACGCCGAACTGGAAAGCCGGGTTGCCGACAAACGCCAGCTGCTGGCGCAAGAACAACGCATCCGCAGCCTGGACGCCCACCGCGCCGCCCTGCGCCCCGGCGAAGCCTGTCCGCTGTGCGGCGCGCTGGAGCACCCGGCCATCGCCGCCTATCAGGCGCTGGACGTGGACGCCAGCCAGGCCGCGCTGGCCCAGGCCGAAGCGCAACTGCGCGAGCACCAAGGCCAACAACACGCCCTGCTGGCCCAACTCAGCCGCAGCGAAGGCCAGGCCGCGCAATGCGCCGCCGACCTGCAACAACAACAGGCCGCGCAACAGGCCGGCGAACAACACTGGGCGCCCGCCGCCCAGGCGCTGCGCCCCAGCGCGCCGCCCGATTGGCGCGACCCTGCCGCCCTGGCCGCCGGCCAAGCCGCCGCCGACGCCGAACTGGCCGCCAGCCGCGCACAACTGGACGCGCTGGACGCCGCCGAACACGCCAGCCGCGCCGCCCACGACGCCGCCCAAGCCGCGCGCCACAGTCACGACGTCGCCCAGCAGGCCCTGCACGCCAGCGAACGCGCCTGCGCCGACACCCAGGCCGCGCACAGCGCCCGCCGCGAACAACGCGCCCGCCACGCCAGCCAGCGCGCCGAACGCGACAGCCAATGGCGCGACGCCATCAGCCAGGCCGGCCATAGTCTGGAACTGCACGCCGACGCCGGCGCCTGGCTGGACGCCCGCCAGGACGACTGGTGCGCCTGGCAAAAACAACACGACCACGCCCAGCAACTGGCGCAACAACTGGCCCGCCAGCAAGAACAGC
Organism: Rivihabitans pingtungensis; assembly: GCF_003201855.1. Lineage (GTDB taxonomy): Bacteria > Pseudomonadota > Gammaproteobacteria > Burkholderiales > Aquaspirillaceae > Rivihabitans > Rivihabitans pingtungensis. Next base: position 29,004 of record NZ_QJKI01000014.1, on the reverse strand, counting down.
GCGACCGCGCCGAACAACAAGCCCAGCACTGGCAAGCGCGCTGGCTGATCCTGGCGCTGCCCGCCCCCGACGACGACAGCCTGCCCGCCCTGCACGACGACGACCCGCTCACCCCGCTCAGCGCCCACATCGACGCCCTCAGCGCCGAACTCGCCCAACTGGACGGCCGCTGCCGCGAACTGCAACACCAACTCGACCAACAGCGCCAACAGCTGGCGCACAGCCAGGCCCACTGGCAAGCGCAACTGGCCGCCAGCCCATTTGCCGACGAAGCCCGCTTTTTGGCCGCGCGCCTGCCCGAAGCCGAACGCGCCGAACTGCGCCAGCGCCAACAAGACCTGGACGCCAAGCACCACCGCGCCCACGCCCTTTGCGCCGCCGCCGACGAACGCCTGGCCCAGCTGCGCAGCCAGGCGCTCAGCGACGCCAGCCGCGAACACCTGGCCGAACACGCCGCCGCCCAAGACGCCCAGCGCCAGCAACTGGCCGCCGAACACGGCGCCCGCCAACAACAACTGGACGACGACGCCCAACGCCGGCAACTGCACCGCCAACTGCTGGCCGACATCGACGCCCTCAGCGCCGACCACGAACTCTGGGCCCGGCTGGACAGCCTGATCGGCTCAGCCAGGGGCGACAAATTCCGCCGCTTTGCCCAAGGCCTCACCCTCGACCACCTCATCCACCTGGCCAACCGCCGCCTGGCCCGCCTGCACGGCCGCTACCGCCTGCAAAGAAAAACCGGCGGCGAACTGGAACTGGACATCCTCGACCACTGGCAAGCCGACGCCACCCGCGACACCCGCACCCTCTCCGGCGGCGAAAGCTTTTTAGTCAGCCTCGCCCTGGCCCTGGCGCTCTCCGATCTGGTCAGCCACAAAACCTCGATCGACTCGCTGTTTCTCGACGAAGGCTTTGGCACGCTGGACGGCGACACCCTGGACATCGCCATCGACGCCCTGGACGCCCTGAACGCCAGCGGCAAAATGATCGGCGTCATCAGCCATGTGGAAAGCCTGAAAGAACGGATTGCCACGCAAATCCGGCTGAAACCGCAGGCAGGACAGGGGGTGTCGCGGGTGGAGGTGGGGGGCGTGGGGTGAAAAGACTTAACATTTAGGCGTGAAAACCACCTTTCTATTGAAATTGCATTTGTGGTCGCTTGTCTCTCTAAAAATTAGCTTAACAAAATAAGGGAAAGCTGCCCGCTAAGCACCAGTTAAATGCCTCTAGATAAAGCTCCGTGCAGTGATCTTGGCTGGGTGTGTGACTGTAGGCAGCACAAGCAGTACGACAAGCCTTATACAACAACGCCAGGAAAGTTTTGTTGACGGCCCTTAAATTAGCATCACTAAAAGCAGATATTTGCAGTCATTTCTTCAGAGCAAGTAGTCTTTTGGATTGTTTATTATGCTACGACAAAAATAAAGGAAAGCCAAAAAATGTCAAAACCAGCCACAGCAAAAGCCCCTTTACCCGATTTTGAGAATTTAGTCCGCAATGGCATTGATTTTCTTGAAAAGGCAATATTGCAGCTTAATAGCGACCCCAAATATTCGGTTATCAATTTTTATACAGCAGTCGAGATATTCCTCAAAGCGCCACTTGTTTGCGAGCATTGGACGCTCGTAGTTATTGGCAAAGAACTGAGTCGCAAAAAATATGAAGAAGGGGATTTTCTTTCTGTTTCATTTGAGGAGTCTTGTGCACGATTAGGTGCCACATTAAATAAGCCTTTGAGAAGCAGTGCGAAGGAAGCATTTGATAAAATCCGTAAACACCGAAATCGCATAGTGCATTTTTATCACAAAGGGATTGATGGGCAGCAGCTCGACGCAATCAAACTAGAACAAGCACAAGCATGGTTTGAACTGAATAGGTTTGTGACCGAAACTTGGCGTGAACAGTTTGCGCCATTTTTAATTGAATTTCACCGAATGGAGAGAAACCTCATCGAGAGCAATCAATACGCTCAAGTTAAATACAATAATTTGAAGCCAAAAATTGAGGGCTTGAAGATAAGGGGGAAAACGTTTGAAAACTGCCCAAAATGTAAGACCAATGCCTGTTTGGTTGAGCAAGAAGCCCCACACTTAATGCATTATGATTGCATGGTCTGCTTTTACAGTGAGAAACAGGTGCAGATAAACTGCCCTGCGTGTGGAAATCCAGAGCAGTATGTAGTGGCTTACGATGGGTTCTCGTGCGATAAATGTGAATGTCAAATTGTCGCTCAGAGTGATTTATTTGATTTTTTGGACCAGAACAGAACACGTGGCACAAAAAATCATCTTGATTCAAACACGCCAGCCAATTGTGATGAATGTCAGGGTTACCACACGGTTTGTGAATATCAAGGCGGCTATCTTTGCACGAACTGCCTTTCGTACTTTGGCTATGTTGATTCATGTCAGTGGTGTAACGAACCCATGACTGGTGACACTGAGCATACTTACACAAACGGTTGTGAACACTGCGAGGGCTATATTGGATATAGTGCAGACGACTAAAGAAAAAATCCTTTTTATGAAAAAATCACTTAAACATACCCCCTGAAAGCAAAGGTAGCCTCAAAAACCCAAGGCAAATAAAAACCATATCTTGAGCATCTACCCGTATCACGACCTCCTCTCCACCGCCTCAGGTGGAGAACACCTCATTCCACCGCCTCCCCCATCACCCCATCCAACACCTCCCCCGACAGCGCCACCCCCGCATAAGCAAAGCTTCCCTTGTTCAGCATATCGTTGGCGGCGTGGTGGAGGGCGGTGAAGGCGGCGCGGGCGAGGGCGCTGTCGGTGCTGATGCGGCGCACGCCCAGGGCGCGCAGTTGCGCCAGGGTCAGTTGTGCGGCGGGGCCGGCGGTCTGCACAAGGGGGGGCGCAGTCGGCCACGTCTTCCAGGCTGCCGCTAGGAACAGGGTTTCGGTGCGCAGCTTGCACACCGGGTGGTCACGGTGCTGGAAAGTGTGATGCAAGCCCGAGCGACTGATGTTCAGCGTACGGCAGATTGACCCTTGGAGGGCTGCCCGGTTGGCTGAGATGGGCCGCATCATTGATAAGCGCGGGCGAACAAGAAAAATTAGACCACGACACTCGTATCAATGGGGTGTTGAGTGGGCGCTCAGGGGCTCACCTTTTTCCAGCCAATGCCGCACACCGTCTGCGTTTCCTTCGGAAATATTCTGAACATGGGGGGCGTAGACGCAGGGCTACGGCGTGATTTGCTCATGGTCTGCCGGAAGATTCACCATAAACCATACCCCGCGCAGTATCTCTGTGCGTGGCGCATGGGGCGGTCTAAAATTCCCTCTGCCAACACCGGCCCTTTTGCCCGCTGATCCCTACCATGCCCCGCATCACCTTCATTCACCCCGCGCTGCCCGAGCCGAAAATCCTGGACGCCACCCCAGGTGAGGCGCTGATCGACGTGGTGCGCCGCGCCGAGGTGCCGCTGTACTGGCGCTGTGGCCACGGCACCTGCTGCGCGTGCCAGGTGCGCATCACCCACGCCCAGCAACCACGCGACACACCCTGGCCGCGCAAAGAGCGCAATGTGCAAGCGCGCCACGGCTTGATCGACGCCGCCACCCAGGCGCGCGACACCATCGACGACAGCCCCGAGCGCTGGCGGCTGGCGTGCAGTCTGATTGTGGGCGAAGAGGATTGGGAAGTGCGCTGGTAAGGGTTGCTCACCAAGCCCCTCTGGCGTTGTGGGATGACTTTGCCGTACTCCTTTACTGTCTGCGGTCATCCGCCTGGCCAGAGCCGCTTTGCTGAGTGTTGTGCGCGAGGCCAAGCGCTGGTGTCGGGCTTTTTCATTCCAGATCAAAGATTAATACAAACAGATATGGCATCTTGTGCCGGATGACAAAAGCGTTGTCCGTGATGGGTGCTGGCGCTTGCCGCCAGCGATGCTAAGCTGACGGCATCGTTTGCCAGAAATCACGCTCTATTCTGAGAGCCAGGGAGACCCGCCATGCCTGACCGCGCCAATGCCGAACGTTGTGAATTGCCCAAAGACCGCATGCCCATGCTGCGGGTCAACGCCGAGCCGCGCAGCACCAATGCCCACGGCAAGGTGCATGCCGGCTGGCTGATGGCCAAAATGGACCTGGCCGGCGCACTGGACGCCGAGCGGGTGGCCAAGGGCCCGGTGACCACCGTGGCGGTGAATGCCTTTCAGTTTGCCATGCCCATCTTGCTTGGCGATGTGGTGAGCTTTTACGTCGAGCGGCTGCGCCTGGGGCAAAAATCCATCACCAGCAAGGTGGAGGTGTTTGCCGAGCGCCTGGATGGCGGCTGTGTGCGCATCACCGAAGCGGTTATGACGTTTGTGGCGGTGGACGACGACGGACGTTCGCGGTTGATTAGCTGAGGTTTTTTGTCAACACTGTGCCTTGCCAGCAGCCAAAAACCCTGAAATCCAGTGCTGGCAAGCCTTGCCGTCAGATCGGCAGCCTGGGTCTTGTTGCATCGCAACATGAAAAATTGTGCTAAGTTGCGTAAATACAACAAGTCATCGTGTTAAACGAGTGTTTGGAATAAATGTACGAAACAGGCTTCTCGCCGATAAAAAATCTTTGCTAGTATCCGACGCAGGGATGCCCTCGACGGCATGACCTCAAGCCATAACACCAACGTCCGTCCACGCTGGAAATAAGAGGAAGAACGCATGAAACTCAACACCCTGAGCCTGTCCATCATGACGATGGGCGCGCTGGCCGGCGCCAGCCTGACCGCCCACGCCTCCGGTTATCACTTCGGCACCCAGTCGGTCAGTGCACAAGCCACGGCCAATGCCAGCGCTGCTGAAGCCACCGACGCCACCACCCTGTTTTATAACCCGGCTGGCATGACTCGTCTGCAGGGCACCAACTTCTCGGGCGCACTGAATCTGGTGGCCCCCAGCGTCAAGTACAACAACGCCAGCGCCAGCTACCCCACCCAGCCCTACGCTGCCCAGCCGCTGCCCAATGGCGCCACCGTGCCAGCCGGCCTGAACCGCGCCGCGGCGATTTCTGGCAGCACCAGCGGCAAGCTCACCGACGACCTCCTGGCCGTGCCGCACATGTACCTGACTCACCAGCTGAATGACCGGGTGACCGTGGGTGTGGGCATTTATGTGCCGTTTGCCTCGGAAACCGAATACCAGCGCGATTCCGTGTTGCGTTACAACGTCAACCAGACCTCGCTGACCACCATCGACATCAACCCGACCGTGGCGTTCAAGCTCAATGACCAGCACTCACTGGCCGTGGGGGTGATTGCCCAGCACGCTGAAGCCTCGCTGCGTCAGTATGCCAACTTTGGCGGCAGCGCCAACCCGGCGCTGAACAGCCTGCTGCCAGGTGTGGGTGGCGGCCATGGCAACTCCGATGGCTATGCCGAAGTGGAAGGCAAGGATTGGGGCTTTGGCTTTAACCTGGGCTGGATGTGGGAAATCGACCCGTCCACCCGCGTGGGCCTGTCCTATCGCTCGGCCATCAAGCACAGCCTGAAGGGCACGGCTGACTGGACCACCCCGGCCACGCTGGCCGGCCAGGCCGCGGCCTCGCGCGGCTATATCGACAGCGACGCCCGCGTGGACATCAAAACCCCGGAATCCCTGTCGGTGCATGGCTTCAAGCAGCTGGACAGCAAGTGGGCGGTGATGGGCGATGTGACCTGGACGCGCCACTCGCGCTTTGATTCGTTGTCGATCAACTACAGCCAACCCAAGTCCGCGCCGTACAGCGCCAGCAACTTTGCCGGCCAGACCGCTGACAAGACCACCCTGGTGCCCGACTGGAAAGACACCTGGAAAGTGGCTGTTGGCGCCACCTACCAATACAGCGCTCCGCTGCAACTGCGTTTTGGCGTGGCCTATGACCAATCGCCGGTGCCGGACGAGCAGCACCGCCTGTCCACCATGCCGGACAACGATCGTATCTGGCTGTCGTTCGGTGGCAAGTATGATCTGAACAAAAACAGCTCGATCAACGCCGCTTACAGCTATATCTACATCAAGAACTCCAAGGCACAGGTCAATGGCTATTGCGGCGGCAGCACTGCCGGCGCAGTGAATTGCGTGTCCAGCTACACCAATGGCCAGGCGGATTACAAGAGCCATGCGCACATTCTGGGCGTGCAATACAATTACCAGTTCTGATAGAGTGTCAACGCTGGCCTGATGCGCCGTGCACAAAACCCTCCTGGCGTTGTGGTGTGACCTTGCCGTACTGCTTGTACTGTCTGCGGTCACACGCCTAGCCAGGATCGCTTCGCTGGGTTTTGTGAACGGCGCGGCTTATGGCCAGCGCTTCTTCCCGACCTGGCTTGCGCCGGTCGGGAAAAAAATAAAAACAACCGTTTAAAACGTTTGATTTATACTTGGCGCTCTGACGTCAAACCATCGGGTGGCCAGGCCACCCGGCCGTGGGCGGAGATGCATACAGGATTCCAACCGGGCGCACACCGGCAATCGCAGGGACTCCGCCTGTTTCGCAAGTGCTGACCAAACTGAGGTAACCATGTCTCAAGCGAAATTCAACGTACGCAAGGTGGCCGTGCTCGGCGCCGGTGTGATGGGGGCGCAAATCGCCGCCCACCTGGTCAACGCCAAGGTGCAAACCGTGTTGTTCGACCTGCCGGCCAAAGAAGGCGACAAAAGCAGCATCGCGCTGAAAGCCATCGCCAACCTGAAAAAGCTCAAGCCGGCCCCGCTGGCCGCCGCTGACCGCGCCGACTACATCACCCCGGCCAACTACGAAGAACACCTGCACTTGCTCAAAGACTGCGACCTGGTGATTGAAGCCATCGCCGAACGCATGGACTGGAAAGCCGACCTATACCACAAGGTGGCGCCGCACCTGGGCGAAAACAGCATTTTTGCCACCAACACCTCGGGCCTGAGCATCAACACCCTGGCCCAGGCCTGCCCGGACAGCCTGCGCCCGCGCTTTTGCGGCGTGCACTTTTTCAACCCGCCGCGCTATATGCACCTGGTGGAAATCATCCCCTGCCTGACCAGCGACGCTGGCGTGCTGGACAACCTGGAGCGCTTCCTGGTCACCACCCTGGGCAAGGGCGTGGTGCGCGCCAAAGACACCCCGAACTTTGTCGCCAACCGCATCGGCGTGTTCTCCATGCTGGCCACCATCGCCAATGCCGAAAAATACGGCATCCGCTTTGACGTGGTAGACGACCTCACCGGCCCGCGCCTGGGCCGCCCGAAATCCGCCACCTTCCGCACCGCCGACGTGGTGGGCCTGGACACCTTCGCCCACGTGGTCAAGACCATGCAGGACACCCTGCCCAACGACCCGTGGCACGGCCTGTTCAAAACCCCGGCCTGGCTGGCCGCGCTGATTGAAAAAGGCGCACTGGGGCAAAAAACCAAGTGCGGCATCTACAAAAAAGAAGGCAAGCAAACCCTGGTGCTCGACCCGGCCAAGGGTGAATACGTCAATGCCGGCGAAAAAGGCGACGACGCGGTCAAGGCTATCCTGAAAGAACCCAACCCGGCGGTGAAATTCAAAAAGCTGCGCGACAGCCAGCACCCGCAGGCGCAGTTCCTGTGGGCGTGCTTTCGCGATGTGTTCCACTACATCGCCTATCACCTGGCTGACGTGGCCGACAACGCCCGCGACCTCGACCTGGCCATCCGCTGGGGCTTTGGCTGGTCGGTTGGCCCGTTTGAAACCTGGCAGGCCGCCGGCTGGCAGCAAGTGGCCGGCTGGATGCAAGAAGACATCGCCGCTGGCCACAGCCTGAGCCAGGCCGCGCTGCCGGCCTGGGCGCTGGAAGCCGACCGCGCCGGCGTGCACTTTGCCCACGGCTCGTACAACGCCGCCCAAGGCACACTGGCCGGCCGCTCCACCCTGGACGTTTACCAGCGCCAGCTGGCCCCGGCCCGCGTGCTGGGCGAAGACGCGCCGCAACTGGGCGAAACCGTGTTCGAAACCGAAGGCGGCGTGCGCGCCTTCACCTCGGGCGACGGCGTGCTGGTGGTGAGCTTCACCTCCAAGGCCCACGCCATTGGCCCGGCAGTGATCGAAGGGCTGAACAAGGCCATCGACCTGGCCGAAGCACAATATAAAGCCCTGGTGATCTGGCAAACCGAAGAACCGTTCTCGGTGGGCGCCGACCTGCAATCGATGATGCCGGCCTTCATGACCGGCAACTGGGCGGCGATTGACGACACCGTGCGTCAGTTCCAGAACACCTCGATGCGCCTGCGCTACAGCCTGGTGCCGGTGGTGGCGGCCTCGCAAGGCTACGCCTTTGGCGGCGGCTGCGAGTTCCTGATGCACTGCGACAAGGTGGTGGCGGCGCTGGAAACCTATATCGGTCTGGTGGAAGTGGGCGTGGGCCTGCTGCCGGGCGGCGGCGGCTGCAAGGAATTTGCCCTGCGCGCCGCGCAGGAATCCCGTGGCGACGTGCTGGCCGCGCTGAAAGACTATTTCATGGCCATCGCCACCGCCAAGGTGGGCACCAGCGCGCTGGAAGGCCAGGCCATCGGCTACCTGAAAAAGACCGACACCGTGGTGTTCAATGTGCACGAGCTGCTGTACGTGGCCAAGCAAGAAGCGCTGGCCATGGCCGAAGCCGGCTATCGCCCGCCGCTGAAAGCCAAGGGCTTCCCGGTGGCCGGCCGCAGCGGCGCCGCCTCGATCAAGGGCCAGCTGGTGAACATGCTGGAAGGCAATTTCATCACCAAGCATGACTTCACCATCGCCAGCCTGATCGCCGACGTGATGACCGGCGGCGACCTGGAAGCCGGCACGCTGGTGGACGAACAATGGCTGCTGGATCTGGAGCGCAAGGCCTTCATGAGCCTGCTGAAAAACCCGCTGAGCCAGGCGCGCATCGCCAATATGCTGACCACTGGCAAGCCGCTGCGCAACTGATCGCCCGAACCCTTGCGGCGCGCGCCCAGCCGGCGCGCGCCTGGAGAATGACCTCATGAGCAAACAGATTCAAGAAGCCTATATCGTCGCCACCACCCGCACTCCGGTGGGCAAAGCCCCGCGCGGCATGCTGCGCCACGTCCGCCCGGATGACATGCTGGCCCACGTGCTCAAGGGCGCGCTGGCGCAAGTGCCGGAACTGGACGTCAACCTGATCAACGATGTGGTGGTGGGCTGCGCCTTCCCCGAAGCCGAGCAAGGCCTGAACATGGCCCGCATCGGCGCCCTGCTGGCCGGCCTGCCGGAAACCGTCGGCGGCCTCACCATCAACCGCTACTGCTCGTCCGGCATCAACGCCGTGCAAATCGCCGCCGACCGCATCCGCACTGGCGAAGCCGACGTGGTGATTGCCGCCGGTTCGGAATCCATGTCCATGGTGCCGATGATGGGCAACAAGGTGTCGCTGAACCCGGCCATTTTTGCCAAAGACGAAAACTACGCCATCGCCTACGGCATGGGCCTGACCGCAGAAAAAGTCGCCCAGCAATGGAAAGTCAGCCGCGAAGACCAGGACGCCTTTGCCGTGGAATCCCACCGCCGCGCCATCGCCGCCATCCAGTCCGGCGCCTTTGCCAATGAAATCACCCCGCTGGATGCCACCTACCGCACGCCCAACCTGGCCACCGGCGAAGTGATTCTGCGCAATAAAGTGCTGGATACCGACGAAGGCCCACGCCTGGACACCACGCTGGAAGGCCTGGCCAAGCTGAAAACCGTGTTCGACGCCAAGGGCAGCGTCACCGCCGGCAACAGCTCGCAAATGTCCGACGGCGCTGGCGCCGTGGTGCTGGTCAGCGAAAAGGTGCTCAAGCAGTTCAACCTCACCCCGCTGGCCCGCTATGTGAGCTTTGCCGTCAAAGGCGTGCCGCCGGCCATCATGGGCATCGGCCCGAAAGTGGCCATCCCCGCTGCCCTGGCCAATGCCGGCATCGCCCAGTCTGACCTGAAATGGATTGAGCTGAACGAAGCCTTTGCCGCCCAGGCGCTGGCGGTGATGCGCGACCTGGAGCTGGACCCGGCCGTGGTCAACCCCAACGGCGGCGCCATCGCCCTGGGCCACCCGCTGGGCGCCACTGGCGCCATCCGCACCGCCACTCTGGTGCACGGCATGCGCCGCCGTGGCCAGACCGGCTATGGCATGGTCACCATGTGCATCGGCACCGGCATGGGCGCTGCCGGCATTCTGGAAATCCTGTAAACGCTATCCGTAGGCAGGATGATGTAAAAACACAAGCCGGGCGATCCCCGGCTTGTGTTTTTGTGATGCTTCAGCAATGCATCGTTGCAAGGCGACAAGGCACGGATAAGAGCCGCTAACAAAACCCCCTGGCGTTGTTGTGTAACCTTGCTTGTTGTACTGTCTGCGGTCACACGCCTAGCCAGGGGCGCTTCGCTGAGTTTTGTTAGCGACTCTAAACACTCCGTGCAGCGATCCTGGCCAAACGCAAGCCATCTGCAAGGCTGCACCATCACGTCAGGCAGATAACCCTGTGTTCAGGCTGGCGGCCGCCAGTACAGCCAGCCACACGCCCCGGCCAGCAGCAAGAGCGGGGCCAACGCCAGCTGGTTTAATGTCATCCAGCCCCAGGCGTTGACTGCCGGGGCGGCGGCGGCGGTCATCAGGGTGACGCCCAGAAACACCATGCTGTCGTTGCCGGCCTGTATCCAGGCTTTTTCAGCTGGCCAGCAGCATTCAGTCAACAGGCTGCTGGCCCCCACATATACCCCGTTCCAGCCTACGCCCAGCAAGGCCAGCGCCCACTGAAAATGGCCAAACGTTTCACCGCGCAGGCTGATCCCCACGCTGGCCAGCATCAATACCGCCCCGCCCAACATCACCCCTGGCGCCCCCAGGCGCTGCACCAGTCGGCCGCTGAGCAAAGAAGGGGCAAACATGGCGACGATATGCCACTGAATCACCGTGGCGGCGGCGGCAAAATCAAACTGCGCGCAGCGCATGGCCAGCGGCGTGGCGGTCATCAGCAGATTCATCAGCGCATAGCCACTGCTGGCGGCCAGCACCGCCAACCACAGCCGTGGGTTGCGCGCATGGGTGCGCCAAGGCCGGCGTGCGCCACTGGCGGGCAGCGCGCCAGGGGGGATGCGCATGACCAAAGCGCACAGCGCCGCCAGCCCGGCCAGGACCGCCAGCCACACAAAGCTGACCGTAAAAGGTTGTGGCCCCAGCAGACGGGTGTGACTGGCCAGCGCCGGGCCCAGCCAGGCCGCCAGCACACCGCCGGTCAGCGTGGCGGCAATCGCGCGCCCGTGTTGGCCGGGGGGCGCCACGTCCGCCGCGACAAAGCGGTAATACTGCGCCACGGCATTGAATGCCCCCACCAAGCCACTGGCGGCCACAAACCAGGCAAACTGCTGCCGGGCAATCGCCAGCGCCGCCAGCGCCAGGCCCAGCATGCCCAGCAGCGCGCCCGCCGCCAACACTGGCCGCCGCCCCAGCCGCGTCATTGCCCAGGCCACGGGCGACAGCAACAGCAAGGTGGCCAGGTATTGCGCCGCCAGCGGCAAGGTGGCCCAGTCTGGCCCGGCCAGCTTGCTGCCCACCCAGGCCGAGGCGGACAGCGTCAGGCTGACCACGGTCATCGCCAGCGCCTGGCTGAGCGCCAGCAACCAGACGGTGGGCGGCAGCGTCGTCATCCCTGGCCACCGGCAGGTTCATAAAACTGTGTCAGCCCTTGTGTATCCACCACCCGGGTGTAAGCCGGATTGCCAATCATGGTGATTTCATGGCGGATCTCCATGCGCTCGCGGCCGGCTTCATCCGCTGGCGTGAGCACGGCCATGCCGTGATAAGGCAACAAGCGTGAGCCCAGCTTGTACTCCGGATACAGACGCAGACCAAGCACGGGGATTTTTTTGGCATGGATCGTCGCGCGGATGGCGCGCGGAAAATCCTCCTCATCCCAGCGCGTGTCGGCCGCCGCTGCCTTGAGCGCACGATACTCGGCCAGCGCCAGGCCAGCGTATTCGTCCAGCATGGTGGGGGCGTGTTGGGCAGCCGGGCCGAACAGGCGAACCATATCTCGGTATTCAAGATTCATGCGTTTGGTGTTCAGTGTGTTGCGCATGCTGGCGCGCCAGCGCAGGTATTCTTCGTGGCTGATTTCGCCCGACAGCGGCTGATCAAGAAACTGACTGCGCCAGTGCTCGAAGCGCTGGTGAAACAAGGCGGTGCGTCGGGCCAGGTTGTCGGAAATGTCGTGGATGCGCACCTGCCCGGCAATGCCCAGCGTCTGGGTGCGTTCACGCAGACTCAGCAGGTAGTGTTGTGCTTCGACCGAGGTGACACCCAGTGGCAGCGCGTAAAACGTGCTGTCGCTGATGACATGAAACACCGCGCCGGGCGGATAAAACGACTGGATATGCTGGGCGATGCGCCACATGTGCAACAGCGACACGTCTTCGGCAGCGGTCACCTGAGTGGGCTGGAGGCGTTTGGTCGGGTTGCTGATCACACAAAACGCCAGAATCAGGATTTCCACCGGCTGTTGCTGCGCACAGCAGGCCGCCACCCGTGCCTGCCACTGAGGATGCTCACGAAAGCGCTTGCGCGAATTAAACTGAAAGGCATTGTGATTCAACAGCTCAAGAATGCGCGCCGGCGTATCCAGTTGACGGGTTTTTTCCAGAAACACCGCCAGATCAAAATGGGGCGACAGGCTGGCTGCGGCCACCCGTTCGGCATCCCGGGCAGTGTATTCGCGCTGCGTTTGCCTGGCCTGGCGCGGATCTTCCGGCGGCCAGGCGAATTCCTGGCCAATATGGGAATGGGAGATGATTTCTCCACTCAAGCCTACCGGGGTATTGGCGGCAGTCAAGGTGGTGGGCAGGACAGCGGCAAGATCCACAGCGTTCATCATGGGGTTCGACTCCTGAAAGCGGTTCACGGTTGACATATCACAACGCACATCACGTCTTGCGATCGGCATAATGAGCCGCTACAGTGCCGGGGTAAATGACATTAATCCCCCTCTTTCTGCCATGACCCGTCACCTGCTGTTTTTTGTGTTTGCCGACTTTCAACTGCTGGATGTGTCTGGCCCGATGGCGGCGTTCGAGATGGCCAATCGCATCGCGCCGGGCAGCTATCGCTGGACAGTGTGCAGTCAGACTGGCGGACAGGTGACGGCTTCCTGCGGGGTGGCGCTGGACAGCCAGTCATTGGCGGCAAGCACCCGCGTGGATACCTTGCTGGCGCCGGGTGGTGATGGCGTGGAGCGCGCCTGTGACTGTGTGGCGATCCGGGTCTGGCTGAAAGAGATCACCCAGACGGCGCGGCGGGTGGCCAGCGTGTGTTCTGGCGCGTATTTGCTGGCGGCCAGCGGCTTGCTGGATGGCCGCCGCGCCACCACCCACTGGCGACGCGAGGCGGATTTTGCCCGGCGCTTTCCGGCTGTGCAGCTGGAGGCCGACCGGATTTATATTCAGGACGACAAGCTATGGACATCGGCCGGCATCACCGCCGGCATTGATTTGTCGCTGGCGCTGATTGCTGACGATCTGGGTGAGGCGGTGGCTCGGCAGGTGGCGCGCCAGCTGGTGGTGTATTACCGGCGACCGGGCGGACAATCGCAGTATTCTGCCTTGCTGGACATGGCGCCGGCACAGGGACGCTTTGCCGGGGTGCTGCGCCATATGCGCGAGCATTTGCATCTGGCCTTGAATGTCGAGGCGCTGGCCGAGGTGGCGCGCATGAGCCCGCGCCACTTTGCCCGCTGCTTTCGCGCCGAATTGGGCATGACGCCGGCGCGGGCGCTGGAGCGGCTGCGCATTGAAGCGGCGCGCGCCGCACTGGAAAGCGGCGCGTTGTCGGTCAAATCCGTGGCGCGCGATTACGGCTTTGCCGACCCCGAACGCATGCGCCGCGCCTTTGTGCGCGTGCTGGGCATCTCCCCACGCGCCTTACAACTGCGCGAAGCCGACTGAACGCAATAAGGCCAGCGTGGCCTCGGTGACGGCGGCGGCTTGGTCACGATGCGGGCTGTGGCTGCAGTCGGCCAGCTTGAGCAATTGTGTGTGCGGCACAATGCGCTGGATGCCGTCGATCTGCGCCATGCTGGCGTATTCGTCGCCCTCGCCCTGAATGGCCAGCACCGGGCAGCGGATGCCGACAATGTCGGCCTCCAGATTCCATTGCCGGAACGCCGGATTCAGCCAGGCGTGGTTCCAGCCCCAGAACGGCGAATCCGGGTCGGCGTGGTGGCGAGCCAGGCCCTGGCGCAGGCCGCCGGCCAGATAGGCCTCGCGCGCGGCGGCGATGCCGGCCACGGTGATCTCTTCGACAAAAATATGCGGCGCCAGGGTGATGATGCCGGCGGTGCGCTCAGCAAAGCGCGCGGCAAACAGCAAGGCCATCGAACCGCCGTCGCTGTGGCCAAACAGCCAGCACGGCGCCTCTATGCCCAGCGCATCCAATAGCGCCGGCAGCACCTGCCAGCTCTGGATGTGCAGATAATCCGGCTGCCAGCGCGCCTCGGGCGCACGCGGGGTCGAGCGGCCATAGCCGGGGCGCGAATACACCAGGCCACGACAGCCGGCGGCGTCGCACAGCGTTTGCGGATAGTCGCGCCACATGCTGACCGAGCCTAAACCCTCGTGCAGAAACACCAAGAGCGGCGTGTGTTCACGCTCGCGGTTCAGCCATTGGTATTCGATGCTGACCGGCTGGCCGGCGTGTGTCAGCAAGACAAATTCCACCATGCGCTTTTCTCCCTTGCTTAAAGCTGCTTACCAAGCTCTGCTGGTGTTGTTGCGCGGCCTTGTCGTGCCGCTCAGTGCCCGCTGGCGTCCGGCGCGGGTAAGCGCAGTTCTTGCCGGTGCGCCCATAGCCGCAGCGCCAGGCCCAGCGCAAACAGCGCGTATTCGGTTTCTGGCCGTTGCCAGCCCAGTTGATTCAGCGCGTGCCAGCCCAACGCCACCAGGATGGACACCGCGCCGTAAAAATCCCGATGCAGGATAAACGGGATGTCATTGACCAGCATGTCGCGGATCATGCCGCCGCCCACCGCGCTGATAAAGCCCAGCATGGCCACGCCAAAGGCGCTTAAGCCCAGCATGGCGCCGATTTGCGCGCCGCCGATGGAAAATGCCACCAGGCCAATTGAATCGGCCAGGATGAACAGCCGCTCCAGCTGCGGCGCGCGCCGGGTTTGCAAGCGCAAGCCCCAGGCCAGCGCCAGCGTGGCGGCAATCACCCACAGCGTGTCGTTCTGGTAAAGAATGCGCGGGGTGCGCTGGATCAGCACATCACGCAGCACGCCGCCGCCAACGGCGGTAAGCAAGGCCAGAATGGCCACGCCCAACCAGTCAAAGCGCTTGCGCACGCCCAGCAGATAGCCGGTAAGGGTGAATGACACGGTGCCGATGAAAAAAAAGATGTCCATGCGCGCAATCCAAAAGCAGGGTTATACCGGATTGACGCTGCAGAAGGCAAAACGCCCCGGCAAGGCCGGGGCGTTTAGAGATCACAGCAGGGCGATCAGACCACCAGGGCAAAGGTGAAGTCTGTCAAGGTCAGCACCGGGGTGCCGGCAACCTTAATGGCAGTATCCAGTGGCGAGAAAACAGCGTCGGCCGAGCGATCCACCACCACATAAGTATCGCCAGCAAACACAAACTGACTGACCGCAGTCACTGTGCTCATTTGCTGGGCTGCCAGCTCCAGCATGTCATCTAGCGTGGCGCCAGGAGAAACCGAGAGCGTCACCAAACCCGTCGGGGTTGTGTTGCTGAAAAATGCCAGCTTGTCGGCGCCATGCACAAAATCAGCAACCAGCACGGTGTTGTCGGCGCCCGTCAATTTGCCTACAGCACCTGCCGCAAAAGCAAAGGTGTCGCGACCATCTCCCCCGATCAATGTGGTGTTCTGGTCACCAAAAATGCTTGGCTGAAACACGGCATTAACACGCAAGGTGTCTCTACCGGCGCCGCCCATGAGCAAGTCATGTCCACCGCCTCCCGACAACACATTATTGCCGGCATTGCCAATCAAGACATTGTTGTTGAGTCCGCCTGCGGCATTGATATTGGCCGTGCCCAGCAGTTCAATGTTTTCAATATGCGAAGAGCCATAGGAACCATTGCTTTCCAGTGCGCCACCGATACCAAACGATTTATAGCTTTTTACCGTATCGACACCTTCGCCGGCAGCCTCTTCCACATAATTGCTAGTTCCATTGATGTAGTACACATCATCACCCGCGCCACCATACAGACTATCGGCGCCATCACCATACAGGGTATCATTTCCATCGCCACCGTACAGCGTGTCACGTACAGTATTGATCGCCCCGTTAATTACGTTGCCATATAATGTGTCGTCACCTGCCCCGCCATATAGGATATCGCTGGCCTCGCCCCCCATCAGGGTATTATTGCCGCTATTTCCTACCAGGGTATTGCTGCTGCTGTTGCCCAGCCCGACCAAGTTGGCTGTGCCCAGCAGTTCCAGCCGCTCGACCACACCAGACACAACTTGAGTCACCGGCATGTCTGGCAAGGCCACGCTCAGACCCAGTGAAAAAGAAATTTCACTTTGTACGGTATCAATGCCGCTGGATGTTTCGATGATCTGGTTGCCGGTACTGGTGCCGATCACGTACAGATCCTCACCCAAACCACCTACCAGAATGTCGTTGCCATCCGCGTAAAGGATGTCGTTACCATTGCCTCCGTCCAGGCTGTCTTGTGTGGCATCCGAACTCACCCCTGCGGCATTGCCGTACAAAATGTCATTGCCGTTGCCGCCCAGCAAGGTATCGGCTCCTGCACCGCCTGAGAGGGTATTGTCTATCGGGGAGCTTGAGTAAGCGGCAGAAATGATGTTGTTGAGTTCATTGCCTGCACCGTTAGTTGGCGCATAACTGGTCGCCTGGAGATAAAGATTATCTTCGCCTGCGCCCAAGGTGTAGCTTGTTGTGGAAGTAATATCCATCATGATGTCCTTTTTGTCTGAGTCAGGTGTGTATGTACACAAATGAAATTAGACGTTAGTCGGATCTGGTTTATCAATGGGTTTTTAGTGGCGAGGTTTTTGAGCATATTTTTTATGTTTTTGCCATTCGTATTTATACGTAATAAAATTGTTGTGCGGGCCGAGATGTCTTTTGTCATTTTAATATGCTATTAAATATATTTATTGAAATCAGTGGCTTATGGTGATATTCTGGATTGGTGGGCGCTTGTAAGGAGTGCTGTGCAATGGAAGTAAGTTGCACAAATACAACAGTGCGCTTCAAGCCGGTAGGTGTACCCGGCTTTATGTCATTATATTAAAATAATGTAATAAAAATGATGTGTATCTGACTGTGTATTTTTCTATGCTGGTATCGACGGTTGTGCTACGTGCGTGGTGACACCAGGAAGGCTTTGTGAGCGGCGCTGATTTGATTTGCTAGGATACGGATCGGTGGTGGATACACATAAGCGTCACAAAAAAAATCCTTTTGTGATCATATGGCCTTGCTGTGTCTGCGGCCGCAACATCTAGCCTGGGTGGTTGTGTTGAGTTTTGTGAGCGACGACGCTAAAAATTGAGCACAAAAATTACGATTGCAATCAAGAAAATAACTAAACCGGATCACCAGGCGAGGCTGATTTTCAGTCATAAAATCAGCCTCGTGTCTGCGATGGCCATAAACCCCACTCAATGCACGAATCTGTCACTGGGCAGGGTTTCCGGACAGCTTGCGTTTACACCCCCACTACCCCAAACGCCAAATCAGACCAGGTAATCAGCGGCACGCCAGCCACCTTGATGGCGGTATCTGCGCTGGCAAAACCATTGCTGGAGGAGCGATCCATCACCAGATAGGTGTCACCGGCAAACACAAACTGGCTGATGGTGTTGCTCGTGGTCATCTGGCTGGCAGCCAGAGTGAGCATATCGTCCAGCGTGGCGCCAGCCGGCGTGGTCAAGGTCAGTAATGTGCCTGGACCGGCGATGGTGTTAAACATGATCTTGTCCACGCCATGCTGGAAATCACTGACCAGCGCGGTGTTATTGGCGCCCACCAGCTTGCCGCTGGCGCCAATGGCAAAGATATCCGTGCCCGCGCCGCCAATCAGGGTGACGTTCTGATCACCATACACAGCGGGATCCAGCGCCACCGTTACTTTCAGCGTGTCGTTGCCTGCGCCGCCATTGAGCAGATCGTGACCGCCACGGCCATTGAGCACATTATTGCCACTGTTGCCCAGCAGGGTTTCTGCATCCCCGCTGCCATAGGCGCTGACATGCGCCGTGCCCACCAGCTCGATCACTTCAATGCCCGGGCTGCTGTTGGAGCTTTGCGGATCGGGCGAGCCGCCCACGCCAAACGACACATAGCTGCGCACGGTGTCAAAACCTTCACCGGTCATTTCCTGCACATGGTTGTTGATGCCGTTGATATAGTAAATATCGTCGCCTACCCCGCCATACAGCACATCGTAACCGTCGCCATACAGGGTATCGTTGCCGATTTCGCCATACAGCATATCCTGCTCGGTATTGGTCGCGCCATTAACCACATTGCCATACAGGGTATCGTTGCCTGCGCCGCCATACAGGATATCCATGCCGGTGCCGCCCATCAGCACATTATTGCCGCTATTGCCTTGCAGGGTGTTATTCACCCCATTGCTGCCCAGACCGATCAAATCAGCCGAGCCTTGCAGCTCCAGCCGCTCCACTGCGCCAGACGCTACTTGGGTGGTCGGCATGCCGGCCACTGGCACGCTCAGGCCCAGCGAGAACGAAATCTCGCTCTTGACCGTATCCACCACTGCCGATGGGGTGAGGTCTTCAATAATGGTGTTGGCCAGCCCAGCGCGGATGATGTAAGTGTCGGCGCCAGCCCCGCCCAGCAGCATATCGTTGCCGTCAGCGTACAGGATGTCATCGCCATCGCCGCCGTACAGCCAATCCTGCGTCGCGTCGGCCAGCACCGCGGCGGAATTGCCATACAGCACATCGTTGCCGCCGCCGCCTTGCAGGGTGTCGGCGCCCACGCCACCCCACAGGGTATTGGCGGTGAGGTTGCCGGTAATCAGATTATTCAGCGCATTGCCGCCGCCTGTCAGATTCACCGGGCCATTGCTCAGGGTGAGGTTTTCCACCTCACCGCTGATCAGCGGTGCGCCAGCAAGTGAATTATCCAACGCCACCGATACCGTGCTGTACACCGTATCCACCCCTTGGCCAGCTTGCTCGATCACCATGCTGGAGGCATTGCCCAGGTAATAGGCATCATTGCCCAGGCCGCCATACAGTTGATTGCTAGTGGTGTTGCCGTCGTACAGGCTGTCGTTGCCATCTTCGCCATACAAACGATCAAAACCATCGGCATACAGGGCATCATCACCTGTGCCACCGTACAGTACATCCTGCCAGGTGGCGCTCAGGCTGCCAGGCATATTGGCATAAATCGTGTCATTGCCAGCACCGCCGTACACGGTGTCGGCGCCTTGCAGCCCATTGATGATATTGTTTCCGGCATTGCCATAAACAATATTGGCATTGTAGTTGCCATTGCCATTGCCATTGATATTGTCTGTACCTGTCAGGTACAGCACATCATCACTCGGTGCCAATGTATAGCTGATGTTGCTGCTGATACTTGCCATGATCTTATCCTTTTGTGTTATCTGCGGTTGGCCCGCGATTTCACTGTACCCAAGAGAGGCAGATATTTTCAAGCAGGGGGGCACGCGCCATGTGTTACCGAAGGGTTACCATAAAACTTGTCGGTATTTTTATCAGTGTTTTTTATATAAACATAGGTGGAGCGCATATAAAATCACCTCATGTCATCGTGAGGCACGGACGGTTTTAGCCACCGTGATGACTTATCCAGGGCCCGCAGAAATTCTATCCAGATCAGCAGGTTGAACGCTGATAAATGTTAATACAATGATCATTGGCGCCGCCAGGCGCAAGACGCCACGCTGTCGTGGTGTGCTCTTGCGTTGCACAAAAACCACAGCAACAGGGCCATCCGATGTGCCCTGTGCCAGCAGAGCGCAGCGCACAGTCGGCTGGTGGTTTGGTTTTTTGCCATAAATGTGCGGTTTCCATGGGGTTCTTGAGCAGAAACCACTCAAAGAGACAGACGGAAAATCGGCAGGATATGGCGCAAAGTAGGGGCTTTTCTAGTTAAAACAATCGTTTTTTCTAGTTAAATTTATTTTTATTGCCTTGTATGTCATATTGCTGGCACAATATTTCTCGTTTGTGGCAGTTGCGTTCATGAATTTGCAATAAGATTGCCCTGTTACGCGACAGCCGCGCTGTCGGCCCGCCCACGCCGCGCCTGGCCGTCGTCTTCCCGTAAACCTTCACGCAAGAGCACTTGCTCACCGCACGGAAGCATCATGACGCTTATCTCTCGCCGCATTGCCCTGAACTGTCTGGCCGCCAGCGTGCTGGCCGCCCTGGCCCCGCTGAGCCACGCCGCTGAAATGAAGTCGGTGGCGGTGACCGCCATCGTCGAACACCCGGCGCTGGACGCCGCCCGCAAGGGGGTGGAAGACGAACTCAAGGCCAACGGCTTTGAACCGGGCAAACAAATCAAATACCAATTCCAGAGCGCGCAGGGCAACGCCGCCACCGCCGGCCAGATCGCCCGCAAGTTTGTGGGCGACAATGCTGACGTGATCGTCGCCATCGCCACCCCCAGCGCCCAGGCTGCCGTCGCCGCCACCAAAACCGTGCCGGTGGTGTTCGCCGCCGTCACCGACCCGGTGGCCGCCAAGCTGGTGAGCAGCTGGAAGGCCAGCGGCACCAATGTCACCGGCGTGTCCGACATGCTGTCGCTGCCGCCGCAAATCGACCTGATCGAAAAGGTCAAGCCGGGCGCCAAGCGCATCGGCATGGTGTACAGCCCGGGTGAAGTCAACTCGGTCACCGTCGCCCGCGAACTGAAGGCCGAGCTGGCCAAGCGCAATATGACCCTGGTGGAAGCCGCCGCGCCGCGCACCGTGGACGTGGCCCCGGCCGCCAAGAGCCTGGTGGGCAAGGTGGACGCCATTTACACCTCCACCGACAATAATGTGGTGTCCACCTATGAATCGCTGGTGCGCGTGGCCACCGACGCCAAGATTCCGCTGATCGCCGCCGACACCGACTCGGTCAAGCGCGGCGCCATCGCCGCGCTGGGCATGAACTACTACGATATGGGCCGCCAGACCGGCAAGATCGTGGTGCGCATCCTCAAGGGCGAAAAGGCCGGCGACATCGCCCCGCAACTGGGTGACAAGACCTCGCTGACCGTCAACCCGGAAGCCGCCAAGAAGCAAGGCGCGCCGCTGTCGCCGGCCCTGCTCAAAGAAGCCAAAGACACGGTAAAATGATGGCTGACGCGCTGGGCCGCCACCTGATGCCCAGCGCGACCTGACCGCCCGCAGTGCGCCGGTTTTGCCGGCGCCGCCCTGCGCGGCTTAAGCTCAGCCGAGCCGCCCCGGTGCGCCATCCCGCGCCGCAGGGCGGCAGTCTGCCGCGCCCCACCGGGCGCGGTGTTCGTTTTTGTCGAGGTAATCCATGTCACTCATCTCCCTGATGGGAGCGCTGGAAATCGGCCTGATCTTCGCCCTGGTGGCGCTGGGCGTGCTGATTTCGTTCCGTATCCTCAATTTTCCGGACCTCACCGCCGACGGCAGCTTTCCGCTGGGCGGCGCGGTGGCGGCCATCATGATCGCTGGCGGCCAGTCGCCGTGGCTGGCCTGCGCCGCCGCCATGCTGGCCGGCGCCGCAGCCGGCTGGGTGACCGCCTGGCTGAATGTGCGGCTGAACATCCTGCAACTGCTGGCCAGCATTTTGGTGATGATTGCCCTGTATTCGATCAATCTGCGGGTGATGGGCGCGCCCAATGTGGCGCTGATCGGCTCGCCGACGGTGTTCAGCCCGCTGATTGGCGAGGTTTCCGAGCGCGCCATGTGGGTGCAGCCGGGCGTGCTGGCCGCCATCGTGGTGGCCGCCAAGCTGCTGCTGGATGCTTATTTTGCCTCGCAATCCGGCCTGGCCATGCGCGCCACCGGCGCCAACCCGCGCATGGCGCGCGCCCAGGGGATTTCCACCAACCGCGCCATCCTCACCGGCATGGCCTTGTCCAATGCGCTGATTGCGCTGGGCGGCGCGCTGTATGTGCAAACCCAGGGCGGGGCGGATATTTCCATGGGCGTGGGCACCATTGTGGTCGGCCTGGCGGCGGTGATCATCGGCGAAACGCTGATTCCGTCGCGCTCGCTGTGGGTGATCACCCTGGCCACCGTGCTGGGCGCCATTTTGTACCGCCTGTTCATCGCCCTGGCGCTGAGCGCCGACTTCATCGGCCTGCAAGCACAGGATCTGAATCTGGTCACCGCCGTGCTGGTGGGCCTGGCGCTGGTGCTGCCGACGCTGAAAGCCAAACTGCGCAAAACCGTGAAGGGGAATCCGGCATGATGCACGCCAAAGGTCTGCTCAAGACATTCAACCCCGGCACGCCGATTGAAAACCGCGTGCTGCGCGGGCTGGACCTGCACATCGAAACCGGCCAGTTCGTCACCGTGATCGGCAGCAACGGCGCCGGCAAATCCACCTTTCTGAACGCCATCAGCGGCGATTTGCTGGTGGACAGCGGCAGCCTGCACCTGGACGGTCAGGACGTCACCCGGCAAAACGCCTGGCAGCGCGCCGGGCTGGTGGCGCGGGTGTTTCAGGACCCGATGGCCGGCACTTGCGAAGCGCTGACCATCGAAGAAAACCTGGCGCTGGCCTGGCAGCGCGGCGAAAGGCGCGGCCTGGGCCGCGCGGTGAAGGCCGAGCTGCGCGAGCTGTTTCGCGAAAAACTGTCCATCCTCAAGCTGGGCCTGGAAAACCGCCTGACCGACCGCATTGGCCTGCTGTCGGGCGGCCAGCGCCAGGCGGTCAGCCTGCTGATGGCCTCGCTCAAGCCCTCGCGCATGCTGCTGCTGGACGAACACACCGCCGCGCTCGACCCGAAAACCGCCGCCTTTGTGCTGGAACTGACCGACCAAGTGGTGGCGGAAGGCAAGCTGACCACGCTGATGGTGACCCACTCCATGCGCCAGGCGCTGGACCACGGCGACCGCACCGTGATGCTGCATCAGGGCCGGGTGGTGCTGGACGTCAGCGGCGAAGAGCGCGCGCGCATGGACGTGCCGGACTTATTGGCCATGTTCGAGCGCACCCGTGGCGAGGCGATTACCGACGACGCCCTGCTGCTGGGGTAAGCGCCGCTCACAAAGCCCGTTTGGCGTGGTTCACTGCGGTTACACGCCTTGTCTCTCCCTGCACCGGCCAGCTGCCACTTGGCAGCCACTGGCCGGTGCAGGGATACTGCCCGCCTTCCCGTCTTGCCTGGCCGCGCGGCCAGCCTGCTGAATCATGAAAACCTACCATCGCATCGTGGCCGCCAGCCTGGCCTTGTTCAATGAGCAAGGCGAGCGCGCGGTCACCACCAACCACATTGCCGCCCACCTGGGCATCAGCCCCGGCAATCTGTACTATCACTTTCGCAATAAAGAAGACATCGTCCACCAGATTTTTCTGGAATATCAGCAGTTTGTCCGCCAGCGCCTCACCCTGGCCGACGGCCGCCAGCCCGAGGTGGCCGATGTGCTGGGCTATCTGGATACAGCGTTTGACGGCATGTGGCGTTATCGCTTCATGTTTTACGACCTGCCCGGCCTGCTGGCGCGCAATCCGGCGCTGCAACACGATTATCAACGCTTTATTGACGACGAACTCACCGACACCCTGCACGGCCTGTTTGTGCGCTGCGCCGACGCCGGTCTGTTTGCCATCGACGCCGCCGACATCCGCCCGCTGGTGATCAATATCTGGCTGGTGGTCAAGTTCTGGTACGCCTTCGAACAAGCCTCACACCCCAGCCAGCCCATCAGCGAAGCCACCGGTCGCCGTGGCGTCTGCCAGGTGCTGGCCCTGCTCAAACCCTACGTCACTCCCACCCTGCGCCCAGCCTTTATCGCCGCCTGCGCCCGCTACGGCGAAGCCTGAAAAACCCCATCGCGCCAGCTTTCATCAACTTTTCGTCGCATCCGCGCAAGGTTTGCCTTGCCCGACATGATTGAATCCACTGCACGCCAGCGCTGCCGTTCATGAAGCGGCGCGGCGGTGCCGAGTCGGCTTGTTCACCTAGATGTGCGAAGGAAAACAGATGAAGAAACAGCTTTTACTGGGCGCGCTCGCGCTGTGTCTGGCCGGCGGGGCGCTGGCGCAGGAAAAAACCCTGCGCATCGGCCTGGAGGCGTCTTACGAACCGTTCACCTACAAATCCCCCGATGGCCGCCTGGTGGGCTTTGAAATTGATCTGGCCCAGGCGCTGTGCGCCGAAATCAAGGCGCGTTGCAGCTTTGTCGAACAAGACTTCAAGGGCATCATCCCGGCGCTGAACGCCCGCAAGTTTGACGTGATCATGTCCTCGCTGACCATCACCGAAGAACGCAAACGCGCAGTCGCCTTCACCGACAAATACTACAACACCCCCTCCCGCCTGCTGGCGCGGCTGTCCAGCAAACTCTCCGGCGCCCCGGACAGCCTGAAAGGCCGCCGCGTGGGTGTGCTCAAGGGTTCGACGCAAGAGCGCTACGCCCAAAAAGTCTATGCCCCGGCCGGCGCCGTGGTCACCGCCTACGACACCCAGCAGCAAATCTACCTCGACCTGCGCGCCAACCGCCTGGACGCCACGGTGGCCGACAGCGTGGAAAGCGCGCTGGGCTTTCTGAAAAAGCCGGAAGGCCAGGGCTTTGGCTTTATCGGCCCGGCGCTGCGCGACGCCGAGATTTTTGGGCCGGGCATTGGCGCGGCGGTGCGCAAAGCGGATGGCGCGCTGCGCGACGAACTGAACGCGGCGATCAAAACCCTGCGCGGCAATGGCGGCTACCAGAAGATCAGCGCCAAGTATTTTGATTTTGATGTGTACGGGGAGTAAGAGCCGCTAACAAAACCCCCTGGCGTTGTTGTGTGACCTTGCCGTACTGCTTGTACTGTCTGCGGTCACACGCCTAGCCAGGGCCGCTTCGCTGGGTTTTGTGAGCGACTCTTAGCGCCGCCAAGGCGCGGCGCGTGTATTCCGGCGATGAGCCGGTAGCCAGTCACCATGATGTGAACCGACTAATAGGTGATTAGACCGCTTTTGGCATGAGTCTCACCGGAAGAGTCGTTCCCACGAAGGTGGGAACCCAGACGGCGCCACAGCATGCACTGTGGGCATGGCGCAGCTCAGCGCGGGTGAGCGCTCACCCCGCTGTGCGCTGTGGATATGCCTGGATTCCCGCCTGCGCGGGAATGACGCGGTGTCATGCGGCGAGGGGTTCTTTGTGGCGCATGAACCCTTGTGTTTCAACGGGACTGGCGACTGGCTGCGAGGATTCTCCCTGCGCCACACGGTGGCGCGCTGCGGGATTCCCGCTTGCGGGCCTTCGCCCCAGCCACATCACCCCCACGATCAGAAAGACTTTCTCGGATGACTGACGGATACCTTAACCACATGCTTGCCGGCGCTTGGCTCAGCCTGCAAGTGGCCTTGGCGGCGCTGGCCATCGCCATGGCGCTGGGCGTGGTGGGCGCCATGGCCCGCCTGGCGCCGCAGCCGGCTTTGCGCGCCAGCGCCGAAGCCTACGCCACGCTGGTGCGTGGCGTGCCGGAGCTGGTGTTGATGCTGCTGGTGTTTTACGGCGGCCAGGGGCTGGTGGGCGGCGCGCTGGAGGCGCTGGGCCTGCCGCCAGTGGAGATCGACCAATTCATGGCCGGGGTGTTCACCCTGGGTTTTATCTACGGCGCGTATTTGTCCGAAACCTTTCGCGGCGCCTTGCTGGGCGTGCCGCCTGGGCAGTGGGAGGCCGGCCTGGCCTATG
Source organism: Rivihabitans pingtungensis (assembly GCF_003201855.1). Classification (GTDB taxonomy): domain Bacteria; phylum Pseudomonadota; class Gammaproteobacteria; order Burkholderiales; family Aquaspirillaceae; genus Rivihabitans; species Rivihabitans pingtungensis. The sequence continues at coordinate 3,179 of NZ_QJKI01000014.1, read as the reverse complement.
GCATGGGGCGCGGGCGGGTGTTCTGGCGCTTGATTTTGCCGCAGGCGGCGCGGCTGGCCTTGCCGGGGCTGACCAATAACTGGCTGGTGCTGCTCAAGGCTACCGCGCTGGTGTCGGTGATTGGCCTGCAAGACATGATGTATCTGGCCAAGCAGGCCGGCTCGGCCACCCGCGAGCCGTTCACCTATTTACTGTGGGCCGGCGCCGGCTATCTGGCGCTGACATCCGCCTCGCTGCTGGCCTTGCGCCTGCTGTCGCGCCGGGTGTCGGTGGGCGTGCGCCACGGGGAGATCTGAGATGGATTTCAGTGTGTTGTTTGAGCCGGCCAATCTGCAATTGTATGCCGAAGGGTTGTTCACCACGCTGTGGCTATTGCTGGCCGCCGTCAGCGCCGGGCTGCTGTTGTCGATTCCGGCGGCGGTGTGGCGGGTGTCGCGCCAGCGCTGGCTGGCCTGGCCGGTGGCGGCCTACACCTATGTGGTGCGCGGCACGCCGATGCTGTTGCAGCTGTATTTGATTTATTACGGCCTGGCGCAGTTTGACGTGGTGCGCGACAGCGCCGCCTGGGGGGCATTGTCCAGCGCCGGGTTTTGCGCGGCGCTGGCGCTTACCTTGAACACCGTCGCCTACACCACCGAAATGCTGGCCGGGGCGCTGCGCGCCACCGCGCCGGGCGAGATCGAGGCCGCGCACAGCGTGGGCATGAGCCGCATGCAGATGCTGCGCCGGATTGTGCTGCCCTCGGCGCTGCGCCGCTCGCTGCCGGCCTATGGCAACGAGGTGATCATGATGCTGCACGCCACCTCGCTGGCCAGCACGGTGACGCTGCTGGACCTCACCGCCGCCGCCGACCGGCTGTACGCCAATTATTACCTGCCGTTCGAGCCTTTTATTGCCGCCGCGCTGGTGTACATCGCCCTGACTTTTGGGCTGACCCGGCTGTTCAAGGCCGCCGAGCGGCGCTGGCTGGCGCATCTGCAAGCGCGCGGCTGATTGTTCATTCATCATTGGGAGAGCGCCATGCTCAATCCGAAACTGATTGTCCGCGACCTGCACAAGCGTTACGGCGACCACGAAGTGCTCAAGGGCGTGTCGCTGACCGCCCAGCCCGGCGATGTGATCAGCATCATCGGCTCGTCCGGCTCGGGCAAGAGCACGTTTTTGCGCTGCATCAATCTGCTGGAGCGCCCGCACGAGGGCGAGATCATTGTGGCCGGCGAAAGCCTGGCGCTGCGCCGCGCCAAGGATGGCATGCTGGCCGCCGCCAGCCCGGCGCAGTTGCAGCGGCTGCGCGCCCGGCTGGCCATGGTGTTTCAGCATTTTAATTTGTGGTCGCACCTGACCGTGCTGGACAACATCATCGAAGCGCCAGTGCAGGTGCTGGGCGTGCCGCGCGAGGCGGCGCTGGCTTCGGCGCGGCGCTATCTGGACCTGGTGGGCCTGGTGGGGGTGGAAGACCGCTACCCGGCGCATTTGTCCGGCGGCCAGCAACAGCGGGTGGCGATTGCCCGCGCGCTGGCCATGGAGCCCGAAGTCATGCTGTTTGACGAACCCACCTCGGCGCTGGACCCGGAACGGGTGGGCGAGGTGCTCAAAGTCATGCAGGCGCTGGCGCGCGACGGGCGCACCATGGTGGTGGTCACCCACGAAATGGCCTTTGCCCGCGAAGTGTCCAGCCAGGTGATTTTTTTGCACCAGGGCCGCATCGAAGAACAAGGCCACCCCGCCGAGGTGCTGAATCGCCCGCAAAGCGAGCGCCTGCAACAGTTTTTGTCTGGCCGGCTGAAATAAGCCCGGCCGCCTGTTTGGATGAGCAACCATGTTTGACTGGCTTGTGGAACCCGGCCCGCCGCCGCGCGTGGGCCTGCTGTTGCTGCCGGGGTTTTCGCTGGCCGAGCTGGCCTTGTGGCGCACGGCGCAGGCCCAGCTGCACCAGCTGGCCGGCCCGGCTGCCGGCGCCTGCCTGACGCTGTCGGCCGATGGCGCGCCCGTCTTGTCCGACCTGGGCTTGCCCACGCCAGTGGACGCCGCGCTCAGCCCGGCGGCGCTGGATGGCCTGTCGGCGCTGTTGGTGTTCGCCAGCGGCCTGCCGCCGCCGCTGCCGGCCAGCGATGCGCGGGTGGCGGCCTTGTCGGCGGCGGCGCGCGCGCGGTTGGTGCTGGGCGGCGTGCACGCCGGGGCTTTCTGGCTGGCCGCCGCCGGGCTGTTGGGCGGCTGCCGCGCCAGCGTGCATTGGTCTTTGCACGAGGCCTTTGCCGAGCGCTACCCGCAGGTGGCGCTGTCGGGCAATTTATTTGAGTTTGACCGCCAGCGGCTGACCTGCGGCGGCGGCGTGGCGGTGCTGGACATGTTTCTGGCGCTCACCGCCCGCCAGCACGGCCAGGCGCTGGCCGGTCAGGTGGCCGAGCACTTTTTGCTGGAGCGCCTGCGCCCCGGCGACGAGCGCCAGCGCGTGGGCCTGCGCGCCCAGCTGGGCGCCACCCCGCCCAAACTGGCCAAGGCGGTGGCGCTGATGGAAGCGCATATGGAAGACCTGCTCACCACGGATCAGATCGCCGACCAGGTGTGCGTGTCGCGCCGTCAGCTGGAGCGCTTGTTCAAGCAGGCGCTGGACCAGGCGCCGTCGCAGTATTATCTGGAGCTGCGGCTGAACCGCGCGCGCCAGCTGCTGCGCCAGACCTCGGGCTCGATCATCCAGATTGGCCTGTCGTGCGGGTTTTCGTCCGGCTCGCATTTCTCCAACGCCTACCGCCACCATTTTGGCCTGTCGCCGCGCGAAGAGCGCCGACAAGGCGGCGGCGATGCAACAGCATGTCGCGCCAATGCAAGCCCGGCGGCCGGCGGCTGCCTAGAATGGGACGCATCCTGACCGAACCCGCCCGCAAGGAGACTTCACCATGACCCACCCCACTCGCGCCGATTTTGACCAACTGATGGTTCCCAACTACGCCCCGGCCCAATGGCTGCCGGTACGCGGCCAAGGCAGCCGCCTGTGGGATCAGCACGGCCGCGACTATCTGGACCTCGCCGCCGGCATCGCCGTCACCTCGCTGGGCCATTGCCATCCAGCCATGGTCAAGGCCTTGACCGAGCAGGCCCAGCAGCTCTGGCATGTGTCCAACACGCTGACCAATGAGCCGGCGTTGCGCCTGGCGCGCAAATTGGTGGACGCCACCTTT
>NZ_QJKI01000013.1 GCF_003201855.1 Rivihabitans pingtungensis | reverse complement strand
TGGTGAGAAAACTAGAAGCGGGCGACTTTGCCTAAGTTTCAACATCAGGGGCCTTCGCGGTCCCTGATGCTTTCCACACTGCATTCCGGATACCCATAAAAAACCCCTCAGCAGCTTTCCCGCCGAAGCGGGGTTGCCGAGAGGGGCCGTGTTGAAATGGATTCTAGGCGACGGGGTATGCGCCGTCAAGGTTTGGCGGCGCGAGCCGCTACCGTGGCAACGCCCGGTTTACACCTCCACATGCACCCCATCCCGCACATACACCAACCGGCCTTCGTACAGCACTTCGTCGCGGCCCAGCTTGGTGCGCGGGCCGTCCTGGCTGGCGCGCTGGAACACATAGCGCTGGCCCTGGTTTTCGATCCAGGCCGGGATGGGCTCGCCCTGAAACTGGCCCAGCGCCTCGCTGGCGACGGTGACGTCGGCGGCGCTCAGGCTGGGGGTGGGGTTGCGCAGCGGGGTGGGCACGTCCGGGGTGTCTTCGTATTCCCATTCGCGACTGTCGCGGTCGCGCAGCGGCGCGTCGTCGTCACGCTGACGCGACAGCCACCAGCGCAGCGCCCAGCCAGGCACCCACACCCGATGCACTTGTTTGTCGTCGGTGACCACGCAGGTGACAGAAAAGCCGTGGCCGCAGGCCGGGCAGCGCGCCTGGGCGACAATCACCACGCGGTCTTGCACCAGTTGGGCGACGCCGTGCATATGCTGGCTGTCCACAATGTGCTTGCAGGCGGGGCAGTGCTTGGCAAAGCGGCGGATGGTTTGCCCGTTGGCGAATTTCAGGGGCAGCTGTTTGGAGATAGGGTCTTGGTTGGGCATGGCGAATACTGGGGGAACGTGTTGAAATAGTAACAAAATTTCACCCATCGCGCAGGCCTTGGGCATGAAAAACCCCGCCGGGCCAGGGCCGGGCGGGGCAGGATGCCGGGTGAGGCGGGGCAAAAATCAGTGCACCACGCCCTTGACCAGGTCTTCCACCACTTTCTTGGCGTCGCCAAACACCATCATGGTTTTATCCATATAGAACAGCTCGTTGTCCAGGCCGGCGTAGCCCACGCTCATCGAACGCTTGACCACGATAATGGTGCGCGCCTTGTGTGCTTCCAGAATCGGCATGCCGTAAATCGGGCTGCTTTTATCTTTCAGCGCGGCCGGGTTGACCACGTCGTTGGCGCCGATCACCAGCACCACGTCGGTGTTGGAGAAGTCCGAGTTGATTTCTTCCATTTCCAGCACTTGGTCATACGGCACTTCGGCTTCGGCCAGCAGCACGTTCATATGGCCCGGCATGCGGCCCGCCACCGGGTGGATGGCGTAGCGCACGTTCACGCCTTTTTCGTGCAGCAGCTCGGCAAACTCTTGCAGCGCATGCTGGGCGCGCGACACGGCCAGACCGTAACCCGGCACGATCACCACGCTGTCGGCGTTGGCCATCAGGAAGGCGGCGTCTTCGGCCGAACCGGATTTGTAGTTCTTCGGACCGCTGTCGCCGCCGCCGCCCGCCGCCACTTCGGCGCCAAAGCCGCCCAGCAGCACGCTGAGGATGGAGCGGTTCATGGCTTTACACATGATGTAAGACAGAATCGCGCCAGAAGAACCCACGCACGCGCCGGCAATGATCAGCACCGGGTTGTTCAGGGTAAAGCCGATGCCGGCAGCCGCCCAGCCCGAGTAGGAGTTCAGCATCGACACCACCACCGGCATGTCGGCGCCGCCAATCGGGATGATCAGCGTCACGCCCAGCACCAGGGCGATGGCCACCATGATCAGGAAGGCGGCGTGGCTGTCGGTGAAGAAATACACCCCGCCAAAACCCACCATGGCCAGCGCCATGACCAGGTTCAGCAAATGCTGGCCGTTGAAGTTCACGGCCTTGGCGCCGAACTTGCCGGACAATTTGCCGTAGGCAATCACCGAGGCGGTGAAAGTGATGGCGCCGATGAAGGCGCCGATGAACAGCTCGACCTTTTGCACCGGGGTGTGTTCCATGCCGCTATGGAAGATAGCAGCCACGGCAATCAGCACAGCCGACAGGCCCACCAGCGAGTGCATGGCGGCCACCAGCTCGGGCATGCTGGTCATTTCCACGGTTTTGGCTTTGAACGCGCCAATCGCGGCGCCGGCGGCAATCGCGCCGACAATCAGCAACAGCACGGGTTTTTCCATCACCATGAAGGTGGTGGCCACGGCGATCAGCATGCCGATCATGCCGTAGGTATTGCCCTTGCGCGAGCTGGCCGGCGAGGACAGGCCCTTGAGCGACAGGATGAACAGCACCGCCGACACCAGGTACAGCACAGCAGAAATATTTTGCATGGCGGGCTCCTTATTTCTTCTTCTTGAACATGTCGAGCATGCGCTGGGTGACCAGGAAGCCGCCGAAGATGTTGATGCTGGCCAGGAAGATGCCCACGGCGCCCAGCACCGAGGTGACGGTCAGCGTCTGGCCGTTGATGTCCACCACTTGCAGCATGGCGCCGACGATGATGATGCCGGAAATGGCATTGGTCACCGCCATCAGCGGGGTGTGCAGGGCCGGGGTGACATTCCAGACCACGTGGTAACCGACGAAGACCGCCAGCACAAAGATGGTCAGGCTGATGATGAATGGATCAGTCATGATGATTGGTTTCCTTTTGCCGGTGACTCAGGCGGCCTGGCCAAAGCGCAGCGCGCCCTGATGGGTGATCAGAGTGGCGGCCAGCAGGTCGTCTTCCAGGTTCAGCGAGAAGCCTTCCTTGGTCAGCATCAGGCTGAGGAAGGTCAGCAGGTTCTTGGCGTACAGGCTGGAGGCGTCCGCCGCCACCATGCCCGGCAGATTGGTGAAGCCCACCACGGTGACGCCGCCGTCAGTGGTGAAGGCCGCACCGGGGCGGGTCAGCGGACAGTTGCCGCCCGACTCCGCCGCGATATCCACAATCACCGCGCCCGGCTTCATGCCGGCCACCACATCGGCTTCCAGCAGGATCGGGGCTTGTTTGCCCGGAATCAGCGCCGTGGTGATGACGATGTCAGCCGCCTTGGCGTGCTTGGCCACCAACTCGCCCTGACGACGCTTGTAGTCGTCGGACATTTCTTTGGCGTAGACGCCATCGTTGGCTTTTTTCTCTTCGTCGGTCATCGGCACTTCAACAAACTTGCCGCCCAGCGACTCGACTTGCTCCTTGGTGGCCGGACGCACGTCAAACGCCTCAACCACGGCGCCCAGGCGCTTGGCGGTGGCGATAGCCTGCAAACCGGCCACGCCAGCACCCAGCACCAGCACCTTGGCGGCTTTCACCGTGCCGGCGGCGGTCATCAGCATCGGCATGAAGCGCGGGTAGAACTGGGTGGCCAGCAGCACGGCGCGGTAGCCGGCGATGTTGTTCTGGCTGGACAGCACGTCCATGCTCTGCGCGCGGGTGGTGCGCGGCAGCAGCTCCATGGTGAAGGCGCTGATCTGGCGGCTGGCCAGCTCGGCCAGCGTGTTGTTGCGGTGCGGATCGAGCATGCCGATCAGCACGGCACCGGCTTTCAGCGAGGGAATATCCTCGGCAGGCAGCGCGCGCACAGTCAGCACGATGTCGGCAGCGGCCAGCAGCGCGGCGCGGTCGCCCACCACGGTGGCGCCAGCGGCGATATAGGCGTCGTCCAGCACGGCGGAAGCGCGGCCAGCGCCCGATTGCACGGCGACGGCGTGACCGAGGGCGACGTATTTCTTCACCGTGTCCGGTGTCGCCGCCACCCGGGTTTCACCGGCCGCCAGTTCGGCGGGAATGGCAATTTGCATGTGAATAGACCTCACGGAGTTGACAAATGGTTTGACAATGTCATGCCAGGCGTGAGGTGACGAAGGCGTAAGGGGTAAACCCTTGCCCGTGATGAGGGGCCGGCCGCGCTCGTCAGAAGCTCTGGCGTGACGGGTCGGAAAGGCGTCGTCAATCGGCGGGCAGCAGCAACCTGTCGACTCACGGCGCATTTCAAACGCACGTTTAATTTGTATGGCTATTTAAACCATGAAACGTCCTTTTTGTGAAGTATTTTTACGTATATGCGACGTTATAAACCAACACCTTGATGCGTTGCAATAATTTTGTGCATTTCACCCTGTTTGGTCAGACCAAATGGCCAAAAGCGCTATCTCCATGAATACACAGATACAATTCGATACATTTGTGTAACGCTTGCCGTGGCAGGACAAAATGTCCCGCCCGCAAGGCGGAACGAGACATTTTGCAGCGCACAAATCAACCGCTGGGCATCTAGTAGCCAGTCACGTTGAAACACAAGGGCTTGTGTGCCACGAAGAACCCCACGTCGCATCACACCGAGTCATTCCCGCGCAGGCGGGAATCCAGGCGTGTCCACAGCGTACTGCGGTCTAAGCGCCAGCCAGTCGGTTCAAATCATGGTGACTGGCTACTAGTCGGTTGAGCAAGGTCCCAACTTGTCTACAGCGCATCCATGGTGGCGCTTAGCCGCTTTACCTGCCCCGTAAAGCGCACCTTTTACCCCAGCACTTCCCAGGCAAACCGCCCAATCAGCACCGTCAGCAACACCAGAAACAGCACACGCACCACCTGGCTGCCGCCGCGCAGCGCCAGCCAGCTGCCGCTGATCGCCCCCAGCACATTGCAGGCCGCCATCGGCAGGGCGTAATGCCACAACACCTGATCCTGCGGCAAAAAGTAGCTCAGCGCGGCGATATTGGTGGCGATGTTGACAAACTTGGCCGCCGCCGACGCATGCAAAAAATCAAAGGCAAAACAGCGAATAAACAAAAAAATCAAAAAGCTGCCGGTGCCGGGGCCAAACACGCCATCGTAAAAACCAATCGCCCCGCCCAGCGCGGTGGCCAGCACCCGCTCGCGCCGGCCGATGCTGACAGGCGCATGCAGCGCGCCAAAGTCTTTTTTCCACAGCGTGTACACCGCCATCAGCAGCAACAAGACCAGCACCAAGGGGCGCATCACCGACTTGGGGATCCAGCTCACCACACTGGCGCCAACAAAAGAAAACGCAAAGGCCGCCAGCGCCGCTGGCAACACCAGCTTCCACGGCAGGCGCACCTGGCGCACATAACTGCGCGCGGCAAACAGCGTACCGGACACCGCCGCCACCTTATTGGTGCCAAACAGCGTGGCCGGCGCCACATGGGGCAGGGCGTTGAACAGCGCAGGAATCTGGATCAAACCGCCGCCACCCACTGCCGCATCAATCAAACCGGCCATGAACGCCATCAGGCCCAGAAACGGCAAAGACTCACTCATTGACATCACACGACTGCATTAAAAACGCAGCCTAACATAGCTGTTGCTGACGGTGAAACACCCAAAAAGCAACTATATTGTCATAATTTGTGGGTATGTGCCGGCAAAACCGGCTAAGTGCTGGCGCAAAAGCTTGCTGGACGGGCATTTGGGCAAAGTTGTCATATGGCGCAATCGTCAGACGCCGCGCAGCGGGGCATACTAAAGTTGCGTGCGCCAGACGCTGCCTGCGCGGCAGCCCAATGGCAGTAATTTATCGACAAGTTATCGATAAATTGCCATGATAAACGCCGCTCCCCCACTTCAGCGCCGCTCACCAAACTTAGCGTAGTCATCCTGGCTAGGCGCACGACCGCAGACAGTACAATCAGTACGGCAAGGTCGCGCCACTCCGCCAGGCGGGTTTTGTGAGCGGCGCTTAACCCGCCCCGACGCCGCCCGCGCTCGCGGGCGTCACGGAAGACACGACATGGACATTCAAGCGTATATGCTCGACCTCGGCCGCGCCGCCCGCGCCGCCAGCCGCCAACTTGCCCGCACCGACACCGCGCAAAAAAACCGCGCCTTGTTGGCGATTGCCGACGCGCTGCAACGCGACAGTGATGCACTGGTGACCGCCAATCAGGCTGATCTGGCCGCCGCCCGCGACGCCGGGCTGGAGCCGGCCATGCTCGACCGGCTGACGCTGTCGGCGGCGGGCGTGGCGCAAATGGCCGAAGGCCTGCGCCAGATTGCCGCCCTGCCCGACCCGGTGGGCGAAATGGGCGAGTTTGCCTACCGCCCGTCCGGCATCCAGCTGGGCAAGATGCGCGTGCCGCTGGGCGTGATCGGCATCATTTACGAAGCCCGCCCCAATGTGACCGCCGACGCCGCCGGCCTGTGCCTGAAATCCGGCAACGCCTGCATTTTGCGCGGCGGCTCGGAAGCCATCCGCAGCAATCAGGCCATCGCCGCCTGCGTGCACGAAGGCCTGCGCGAGGCCGGCCTGCCGGAAGGCGCTGTACAGGTGATCAACACCACTGACCGCGCCACCGTCGGCGCGCTGGTGACCATGACCGAGTTTGTCGATGTGATTGTGCCGCGTGGCGGCAAGGGCCTGATTGCCCGCGTGTCGGCCGAGGCGCGCGTGCCGGTGATCAAGCACCTGGACGGCAACTGTCATGTGTATGTGGATGTGGACGCCGACTTGGTGAAGGCCGGGCGCATTGCCGACAACGCCAAAACCCAGCGCTACGGCACCTGCAACACCATGGAAACCCTGCTGACTCACCACACCGTGGCGGCCGAGTTCCTGCCGGTGATCGCCGCCATCTACCTGAGCAAGGGCGTGGAGCTGCGCGGCTGCCCGCGCGCGCAAGAGATCATCGGCGCCCAGGTCAAACCGGCCAGCGAAGACGATTGGTTTACCGAATACGCCGCGCCGATTGTGGCGCTGAAAGTGGTGGACAGCCTGGACGAGGCCATTGAGCACATCAACCACTACGGCAGCCACCACACCGACGCCATCGTCACCGAAAACTACACCACTGCCCGCCGATTCTTGCGCGAGGTGGATTCGTCCAGCGTGATGGTCAACGCCAGCACCCGCTTTGCTGATGGCTTTGAATACGGTCTGGGCGCCGAAATCGGCATTTCCACCGACAAAATCCACGCCCGTGGCCCGGTGGGCCTGCATGGGCTGACCAGCCAGAAATGGGTGGTGCTGGGGGATGGACACGTGCGGGGCTGAGTCCGATGGCAGCCCGGTGTCTGGCCAGGTTGCCCCCAATGTCATGGTTACGTCTGGCCTTGCTGCCGCTTCCAGTCGTCGGTCAGCAAGCCAGCGTACCCCCAGTCTTCTTCCGCAATTTCCTGCAGCACAATATGCACATGCTCGGGGCGCTTGCCCAGCACTCGCACCAGCGAGGCGGTGATGTCGTGCACCAGCGCCGCTTTTTGCTCGCGGCTGGCGCCTTGGGTGATCTGCACATTGACGTAGGGCATGCTGGGCTCGTGGATGGGTGGAACGACGGCCACATCCTGGCAGCAAGCCGTGTCGTCGGCAAGCTGTTGCCAGCGCGTAGATTGACTGCATTCATTTCAGGTAACTCTACGAATGGCCTTGTCGCCTGGGTTCGGTTATACCTTGCGCCCATGACTCAAACGCCGTTCGCCCAGCCGGCTTGCCGTGGCGGTATCCCTTACTGTCTGTGCCAGCATGACCGGGCTGGCACGCATCTGGCTGCCAATACCCACGGCCGCCATGGTGGCCTTGCATGGTCGGCTGAAACGGCAAGATCGTGGCCGTGCAAGTGCGTCAGGCCACGCTTGTGCTGAGGCTGGAGCAATGGACGGTACAACTGGCTGGAGCCAATGAGGTAAACGCATGAAGCTGCAAGGACTGGATGCCTGGCTGCACTGCCTGCTGACCGATGGACTGGGGCCGGCGCGCTGGCTGGCCTTGATGCAACGCTGGGGCGAGCCCGAGGCGGTGCTGGCGGCGCGGCAGGATGATCTGGCGGAAATCCTCGGCCCGGCGCTGGCGCGTGCCCTGATGGATACCGACGCCACCCAGCCCGACCGGCAGGCGGTGCACGACTGGCTGGCGGCCGGGCCATGGCGGCAAGTGTTGCGGCTGGACGACAGTGATTACCCCTCGGGTTTATTGAACACCCCATGTCCGCCGCCGCTGTTGTTTTTGCTGGGGCGGCGCGAATTATTGCAACGGCCGATGCTGGCCGTGGTGGGCAGCCGCCATGCCAGCGTGCAGGGGGCGCAAACCGCAGAAAGCTGGGCCGAGGCGCTGGCGCAGGCCGGGCTGACCATTGTCAGCGGCATGGCCGCCGGCATCGACGCCGCCGCCCACACCGGCGCCTTGCGCACGGCGGCATCCAGCGTGGCGGTGATCGGCACCGGCATTGACCGGATTTACCCGGCGCGCAATCAGGCGCTGGCGCGTCAGTTGGCGCAAACCGGCCTGATCCTGTCGGAATTTCCGCTGGGTGCGCCGCCGCTGGCGCAGCATTTTCCGCGCCGCAATCGCCTGATAGCCGGGCTCAGTCAGGGGTGTCTGGTGGTGGAAGCCAGCCTGAAAAGTGGCTCGCTGATTACCGGCCGGCTGGCGGCGGAATATGGCCGCGATGTGTTTGCCGTGCCGGGGTCGATTCATTCGCCGCAGGCCAAGGGCTGCCACCGTTTGATCCGCGATGGCGCCAAACTGGTGGACTGTCTGGATGATATTTTGCAAGAACTGCGCCTGCCCGCCACCCCCGTCCAATCCCCTTCACCGACCCCGGCCAGCCCGCCGGCCGACGAGGCAGAAAGCCGTTTGCTGGAGGCGATGGGCTTTGACCCGGTGGATGCTGACATCTTGTGTCAGCGAGCGGGCTTGACGGCCGATGTGCTCTCGGCCATGCTTTTGCGCCTTGAAATGGCCGGTCGGCTGGAAACCCTGCCCGGCGGCCGCTATCAACGCACGGCCTGAGCACCAGGCTTCCATCCGCACATATCCGCGTCTTGACAGCCGTGGTAACGTATATAAAGCACGCGCCAAGCCCGGCGCGCCGCCCAGAACCACACGGTAAGGTTTTTCAATGTTCGATGTTTTCGCCTATCTTGTTCAGGAGTATCCGGACTTCAGCGCCTGTCCGGACGCCGAGCAACTGGCGCGCCGCCTGTTTGCCGCCGGCTTCGAGGATGAAGATATCGAAGACGCGCTCAGCTGGCTGGATTTGCTGGACAGCGCCGCCGCGCCCGAGCCGCTGGCGCAGCCGGCGGGCGGAATGCGGGTGTTCAACGACGAAGAAATGGACCGCCTGTCGCTGGAAACCCGAGGCTTTTTGCAGTTTCTCGACGCCAATCAGGTGCTGGACATGAGCCAGCGCGAGCTGGTGATCGAACGTCTGCTGGAATTGCCCCCCAGCGAAGTGGACTCGGATGTGGCACGCCTGGTGGTGTTGATGGTGCTGTGGCGACAATGCATTACCCCGGATATCCTGATGGCCGAAGAGCTGCTGCGCGCCATCGGCTGGTCTTCCACCCTGCAATAGCCGGGTTGGGACTGGCATCGCGGCCGCGTCAGACGCGGCCTTGTTATCTCTATTCAAAGGAATGGCCGCCGGCCTGATGGCGCGGCCTGCGATTGCCTACGGATCTGCCATGCCTGCCAATCTATTGATCGTCGAATCGCCGTCCAAGGCGAAGACCCTGAAAAAATACCTGGGCAGCGATTTTGAAATTCTCGCTTCCTATGGCCACATCCGCGACCTGGTGCCGAAAAACGGCGCCGTGGATCCGGACAAAAACTTTGCGATGAAATACCAGATCATCGCCAAGAACAGCAAACACGTGGACGCCATCGCCGCCGCCGTGCGCGAGGCCCAGCACATCTATCTGGCAACTGACCCGGACCGCGAAGGTGAAGCGATTTCCTGGCATTTGCTGGAAATCCTGAAAAACAAAAAGCTGCTGAAAGACAAAACCGCCCAGCGCGTGGTGTTTCACGAAATCACCAAGCAAGCCGTGCTGGACGCCGTGGCCCACCCGCGCGACATCTCGCAAGAGCTGGTCAACGCCCAGCAGGCGCGCCGCGCGCTGGATTATCTGGTGGGTTTTAATCTGTCGCCGCTGCTGTGGAAAAAAATCCGCCGTGGCCTGTCCGCCGGCCGCGTGCAAAGCCCGGCGCTGCGGCTGATTTGCGAGCGCGAAGCCGAAATCCGCGCCTTTGTCTCGCAGGAATACTGGTCCATCCACCTGGACAGCCACAAAGGCCGCACCAAATTCTCCGCCCGGCTGACCCACTACCAGGGCAATAAACTCGACCAGTTCGACATCCCCGACGACGCCGCCCAGGCCGCCATTCTGGCCGCACTGAACGGCCAGTCGGCGCAAGTCAGCGCCGTCGAAAAGAAAAAGAAATCACGCAGCCCGGCCGCGCCGTTCACCACCTCCACCCTGCAACAGGAGGCCGTGCGCAAACTGGGCATGACCACCGACCGCGCCATGCGCGCCGCCCAGCAGCTGTACGAAGGCGTGGACGTCGGCAGCGGCGGCACCATCGGCCTGATCACCTATATGCGGACCGACTCGGTGGCGCTGGCCAACGAGGCGGTGACCGAAATCCGTCATTACATCGACAAGCACTTTGACGCCGACTACCTGCCCAAAGCGCCAGTCACCTTCAAGAACAAGGCCAAAAACGCCCAGGAAGCACACGAAGCCATCCGCCCGACCTCGATCTACCGCACGCCGGAGGCGCTCAAGCCCTTCCTGACCGCCGAGCAGTTCAAGCTGTACGACATGATCTGGAAGCGCACCCTGGCCTGTCAGATGACCCCGGCCAAGTTCGACACCACCAGCGTGGACATCGCCGTCGGCGGCGCGCTGAGCACCTTCCGCGCCAGCGGCCAGATTCTGGTGTTCCCCGGCTTTATCGCCGTGTACCAGGAAGGCGAAGATGATGTGGTGGACGAGGGCGAAGCCAAGCTGCCGCCGCTGGAAGTGGGCGACGCCCTGCCGGTAGACAAACTGTATGGCGAGCAGCACTTCACCCAGGCGCCGCCGCGCTTCTCGGAAGCCAGCCTGGTGAAGGCGCTGGAAGAATTTGGCATCGGCCGGCCATCGACTTACGCCTCGATCATCAAGACGCTGAAAGACCGCGAATACGTCAACCTGGATAAAAAACGCTTTATCCCCACCGATACCGGCGACATCGTCAATAAATTCCTGACCGAGCATTTTCAGCAGTACGTCGATTACAACTTCACCGCCAAGCTGGAAGACCAGCTCGATGAAATCTCCACCGGCAAGCGCGAGTGGGTGCCGGTGCTGGACGGCTTCTGGAAGGGCTTTCACAAGCAGCTGGAAGAAAAAGAAGGCATCAGCCGCGCCGAAGTCACCACCGAAGCGCTGGACGAAGCCTGCCCCAAGTGTGGCAAGCCGCTGAACATCCGCTTTGGCAAACGCGGCCGCTTTATCGGCTGCACCGGCTACCCGGAATGCGACTACACCCGCAACCTCAACGATGACCCCAACGCCCCGCAAGAAGCGCCGGTGGTGATCGAAGACCGCGTGTGCCCGGAAGACGGCGGCCAGCTGGTGGTGAAAAACGGCCCGTATGGCAAGTTCATTGGCTGCGCCAACTACCCCAAGTGCAAGCACATCGAGCCGCTGGAAAAACCCAAGGACACCGGCGTGGAATGCCCGGAGTGCAAGGCTGGCCACCTGATCGAACGCAAGAGCCGCTACGGTAAGTTGTTCTACAGCTGCAACACCTACCCCAAGTGCAAGTACGCCACCTGGAACCCGCCGGTGGCCGAACCCTGCCCGAAATGCGGCTGGCCGATCCTGACGCTGAAAACCACCAAGCGGCGCGGCACCGAGAAGGTCTGCCCGCAAAAAGAATGCGGCTACAGCGAAGTGGTGATTCCGCCGGAACCGAAACCGGGCAAAGAAGAAGCCTGAGTGTTTCCCGCCCATCAAAAAACCGCGACGATTTCTGTCGCGGTTTTTTGATGGGCCTACGCCCAGCCCGGCGCGACGCTTACTCCGCCCCTTCCGCCAAAAACCCGCCGCTCTGGTGCGCCCACAAGCGGGCGTACAGCCCACCCTGCGCCAGCAGGCTGGCGTGGTCGCCCTGCTCGACAATACGGCCCTGGTCCAGCACGATCAGCCGGTCCATGGCGGCAATGGTGGACAGCCGGTGGGCAATCGCCACCACGGTTTTGCCTTCCATCAGTTGATACAGGCTGCCCTGAATGGCGGCTTCCACCTCGGAATCCAGCGCGCTGGTGGCTTCGTCCAGCAGCAGGATGGGGGCGTTTTTCAGCATCACCCGGGCAATGGCGATGCGCTGGCGCTGGCCGCCGGATAACTTCACCCCGCGTTCGCCGACGTGCGCTTCGTAGCCGCGCCGGCCCGCCGGGTCGCCGAGGCCCAAGATAAACTCATGCGCCTCGGCGCGGCGGGCGGCGGCGATCATCTCGGCGTCGCTGGCCTCGGGGCGGCCGTAGCATAAATTGTCGCGCACCGAGCGGTGCAGCAGCGAGGTATCCTGGGTGACCATGCCCACCTGGCTGCGCAGGCTGTCCTGGCTGACGCGGGCGATGTCCTGGCCGTCGATCAAAATCCGCCCGGCGCCGACGTCGTCAAAGCGCAGCAGCAAATTCACCAGCGTGGATTTGCCCGCGCCGCTGCGCCCCACCAGGCCGATTTTTTCGCCGGGGCGGATGGTGAGGTCGAGCTGGTCGATGACGTTTTTGTCGCCGCCGTAGCTAAAGCTCACCTGCTCAAAGCGGATTTCGCCGCGCGTCACTTGCAAGGCGCTGGCGTCGGCGCGGTCGGTGACGCGCACCGGGGTGGACAGCGTGCTGATGCCGTCCTGCACCGTGCCGATATGCTCGAACAGATTGGACATCTCCCACATGATCCAATGCGAAATCCCGTTCAGCCGCAAGGCCATGGCGGTGGCCGCCGCCACCGCGCCAATGCTCACCTCGCCCTCGCTCCAGCGCCACAAGGCCGCGCCAGCGGTGCAGGCAATCAGCAGCATGCTCAGCGTGTGATTGACGATCTCAAAACTGCTGGCCAGGCGCATCTGCCGGTACACCGTCCGCATAAAATCCTGCATCGCCGCCCGAGCAAACCCCGCCTCGCGCTCGCCCTGGGAAAACAGCTTCACCGTGGCGATATTGGTGTAAGCATCGGTAATCCGCCCGGTCATCAGGCTGCGCGCATCCGCCTGCGCGCTGGCGGCGCGGCTGAGCCGGGGGATAAAGATTTTCAGCGCCAGCACATAACCGGCCAGCCAGCCCAGAAACGGCGTCATCAAGGCCAGATCAAACCCGCCCACCACCGCCACCATGGTGACAAAGTAAATGGTGATGAACACCATGATGTCACCGACAATCATCATGGTGTCGCGCACCGCCAGCGCGGTTTGCATCACCTTGGCCGACACCCGTCCGGCAAACTCGTCCTGATAAAAGCGCATGCTCTGGCCGAGCAGATGGCGGTGGAAATTCCAGCGCAGGCGCATGGGGAAATTCCCCTGCAAACCCTGGAATTTGCACAGCGACTGCACCGTCACCAGCAAAGGGCTGGCCAGCAAAATCCCCGCCAGCAACAATAAATGCCCCTTTTGCTGCGCCCACAACTGCGAGGCCGGCGTCTGGCTTAACCAATCCACCACCGAGCCCAGCATGGAAAACAGCAAGGCCTCGAACACTCCGATGGTGGCGGTCAGCAGCGTCATCGCCACGATCAAGCCGCGCACCCCCGCACTGGCCGCCCACAAAAACGGAAAAAACCCCGCCGGCGGCTGCGGCGGTGGGCCATCCGGGTAGGGATTGATGCGACGCTCAAACCAGGAAAACATGTAACACCTTCAACAATATGATTCAGATTCAGGATTATATGGAGCTATGCTCACACAATGCCTAGCATCGGGCAGCGGGGACGCCAGCAAGAGCCGCTCACAAAACCCTCCTGGCGTGGTTGCACGACCTTGCCGTACTGCTTGTACTGTCTACGGTCGTGCGCCTGGCCAGGACCGCTGCGCTGGGTTTTGTGAGCGGCGCTAAGAGGCCACTTTGCCGTCCGGTTTGTCTTGCTTTCCCCTGTTTCTTTGGCGAGGCCAAGAAACAGGGGCGAATGCGGGCGGTGGCCTGACCCAAAATCAGCCTTGGAAAAACGGTGCGTCGGCACCGCACACCCTTTTCCCCGACAATCCCTCTCGATTCTTCCCGCTCATCGTTTTAGACTTCAGCTTTGATCCCCGACGACCGAGATTCACCGCCATGGCCTTCAAGACCTCCGCCCTGTATTGCCTTGCCGCCGTCGCCACCCTGGCCGGCTGCGCCAGTTCCTCTGACGTGGACGATGTGCGCCGCCAGCTTGCCGAACGCGACACCGCCTCGCAACAACGCCTGGCGCAGATCGAATCCAAAATCAGCAACGAAAAACTGCTGGAAATGGTCACCCAGGTCGAACAACTCAACGCCGAAGTCGCCCGCCTGCGCGGCGAACTGGATGTGCAGAACTACACTCTGCAAACCACCCAAAAACGCCAGAACGACCTCTACAGCGACCTCGACCTGCGTCTGGGCAAGCTGGAAAGCGGCGGCAAAGCCTCCGGCAAAACCAGCGCCGCCGCGCCTGCCGCCGCCCCGGCGGCGGATAACGGCGAAGCCAGCGGCAAAAGCGCCGACGCCAAGGCCGACAAAGCCGACGAAGCCGGGCAAACCTACGACCGGGCATTGACCCTGTTGCGCAACCGCGAGTTTCCCAAAGCCATCTGGCTGCTGAAAACCTTCCCGGACAAATACCCCGGCGCCAGCCAACTGGGCGACGTGCAATACTGGCTGGGCATGGCCTACGCCGCTGATCACCAGTGCAAACAGGCGGTGACGGTGCACACGGATTTCACCAGCAAATACGCCAACCACCCGAAAGTGCCGGATGCCATGCGCAATATCGGCAACTGCCAGCGCGATCTGGGCGACGCCAATGCTGCCCGCACCACCTGGAACAAGCTGATCAAGCAATTTCCCGGCAGCGACGCTGCCGGCAAGGCCAAGCAACAATTGGCGGCGCTGAAGGAGGGGTGATGGCGCTTAACGTAGAACACCTGCTGCGCACGGCCAACACCCTGGAGCAGGCCTTGCTGGCCTTGCGTCAGCACAGCCACCCCGATGACGTGATGTTCGACCTGTTTCGCAATGCCGCGATCAAAAGCTTTGAGTTGTCATTGGAAACGGCCGGCAAATTGTTGCGCAAGGCGCTGAAAGCCTATAGCGGCAACCCGCGCAGCGTGGATGCGCTGGTGTTCAACGATGTGCTGCGTCAGGCAGGGCGCCATGGTTTGCTGGACCAATCCGGTGTTGAGCGTTGGCTGGCCTACCGCGCCAATCGCAATAACACCGCCCATGACTATGGCCAAGACTTTGCCAACCACACACTGACCTTACTGCCTGACTATTTGCAAGACGTGCGCCAGCTGGCGGGGCATTTGCAAAAGGTGTTCGATGCCAGCGCATGAGCTCACCTCTCTCGATCTGGCGCCGCGCCATCTCCAACTGGTGCTAAATTTGCTGTGTCAGCACACGCCGCACGCCGAGGTGTGGGCGTATGGCAGCCGGGTAAGCGGCGGTGCACAGGAATGCAGCGATCTGGATTTGGTCTTGCGCCTGCCTGGCGCGCTGGATCAACCCGTCACGGGCGCTGCAGCGCTGACCTTGGCTTTGCAAGAGAGCCTGTTGCCCATCAGTGTGGATATTCACCAATGGGCGCAACTGCCGGAATCGTTTCGACGCAATATCGATGCGGCGCATATCGTGTTGCAAACAGGCCAGCCTGCACCGGGGTGAGGATGGCGAGCAAGCCTGACGATGTCCAGGACGCCTGCCCTGAAAGCGTGTAGGGCCCAAAAAAGCCGCGACAGCCATGTCGCGGCTTTTTTGGGCCTTAGCGTCGCTCACAAAACCCAGTGCGGCGGTCCCGGCTAAGCGTGCGGCCACAGACACTACAAGAAGCGCAACAACGCCAGGAGGGTCTTGTGAGCAGCTCTTAGCCGCTGTTGCGCAGGCCGGCGGCAATGCCGTTGATGGTCTGGTGCGCGGTGTACAGCAAATCGGCGGCGTCTGGCGTCTGGCGCAGGCGGCGGATCAGCTCGATTTGCAGGATGTTCAGCGCATCCATGAAGGGCAGGCGGTTGGCCAGGCTGCGCGCCAGCGAGGGGTTGTCGGCCAGCAGGTCTGCTTGCCCGGTGATCAGGGTGAAGGCGTCGCGGGTGCGTCGCCATTCGGCTTCGATCAGGCCAAAGATATGCTTGGCCAGGCTCTGGTCGGACACCAGCGCGGCGTAGCCGGCGGCAATCTGCAAATCGCTCTTGGCCAGCACCTGCTCCATATTGGACAGCGCCACCTGGAAAAACGCCGAATTGCGGTACAGCGCGCGCAGGCGGTCGCGGCCAGCGTCGCCGTGTTCTTCCACATAGGCGGCCACTGCGCTGCCCACGCCGTACCAGCCCGGCAGCATCACCCGCGCCTGCGCCCAGGAGAACACCCAGGGGATGGCGCGCAGGTCTTTGATGCTGGTCAGGCTCTTGCGCGAGGCCGGGCGGCTGCCGATGTTGAGCTTGGCGATTTCATTGATCGGCGTGGCTTCCAGGAAGTACTGAATAAAGCCCGGCGTTTCCACCAGCGAGCGGTAGGCGTGGAAGGCGCGCTGCGACAATTCGCCCAGCGTGGCTTCTTCGGCCGGCGGGGTGTCGTGCACCGTGCTCAGGCTGGCTTCCAGCGTGGCGGCCAGCAGGGCTTCCAGGTTGCGCAGGCCGATTTCCGGGTCGGAATACTTGGCGCCAATCACCTCGCCTTGTTCGGTGATGCGGATTTGCCCGGCCACCGAGCCGGCCGGCTGCGCCATGATGGCCTCGTAAGATGGGCCGCCGCCACGGCCGACCGAACCGCCGCGACCATGGAACAGGCGCATGCGCACGCCAGCGGCGTCGAACACCTTCACCAGGCGGCGCTCGGCCTGGTACAGCTCCCACTGGCTGGTGAAGTAACCGCCGTCCTTATTGCTGTCCGAATAGCCCAGCATCACCTCTTGCGTGTCCTTGCGGCTCTTGAGCAGGGTGCGATACCACGGCAGGGCGAACAGCTCGCTCATCACCCCGGCGCTGGCGTCCAGGTCGGCGACGGTTTCAAACAGCGGAATGATATTGACGGTGGCGGTCGGCTCGCCGTCCACCACGCGCAGCAGGCCGGCTTCTTTCAGCAGCAGCGCCACTTCCAGCAGGTCGCTGGCGCTGGCGCAGTTGGAGATAATGCAATTGGGCAGGGCTTTTTTGCCAAAGCGCGTCTGAATCTGCGCGGCGGCGTTGAACAGCGCCAGCTCCTTGCTGGTTTGCTCGCTGTAGTCGACAAAGGGCGAGAACAGCAGACGCGGCGATTGCAGCTCGGCCAGCAGCATCTGCTGGCGGCCGGCTTCGTCGGCGGCCAGATAATCCCCGGCGCCGGCCTGGCTGAACAACTCGGCCACCACGGCTTCAAAAATGCCCGAGAACTGACGCATGTCCAGCGGCATCAGCGAGAAGCCAAACACCTCGACCGCGCGAATCACGTCGCGCAGGCGGCCGGCAGCCAGCGTCTGGCTGCCGTGGGCGCACAGCGAGTCGGCAATCACCTGCAAGTCGTGCGCCAGCTCGGTGGGCGAGTGGTACACCGTGGCGCCGGTATTGGCAAAGCGGCCGTCAAACGGCACGTCCAGCGCCTGGGCGGTGGCGGTCAGCCGCGCTTGCAGGGTGGCCAGCGCGCGGCGGTAGGGCTCTTCCTGGCGGCTTTCGGTGTGGTCGGGGCTGTGGCTGGCCAGCGCGGTCAGCGCCTCGCTCACCTTCACCCGGCGCGCCGACAGCGACAATTCGCGGTACAGCTGGTCCAGCTCGCGGCCATACCAGGCAAACGCCACTTCCGCCTGACGCTGGGCGGCGTACAGGGTGACGTCGGCGGTGACAAACGGGTTGCCGTCGCGGTCGCCGCCAATCCAGCTGCCAATACGGAAGAAATTCGGCAGCGTCAGCCGCTGGCCCCATTCGCGCGAGATGGCGTCTTCCAGGCTGGCGTACAGCTTGGGCAGCGCAGTAAAGAACGTGGTCGGGTGGTAGGCCACGCCGTTTTCGATTTCGTCTTTGACGGTGAGCTTGAACGGGCGGATTTCCGAGGTTTGCCACAGCGCCAGAATCACCCGCTTGAGCTTGGCCTCGATTTCTTCGCGGTCTTCGCGCCCCAGCGACGGATCGGCCAGTTTGGTGAGAAACTTGCGGATGGCCTTGTGCGCGTCCAGCACGCTTTGGCGCTGCACCTCGGTGGGGTGGGCGGTCAGCACCGGCGAAATTTGCGCATGCTCAAAAAAATCCACCAGCGCGGCAAACGGCACGGCGTCGTGCTTCAGGCGCTGAATCGCCAGCGCCAGGCTGCCTTGCTGCGGGGCCGAACCAGCGGCGCGGTGGGCGCGGCGACGGCGGTTGTGGTGCAGGTCTTCGGCCAGATTGGTAAGCTGTGCATAAAAACCACAGGCGCGCACCAGCGCGGCGGCGGCGGCGGGCGACAGCTCGGCCAGCCGGCGGGATAATTCCGGCGTGCCGACGCGATCGTGGGCCTCCACCGGAATGGTGCGCATCTCGTGATAGACCGCTTCGCCCTCTTGTTCACGGACGATCTCGGCAAGCAGGCGGTCCAGTCGCGCCAGATCGTGGCGCAGCGGCAAGTCTTTTTCAGTTTCGTTCATCATGGCGGGATACCGTGTTCAAAAGCGAAGCGGTTACAATTCTGTCAAATTACATTAGGAAAGCACCATGAAGCAACTTGTCATTGCCAGCCGGGAGAGCGCGCTGGCCATGTGGCAGGCGGAACACATCCAGGCGCGGCTGCAAGCCTTGTATCCGGGCCTGAGCGTGAGCATCCTGGGCATGACCACCCAGGGCGACCAGATTCTGGACAAAACATTATCGAAAATCGGCGGTAAAGGGCTGTTCGTTAAAGAACTGGAAGTCGCCCTGCAAGAAGGCCGCGCCGATCTGGCGGTGCATTCCATGAAAGACGTGCCGATGAACCTGCCCGACGGTTTCGAGCTGGCGGCCATCTGCACCCGCGAAGATCCGCGCGATGCGTTTGTCTCCAACCGCTACGCCGCGCTGGCGGATTTGCCCGACGGCGCCGTGGTGGGCACCTCCAGCCTGCGCCGGGAAAGCCAACTGCGCGCACGCTACCCGCACCTGACCATCCGCCCGCTGCGCGGCAATGTGCAAACCCGGCTGCGCAAGCTGGACGACGGCGAATTCGACGCCATCATCCTGGCGGCGGCGGGCCTCAAGCGCCTGGGCTTGTCCGAGCGCATCCGCATCGAGCTGGCCCCGCAAGAAAGCCTGCCGGCGGTGGGCCAGGGCGCGCTGGGCATTGAGATTCTGGAAGGCCGCGCCGAGCTGGCCGCGCTGCTGGCGCCGCTGAACGACGCCGTCACCGCCGCCTGCGTGCGCGCCGAACGCGCCATGAGCCGCGCGCTGAATGGCTCCTGCCAGGTGCCGCTGGGCGGCTACGCCGTGCAGCGCGGCGACATGCTCACCCTGAACGGCTTTGTCGCCAGCGTGGACGGCCAGACCTTCCTCACCGCCCGCGCCGACGCCCCGGCGCGCTATGCCGACGCGCTGGGCCGCGCCGTGGCCAAGCAGCTGCTGGACAAGGGCGCGGACGACATCATCGCCGCGCTGGATTTGTGAGCCAGGTTCAGCCGCTGGCCGGCCGGCGCGTGGTGGTCACCCGCCCGGCCGGCCAGGCCGGCGCGCTGATGGCCAAGCTGGCCGCCGCCGGCGCCACGCCGATTGCCCTGCCGGTGATCGACATCGCGCCGGCCGACGCCGCCACCCTGCGCGCGGCGGCCGATGTCACCCTGGCGGCGGATCGGGCGATTTTTGTGTCGCCCACTGCCATCGAACTGCTGTGGCCGCATCTGGCCGGCCGGCTGGGCGCGCGCCCGGCGCTGGCCACGGTGGGCGCCGCCAGCGCGCGCCGGCTGGGCGAACTGAGCCAGCGGCCGGTGTTGCACCCGCAAGGGCGCAGCGACGCCGACGCGCTGGCGGCGCTGCCGGAACTGGCCGCGCCCTTGCACGGTCAACGCATTGCCCTGGTGAAGGGCAGCGGCGGGCGTAGCCCGCGCCTGGCCGCGCAATTAAGCGAACGCGGCGCCGAGGTGACCATGCTGGACGTCTACCGCCGCCAGCCGGCCAGCCCGGATTGGCATCATGTGGACGCTGCCCTGGCCGGCCCCGGCGTGGATGCCGTGGCGCTGACCAGCTCGGAAGCAGTGGACTGGTTATTCATGCTGGGTGGCGAGTCGCGCCGGGCAACGTTACAATCCTTGCTCTACGTGGCGCCTCACCCGCGCATTGCCCAGCGCCTGGCCGAATGCGGCGCCTCGCGCTGTCTGATTACCGCAGCGGATAACGACGCCCTCGTCGCCGCGCTTTGCGAATGGTTTGAAACCCGCCCATGACTACAAGCTCGCCGTACACCCCTCCCCGCCCGGCCCGCAAACTGAACGTCGCCCTGCTGCTGGCGCTGGCCGCCCTGGCCACGGCCGGCGGCCTGTGGCTGGACAGCCGCGCCTCGCTGGACGCTTTGCAACAGACGCTGACGCAAAAAGCCGGCGCCGCCAGCGGCGTGAGCAAGGACGTGCAGGCGCGCGCCGAGCACGCCGACAAAACCGCTCGCGAAAACAGCGCGCGGCTGGCCGCGCTGGAAGGCAAGGTGGGCGATTTTGCCGGCCAGGCCGCCGCGCTGAACAGCCTGTACCAAGAGCAGTCGCGCAACCGCGAAGACTGGATGCTGGCCGAAATCGAACACGCCTTGAATCTGGCCGGGCAGCAATTGCAACTGGCCGGCAATGTCGCCGCCGCCAGCAGCACGCTGGAAGCCATCGACGCCCGGCTGGCCAAGCTGGACCGCCCGCAATTCATCCCGCTGCGCAAGGCCCTGGGCCAGGATCTGGGCCAGCTGAAATCCGCCCCGGCGGTGGACGTGGTGGGCCTGACCGTCAAGCTGGATCGCCTGGCGGCCGAGATCGACGCGCTGCCCTTGGTGATCGACCACGCCCGCCAGCAGGCCGACGCCACGCCCGCGCCCAGCCACCAGGGCGTGCCGGCCTGGCAGCGCCTGGGCGAGCAATTGCTGGACGACATCGGCCAGCTGATTCGCGTGCGGCGCATGGACAAACCCGAAGCGCTGCTGCTGTCGCCCGAGCAGGCGTTTTTGCTGCGCGAAAACGTCAAGCTGCGTCTGCTGGGCGCGCGCGTGGCGGTGTTGCAGCGCCAGGATGCGCCATTCCGCACCGACCTGAGCGCCAGCGAACGCTATGTGCGCGGGTATTTTGACACCCAGGCGCCGGCAGTGGGCGTCTGGCTGGCCGCGCTCAATGAAATCAAGACCACCCAGCTGTCCGTGCGCGTGCCCGACATCAGCGCCAGCCTGCGGGCGGTGCGCGCCTTGCAGGGCCGTCCCCAGGAGTAAGTGATGAAAGTTGTGCTGTGGATTGTCGGCCTGTTCGCCCTGGCGGTGGGTCTGTCCTTGTTTGCCCAGATCAACACCGGCTACGCCATCGTGTTTGTGCCGCCCTACCGGGTGGAGCTGTCGCTGAACATGACCCTGCTGCTGGCGGTGGGCCTGATTGCCGTGTCGTATGGCCTGCTGCGCCTGCTGGCCGCCACGCTGAACCTGCCGCATGAAGTGGCGGTGTTCCAGCGCCGCAAAAAGCTGCGCATTGCCCGCCACGCGCTGGTGCAATCGTCGCTGGCGTACTCGGAAGGCCGCTTCCAGAAGGCCGAGCGTGAGGCGCTGCGCGCCTGCGAAAACGAACAAAGCCCGGAAAACCAAGGCGTGGCGCTGCTGCTGGCGGCGCGCGCCGCCCACGCCATGCGCGCCTACGACCGCCGCGATGGCTATCTGGCGCGCATGGACAGCCTGGGCAATGGCCTGCAACTGGCCCGCCGCATGCTGGAAGCCGAGCTGCTGCTGGACGAAAAACGCACGGTGGATGCGCTGGCGGCGGTGGAAGCCGCGCGCGCGCAATCGCCCAACCTCACCGCCGCACTGCGCCTGGAGCTGAAAATCCGCCAGCTGCAAAGCTCGCCCGAGCATGTGCTGGCGCTGACGGAAAAACTGCTCAAATCCGAAGCCATCAGCGCCGAACAAGCGCGCCGCTACCGGCTGGCCGCCTACCGCGACCAGCTGCCGCAGCTGATCGACGGCCAGGAGCTGCGCCAGTGGTGGCAGCGCATTCCGGCGCAAGAGCGGCAAAACCCCAGCCTGGCGCTGGCGGTGGCGCAGCAATACGCCAAGCTGGAGCAAGCCGACGACGCCGCCCACCTGCTGCAAGGCCTGTTGGAAGACGACTACAGCAGCGAGCTGGTCAGCGAACTGGGCGAACTGGCCGACCAAGTCAGCGAGGCGCGCCGCATCGAACTGCTGCGCCTGGGCGAGGCGCTGCTGCCCAGCCATAGCCGCGACGCCCAGCTGTTGCTGACCCTGGGCCGCCTGGCCCGCGCCGGCAAGCTGTGGGGCAAGGCGCAAAGCTATTTTGAGGCCAGCCTGTCCATCCAGCCCACCCTGGCCGCCCACGCCGAACTGGCGCGGCTATTGCAGGCGCTGGACCGCGCCGACGAAGCGCGCCGGCACTTTGACGCCTGCCTGGAGCTGGCGCTGGCGGAGGTGTAAACCCACCGATAGCCTGATGCTGTTCGCACGCGCGGCGTGCCGGTTTGCCGGCCGCCGCGTAGTTTTTGCCGCCATCCGGCGTCGGGCTATAATGCCGCATCCGGGCGCCTCGCCCCCATTATTCTCGAACACACCCATGGCCCTGCTCAATATCCTGCATTACCCCGACCCCCGTCTGCACACCCGCGCCAAGCCGGTGGCCCAGGTGGATGACCGCATCCGCACCCTGATTGCCGACATGGGCGAAACCATGTACGCCGCCCACGGCATCGGCCTGGCCGCCACCCAGGTGAATGTGCACGAGCGCGTGGTGGTGATTGATCTGTCTGAAGAAAAAAACCAGCTGCAAGCGTTTATCAACCCGGAAATCATCGCCCGCTCGGAACAAGAAGAAATCGGCGAAGAAGGTTGCCTGTCGGTGCCGGCGGTTTACGATAAAGTGCCGCGCGCCAGCCAGGTGACGGTGCGCGCGCTGGACGCCAACGGCCAGTCATTCACCGTTGAGGCCGATGGCCTGCTGGCGGTGTGCCTGCAACACGAGCTTGACCACCTGGAGGGCAAGGTGTTTGTGGAATACCTGTCGCCGCTCAAGCAAAACCGCATCCGCACCAAACTGAAAAAACAGGAAAAGCGCACCCTGTAAGGGCGCAGGAGAGCCGCCCGATGAAACTGATTTTTGCCGGCACGCCGGAATTCGCCGCCAGCGCGCTGCAAGCGCTGATTGACGCTGGCCACGACATCGCCCTGGTGCTCACCCAACCCGACCGCCCGGCCGGGCGCGGCATGAAGCTGAAAGCCAGCCCGGTGAAAACCCTAGCGCTGGCGCACGGCCTGCCGGTCAGCCAGCCGCTGACGCTGAAAACCGCCGAAGCCCAGGCGGAAATCGCCGCCGTCGGCGCCGAAGTGATGGTGGTGGCCGCCTACGGGCTGATTCTGCCCAAAGCCGTGCTGGAGATGCCCACGCGCGGCTGCCTGAACATCCACGCCTCGCTGCTGCCGCGCTGGCGCGGCGCGGCGCCGATTCATCGCGCCATCGAGGCCGGCGACGCAGAAACCGGCGTCACCATCATGCAAATGGACGTCGGCCTGGACACCGGCGACATGCTGCTGACCGTGCGCGAGCCCATCCACGCCGACGACAGCACCGGCAGCCTGCACGACCGCCTGGCCGCCCAAGGTGCGCAAGCCATGGTGGCGGCGCTGGCCCAGCTGGACGCGCTGAGCCCGCAGCCGCAGCCGGCCGAGGGCGTGACCTACGCCGAAAAAATCGGCAAGGCCGAAGCCCAGCTGGATTGGTCGCTGCCGGCGGAAGTGCTGCACCGCAAAATCCGCGCCTTCAACCCCTTCCCCGGCGCCAGCACCCTGGCCGGGGGCGAGGCGCTGAAAATCTGGCAAGCCCAGCTGGCCGACGGCGCCGGTGCGCCGGGCGAGGTGCTGGCAGCCGACGCCGACGGCGTGCGCATTGCCTGCGGCAGCGGCGCGCTGCTGGCCACCCAACTGCAAGCCGCTGGCGGCAAACGGCTAGCCGCGCGCGAGTTTCTGGCCGGCCACAGCCTGCCAGCGCGGCTGGGCGAGTAAGACGCTCTCACAGAATGCGCCTCGCCAGGGTCGCTGTGCTGAGTTTGCGAGCCAGGCCAAGCCACACAAACGGACATGATGCTAGTCATGGTCAGCGGCGCATCTTCGGGTAAAATGCCCCCTTCCTGACAGATTCCGCCGCTCATCCGCATGCAACTGGTCGCCCTTGGTCTTAACCACCACACCGCCCCGCTCGCCATCCGCGAACAGCTGGCTTTCCCGGCCGAGCAGCTGGCGGACGCGCTGCGCGACCTGACCGACTCGCGCGCCGCGCACGAGGCGGCCATCCTGTCCACCTGTAATCGCACCGAAATCTACGCTGGCGCCGAGAACATCGACGCCGTGCTGCACTGGCTGGCGCGCAATCGCGGCCTGGACGTGGACACCCTGCGGCCGTATCTGTATCTGCTGGACGCCGAAGCCGCCGCCCGCCACGCTTTTCGGGTGGCCTCCGGGCTGGACTCCATGGTGCTGGGCGAAACCCAGATCGTTGGCCAGATCAAGGACGCAGTGCGCGCCGCCGAGCAATGCGGCGCGCTGGGCGTGCTGCTGAACACGCTCTTTCAAAAAACCTTCTCCGCCGCCAAGGCGGTGCGCAGCCAGACGGCGATTGGCGCCAACTCGGTGTCGATGGCCGCCGCTGGCGTCAAGCTGGCCTTGCAGATCTTCCCCAGCATCCGCGAGCTGAATGTGCTGTTCATCGGCGCGGGCGAGATGATCGAACTGGTGGCCACCCACTTTGCCGCCCAGCAACCGGCCGGCATCACCGTGGCCAACCGCACGCTGGAACGCGGCGAGCGCCTGGCGCAAGAGTTTGGCGGCCGGGCGATTGTCTTGCAGGACTTGGCCAGCCAGCTGGCGCAGCACGACGTGGTGGTGACCTCCACCGCCTCGCCGGTGCCGGTGCTGGGCAAGGGCGCGGTGGAAAAAGCCCTGAAAGCGCGCCGACACAAGCCGATGTTCATGCTGGACCTGGCCGTGCCGCGCGACATTGAAGCCGAAGTGGGCGAGCTGGCCGATGTGTTTTTGTACACGGTGGACGACATCGCCGCCATTGTTGACGCCGGCCGCGAAGAACGCCGCGCCGCCGCCGAGACCGCCGAAGGCATCATTCAGGAAAAAACCCGCGAGTTCAGCCAATGGCTGGCCGGCCGCGACACCGTGCCGGTGATCCGCGCGCTGCAAGTCGAAGCCGAACGCGTGCGCCGCCACGCGCTGGAAGCCGCCGCCAAACGCCTGCACAAGGGCGAAGCGCCGGAAGACGTGCTGGAGTTTCTCTCCCGCCAGCTCACCAACAAGCTGCTGCACCCGCCGCTGCAAGCGCTGAACAGCCACCACGGCCAGGCCAAGGCCGAGCTGACCGACGCGCTGGCGCGGCTGTACAACTTGCGGCCGGACTAGCGACGCGGCCGCCCCGCACGAAATCAAACCAAGCGCGCCTAAACGTATTAAAATTGCCGGTTTGCCGACTGGCGCACCCTGGGCGCCGCTGTCCGTCTGTCTCTGCCCGCACACGCGCGGGCCACGGAAAGAACACCCGACGATGAAAGCCTCGATTGCCAGCAAACTGGATCAGCTGGTTGACCGGCTCGATGAAGTGACGCGCCTGCTGTCCACCGAAGAAGCCACCCGCGACATGGAGTCGTTTCGCAAGCTCACCCGCGAACACGCCGAACTGACCCCGGTGGTCGAGCAATACCAGGCATTTCGCCAGTGCGAGGCCGATATGCGCGCCGCCGAAGAGCTGCTGGCCGACCCGGACATGCGCGAACTGGCGCAAGCCGAGCTGGAAGACGGCAAAGTCCGCCTGGGCGAGCTGGAGCTGGCGCTGCAAAAACTCCTGCTGCCGCGCGACCCCAACGACGAACGCAATATTTTTCTGGAAATCCGCGCCGGCACCGGCGGCGATGAGTCGGCGCTGTTTGCTGCTGATTTGTTCCGCATGTACTCGCGCTTTGCCGAACGCAATCGCTGGCAGGTGGAAATCGTCTCCGCCAGCGAGTCCGATCTGGGCGGCTATAAGGAAATTATCGCCCGGCTGGTGGGCTTTGGCGCGTATTCCAAGCTGAAATTCGAATCCGGCGGCCACCGCGTGCAGCGCGTGCCCGCCACCGAAACGCAAGGCCGCATCCACACCTCGGCCTGCACCGTGGCGGTGATGCCGGAAGCCGACGAAGTGGAAGCAGTCAACATCAACCCGGCCGAACTGCGCATCGACACCTTCCGCGCCTCCGGCGCCGGCGGCCAGCACATCAACAAAACCGACTCCGCCGTGCGCGTCACCCACCTGCCCACCGGTATTGTGGTGGAATGCCAGGACGACCGCAGCCAGCACAAAAACAAGGCCCGCGCCCTGGCCGTGCTGGCCTCGCGCATCATGGACGTGCAACTGCGTGAACGCCAGGCCAAAGAAGCCGCCACCCGCAAAAGCCTGGTGGGCTCGGGCGACCGCTCGGAACGCATCCGCACCTATAACTTCCCGCAGGGCCGGGTGACCGACCACCGCATCAACCTGACGCTGTACAAACTCGATCAGGTGATGGACGGCGACCTGTTTGAACTCACCGAGGCGCTCAGCGCCGAACACCAGGCCGAACAACTGGCGGCAATGGGGGAGTGAGGCGACCGCGCCCACTGAACAAAGCACCACTCAGCACAACGCCCTGGCGAATCCGCCAGGGCGTTGTCTTTTACCAAGCCAAATACGGCGCTTAGCCTTGCAGCTTCCAGTCCAGCGTTTCGCCCGCGCGCAGCGGCACCAGCGGGGCGTCGTCCAGATAGGCCAGGGTGGCCGGCACGGTCCAGCTTTCCCGGCGCAGGGTCACCGTGCCGCTGTTGCGCGGCAGGCGGTAGAAGTCCGGGCCGTTAAAGCTGGCGAAGGCTTCCAGTTTGTCCAGCGCCCCCACCGAGTCGAAGGCTTCGGCATACAACTCCAGCGCGGCGTGGGCGGTGTACATGCCGGCGCAGCCACAGGCGGCTTCTTTGGTGTGGCGGGCGTGCGGGGCGCTGTCGGTGCCCAGGAAGAACTTGGCCGAGCCGCTGGTGGCGGCCTTGAGCAGTGCCTGGCGATGGGTTTCGCGCTTGAGCACCGGCAGGCAGTAGTGGTGCGGGCGGATGCCGCCCACCAGCATGGCGTTGCGGTTCATCAGCAGGTGGTGCGCGGTCAGCGTGGCGGCGACATTGGCCGAGGCGCTGGCGACAAATTCGGCGGCCTGGGCGGTGGTGATGTGCTCCAGCACCACGCGCAGCTCGGGCAGGCGGGCAATCAGCGGGGCCAGGGTGCGTTCGATGAACACCGCTTCGCGGTCGAAGATGTCGATGTCCGGGTCGGTGACTTCGCCGTGCAGCAGAAAGGGCAGGCCGACTTCGGCCATTTTTTCCAGCACCGGCAGGCAGTGTTCCAGCGAGCTGACGCCCGAATCGGAATTGGTGGTGGCGCCCAGCGGGTAGAGTTTGACGCCATGCACGATGCCGCTGGCCTTGGCGCGGACGATTTCATCCGGCGTGGTGCGGTCGGTCAGGTACAGCGTCATCAGCGGCTCGAAAGTCATGCCGGCCGGCAGCGCGGCCAGGATGCGGGCGCGGTAGGCTTCGGCGTCGGCGACGGTGGTGACCGGCGGCTTGAGGTTGGGCATGACGATGGCGCGGCCAAACTGGCGGGCGGTGTCGGGCAGCACGGCGGTGAGCGCCGCGCCGTCGCGCAGGTGCAGGTGCCAGTCGTCTGGGCGGGTGAGGGTAAGCGTGTCGGTCATGGTCGGGCTTTGCGGGTGAAAACTGTTACATTATAACATTTATCCGGGCGCTGGCGCAGGGCCGCGGCGGATGCTCAGCGTCGCTTACTTGCGGCGCAGCACCATGACGAACTTGCCCTCGTCGGTGACGATGCTGTCTTCCAGGGTGTTGCCGGTTTGCCGACAGAAGGCGGCAAAATCGCCCGGTGCGCCGGGGTCGGTGGCGGTGACGCGCAGCACCTGGCCAGAGCTCATGTCAGCCAGGGCTTTTTTGGCGCGCAGGATGGGCAGGGGGCAGTTCAGCCCGGAAAGGTCGATGTCTTTGTCGGCAGTCATGGCTCGCTGGCTCAGGTAGAATGCAAAGACCTTATTTTAGCCCAGCGGCCTTGCCATGTGCCTGATCGGAATCGCTTACCAACATCTGCCCGGCACGCCGCTGTTATTGCTGGCCAACCGCGATGAATATTACGCGCGGCCGGCACGGCCCATCGATCGCTGGGAAGACGCCCCGCATATTCTGGGCGGGCGCGATGGACAAGCCGGCGGCAGTTGGCTGGCGGTCAGCGAATCCGGCCGGGTGGCGGCAG
Source organism: Rivihabitans pingtungensis (assembly GCF_003201855.1). Classification (GTDB taxonomy): domain Bacteria; phylum Pseudomonadota; class Gammaproteobacteria; order Burkholderiales; family Aquaspirillaceae; genus Rivihabitans; species Rivihabitans pingtungensis. The sequence continues at coordinate 63,542 of NZ_QJKI01000013.1, read as the reverse complement.
TCACCAATGTGCGCACCGGCAGCCGGACGCCCGGCCGGCGCTCGCGCGGCGAGCTGGTGCAAGCCTGGCTGCAAGACAGCCGCCCGGCGGCCGAGTTTGCCGGCTGGCTTCAGGCGCAGCGCGGCGAGTATGCGCCGTTTAATCTGCTGTTTGGCTGCCTGAACGATTTGTATTGTTTTCATAGCCCGCGCGCGCTGCTCAGCCGGCTGCGCCCCGGTGTGCATGTGCTGAGCAACGGCCTGCCGGATGCGCCGTGGCCCAAGAGCGAGCGGCTGCGCGGCTGGATGAGCGCCATGCACAGCTTGCCGGCCGACGAGGTGATGCTGGATTGGCTGGCCGACCGCACGCCAGCGCCGGTAGAGGCCCTGCCCAATACCGGCGTGGGCCTGGCGCTGGAGAAATTCCTGTCGCCGGTGTTTATTGCCGGTGACGATTACGGCACCCGCGCCAGCACCGTGCTGACACTGGGCAGCAAGGGGCGTGGCGTGCTGGTCGAGCGGGTATTCCACGCCGGCCGGCCGCAAGGCTCGCGCCGGCTGTCGTTTGCCGTGCAAGCCAGTGCACGCGCGTGCTGAACCTGATGATTTGTTTGTTGAAGGATACCCCCGTGAGGCGTTTTTCCCTGCTGGCCGCGCTGGCCGTCGCCGTCCTGAGCCCGCTGGCTCAGGCTGAATACCGCAACGACATGTTTAACCAGAATTACGTCTGGGAAACCGAAAAACCCTGGGAAGAAAAAACCGTCGAGCTGCCAGCCTACCCGGACGGCAAGCACTGGCAAGAATTTGAAGTCGGCCCCACCACCCGCAACCGCCACGCGGTAGACACCGCCACCTTGCGCATGGACGACGACGGTGTGGTGCGCTTTGCCGTGCGCGTGCAAAGCCCGGACGGCGCGGAAACGCTGACTTACGACGGCCTGCGCTGCGAAACCCGCGAGCACAAGCGCTACGCCATTGGCGCTGACAATAAAACCTGGGCGCCGTCCCGCTCGTCGCAGTGGCGGCGGCTGGAATCTGGCCAGGCGGTGCTGCGCGCGCTGGAAGAGTTTTATCTGTGCGTGGACCGCAGCCCGGTGGCCAGTGTGAACGAAGCCATCCGGCGCATGAAGCAACGCTAAGCGCCGCATCAGCCTCAGGCAAACAAGGCAGCATCACGCGCCAGTGCACGGGCTGCCTCCGCGTCGATCACGCCTTGCCCGCACAGCGCCAACAAAGCGTGATCCAGCGTTTGCATGCCCTGCGCCTGGCCAGTTTGCATCGCCGAGTACAGTTGGGCGGCATCACCCTCGCGCAGATGATGACGCACGGCCGGGTTAGCCAACAGCACCTCAAACGCCGCCACCCGCCTAGCGCCATCAGCCGTCTTGATCAGCGTCTGCGCCACCACGGCGCGCAGGCAGTCGGCCAGCACGGCGCGCGCCATGTCGCGTTCGGCGGCGGGCAGGCTGTTGATCACCCGGTCTGGCGCTTGCGCTGCCGACTGGGTGTGCAGGGTGGCCAGCACCAGATGGCCGGTTTCGGCAGCGGTCAGTGCCAGACGCATAGTGTCGGCGTCGCGCATTTCACCCAGCAGGATCACGTCCGGGTCTTCGCGCAAGGCGGCGCGCAGCGCAGTGGCAAAGCCGTGGGTGTGGCGGCCCACTTCGCGCTGGTGCACCACGCTGAGCTGGCAGGGGTGGATGAACTCGATCGGGTCTTCGATGGTCAGGATGTGAGCAGCGCGCCGGGCATTGATGCGCGCCAGCAGCGCCGCCAGCGTGGTGGATTTGCCTGATCCCGTTGCGCCGGTCACCAGCACCAGGCCATGCGGCAGGCGATCCAGCGCACACACGGCAGGTGGCGCACCCAGGTGTTCCAGCGCTGGGGCGTGCTCGGGAATCAAACGAATGGCCGCCGCCGGACCACGCTGCTGGCTGAATACATTCACCCGGCAACGGCCGCTATCCGGCCAGGCCAGGGCAAAGTCGCACTCGTGCGCTTCGGCATATTGGCGGCGCTGGCCTTCGTCCATCATCGAATGCAGCAAGGCGCGCACCTCGGCGGCAGACAGCGCAGGCAGGGCAATCGGGCGGATGTCGCCATGCACGCGCAACAGTGGCGGCAGGCCGGCGGACAGATGCAGGTCAGAGGCGTGCTGGCTGCGGGCAAAGGCGAGAAGATCGGGGATTTCCATTTATACTGCACCTTTCTTCAATGGCCTGGCCAATCATTCCTGACGTTGCGGAACATGATCACAGAAAGGGCGCACCAGGCTTGCGCCCCAGTGGAGGGGACTTTACCATGACAATCGAATCAGCGCTGCGCGCCACGCGCGAGCGGCTGGCGCAGGCAGAAGCCGCCGCCGGCCGTGAGGCGGGTTCGGTGCGCCTGCTGGCGGTGAGCAAGACTTTTCCCGCCGAGGCGGTGCGCGAAGCTGCCGCCGCTGGCCAGCAGTGCTTTGGCGAAAATTACGTGCAGGAGCTGGCCACCAAGGCCGTCGAGCTGGCCGAATTGGGGCTGGAATGGCATTTCATCGGCCCGCTGCAAAGCAATAAAACCCGGCCTGTAGCCGAGTGCGCGCACTGGGTGCATTCCATCGACCGCCTGAAAATCGCCGAACGGCTGTCGGCACAGCGCCCACAAAACATGCCGGACTTGCAGGTTTGCCTGCAGGTGAATGTCTCGGGTGAGGCCAGCAAAAGCGGCGTCAGCCCGGCAGAAATCCCGGCGCTGGCCGCGGCGGTGGCGGCGCTGCCGCGCCTGCGCCTGCGCGGGCTGATGTGCATTCCCGAGGCCACCGACGACTTGCCGCGCCTGCGCGAACAATTGGCCGTGCTGCCACAGCTGCGCACGCAGCTGGCCGAACAGGGCCTGGCGCTGGACACCCTGTCGATGGGCATGTCCGCCGACCTGGAGCTGGCGGTGGCCTGTGGCTCGACCCTGGTGCGCGTAGGCACCGCCATTTTTGGTGGCCGCACGCCGCGTCACCCTGCCTGACCTTCACCCATCGGAATTCATTGTCATGATGCACATCACTTTCATCGGCGGCGGCAATATGGCCACCGCCATCATCGCCGGCCTGACCAAGGCCCGTGGCTGCCAGATCAGCGTGGTCGAGCCCAATGCCGACAAGCGCGCACAGTTGGCCCAGCAGTTTGGCGTGACCACGCAGGAGCAGCTGCCGGTGTATTTTGGCAGCGGCCAGATTGTGGTGCTGGCGGTCAAACCGCAGCAGCTGCGCGAGGTGTGCGGCGGGCTGGCCAGCCGGCTGGATGGCGCGCTGGTGCTGTCGATTGCCGCGGGCGTGGGCGTGTCGGCGCTGTCGCGCTGGCTGGATGGCCACGAGCGCATTGTGCGCATCATGCCCAACACCCCGGCGATGATCGGCAAAGGCGTGGCCGGCCTGTACGCGCCGCGTGGGGTGGACGAGCAAGACCGCGACGCCGCCCAACGCATCATGGCGGCAGCCGGCAGCACAGTGTGGCTGGATGAAGAATCCGGCATCGACGACATCACGGCGATTTCCGGCAGCGGCCCGGCCTATGTGTTTTATTTTATCGAAGGCCTGATCGACGCCGCCCGTCAAATGGGCTTTGACGACGCCACCGCCCGCGAGCTGGCGCTGGGCACCTTCGAGGGCGCGGTGGCGCTGGCGCGGCATAGCGGCGAAGACATTGCCACCCTGCGCGCCAATGTCACCTCCAAGGGCGGCACCACCGAGCAGGCCATCGCCAGCTTTGACGCCAGCGAGCTCAAGTCGGCCATCCTGCGCGGGGCGCGCGCCTGCCGCGCCCGTTCGGTGGAGCTGGGCGTGCAACTGAGCCAGGACTGACATCATGCTGCTGGATATGCTGCGTTTTTTGCTGGGCACGGTCAGCCATTTTTTTGCGCTGATCCTGCTGCTGCGTTTTTACCTGCAAGTGGCGCGCGCGCCGTTCAAGCACCCGCTGGCGCAGTTCACCGTCACGCTGACCAACTTCGCGGTGATTCCGATTCGCCGCCTTGTGCCCAGCGTGCGCGGCTACGACAGCGCCACCCTGCTGCTGGCCTGGCTGGTGACGCTGATTTCCACGCTGGTTCTGCTGTGGCTGTCGCCGTTTCCGTATAACTTTGCCGCGCCGCAAAGCTGGCTGGCGCTGGCCTTGCTGGCCACGCTCAAGGTGTTTGTGCTCTCGCTCTACCTGCTGATGGGTGCCTTGGTGGTGCAGGCCATTCTGAGCTGGGTGAACCCATACAACCCGCTGGCGCCGATTCTGGACAGCCTCACCCGGCCGTATCTGCGTCCGTTCGAGCGCCTGCGCATCGGCGCGGTGGAGTTGGGCCCGCTGGTGTTGCTGCTGATTTTGCAAATGCTGGTGGGCATTCCGCTGGCGCGACTGGAATGGCTGCTGCTGAGCCAGATGCAAATGTTGATGTAATCTTGATCTGAGTCGGCGCCCGGCGGCAGAAAATGGGAGTAAGCTGCTGGGCGCACAAAGCTGTGTGATCTCCCTATCCACCCCTAGGAGTTTGACTATCATGAAAAAGCTGCTCGTTTCCGCTGCTGCCCTGGCTCTCTTGGCCTCTGCCCCGGCTTTCGCCAACCAAGCCCTGGCTCAGAAGAACAACTGCCTGTCCTGTCACGCTGTGGACAAAAAGGTGGTGGGCCCGGCTTACAAGGAAATCGCCGCCAAGTACAAGGGCGACAAGACGGCTGAAGCCAAGCTGGCCGAAAAAGTGAAAAAGGGCGGCGTGGGCGCTTGGGGCCAGATCCCGATGCCGGCTAATGCTCAAGTCAGCGACGCCGACGTCAAGACGCTGGTGAAGTGGATTCTGTCGCTGTAAGACGCGGTTGATCCGCGGATGGGCCGCAATAGCGCCCATCCGCGCGCGATGTGTCCCTTTCCTGCCCCATTTTGCCTTTTAGCTTGGCTGTTCGCGCCTTTTGCGACATGGCCAGAATGCGCCGCCGCTTGCCGCCCGCTGCGCCAATGACAGCGAAAATTTGCATTTCCCCGGCAAAGTCCTTAACCTTCCTGCCCGTTTGCCCACCCTCTTCTTAGCAGGACACCGCCATGGCCAAATTGACCGAACAGGACATCCTGAACTACGACGGCGACGACTACATGAACGCCGACCATCTGGAGTTTTTCAAGGATCGTCTGCTGCAGATGCAGCAAGAACTGCTGAGCAACGCCAACGCCACCACCAGCCATCTGCAAGAGCAGGAAGCCACGCCGGATCCGGCTGACCGCGCCACGCTGGAAGAAGAATACGCGCTGGAGCTGCGCACCCGCGACCGCGAGCGCAAGCTGCTGCTGAAAATTCAGTCCACCCTGAAAAAAATCGACGCTGGCGACTACGGCTACTGCGAAGACACCGGCGAGCCGATTGGTCTGAAGCGCCTGCTGGCGCGCCCGACCGCCAGCCTGTCGGTCGAGGCGCAAGAGCGCCGCGAGCGGATGAAAAAGCAGTACGCAGACTGACACGGCCGTTTTTCGCCGCTGTTTTGCGCCCACCCTACCCACCCGGTTCAGCCAGGGTGGCGGTGGGCGTTGTTGCGTCTGGGCGTCATTCTGATCTGACAAACTCAGCCGGCGCCCGCCATCGCAAGGATATGCGCAGTGTCCGCACCCTGGCGGCAAACTGGGTTAAAATGGCGGATTGTTCATTTCTGCCCGAGCCTTGCGATGATTCAAGTTGGCGTCGTGATGGGGAGCAACAGCGACTGGGAAGTCATGCAGAACGCCGCGCGCGTGCTGAAAGACTTTGGCGTTGCTTTTGAAACCCGCGTTGTTTCCGCCCACCGCACCCCGGATTTGCTGTTCGAATACGCCGAAACGGCCGAAGCGCGCGGCTTGCAGGCGATTATCGCCGGCGCCGGCGGCGCCGCCCACCTGCCGGGCATGCTGGCGGCCAAAACCCACATTCCGGTGCTGGGCGTGCCGGTGCCGTCCAAATACCTGCGCGGCGAAGATTCCCTGCTGTCCATCGTGCAAATGCCCAAAGGCATTCCGGTGGCCACCTTCGCCATTGGCGAGGCCGGCGCCGCCAACGCCGCGCTGTTTGCCGTGGCCATGCTGGCCAACCAATCGCCGGAACTGGCCGCCGCGCTGAAGGCCTTCCGCCAGAAGCAGGCCGACACCGTGCTGGCGATGACCCTGCCGGAGGTGCTGTAATGCAGGCGATTCTGCCGCCGGCCATGCTGGGCATTCTGGGCGGTGGCCAGCTGGGCCGCATGTTTGTCACTGCCGCCAAGCGCATGGGGTATCGGGTGACCGTGCTCGACCCCGACGCGCAAGCGCCAGCGGCGGAGTTTGCCGATGTGCACCTGTGCGCCGCCTACAACGACGCTGAGGCGCTGCGCACCCTGGCCGCCAGCTGCGCGGCCATCACCACCGAATTCGAAAACGTCAACGCCGACGCCATGCGCGAGCTGGCCAAAACCACCCGCGTGTCGCCGTCTGGCGACTGCGTGGCGATTGCGCAAGACCGCATCGCCGAAAAAGCCTGGGTGAACAAGGCCGGCCTGCCCACCGCGCCGTATCTGGCCATCGAAAGCGTGGAAGACATCCAGGTGGAGCTCGCCCCCTACCTGCCCGGCATTCTGAAAACCGCCCGGCTGGGTTACGACGGCAAGGGCCAGGTGCGGGTGAACAGCGCCGACGAAGCCCGCGCCGCCTACGCCAATCTGGGCGGCCAGGCCTGTGTGCTGGAAAAAATGCTCGACCTCAAGCTGGAAGTCTCGGCCATCGTCACCCGCGTGTCGTCCGAGCAGCTCAGCGTGTTTCCGGTGGCGGAAAACATCCACAAAAACGGCATTCTGGACGAATCCATCGTGCCGGCGCGCATCGCGCCGGCCCTGGCCGCGCAAGCGCAACAGATGGCTCGCCAACTGGCCGAGGCGCTGGATTACGTGGGCGTGCTGGCGGTGGAGTTTTTTGTGCTGGCCGACGACAGCCTGGTGATCAACGAAATCGCCCCGCGCCCGCACAACTCCGGCCACTACACCATCGACGCCTGCGTGAGCGACCAGTACCAGCAGCAAGTGCGCGCCATGTGCGGCCTGCTGCCCGGCCGCACGGAGCTGCTGTCGCCAGTGGTGATGGTGAACCTGCTGGGCGACGTCTGGCAGGCCGACGGCGGCGAGCCCAACTGGAACGTGCTGATGGAAGCGCCCAACGCCCACCTGCACCTGTACGGCAAAAAGCACGCGCGCCCCGGCCGCAAGATGGGCCACTACACCGTGCTGGCCACAGACGTGGACGCCGCGCTGGAACAGGCGCGCGCCTTGAAGGAAACCCTGTAAGGCCGCTGAGCGTGTGTTGACATCCCCCGCCCCTGGCGGCAGCCTGTCCGCCAGACCGGCCGTGCCGAGCCAGGGGCATTTTGCTTTTCCGGGCGGGCGGCGCGCCTGCCCATCATTGAATTTGAATTGAGGCCCTCATGACCGGCATCACCACCACCCAACTGACCAGCCTGAAAAAAATCTATTCGGGCAAAGTGCGCGACCTGTACGAAATCGACGATAAGCGCATGCTGATGATCGCCACCGACCGCCTGTCGGCGTTTGACGTGATTCTGGACGAACCCATCCCGGAAAAAGGCAAGATCCTCACCGCCATTTCCAATTTCTGGTTCGACAAGCTCAAGGACGTGGTGCCCAACCACCTGACCGGCGACCGCGCTGAAGATCTGGTGTCGGCGGCCGATTTGCCGCAGGTGCAAGGCCGCGGCGTGGTGGCCAAGCGGCTGACGCCGGTGCCGGTGGAAGCCATTGTGCGCGGTTATCTGGCCGGTTCGGGCTGGAAGGAATACCAGCAGTCCGGCACGGTGTGCGGCATCACCCTGCCCGCCGGCTTACAAGAAGCCAGCCAGCTGCCTGAGCCGATTTTCACCCCGTCCACCAAGGCGGCGGTGGGCGACCACGATGAAAACATCAGCTTTGCCCGCTGCGAAGAAATCGTCGGCGCCGAGCTGGCCGCCAAGGTACGCGACACCGCCATCGCCCTGTACAAGGCGGCGGCGGAATACGCCGCCAGCCGTGGCATCATCATCTGCGACACCAAGTTTGAATTCGGCATCGACGAGCACGGCGTGCTGACGCTGATGGACGAAGCGCTGACCCCGGATTCCAGCCGCTTCTGGCCGGCGGACAGCTATGTGGCCGGCAGCAACCCGCCGTCGTTCGACAAGCAGTTTGTGCGCGACTGGCTGGAAGCCTCGGGCTGGAACAAAACCCCGCCGGCGCCGGCTGTGCCGCTGGATGTGCGGGAAAAAACCGCCGCCAAGTATCGTGAAGCGCTGGAGCGCCTGACTGGCTAAGCGCCGCCAAGCGCGCTGACAAAACCCGCCTGGCAACCATAAAAAAACCCGCAACCTGATTCAGGTGCGGGTTTTTTTATGGCACAGCGGCAAAACGCTTAGCGCATCACCACGGTTTGCACGTTCAAACGATCGGCCACATCGCGCGCGCGCGCCATGGTGGAGAACGGGCCGATGCGCACTTTGTACAAGCCATCGCGGTTGACCACATCCAGGCGGCCTTCCACGTCGTTGCTGGCCGCCAGCGACAACATGCGCTGACGGAAGCTTTCGGCATTGCTCGCAGTGCCAAAAGCGCCCAGTTGCAGCCATACGCCACTGCCATCGGCGCCAGCCGGTTGCGGCACGCGCGCCACGTCGGCAATGCCGGACATCGGCGCGGTCAGGCTGGCGTTCATCACCCGCACGCTGTCATCACGCGGGTTGACGTTGGCCAGGCGCACCGGGCTGTCGGTAGGCTCGACATCACCCGCACGCACCCGCTCGACCACCACTTCGGCGCTGCCATTGCCGGCATAACCCAGCTTGTAGGCGGCGGCGTAGGACAGATCAATCAGCCGGGACGAGTGAAACGGCCCACGGTCGTTGATGCGCACCACCACCGAACGGCCATTGCTGGTGTTGGTGATGCGGGCGTAGCTGGGGATGGGCAGCGTGGGGTGGGCGGCGGTCATTTCGTACATGTCGTACGCCTCGCCAGAGGCGGTGCGCTTGCCATGGAACTTCTTGCCATACCAAGAGGCCTTGCCGCGGGCGCGGTAGGCGGACTGGTTGCTTTCCGGAATGTAGGTCTGGCCCATCACCGTATACGGACGATTGGCCGAGGTGAGCAAGGGCTCATTGACCGGCACGGCGTCCGGAATGGCGTCCGGGTTGTCGGGCAGGCGGCGGTCTCCGGGACCGTCGTCTTTATAATAGCCGCCGCCCTTGGTCACCGGGACCGTGGTGCGGGCAGACTTATACCCAGAGGTGGATTTGTGACTGACAGACGCCGGATTCGGCGTCGAACAGGCGACCAGCAAGGCGGTCAAGGTCACTAACCACAGCCAGCGGAGGACAGATTGCATCTAGGGCTCCCTTTTGCTGTTGTGTGCCAACACGTCTTCGGGATACGACACAGCCAGAAGAAACGGCGTCCCGACATCCACTGCGGGATGTCGCCAGGGAAGCCAGGCCATGTCGCGCTCGGGCGCACGCAGGGTGTGACGCAGCGCGCGCCTGTCGCGATGGCGCGTCTGTAAAGCACATCCTGGACCTGTAAAGAGAGGTCGGCGCGGTTACACGCCGCCGGCGAATCCGTGTTGCCGCCACGCTTCAAAGACGGTGACGGCCACGGCGTTGGACAGATTCATGCTGCGGTTGTCCGGTCGCATCGGCAGGCGCAGGCAGCGTTCCGGCGGGATGCCCGCCAGCACGTCGGTGGGCAGGCCCCGGGTTTCCGGGCCGAACAACAAGACGTCGTCCGGTTGAAACGCAGCCTGATCGGGGCGAACAGCGCCCCGTGTGGTGGCGGCGAAAATGCGCCTTCCGGCCAAGGCCGCCACACACTCCGCCCAGCTTTCATGCACCACCAGGGTGGCAAACTCGTGATAATCGAGGCCGGCGCGACGCATTCTGGCGTCGTCCAGCGGAAAGCCAAGCGGCTTGACCAAATGCAGCTCGCAGCCGGTGTTGGCACATAAACGAATCACGTTCCCGGTGTTGGGCGGAATCTCCGGCTGGTACAAAACGACTGTAAACATTTGGTCAAAAACTTTGGTTGCGACGGATTATTCCGCGGGATCAACAAGTTAGTCAAGCGCCGTGTGTCAACGCCTTCATCAGCGCCCAGGCCTCGACCCGTCTCGCGCCTTGCCTGGCAAGGCTTTGCGCCGCCTCGGCCAGTGTGGCGCCGGTGGTGCTCACATCGTCGATCAGCACGATAAAACGGCCCTCGACCGGCCGATTGACGGCAAAGGCGCCGGCCAGATTGTGCAAGCGGCCAGCGCGGTTCAGCCCGGCCTGCGCCGGGGTGTCGCGCGTGCGCAACAGCGTGTCGGCCTGGCAAGGCAGCCGCAGTATTTTACCCAACTGGCGGGCGAGTTCCTCACTTTGATTAAACCCGCGCTCGCGCAGCCGCGCGGCGCTGAGCGGAATCGGCGCCAGCCAGTCCGGGCGCGGCGCGTGGCGGACGCCTTCCGCCATCAGCTCGGCCAAGGGTCGCGCCAGCGCCAGTTGCTGGCGATACTTGAACGCATGCAACAGCGCATCCAGCGGCCAGGCATAAGGATGCGCCACATGCAGCGCCTGCCACGGCGGCGGCGACTGCCGACAGGCGGCACACAGCGCGCCCTGCCGCCCCGGCGTCGCGCAACGCGGGCAGCGCCCAGCGGCCAGCCGGGGCAGGTCGGCGCGGCAAGGCGGGCACAGCCAACCTTGGCCGCCGACGCCGCACAGCACGCAATGCTGGCTGAGGCGGGCAGCGCTGTTCAAAAAATAGCGGTATAAATTTGACAGCATCAGGCAAAGCTCCCACCATGGTGACGGCTGCCACCCGGCAGCCCACGCTTTTGTCATCTTGCCACGAGCCGCTCATGAACGCTTCTGCCCCGATTGCCTTTCACGCCCGCCCCACCCCGCACCCGGAATCCGCCACCTGGACCGTGGACGAAATCGAGGCGCTGTACAGCCTGCCGTTTCTGGATTTGGTGTTTCGCGCCGCCGCGCTGCACCGCGAGCATTTCGACCCGCAGCGCATTCAATTGTCCACCCTGGTGTCGATCAAGACCGGCGGCTGTCCGGAAGACTGCGGCTACTGTCCGCAGTCGGCCCACCACGACACCCCGGTAGAAAACCAGCCGATGATGACGGTGAACGAGGTGCTCAGCGCCGCGCGCGCCGCCAAAGACAATGGCGCCGGCCGCTTTTGCATGGGCGCCGCCTGGCGCGGCCCCAAGGACGCCGACCTGGACGCCACGCTGGAGATGATCCGCGAAGTGAAAGCCATGGGCCTGGAAACCTGCGCCACCTTTGGCCTGCTGCAAAACGGCCAGGCCGAAAAGCTCAAAGACGCCGGGCTGGATTACTACAACCATAATCTGGACACCGCGCCGGACAAATACGCCGACATTATCTCCACCCGCGACTACCAAGACCGCCTGGACACCCTGGGCAAGGTGCGCGCCGCCGGGCTGAGCGTGTGCTGTGGCGGCATTGTCGGCATGAAAGAAACCCGCCGCGACCGCGCCGGCCTGATTGCCCAACTGGCCAACCTCAGCCCGCAACCGGAATCGGTGCCGATGAACAGCCTGGTGAAGGTAGAAGGCACGCCGCTGGACGACGCCGACGCGCTGGACTGGACCGAATTTGTGCGCACCATCGCCGTGGCCCGGCTGACCCTGCCGCACAGCTATATCCGCCTGTCCGCCGGCCGCCGCGACATGCCGGAAGCGGTGCAGGCGCTGTGCTTTATGGCTGGGGCCAATTCGATTTTTTACGGCGACAAGCTGCTGACCACCGGCAACCCGGAAGTGGACCGCGACCGCGCGCTGATGAGCAAGCTCGATCTGTTGCCGCTGTGATATGCGGCTGATCGCGCAACTGCAAGACAAGCTGGCCGCGCTGGACGGCGACCACCGCCGCCGGCGCTGCCCTGTGCTGGACAGCCCGCAAGGCCCGCACGTAAGCATCGACGGCCGCGACTACTTGGCCTTTGCCAGCAATGACTATCTGGGCCTGGCCAATCACCCGGCGCTGGTGGCCGCCGCCCGCGATGGCGCCTTGCGCTGGGGCGTGGGCGGCGGCGCCTCGCACCTGGTGGCCGGGCACAGCACCGCCCACGCCGCGCTGGAGCAGGCGCTGGCCGACTGGCTGCGCCTGCCGGCGGCGTTGTTGTTTTCCAGCGGCTATCAGGCCAATCTGGCGGTGATCACCGCCCTGGTGGGCCGGGGCGACGCGGTGTTTGCCGACCGGCTGAACCACGCCTCGCTGAACGACGCCTGCCTGTTGTCGCGCGCCGAATTCAAACGCTTTGCCCACCATGACCTGGCCCAGCTGGAGCGCCTGCTGGCGGCCAGCACCGCGCCGACCAAGCTGATTGCCGTGGATGCGGTGTACAGCATGGATGGCGACTGCGCGCCGCTGGCGGCGCTGCTGGCGCTGGCCGAGCGCTTTGACGCCTGGCTGTATGTGGACGACGCCCACGGCTTTGGCGTGCTGGGCGAGGGGCGTGGCAGTGTGGTCGAGGCCGGCTTGCACAGCGAGCGGCTGATCCAGATGGTGACGCTGGGCAAGGCGGCCGGGGTGGCCGGCGCGGCGGTGGCGGCGCATGCCGTGGTGATTGACTGGCTGGTGAACAGCGCGCGGCCGTTTATCTTCACCACCAGCACTTCGCCGCTGCTGGCGCACACCGTACAGGCCAGCCTGCGACTGATGGCCGACGAGCCCGAGCGCCGCGCCGCGCTGCGTGCCCGCATGGCCGAGCTCAAGCACCAACTGGCGGGCTTGCCGTGGACCCTGCTGCCGTCGGACACGCCGATTCAGCCGCTGCTGATTGGCGGCAACGCCGAAGCGCTGGCGGTGTCGGCCGGGCTGCGCGCACGCGGCATCTGGGTGCCGGCCATTCGCCCGCCCACTGTGCCGCCCGGCTCGGCGCGGCTGCGCATTGCCCTCTCCGCCGCCCACCAGCCGCAGGATATTGTTCGGCTGGCGGATGCGCTGCGCGAGCTGGCCGCCAGCTAAGAGCGGCTAACAAAACCCTCCTGGCGTCGTTGCCCGACCTTGCCGTACTGCTTGTACTGTCTGCGGTCGTGCGCCTAGCCAGGATCGCTGCGCTGGGTTTTGTTAGCGGCTCTAAGCGCCGCTAACAAAACCCGTCTGGCGTCGTTGTGTGACCTTGCCGTACGACTTGTACTATCTCCGATCACACACCTAGCCAGGATCGCTTCGCTGCATTGTGTAAGCGCTTCCGCACTCGACTCAGCGTTACTCCCAATATCTTTTGGGAGGGTGGCGTGTGGCTCTTGCCCGCGCGGCAGAGCCTGCTGGCCCTGGCTGCTATCATGGCGTTTTGCCCGCAGGATGCCCGCATGAGCCAGACCCCCGCCGATTCTTCCGCCCTGAAACCCTGCCCGCGCTGCGGCCAACCGGCCGAGCTGGTGAAAGCTGGCTCGCGCCGTTTTTGGGTGCAATGCTCGCGTTACCCCAAGCAAGGCACATGCAGCACCATCGCTGCCCAGGCGGCTAATAAAAAAGAAGCGATTCATAACTGGAACAGCCGCATGTGATGGCGAGGCTCCAATTAGATTGATTTGGAATTTAAACCGTCAATTTGATTCTTAAAAGAACTAAAGCCGCACCCGTATAGTGAAGCCTTCTTTGGGTTCTTACTCTGGCGTGTGGTCATGTCTGTTCCGTCTGTTTCTTCCGATGCTTCGCTGCCCGACGGCGCGCAGCCCGTGACAGGGCGGCCGGCGCGCATGCCTTTGCTGGCCCTGCTCGACCCCAGTCTGATGGCGCAATACGCGCCGCGCCCGCCAGCGCCGCCCAAACCGGTGGCCCCGCCGCCGGCTGCGCCTGGCCGTCCCGGCCGGCGCAAGGCGGTCAGCCACGATCCGCAGTTGGCGCATTTCAACGCCCGCTTTGTCGCCGCCGGCCACCCGGCCGACAGCCTGCGGCTGACGCCGCAACAGCAAGTGGTGGCTAGTTTTGATGAATGGCGGCTGAGCAGCCAGTTTGCCCCGATTCTGGCGCCGGGCGCGGCCACGCCGTTTGCCTATAAAGCACAACTGCGCATCACTGGCCCGGCCGGCCACAGCGTGGCGCCGCCGCTGCTGTTTGCCGTCGAGCGCGCGCCATCGCGCACCGTGCTGCTGGACCGACTGTGCCGGGTCACCCACTGTCTGAACTTTGTGCGCCACGGCCAGCCGGACGCCGCGCTGCATCTGAATGTGCACGCGCTGCATCTGATCAACCTGCCCGACGGCCATGGCGAATTTTTTGCCGAGGCGATTGCCGAGCTGGGCTTGCGCCCCTCACAGCTGACGCTGGAAATTGTCGAAGACGCGGAAGTCGATTTGCTGCGCCTGCAACGCTGCATGGACAGCTACCGGCGCTTTGGCTTCAAGCTGGCGCTGGACGACTTTGGCGCGTCCGAACTCAGTCTGCCGCGCGTGTGGTTGCTGGAGCCGGACGCGGTCAAACTGCACGAACGCTTGCTGCATCGCGCCTTGTCGCACCCGGCGGCGCGCGACGCCTTGCCGCGCGCGGTGGGCATCCTGCACGCCGCCGGCTGCCAGGTGATCGCCGAAGGCGTGGACACCGCCCGCCACGCCGAGCTGGCCGGGCAAGCCGGCTGCGATGGCCTGCAAGGCCGCTGGGTGGGCCCGCTGCACAGCCGGCCGCAGGCCACCAGTCGCTAACACCACCCGCCGGCCGTGTCTGCGCGCTGTGGTGAGCGCGCCTGACGGCGATGGGCGCGCCAGCGGCTTTCTGGCATGCTGTGGCAATGGTTTTTTCCGATTGCCGCCTGGCCGCGCGCCAGGGCGGCCCGTGTAAAGGCAAGTCATGACCTCCCCGATTTTTGAGCGCTACCATGTGCTGGTCGTCCCCGGCTGGCAAAACTCTGGCCCCGAACACTGGCAAAGCCGCTGGCAAGACGCCCATCCGGCCTGGCAGCGGCTACAGCAAGCCGACTGGCTGACGCCCAGCCGCGCCGACTGGGTGGCCACGCTGGACGCCGCCGTGCGCGCGGCGGATCGACCGGTGTTGCTGGTGGCGCACAGCCTGGGCTGCGCCACCACCGCCCACTGGGCGGCGCAACACCCGGACAGCGCCGCGCGGGTGGCCGCCGCCTGGCTGGTGGCCCCGGCCGACACCGAACGCGCCGACGCCCCGCCCGCCGTGGCCGGCTTTGCCCCGCTGCCGCGCGCGCCGCTGCCGTTTGCCAGCCAGATCATCGCCAGCGACAACGACCCCTACTGCGCCGCCGCGCGCGCCGATGCCTTGGCCCGCCAATGGGGCAGCGCGCTGACCGTGCTGCATGCCGCCGGCCATATCAACACCGACGCCGGCTTTGGCCCCTGGCCAGAAGGCCTGGCGGCGCTGGCCGACTGGCTGGCCACCCTGCCGCTGGCGCAACCCTGAGCGCCGCCAAGCCAGCGCACCCGCTCGGCACGCGCGGCCAATCTGCGCTATGCTGCCGGCCATGGAACTGGAAAGACTGCTGCACAGCCAGGGCTTTGGCAGCCGCAAAGCCTGCCGGGCGCTGATTGAGGCCGGCCGCGTGGCGCTGGCCGCGGGCCCATGCCTGAACCCGAAAACCCCGGTCAGCGCCGATCTGGCCTTCTGGGTGGATGGACACCCCTGGCAGGCGGCCAGCAAGGTGTATCTGCTGCTGAACAAACCCACCGGCTATGAATGCTCGCGCGCGCCGCAACACCACCTGCCGGTGTTGCGCCTGCTGCCCGCGCCGTATGTCGAACGTGGCGTGCAACCGGTGGGCCGGCTGGATGCCGACACCACCGGCTTGCTGCTGCTGTCGGACGACGGCCAGTTTATTCATCACTTCACCTCGCCACGCCGGCATGTGCCCAAAACCTACGCCGTCAGCGTGCGCCATCCGCTGGACGACACCCAGCTGACCGCCTTGCGCCAGGGCGTGCAACTGCACGACGAGCCAGCCCCGCTGGCGGCGCTGGCCTGCGCCGCGCGCGACAGCCACACCCTGCTGCTGACCATTGGCGAAGGCAAATACCATCAGGTCAAGCGCATGGTGGCCGCCGCCGGCAACCGGGTGGACGCCCTGCACCGCGAGGCGATGGGTGAGCTGGCCTTACCCGCGAATCTGGCCCCTGGCCAATGGCGCGAATTGACCGCTGAAGATTTTTCTCAACTGGGCTGGCCCTGCGGCGGTTGAGCATGTCACGCCCTGCCGCTTACACTGCGCGTTTTATTTTTTTCAAGCCAAAGTCATGATTATTCGCCCCCGCCCGCACTGGCTGGCCATTTTGTTTGCGCGGCGCGGCTCGGTGCTGCCCAGCATCCTGCCGCAACTGGGCCTGGTCACCGCCTTGGCAACCATCATCACCACCAGTCACGGCACGGTGCTGGGCTGGAAAACCCCGCTCACCCCGATGCCGTTCACCCTGGTGGGCATTGCCCTGGCGATTTTTTTGGGGTTTCGCAACTCAGCCAGCTACGACCGCTACTGGGAAGCGCGCAAATTCTGGGGGCAAGGGCTGAACGAATGCCGCACGCTCACCCGCCAGGCCTTGAGCCTGCTGGACAAGCAGGTGGATGTGCGGCCGTTTGTGTATGGGCAGATTGCCTTTATCCACGCCCTGCGCGGCTATCTGCGCCGGGTGCCGGTGGAACGCGAACTGGCGGCGCTGCTGCCAGCCGAGCTGCTGGCGCGGATGCGCGAGGCCCACTATCCGCCCACGCTGATTGTGGTGTGGCTGGGGCAATGGCTGCATGAACAACGCCGCGCCGGCCATCTGCAACCGGTGTTGGCCGCCAAGATGGAAGACGCGCTGTCTGGCCTCAATCAGGTGCAGGGCGGCTGCGAGCGCATTGTCAGCAGCCCGATTCCGTTTGCCTACACGGTGATTTTGTATCGCACCGTCGGCGTGTACTGCCTGCTGCTGCCGTTTGGCCTGGTGGACACCCTGGGCTGGATGACCCCGCTGGTGACGGCGTTTGTTTCATACACCTTTTTTGCCCAGGAAACCCTGCTCAGCGAAATCGAAGAACCCTTTGGCAACGCCGAGAACGACCTGCCGCTGGATGCGCTGTCCATCACCATCGAGCGCACCCTGCGCGAAATGCTAGGCGAAGCGACATTGCCGGACATGCCAGCGGCAAAGGATTTTGTGCTGACTTGATCTTGCCGGCCAATCTGGTACGGTCGGATGTTTTATCCAACGGTTTGTGTCCCATGCGTCAACATCCGCTGTTCTACGCCCTGGCCGCCATCGTGCTGTGGGCCTCGCTGGCCACCCTCGGCGCCTCGGTGGCCGCGCTGCCGCCGTTTTTCACCGTCGGCGTCAGCCTGATGGTGGGCAGCCTGTGCGCCATCCGCCACTGGCGACAATGGCGCGTGCCGCCCGCCACCCTGCTGCTGGGCGTGGTGGGGCTGTTTGGCTACCATTTCTTTTTGTTTGTCGCCTTTCGTCTGGCCCCAGCGGTGGAAGCCAATCTGCTGAACTACCTGTGGCCGCTGCTGATCGTGCTGCTCTCGCCGGTGCTGCTGCCGGGTTATCACCTGAACACCCGCCACATCCTGGGCGCGCTGGCCGGCTTTGTCGGCGCCGCGCTGGTGGTCACTGGCGGCAAGCTCAGCATCGACCTCACCGCCCTGCCCGGCTACGGCTGCGCCGCGCTGGCCGCGCTGTTGTGGGCCGGCTACTCGCTGCTGACCAAACGCGTGCCGGCTTTTCCCACCGCCGCCATCGGCGGCTTTTGCCTGCTATCCGGCGCGCTGTCGCTGGCCTGCCACGCACTGATGGAACCCGCCGTGCACCCCAGCGCCAGCCAATGGCTGACCCTGCTGCTGCTCGGCGCCGGCCCGATGGGCCTGGCCTTCTTTCTGTGGGACAAAGCGCTGAAACTGGGCGACCCCCGCCAGATCGGCGCGCTGAGCTACCTCACCCCGCTGTTGTCCACCCTGCTGCTGGTAGCCAGCGGCCGCGGCCAACTCGGCCCGACCACTGGCGCGGCGATTGCGCTGATTGTCGGCGGCGCGTTGGCGGGGACGGTGGATTGGAAGGGGTTGCGGCGGCGGTAAGCCCGCTTGGGAGGTGGCGCGGGGGAGGTGTTTTCGGCTGAGCGGATGGGGGTATCCGCTCAGGCTGGGTGTTTGCGTGGTGATAGGGGCCGTGGCGGTTTGTTTTGGGGGGCAGTAGCTAACCAATATCTGGCATTACACTTCACCATCTTCGCTAAAGAAGACGTCTTTGACACACGACTCAATCCAGTCATATGCCTCTGGCTGAACCAAGTGCTCATATTTCTTGCGCAACCCCTTTGATAAGCGGCCTTGCTGCTGATAGCAGCCATTAATCAGGGTAGGCAGAATGGTGGCACGGATGTCGAACTGGTCATTCACCATCCCAAAGACACGGTCGTAACAGGCCAAAAATCGGGTTTCTTTTTGCAGGTCATGCTCCAGCGCTTCCTTCGCCATGCGCAGCCCAAACTCGACAATCGGAGTGGCATCCCAATAGCGATAAAGGTCAGCATTGGTTTGGGTTTGAAAACTGAAGTCATTGTCACCCGTCTGCCGAACCTGCCAAAGATTGCGTGCGGGTTTGGAGAAGGTCTGCAAGGCGGCCAGATAGTCCATCTCGTGCCGTTTAATGGCCATCGACACCGGCAACAGAAACCCCTTGGCCAAGCGCCCGGATCGGCACAAGGCGTGATGGAACAAAAAGCGGGAAAGCCGGCCATTTCCATCCATGAAAGGATGAATGAATACGAAGCCAAACGAGGCAATGCTGGCCACCAATAGCGGGTCCAGCTGCTTTGGCGGATGGTTACAGAACTGGTTGAATGCCTCCATCAGATCATCGACGTGCTCAGGGCCGGGCGGAACATAAGTCACCCCGAGCGGGCCACGCATAGAGTTTCGCAGCCAGTTCTGTTCTGTGCGGTAGGATACGGCTTGATCGAACGGATTGCTCATGACACTTTGCTGCAGCTCAACCCAGTAGGCTTCACTCAGTTCACGGCCATCGTGCGCATGATGCAGCAGTTGGACAAAGCGCTCGGCCTTGGCAGCATTTGGCGTTTCCCGCTCGATTTCGAAGGAGCTTTCCGTTTCGCTGAGATAGGCCCATGCCAGCGCACGGTCGAGCATGCCTTGGCCAACTTCCGCGATAAATGCTTCCATCTGGGCAAAAATATCGACTTCTTGCAACGCCAGAATGGCCGGAGTGCGCCGAATGGTGACGCAATACGCCAAAGACCCCACCCCATTGAACCTGACTCGCCAGCGTGCGTCCTTGACCTCGTCGCCGGTGAAATACAGCCTGGGGTCAAACACATCGACGTAGGGGCCGGTTATTTTAGGCGGGTCCGACAGGCGCGCCTGGGTATAGTGCTCCCAAAGATAGCAAGCAACCCGCACAAAACGGCTGTTGGGCATGGCGCGCATTTTTGCGTCCAGCTCGGCAGCGGGCACATGGCGCAATGCGTGCGACAGCACACCAAGATTGGCGCCCTCGTGTTTCAGGGCAAACAGGATATGGTCGAGAACGGAGTGAAGCTCAGCGGCGACTGAGGCCGGTATCAGCCGCTTATCGCCCACCTCGGTGACCCTGGTAGTTGCGCCAACCATGGACACTGGAGAAACCGGCAACGTCGGGAGCGCAAGGGTTTCCCGTAGCCATCCGTATCCAAGGAGTCTCATTTTTTTTCACGCGGCCCAGAAAATTTTCATTTTGGCCAGTTTAGCTGATTTTTTTATTGTGAGATATCGTGCAGATGGGCATGTGAAGGCAATTGACTAATTGTCCGAACCCGGCCGTTCATGTTCCGTCAACTGGGCGTCCGCTCACGCCGAAATCCAAACGTCTCTGCTGCGAGATGTCCATGAAAAAAGCTCCCTCAGGAGCTTTTTTCATTATCTTGGCAAGAGTTTCACTAACCGTGTCAACCGACACCCCTCACACATCAATATTCCGCGCAATCAGCGCATTGCTCTCGATGAAGTGCCGGCGCGGCTCCACCTGGTCGCCCATCAGCGTGGTGAACACGTCATCCGCGCTCATGGCGTCTTCGATGCGCACTTTTAGCAGACGGCGCACGGTGGGGTCCATGGTGGTTTCCCACAGTTGTTCCGGGTTCATTTCGCCCAGGCCTTTGTAGCGCTGGATGCTGATGTTGCGGCGGACTTCGTTCAAGAGCCAGTTCAGCGCTTCGCCAAATTCGTTGATCTGGCGGCCTTGTTCGCCACGCTTGATGGCAGCGCCGCTGTGCAGCAGGCCTTTGAGCAGGGCGCCGGTGGCTTTGATCTGGGTGTAGTCGCCGGATTGCAGGAAGCTTTGGTCGAGGTAGCTCACCATCACATTGCCATGCAGTTTGCGGATGATCTTCAGCAGATAGCCACCGTTTTTCTCGTCGGCGGTCAGCGACAGGTCAATGCTGTCGGCCGGCAGCAGGGCGCGCAGGGCGGCCAGGGCGGCTTCGGCGCTGGCGGTTTCGGCCAGGTCCACCGGGTCGGTTTTCAGCAGGGCTTGCAGCACGCTGGGGTCGATCAGCCGGCTTTCGCGTTCGATCACCGCTTGCGCCAGCAGGTATTGGCGGGCGATTTCGCCCAGGGTGTCGCCGGTCAGCGGGGTCATGCCGTCGCCGGGGATCAGCTGGGCGTTGCTCAGCGCCAGTTTCAGCAGGTATTGGTTAAGCTCGTGCTCGTCTTTCAGGTATTGCTCGGTTTTGCCGTGCTTGACCTTGTACAGCGGCGGCTGGGCGATGTAGATGTGGCCGCGCTCGACCAGCTCGGGCATTTGCCGGTAGAAGAAGGTCAGCAGCAGGGTGCGGATGTGGGCGCCGTCCACGTCGGCATCGGTCATGATGATGATGCGGTGGTAGCGCAGTTTTTCCGGGTTGTAGTCGTCTTTGCCGATGCTGGTGCCCAGCGCGGTGATCAGGGTGGCGATTTCCTGGCTGGCGATCAGTTTGTCAAAGCGGGCGCGTTCGACGTTGAGGATTTTGCCCTTCAGCGGCAGGATGGCCTGAAATTTACGGTCGCGGCCTTGCTTGGCCGAGCCGCCGGCAGAGTCGCCCTCCACCAGGTAGAGTTCGGACATGGCCGGGTCTTTTTCCTGGCAGTCGGCCAGTTTGCCGGGCAGGCCCAGGCCGTCCATGATGCCTTTGCGGCGGGTGATTTCGCGGGCTTTGCGCGCGGCTTCGCGGGCGCGGGCGGCGTCCACGATCTTGGAGCAGATGCTCTTGGCGTCGGCGGGGTTTTCCAGCAGGAAGGTTTTCAGCGATTCGCTGATGACTTCGTTGACCACCGGGCCGATTTCGCTGGACACCAGTTTGTCCTTGGTCTGGCTGCTGAACTTGGGGTCGGGCAGTTTGACCGACAGCACGCAGGCCAGGCCTTCGCGCATATCGTCGCCGGTGGTGTCCACCTTGGCTTTTTTGGCGATTTCGCTTTGTTCGATATAGCCGTTCAGCGTGCGGGTCATCACCTGGCGCAGGGCGGTGAGGTGGCTGCCGCCGTCACGTTGCGGGATGTTGTTGGTGAAGCACTGCACGGCTTCTTGATACGAGTCGTTCCATTGCATGGCCACTTCGACGGTCATGCCGTCTTTTTCGCCGATGCCGTAGAACACCTTGGGGTGCAGCGGGTTTTTGTTGCGGTTCATGTACTGCACGAAGCCGGCCACGCCGCCCGAGAAGGCAAAGTTTTCTTCTTTGCCGTTGCGCTCGTCGATCAGAGTGATGGCCACGCCGTCATTCAAGAAGGACAGTTCGCGGATGCGCTTGGCCAGGATGTCAAAGTGGAACTCCACCTTGCCAAAGGTGGCTTCGCTGGCGTGAAAAGTCACCTTGGTGCCGCGATGGCTGGTCTGGCCGGTTTTCACCAGCGGGGCCACCGGCTCGCCGTGGTTAAACTCCATTTCGTGCACTTCGCCATTGCGCCAGATTTTCAGCTTCAGCCAATCGGACAGGGCGTTGACCACCGACACGCCCACGCCGTGCAGGCCGCCGGAGATTTTGTAGCTGTTGCTGTCGAATTTACCGCCGGCATGCAGCACGGTCATGATCACTTCAGCGGCGGAGCGGCCTTCTTCCGGGTGGATGTCGGTGGGAATGCCACGGCCGTTGTCTTCCACCGAGATGGATTCGTCGGGGTGGATGATGACTTTGATGGTGTCGGCGTGGCCGGCCAGGGCTTCGTCGATGGCGTTGTCCAGCACTTCAAACACCATGTGGTGCAAGCCGGTGCCGTCCTGGGTGTCGCCGATGTACATGCCGGGACGTTTGCGCACGGCGTCCAGCCCTTTGAGGACTTTGATACTGCTGGAGTCGTATTCCTGCTCGCTCATGATGTGGTTCTCTGCTGTGTGTGCTGCGACAGCCCCCGCCGGGTGTGGCGGAGGCGTTCAAGCCGGAGCGGCTCCGGCGGGCCGGGGTGGCTCAGATGCGCATCGGCATCACGATGTACTTGAAATCCGCCTGCTCGGGCAGGGTGAACAGCGCGCTGCGGTTGGCGTCGCCAAACGCCAGTTGCAGTTGCTCAACTTGCAGATTGGTCAGCACATCGGTCAGGTAGTTGATGTTAAAGCCGATTTCCAGCGGCGCGCCCTGGTAGGCGATTTCCAGCTCTTCTTCGGCTTCTTCCTGTTCGCTGTTGGTGCACTGGATCGACAGGCTGCCCGCCGCCAGGGTCAGGCGCACGCCACGGAATTTCTCATTGGCCAGAATCGCCGCGCGTTGCAGCGCCTGCAACAGCGGCTGACGGTTGATGACAAAAATCTTGTCGTTATCCAGCGGAATCACCCGGTTGTAGTCGGGGAATTTGCCGTCCACCACCTTGCTGACAATCACCGACTGACCAAAGGCAAAGCGCGCCTGATTGGGCAATAGCTCGATGCAGACGGTGTCGTCGCTGTCGGCCAGCAGCTTGGCCAGCTCGACAATGGTCTTGCGCGGCAAAATGGCCTCGGCGCGCGCCACTTCGGCATCCAGCGTCATGCAGGCAAAGGCCAGGCGGTGGCCGTCGGTGGCCACCAGCTTGAGCTGATTGCCTTCGGCGATAAACAGCATGCCATTAAGATAATAACGAATGTCCTGCACGGCCATGGCGTATTGCACCTTGGCCAGCAGCGCTTTCAGCGCCTTTTGCGGCACGGTCAGCTTGGACAGCGGCTCGGCGCCCACCGATAGCAGCGGAAAATCCTCGGCCGGCAGGGTTTGCAGATTAAAGCGGCTCTTGCCGGCTTTCAGGGTGAGCTTGGCGTCTTGTTGGTCCAGCGTCACCGTGGCGCCGTCGGGCAGCGCGCGCAGGATGTCCTGGAGTTTTTTGGCGGAGGTGGTCAACCGAAAATCTTCGCCGGCCACTTCGCCCTGGCTGGCGGTGGTGATCTGGATTTCCAGGTCGGTGGCCAAAAAGGACAGCGCGTTGCCGCGCTTTTCAATCAGCACGTTGGCCAGAATCGGCAGGGTGTGGCGGCGCTCGACAATGCCGGTCACCGCATTCAGCGGCTTGAGCAGCGCATCGCGTTCAGCTTGCAGGATGTGCATGGCGGGATCTCCCGGAATCGTGAGGGGCGGCGCCCCAGGGTTCATGTTTTTGTATCAGTCCGTGTGCGGCTAGTTTTTCAGCATTTGCAGCAGGGCATTGTAATCGCGTTCAATCACCGTATCGGTGGTGCGCATTTCGGCAATGGTCTTGCAGGCGTGCAGCACGGTGGTGTGGTCGCGGCCGCCAAAGGCGTCGCCAATATTGGGCAGCGACAGCTGGGTGAGCTCTTTGGCCAGCGCCATGGCGATCTGGCGCGGCCGGGCGATGTCGCGGCTGCGCTTTTTGCTGTGCATATCGGCCAGCTTGATTTTGTAATACTCGGCCACGGTTTTCTGGATGGTTTCGATGGAAATCACCCGGTTGCCGGCGGCCAGGATGTCTTTCAGCGCTTCTTTCACCAGCTCAAGCTCGATAGCCTGGTTGGTGAAGCGCGAATACGCCACCACGCGCTTGAGCGCGCCTTCCAGCTCGCGCACATTCGAGCGCACGTTCTGGGCGATGAAAAACGCCACGTTATTGTCCAGCTTGAGGTTGTCCGCCTCGGCTTTTTTCATCAGGATGGCCACGCGCATTTCCAGCTCGGGCGGCTGGATTTCTACCGTCAGCCCCCAGGAAAAGCGCGAAATCAGCCGCTCGTCCATGCCTTCGATCTGCTTGGGGAAGGTGTCGCAGGTCATGATCACCTGCTTGCCGCCCTCGATCAGCGCATTAAAGGCATAGAAGAATTCTTCCATGGTGCGGTTCTTGCCCGCAAAAAACTGGATATCGTCGATCAGCAGCAAATCCAGGCTGTGGTAATAGCGCTTGAATTCGTCAAACGCCTTGTGCTGATAGGCGCGCATGATGTCGGCCACATAGCGCTCGGCGTGGATGTAGCGGATGCGCGCCTTGGGGTTTTTCTGGAACACATGGTTGCCAATCGCCTGCACCAAGTGCGTTTTACCCAAACCCACACCGCCATAGACAAACAGCGGGTTATACGCCGGGTCGCCGGGGTTGTCGGCAATCTGCATGGCGGCAGCGCGCGCCAGCTGGTTGCCCTTGCCGGTCACCAGGCTTTCAAAGGTGAACGACGGATTCAGCCGGGTGCTCTCATGGCCGCCGCCAATCGCCTGCACGGCCGCCGGGCGCGCCGATGGCGAGGTGGGCGAAGACGGCGGCTGGGCGCCAGCGGAGGCGCTGGGGCTGGCGGAAGAAGACGTCATCACTGGCGGCTCGACCTTCACCGGCGCGCCGATTTTGAGCTCCAGCAGGGCCGGCTCGCCCAGCACCTCGCTGGCCAGCGCCTCGATGCGCGCCAGAAAGCGATCCTTGATGAATTGCAGCACAAAGCGGTTGGGCGCCAAGAGCACCCAGCCCTCCGCCCCCGGTTCGCAGCGCAGCGGCTTGATCCAGGTGGTGAACTGTTGTGCCGACAGTTCCGCCTCCAGTCGTTCGAGGCAGGTCGGCCAGAATGTGTGCAGATCGGTCATTGATTCATCTAAGAATGACAAACCCGCCGGGCACGATGGCCAACGGCGGGAGAGCAGGCGGGGCGGGCGCGCCCGCAATCCGGCGCGGCCTGTTGTCAGGTGCGCCACATCGGGTTCTGGCGCGCCTGGCGCGCCGGCCGGATGTCTGCCGCCGTCAGGCCAAACCGGGCCACAACAAGGAAGCAGAACAAAATCAGCAGTATCCCCATTCTACCTGTTTGCCGCGCAGTTATCCACAGCCCACACAGGGCCAATTGCAACATTCAGTTGACAAAGCTGATCCAAGACGGTCTAATCTGGCGTTTATTCTCCTGATTTTTCATAGGGATCAAGCTCATGAAGCGCACCTACCAGCCTTCCGTCGTGCGTCGCAAGCGCACTCACGGTTTCCTCGTTCGCATGAAAACCCGTGGCGGCCGCGCCGTGATTCGCGCCCGTCGCGCCAAGGGTCGCGCCCGCCTCGGCCTGTAATCGCCTTGGCCTATCGCTTCTGCCGGGCGCAGCGACTGTTGAAAACGGATGATTTTTCATCCGTTTTTCGTTTGCGCAACAGCCGCAGCCAACGCTGGTTTCAGGTGTACGCCCGGCCCAATGGCGGTCTGCCGGCCCGGCTTGGGCTGGTGGTGGGCAAACGCACCGCCAAGCGCGCCGTGGCGCGCAACTATATCAAGCGCACCATCCGCGAAGTGTTCCGCCTGCAACAGCCGGCGCTGGACGGCGTGGATTTTGTCGTGCGCGCGCGCGAACGCTTTGATCGCGCGCAAGGTCATGAAGCACGCAAGGCATTGGCCGGATTATTTGCTAAACTGGCGCGATGTCGCGCATCCTCATCGCCCTCGTCCGCTTCTACCAGTTAGCCATCAGCTCATGGCGACCGCCCAGCTGCCGGTTTCATCCGAGTTGCTCGGCCTATGCCGTGGAAGCCATCCAGCGCCATGGCGCGTTCAAGGGCGGCTGGCTGGCGCTGCGCCGCATTGGCCGCTGCCACCCCTGGGGTAAAAGCGGCTACGACCCGGTTCCCTAACCCCTCGCAACGGTTGCCTTTACAGATGGATTCCAAACGTTTAATCCTGTTCATTGCGCTGTCGTTCGGCATTTTGCTGCTGTGGCAAGAATTCTTTGCCCCGCCGCCCAAGCCTGCTGCCGTCGCTGCCGCCAATGCCCCGACAACCGCCGCTGCACCGGCCCCGGCCCCAGGCGCTGCGCCTGCGGTGGCTGACGCTGGCGCACTGGCTGCCGGCCAGACCGTGCACGTCAAGACCGACCTCTTCGACGCCGCCATCGACACCACCGGCGGCGACCTGCGCGGCCTGACGCTGAGCGCCTACGCCGCCGCCGAAGACGAGAGCAAGCCGCTCAAGCTCTTGCAAACCGGCGAAGGCCGCACCTATGTGGCGCAAACCGGCCTGATCAGCGCCGGCAACCCGGCCCTGCCCACCCACCGCAGCGTATTTGCCGCCGAAAAAACCGACTACGCCCTGGCCGACGGCCAGAACAGCGTGGAAGTGCGCCTGACCGCCCCGGCGGCACAAGGCGTGCAGGTGAGCAAGGTGTACACCTTCACCCGTGGCAGCTACCTGATTCGCGTGCGCTACGAAATCCGCAACGGCGGCGCCATTCCGCTGGCGGCCTCGGCCTACTATCGCCTGCTGCGTGATGGCAAGGCGCCGGAAGGCGAAAGCCGCATGGCCTACACCTTTACCGGCCCGGCGGTGTACACCGAAGCCGACAAGTTCCAGAAGGTGAAATTCGAAGACATCGACAAGAACAAGGCCAACTACGCCCACGCTGCCGACAACGGCTGGGTGGCCATGTTGCAGCATTACTTCGTGTCGGCCTGGATTCTGAAAGCCAATGACGGCAAGAGCGTGTGCGTGACGGCGCAAAACTGTCGCTTCGAGCTGAAAACCGCACCGGGTGGCCTGTACTCCGCCGGCACGGTGGTCGATCTGCCGGCCATCGCCGCAGGCGCCACCCATGTGATCGACATGCCGCTGTACGCCGGCCCGCAGATCACCCATGTGCTGAAAGACACCGCACCGGGCCTGGAGCTGACCAAGGATTACGGCTGGGTGACCATCATCGCCACCCCGCTGTACTGGCTGCTGGAAAAACTGCACGCCATGGTCAATAACTGGGGCTGGGCGATTGTGCTGCTGACCATCCTGGTGAAAGCCGTGTTCTTCCCGCTGTCGGCCGCCAGCTATCGCTCGATGGCCAAGATGAAAGCCTTGGCTCCGCGCATGGAGCGTCTGAAGGAGCAATACGGCGACGACCGCATGAAGTTCCAGCAGGCCATGATGGAGATGTACAAAACCGAGAAGGTTAACCCGTTGGGCGGCTGCCTGCCCATCGTGGTGCAGATTCCGGTATTCATCGGCCTGTACTGGGCGCTGCTGGCGTCGGTGGAACTGCGTCAGGCGCCGTGGCTGGGCTGGATTCATGACCTGACCCGCCCGGATCCGTTCTATGTGCTGCCGGCCTTGATGGCCATCACCATGGTGGGTCAGACCTTCCTGAACCCGCCGCCGGCTGATCCGGTGCAGGCCAAGATGATGAAGATCATGCCGATTGCCTTCTCGGTGATGTTCTTCTTCTTCCCGGCTGGTTTGGTGTTGTACTGGCTGGTGAACAATATTCTGTCGATTGCTCAGCAGTGGTATATCAACCGCAGCATTGAGCAGGCGGAAGCCGCCAAGAAGCTTGGTTAAGCGTTATTGCGTGGTGTGAGTCTCTGGCAAGCCCGTTTCTTTGGAAACGGGCTTGTTGCATGGAGGGTGGGGTTTCTGTGCCTACGATGTTAGTTTGCTGGGATTGAATTAGGGCGGGGTTTCACCCCGCACCCGACCCTATTTCTTTGTCTCGCCAAAGAAATAGGGGAAAGAAAGGCGACCCGGGTGGCACGCCCTACGCCTGCGGCTTCGGGTGCCCTGCGCTTCTCGAAAACCGGGGCCGTCCCGAACTTGCGCCGGCTGCGCCGTCGCTTCGGACATGCGGGCCGGAAAGCCCCCCGGTTTTCTGCGATGCTCGGCGCGCCACACGGGAGTCAACGGCGGCTAAGCACAACGGTCGGTAAGATGGCCCATGTGCTGAAAGCGCGCAACACGGTGCTATCCCATATAGGCCGCACCACCCCGGCGCCACCCTCACCCCACGCCACTTCACCCGTTTTCAGGAATTTGTCATGTCCGCTGTTCGTTTGCCCACCATTGCCGCCATTGCCACCGCGCCCGGTCGCGGCGGGATTGGCGTGATTCGTTTGTCCGGTCAGGATTTGCTGCCGATGGCGCGCGCGCTCAGTGGCGGCAAGGCGCCCAAGCCGCGTGTGGCGGTGTTCACGGATTTTCCGGATGCCGACGGCCAGCCGCTGGATAACGGTTTATTGCTGTTTTTCCCGGCGCCGCATTCGTTTACCGGGGAAGACGTGATCGAGCTGCAAGGCCATGGCGGGCCGGTGGTGATGCAGCGCTTGTTGCGCCATTGCCTGAGCCTGGGCGCCCGATTGGCCGAGCCGGGGGAGTTTACCCGGCGGGCGTTTTTGAATCACAAGCTGGATTTGGCGCAGGCGGAGAGCGTGGCGGATTTGATCGACGCCGCCAGCGAAACCGCCGCCGCCAGCGCGCTCAAGTCGCTGAAAGGGGAGTTCTCCCAGCGCATTCACGCCTTGGTCGATCAGCTGATTCACCTGCGCATGCTCACCGAAGCCACGCTGGATTTCCCCGAGGAAGAAGACGTCGATTACCTGGCGGCGGCAGATGCGCAGGGCCAGTTGCGCGGCATTCAGGCCACGCTGGACGGGGTGCTGGCCAGCGCCCGCCAGGGCGCTTTGCTGCGTGAAGGCATGCATGTGGTGCTGGTCGGCCAGCCCAATGTCGGCAAATCCAGCCTGATGAACGCGCTGGCCGGCGACGACATCGCCATCGTCACCGACATCGCCGGCACCACCCGCGACACGGTACGCGAGCAAATCCTGATCGACGGCATTCCGCTGCACCTGATCGACACCGCCGGCCTGCGCGACACCGACGATGTGGTCGAGCAACACGGCATCGCCCGCACCTGGGCGGCGGTGGAGCGCGCCGATCTGGCCTTGGTGCTGCTGGACGACCGCGCCGGATTGACCGACGCCGATGCCGAGATTCTGGCCCGCCTGCCAGCGCGGCTGCCCCGACTGGTGGTGCGCAATAAAATCGACCTGAGCGGCCAGGCCGCCGGCGAAGGCGAGCACGACGGCGAGCGGGTGCTGCGGCTGAGCGCGCGCAGCGGCGACGGCGTGGACGCGCTGCGCCGCGCGCTGCTGGCGCAAATCGGCTGGCAAGGCGCAGGAGACGGCGTGTTTCTGGCCCGCGAACGCCACCTGGACGCCCTGCGCCGCGCCCGCGCCTTTCTGGACGCCGCCGAGCTGGACTACGCGCACAGCGAACTGTTTGCCGACCACCTGCGCATGGCGCAGCTGGCGCTGAGTGATATCACTGGCGAATTCAGCGCCGATGATTTGCTGGGCGAGATTTTTGGGCGGTTTTGTATCGGGAAGTGAGCGCAGCCAAGCGTCGCACACAAAACGCCGCGCAGCACCAGACAGCACCAGCCACCACGCCAGAGGGTTGTGTGCGCGACGTAAAAAAACACTGCCCCGCAGGGCTTGCCTGCGGGGCAGTGTTTTTTTAAGGCCGACCCATCACTGCAAATCAAACCGATCTGCGTTCATCACCTTCACCCAGGCGGCGACAAAGTCATGCACAAACTGCTCGCGGTGGTCGTCCTGGGCGTACACCTCGGCGCAGGCGCGCAGCACGGCGTTGGAGCCAAACACCAAGTCCACGCGGGTGGCGGTCCATTTCAGCGCGCCGGTCTGCCGGTCGCGCAGGGCGTAGCTGTGGCGGCCGGTGGGCGCCCAGGTGTTGCCCATATCGGTGAGGTTGACGAAAAAGTCATTGCTCAACACCCCCACCCGCTCGGTGAACACGCCGTGTGCGCTGCCGCCGTGATTGGCGCCCAGCACGCGCAGGCCGCCGACCAGCACGGTCATTTCGTGTGCGGTCAGGCGCATCAGCTGGGCGCGGTCCAGCAGCATTTCTTCGGCGCTGACGGCGTAGTCCTGCTTTTGCCAGTTGCGGAAGCCATCGGCCAGCGGCTCCAGCACGGCAAACGATTCAGCGTCGGTTTGCTCGGCGCTGGCGTCGCCCCGGCCTGGCGCAAACGGCACGTCCACCGTCACCCCGGCCGCCTGGGCTGCTTGCTCGATGCCGACATTGCCGGCCAGCACAATCACATCGGCCACACTGGCGCCAGAGGCGGCGGCAATCGGCTCCAGCACCGCCAGCACGCGGGCCAGGCGCTCGGGCTCGTTGCCAGCCCAGTCTTTTTGCGGGGCCAGGCGGATGCGCGCGCCGTTGGCGCCGCCGCGCTTGTCTGAGCCGCGGAAGGTGCGGGCGCTGTCCCAGGCGGTGCTGACCAGGTCGGCAATGCTCAAACCGCTGGCGGCGATGCGGGCTTTGACCGCCGCCACGTCGTAGCCGGTGGGGCCGGCGGGAATCGGGTCTTGCCAGATCAGATCTTCGGCCGGCACATCCGGGCCAAAGTAGCGCGCTTTCGGGCCCATGTCGCGGTGGGTGAGCTTGAACCAGGCGCGGGCGAACACCTCGGAGAAATACGCCTGATCGTCGCGGAAGCGCTCGGCAATCTTGCGGTAGTCCGGGTCCATTTTCAGCGCCATGTCGGCGTCGGTCATGATGGGCATACAGCGGATGCTCGGGTCTTCCACATCAACCGGCATGTCGGCTTCGTCGATATTCACCGGCTGCCACTGGTGCGCGCCGGCCGGCGATTTTTGCAACTGCCAGTCGTGTTTGAACAGCATGGCAAAGTAGCCGTTGTCCCATTGCGTCGGGTGGGTGGTCCACGCGCCTTCGATGCCGCTGGTGACGGCGTCGCGGCCGATGCCCCGGCTGTGCTGATTATTCCAGCCCAGGCCTTGTTCGTGCAGTTCGGCGCCTTCTGGGGCCGCGCCCAGTTTGGCGGCGCTGCCATTGCCGTGCGCCTTGCCCACGGTGTGGCCGCCAGCGGTCAGCGCGACGGTTTCTTCGTCGTTCATCGCCATGCGGGCAAAGGTGACGCGCATGTCCTGCGCGGTTTTCAGCGGGTCGGGCTGGCCGTCCACACCTTCCGGGTTGACGTAAATCAGCCCCATCATCACCGCCGCCAGCGGGTTTTCCAGCTCGCGCTGGCCAGAATAGCGACTGCCTTCGCCGCCGCTGGGCGCCAGCCATTGGCGTTCCGAGCCCCAGTAGATGTCTTTTTCCGGACGCCAGATGTCTTCACGGCCAAAGGCAAAGCCAAAGGTTTTCAGGCCCATCGACTCATACGCCATATTGCCGGCCAGAATCATCAAATCCGCCCAGCTGACCTGATTGCCATACTTTTTCTTGATCGGCCACAGCAGGCGGCGGGCTTTGTCCAGATTGCCGTTGTCCGGCCAGGAATTCAGCGGGGCAAAGCGCTGATTGCCCGTGCCAGCGCCGCCACGGCCGTCGGCGATGCGGTAGGTGCCGGCCGAGTGCCAGGCCATGCGAATCATCAGGCCGCCGTAATGGCCCCAGTCGGCCGGCCACCACGGCTGGCTGTCGGTCATCAGGGCCTTGAGGTCGGCTTTCAGCGCGTCCACGTCCAGGGTTTTCAGCGCTTCACGGTAGTTAAAGCCGGCGCCCAGCGGATTGGTTTTGCTGTCGTGCTGGTCGAGGATGTCCAGATTCAGCGCCTTGGGCCACCAATTGTGTTGCTGGGCCATGCCCGTGGTGGTCTGGCCGCCATGGGCAAACGGGCAGCCGCCCGTTCCTTGTTCGATTGCGTGTTCCATTGTGCCTCCTTCGTGGGGTGTGGGGTGCGCCGCCGGGTGAGGCGGACGCCATGCGCTGACGACCTGGCTGTGTTCTCACCTTAGCAGGCGACATGGCGTTTGCCTGTGCTTGGGCGACATCAGCGTGTGGCAGCAGATGGAAGGAGTGTGGACCAGCGATGATGATTAATCTAATTAAACGTTTTTCTTGTGTCGATTGCTTAAAGCTATACACCCACCTCAGCAAATCATGAACAAGGAATAAAATTCTGGCTTAGCCATTCATTCTTCACCCGATTGTCCGATGAAAAGCCATTGCGCCCGGCATACGCGCGGCTCACACAACTCAGTGCAGCACTCCTGGCCAGACGCACAAGCGCAGACCGTGCGCGTTGTACAACAAGGTCGGGCAACAACGCCAAGCGCGTGTGTGAGCGACGCTCAGCTCGGGCAGAGAACCCGCAGGACAGAACACAGGAGCGCAGCCCATGGGCAGCTACACCATTGTTGACACCAACCAGACCAGCTATTACGGCAACACCACCACTATTTCCACCCCGGCCAGCAATGCCAGCTTTTATGGCCAGGATGCCGGTTATCAGGGCAAGCAGCCGTCCTACGTGGACAACGGCAACAGCACGGTCACCGACCTGAACACCGGCTTGACCTGGATGAAAAGCACCACCAGCCAGGAAATGACCTGGGCGCAGGCAGTCAGCTATGCTTCCACGGCGGTGATTGGCGGCTATAGCGACTGGCGGTTGCCCACCATCAAAGAGCTGTATTCGCTGATTGAGTTTTCTGGCTACACCGGCACCAGCATCAGCACGTCTTCGCCGTATCTGGATACCCGCTATTTCAATTTCTCTTACGGCGACACCAGCGCAGGCGAGCGGGTGATTGACGCGCAAGAATGGTCGTCCACCCGCTACGTCAGCACCACCATGAGCGGTGACCCCACCGCATTTGGCGTCAACTTTGCCGATGGCCGCATCAAGGGCTATCCGATTTCGATTGGCGGCACCACGCAAACCATGGACGTGCGCCTGGTGCGCGGCAACACCAGCTATGGCCAGAACGCCTATGTGGACAACGGCAATGGCACCATCACCGACAACGCCACCGGCCTGATGTGGTTGCAAGCCGACAGCGGCTCGGCGATGAGCTGGCAGGATGCGCTGGCCTACGCCGAAGCCTCCACCGCCAGCGGCTACAGCGACTGGCGGCTGCCCAATGCCAAAGAGCTGCAAAGCATTGTTGACTACACCCGCTCGCCCGACACCACCGGCACAGCCGCCATCGACCCCTTGTTCAAGGCCACCAATATCGGCACATCCAGCGCGCCGGAATATGGCTTTTACTGGAGCGGCACCAGCCATGTGGAAAACGGCTCAGGCGACTACGCCGTGTACGTGGCGTTTGGCCGCGCGCTGGGCTGGATGCAGCAAAAAGACGGCAGCTACAAGCTGATGGACGTGCACGGCGCTGGCGCCCAGCGCAGCGACCCGAAAACCGGCAACGCCAGCGACTACCCGCATGGCTTTGGCCCGCAAGGCGACGTAATCCGCATCAACAATATGGTGCGGCTGGTGCGCGACGCCAGCAGCACCAGCAGCGACAACACCAACCAAAGCTTTACTGGCACCAGCGGCAACGACAGCTTTACCGGCGGCACCGGCAACGACACCATTGATGGCGGCGCCGGCATCGACACCGCCGTGTTCAGCAATAAAATCGCCGACTACACCCGCAGCAAGAGCGGCAGCGTGTGGACCATCAAAGCCAATGTCGGCACCGATGGCACCGACACGGTAAGCAATGTCGAGCGCCTGCACTTCAGTGATGGCAATGTGGCGCTGGACACCGACGGCGCCGCCGGCCAGGCCTACCGCCTGTACCGCGCTGCCTTTGCCCGCGAGCCGGACAAGGGAGGAGTGGGTTACTGGATGGCGCAAATGGACAAAGGCATGAGCCTGGCCACCGCCGCATCCAGCTTTATCGCCTCCAGCGAGTTCCAGGCCCGCTACGGCAGCGCCCCCAGCAATGGCGACCTGCTGACCAAACTGTATTCGAATGTATTGGGACGCGCCGCAGATCAAAGCGGCTACGACTGGTGGCTGACGCAGATGAACAACGGCCTGAGCAAAACCAATGTGCTGGTGGAATTTGCCCAATCCGCCGAAAACCAAAGCGCCGTGGCCACGCTGATTGGCAGCACGGGCTTTGCGTATACCGAGTGGCTGGGTTGACCGCCCCCGTCCTCTCGCTGCGCGAACCGGCCTTGAAACCAGAAAGGGCGGGGTAGCGTCTGGCCGCCGCTAGCACAGCCGCTACACTGAGTTTGGTGAGCGGCTCTAACGTGGGCTGTCCGGTATTCTTTTCTTGTCTTGCAGACTGTCGGGGTCGATCACCTCGACAGCACCTGCCCGGCCAGTTTTGCACTCGCCAAGCGATTAAGACTTACCCCTTGCTCCGCCGCCATCAGCGCGAGCTGACGGTGCAGTTCGGGTGGAATACGCACGCGAAACTCCCCGCTGTAGTGCTTCTCTGCCAAAGGCTGTGGGATCAACTCTCCATTCGCCTCCAGATCAGCAACCACCTCGGCAACCACCTTGCGCACACCTGCCAGGGCCTCTTCTGGCGTTTCTGCCAGCCAGCTTAGCGAGGGAAACTCGATGCACAACCCAACATGCTCACCATCCTCGGGGGACCATGTTACGCGATAAGTATAATGATCAAGGCTCATTGCCTACCCTCCAGTTTGTCTATTGCTTGCAGCACCTGCCGCACTTGATAAGGCTTGGCCTTACCACCAGCGTCTTGAATATTGACTCGCGGGTCCCCTGGCCATGGCATTTTGAAAATCAGGTGGCTTGTGCCGTTTTGGCGTGGCTCACCAAAAAACGCTTCACAAACTTTGCGCAAATCAACAAAGCGGACATTTGTCGGCTCTCGGCGTAACTGTTCGAGAATCTTTTTGACTGAGCTCATACGGAGGATGGCTCCATTAATGGAACCATCCATCAAGCAGGATACAAGCCGCGCAGATGCGCACATTTGGGCGTTACGTTGAACAATCGGGAGAGCTGAAAACCGGGGTCTGTCCCCATTTCTATTGCTCGCCCTACCGTTCCTGATCAGATTGCCAGCCGGAGGTGTCAGGCGTGCAGCGCTGCGTACTCGAGTGCGGTGGGCAGGCTACGCGGCATCGACCGGGCCTCCGGCTTGACCGCCTCCCAGCCCAAGCATGCCAGCCAGGTCTGACGGGGAATGGACTTGTGGGCGGTGCGGTAGTAGCTAACCATGCGCCGACTGATGCCCAACGCCTCGGCCGCACCACTCAAAGACAAGCCGTTGCGGCTCATCCAGTCATCGAACATCTCATGGCTGACCTCGCCGGCCTGCTCCTTGGCCCAGGCGTACACATTGTCCGCGCCGAACTCCTCGTCGATCCACTCGATACCGTGGCCCCACTCGCTGATGTGGACACGGGTAAACATGGCTGGATCAAGGATGGGGGCCAGGGCCGAATGGCGGCGCAGGCGATCCTCGACGTCGATCTCCAGCACCTCGCCGGTACTCCAGGTGGTACGCAGGCGGTACGGCGCCATGGCCTCGACCGCCTGCAACTGCGGAAAGAAGTAGTCGCTCATGCTCGATTCCTTTGCCATTGATGTTGTAGATCGACCTGGTGGGTCTTGATCCAGACGAGCGCCTCGCGGATTTCCCGCGAGGCAACCCGACCTTTGATCTCGAAGCTGTCCAGGTCTACGGTGCAGTCTCGGCCATCGCGTAGCTTGACGTACACATGCGGTGGCGGGTGGTCGTCCAGGTACATCACAGCCCGGCTGCTATCGAAACGCTGAAGGGTGCTCATAGAGCCAGTCTAGTGCAATGGTTGCCCTGGTACAATCCTCTCCCTGGGCCGGGGGGCCCACGTCCGCCACCGTCTGGCGGGTAGCGCGCAGGGTCTGGGTGTCCAGGTGGGCGAGCGGACATCGCCCAATGCGAATAATCGGGGTCTGTCCCCTATTATTGTTATTTCTTCAGCACACGTTCGCTGACACACCAAACCTCAGGCCCGTCGCCTTAAGCACCGCATTGAGCGTCCGAATGGTTGGATTGCCCCGGCTTGACAGCGTGCGATACAGCGTTTCACGCGACAAATGGGTTTTTTCGGCCACCACGGCAATGCCGCCACGAGCCTCGACAACCTTCCGCAATGCCACCAGATAGATAGCGGGATCGTCGTCCTCGCTGGCTGCATTCAGGTACTCGGCGGCAAACTCGGCATCCGCGAGTTGTGCCATCAACCAGTCATCGTGTTTGGCGCACGTTTTCATCGATTGCTCCTTGTTTGCCATTCGTTCCAGCGCTGAATCGCGCATGCAATGTCTTTCGATTGCGTCCGCTTGTCGCCACCCTCGCAGAGCAGAACCACCCGTTTACCGGCAATGGCGTAGTAAACCCGGTAGCCCGGCCCCCAATCCACGCGTAGCTCCCACACTCCTGAGCCGACCGGTTTACAGTCACCGAAGTTGCCGTTCTGCAACCGCAGCAAACGCACAGCGATGCGTGCCTGAGCCACTCTATCCTGGAGGTGATCCAGCCAATGGGCAAAGACATCCTGCCCTTCAGAATCAATGTAATGGCGCAATTCGTACATGGAATTATTGTAGCCCAAAGGCTACTGAGCGGAAAATATCTTGAGTCATGCCCCCGCCAAGGAAAAACCCCACCCCGCTGGTGGCGGGATGGGTTGAAGGGCTTGCCCCCGGTGAGCTGGGGGATAGGGGATATAGCTAAATAATTGGGGTCTGCCCCCCTATTGCTTTTTCAGCTAAGCACCTGAATGCCGTATTTCTGAACAATCGACAGGAGCTTGATCGCCATACCGCTTGGGCGTTTTGCGCCACTCTCCCACTTCTGGACGGTCGATTCGCTAGTATTCAGATAGCGGGCAAAAACCGGTTGGCTGACGTGGTTTTGCTCCCGAATCTGCTTGATCTGCTCGGGCTTGATCTCCTCAGGAACGACCAGGCATGCATCATCAAAATTGCGCAGCGTCGCCTTGTCTATGGCGCCCACCTTGAAAAGTGCGTTGGCTGACGAATGAATCGCCTCGAATGCATCGCTCTTGTATTTCATCTTAGCCATGGCAGATCTCTATCCAGTCCTTGTCACGCAACAACTGTTCGACTTGTAGCGCGGTCAATCCAGCATATGCCTTGGCAAGCGCTCGAAAGCTCACCAATTCGTCATCCTCGATATTTGCCTTGTTCTGTTTGGCAAACAGGTACTCATGCATCCTGGCCGTTCTGTGTTGTCTCAACAACAGCGTATTCGACATGACGCGCAAACCAGCGACGCCTTCCGCCGGCCTGAAGGCCGAAGCTTGTCGCGCACCGGGTCAAAAATCGGTATTGGTGAAACGGTGCTCAAATGGGCAAAGCCTGCTGTTTCTGCTGCATTTCATCCGGCAGCGCCATTTTGCGCGGTCGTCCGCGCGGGCGCACCTCGCAGCGCCGGCCGATCATGCGCTCAATCTGGTCGAGAAACCTCCCCTTGCCCAGTGGCTGCCCTTGCTCCAACGCCAGACGAATATCCGCCACCGCT
Source organism: Rivihabitans pingtungensis (assembly GCF_003201855.1). Taxonomy (GTDB): domain Bacteria; phylum Pseudomonadota; class Gammaproteobacteria; order Burkholderiales; family Aquaspirillaceae; genus Rivihabitans; species Rivihabitans pingtungensis. The sequence goes on along the minus strand of NZ_QJKI01000013.1, from coordinate 26,105 downwards.
TCACGATCAAGCTCACTGCGAAACAGGAACCGATACACCGCCTGGCGATTAGCCGCGTCGCCATCCAGGGCAAGATACAAGTCATGTGGCGTCAGCAACGCATCTGCTTGTCCCAGGCCATTGCTGCGATAGCTGCTCCAACGGTAATGGGCGGGATCGTCGGTCATGCCGGCGCGCACCGGATTCAGTTCGATATAGCGTTGGCAGAGCAACAAATAATCCTCAGCATGCACCAGCGAAGACTTGTAACGGCTGTCCCACAATGTCCCGGTGCGGCGATAGGTCTTGTTGATGTACTGCACATAGCGTCGGCCGAGCGACATGACCAGTTGCGATACCGCTTCGGCGCTGGTCGGCGTCAGCAGCAGATGCACATGGTTGGTCATCAGCACGTAGGCATGCAAGGCGCAGCCGGTCTTCTTCAACGCATCACCCAGCCACTCCCGATAGGCCAGATAATCCTCATCAGTAAAAAAGCAGGCATCGCGATTGTGGCCTCGCTGCACCAAGTGGATGGGCGCGCCGGGCAGATGGATGCGGGGACGACGGGGCATGGTCAGATTTCCGTACTTTCCAGGTACAGGCTTTCCGGTGCGATATCCACATCTTCGTTCCAGACCACGGTATTGTGCGCTACCCGCGCTTGCGCGAAGAGGCTGCGGGACTTCAAGGCCTCAAACGCCGGGTAAGCAAGATAAGGACTGACATCGAACTGCCGTATTTCGCCATTATTAAAAGTCACATTCAGCGAATAGTTCTCGGCAACTGAGACCGATACCGGTCTGGGTAATTTTCCTGATGCGCTCATTTCATGCTCACCTCAAGGGCTCAATCTTATAGGGCGTCGCACCGGAAACGGCCAGCTTCCAGTCTGCCATCAGCTCATCCGCATGCAACGCTATCCAAGCCTGCACCAGCTTGTATTGCTTTCCTGGCAACTCACCTTCCAGCAATTCACCGTCAGGAATCTGGAAGATGGCCTCTGCCTCTGCGTATTCAACGTGAATGTGCGGAAGGTGGTGCTACTTGGTATCAAGCACATACATTCTGATGAGTATTCCGTAGAACATGCTGATTGTTGGCATGAGAGTGCTCCGAGAACTTGATTGAGGCAGTGTACCAGATTTATATTGACCCTGACCCCTTTGACCCTTTTATTATGTTGCAATCGGCATTGCTAGCCGATGTGTTGCCACGCTTGCTGAGTTTCAAACACACGCTGCAGCTTTGGCTGGCATGGGATAGAACAGCGCGTCACGCCAGTGATGAAGAGAGCCCTGAGGCGTTGTTACTGCTAGTAGCCAAGCAGTCAGTAGGCAACCGCCCCGGGCGAATTGAACCACGCGCGCTAAAACGAAGGCATAAACCTTATCCCTTGATGACTCAAACGCGAGCTGCAGCAAGGGCTTATGTGCAAAAATATGGGCACTCAAAGAAGGTTAAGTAAGTGCCATTCGGGTCTGCCCCCTATTGTTCCCGATTGTTCTATGCGAGTAAAAATAGAAAACCCCGCCACTAGATGGTGACGGGGTTACAACATCCGGCAAATCAATTTACCGGATGATCATCTAGGCGAAATCAGCCGTAGATGAAAGTCGAGGAAGTACCGGCACCGCTAAACGAGGAGCTCGACAAATCAACCAGGCCGGTCAGTTTGACGAGCATATCTGCCGTACCATCATAAGCACCGTTGGTTTGGTCGCTGACCAAGTAGGTGTTACCGTCGTACTGGAACCACTTGATCAAACCATTTGAGCCACCGTTGCCAGCAGCAGCAAGGCCAACTGCTGCGGTCAGATCCGCTGCGCCGCTGACATCCACCTTGGTTTGGTAGAACACTTCATCACCCTTGTCCTTGAAGAGAATCTTCTCGCCCTTGGCCAGATCGGTAATCGTGGTCAGTACTGCTGCATGACCGAGTGCCTTGCTCACATCAAACGTATCCACACCTGCACCACCGGTCAGGGTACCGCCATTGATGGCTGCCTTCAGGGTATCGTTACCGGAGCCACCAATCAGGATGTCACCGATGGTGGCGGCGGTGCTGCCAGCAGCAGTGGTGTTGCCAGTCAGGGACAGGGTGCCGGTAAAAGCGCTACCGTCGATCTTGCTGCCAGTAGTTACGTTACCCGTGGCAGCCAATTTCAGCGACAAAGTCAGGTCCGAAGAGCCAGTCAGAGTCACAACGGAGTTATCAGCCGTAACCAACTCAGTGATGGTATTGGTGCTACCCGACACCTTGCCAGTCGAGCTCAAAGCAACAGTGTTAGCACCGTTCAGTACCAGTTTGGACACGGTGTGAGTACTAACATCTTGGTTATCCAGAGCCACCGAAGTGCTGGTCTCACCGGCCTTGTTGGTAACAGTCACCGTGCCCAGGTTGGTGCTGCTATCCAGGCTGTACTTGGTGGTGGACAAGGAGTTGGTGACGGTGCCGCTTACGCTACTACCTGCCACGGCAATCGCATTGATACCATTGGTTACCTTGGACAGGTCCACAGCCATGGTGCTGGCGCCAATACCCAACACTTCAAAGTTCTTGGCGGCATTGATGGCAGCATAGTTGTCGGAGGTCAACGAACTCGTTTCTTGCAGTACCAGGGTGTCAGTGCCTGCACCACCATCCAGCTTATCCGCCGCAGTCAGATAGCCAGCCTTGAACACCAGCTTGTCATTGCCCGAACCACCAGTGAAGGTCAGATTGTTGTCTGCACCAAGGCCGCTGGCATCAATGCTCACTTTGCCGGTGGCGCTGGCGGCATTGATGGTTTTCAGTGTGGTGATGCTCTCAACAATGGTGATGTCTTTGTCACCAGACAGGTTCAGCGTGGCCAGCGGGGCAGCGCTTGCAGTCAGAGAGATGTTGTTAATGGCAGAGGCCGAAGCAATGTTCAGCGTAGCCAAGGAAGCGCCTTGCACGTCCAGAGTACCAGCGGCACCTGCTTTGCCCATACCATTCAGGTTAACAGTAGCACTGGCTACCGATGCGCCATACTTAAAAGTATTGTTTTGAACCGTCGTGCCATTATCGTTGCTGACAGTCACAGCCTGGGTGCCTGCCAGCGTGTAAGTGCCAGCACCACCTTGCTGGTCAATGGTCACGGCGGTCACATCCGCATAGCCAGACAGATCAGCAGTCACTGCGCCGCCGCCATTGATGTACAGATTTTCCACGCTGGTCAGCGTAGCCATCGGAACGGCAGTGTCAGTAGTAGCCAAGTAAACTTTCAGGGTGTCATTGCCCAAGCCACCATTGACCACATCGACAACACTCAATTGCTTACCAGCAGCGGTGTTATCAGCAACAAACACATCGTTACCGTTGCTGCCAGTCAGGTTATCCATGCTGGTAGTCAGCGCAGTAGTGGTGATAGCTGCACCATTGCTCACAACAGTGGCGGTAATCTTGTTCACGCTATCGGTGTTCGGCACGGTCGAGGCATCGCTGGTCACGGCGGCAAGCCAAGCTTTCACAGCAGTCAGGCCAGTGCTGTTCACGCCAGCGTAGGCAACCACTTCAGCGGTGGTGTCCAACGCGGCGGTGAAAGCAGTAGCAGCAGCCACTTTGTTAGCAATGATGCTGGCGTCAGTGCTTTGCGCACCCTTGTTGATGGCATCAGCGATGTTGCCGATGGACAGCTTGCCTTGGTCCAGCTGGGTCACCCAGTAGGTCAGGCCAGCCACGTCCGGGGTGTGACCGAACAGGTTTTGATAAACAGCATTCACCAGTTGGGTGTTGTTCATGCCGGAGTACAGGCCCTTGTACTCGGTGGACTGGGCAAAGGTGTTCAGCAGGTCAGCGGTGCTGCCAGCGTAGGAGCTCCAGTAGGTCAGGCCAGCCACGTCGGCCGGACGGTTGAAGAAAGCCACGTAGGCGTTTTGGATCTGGGCAGTGGTCAAAGCCATTTGTTCACAACTCCTGAAAAATTCTCGGTAAAAAGGCGTCCGCTGTGTCACCGGAGACAAAACGAACACGCGCTCGCAAGGATGCAGGGCGTATGTTGGCAGCTTGTGGGTGACAAGGGTGTGATGTGCATCACATTTTCTTGCGGAATGTGCCTATGTTGCACAGACGCAACAGCCGGCATTTTATGGGGAGGGAATAGAGTGTCAAGCTTGCGCCTGTGGGTAGTTTTGTGGATAAGCGGTGGGGTATTTGTGGGCTTGGATTATTATCCATATAAATTATGAACTTGCATCAATAAAAGCAAACCTTGGCAGTGTTGGGGTTTTGGTCTTTTGCCATTTTGTTTTGCCAGCGTGCGGGCAGTCGGCAGAACAGCGCACGCGCGCCAGGTTAAGCGGCGCATGGGCGGAGTGTGCAACCGCCCCTATCGGCACCGGCTGGCCACGGCGCGGCACCCCCAGGCCGCCGCACAGGCCAGCGCAGGCGCGGCGCATGCCTGTGGCTACGCCAGCGGCTGATTTGCGTATTCTCCCGAATAGTCTATGCCCGTATCCCGTCCTATGCTGGGCACTTCGCCACTGCCGAAAGCCCAGCATGGATAGCCCTGATGACTACGACAGCCCGTGGAAAGAGGCTGTAGAGAGTTACTTTCCCGAGTTTATTGCGTTCTACTTTCCCGAAGCCAGCCGGCAAATAGACTGGGCGCGCGGCCATGTGTTTTTGGACCAAGAGCTGCGCGCCGTGGTGCAGGATGCTGAGCTGGGCAAGCGCTTTGTCGATAAGCTGGCCAAAGTAGCGCTGCGCGACGGCAGCGAGCGTTGGGTGTATGTGCATCTGGAAGTACAAGGCAGCGCCCAGGCGGAATTTGCTGAGCGGATGTTTGTCTATCATTACCGGCTGTTTGACCGCTACCGCCAGCCGGTTGCCAGCCTGGCGCTACTGGCAGATACCACTACCAGCTGGCGACCCAGCCAGTTTGGTTATCAGGCACTGGGTTGTTCGATCGAGTTGAACTTCCCTACGGCGAAATTGTTGGACTACGCTGCCCAGCAAGACCAGCTGTATCAAAACCCCAATCCATTTGCTTTGGTCACCTTGGCCCATTTGTTGACCCAAGCCACCCGCCAGGACATGAATGCCCGTTTCGCCGCCAAGTGGAAATTGGTGCAGTTGTTGTATCAAAGAGATTGGGATAAACAACAGGTAATTGACTTGTTCAGCGTGCTGGACTGGATGATGCGCCTGCCAGAACAGCTGAAACGTTCGCTGTGGCACAATATCGAAGTGCTTGAGGAGCAAGAGAAAATGCGTTACGTGACTTCTGTTGAGCAGATCGGGATTGAGAAGGGCCTTTTGCAGGGGATGCAGCAGGGGATAGCGCAAGGCATGCAACAAGGCATGCAGCGGGGTTTGATGAAGGGCCGTGCCGAAGGCGAGGCCTACGCGCTGCGCCGTCTGTTGCAAAAACGCTTCGGCCTGCTGTCGGAAGACGTGCTCGCCCGCCTGCAAGCCGCCAGCATCGACGAGCTGGAACTGTGGCTGGATCGGGCGTTGGACGCCGATAGTCTGGCTGGGGTGTTTGCCCAGTAATCCCTATTGTGTACGGGGTTTACGCACGGGCGGCCACTCCAGCCGCCCGTTTGCGTATTCCCCCGAATAGCCTATGCCCGTACCCAGTCCTATGCTGAGCGCTTCGCCACTGCCGAAAGCCCAGTATGGATAGCCCTGATGACTATGACAGCCCGTGGAAAGAAGCTGTCGAGAGTTACTTCCCTGAGTTTATTGAGTTCTACTTTCCCGACGCTCACCGGCAAATAGACTGGGCGTGCGGTTACCAATTTCTCGACCAAGAGTTGCGCGCCGTGGTGCAGGATGCTGAGCTGGGCAAGCGCTTTGTCGATAAATTGGCCAAAGTAGCGCTGCGCGACGGCAGCGAGCGTTGGGTGTACGTGCACCTGGAAGTACAAGGCAGTGCCCAGGCGGAATTTGCCGAGCGGATGTTTGTCTATAACTACCGCTTGTACGACCGTTACCGCCAGCCAGTGGCCAGCTTGGCGGTGTTGGCGGATAGCTCCGCCAATTGGCGGCCAAACCATTTTGGATTTGCGGTCTTGGGCTGCGAACATGAACTGCGCTTTCCGGCGGTGAAGCTGCTGGATTACACCAACCAGCAAGACCAGCTGTATCAAAATCCTAACCCCTTCGCCCTGGTCACCCTGGCCCATTTGTTGACCCAAGCCACCCGCCAGGACATGAACGCCCGCTTCGCCGCCAAGTGGAAATTGGTGCAGTTGTTGTATCAGCGTGGCTGGGATAAACAACAGGTGATTGATTTGTTCAGCGTGCTGGACTGGATGATGCGTCTACCAGAGCAGCTGAAACGTTCGCTGTGGCACAATATCGAAGTGCTTGAGGAGCAAGAGAAAATGCGTTACGTGACTTCTGTGGAGCAGATCGGGATTGAGAAGGGCCTGTTGCAGGGGATGCAGCAAGGCATGCAGCGGGGCCTGATGCAGGGCCGCTTAGAAGGCGAGCAAAGCGGCATCGCCAAGGGCGAGGCCTACGCGCTGCGCCGTCTGTTGCAAAAACGCTTCGGCCCGCTGTCTGAGGACGTGCTCGCCCGCTTGCAAGCCGCCAGCATTGATGAGTTGGAGCTGTGGCTGGATCGCGCCTTGGATGCCGACAGTCTGGCTGGGGTGTTTGCTCAGTAATCCCTTTGTGCACGGGCGGCCACGCCAGCCGCCCGTTTGCGTATCTTCGCGTATTGTTTACGCCCTTATCCGGTTTTAAGCTGAGCGCTTCGCCACCGCCGAAAGCCCAGTATGGATGCCCCAGACGACTACGACAGCCCGTGGAAAGAGGCTGTTGAAAGTTACTTTCCTGAGTTCATTGAGTTCTACTTTCCCGATGCTCACCGACAAATAGACTGGGCGCGCGGCCATGTGTTTTTGGATCAGGAACTGCGCGCCGTGGTGCAGGATGCTGAGCTGGGCAAGCGCTTTGTCGATAAGCTGGCCAAAGTAGCGCTGCGCGACGGCAGCGAGCGTTGGGTGTATGTGCATCTGGAAGTGCAGGGCAGCGCCCAGGCAGAATTTGCCGAGCGGATGTTTGTCTACAACTACCGCTTGTACGACCGCTACCGGCAACCGGTGGCCAGCTTGGCAGTATTAGCCGACACTACCGCCAATTGGCGGCCAAACCATTTTGGATTTGCGGTCTTGGGCTGCGAACATGAACTGCGCTTTCCGGCGGTGAAGCTGTTGGACTATGCCACCCATCAAGACCAGCTTTACACCAACCCCAACCCATTTGCCTTGGTGACTCTGGCCCATTTGTTGACCCAAACCACCCGCCAGGACATGAACGCCCGCTTCGCCGCCAAGTGGAAATTGGTGCAGTTGTTGTATCAGCGTGGCTGGGATAAACAACGGGTGATTGATTTGTTCAGCGTGCTGGACTGGATGATGCGTCTACCCGAGCAGCTGAAACGTTCGCTGTGGCACAATATCGAAGTGCTTGAGGAGCAAGAGAAAATGCGTTACGTGACTTCTGTGGAGCAGTTGTATAGCGAGAAGTGGATGCAGCAAGGCATGCAGCGGGGTTTGATGCAGGGCCGAGCCGAAGGCGAGGCCTACGCCCTACGCCGTCTGCTGCAAAAACGCTTCGGCCCGCTATCCGAAGATGTGCTCGCCCGCTTGCAAGCTGCCAGCATCGACGAGCTGGAATTATGGCTGGATCGCGCGCTGGACGCCGACAGTCTGGCCGGGGTGTTTGCCCAGTAACCACGTTGTCCACGGGCGGCGATTTAGCCGCCCGACCGCCAAACAGCCCGGTTCTCGGGCTGCAATTTCGTTCAATACCCGCTCCCTTGCCTGTTTATACACTGCCCGTCATCTGGATTGAGAAGGGGGCGGGGTATGTCGGGCAATCTTATTTGGGCGATGGCCACGTTTGCGCTGGCTGGGGCGATTTCGCCGGGGCCAGTGAATGTGCTGGCCACGGCAGTGGGTGCGCGCGCCGGGTTTGTGCGCGCCTTGCCGCATGTCACCGGCGCCAGCGTGTGTTATGTGTTGATCGTCTGGCTGTCCGGCGCCGGTTTGCAGCAGCTGTGGCGCGGCTGGCCGTGGTTGGGCGGCGCTTTGCCGTATGCGGGGGCCGGGTATTTGCTGTATCTGGCCGCGCGCATTGCCCTGGCGCCGGTGCGTGCGGAGGATGACGACAGCGCCGAGGCGCAGTCTGGCCTGTGGCGCGGCGCGCTGTGCCAGGGGCTGAACCCAAAAGCCTGGTGGGTGGCGATGTCGGGCGTGAGTGTGCTGGTGGGGGTGGGTGAAGGCCAGGCGCTACGGCTGATGTGGTTTTGTGCACTGTCCGGGGTGATTTGCTGGCTGTCGGTGGCCACCTGGGCCGGTTTGGGCCGGGTGTTGCGGCCTTGGCTGGCGCAGCCGGCGCGCCAAAGGGTGTTTAACTGGCTGATGGCGGCGGCGCTGTTGGCGGCGGTGGGGCCGTTGTTGTTGCCGGTATGAGCGCCGGGCCCGCCGTCACGTATGGATTTGGGAGCATGGTGATGATCGAAGCCGACCCTCATTTGAGCCTGCAACGCAGCGCGGCGCTGCCGTGGGTGGACATGCGCCGCGCCAACCGCTCGTCCGCCTGCTATCAAACCCACAGCCATGACGAGTTTTCTTTTGGCGTGATCGACAGCGGCCACGCCCGCTATCTGAACCACGGCCGTCAGCACCATATTGGGCCAGGCATGACGGTGTGGATCGACCCCGGCGTGGCGCACGCCTGCAATCCGGCGCTGGGCGCGTGGTCGTATCGCATGCTGTTTGTCGAGGCCGGCTGGATGGGTCGGCTGCAAGAAGAATTACCCGGCCTGCCGCATCAGGACTACACCCCGTTTGCCGCGCCGCACGGCGACGATCCGCGCGCCTGGGCGCAGTTCAACGCGCTGTACGCCAGCCTGAGCGAGCCGGGCGCGGCGCTGGCGGCAGAAAGCCAGCTGATTGCGTATTTGGCCGCGCATGGCTTTGCCCGCCTGGATGCCGCGCCGCCGATGCGCCCGGCCGATCCGGCCTTGCGTCAGGCGCACGCGCGCATCATGGATCAGCTGGCCGAGCCCTTGTCGCTGGGCGAGCTGGCGGCGGTGGCCGGGCTCAGCCGCTATCAGCTGATTCGCGGCTTTAAACACGCTTATGGGCAAACCCCGCACGCCTACCAGTTGGATCAGCGCATCAACCGCGCCAAACGCCTGCTCAAGCGCGGCGAGCGCATCGCCGACGTGGCGCTGCAACTGGGTTTTGCCGACCAGAGCCATTTTCAGCGGCACTTCAAACAACGGCTGGCCACCACGCCCTGGCATTATCAGCAGTGTTTGCGGCGGGCATAGCGACCCACGCTACGCCCCCAGTTGGGCCAGCAGCCGGTGCAAACCGTCGGTCAGTGCCTGCACCGAGCCGGCCATGTCCCAATCGTCCTCGCCGGGCTGCGCCACATTGGAAATCGCCCGCAGCTGCAAAAAGCGGACATTCTCCTGCAGGCAGACATGAAAAAATGCCGCACCTTCCATATTTTCAATGTCCACCGCCGCACTGTTCACAAACGGCGCCATCGCCGCATTCAATGACAGGCTGCGCGCCAGCTGAAAACCGCTGACAGCCTCAATATGCGGGCAGTGCAAGGTGTGGCGACGTTCAAAGTCCATGTCCAGCGGCAGCGCTGACAAATGGGCAAAGCCCTGTGGGGTGAAAAACCCCAGGTCGCCTTCCGCTTCAGATGCCACCAGGGCCACCTGACCCACCGACAGCGGCGCATGCGGGTACACCCCGGCAATCCCGGCCAGAATCAGCCAGTCCGGGCGTTCCTGGTGAATCAGCTTGCCCGTGGCGTAGGCGGTGGCGGTCAGCCCGACACCGGAAATCACGCTGCGCACCCTGGGGTGCTGAAACCGGCTGGCCTCGGTGGCGGTGGGAAACAAGACGGTGATGGTCATCGGAGAGTCCGCTGCATGCGCAAAACCGCATTGTACGAAACCTGGAGTCACTGGGGCAGGCTGCCGCAGTGATCTGACTGCTTGCCCTGTCAAAATGGAGAGATCAGCATGAAAAATTTGACGCCATATATATTGACCTACCTTCACTTGCGCTTTATGGCCGCCAAAGCGGCCAAAGCCATAGGAGCTGAAGGGGATATTCACAATATCAATGTGAGAAAGATGCAATCGACTTGGGATAAGAGCAGTGGCTATAGCCCGCAAATGCTGATTTCCAAGACCCGTGATACCATGGAACTTGCCGCCTGTGGTGCTCTCTTGAACTTAGTAGGGGCGGGCAGCATAGCCGCCTGCATCGCCATGCTTTTGTTGGCCAAACATCAGAAAGCCCGTTACCTTGGCCTTCCTGAGCACTCCAATCAAAGTCCGCCCAAATAACCCCCGCCCAACTCACGCCCGATATGTGCGTCTGCGCATATCGGGCACTGCCACGCAAGTTTGTCAGCCTGCGCCCTGCTCCTACACTCAAATCTCGCTCAGCACCTCGTCCATCGGCAAGCGCGACTTGGGCAGGGCGGCGTTAAAGTCATCCGCCGCGCGATAGCCCAGCGCCACCAGCGCCACGGCGGTAAAGCCCTTGCCGCGCAGGTCCAGCGCATCGTTCAGCAGTTTCACGTCAAAGCCTTCAATCGGGCAGGCATCGATTTCCAGCGCGGCGGCGCCCAGCAGCAGCGTGCCCAGCGCCAGATAAACCTGTTTTTCCATCCAGTGCTGGGCGTCTTTCAGGTCAAAGCGGTGCATATTGGCAAAGTAGGTGCGGCCGTTGTTCTGGCCGGCCTTGGCCTCGGGCGTGGCAAAGCGGCCGTCTTGCTCTTCCTGCGCCAGCAGGCGCGCCAGATGGGCATCGGTCATCTCGCTGCGCGCGCACAGCACCACCACATGCGAGGCGTTTTGCACCTTGGCGGCGTTGAACACATAAAACCCGCTGGTGGACTCGGCCACCTTGGCCTTGCCGGCCTCAGTGCTGGCCAGCACAAAGTGCCAGGGCTGCGAATTGGTGGACGACGGGCTGTAGCGCAGCAGAGTTTTCAGCTGCTCGATCTGCGCGGCCGGAATCTTGCGGCTGGGGTCGAAGGCTTTGCTGGTGTAGCGGGTGGTGGCGATGCGGGCGATGTCCATGGCGGGCCTCTCACGAAATGGCAAATTGACAACAAAAAACACGACCCTCAGTGTGCCCGCTTTTACTTTGCAGATAAACTTGCCAATCAGCAATTTACTTTCAACAGGAAATTGACAATGCGCGGCCTGCAAGACCTGCAAATCCTGGTGCGCACCGCCGAGCGCGGCAGCGTCTCCGCCGCTGCGCGCGAGCTGGGCGTGTCGCCCGCCGTGGCCAGCCTGGCCATCAAGCGGCTGGAAGACGAGCTGGGCTGTGTGCTGTGCCTGCGCTCCACCCGCAGCCTGCGGCTGACCCAGCACGGCGAACGCTTTGTCGCCCACGCCCGCCAGATGCTGGCCAGCTATCAGCAAGCGCTGGCCGAGCTGCACCCACAGGCCGCGCCGCTGCGCGAAGTGCTGCACCTGTCGATGCCGTCCGACTTTGGCCGCAACCTGGCGCTGGGCTGGCTGGACGACTTTCAGCGCGCCCACCCGCATGTGCAGCTGCGCCTGAGCCTGTCTGACCGGCTGGCTGATATGTACCGCGAGCCGGTGGACCTGGCCATCCGCTTTGGCCTGCCGCCGGATTCCAATCTGGTGGCGCTGCCGCTGGCCGAATGCCGGCGCGTGCTGTGCGCCGCGCCCAGCTACCTGGCCCGCCACGGCGCGCCGGGCTGCCCGCAGGCGCTGGCCGAGCATAACTGCCTGTGTTTTACCGTCGGCGAACGCCTGCATAACCGCTGGCGCTTTTGGCGCGACGGCGGCGAGTGGGTGCAGCAAGTGGCCGGCGACCGCAGCGCTGACGACGCCGACGTGGTGCGCCGCTGGGCGGTGGCCGGCCACGGCCTGGTGTATAAATCCCAGCTTGACCTTGCCCCCGACCTGGCCGCCGGCCGGCTGCTGCGGGTATGCCCGGAATGGCAAGGCGAACCCGCGCCGCTTTACCTGCTGTGCGCCGACCGCCGCCAACTCTCGCCCACCGTGCGACAGCTGCGCGAATTTTTGCGCGAACGCTGCCTGGCGCTGCTGGCGGGGCGGGCCGCCACCGACAGCATGGCTGACAAGCAGGGTTAATCCCCCTACACCAAAGTCCGGGACAACGCCTGGCCCACGGTATTGGCCGCCTCAATCAACGCCGCTGGCGACAAATGCGCGTAACGCATGGTCACCTTCGGGTCGTGATGGCCCAGCAAGCGCTGCACCTCATACAAAGAACGCCCGGAATTCACCAAGAAACTGGCAAAAGAATGCCGCAAATCATGCATGCGCACCTCAGCCAGCCCGGCGCGCCGACGGGCGGCATCCCAGCTCGCAAACAGCGTGGCCCACGGCAGGCGAGTGCGTGGATTGAAAAACACCCAAGGCATGTCTGGCTGACGCTGCACACCCTGCAACACCTCCATCGCCGCATCGGACAATGGAACATGCCTTTTCTTACCCGATTTGGATAAAGGCACGGTCAACAAGCGCCGCTCCATATCCACATGCTCCCAACGCGCGTCCAACACCTCCCGCTTGCGCGCCCCAGTAAACAGCAACAAGCGGATAATCTGCCCTATCTGCGGCTGCGGCGAACGATCCAGCTCGGCAAACAAGCGCTGCACCTCGTCCGGCGACAAATACCGCTCGCGCGCACCTCGGTCTTCAAACAGCGGCACATTGGCGCAGGGATTATTCTTTTCCAGCACTTCCCAGCGAATGGCGCAATTGAATACATATTTAATAAGCACCAGCACCCGATTACACGTCCCTGCCGCATAGCCGCCCTGGCGCAGCGTCTCGTGCATGGTCAGCACATCGTGGCGGCTGATCTCATCCAGCCGCTTATTGCCCATCCACGGCAACACATGCAGGCGCAACAACACCTCATCCAGCGCCCAACTGCGCTTGCGCGACTGCACATAGGGCAGATAGCGGCTGGCCACAAACTCCGCCAGCGTAGGCAACGCCACCACAGGCCGCACCACCTCTTGCGGCGCCTGCCCAGCATCCACCCGCTCGCGCATCTGCAAGGCGCGCACCCGCGCCTGCGCCAGCGGCAACTCGGGGTAAGCGCCAATCCGCTGCTGACGCACCACTCCGCCCGCATCCCGGTAGCGAAAATACCAAGTTGCCCCACCGCTGGCGCGATGCTCCAGCATGAAGCCCTTGGTTTCTGTATCAAAATAATTCACCGAACCTCGTCTTGGCACGCGCAACGGCAGCCCAGCCAATAATTCGGAAGTCAGCGCACAACTTGGCATTGCATTTCCCTTCACCACAAAAATCCAGCTTCGCCCATACGGCCATCGCCTCGCCACATATAATGGCAAAAACTATATATTGACCGTCCATGATTCATCTCCAGATAAAATGAGCAAGGGGAAATGCAGATTTAAATCTATCGCAGGAAGAGGGTATTTTCCAGCTCGGCAACAAAATATTGCTCGCCCCGAAAAATCAAAACCAGTAGGAAACCAGTAGGAAGAAACCCTGCCCGCGCACTTTACTACAGCGCGGCGCAGAATAAAGCAAAAGCAGGGTATTGACAAGCCGGAAGAGAAAACCAATAAGCCAATAGAATCTAATTAGGCAGGTAAATAGTAAGAATCCCGGATTTTATTTAAATAGGATTTACACAACACCTTGAAAACAAAGGAAAAGATGCCTTGCAAACTTTCAGGAGTTGTGAAGATGGCCTTGACCACCGCCCAAATTCAAAATGCCTACGTGGCTTTCTTTAACCGTCCGGCCGATGTCGAAGGCCTGAACTACTGGCTGGCCTACACCGGCAACTCTGCCGAGCTGCTGAATACCTTTGCTCAGTCTGCCGAGTACAAGTCACTGTACTCTGGCATGAACAACACCCAACTGGTGAACGCAGTATACCAAAACCTGTTCGGCCATGCCCCCGACATCGAAGGTCTGAACTACTGGGTGAACCAGCTCACCCAAGGCAAGCTGGCCATCGGCAACATCGCTGACGCCATCAACAAGGGCGCCCAAGGCACCGACGCCACCATCATCACCAACAAAGTCGCCGCTGCCGGCGCCTTTACCACCGCACTGGACACCACCGCTGAAGTGCTGGCCTACGCTGGCGTGAGCAGCACGGGCCTGGAAGCAGTGAAAGCCTGGCTGGCCGCCGTGACCAGCGATGCCGCCACCGTGCCGAATACCGACAGCGTCACCAAAATCATCACCACCGTGCAAAACAACGTGGCCGCCAGCGGCTCCACCATTACCCTGACCACGGGCGTGGACAACCTGACCGGCACCGCTGGCAACGATACTTTCCTGGGCAGCGTTGGCTCCCCGACTACTTTGAGCACTGCCGACCAACTGGATGGTGGCGCAGGCACCGACACCCTGAAGATTTATGGCGGCGCTACTGTGCCGCTGGGTCTGAAAAACATCGAAGTGCTGGATTATGTCAATCCGGGTAACACAGTGAGCATCGATATTTCCGCCCTGACCGGTGTAACCAAGCTGGCAGTGGAAGATGCCAGTGGTGGCGTGAGCCTGACCACGGGCAAAGGCGTTGCTGTATCGCTGGCTACCGCAGCGGGCGCTGCCGCTGGAGCGGGTACAGTTTGGACTGCCGACAACACCGAAACCTCGGTCAACCTGAACCTGAACGGCTTCCAATACAAAAAAGGTATTACGCCGACCGGCCTCACGGTTAATGGCACCGCCACCACCACCGTCAACATCTCCTCCACCGGCAACAGCAACAAGATCGGCACCCTGGACGTAGGCTCCGCAGTGACCAAACTGGTGGCCAGCGGCGATAAAAGCCTGAGCTTCACCCTGGCTGGTACCGATGTCCCGAACCTGGATAGCCTGGACAGCAGCGCGATGACGGCTGGTGGCGTCAGCGCCAATCTGAGCAACGCTACGCTGAAAGCTGGCTTCACTTTTGCCGGTGGCGCAGGTGATGATGTGCTGACCTTCGCCAATGATCAACTGGGCGCCTTTACCTCTGGCGCACAACTGGACGGCGGCGCAGGCACCGACAAAGTGGTGATCAGCGACACGGCTTTGACCGCTGCTGAATACAAGGCGCTGAATGACCTGAAAAACTTTGAAGTGCTGGGCATGAACGCCAGCGCAACAGCGCTGACCGTAGATGCCAGCAAGCTGACCAGCATCAAGACCTTCTCGTTTGATGGCAATGGCGCGCAAAGCGTCACCAATATGGCAACCGGCAGCACTGCCTGGATCACTGGCGACCACTCCAACAACATCACCATGGCATCGGCGGCTGGCGTGAGCGACCTGGCTTTGAAAATTGGTGGCGCCACCAGCACGGGCCTGACCGTTGGCGGCACGCTGAGCATCGGCCAAACTACCGTGGCACTGGCATCCAATGGCGATGGCACTGGCACCAACACCATCACCACCCTTGGCAATGCCGACAACTCGGCTTACACCATCACCGGCTCTAACGACCTGACCATCACCAACGCCCTGGCTGGCACGGCGATTGGCTCCAAGGTTGATGCCTCGGCATTCACCGGCAAACTGACGGTGACTGGTTCTACCAAGTCCGATATTCTGATTGGTGGCGCAGGTAATGATGTGATCAATGGCGGCGACATCACCGGCGCTGGTACAGTTACACCCGCAGTCACCGAAAACGCAGCAGTCACCTTCTCCGCGCTGTCCAATGGCCAAACCGTGACCCTGGGCAGTCTCACCTTTACTGCTGGCTCCGCTGGCGCCAGTGCGGCACAAGTGGCGGCCTTCTTTGCTGGGCAAGCAGCAAATGGCACTGGGACGACGATTGCGGCAGCGGGTTCGTTCAGCAATACTTTGTCGTCCTCATGGACTACGGTTGCGGCTACCTCTACGTCGGTGACTTTCACGGGTGCTAACAATGGTGACCTTACCCCTTTGACGACAAGTGGCACCGGTGTCTCTGTAGGGACTCCGAGTGATGGCACCGCAGGCAGCAAAGAGACAGTTGTCGTGAGTTTTAGCAACCTCACAGCCGGCCAAAGTTTCACCATTGATGGCCTCACCTTCACCGCTGGCGCCAACGGCGCCACTGCTGAACAAGTAACCGCTGCTTTTACCGGTTTGTCGGCTAGCTCCACTGGCGGCACCGTGCCGACTGTTGGCGCTGGCGGTGGCAACCTGACGAACTGGACCACGGGTAATGTGACGGGCGGTAATGCAGTCACCTTTACCAGCACCACGGCGAACACCGATGTGGGCGACTTGACAAAAACTGGTTCTGGCACGGCAACAGTAGCGAGCGGTGGTAGTTATCACCAAGGCACCGCCGGCGCCGCTGGCACCGCCGCCTCGCTGGACACCCTCACCGGTAACGGCGGCAGCGACACGTTCAAGTTCTCGTCGGCAGACCTGGATGGCAAAGCTGGTGTTGTCACTGCGGTCATTACCGATTTCAAGAGCGGTGTGGACAAGATCCAAGTGACTGGCGGCGCAGATGCCGGAGCAGGCTCGACGACCAACTTTGTCAAGGCAACGGCTGTGGCTGCTGATCTGACCACGCTGTTGACTGCCGCAAGTGGGGTGTTGAACGGCACTGTGGACTACTATGTTGGCCAAGTGGGTTCCGATGCGTACCTGGTGACGGATGCTGATGGTGCATCTTCGGGCGGCTACACCAACGTCATCAAGCTCACTGGCGTGGCGCTGGATGGTATTGTGGCAGCGGATCTGATCGCCTAAAGCCCGGCCCAGGTGCTAAACAGCGCCTTAGCCAGCTTTGAACCCCACCCCGCATCTGCGGGGTGGGGTTTTTCACAGTCGCCCACCCATATTTCAGGCACCATGCCCCCTTGACACAGGAGCACCCCACATGGCCTCACCATACTTCTCAGCATCCAATAGCGATACCCGTGCAAGCAACAACCCCCTGATTGCCGCCTTGCTGTCTGGCGATCAATGGGGCAGCACCACCGGGCAAGGCGTGCAACTGAGTTACAGCTTTGCCTGGAAAGACGGACAATCCGCAGTATTCAGCGGCTATGACGGCTCACGGTATGGAAATTATTCTTCTACGGACGAAGCAAATGCGCAAACACGCTTTGGCTTGAACACCACCCAGCAAGACGCCTTTCGGGCAGCCTTGCAAAGTTGGTCCAATGTCGCCAATCTGCGTTTTAACGAGCTGAGCGAAACCAGCACTCAAGTGGGGGATATCCGGGTAGCCTGGACTTCGGCGGAGAATAATC
Source organism: Rivihabitans pingtungensis (assembly GCF_003201855.1). Taxonomy (GTDB): domain Bacteria; phylum Pseudomonadota; class Gammaproteobacteria; order Burkholderiales; family Aquaspirillaceae; genus Rivihabitans; species Rivihabitans pingtungensis. The sequence continues at coordinate 8,863 of NZ_QJKI01000013.1, read as the reverse complement.
TGGATGATGGTTCCCCATCGTGGGGTTGGGCTTATTATCCCGGCAGTTGGCCCAGTGCTGGGGATGTGTGGCTCTCCACCCGAATTTCGTCCTCGTATAACGATTCCTGGGCAGCGGGCGATTATAATTTCGAGGCTTTGATTCATGAGCTTGGCCATGCATTGGGCCTGAAGCACCCTTTCTCGTCGCCCACCCTGCCGGCCAATCTGGAAAACCGTCTGTACACGGTGATGTCGTACAGCAATCCTGCCAAGGATATTTACCCAGAGGCAGGCTATGTAAACGGCAAATATACCTGGCTGCAATACCGTATATGCCCAGAAACCCCGATGGTGTTGGACATCGCCGCCATGCAGTATCTGTATGGCGCCAATATGCAATACCACAGCGGCGATGACCGCTACGAGTTTGACCCGACACAGCCCTTTTTCAAGACGCTCTGGGATGCCGGCGGCGAGGATACCCTATCTGCCAGCCGCTATACCCTGGATTGTGTACTGGATTTAACGCCAGGGCATTATTCCAGCCTGCGGATTGCGCCAGCCGCCAATACGGGTGGCACCATACCCACCTATGATGGGACAGATGCACTGGGGATTGCCTATGGCTGCATTATCGAGAACGCAGAAGGCGGTAGCGGCAACGATACGCTGGAGGGCAATAGCGCCAATAATCGGTTGGATGGCAATGATGGGACGGATACCGCCCGGCTGCATGGTAAGCTGAGTGATTACGAGATTGCCTATGATAAAGCGCAATCTGCTTTTATTTTACAGGATAAAACCAGTGGTCGTGATGGTAAGGACACGCTGCTGGATATCGAGATTTTTCAGTTCAGCGATGTCAGCAAAACCGCCGAGCAACTGATACAGCTGACCGGCAGCGCCCTCAGCAGTGGCGTGCAGCGCACCGGCAGCGCCAATGCGGATAATTTGAAAGGCAGCGTACTGGCCGATACATTGCTGGGCCTGGCTGGCAACGATACCTTATCTGGCCTGGGCGGTGGTGATACGCTGAATGGCGGCGATGGCTTGGATACTGTGGTTTACCTGGGCGCCAGCAGTGGGTTTCAGGTTAAACGGGGCAGCAGTGAGGTATTGGTCAGCGAAAATGGTGTGCAAGACCATTTGCTGCAAGTCGAGCGCATTCAATTCAGCGATAAAACCCTGGCGCTGGATATTGATGCCACAGCAGGCAAGGCTTATCGGGTGTATCAAGCGGCATTCAATCGCACCCCGGATACAGGTGGACTGAAATACTGGATCAGCAAAATGGATGGCGGGCTGACGCTGGATGGCGTGGCATCTGGCTTTATTGCCAGCCAGGAGTTCAAAACGCTGTATGGCAGCGCCCCCAGCACGCAGACGTTTGTGTCTAAATTGTATTCCAATGTATTGCACCGCGCGCCAGATGTCAGCGGTTATGACTATTGGGTGAAGCTATTGGAACAGGGCAAGATCAGCAAGGTGGTGGCCTTGGCACAGTTTTCTGAGTCACCCGAAAACCAGGTGGGTGTGGCCGGAGCCATTCAGGATGGGATTTGGCTGTAACGACCGTAATAATAAGGGACAGACCACAGTTTTCTGCGGCATCCTTCAGGCGGCATCCTTCAGGCGGCAGCGGTCGGGCCGAGGGCGGCAGGGGCGCTGATAGCAGCCATTCCTGCCGAGCGGCTGGCCTTTGTCTTCCGCAGTCTGGTTTGGCTGGTGAAGCTGGGGGTGCTGCGGGTATGCTTGGACGAGAAAGATAGCAATGACTACAATGAAGTCATTGCTATCAATCAGGAGGCGCTCCTATGGCAGTCTTGACGATTCGTAATGTGGATGATGCCATCAAGCAGTCGCTACGTATTCGTGCCGCACAGCATGGGGTGTCGATGGAAGAGGAGGCCCGCCGCATTCTGCGTGAAGCCTTGGTCCGCGTATCCCAACCGCAACCTTTAGGACAGCGGCTGAAGCAACGCTTTGCCGAGGTGGCCGATGCGGATTTTGAACTTCCCTCGCGCCAGATCTCGCGCACGCCGCCCAATTGGGATGACACGCCGTGAATCTTCTCGACACCAATGTGCTGTCCGAATTCATGCGCCCCCAGCCCGCCGAAGCGGTGACGGTATGGTTGGATCGCCTTCACCCTGAACGGGTGTGGACCAGCGCCATCAGCCGTGCCGAAATCGCGCTCGGGCTGGCACTGATGCCCGCCGGCAAGCGCCAGGCAGCGCTGGCGCTGGCGGCACAAGCGATGTTTGAGGAAGACTTTGCGGGGCGCTGCCTGCCTTTCGATGAGCATGCGGCGCTGCACTACGCCGCTATCGTCGCGCAGCGCACGCATGTGGGCCGCCCCATCAGCACCGAAGATGCCCAGATCGCCGCCATTGCGCTCGCGCACGACGTGACCCTGGCTACGCGTAATGTGTCTGACTTCGAAGGGATTGACGGTTTGCAGATCATCAATCCGTGGCTGACAAACCCATGAACATACTCTTTACCCACCAGAACTTCCCCTAAAAATAGGGGACAGACCCCGATTATTCGGTAAAGTCCCCTATCCCCCAGTGCACCAGGGGCCAGCCCTTCAACCCCATCCCGTCACCAGCGGGGTGGGGGTTTTCCTTGGCGGGGGGTGCAGTGCTCAATCAACCCCGCTCACCCCTTGGCAGGCGCGTGACATATTCGGTGTCCTTTGGGCGAAGGGATTGTCCCATCTATCGGTTTAGTGGAAAAGATCAGACCATGACGCTCTGGCGCACAAAGTCACGCATCGGGCATGATGGCGCATCTCGCACTATTCACAGGACCCCACGCCATGCCGCTCACATCGTGGCGGGAAAATCTCTCATCGCCCACCCTGATGCGGGCCAGGCAAGCTTTGTTGGCGCAGCAGGCGGTGAGCGTGCTGGTGTGTGACACCGAGCAGTGTCAGGCGCGGGTGCAAGATGGCCAGCACAGTTATCGGGTCACGCTGGCGGAACAGAGCACATGCGAGTGCGGGACAGACAATCAGGGCGGCTGCGCGCATATGGCCCTGGCAGCAACACAGTGCCGCCGGGCTGACCGCGCCGCGCAAAGCCAGCAAAACCATCTCACCCCAGGCCAGCGCCGGGCCCTTGCGCACACGCCTGGAACAACACTCCAGCGCCGAACTGGCGCAATTGCTGGACACCTTGTGCCAGACCTATCACCGGCGGCGCAACTTGATGCTCCTACTGAATCAAGCGTTTTGAGCCAGCAGGGTTTGCTGAGCGGCGCTTAACGCAGCTGCGGCGGCACATCCGCCAGCCGCGCGTGCAGCTCGGCATGGGCGGCGAGGTCGGCCGGGCGGTATTTCACCGTGGTGCTGGCCGGGTCGTTGGCCAGGCAGTTGCCGTTTTTCCAGTTGCGCGCCGGCCGAATCGGGCGCGGGGCAAAGCCGCCGCCGCAGTTGGGGCAGACATTGCCCAGAATGGTTTCGGCGCATTCCGCACAAAACGTGCATTCATACGAGCAGATGCGCGCGTTCAGCGCGTCGGGCGGCAGCGGGGTGTTGCAGTGTTCGCAGGTGGGGCGCAGTTCCAGCATGGCGGGCTCTCGGCAGCAAAAGAAAACATCAGCAGCATAGCCCGGCTGTTTCGCCCCACGCCATGCCAGCCGCGGACAACAGGCGGACGGTTTGCGCCAATAGGTAAAAAAGCCCCGGATGGATGTCCGGGGCTTTTTTACCGCAGCGAGTGGATTACAACGCCTTGCGCACTGGCGGTTTGGCGGTCAGGGCTTCCAGCGCCGCCACCATGTCCGGGGCGGGCTCGATCGGCTCCTGACGCTGACCCTGGCTGACCATCACACTGAGCACCGCCACCGTGTCGGTGGCCAGTTCCAGCACAGCCTGCGGCGACAGCGGGCGGGTCAGTGCGCTGGCCAGAGCAGCGGCCAGGCTGGCCATGGCGCTGACGCCAGCCTCGCTGGCGTTGTGGCCCAGCTCATCAGCGGCGGCAACAAAACCGGGGCCGATGCCCTGGGTGCGCGCGGCGCGGCATTCTTGCACCATGCGCTGCACCCGGCCTTGCGCCACCACCAGGAAGGCGGCCAGATCAATGGCCGGATCGGGGCGTGGCTCGGAAGGCTCGGCGTCCAGCGAGGCAAAAAACGCCGCCAGTTGCGCCGGCCCCAGTGGGGTGACTTCCGGCGCAGGCGCGGCCGGCTCTGCCGGCGTGTCGGCGGAGGCCGCATCCGCCTCAGCGCTCGGGGCGGTCGGCGGCGGGGTTTCTTCCACTGGCTCGATGCGTTCCAGCAGCGCTTCCAGCGTGCCGGCGCGCAACAACGGGATGTCGTCCACCGCAATGCTGTTGGGGAAGGCCGGGGCCATGGCGGGCTCAGCCAGCGCCTGGGCCACGGTGGGGAAGCCACTGCCCAGCGCCTGACGCAGGTGCGGGATGTCTTCCAGCGAGATGCTGTGCGACAGCGCCTCAGCGGCGGGTGGCACATCCGCGGGCTCGGCACTTGCCGGTGTGTCTTCCACCGGAGGCGCTTCGACGACATCAGGCTTGGCAGCGACAGCAGCATCGTCCAGCGCGGTCGTGGCCGGGGCAGGCTCGGCATCGCTGGTGGCCAGCGGAGCAGGCTCGTCGGCGCTGCCCAGTTCCGGCAGCACGTCAAACCCCGGCAGCAAGGCGGCTTCTTCGTCGGCAGGCCAGTGGGTCACCACATCCGGCGCAGGGGCGGCAGGCTCGATGATTTCGGCGTCGGGTTCTGGCGTGGCCAGCGGGGCCTCCTTGGCCAGCCGGGCCAGCTCTTCCAGCGGCGGTTGTGTCCAGTCGTCGTCTTCGGGCAAGACTTCGGCATCGACAGCCGGGATGCTGATGACGGTGGCCAGCCGGGCTTCGTCTTCTTCGCCCAGCGGGCGCTCGGCCAGCCAGCCAGCCAGACTCTCACCTTCTTCGGCGTCAGCCAGCGGCTGTTCCGGGGTGTCGGCCACGACGTCGGTTTCCGGTTCGGGCTCGATGTCCGGTGCGTGTGCCAGCGCGGCAGCCAGCGCCTCAGGCGAAGGTTCGTCTTCCAGCACATCGGTCAATGCCGGAAGCTCGGCCAGCATTTCAGCCAGATCCACATCACCGGCAGCCAGATCGGCAGCGGCCTGTTCGTGCGGCAGCACCTGGGCCGGCCATGCCATTTCTGCTGGCGGCAACTCGGCCAGGTTCTCATCACCCTCATCCATGGCAGGCAGATCCACCGGCGCATCCATTCGCTCAGCCGGGTGGTCAGCTTCGGGGGCGGGGTCGGGCAACACGGCCGGCTCGACAATGGCCGTGGCCTGCGGGACGGTGTCTGGCGACGTGTCAGGGGTATCAACTACGGCACTGTCCACGCTGGGTTCAACAGCCGGTTCTGCCGGCATATCGTCGTCAACAACAGGCACCATCGGCGCAGGCGGGCCAGCACGCAGTTCACGGCTCAGCATCTGCACCGCGGCACGCTGGGTGGTGCTGGGATGCGGCAAGCTGATCAGCGTATCACTCAGCAATTCCAGGGCGCGGCTGACGGCGTCGGCCGTCCATGGGGACGGGCCAGAAATCGGCAGGCTGTCGGCCAACTCAATCACCGCGTCCAGCAAGCCGGGCAGGCCGGTGGCCGACAGCCCAGTCAGGCGCTGGCTCAGGGTATCCAGGCCACGGCGGAAGGTGCGGAATGGCATTGAGCTGCCTTGCACAATCGCCAGCCAGTTGCCTTCCAGCGACTGCGCCAGCATGGACAGCACATCGCCATCCGGCGCAGGCGGCACCGCCACGGGAACCGGCGGCGGAGCAGTCACCGCAGGGGCTGGCGTATCGTCGTGCAGTGCCTCCAGCACCGGCGGCGGGGTCAGCGGCAGATCCAGCTCCAGCATGTCTTCGGCAGCGGCCGGAGCCGGCACGCGGGCATCAGCATCCAGCAACAAGGGGGTTGGCTCGCGATCGTCGTCCGGGTCCGTGGCCAGCGACAGCACCGGGGCAGATTCAATGCTGTCGGCTTCCAGCAGCGGGGCGGCGTCCTGCTCCGCTAGGGGAGCCTCGTCCACGACCAGCGCGGGCTCATCCAGCAGCATGGCATCCAGATCCAGTGTCAATTCACTGGCTGGCATGGCATCGCTGAGGCCGGCCGTCACCGGGTCGCGCGGTTCATCCGCCATCAGCATGGCGTCCAGATCCAGTTCTGCGGCAGCAGGCGCCAGCACCTCGTCGGGCACCGACACGGCATCGGCGCTGGCCATCAGCATGGCTTCCAGATCAAGGCTCACCTCAGCCAGAGGCTCGGCCACGGCCTCCAGCACCGGAGCATCCACCGCCAGCACCTCATCCGATGGCTCAGGCTGGGCCGCCGATGGCAATTCCGCCATCAACAGCGCATCCAGATCAAGTTCCAGCATATCGCCAGCGTCTTCAGCAGGTTCGGCCGGCAGCATGGCGTCGCTTGGGGGAAGCCCGGCATCCTGCGCCACCCAATCGGCCTCGACGGCTTCAATCACTTTTTCAGCCAGCGGCGCTGCCGGGGTTTCACCCAGCAGCATCGCATCCAGGTCCAGCGTCAGCGCATCGTCCGATACCACTGGCTCGGCAGCCGGGTCGGCAGCTTCGGCCGTGTCTTCCACCAGCGACGCCGCCGGAGCATCGCCCATCAGCATCGCATCCAGGTCCAGCGTCAGCGCATCATCCGATACCACTGGCTCGGCAGCCGGTTCGGCAGCTTCAGTCGTGTCTTCCACCAGCGGCGCCGCCGGAGCATCACCCATCAGCATCGCATCCAGGTCCAGCGTCAGCGCATCGTCCGATGCCACTGGCTCAGCGACCGGTTCAGCAGCTTCAGTCGTGTCTTCCACCGGCGGCAACGCAGCTGGAGCATCGCCCATCAGCATCGCGTCCAGATCCAGCGTCAGCATGTCCGTTTCTGGCGGTACGGCAGCCTGGGGGCTGACCGGTTCGACATCCGGCAACGCGGCGGCGGGCGGAGGCGTGTCGTCGGCGGTGTCATCCAGCGGCGCATCCAGAACCGGGGCCAGTGCTTCGGCCATCAGCATGGCGTCCAGGTCCAGGCTCAGGGCTTGATCAATGTTTTCCGCGACAGGCGGATCAAGTTCATCGGCCAAGGTTTCCAGGGCGGCCAGCGCCTCGGCTTCGCTATCGTCCAGGGCCGTCACGGCGCTCAGATCTGCCGGCGGCAGCACAGGCGCCTCGGCTTCGGCCACGGCGTCGAGTTGTGGTGCAGCTTCTACCGGACTGGCGTCCAGCAGCATGGCATCCAGATCAAAATCCAGTGCATCGTCCAGTGCGCTCACTTCGTGGGGGGTGGCCAGCGGGTCGTGCTCTGCTGCCAGCACGCCATCGTCCGCCGGACGTGTCATCAGGGTGGGCGGCACGGTTTCTGCCTGCAACAGGCTGTCCAGATCATCCGCCAGTTGGGCCAGATCGGCCGAGGTGCGGTCTTGGCTGGCCGGTTCATCCTGTACCGAAGGCGGCGTCAGGCGGGCTTCCAGCGCGGCCAGATGGGCTTCAATCTGCTCGCTATCGCCCTCGGCCAGTTGGGCGGTATCCATCACCACCGGAGGCTCGGCTACCGGGGCGCTGGATTCGCGGCTGGCAAACTGGCTGAGCAGGGCCTCTTCAAAGGCAAAATCCAGTCCATCGGCCTCATCAGCGACTTCCGGCAGCGGTGCGCTGCTCGCTGGCGCGGCCGGGGCTTCGGGCACCGGCAACACAGGAGGCATCTCGCGCTGGCGATCACGTTCAGCACTGGCCAGCAGCTCGCCAACAAAAGCGTCCAGTTCTTCACTGGCCGGCAAGGCCGGCGCAGCTTCATCAGCTGGCGCCAGCTCTTGCGCCAGCACCGGCGGCGCGTCGATCTGGCGGTCGTGCTCGGCACTGGCCAGTAACTCACCGACAAAAGCGTCTAGTTCTTCACTGGCCGGCAGGGTAGGCGCTGCTTCATCAGCGGGAGCCAGTTCTTGCGCCAGCACTGGCGATGCGTCGATCTGGCGATCGTGCTCGGCACTGGCCAGCAGTTCGCCAACAAAAGCGTCCAGTTCTTCGCTGGCCGGCAGGGTAGGCGCTGCTTCATCAGCGGGAGCCAGCTCTTGCGCCAGCACCGGCGGTGCGTCGATCTGGCGATCGTGCTCAGCACTGGCCAGCAACTCACCGACAAAAGCGTCCAGTTCTTCACTGGCGGGCAGAACGGGCGCGGCCGTCACGGTGTCGGCGGGCGGCAAATCAGCGGCAGAAGGCTCGCTCACTGGCGCGGGCTTCAGTGGAGGCGCAGCAGGTGCCGCACTGCGCGCACGCGCCGGCTTGCCCTTGCGGAAGATGCGCGCAAAGGCTGCTTCTTCTCGCGCCAGCAGGGCCTGCATGTCCACGCTGGCCGGATTGGCAGGCGAGCGGGTGGGCAAGCCTTCAGCAGGGGTGAGTTCTGTGAGTTCAATATCCACATCCAGCGAGATCGGTTGCGGACGGGAGGAAGGCGAGGAAGGAGTCGTCATGACAGGCGCTGCGCTTCAGGTGACGGGGCAAAAAGCCGATGCGCCATGATACTGAATTGCGCCTGCTTACGGTAGCGGCAATGCAGGGCGCATGCGGCAATTATATTGCAACGCATCATGGCGCCCCGGCACTGACAAGAGTTCCATTCGGATCAGGGGGTGCTTCATGCGACACACCACCCGGCAAACGGCTTGGTAAATCCATCTGGCGCAGCGGAGCCGCCTTGCCTACCCGCGCCAGGTGGATGGGCGCTTTTTAGAGCCGCTAGCAAAACTCAGCGAAGCGGCCCTGGCTAGTAGCCAGTCACCATGATCTGAACAGATAATAGGCACAGCCGCTGCATACAGGACAGCACAACCCCGCTGAGGAAATCACCATGCCCGCCAT
>NZ_QJKI01000012.1 GCF_003201855.1 Rivihabitans pingtungensis | reverse complement strand
GATGAAGAAACGTTGCGACGCGAGGTTGAGGCCAATGTGCGTGAACGCAACGCCAAAGCCATCCCCATCAAGTGGAAGTTCTCCACTCAGGATGCCCGACGTAAGCTTGCTCGTCTTTATCCTCGCGTTTCAACGTGACTGGCTACTAGCTCAATTTCATTATTCAGCCACCTGCGTAAGATCTGCGTCCGGAGTCATCTGAAAACCCCCTCATGCCGCAACAACCAGCGCTTCACCCCCAATAAGCCCTCGTCCCGCCCCTGATTGAATCCGCCCAAGCCGCCCGCTGCGACAATCCGGTGACACGGGATCACAATCGGCAAGGGATTGCGCCCACACGCGCCGCCCACTGCGCGCGGCGCGCTGGCCAACTGCTGGGCCACCTGACCATAGCTCAGGGTCTGCCCTGGCGGAATCTGCAACATCACCTGCCACACCCGCTGCTGAAACAGCGTGCCCTCGGCGCGCCAGGGCAGCTGGAAGACGTGCTGCGGCGCATCCCAGTAGCTGGCCAGCTCTTGCGCCAGCTGCGCGCAGACGCCATTGCTGATCGGCGCGCGCAAGGGGGTGTCAGCGGGCAAAAATTCAATGCCGGTCAGCACGCCCGCGTGCGCGGCCACGCCCAGCCGGCCAAACGGCGCCGCCAGCACGGCGGATTCATCAGGAGAGCGCGAAGAGTCGGCGGCCATGGCAGGGCTTTCTGGGGCAAAAGCGGCAGCATGGCGCAAAAAAAACACGCTGACCAGATGGCCAGCGTGTTTTGCTGTGGCGAAGAACCCGGCGCGATTAAGCGGCGGTCTTCTTGGCCGGCAGCTTTTCCTTGATGCGAGCCGACTTGCCCGAGCGTTCGCGCAGGAAGTACAGCTTGGCGCGACGCACGTCACCGCGACGCTTCACGTCGATCTGGGCAACCAGCGGCGAGTAGGTTTGGAAGGTACGTTCCACGCCGGTGCCGGCGGAGATTTTGCGCACGGTGAAGGCGCTGTTCAGGCCACGGTTTTTCTTGGCGATCACCACACCTTCGTAAGCCTGCAGACGCTCACGGTTGCCTTCCTTCACCTTCACTTGCACGATCACGGTGTCACCCGGAGCGAAGTCAGGGATGGTTTTGCCCAGGCGGGCGATTTCTTCCTGCTCGAGTTGTTGCAGCAGATTCATGGGATTACTCCAGTTGTTATGCGGAATCTTGTTCCTGCTGATACTCAGCCAGCAGCCGAGATTCCTGTTTGGATAGCGGGCGAGCGGCAAGCAGATCAGGGCGACGGCTGGCCGTGCGCCCCAGCGACTGCTTGAGTCGCCAGCGGGCAATGCGGGCGTGGTCGCCGGACAGCAAGACATCCGGCACGCGCACCCCCTGGTATTCTTCAGGCCGGGTGTAGTGCGGGCAGTCAAGCAGCCCGTCCACAAACGAATCCTGTTCGGCCGACTGGGCGTGATTCAACACACCCGGCAACAGCCGGAGTACGGCATCCATCAGCACCATGGCCGGCAGCTCGCCGCCGGACAAAACATAGTCGCCAATGGAGATTTCCTCATCGACCTGACGCTGGATCAGCCGCTCATCCACCCCTTCGTAGCGCCCGGCCAGCAAGATCAGGCCAGGGCGTTGCGCCAGTTCGCGCACGCGGGCGTCGCCCAGTGGGCGGCCTTGCGGCGACAGGTAGATGCAATGGCTGTCGGCCACGCCGGCCTCAGCTTGACGCTGACGCGCGGCAATAATCGCCGCTTCCAGCGGTTCCGCCCGCATCACCATGCCGGGGCCGCCGCCATAAGGGCGATCGTCCACGGTGCGGTAATTGTCGTAGGCAAAATCGCGGGGGTAATGGGTGTGCAGCGCCCAGATGCCTTGCTCCAGCGCGCGTCGGGTGACGCCGCTGGCGGTCAGCGCGCTGAACATCTCCGGGAACAGGGTGACGACGTCGATCTGCATCGTCAGTAGTCCAGCCCCCAGTCCACCCGGATGGTCTTGCCAGGCAGATCGACTTCCAGCACGTAGGCGCCGACAAACGGAATCAGCCGTTCGGTCTTGTCCTGACGCACCACCAACACATCGTTGGCGGCGCCGGTGGCCAGCAGTTCGCTCACCACGCCCAGGGTTTCGCCCTGGGTATTGACCACGCTCAGGCCGATCAGGTCGGTCCAGTAGTACTCGCCTTCTTCCGGCGGCGGCAGTTCGGCGCGTTCGATGGCGATGGTCAGCCCGCGCATCAGCGCAGCCTGGTCACGATCCAGCACGCCTTCGAGCTTGGCGGCCACGCCTTTGCTGTGCACCGAGCCATCTTCCAGCGTGTAGGCGCGCCAGGCACCGCCCGGACGACCCACCCACCAGCGCGGGTAGTCGAACAGGCTGTCGGCGTATTCGGTGTCGGCGTGGATTTTCACCCAGCCGCGCACACCGAAGGCGCCGGCGATATACCCCATGCTGACCAGCGTCGATTCATCGGGCGCAGCGGCCCCGGTCATCACAGGGGAGCCCGACATGCTCAGGCGGCCACTTTCTGTTGCTTGAGCAGCTTGGCCACAGCTTCGGTCACTTGCGCGCCGACGCCGGTCCAGTAGTTCACGCGGTCCATCGCCAGACGCACGCGCTCTTGACGCTCGTTGGCGACCGGGTTGTAGAAGCCCACGCGCTCAATGAAGCGGCCGTCGCGGCGGTTGCGGGAATCGGTCACGACGATATTGAAAAACGGACGGTTCTTGGCGCCGCCGCGAGCAAGACGAATCACAACCATGGTGGTTCCTAGTTTAATCAGACAGTAAAAAGGCTGCGATTTTAAGCCGCTTTTCCTTTTACTGGCAAGTGTTTAAACAACCCTGGGCGCAGGGTGTCGCGCCCAGGGTCACAAAAGCCGCGCGCCGGGCCAGCCACCTGCGCTTGGCCCGGCGCGCAGACAGGCAGTTTACAGCGGACGGGTCACCCAGGTGAGCTGACGATCTTCCGGATGCGGCGAGACAGTAAAGCCCAGCTTGGCCATCAGCTTGAGCATGCCCTTGTTATTGGCCAGCACTTCGCCGCGCATGATGGTCAGCCCCTGGCGCTTGGCGGCGTCAAACAGGCGATTCATCATGATCGGGCCGATGCCGCGCCCTTGCCAATTGTCGGCCACCACCAGGGCGAATTCACAGGATTCGTTGTCCGGGTCGGTAAAGTAGCGCGACACGCCCAGTTGTTCTTCGCGGCCATCGACCATGCGGGTCATCACCAGCGCCATTTCGCGGTCGAAATCCAGCTGGGTGAAGCGCACCAGCACCGGCTGCGACAGCTGCTTGATGCTGGACATATAGCGGTTGTAGCGGCTTTCTTCCGACAGATTGCGCACGAATTCCTGCTGCATGTCGGCGTCTTCCGGGCGCATCGGCCGGATGGTGACCTCGGTGTTGTCGTTCAGCGTCATGTGCTCCACCATGTCCGATGGGTAGGGCATGATGGCCATATGGCGATAGCGGCGCGAATGGCGGGTTTTGCGCACGATGATGCGCGCGTCCAGCACCACAGCGTTTTGGTTGTCGATCAGCAGCGGGTTGATGTCGGCTTCCAGCAGGTCGGGCAGCTCGCACACCATGTCGGACACGCGGCCCATCAGCGTTTTCAGCTGGTCCATGTCCACTGCCGGCATGTGCTTGAACTCGCCCAGCGTCTTGCTGATGCGGGTGCGGGCGATCATTTTTTCCGCCAGATAGCTGTTCAGCGGCGGCAGGGCAATGCTGCGGTCGTGCTGGATTTCGGTGGCGATGCCGCCGGCGCCAAAGGTGATCACCGGGCCAAAGGAATCATCGTGCACCACGCCGATCATCAGCTCGCGCGCATGGCGGCGGCGCACCATGGATTGCACCGACACGCCGTGCACCAGCGCATTGGGCAGCGCCTGACGGGTGCGCTCGAGAATATTGGCGAACACTTCGCGCACCGAGGCGCTGTTGGTGATGTTCAGCTCGACGCCGCCGACGTCGGATTTGTAAATCACGTCCGGCGAGTCGATCTTCAGCACCACCGGGTAGCCCAGCGTTTCGGCGTGCGCCACGGCTTCGTCAGCCGTGGTGGCCAGCCGGGTCTGGTTGACCGGGATATTGAAGGCGGCGAGGATTTCTTTGGATTCGCGCTCGGACAGCACTTCCCGGCCCTGGGCCAGCGCGGCGTCGATGATGCTTTGCGCGTGCGCCACATTCGGCTCGGCCTGTTCGCCCTGCAAGGGGCCGGGGGTTTGCAGCAGCAGTTGCTGGTTATAGTGGAACGAGGCCAGCGAACGGAACACTTCCACGGCAAATTCCGGGGTGCGGAAGTGCGCCATGCGCGCGCGGCTGAACAGCTCGCGGCTGGAGGCCACTTTCGAATCGCCCAGCCAGGACATGAACATCGGCTTGGTGGTTTCTTTTTGCAGGCCCACCATCAGCTCGGCGGTGGTGTGGTGGTCGGTGCCGGCCTGCGGGGTGAAGATCACCAGCACGCCGTCCACGTTCGGGTCGTCCAGACAGGCTTTGACCGCCATGCGAAAGCGCACCGGGCTGGCGTCGCCGATGATGTCCACCGGGTTGGCGCGCGACCAGTTGCGCGGCAGTTCTTCATTCAGCAACTGCATGGTGTCCGGCGACAGCTGGGCCAGCTCGGCGCCGTAGCTCATCACGCTGTCAGCGGCCAGCACGCCAGGGCCGATGCCGTTGGTGACAATCGCCAGCCGGGTGCCTTGCACGCGGTATTTGGCGGCCAGCACGCGGGCGGCGGTGAACAGCTGGGCAATGGTGTTCACTCGCAGCACCCCGGCGCGCGCCAGCGCGGAGTCAAACACATCGCCGCTGGCCACCATATGGCTGGAGTGGGTCAGGCCGGTGTGCTGGTCCAGATAGCGGCCGGATTTGATCACCACCACTGGCTTGCCGCGCGCGGCGGCGCGCAGCGAGCTCATGAAGCGGCGGGCGTCATGGATGGAGTGCACATGCAGCAAAATCCCCTGGGTGTAGCCGTCGGCCACCAGATAATCGAGGATTTCGCCAAAGTCCAGGTCCGAGCTTTCGCCCATCGAGATCACGCTGGAAAACCCAATGCCCTTGGCTTCGGCCCAGTCCAGCATGGCGGTACACAGCGCCGAGGAGTGCGCCACCAGCGCCAGATTGCCCGGGCGCACCTTGGCGGAATAATTGCTGGCGTTCAGGCCGATCACCGGGCGCATCAGGCCCAGCATGTTCGGGCCCAGCACGCGCACGCCGGCGCGCTTGGCGATGGCCAGCGATTCTTTCATCACCTCGCTTTCCAGCTCGTCGGTGTCGGCGAATTCGCGGGTGAGCAGCACAGCCTTGACGCCTTTTTTGGCGCAATCCTTCATCACGCCGGGCAGCGAACGGATGGCGGTGGTGACCACGGCCAGGTCGATTTCCGGCTCCAGCATTTTGACATTGGGCACGGCGGCGATGCCGCCCACCACGCGGTGATTCAGGTTGACCGGATACAGCTTGCCCTGATACCCCCCGGCGAGCAGGTTGGCGAACACCGCCTGACCGACAGAGCCTGGGGTGTCGCTGGCGCCGATGACGGCGACGGTGCGGGGCGCGAAAAGCGGGGTGAGATAGTGCGGTTTCATGATATTAACCTGGTCATTCAATCAGTTTTATCGAGACGCGCGGGTGACGCGCGCCGCAAACAGGGCCGGACAGGCGGGGGGATGAAAGCGACCTGTCGCGTGCTTGCCATCGCCGGGTGGGGGGTGAGTGCGGGGCGTGGGCGCGGTGCGCCGCAACATCAAGGCTGCCGCAAAATGCGCCGCACCGCCATGGTGACGCCAGTCCCGGCGATGGCCGGCGTCGTGGAAGTGCCATGTCAAAATATGATTGTGCGGTGCAGCATTATCTACCAGACTGTTTCCCTTCGCAAAAAACCGTGGTTCATTAACATCGCCAATGCGCACGTGGCTGGCAGCGCTGTGGCTTTTTTGCTATGTTCCACTATTCGCAAGCGCCGTCCATCCCGCCCTGGGGGATTGGCGTGATTGTTTTTCATGATGCATTGCACCGCCAGTCTGGTCTGCGCACCTTGCGCAAAGGCTGGCCGGCTGCGGTCAAGCGCGGCATCGCCGGGTTCCGGCGCAGGGCATGTCGCCGCGACTTTGCCAGCCCATATCGCCGCGTCAGTGCGGCAGGAGCCATAACCCGATGTCCCCCCGTGTTGTAACCCTCGCCCATTACTACACTGCACCCGAAATCCAGCGCATGGCTGACAAGGTGGGCGACAGCCTGGAGCTTTCGCTGTACGCGCGTGATGCCCAGGCTGACATCATTGTGTTTGCCGGTGTGCGCTTCATGGCAGAAACCGCCAAGATTCTCAACCCGCAAGCGCAAGTCATCCTGCCCGACGCCGGTTCGACCTGCTCGCTGGTTACCCAGACGGATATTGCCGCGCTGCGCGCCTGGCGTGAAAGCTATCCGGACCATGTGCACGTGTCGTATATCAATTCCAGCGCCGAACACAAGGCCCTGTCCGACTGGATCGTCACCAGCCGCAATGTCGATGACATCATTGCTCATCTGTACGCCGAAGGCAAAAAGGTGATCTTCTCGCCCGACCGCAATATGGGCGCCTACCTGAACTTCCAGTACGGCTACGACATGCCGCTGTGGTCGGCGGTGTGCGAAGTGCACGACAAGTTCAACGAAGACGCGCTGAACGAGGCGTTTGCCGGCGTCAGCGGCCAGGCCTTCCTGATTGCACACCCGGAAAGCCCGCTACCGGTGCTGCAACGGGCAGATTACGTCGGATCGACCTCGGGTATGTTGAACTGGGTCAAGAGCTATCAAGGTGAGCTGTCGGCGACGATTTTTGTGGCCACCGAAGATGGCATCCTTTACAACATGCATGAGGCGCGACCGGATCTGAACCTGGTACAGGCGCCGATCTACGCTGGCTGCCAGTGCAATTCCTGTCCGTACATGAAGCTGAATACGGTGGCTGCCGTGCAGGCGGCGCAGGCTGGTCAGGGTGAGCGTATCGACTATCTGACACCGGAACAGATGGACGCTGCCCGCCTGCCAATCGAGCGCATGCTGGCGTTCAGTCAACGTTACGTCGCCTGAAGGCATTCCGCCCGCCACGTGAATGACGATTGTCTTTTACCCGTGGCGGGTTACAATCGCGGCATTGCCTTTTGTGACACGCCATGAATTTTCTCATCAGCAATGACGATGGTTACTTTGCCCCCGGCCTCGCCGCGCTGGCGCAGACCTTGTCACGCCTGGGCAACGTCACCGTGGTGGCGCCGGAGCGCGACCGCAGCGGCGCTTCCAATTCGCTGACCCTGGATCGGCCGCTGACGGCACGTCGGGCGGCGAATGGTTTTTTCAGCGTCAACGGTACGCCCACCGATTGCGTGCATCTGGCCATCACCGGCTTGATGGACAGCCCGCCGGACATGGTGTTTTCCGGCATCAACCACGGCCCGAACATGGGCGACGATACTTTGTATTCCGGCACGGTGGCCGCCGCCACCGAAGGTTATCTGCTCGGCATTCCCTCGGTAGCCATGTCGCTGGCCGGCAAGCCTGGCGAACACTTTGCCAGCGCCTGCCTGGTGGCCGAGCAACTGGTGCGCCGCTGGCAAGAGGCGCCATGGGCGCAAGGGGCGGTGCTGCTGAACGTCAACGTGCCCGATGTGCCACCCGAGCAACTGGGCCCATGGCAGGTGACCCGTCTGGGCCGTCGCCACCATGCCGAGCCGGTGGTGCAAAGTCGCAATCCGCGTGGTGAAACCATTTATTGGGTGGGTGCTGTCGGTCGTGCTCAAGATGCCGGCCCCGGAACCGATTTTCATACCGTGGCGGCCAAAGGTGTGTCGGTGACACCTTTGCAACTGGATCTCACCGCCCATCACACTCTTGACCCTCTTTCTGCTTGGCTGGCCCCATGAACACCCCGCAACTTGGCATTGGCATGACATCACCGCGCACCCGTACCCGGATGGTTGACCGGCTGCGGGAAAAAGGCATTGCCGACGCCCGCGTGCTGGCGGCGATGGCAGAATTGCCACGCCACCTGTTCGTGGAAAACGCGCTGGCGCATCGCGCTTATGACGACGACGCTTTGCCCATCGGCCACGGTCAGACCATTTCCCAGCCGTTTACCGTGGCGCGGATGACCGAACTGCTGCTCAATGGCAAATCGCCGCGCAAGATTCTGGAAATCGGCACCGGTTGTGGGTATCAGACCGCCGTACTGACCAAATTATTTCCCGAGGTGTATTCCATCGAACGCATCGCCGCCCTGCTGGATCGTGCCCGCGCCAATCTGCGCGCCGTCAAGCAGGTGCGTGCGCGGCTGCAACATGGTGACGGCCATCTGGGCCTGCCGGAAGCCGCCCCTTTTGACGCCATCATCATGACGGCGGCGGCCAGCCATGTGCCGCCGGCACTGCTGGAACAATTACTGCCTGGCGGGCGCATGATTCTGCCGCTGGGCACCCAGGAGCAGTTTCTCTGGATGATTGACAAACAAGAGGATGGCTCCATCCAGAAAACCCGCCTTGACCCTGTGCGTTTTGTGCCACTGCTGAATGGTCAGCAATAAGCCGGCCGGTATGGCATGCCATTTTGTACGCATGTTGTATGCATGCGACATGCATCCGGGCTGTTGAATGCCGTTTCAAAGAAAATCCGCCGAATCCTTGCCGAAGTCGCTAGACAAACGGATGGGGTCGTCTTACAAATGACTCAATGATAGTGAACTATGCGAGCCGCTAAACCGTTCTACCTTGCCGTGCTTGGCCTGACCCTGTCCGGATGTTCTGCGCTGTCACAAAGCCCTGCCCCGGTTGTGCAGGGCGGACAGACCCGTCCGGCCACGGCCTACCCTGATGCCTACACTCCGCCGCCTGCGCCGATGGCCAGCGGCAGCCGGGGCGCGGTGACGGTGCAGGCCGCACCAGCGGGTGAGGTCAGCGTGTATCGTGCCAAAGCCCCGGTGAAGGTCACTCCGGCCAGCAGCACCAGCACCACGACTACGGCCAGCAGTACGCATATTCCCGCCTATCCAATGAATTCGTCGCAAGCTGCGCCTGCGCCGACACCCGTGCCGATGGGCTCGCGGGCGCCTTCCAGTCGCGATCCGGACGATGATCGACCGGACAGCTACAAGGTCAAGGCTGGCGACACGTTGTACAGTATTGCCCTGAACTACGGCCAGGATTACCGTGATATTGCTGCCTGGAACCAACTCGATGACCCGGGGGTCATCAAGGTAGATCAGGTGTTGCGGCTGACCCCGCCTGCCGAGCCTGCGCCTGCACGCAGTGTGGCGGTGGCGCCTGCTGCGGCCCCGGCCGCAGAAAAACCGGCGCCTACCCCGCCGGTGGCTGATGCCGGCGCTCGTCATGGCCCCAAGGCGGTCAAGCTGCCGTATTCGGCTGAAGCCGTGCGCAAGATTGGCTCGGTGGCAGAAGCCGCGCCAGCAGACAAATCCGCGGACAAGAGCGAGGCACGTAGCGACAGCAAGACCGAAAAACAGGCCAAGGCAGACAAGCCGGCCAGCAAAACCGAGAAAGATAATAAAGTCGATAGCAAAGCCGTCGACAAAGACAAGCTGGGCAAGGACAAAGAACGCGACAGCAGCAAGAATACTGAAGCGCCTCGTGCGCCGACCGTTGCAGAGCCGGCCGCCAGCGCCCAGGCAGGTGAAGAAGATGTGGCCAGTTGGGGTTGGCCAACGCAGGGTAAGGTGATCAACCGCTTCACCGACAACAATAAAGGTATCGACATCGGCGGCAAAACCGGCCAGCCGGTGCTGGCCTCGGCCAAAGGCCGGGTGGTGTACAGTGGTTCGGGCCTGCGTGGCTACGGTAAGCTGATCATCATCAAGCATAACAAGACTTTCCTGACCGCCTACGCGCATAACAGCCAGTTGCTGGTCAAGGAAGGCCAAGTCGTCACCAAGGGGCAAAAAATTGCGGAGATGGGCAACTCCGACGCCGATCAGGTCAAGCTGCACTTCGAGATCCGGCGCTTCGGCAAGCCTGTTGACCCGCAAAAATATCTGGGTAACGCTCCCTGATCCATGCCAGCGTGTGTCGCTGGCGGGCAGCATGGGGAGCAAGGGGACATAGCATGAGCCACAGTATCGACAGCCTCCATGACGAAGAAGTGTCGGATCTGGAAGAACCGCTGGAGGAGGCCGTCGCTGACGCCGACACCAGCGAGGACGTTGCCGATTCCTCGTTCGCCAGCATGGACGAGCTCGCCGATGTCACCCAGATTTATCTGAACGACATCGGCCACAATGCGCTCTTGAGCGCCGACGAAGAAAAAGCCCTGTGCCGCCGCGTGGTACAAGGCGATTTCGCTGCGCGTCAGCGCATGATTGAGCACAATTTGCGCTTGGTGGTGAACATCGCCAAGCACTACATCAACCGGGGCCTGCCGCTGCTCGACCTGATCGAGGAAGGCAATATCGGCCTGATGCACGCGCTGGAAAAATTCGACCCCGAACGCGGGTTCCGCTTTTCCACCTACGCTACCTGGTGGATTCGGCAGAGCATCGAGCGGGCGATCATGAACCAGTCGCGCACCATTCGCCTGCCTGTTCATGTGATCAAAGAGCTGAACGTCTGTCTGCGCGCCCAGCGCCATCTGGAAATGCAGGCCGGGCGCGAGCCGACGCTGGAGGAAATCTCCCATCTGGTCGACAAACCCGTGGAAGAGGTCCGCCGCATCCTCAGCCTGAACGAACGGGTGGCCTCGCTGGATGCGCCGCTGGACATCGACCCGATGCTGACTGTGGGTGAATCCATCCCCGACGAGCAGCAGGAAGAGCCAGATGAGCTGCTGCACAACGCCGAAATCGAGCGCTATGTGCGCGAGTGGCTGCAACAGCTTAATGACAAGCAACGCACAGTGATCGAGCGCCGCTATGGCTTGAATGGCTACGAAATCTGCACGCTGGAAGAACTGGCCGCCAGCATGAGCCTGACCCGCGAGCGGGTGCGGCAAATCCAGATCGAAGGCCTGGAAACCCTGCGCCGGCTGTTGCGGCGCAAGGGCGTCTCCAAAGACATGCTGCTCTGATCTGCTGTTGTGCCTCACTTTGCCACGCCCCGCCCGGCTTTTCCGCCCGGCGGGGCGTGGCGCATCTGGCCTGGCGCAATCCCGGGCTGAACGATTGCATTTTTTCGACATTCAGCGCACACTTGGATTCATCCAAAAATCATAAGCCTGACCGTGCAGCCCTCCGGGTTTTCTGCGCAGGATCAAGGTGATAAACCGAACAGCGCGCAGTCGGAAAGGCTGACGACGCTGTCATCCGCTGGCGTTTCGTTGATGTCGCTCCCTGTTCCCTTTCCGGGCGGGCGCTGGCGTGCGGACGCGACCGCTGGCCAGGGCGTGCACGGGGAAGTCGTGGCCCTTTCTACAAATGGACGAACTATCAGGAAGCAGTCAATTGTTGACGTGGATTAAAAAACAACTCCCCAGTTCCGGTCTGACCGCCTTCATCACCCACCAGGATTGCCTGCTGCACAATGTGGGCGAAGGCCACCCGGAATGCCCCGAGCGGCTGATTGCCATCCGTGACCAACTGATGGCCTCGCAACTGTACGACGAACTGCACGAAGTCGAGGCGCCGGAAGTCACCGACCAGCAACTCGCCCGCGTGCATCCGCCGCACTACCTGGAATCGCTGGAAGCCAGCACGCCGGCCAGCGGCACCTATCGCGTGGATCCTGATACCGCCATGATGGCGCACACCCTGCGCGCCGCGCGCCGCGCGGCGGGCGGCGCGGTCAAGGCAGTGGACATGGTATGCGAAGGCCTGGCGCCCAATGCCTTTTGCAGCATCCGCCCGCCTGGCCACCACGCCGAATCGGCCAAGTCGATGGGCTTCTGTTTTTACAATAACGTCGCCATTGCCGCTGCGCACGCGCTGTCGCAGCACGGCCTGGAGCGCGTGGCCATCATCGACTTTGACGTGCACCACGGCAACGGCACCGAAGAAATCTTCCAGAACGACCCGCGCGTGATGATGGTGTCGATCTTCCAGCATCCGTTCTACCCCTACTGTGGCGACGTGCCGCTGGGCCCGAACATGCATAATGTGCCGATGAAGGCCGGCAGCGGCAGTTCCGCCTTCCGTGAAGCAGTGGAAATGGCCTGGCTGCCCAATCTGGAAGCTTTCCAGCCGCAGATGCTGTTTATCTCCGCCGGCTTTGACGCCCACCGCGAAGACGAAATGGGCTCGATGGGCCTGACCGAATCCGACTACGAATGGGTCACCCGTCAGCTGATGCGTGTGGCGCGCACCTATTGCGAAGGCCGCATTGTCTCGGTGCTGGAGGGCGGCTACGATCTGTCCGCGCTGGCGCGCAGTGTCGCCGCCCATGTCCGGGTGCTGTCCGCCGGTTGATCCACGCCAGCAGGGCGCGGCCCTGTTGCTGATGGTGGCCCTGCTGGCGCTGGGCATGCTGGCCTTGGCGCCCTGGTGGCTGTTTCCGGCGCAGGACGCCGCCTGGCGGCGTCAGCAGGATGCCCGTGCGCTGGCGCAAGCCCAGTCGGCACTCTGGGCGTGGGCGTTTGCGCCGCCGCTGTGGGTGAACAGCCCACACGGCGCTGAAACCGAGCCCGGCGCACTGCCCTACCCCGACCGCAAAGGCCTGGGGTATAGCACCTGCACCACCGAGGGCGCCCATCTGAGCGGCAGCGATGCCAACTTGCGCCGTCTGGGCTGGCTGCCCGAGCTGGGCGAGCAGGCGCGTGCCGCCATGAGCATTCCGTTTATCGCCAACCCTTGTGACAGCCTGACCCAGGACGCCCCGCGCGACATGGCGCTGGCGCCGATGCTGCGTGACGGCCATGGCCAGCGCTTGTGGTATGCGGTGTCGGCCAATGTGATGGACCGACGCTTTGAACACAGCACCCGCTATCGCCAGCCCATCACCTTGCGCACCCTCAATCAAACCAGCGGCTGGCTGACCGTGTGCGATGCCCGCGGCCAGGTGTTGTCTGACCGGGTGGCCTGGTTGCTGATCGCGGCTGGCCCGCCCTTGCCCGGACAACACCGCGATGGCAGTTTTCAGCGCAGTGATTACCTGGACCGACTGAGTTTTCCGGTGGGTGCTGACCCGCGTTGCGGCGGCAGCGGCCGCAACGACGATGGCGATAACCGCTTTGTTCAGGCCAGCCCACGCGCCGGCTTTAACGACACCGTGCTGTATGTCGAGGTCGAGCACTATCGGGTGCAGCTTGTCCGCTGGATCACCCGTTTTCTGGCCCGCCAATTGCGCAGCCACGGCGCACTGCCCAGCGTGCGCTACGCCGATGTGCCGCCGGCCATGGCAACGCCTTCGCTGCTGGACCCCGACCCGTTTCCGTTTACCTCCTCGCCGTGGTGCGCCAGCCTGCGCCCGGACGCCAATACCGTGGCGGTGAAGCCTTGCCAGCCCTCCGGCCTGAGCTGGCCGGCGTGGTGGGCGGGCTCGTATAACCGCAACCTCAATGACCCGGATCGCCCGGCCAGCGTTGAACTGGACACCTGGGCGGCCAGCCTGCGGCTGCAGCAGGATGGCGCGGCCATCTATGTGATGTTTGATGGTGATCCCCGTTGCTGGCGCATCAGCCCTGCCGCCACTGCGGATACGGCCTTGGATAGCCAAGTCATTACGTATTTTCCACCATTGCCGTCGGCATGCCCGGTATAGCAGACTATCCGTTCTGCACATGTTGCGCCGCATATCTCATGGGTGAATGGCATGGCGTCAAGCGTTGCGTCGGCAGAGGCCGGCTTCAGTCTGGTGGAGTTGGCAATTGCCCTGGCGGTATTGGGTGTGATGCTGACCGGGTTATTGGGCCCGCTGCAACAGCTGCGCACCCATCAACGCCAGCAGGACACCCGTGCTGCGCTGGCGGCCATTCGCCAGGGCTTGCTGGGCTACGCCATGAGCCATGGCCGTTTGCCCTGTCCGGCCGACCCTGCCTTGGCGGACAGCCACGCCCAAGCCGGATTGGCCCTGCCGGATACTGGCATGCCCTGCCAGCGTCAGGCCGGCGTGCTGCCCTGGAAGACCCTGGGTGCGCCCGCGCTGGATGCCTGGGGCCACCGCTACAGCTATGCGGTGGCTGCACGGTACAGCCAGCCTGTCAGCCAATTGGCGTATCCTCAGGCCAGCAGTGCGGCAGAGTTGGCCGAGGCCGCCTGGTATGTGCATCTGACTGCCAGCGCCACGCCACCGGCTGCGGTGCAGCAAACGCGGCTGGCGGCACTGGTGTTGTCGCACGGGGCCAATGGCTACGGCGGCTGGGACGCACTGGGACAGGCGCTGCCTGGCGCCAGCGCCAGCAGTGGGGAACAATTGAATATCGTCACCGCCGGGCGCGATCTGGGCAGCAATGGCGCACCCAAGCCGTTTTATGGCCCGACAAATCCGGGCGTGGACAGTGATGATGTGCTGGAAGCCATTCCTGCGCCCTTGCTATTGCATGCACTGGTCAGCGCCGGTCGCCTGCCTTGAATCTTGTTGCCGACATCAGAAAAAAGGAAACCCTCATGCATCACGCACAACGCGGCTTTACCCTGGTGGAACTGGCCATTGCGCTGGTGATTATTGGCCTGGTGCTGGGCATGACCTTCAAGGGGCGCGAGCTGATCGACGGGGCCAAGGTCAAGAGTGTGCAGGCCCAATACGGCAAAATCAGTGCGGCAATGAATATTTTTTTCGAGAAATACGGCTTTTATCCCGGTGATGGCTGCACCAGCGCCAATACTTTACAGGTGGGCAATTGCACCGCGGCCAAAGACATCACGCTGAGCAGTGCCGCCGAGCAATCGTCATTCTGGAGCCTGCTCAACAGCACCAATATTCTGCCGCTGTCGGAAAAGAAAAACGCGATCGGCGCCGAATGGGAGGTTCGCACGGGCGACGCGATTGACGCCACCGATGCCGATCGCTTTCCGCCCAGCAATACCTTCTTGTATTCGCTGGCGGTGGACAGTCGTATGCTCTGTCAGCTGGAAAAACAGATGGATGACCTGAATCCCGCCACCGGGCTGATCCGCTCGGACGCCAGCAGCTACTCGCCCACCACGGTGGATTGCTGGGCCACCAGCACCAGCCCGGCCAAGATGGCGATTCGGCTGCTGCCGTAGCCGCAAGCGCAGCCGACCCGATTCAGCGCAGCCACAGCCCCAGCAAACCCGCCGCCAGCAGCGCCACCAGCGCCATCAGCAGCATGTTCTGGCGCTTTTGCTCGCGCAACAAGGTCACATAACCCTGAATCAACACATCGCGGGTGTCTGCTGACAGCGCCTCGTTCAGCCGGCGCGGAATCGCCGGCAGCAGGCTGGCCCATTGCGGCGCTTCGTCGCGCAGATTGCGCAACAGCCCGCGCCAGCCGATTTGCTCGTTCATCCACTTTACCAAAAATGGCTTGGCGGTTTGCCACAGGTCCAGATCCGGGTCGAGCTGGCGGCCCAGGCCTTCGATATTCAGCAGGGTTTTTTGCAGCAACACCAGCTGCGGCTGGATTTCCACATTAAAGCGCCGGCTGGTTTCAAACAGCCGCAGCAGCACATAGCCAAACGAGATTTCTGACAATGGCCGATCAAAAATCGGTTCGCACACCGTGCGCACCGCGGCCTCCAGCTCTTCTACCCGAGTGTCTTTCGGCACCCAGCCGGATTCGATATGCGCGGTGGCTACCCGCTTGTAGTCGCGGTTGAAAAACGCCAGGAAGTTCACCGCCAGATAGTGCTTGTCGTAGTCGGTCAGGCTGCCGACGATGCCAAAATCCAGCGCGATATAGCGCCCGTCCGCCGCCACCAGGATATTGCCGGGGTGCATGTCGGCATGGAAAAACCCGTGACGAAACACCTGGGTGAAAAAAATCTCCACGCCAAAGCGGCTCAGCTGCTTCAAATCCACCCCAGCCTCGCGCAGGCGGTCGATCTGCCCCACCGGAATGCCGTCCATCCACGCCAGCGTCAGCACGTCGCGGGTGCTGGTGTCCCAGAACACTTCCGGCACGATCAGCATCGGCGAGTCGGTAAAGTTGCGGCGCAGCTGCGAGGCATTGCCGGCCTCGTGCATCAGGTCCAGCTCGTCGTGCAGGTATTTGTCAAATTCGGCCACCACTTCGCGCGGGCGCAGACGCTTGCCGTCCACCAGCAAGCGCTCGGCCCAGCCGGCCAGCGCGCGCAGCAGCGCCAGATCCTGCTCGATCACCGGCAGGATGCCGGGGCGCAGCACCTTCACCGCCACCTGGCGGCCGTCGTGGCGGCGCGCCTTGTGCACCTGCGCCACCGAGGCGCTGGCAATCGGCGTTTCGTCAAACTCGGCAAACGCCTCATAGACCGACTTGCCCAGGCTGGCTTCGATCACCTGGCGCGCCTGGCTGCCCGGAAACGGCGCCACCCGATCCTGCAACAGCGCCAGCTCGTCGGCGTATTCCGGTGGCAGCAGGTCGCGGCGGGTGGACAGCACCTGGCCGAATTTGACAAAAATCGGCCCCAGGCTTTCCAGCGCCAGCCGCACCCGGCGCGGCAGCGGTTCGGACACATCGCGCGGCAGCGGCAGCCAGCGCAGGAACAGATGAATCACCCGCAGCCGCGAATGGTTGACGAAAAACTCGTCCAGGCCGTAACGGTGCAAGGTGCGGAAAATGGTGGTGAAACGAGAAAATCGCATGATCACAGGCTCAAGCCGGCATACGGCCGGCGGGGTTGGGCGGGGCACCCAGATGCACGATATGGCGGCACGGCGGTGACGCCGCCAACACACTCAGCGTCGCTCACAAAGCCTCCCTGGCGTTGTGGCACTGCCTTGCCGTTGTCTGCGCGCACCTCGCTAGAAATGCTTCGCTGGGTGGTGTTCGCCAGGCTTGGCGCAAGGCATCTCGCGGGTTTCACGCACCAGGCAGAGCTTGGCGCGCACCGACACGATACACCACGCTAAGAAGAGGTCACACGACGCTTATTTGGCCGTCGGCGCCGGCAGGCGCGCGGCCAGCAGGGCTTCCAGCCGCGCCAGCCGTTTGTCGGCGCGCGCCACGTCGTCGCGCAGGGCGTCCACCTGGCCATGCCAGGCGTCCACCTGGGTGCGCTTGCACAGCAAGGGGGTTTCTTCTTTCAGGTGTTCGGCGTACGCACTGGCCAGTCGCCAGGCCGCCTCGCCCTTTACCCCCAGCGCGCCGCGCAGCCAGCGCTCGGCGCGGTAGGCGGCCACATCGCCGACCACTCGCGACAAGTCTTCCACCGCGTCCCAGCGCAAGTCGGCCAGAATGCGCGCCAGCGCCAGGCCCAGCTCGGCGTCGCCATCCAGCTGCACATCGCCGGCGCCCGGCTCGCCGCCGGTCAGGCGCTTGACCAGCAGCGAACTGGACAAGCGCACGCGGGCTTCTGGCTCGCCATCGGTCTGGCCAGCAAAGCCATCCGCCAACACCACGGCGCTGACGCCAAGCGGCGGCAACTCCACCCGAAAGCGCCGGCCCGCGTGCTCCGCCAAGCGTTGGCGCACGCCCTCTTGCTGGGCCAGCAAATGATTCAACACAGCCAGTTGCGGGCGATTCATGGCAAACCTCGCAAAAAAGACCGCCCGGCGCGCGCGCCGGCGGGGGTCAGAATTTCCAGCCCTTGTGCAGCGCCACCACACCGGCGCTGAGGTTGTGGTAATCCACCTTGCCAAACCCCACGTCCAGCATCATCTGCTTGAGGGTGTCCTGGTCCGGGTGCATGCGGATGGACTCAGCCAGATAGCGGTAGCTCTCGGCATCGTTGGCCACCAGCTTGCCCATCAGCGGCAAGGCCTTGAACGAATACAGATCATACGCCGGCTTCAACGGCCCCCACACCTGGGAAAACTCCAGCACCAGCAACTTGCCGCCCGGTTTGAGCACGCGCAGCATCTCTGCCAGCGCGCCCTCTTTGTGGGTCATATTGCGCAAGCCAAACGCCACCGACACCAAATCAAAATAATTGCTGGGGAAGGGCAGTTTCTCGGCATCGGCCAAGGCCACCGGCAACAACACCCCCTCATCGGCCAGACGGTCGCGGCCCACGGTCAGCATCGAGCTGTTGATGTCCGTCAACCACACCTCGCCACTGCGCCCCACCCGCTTGGCCCAGCCGCGCGCCAGATCCCCGGTGCCGCCGGCAATATCCAACACCTTCTGCCCCGGCCGCACCCCGGCGGTGTCCAGGGTGAAACGCTTCCACACACGGTGCATGCCGGCAGACATGAAATCGTTCATCACATCGTATTTATTGGCCACCGAGTGAAACACCTCAGCCACCTTGCCGGCCTTCTGCGCGGCATCCACCGTCTGGAAACCGAAATGCGTTTGTTCTGCCATGATTGTTATCCCGTCATTTTCAATAAGATCGGCCTGGCGGCATCTAATTGTCTCTTGCACCATCCACCAGGCTTTAATTTCATGCGCCGCCGGTTGCGCTTAGCCGGTTTACCCCCCGTAAAGCGCGCCGAGCACCGCAGAAAACCGGGCCCCCCCATCCGCTCATATGTTTGGGGTGGCCCCGGTTGTCGAGAAGCACAGGGCATCCGGCCCGCAGGGACGGACGCGCGTCCCGGGTTGCCTTGCTTTTCCCCCTATTCTTTGGCGAGACAAAGAAAAGGGGTCGGGTGTGGGGCGAAGCCCCGCCCTAATCAAACCCAGCCATCCCCCGCCTTACTCGTCCCGGCTCGCCCCTGCCGCCGCCAGTCGCGCCAGATACTCCGCCCAGCGCGCTTCCTGTTCCCGCCCCAGTTGATACAAATAATCCCAGCTGTACAAACCCGAATCATGCCCGTCTGAAAACACCAGCTTCACCGCGTAATGGCCGACCGGCTCGATATTGACGATATTCACCTGTCGCTTGCCGGTCTGCAGCACCTCCTGCCCCGGGCCGTGGCCGCGCACCGAGGCCGATGGCGAATACACCCGCAGATACTCACACGGCAGGGTGAATTGCGCGCCATCGTCAAAATGCAGCTCCAGCGCCCGCGACTGCTGATGCAGGCGGATTTCAGTCGGTTGCGGTGTGTCAGGGGAAAGTCCGCTCATGGTGCGCTCCTGTGCATGGCCGGCGCGTCAGGCGTCGGGCGATTTCTCCAGCAGCATGGCGTCGCCATAGCTGAAGAAACGGTATTGCTGTTCAATGGCGTGGTGATAGGCGGCGCGGATCGGCGCCATGCCGGCAAACGCCGACACCAGCATCATCAAGGTGGATTTGGGCAGGTGAAAATTGGTCAGCAGCCGGTCCACCACGCGAAAGCGATAGCCCGGGGTGATGAAAATATCGGTCTCGCCCTGGCCAGCGGCCAGCTCGCCGCCGCGCGCGGCGGATTCCAGCGCGCGCAGGCTGGTGGTGCCCACCGCCACCACCCGGCCGCCGCTGGCGTGCGCCTGGGTAATCGCCTCGACGGTGGCGGGCGGGATGTCGTACCGCTCGCTGTGCATGCGGTGCTCGGCGATATTGTCCACCCGCACCGGCTGAAACGTGCCGGCGCCCACATGCAGGGTGACAAACGCCAGCTTCACGCCCTGGGCGCGCAGCGCGTCCAGTTGGGCGTCGGTAAAGTGCAGGCCGGCGGTGGGCGCCGCCACCGCGCCCTGATGGCGGGCGTAGACGGTTTGATAGCGTTCGTCGTCGGGCGAATCGGCGTCGCGGGTGATGTAGGGCGGCAGCGGCAGCTTGCCGGATTGCTCCAGAATATCCAGCACATTGGCCTCGTCCAGAAAGCGCAGCAGGAACAGCGCCTCCTGGCGTTCAACCATCTCGGCCTGCCAGCGGCCTTCCAGCAGCAGGCGCGAACCCGGCTTGGGCGACTTGCTGGCGCGCACATGCGCCAGCACCCGATGGGCGTCGAGCACGCGCTCGACCAAAATTTCCACCTGTCCTCCGCTGGCCTTCTGACCAAACAGGCGGGCCTTAAGCACGCGAGTGTCGTTGAATACCAGCACGTCGCCGGCGCGCAGATAGGCGCTCAGCTGGCTGAAATGGTCATCCGTGCAGCAGAGACCATCGACGTGCAGCAAACGGCTGTCGCCGCGCGTGGCCGGTGGAAACTGGGCAATCAGCGCCTCGGGCAGTTCAAAATCAAAATCGGACAGTTGCATGAAAAATACAGTCAGGCACAATGTTGGCCAGTATAGCAGTTCATGGCCTTTTCGCGGCCTTCCCCACGGCGTCATTGCTTTAAAACAAATGTTTGAACTTCGGGAAAAGCTGGACTTTTTTCGGCCAAATGCGGCAAACTCGCGCCCATGATGACGAATCCCGAGCAAAAAGCTGCCGCGCCCGCCCCCTATGTGCTGGCGCTGCATGGCCCCAACCTGAACATGTTGGGCATGCGCGAACCGCATCTGTATGGCGCTGACACCCTGGCCGACATCAACGGCCGCCTGGCTGCCCAGGCTCAAGCTGCTGGCATGGGCTTTGACTGGCTGCAAAGCAACGCCGAACATGTGCTGATCGACCGCATCCACGCCGCTTACACTGATGGCGCTGCGTTCATCATCATCAATCCGGCTGCCTTCACCCACACCAGCGTGGCGCTGCGCGATGCCCTGGCGGCGGTGAAAATCCCCTTCATCGAAGTGCATCTGTCTAATGTTCACGCTCGGGAAGCGTTCCGTCAGCATTCCTACTTCTCGGATCTCGCCGTCGGCGTCATCTGCGGCCTGGGCGCCAAGGGCTATGAATACGCCTTGTCCCATGCATTGAATCATCTTCACGCTCGAGCCTGAACCCGCCCGCCCAAGCCTTGATTATGAGGCGGGGCGGTTCGACGTCAAAAAGGAAACCCATGGATCTTCGCAAGCTGAAAAAACTGATCGACCTGGTGGAAGAGTCCGGCATTGCCGAACTGGAAGTGACCGAAGGCGAGGAAAAAGTTCGCATCACCCGCGTGCAGGCTGGCGCCGCCATGGCCTACCCCGCCATGACCCAGGTGGCGCTGCCGCAAGCCGCCCCGGCCGCCGCGCCGGCCGCTGCTGCGCCGGCTGAAGCCGCCAAGCCCAGCACCCAGAATGCCGTGAAGTCGCCGATGGTGGGCACCTTCTACCGTTCGGCCACGCCGGGCGGCAAGCCGTTTGCCGAAATCGGCCAGAGCGTGAGCGTGGGCGACACCCTGTGCATCATCGAAGCCATGAAGCTGATGAACGAAATCGAATCCGACCGCGCCGGCGTGATCAAGGCGATTCTGGTGGAAAACGGCGAGCCGGTGGAATTCGGCGAGCCGCTGTTCGTCATCGAATAATCCCCGGCCGGCGTGCATCGGGCTTCTGTGCCCTGATCGTGCGCCGCCGGACGCCCCAGCGGCCGGGCGGCGACTCTATGCGTCCCTTGCCGCCCTTCCCCGCCGCTGGCGCCGCCCGTTCCTTGACCGTGCCGGACGCTGTTCAGGAATCCCCATGTTTGAAAAAATCCTTATCGCCAACCGTGGCGAAATCGCCCTGCGCATCCAGCGCGCCTGCCGTGAAATGGGCATCAAAACCGTGGTGGTGCACTCCGAGGCCGACCGCGAAGCCAAATACGTCAAGCTGGCCGACGAATCGGTGTGCATTGGCCCGGCTGCGTCTGCGCTGAGCTATCTGAATGTGCCGGCGCTGATCTCGGCCGCCGAAGTCACCGACGCCCAGGCGATTCACCCGGGTTACGGTTTTCTGTCGGAAAACGCTGACTTTGCCGAGCGCGTCGAGCAATCCGGCTTTGTGTTCATCGGCCCGCGCCCGGACACCATTCGCCTGATGGGCGACAAGGTCAGCGCCAAGAACGCCATGATCGCCTCCGGCGTGCCTTGCGTGCCCGGCTCGGAAGGCGCGCTGCCGGATGATCCGGCGCAAATCGCCAAAATCGCCAAAAAAATCGGCTACCCGGTGATCATCAAAGCCGCCGGCGGCGGCGGCGGGCGCGGCATGCGCGTGGTGCACACCGAAGGCGCGCTGATCAACTCGGTGCAAATGACCCGCACCGAAGCCGGCGCCGCTTTTGGCAACCCTACCGTGTACATGGAAAAATACCTGGAGCAACCGCGCCACATTGAAATCCAGGTGCTGGCCGACGAACACGGCAACGCCATTTACCTGGGCGAGCGCGATTGCTCGATGCAGCGCCGCCACCAGAAAATCATCGAAGAAGCGCCGGCGCCGGGCATCACCGACAAGCAGCGCAAGCACATTGGCGAAGCCTGCGCCGCCGCCTGCCGCAAGATTGGCTACCGCGGCGCCGGCACGTTTGAATTCTTGTTTGAAAACGACGAATTCTACTTTATCGAGATGAACACCCGCGTGCAGGTGGAGCACCCGGTGACGGAGCTGATCACCGGCATCGACATCGTGCAAGAGCAAATCCGCGTCGCGGCCGGCCAAAAACTGCGCTACACGCAAAAGCAGGTGCAGCTCAAGGGCCACTCCATGGAATGCCGGATCAACGCTGAAGATCCGTTCACCTTTGTGCCCAGCCCTGGCCGCATCGACGGCTACCACCCGCCCGGCGGCCCTGGCATTCGCGTGGATTCGCACATTTACCATGGCTACACCGTGCCGCCGTACTATGATTCGATGATCGCCAAGCTGATCGCCTACGGCGACACCCGCGAACAGGCCATGGCGCGCCTGCGCGTGGCCCTGTCGGAAATGGCCATCGGCGGCATCAAGACCAACATCCCGCTGCACCAGGAACTGCTGGTGGACTCCGCCTTTATCCAGGGCGGCACCTCCATCCACTATCTGGAAGAGCGCCTGGCCAAACTGAAGAAATCCGAAGCATGAGCTGGCTGCAAGTCACCCTAGACACCGATTCCGCCGTGGCGGAAAAACTCGCCGACGCGCTGATGGACCTGGGCGCGCTGTCGGCGGCGATTGAAGACGCCGCCGCCGGCACCGACGCCGAAGAGCCGATTTTTGGCGAACCTGGCGAGCCGGTGGACCGCATGTGGCGCACCAGCCGCATCCTGGCGCTGTTCGACCCGGCGCAAGACGTGGCGCTGCTGATCGCCGCCGCCGCCAGCGAGTGCGGCGTGCCCACCCCCAGCTGGCAGATGGAAGAAATCGCCGAGCAGGACTGGGTGCGCGCCACCCAGGCCCAGTTCGACCCGATCCGCATTTCTGACCGGCTGTGGATCACTCCCACCTGGCACGAAGCGCCCAACCCGGACGCCATCAATCTGCAACTGGATCCGGGCCTGGCGTTTGGCACCGGCAGCCACCCGACTACCCGGCTGTGCCTGCAATGGCTGGACCGCGAGCTGCAAGCTGGCGAATCGGTGCTGGACTACGGTTGCGGCTCGGGCATTCTGGCCATCGCTGCGCTCAAGCTTGGCGCCGGCCGGGCGCTGGGCGTGGACATCGACCCGCAAGCGGTGCAGTCCAGCCGCGACAACGCCGCGCAAAACGCCGTGCAGGCAGATTTCTACCTGCCGGGCGAGCTGCCCGACGTCGAAACCGATGTGGTGGTGGCCAATATCCTGGCCAACCCGCTGCGCATGCTGGGCGCCTTGCTCACCCGCCATGTGCGCGTGGGCGGCCGCATCGTGCTGTCCGGCATTCTGCAAGAGCAGGCGGAAGAAATCCGCACGCTGTATCAGCAATGGTTTGAGATGGATGCGCCGGTGTTTGACGACGGCTGGACCTGTTTGTCCGGGCGCAAACGCTAAGCCGGCCCGCTGGCCAAGGCATGACACGGCGGCATCAGCCGCCGTTTTTGCGCCTTTTTTCTGGTCAAGCAAGCGCTTGGGCCTGAGCTGCCATGCGGGTATGCGCGCGGCAAACGGCCATTTCTGCTATGCTCTCGCCACCGCAAAACGCTTAAGAACTGTTCGCCATGTACATCACGCAATGCCCGAACTGCCAGACCCGCTTCAAGGTCCAGCCGGGTCAGCTTGACGTCTGCGACGGCCAGGTTCGCTGCGGCCGCTGCGCCACCGTGTTCGATGCCCGTGCCTCGCTCGAGCCGGTCAACGAGCCGGCCCCGGCCAAGCCCGCCGCCGCTGCCCCCTCTGCGCCCGCCGCTCTGGCTGATGACAACCTGCCCGCCGAGGCCGGTCATCTGGTGCGCGCGCTGGCCAATGCGCCGCAAAATGGCCAATGGAGTGCGCCCTCCCCGCAGGATGAAGCCACCGCCATTCCGCTGCCGGCAGATGGGGATCTGGACCGCATCAGCAAGAATATTGATCTGGAACTGCCGGATTTTGCCGCCGACGCTGGCTCGGCCGGCAAGGCTGTCCGTCAGGAGCCCGTACTACGTCCCGACCCGTTGCCCAAGCCGGTGGCCACCGCTGCGGCCAAGCCGGCCAGCCCGCCGCCGGCGGCCAGGCCCGCTGCCAAGCAGCCGGAAGTCATCCCGGATGATGAAGGTGAAGACGATACCTTCCTGAAAAAACTGGAAGCCGCCCGCCATCAGCAAACCGCCCCCGCTGACAAGCCCGCTCCGGCCAAGGCCGACACGCCGCCAGCTGGCGGCAAGCGCATCGAGCCCAGCTTCAAGGCCGAAGTGCTGCCCGACGACGAAGACGACGGCGTGGTGTACAAGGGCAATCCGCTGGCGGCCGACCCCACCGTGGAGCCTGCGCCCTTCATCGCTCACAGCGCCGAGCTGCTGAAAGGCGGCGCGCCTGCGACAGAAGACAAAAAAGGCTTTGCCCTGCCCAAGGTGACGCTGCCCAAGCTGCCAGCGTTTTCCTTGCCGGCTCTGCCCGAGTTTTCTTTCTCTGCTGGCGGCAAACTGGTGTGGCTGTGGACCGCCGCCGCCGTGGTGGCGGCCATTGTGCTGCTGGTGCAGGTGGTGTACGTCTACCGCACCCCGATTGCCGCCGAGCTGCCCGGCTCGCGCGGGGTGCTGGAGTCGATGTGCAAGGGCTTGGGCTGTGATGTGCCGCTGCCGCGGCGCAGCGAACAACTGCGCACGGAGTATTCCGAGCTGGCCGCCGTGCCGGATCAACCCAATTTGATCCGCGTGTCCGCCACCGTGCGCAATCAGGCCGCCTATCCGCAAGCCTACCCGCACCTGGAGCTGACGCTGAAGGACGGCGAAGACCGCGTGCTGTCGCGCAAGGTGTTTGCCCCCAAGGACTACCTGAGCAAAAACGATTTCGCCCTGGGCCAGTTCAACGGCAATAGCGAGATCAAGGTGAATATGCAGCTGGACATCGGCCTGCTGCGTGCCAGTGGTTACAGCCTGATGTGGTTTTATCCGTAATCCAGCCTGGCTTGCACTGAGTCAAAACAACACCGCCAGCGGGCAGGCAAGCCGGCTGGCGGTGTTGTTTTGTCGGCCTTTTCTGGCTCAGGGCTGCTGGCGGGTGGCCGCCTGAATGCGGGCAATGCGCTCGGTGGTTTCCGGGTGGGAAGACAGCGCCGACATCACCCCGCCATGCTCGCCTTCACCGGCGGCTTTTTCCAGCCGCGCCAGCATGCTGGCCAGCGCCAGCGGGTTGCGGCCGGCTGCGCGCAGGCTGTGTACGGCGTAGTCGTCGGCTTCATGCTCGAATTCGCGGGAATAGCGTGACTCCAGCAGCATGGCGCCCAGCGTGCTGGCCACTGAAGACAAATCACTGAGCATGGCGCCCACCGCCACCCCCACCACGGCGGACTGAATCATCTGCCGCATGCCGTGCTGGTGTGCCACATGGCCCAGTTCATGCGCCACCACGGCGACGATTTCCTCGTCGTTTTCCGCCAGTTCTACCAAGGGGTCGAGCACCACCACCGCTCCATCGGGCAGCGCAAAGGCATTGGGTCCCAGCGCGGAATGATGAAACTGCAAGCTATAGCCCGGCAGCGTGGCGATCTGTGGCGCCAGCGTGGATTCGATCTGTTGGCGCAGCGCCTGCTGGCGCGCGGGCGTCAGCGTGCTGGGCTCCAGCATGCCCTGCTCTTTCATCAGCGACAGCGTGGCCTCGGAGGCCGAGTGGGCCACGCTATCGGGCAAATGCCCGGCCAGCCATTGGCTGGCCGCCGGCAGCCCCCATACATAGCCGGCTACGCCCAGCGTCAGCATCAGGCACAATGCCGCCAGGGCCACTCGCCATTGCTGCATCCAGTAGGCGCGAGCGGCGTCGGCTACCCCGGCGCCGCGTAGCCACTGGCGCAAGCGCGTGCTGTCTTCCACCTCGAAATAGCTGCCGTCTGCCAGAGTGAGCGTGCGTGGCGCCCGGCCCATCGGCTCGGAAATCCGCACGTGCGCCAGCGGTGCGCGCAGCAGCAGGCCAGATTCACCGTGGGCCAGCAGCTCGCCGGCTTCCAGTGTCAGCGTGACCGAATGGCGACGCGCCGTGCGGCCGTCGTAATACCAGGCTTCCAGCAATCCGCTCATCTCCGACTCACAATCCGGTATCCAGCGCAAAGGCCTCTGCCATTTCGTCACCCACCGCCGACGCCTGCTGCTGGGCGGTGGCAATCACGTCGTCCAGCGTGCCTTGCATGTTCAGCGCCAGATAGCGTGCCTGGAATTGCGCATCGCGCACCCGGGCAAACGGGGTAAGCAAGCCCAGGCTGAAGCCGATCATCATGCTGTTTACCCATTGCAGCACCAGGTATTCGCCTACCGGCAGGGCGCTGTAAAAACGATGCGGCCCCATCTGGGTATGGTTCCACATCACATTGCGGCAGCACAGCTTGGCGGCGGCCCACCAGACCCGGAACATCAGCCATAAGGGAATCAGCGCCATCACATACAGGCCGAGCTCTTCAGAAAAATCCATCATGTCGGCATCGGCGTTTTCGCTCAGCGCCTGGGCGGATTCTGAGCTGCCTGCCCAGACGGCCAGCAAGGCTAGGCACACCAGCATCGCCACTACAATTGGCGGCAACAGATAGCGCAGCAGGGCGCCCAGCGGGACTTCGCAGCGGTGGCGCAAACTGCCGTAGGAAAGATGATTGGCAATCAGCCGGTATACCGCGCGCAATTGCAGCGGAAATGCCAGCCCCAGCGTGACCACGCTCAGCAGGCCGTAGCCAAGAAATACCTGGTAAACCTTGCTTGCACGGGCGTCAAAGTGATAGCGCAGACCACGGTAGCTGGTGTTGGCGGCGCGAAAGCGCAGGGCGTTGAGCAATAGCCAGGGCGTGGCCAAAGTGATGGCCAGCAGGGAGAGCACATACGGCACTGGCCCCAGCTCCTGACACAGCATCACCCCCATCAGCGCCACGACGGCAATGCCGCGCCCACGCAAAATGGCCATCGGTTTGGCGTGATAATCAAACCCGGCATTGTCCAGCAGCAGATTGCGATGAAAAAACTGCTCGCGACGCACTTTCGCCCAGGCGGAATATACCCCCAGGGTCACAATACTCAGCAGCAGATTGACAATCCAGATCCGGAAATACGCGCCACCCTCGCCAACAAACTCAAAGCGCTTGATGACGCCTTCTGCCGGGCTGGCTGGCGGGGCCACCGGGATGGGCGCCGCTGGCTCTGGTTCGGCGGCCGGCGGGGTGCGGCTGTGGCCGGCATCATAGGCCTCGCGGCGTTTGGGGTCGTACAACACATCAAATGCTTGATCCAGCTCGGCATGCAGCGCCTGGGCTGCCGGGCCGGGGGCCATGCGTTGCAACTGTCCGAGCTGGGCCAGGTATGCCCGGCTGATGTCTTCCTGAGAGGCGTCGGGCGTGAGGCCCAGCACCGCGTAGTGGCTTGCCATGTTGGAGGTCCGATCATCTGTGTGATGACAGACGCTACCCCAATCCTGATGACGCTGGCAAGCCTCGGGCCGGGCTGACACGTGTAAACCCCGTCGGCTGGAAACAACTCACAGCCGCGCCAGCAGCGCCTGGGCAAACGCCGCCGTGCTCACGCCAGCCGCGCCGGCCACATCCGGGGTGGCGATGCCGGCGGCCAGGGTGTCGCGCACGGCATGCTCCAGCCGCTGCGCTTCGTCCGGGCGCTGCCAGGTGTGGCGCAGCAGCAAGGCCACGCTCAGCAAGGCCGCCACCGGATTGGCCACGCCCTGGCCGGCGATGTCCGGCGCCGAGCCATGCACCGGCTCGGCAATCGCCACGCCCGCGTCGCCCTGGTTCAGCGAGGCGGCCAGGCCCAAGCCGCCGCCGTGGGCAGCGGCCAGATCAGACAAAATATCGCCATACAAATTGGGCGCCACCAGCGCCTGAAACTGCTGCGGCGCGCGCGCCAGCTGGTAGGCGGCGGTGTCCACCAACAGCTCGCTGACCTCGATCTGTGGATAACTTTGCGCCACTTCGCGGCAGCAATCGCGAAACAGTCCATCGGTCAGCGGCATGATATTGGCCTTGTGCACAATCACCAGCCGGTGCATGCCGCGCGCCAGCAAGGTTTCGCAGGCGGCGCGCGCCACCCGGCGCGAGGCGGCGGCGGTGATGCGCTTGATGGCGATGGCGGTGTCGCCGTCGCGCTGTTCTTCGCCGATATACAAATCTTCGGTGTTTTCCCGCACGATCAGCATATCCACATCCTGGCGCGCGCCGGCAATCGGCAGGGTACAGGTTGGGCGCAGATTGGCGTAGGCGTTCAGCTCGCGGCGCAGGGCGACAATCGGTGAGCGATAGCCCTCCACCTTGCGCGCCGGCGAGCTGACCGCGCCAAACAACACCGCGCCGCATTCACGCGCGCGCGCCAGGGTGGCGTCCGGCAGGGCCTGGCCGGTGCGCACAAAACATTCCCAACCGGCATCCGCCTGCTGTAGCTGCACCGCCGGCAACAGCCGTTGCAGCGCCGCCGCCGCCACAGGGACTACTTCCCGGCCAATGCCATCGCCGGGGATCAGACACAGTTTCATCGTCATTCACCGTCATCTACACGCAAGATGTCCGGCAGTGTAAGGCAGCCGCCGCCAGCCGCCCAAGCAGAATGGGCGGCTGGATTGCACAGCGGAATGCCACCCGGCGGGCAATCGGCAGCCGGCTATGGCACGCCGGCGGCATTCCCGCATACAATCCGCCATCGCCGGCCTGTGCGCCGGATTCAAGCCTCTGATTGCCATGACAAAACCCTCCGCCGACAGCGCCGCGCCCAGCCACACCCCAATGATGCAGCAGTACTTTGCGCTGAAAAGCCAGCACACCGACAAACTGCTGTTTTACCGGATGGGCGATTTTTACGAGCTGTTTTACGACGACGCCGAAAAAGCCGCCCGCCTGCTCGACATCACGCTGACCACGCGCGGCCAGTCGGCCGGCGCGCCGGTGCGCATGGCCGGCATTCCGTTTCATGCTGTCGAGCAATACCTGGCCAAGCTGGTCAAGCTGGGCGAATCGGCGGCGATTTGTGAACAAGTGGGCGACCCGGCTGCCAGCAAGGGGCCGGTGGAGCGTCAGGTGGTGCGCGTGGTCACCCCCGGCACGCTGACCGACGCCGCCCTGCTGGACGACAAAACCGACAACCGCCTGCTGGCGCTGGTGTTTCAGCAAGGCGTGCTGGGCATTGCCTGGCTGTCGCTGGCCAGTGGTGAGTTTGTGGTGCAGGAAACCCGCGCCGAACACTGCCTGAGCGAGCTGGAGCGGCTGCGCCCGGCGGAAATCCTGGTGGCGGACAACGCCAGGCTGGCGGTGCTGGAGCAGGTGCGCGCGCCGATCAAACGCCTGCCGCCGTGGCAGTTCGAGCGCGCCAGCGCCAGCGAGCGGCTGGCGCGGCATTTTGCCGTGCAGGATCTGGCCGGCTTTGGCGCGCAAGACCTTGGCCCGGCCATCGGCGCGGCGGGCGCGCTGCTGGAATACGCCCGCGCCACGCAAGGCTCGCAGCTGCCGCATCTGGACACCCTGCGGGTGGAAACCAGCAGCCAGTACATCCAGCTGGACGCCGCCACCCGGCGCAATCTGGAGCTGACCGAAACCATTCGCGGCGAGGCCGCGCCGACCTTGTTCTCCTTGCTGGACCACTGCGCCACCAGCCTGGGCAGCCGGCTGCTGCGGCACTGGCTGCACCACCCCTTGCGCGACCACGCCCGCATCCGCGCCCGGCTGGACGCGGTGGAAGCGCTGCTGCCTGCGCACGAGCCGGTGCTGGCGGCGCTGCGCCCGGTGGCCGACAT
This sequence comes from Rivihabitans pingtungensis, assembly GCF_003201855.1. GTDB lineage: Bacteria > Pseudomonadota > Gammaproteobacteria > Burkholderiales > Aquaspirillaceae > Rivihabitans > Rivihabitans pingtungensis. The sequence goes on along the minus strand of NZ_QJKI01000012.1, from coordinate 72,143 downwards.
CGAGCGGATTGCCTCGCGCATCGCCCTGCGCAGCGCCCGCCCGCGCGATTTGTCGGCGCTGCGCGACAGCCTGCTGGCGCTGCCGGCGCTGCACCCGCTGCTGGCCGAACTGAATACCCCCTTGCTTGTGCAACTGGCCGGGCAGATTCCGGCGCAATCGCCGGTGGCGGCGCTGCTGGCGCAGGCGGTGGCACCCGAGCCGGCCAGCCAGCTGCGCGATGGCGGCGTGCTGGCCGACGGCTACGACGCCGAGCTGGACCAACTGCGCGCGCTGCAAACCGACGCCGGCAGTTATCTCCTGGAGCTGGAAGCCCGCGAAAAAGCCCGCACCGGCATCAGCACGCTGAAAGTGGGCTTTAACGCCGTGCATGGCTTTTATATCGAAGTCAGCAAGGCGCAAGACGCCAAGGTGCCGGACGATTACCGCCGCCGGCAAACCCTGAAAAACGCCGAGCGCTACATCACCCCCGAGCTGAAAACCTTTGAAGACAAGGCGCTATCGGCCAAAGACCGCGCGCTGGCGCGCGAAAAAGCGCTGTACGAGGCGCTGCTGGAGCAACTGCTGCCGCACATCAGCGACCTGCGCCTGACCGCGCAGGCGGTGGCCGGGCTGGACGTGCTGGCTACCTTTGCCCGCCACGCCGCCAGCCGTCAGTACGTCAAACCCACGCTGGGTCAGGCCCCGGCGCTGGACATCCGCGCCGGCCGCCATCCGGTGGTGGAAGCCCAGGTCGATCGCTTTATCGCCAACGACTGCCAGCTGGGCGCTGCGCGCAAGCTGCTGCTGATCACCGGCCCGAATATGGGCGGTAAATCCACCTATATGCGCCAGACCGCGCTGCTCACCCTGCTGGCGCACTGCGGCGGCTTTGTGCCGGCCGACAGCGCCCACTTTGGTCCGATTGACCGCATTTTTACCCGCATCGGCGCCAGCGACGACCTGGCCGGCGGACGCTCGACTTTTATGGTGGAGATGACCGAAACCGCCAATATTCTCAACAACGCCAGCGAGCAGGCGCTGGTGCTGATGGACGAAGTGGGGCGCGGCACTTCCACCTTTGACGGCCTGGCGCTGGCCATGGCCATTGCCCGTTCGTTAATTGAAAAAAACCGCAGTTACACGCTGTTCGCCACCCATTACTTTGAAATGACCCGGCTGGCGCAGGATTACCCCAGCGTGGCCAATGTGCACCTGTCCGCCGTGGAACATCAGGACAAGATTGTCTTTTTGCACCATGTGGAAGACGGCCCAGCCAGCCAGAGCTATGGCTTGCAGGTGGCGGCGCTGGCCGGCGTGCCCGGCACGGTGATCCGCCAGGCGCGCCGCTATCTGGCCCAGCTGGAAAACCAGGCCGCCAGCCAGCACGCCCAGCCTGATCTGTTTGCCGCGCCGCTGCCCGAGCCCATCGCCGAGCCCGACCCGCTGCTGGGGCGCCTGGCCGAGCTGGATATCGACGCGCTCAGCCCGCGCGAAGCGCTGGCGCTGTTGTATGACGTGCGGGAGCAGGCGCGCAACGCGCTTGGCAATGGCGGAAATCTGCCGCTATAACACGGTGAGCAGGCGCGTGCGTCATCACGCATCACCTGCCTGACGCCGCCCCGGCTGCTCGGCACGGTCGGGGTATTGTTTTGCGCGCATGCTTTGCCCTTGCCCGTCCAGTCGGTGAAGATGCGTCGCATTATCCGTATTTGCGCGGCATCCCCATCCCGTCGCCCCCGGCACGGTGATGTCGTGCGCCGTCGCCAAGGAGACAGGCCATGCCCACCAAGCTTTCTGCCGGCAAGAAGTCACGCCGTGCCGGCAAGCCTTACCGGACGCCATTGCGGGCGGACTGCGCCAGCCTACGCCAGCAAGCGGCCGATATGCTGCACGCGTTTGCCGGCCGCCTGCTGCATGATCTTGCCCGACAGGGCATCCTGCCACCGCCAGCCATTGAACTTTGGCTGGATACCCGGCAGCAGTTCTGTGTGCGTGACAACCATCCGGACGCAGAAGACATTGTCACCATTCTGGAAACTCCGTCTTACTACCTGCACTTCAAAACGCTGGAAAGCCTGTACGAACTGTTGGAGTCCGCCAGCAACGGCCCGCTGGCCAATGGTTGCCACTTGCATATCGGCTTGAGCAGCGCCGGCCCGCTGGCTTTTTTGTGCGTGCGCTGCAATCACTCATCAAGCAGTGGGCACGCCCGGCATCGACACCAGGGCTGCGCGGCGTCGGGGTAATGGGCAACGCTGTAGACAAGGTTGACATCATGCCACTGCCGATTGGTGCATCATCTGCGTTGATTCAGGTAGATCCCGCCGCCCATTTCCACCCCACCGGCCTGGAGATCACCCCCGGCGCGCACTACCGCTTTATCGCCAGTGGCCAATGGCGGGATGGCTTGCTCAAGCCCGCTGGCCCGGAGGGCTGGCGTCTGCCGTGGGCGGAATATTTCAACCGTCTGCCGGGGCAGCCGTTTTTTCTGCTGTGCGGCTGTGTCGGCCGTGACCTGGCGCAGGCATTCGCCATCGGCGCCGGCCTGGCGGATTGGCAAGCGCCAGCGGCGTTGGCTGAGCAAGCCGACCGGCAGCTGTATCTGTTTGCCAATGATTGGGCGGGAATGTACTGGAATAACCATGCACTGGGCCCTGAGCAAGGCGGGCCCTTGTCGGTGCAGATCATCCGGCTGAGTTGAGCCCTACCGCCACACCACCGCACAGGCAAACAAATACCCGGCGCCGTACACGGTTTTGATCAGTTTGGGGTTTTGCGGGTCGTCTTCCAGTTTGCGGCGCAGGCGGGAGATGCGCACGTCGATGCTGCGGTCGAACGAGGATAAATTGCGTTCGCCCATCAGTTGTTCGCGCGTCAGGATGCGGTTGGGGTGTTGCAGCATGGTTTTCAGCAGTTGCGCCTCTGCGGTGCTGAGGGTGGAGCTTTCGCCGTCGGCGCTGGACAGGGTGTTGCTGCCGGGGGCAAAGCGCCAGCCGGCAAATTCGGCCACGGTGGACAGTGGCAGCGGGGTGGCGTCGCGTGGGGCGGTGCAGCGGCGCAGGATGCTGCGAACTCGGGCAATCAGTTCGCGCGGCTCGAAGGGCTTGACCATATAGTCATCGGCGCCCAGCTCCAGGCCCATCACCCGGTCGATGGTGTCGCCACGGCCGGTGAGGATCAGCACCCCGCAACGGCCGTCGCTGCGCAGGGCGCGCACCAGTTCCATGCCGTCCATGTCCGGCAGGCCGAGGTCAACAATGCATAAATCGGGGACTTCGCCACTGCGCAAGAGCCGCAATAAATCCGCGCCGGTGCGTCGCCAGTCATGGGCAAAGCCAAAATCGCGCAGCGTGGCGCCAATCAGGCGGGCCACATGCGGGTCGTCTTCCACCAGGCAGATGCGCTTGTGCAAATCTTCAGCCATATGCCGTTGTTCCTTGAGTGTGGGCGGCGCGCCACCCGTATTTCTACTTGCGATAGACTGAGAGTGTACCGCCCTTCCTGTAGCTGACCAAACCCTTCGGCATACTGAGGGAGGTTTGCGCTTGATCCGCCGGTCGTGCTCACGCCGTGCCAAACGCGGCCTAGCCCAGGGTGTCCCGCAAGGCTTGCGCCAGCGCCTCTCGGGTGAATGGCTTGGGCAAAAACCGAAAGCCATGGATTTCCGCGTCGTCGTCTTCCAGCCCCTTGGCGTAGCCGCTGACCAGCACAATGCGCATCGCCGGCCGAAAGCGTCGGGCAAAGCGCGCCAGCGCGGCGCCATCCATGCCGCCGGGCATGACGATATCGGACAGCAGAATGGTGATGTCCGGAATGTTTTCGATCATGTCGGCGGCTTCCAGGGCGTTTTCTGCTTCCAGCACCGGATAGCCCAGGTCGGTCAGCAGCAGGCGCGCCACTTTGCGCACTTCCGGGTTGTCTTCCACCAGCAGCACCAGTTGGCCGCGCACATCCTCGCGTGGTAGCGCTGGCTGCGGCGATTCGGCGCCACGCGGCATTTGCCGGGTGCGCGGCAGCAGCAGCGCCACGCTGGTGCCGCGCGCCTGGCGGCTGCGCAGCAGCACGCCGCCGCCGGATTGTTTGACAAAGCCATACACCATCGACATGCCCAGCCCGCTGCCGGCGCCAAACTGTTTGGTGGTGAAAAACGGTTCAAACACCCGGGTGAGCGTGCCCACGTCCATGCCGATGCCGTTGTCGCTGACGGTGATTTGCACATAGTCGCCCGGCTCGGCTTCGATGTCGGCGGCGGCGGCGGCGTCCAGGGTTTCGCTGGACGATTCAATGCGCAGCTCGCCGCCATTGGGCATGGCGTCGCGGGCGTTCAGCGCCAGGTTGAGCAGGGCGTTTTCCAGTTGGTGCGGGTCGGCCATCACCACCAGATCGTCTTCGTGGGCAAACGGGGTGATGGCGATGGATTGCGGTAGCGAGCGGCGCATCAGCTGGGCCATGCCGCGAATCAGGCTGTTGACCTCCACCGGCTGCGGCTCCAGCGGTTGCTGGCGCGAGAAGGTCAGCAGCCGCTTGATCAGCTCGACGCCGCGTTGCGCCGCCTGCATGGCTGGGTCGAGGTAATCGCCCACCTCACTGCGCTCGCCCAGTTGCTGGCGCAGCGCTTGCAGATTGCCGGTGACCACAGTGAGCATATTGTTGAAGTCGTGCGCCAGGCCGCCAGTGAGCTGGCCGATGGCTTCCATTTTTTGTGCTTGCACCAGCGCGGCCTGGGTGCGGCGCTGTTCGGTGATGTCGAACGAGTGAACAAAACAGCCCAGCGTCACGCCGTTGGCGTCGATTTCCGGCACCAGGGTGCTGCGCGCGTAGACGGTGCGGCCGTCGCGCAGGTCCATGGAATATTCGTAAGTGACTTGCTGGCCGGCCAGGGCGATGCTGACGTGCTCTTTGACGGTGGCGAACACCTGGGCGCCGATAATGGTGTCGATGGGCTTGCCCACCACGTCTTCCGGCTGCCAGCCAAACCAGCGCGCGTAGCCGCGATTGGCGTATTGGTAGGTCCAGCGATGGTCAAAATAGGCAATGTGCGCCGGAATGGTATCGGTGATCAGCCGCAGCCGCGCCTCGCTGCGCTTGAGCGCGCTGGTGATTTCGGCATTGGCGGCCATGGCCTGGGTCAGCCGGGTGTAGGCGGTTTCCAGCTCGTTGGTGCGCGCGCGCACATGGCCTTCCAGCTCGGCGTTTTGCCGCTGCACCAGCTCGCGATAGAGTTTTTGTTCGGTGATGTCGGTGTACAGGGTGATAAAGCCCTGATGCGGCAAGGGCGCGCCGCGTATGGCCAGCACCCGGCCGTTGGGGCGGGTGCGCTCGGTGTAGTGGGCGCGAAAACTGCGCGCGGCGTGCACGCGCTCGGCCACTTGCGCGTCGATGTCGCCCGGCCCGTATTCGCCGCGCTCGGCGTTGTAGCGGATAAACGCCTCAAACGGCATGCCGGCCACCGCCAGAGATTCGGGAAAATCCAGCAAGCGCAAAAACGACCGGTTCCACGCCACCATGCGCAGTTCGTGGTCGAACACGGTCAGGCCGGGGTCGAGCAAATCCAGCCCGGCTTGCACCATCTCGCGAAACAGCCGGTCGGTTTCTGGTCTGGTATCAAAGCTCATGACGGCCCTTGTGGTGGATGCGCAAACCGTCAGTGTACGCCGGCCGGGCGTGTGGGGCGGAATTTGTCTTGTATTCAAGATAAATTCTGTCGTGTTCAGCCACAAGATGTCGTTCTGGCCTCATCCGCATGGCCAGTGCGGCGTGTGTGCACTGCAAAAAACCCTTTTAATACAGCGGTTATAAGCAGAACTTGGCGCCCCTAATCAGTTTTTATGATTGGCCGTGTTGCAGCGCACAGGACTAGTATATTTACGTTATATGAATGCCTGTTCACTTGCACAATCATGGTGCGCACAGGCTTTCACAGGATTGCAGTGTCTGCGTGTGGCAGGCACCTCCCGTGTTGTTTCTTCCTCGTGTTGACTCCCGATGGCATGCGCCAAAGGGAGTTTTTTTATGTGCGCTCAGCCCAGCCAGCGCCAGCCGGCATACACCACAAAACCGCAAACAATCGCCCCCAGCGTGTGCCGCGTCCACCACGCCGCCAGCCCGGTGGCCAGCACGCCCGGCAAATAGGCATTGCTCAGCGACACATCCAGCGCGCCCTGCGGCGCCAGCGTCATCGGCGCCACCAAGGCGGTCAGCACCGCCGCCGGCACATAATGCAAGCTGCGCTGCAACCACGCCGGAAAGCGCAGTCGCTGGCCAAACCCCAAAAAACTCACCCGCACGCTGTAAGTCACCGCCAGCATGCCCAGCACCGTCCAGAGTAAATCCAGTTTCATGATTGTGGCTCCTGCCTGGCCAGCCCACGCTCGGCCAGCATGCCGCCCAACACCCCGGCCGCCGCCGCCAGCATCAGGCCCAGCTTGTACGGCAACCCTCGCGCCAGCAAGGCGGTCACCCCGGCGCACACGGCTGCCGCCAGCACCGGCCGGCGCGCCAGCTGCGGGGTGACAATCGCGGTAAAGGTCGCCGCCATGGCAAAATCCAGCCCCCAGGATTCCAGTCCGGGAATATTCTGCCCCAACACCACCCCCACCAGCGTCCAGCCCAGCCAGTTCAGATACATGGCCAGCGACGAGCCCAGCCAAAACCACTGCCCATCTGCGCCCATGCCCTGCGTGCGCAAGCGGTGCTCGACCACGGCAAAGGTTTCGTCGGTCAGCCAGAAGGCCAGGCACCAGCGCCAGCGCGCCGACAATCCTTGCGCATGCGGCAGCAAGGCCGCGCTATACAGGGCGTGGCGCAAATTCACCACCAAAGTGGTCAGCCAGATCACCGGCAGCGCAGCCCCGGCGGCCATCAAACTGACGGCAACAAACTGCGAAGAACCGGCAAACACCACCCCCGACAAAGCCAGCGCTCCCCAGGCCGACAGCCCGGCGCTGACCGCCAAAGCGCCAAAAATCACCCCAAACGGCGCCGCCCCCACCAGCATCGGCGTGGTGTCGCGCACGCCCTGCCAAAACACACCGGCCCGAAAAGCCATGTTTGCTCCCTGTGCAAAACCCGGCCGCCATCTTGCCGCCATCCGCTGAAAAAAGCTTGAATGATCTTGCGCATAGCCGGCGGGCGCCGGCAAAAAGGCTTATTATCCTGCGGGCTGCGCAGCCCCCCGCAACCCACGCTGATAACCCCCCGGCGTCACCCCCAGCGTGGCGCGAAACGCCCGTGTCAGATGCGGTTGGTCAGCAAAACCCAACTGACTGGCCACCTCGCTGACCGCCCGCCCCTGCGCCAGCCACACCTTGGCGCGCGCCACCCGCAGCTGATTGCGCCAGGCCACGGGCGGCAAGCCAAAGCGCTGGCGGAAACTGCGGCTTAAATGCCACGGCGACAGCCCCACCGCCTCGGCCAATTCCTGCAAGGACACTGGCTCGGCCAGGCGGTCGGCCAGGATCTGCCGCGCCCGCTCCACCGCCGTGAGCGCCAGAGCCGGCGCCTGCTCGCGCACGCCCATATGCCGGCGCAAGACCTGGCCAAACACCGCATATAAGGCCGATTCGCGCGTCAGCGGGTCGGCCACCTCGCGCAACAGCCGATGCAAGCCCACCAGCTCGCGCGACAAGGCCGGATCGACAATCACCGTCTCCCGAAAATACGGCGTCACCGCCCGCCCGGCCATCTCGCAGGCCAGGCGCTGCAACAAGCTGGCGGCCGGGTACATGCCGCAATACGCCCAGCCCTGCGCATGCGCCGCCGCGCCGGTGTGCGCCTCGCCGGGGTTGATCAGCACCAGCGCGCCCACGCCGGCCACATGCGAGCTGCCGTGGTAACGGTAGCGCTGCGCGCCAGCGGTCAGCGTGTTGACCACGTATTCTTCATGAAAATGCGGGGCGAACACCTGGCGGGTGTAAACCGCGTCCAGGCATTCCAGCGGGGCAATGTCGTCAGCGCGGAAATACACCGCGCGTTCATCGCGAGAGGCAGGCATCGGGGTTCCGGGGGTGGAGGCGCAAGGGCAGATTGTGGCACGCCGCCCGCCAGCCCGGCTTGAAGGATTTTGCCCTGCGCAAAAGCGCTGAACATCTGTCCGCCTCATGCCACAATACGCGCTGCGGCCCGCCGATGATGCGGCGGGCCTTGATTGTTGATAGAGGCACACCCTGAACACGCAAGCCCATAACCCGCTGCATGGCGTGACCCTGGCGCAGATGCTCACCGAACTTGTTGAAGAGTGCGGCTGGGCCACGCTCGGCCAGGAAATTCCCATCCGCTGCTTTACCCACGAGCCCAGCCTGGCGTCCAGCCTGAAATTCTTGCGCCGCACGCCCTGGGCTCGGGAAAAAGTGGAATCATTTTATTTATTCATCCAGCGCCAGAAGGCGCGCGACGGAAAGCGCCCCCCATGCCCATGAGCTACGAGCAACACCTTGATGAAGTCACCACGCTGATCACCGAAAAATACGACATCGCCGACCAGCCCGCCATCGACATGGTGATGCGCGCCCAGGCCGACGGGTATTTCAGCGGCCACGACGACCACCCGGCCATCTGCACGCTGGACCGCGCCCATGAGGACGCGCGCACGGTGTTCAAGAAGTATGGCAAGGGTAAAAAAGCGAATTGAGGCGGGGGGTTACGCCTCGCCTGGCTTGCTCAGTGGCCATTAGCGAATGTCGTCCACGTAGTCTTGCGCCGGGCCCGAGCGGCGTGGCCGGTTCAAGGCGCGCAAATGATGGGCCAGGGCTTCAAATTTCTGGCGGCTCACCGCGCCTTTTTTCCATTTGAATGGCGCCTTGATCGCCATGGCGAATACGGCTTTATTGTAGTTGGGGTGAGCGCCGCCACCTTTGATGTGAAAGCGCTTGCCCTTGTCCAGCGACGTCAGTCGCTGATGATTGGTGCTCCTGCGGCCTGAGGGCATCATCATGCCGTTGACGGCAGAGTTGGCCCAGGCAGCCGGAATGCCAAACTCCTTGCAGACTTGCGCCGGAATCAGGTGTTGGGCTTCCCGGCCTTTTTTCCAGCGCGCAAAAGTGTATTTGGATTTTTTGCTTTTTGATTTGTAGCGTTCGCGGGCCAGCTTGGCTGAATCACCATATTTGACAAGCTGCGGCGTCAAGGTGTGCGCACGCAAGCTGGGTTGCGCCAGCTGTTGCATTGGCGTGACGGCTTTCATCTGCATGGCCTTGCTGCCCATGCTGTCGGCCTCGCGCTCCAGCGCGGGGTCGTCATTGATTGGTGCGCCGTTTTTCAGTTGCGTGGTGGGCCGGACCCGGCCCTGTGCTTGCTGCACCACATGCCAGGCTTCGTGTGCCAGATGTTTTTGCTGCCCTGGCGCCACGTGGATATCGGCGCCTTGGGCGTAGGCATGTGCATTCAATTGGGCAGGCTTGCTGGAGTTGTAATGCACGCGAACTTTGTCCAGCGACATGCCGGACAAGGTTTCTACTCCGGCTTTCAATCCATCAGGCAAGCCGGTCTGATTGCGTTGCAATACCGGGGCAGCGCCCAGATGCTGATTGGCTAGCTGTTGTATCTTTTGCAGTTGTGCCGCCCGCGGTGACTGTCCGGCGGTGTGCGCCAACTGCGCCAGTGCGGTGTTCCGGGCTGTCGCCGGTGTGGCTACATGCTTGAGGGCCGTGGTGCTTGTGCTCTGGGCGCGCGAGTGCGCGCGGGTGATCCGTTCTGCTTTCATTGCCGTCCACCATGCTGGGAAGAAAACCATTCGGCTGTGAATACAACCGCGCTGTGCACAGCATACGTTGTGCGCCTGGCATACGGCAATCTACCCTGCCATCTGCGGTGGCCGGTTGGTGGGACAGCGATAGTCATCACCGCGCTGCGCAGATCCATGTGATGTACATCTGGCAGCCGCCAGGTGCGTCCCCCTTTTGCGTTAAACCTTTGGCGCGCTCCCGCTACCTTCCGGGGCCATCCCCAACACCCCCATCAAGATATCCACATACGCCCGCGAGCGGGTTTCAATGGCAAAGCGGTTCGGGTCGGCCAGCCACAGTTCAATCAGCCCCATCACCACGGTTTGCAAAATCACTGCCAGATCGTCCAGTTCGCCTGGGTGGCGCAGTTCGCCTTGTTCGCGCGCGGCGCGCAGCACGGTGGTGAGCAATTGGTGTTCTTCGTCCAGATGCTGGCGGCGACGCTGCATCACTGGCGAGTTGTCATCCGGGCATTCGTATTTGTTCCACAGAATATTGAACACTTGCCGGGTGCGCGGTGAGCGCACCACTTCTTCAAACACCGCCAGGTAGTGGCGGCGCAGCGCCGCCAGCGCGCCGCCGGGCAGTTCGGCCAGCAGTTGCTCGGTGAGGTGGTCGAACGGCAGACAGGTGCGTTCGCACATGGATTTGAGCAGGTCTTCTTTGTCGGTGAAGTGCCAGTACACCGCGCCGCGCGTGACCCCGGCGGCCTTGGCGATGTCGGCCAGCGAGGTGCTGGACACGCCGCGCTGGTCGAACAGCTGTTCGGCGGCGTCCAGCAGGTCGTTGCGGGTTTGTTCGGCTTCGGCTTTGGTGCGGCGCATGGCGTGGGCTCTGGGTTGGGTGGGTCTGGCGCGATGGGCGCGGATTGTCGCATGAATCGGCGGCGCTGGGGCAATCCGGGCGATTTATGCCATGGGAACAAGCACATGGCGTGTGCGACGGGGTAGGAGGTCGCAAATTTGTATTTACATACATTCTAGCATGTATGTAAGATTGGGGTGTTGCGTGTAAGTTCCCATTTTTAGGTAATTTGAAGGTCCGCGCTGACGCGCGGGGGATTGAGACGGGGTGGCGCCCCGTGCGCGCCCTACTTTCTTTGCTTCGCCAAAGAAAGTAGGCAAAGAAAGGCGACCCCGGGACGCGCGCCCGTCCGCCGCCTGCGGCGCCGGGGGGGGCCCTGTGCTTCTCGCCAGCCCGGGCCGTCCCGGAATGGCGCGTCGGCTGCGCCGCCGCTTAGCCGGGCCGGACTGCTCCCGGGCTGGCTGCGATGCTCGGCGCGCTTTACGGGGAGGTAAAGCGGCTAGGCGCGACGGGCAAAGCCCTGAAAATCTAGACTTTGTCATTAGGTGTATAGGGTGCAACGAGTCACGGATGGCGCTGTGGTTGTGTGCCACCTCGGTGCTTTACCCCATCCCCACGTCGTCCCCGCGCAGGCGGGAACCCAGGCAAGGTCCCACAGCGTGGCGACGGCGAAAACGCGTTGACCGCAGTTTGGTGAGTAACGCACACCCCCCACGCTGTGGTGAATTCTGGATTCCCGCCTGCGCGGGAATGACGGGTGAAGCGCAAGGTCTGGCGCACGCCGCCGATGACGCCCGCACCGAAATCACGACAGCAAGCACGCATCACCCAGTCCGAGACATCAAGCATCACCGGTAAACGTTTCACCCCAAGATGGTTGCCCGGCCCGCCTGCCCCCGGCGGGATAAGGTTCACCCCAAATCGGTTTTGCCCGCGTGAGCGGCGCAAGGCCCGCTACCCTGAAATCTTGGCTGTCAGCAGCCGCGGAGAGTGATTTTGAACACCACACCCCCATTTGCGCCCGCGCGGCGTTCGCTTTACTGGCTGGCTGCGCCTTTGACTGCGCTGGCCTTGAGCGCTTGCCAGGATAAACAAGAAGGCATGCCTGCCATGCCGCCGCCGGAGGTGACCGTGGTGACGGTCAAGCCGGCGGATGTGCCTTTGCCGCTGGAGTATGTCGGCCAGACTGCCGGTTCGCGCGAGGTGGAGGTGCGCGCGCGGGTGAGCGGGATTTTGCTCAAGCGCTTGTACGCGGAAGGCCGGCCGGTGAAGGCCGGTGATGCGCTGTATCAGATCGACCCGGAACAAGCCAAGGCGGCGCTGGATCAGGCGCGCGGCGCGTTGGAGGTTGAGCAGGCCAAGCTGATTCGCGCCAAGCAGGATCAGGCGCGCATTCTGCCTTTGTTTGCCGAAAACGCCGTCAGCCAGAAAGACCGCGACGAGGCGGTGGCCAATTTTGAGTCGGCGCAGGCCTCGGTGGCGGCGGCGCGCGCGCGCGTGCGCGAGGCGCAGATCAATATGGATTACACCCGCGTCACCGCGCCGATTTCCGGCATGACTTCAAAAGAAGTCCGCTCGGAAGGCAGCCTGGTGTCGCCCAGCGGTGACGCCAGCCTGCTGACCAAGATTTCCCAGCTCGACCCAATGTATGTGAATTTCTCGATGTCTGATAACGAGCTCTTGCGTCTGCGCACCTGGCAGGCGCAGGGCCGTTTTGAGCCGCCTGAGGGCGAGCGCTATACGGTGGAAGTCAAGCTGTCGGATGGTTCGATGTTCCCCACGGCGGGCCGGCTGAACTTTACCGACAACCTGATCGACCCGAGCACCGGCGCCATCCGCTCGCGCGCCGAGTTCGCCAACCCGGACGGTGTGTTGCTGCCGGGTCAGTTTGTGCGCGTTTACCTGAAGGGCGGCAAGCTGAAAAACGCCATGCTGATTCCGCAACGCGCGGTGTTGTCCACCCAGCAGGGTAAGCTGGTGTTTGTCGCCAATGCGCAGAACAAGGCCGAGCCGCGTCCGGTGGAGTTGGGCGATGAGGTGAAAAACGAGGTGATCGTGGTGCGCGGCCTGCAAGCCGGCGACCGGGTGATTGTCGATGGCAATATCAAGGCCCGTCCGGGCGCGCCGGTGAAGGTGGTGGATCCGACCGCCGCCGGCAAGCCGGCCGCTGCGCCGGCGAAGGGGGCGTAAATCATGTTCTCGGCTTTCTTTATCCGCCGGCCGATTTTTGCCTGCGTGATCTCCATCATCATCCTGCTGGCCGGCTTTGCCGCCATGCGGGCGCTGTCGGTGGAGCAATACCCGCAGATCGTGCCGCCGCAGGTGCAGGTGACGGCGATTTACCCCGGCGCGTCCGCCGAGGTGATTGCCCAGACCGTGGCCGCGCCGCTGGAGCAGCAGATCAACGGTGTGGACAATATGCTCTACATCAATTCGGCCAGCGCCTCCAACGGCCAGCTGGCGCTGACGGTGACCTTCGCCATCGGCACCAATGCCGACCAGGCTACCATCAACGTCAACAACCGCGTGCAATCGGCGCTGGCGCAGCTGCCGGAAGAGGTGCGCCGCCAGGGGGTGACGGTGCAAAAGCAGTCGGCCAACTTCCTGCAGGTGATTGCGCTGGATGCGCCGGACAAGCGTTATGACTCGGTGTACATCAGCAACTATGCGCTGGTGAACGTGCTGGACGAGATCAAGCGCATTCCGGGTGTGGGCGAGGCGATGATTTTTGGCGCCAAGGATTACTCGATGCGCATCTGGCTCAAGCCCGACCGCATGGCCCAGCTCAAGCTGACGCCGTCGCAGGTGGCCGAGGCCATCCGCGAGCAGAACGCCCAGTTTGCCGCCGGCAAGGTGGGCGCCGAGCCGACGCGCAGCCCGGTGGAGTTCACCTACACGGTGACCACGCAGGGCCGGCTGCAAAGCACGGAAGAGTTCGAGAACATCATCGTGCGCGCCAACCCGGATGGCTCCAAGGTGCGGGTGAAGGACATCGCCCGCGTCGAGCTGGGCGCGCGCGACTATAGCTTCTCGGCCACCCGCAACGGCCAGCCAACCATCCCCATCGGCATTTATCTGGCGCCGGGCGCCAACCAGCTGGACACCGCCCAAGCGGTGCGCGCCAAGATGGTCGAGCTGAAAAAACGCTTCCCGGCCGGCCTGGAGTACAAGATCCCTTACGACACCACGCGCTTTGTGGAAGTCTCGATCGACGAGGTGGTCAAGACCCTGGGCGAAGCCATGGTGCTGGTGTTCCTGGTGGTGTATCTGTTCCTGCAAAACTGGCGAGCCACGCTGATTCCGTCGCTGGCGGTGCCGGTGTCGATTGTCGGCACCTTTGCCGGCATGTATCTCCTGGGTTTTTCCATCAATACGCTGACCTTGTTCGGCATGGTGCTGGCCATCGGCATTGTGGTGGATGACGCCATCGTGGTGCTGGAAAACGTCGAACGCATCATGGAGGAAGACAAGCTCTCGCCAGTGGACGCCACGCTGAAAGCCATGCAGGAAGTCACCGGTCCGGTGATCGCCATTGTGCTGGTGCTGTGCGCGGTGTTCATTCCGGTGGCGTTTCTGGGCGGCCTGGCCGGGCAGATGTACAAGCAGTTCGCCATCACCATCGCCATGTCAGTGGTGATCTCCGGCATTGTCGCGCTGACGCTGACCCCGGCGCTGTGCGCGGTGTTGCTCAAGCCTGGCCATCAGGCGGCGCACAAGTTCTTTGACGTGTTCAATAACTGGTTTGCCCGCATGACCGGCCGCTACACCCGTGGCGTGGCGTTTTTTGTCCGCCGCAGCGCGCTGGGCCTGTTGGTGTGCGGCGGCATTGTCGCGGTCACCCTCGGTTTGTTCCGCGTGGTGCCGGGCGGCCTGGTGCCGGACGAAGACCAGGGCTATGTGATTGCCGTGACCCTGCTGCCCGACGGCGCGTCGCTGTCGCGCACCCAGCACGCCACCCAGCAGGTGGACAAATTGGCCATGGCCCACCCGGCCGTGACCGATGTGCTGACCTTCACCGGCTTTGATCTGCTGACCGGCTCGTTCAAGACCAACTCGGGCGCTTCGTTCCTGACGCTGAAAGACTGGAAAGAACGCCGCGCCGAAAGCGACCAGGCGCAGTCGATTGTCGGCTATATGTTTGGCGCCGGCATGGGCGTGAAAGAAGCCATGGTGCTGGCCTTCAACCCGCCGCCGATTTCCGGCATGTCCAGCACGGGCGGCTTTGAGGTGTACGTGCAAAACCGTGGCAATGGCGGCTCGAAAGACCTGGCCGCCGCCACGCAAAAGCTGATCGAAGCCGCGCACAAGCGCCCTGAGCTTGGCCAGTTGTCCACCACCTTCAGCGCCGATGTGCCGCAATTGTTCATCGAGCTGGATCGGGAAAAAGCCAAGACCTACGGCGTGCCGATCAACGACGTGTTCGACACCATGCAAAGCACCTTTGGCGAGTTGTACGTCAACGACTTCAACAAGCTGGGCCGCACCTTCCGCGTGCAGCTGCAATCGGAAGCCGACTTCCGCTCGCGCCCCGAGGATATCCGCAATATCCACGTGCGCTCGCAAAGCGGCGAGATGATCCCGCTCACCGCACTGGTGACGGTCAAGCAGGTGACCGGCCCGGAAATCGTCGAACGCTACAATATCTTCCCGTCGGCCAAGATTGTCGGCGGCCCGGCGCCGGGCTACAGCTCGGGCCAGGCGATTGCCGCCATGGAAGAACTGGCCGCGCAAGTGTTGTCCGACGATTACAGCCTGGCCTGGACCGGCTCGGCCTTCCAGGAAAAACAAACCGGCGGCGCTTCCACCCTGGTGTTTGTGTTTGCCCTGGTGATGGTGTTTTTGATTCTGGCTGCGCAGTACGAGCGCTGGAACCTGCCGATTGCCGTGCTGCTGGCGGTGCCGTTTGCCGTGTTTGGCGCCATTAGCGCCAACTGGCTGCGCGGCATGGCCAATGATGTGTACTTCCAGATTGCCCTGGTGACGCTGATTGGCCTGGCGGCGAAAAACGCCATCCTGATTGTGGAATTCGCCATGCTCAAGCTGGAGGAAGGCCTGTCGCTGGCCGACGCGGCCATTGCCGCCGCCCGCCTGCGTTTCCGGCCGATCATCATGACCTCGCTGGCCTTTGTGCTGGGCTGCGTGCCGCTGGCCATCAGCACTGGCGCGGGCGCGTCCTCGCGCCATTCGATTGGCACCGGGGTGATTGGCGGCATGCTGGCGGCCACGTTTATTGCCACGTTTTTCATTCCGATGTTGTTCATGCTGATCATGCGTCTGGGCCGTCGCCCCGCGCCGGTCGCGGTCAGCCAGCATGATGGAAAGGACGCCTGATGCGCCGACTGATTTTGCTTGCACTCACCTCTGGCCTGTTGTCGGCCTGCGCCATCGGCCCCGACTACCAGCGCGACACCCCGCCGCTGCCCGACGCCTGGCGGCTGGACGCCGAGGCGCACAAGCCAGCGCTGGACGCGCGCTGGTGGACACGCTTTGACGACCCGGTGCTGGATGCGCTGATCGCCGCCGCCGAGCAACACAACCAGGACTTGCGCCTGGCGGTGGCGCGGGTGGACGAGGCGCGTGCGCTGGCCGGCATCGCCCAGGCCGACCTGCTGCCCAGCCTGAACGCCAGCGCCCAGGGCAGCCGCGCGCGCGGCAGCGCGGTGGGCCTGCAACCGGCGCCCGGCCGGCCGATTGTGGAAAACAAACAAGCCGCCGCCACGCTGAGCTTTGAGCTGGACCTGTGGGGCAAGCTGCGCCGCGCCAACGAAGCCGCGCAAGCCAGCCTGTTGTCCAGCCAGGCCAACCGCGACGCCGTGCGGCTGACCCTGCTGGCGCAGGTGGCGCAGGGCTATTTCAGCCTGCGCGCGCTGGATGAGCAATTCAGCCTGGCGGAAAGCACGCTGGCCACCCGCCAGCAGGCGCTGCTCTTGCAGGAAAAACGTTTCAAGGGCGGCATCACCTCCGAGCTGGACTACCGCCAGGCGCAGGCCGAAGCGGCGGTGGCTGCCGCCGCCGTGCCGGCGCTGGCGCAGCAGGCGCAACAAGCCGAAAGCGCGCTGGCGGTGCTGGTGGGGCGCAGCCCGCGCGACATCGTTGCCGGCGGCCTGCCGCGCGGCAAGGCGATTGGCGCGCTGACCGCGCCGCCCGCCGTGCCGGCCGGCCTGCCTTCCAGCCTGCTCACCCGCCGCCCGGACTTGCAGGCGGCCGAGCAAAACCTGGTGGCGGCCAATGCCCGCATCGGCGTGGCGCGCGCGGCTTTCTTGCCCAGCATCTCGCTGACCGGCCTGCTGGGCTCGGAAAGCGTGGCGCTGAACAATCTGTTCAACGGCCCGGCCGCCACCTGGAGCTTTGCCGCCAATCTGGCCATGCCGCTGTTTGACTTTGGCAAAACCGCCGCCGGGGTGGACGCCGCCAGCGCGCGGCAACGCCAGGCGCTGGCGCAATACCAGTTGGCTATCCAGACCGCCTTTAAAGAAGCACAGGACGCGCTGGTGGCGCACCGCAAAACCCGCGAAGCCGCCGAGGCGCGCGCCACCCAGGTGGGCGCGCTCAAGCGCTCGCTGCGACTGGCGCGGCTGCGCTACGACAATGGGTATTCCAGCTATCTGGAAGTGCTGGACGCCGAGCGCGGGCTGTTTCAGGCCGAGCTGGACGCCATCGACGCCCAGCGCCAGCGCCTGAGCGCGACGGTGGAGTTGTATAAGGCGCTGGGCGGCGGCTGGCAGGCGGATAAAGCCGACAAGTCGTAAACCCCCGCACGGCTGGCCGGATGATGCCAGCTTGCCCATGTCATGCCAGGCCCGCCTTGCGCGCGCCTGGCATGTTTTTTTCGTGTACTTTCATGGCCTTGCCGCATGGCCTTGGTGAAGGGGCTTTCGCCGGGCAGGCCAAACCGGCCAGCTTGGCGGATGGCGCCCAGGCATCAAGCAAATGAGAATGGTTTGTAATTCTTTGAAATTCAATGGCTTGGCTGCGGTTTTCACTTGGACATGCCCCACGCTGCACCTACAATACGCCACAGGGGCAAGCCAGCCGACGTTCGCAAGCCAGCCCGTTTACGACAACTTATGTGGAGAACGCCATGAAGGGCGACAACACAATCATCGACATTCTCAATGAGCTTCTGGCTGGCGAGCTGACCGCTGTCGATCAATACCTGATCCACGGCGAAATGTACGCTGACATGGGCCTGCACGCGCTGGCGGAAAAAACCATCCACGAATCCGAGCACGAGCGCCAGCACGCCCGCGCGCTGATTCAGCGCATCCTGTTCCTGGAAGGCACGCCCAATCTGGCCAAGCGCGAGCCGCTGCATGTTGGCCAAACCGTGCCGGAGATGCTGCAAGCCGATCTGGACGTGGAATACAAAGTCGACGCCGCACTCAAGCAGGCGATTGCCGCCTGTGAGGCCGCACAGGACTACGTCAGCCGCGACATGCTGCAAGTGCAGCTGGAAGACACCGAAATGGATCACGCCTACTTCCTGGAAAAACAACTGCGCCTGATCAAGCTGGTGACCCTGCCCAACTACCTGCAAAGCCAGATGGGTTCTGGCAGCCCCACCTGACGCAAGGAGCCGCACATGCAAGGCGACAAAAAAGTCATCGACACCCTGAACAAGGTGCTGCGCAACGAGCTGACCGCCATCAACCAGTATTTCCTGCACGCGCGGATGTTCCGCAACTGGGGCCTGGAAAAGCTCAACGACTACCAATACAAGCAATCCATCCGGGTGATGAAAGAAGCCGACGAGCTGATCGAACGCATTCTGTTCCTGGAAGGCCTGCCCAATCTGCAAGACCTGGGCAAGCTGCTGATTGGCGAGCACGTGGAAGAATGCCTGCAAGGCGACCTCACCTACGAGCGCGACATTCAGCGCCCGCTCCTGGTGCAGGCCATCGCCCTGTGCGAAACCGCTGGCGACTATGTCAGCCGCGAGCTGCTGGAAGACCTGCTGGAGCACTGTGAAGAAGCCATCGACTGGCTGGAAACCCAGCATAGCCTGATCGCCAATGTGACCTTGCCGAATTACCTGCAAGCGCATATGGACGACTGAGCGCCGCTTACCAAACCCTCCTGGCGTTGTGGTGTGACCTTGTCGTACTACCCGCACTGTCTGCACACACTTGGCCAGGATCGCTGCGCTGGGTTTTGTGAGTGACGTTAAGCCGCTCACGGCTGCATCGCCCCACCCTCGGCCCCGGCCTGCCTTGCGCGCGCCGGGGCCGATCGCCTTCTGGCGTGCTTGCCGCGTCTTGTCACACGCTTGGCCCGCACCGCACCGCACCGCTGCGCTGAGCTTTCTGCGCGGGTTTACGCCGGGTGCGAAATTTCCCCAATAGCCCGCAGCCGCCACCTGCTTTTATCATGCGGGCTGCATTCCCCCACAGGAGCCCCACTGATGTTCTCTTCCCTGCGTCCCCTGGCCCTGGCTGCTGCCCTGTTGCCCAGCCTGGCTTTTGCCCAGTTCACCCTGCCGCCGCTGCCCTACGCCGCCGACGCGCTGGAGCCGGTGATCGACAAAACCACCATGGAAATCCACCACGATCGCCACCACGCCGCTTATGTGAACAACCTCAACGCCCAGATCAAGAGCTATCCCGAGCTGGAGCATCTCAGCCTGGACGCGCTGCAAGGCAAGATCAGCCAGTACAACGCTGCCGTGCGCAACAATGGCGGCGGCCATTACAACCATGATCTGTTCTGGAAGGTGATGGCCGAGCCCGGCCTGGGCGGCGAGCCCAGCGCGGCGCTGAAACAGGCCATCGACGCCCAGTTCGGCAATCTGGACGAGCTGAAAAAACGCTTTGACCAGGCCGCCGTCAGCCGCTTTGGCTCCGGCTGGGCCTGGCTGGTGGTAACCGCCGACAAAAAACTGGCCATCACCTCCACCGCCAATCAGGACAACCCGCTGATGGATGCGCCGGAGATTGCCCAGCGCGGCGCGCCGATTCTGGCGCTGGACGTGTGGGAGCACGCCTACTATCTGAAATACCAGAACAAGCGCGCCGACTATGTCACCCAATGGTGGAAAGTGGTGAATTGGAATGAGGTCAGCCGCCGTTACGCGGCGGCCTTGCGTTAAGCGCGGCTCACAACATCCTCCTGGCGCGGTGCGTGCACGGTTTGCTCACGCCCGCCAGGGCCGCTGTGCTGGATTTGCTGAGCGGCGCCAGGCGGCGGGTTGATCTTCAATAGGGGTTTTTGACGCGGCTCAGGCATAATCACCCGATCGTCATCCCCCGGCGCGGATCATGTCCAAGCTTGTGCCTTTGCTGTTGTCTTTGTGGTCATCGTTGGCGTTGAGCGCTGGCGTGGCCAGTTTTTCTCCCCAGGGTGAAAATCCCCGGCCTGAACAACTGCGCATCACCTTCAGTACGCCGATGACGGCGCTGGCTGCCGGCGCCACTGCCCCGGCGCCCATCCGCTGGGATTGTCCGCTGAACGGCGCTGGCCGCTGGGTGGACGACAAAAACTGGGTGTTCAGTCTGTCCGCCACGCCGCAGGCCAACACCACTTGCGCCATCAGCCTGATGCCCGGCCTGAAAGACCTCAAGGGCGATGTCCTGCCTGCGGCCCGCTTTGCCTTTCGCACCGGTGCGCCGTCCATCGTGCGCAGTTGGCCATTCGACAGCAGCCAGGTGGATGAAGACCAGGTCTTTGCCCTGCAATTCAATACCGTGCTGGCCAGTACGCCCAAGGTGTATTGCCAATCCTCTGCCTGGCCAGAGCAGCTATTGATGCAGCCCATCGCGGCCGAGGCGCGCCGCCGCTTGCTGGCCCATCTGGCCAATGACGAGGGCTTGGCGCCAAAAGACGCCGACCGGGTGGCCACGCTCAGTTGCCCGCGCCGTTTGCCTGCTGACAGCGCCTTGCTGTTGCGCCTGGCGCGTGATGATCAGCAGGTGCAGCGCATCAATTATTCGGTGCGCGCGCCGTTCACCGCGACAGTGCGTTGCCAGCGTGAAAATGCCCGCGCGCAATGCAATCCGCTGACCGCGATCTCCCTGGTTTTTAGCGAGCCGATTCTTCGCGCCCAGGCCGCCGCCATCCGGCTGGGCGGCAAGGCGGCCGGATTGGGCCAGCAGGAGCGCGAAGTGACGGAGCTGGTATTTGCGCCGCCCTTCACACCCCGTCAGACGCTGGGACTCAGCTTGCCGGCCAATGTGCGGGATGTCAGCGGCCGGCTGCTGAGCAATCTGGCCGAGCTGCAAAGCGGCGTGCGCATTGCTGACTATTCGCCGTTGGCCAAATTCAGCGCGGCGCCGTTTGGCGTGCTGGAAGCCGCCGACCCGGTGCTGCCACTGACGCTACGCGGGGTGGAAGGCAATCTGTCTGGCGTCACCCCGCAATTGCGCGGCAAGACACTGTGGCTGAATGACGATCGCGCCATGATGCGCTGGCTGGGCAAGTTCGAGCAGTATCACGAATCCTCTATTCCACCAAGCCGCCAGCTTGAGGGCGCGCAGCCGGTGGAAAGCCGCCGGCTGAGCCTGCTGAACAGCCAGCGCCAGGCCAGCGAGCTGAAGTTGCCGAGCACGCCAGATAAACAAGGCCACTGGCCGTTTGAGGTGATTGGCCTGCCCCTGCCAAAACGCGGCCTGCATCTGGTCGAGCTGGAATCGCGCGTCTTGGGCCAGGCCTTGCTGGGCGAGCCGCAGCCGATGTATGTGCGCACTGCCGCGCTGGTGACCAATCTGGCTGTGCATCTGAAAATCACCCCGGAAAACGCGGCCGTGTGGGTCAGCACGCTCAATCGCGCCCGGCCGGTGGCCAAGGCCAGTGTGCGGGTGTACGACTGCACGCAAGCCCTGCTGTGGCAAGGCGACACCGACGCCCAGGGCGTGGCGCGTATTCCCCATGCCCTGAAAGAACCGCAGTGCGACAAGCCGGGCGAGCTGAGCGGACTGTTTGTGGTGGCGCGCGCGCGTGATGCCCAGGGTACTGAAGACATGGCCTTTGCCCGCAGCGGCTGGAATCAAGGCCTGGAAGCCTGGCGCTTTCCGTTTTCAGCACCGGAGGATGGCGCACCACCCTTGGTGGCGCACAGCATTCTGGACCGCAGCCTGCTGCGCCCGGGCGAAACCGTTTCCATGAAGCACATCTTGCGCACGCGCGATGCGCGCGGTCTGCATGTGTTTGAGCACGATGCCCTGCCCGACGAAGTGCGCATCAGCCACAAGCAGAGCGAGCAAACCTATACCCTGCCGCTGACCTGGCGGCAGCGCCGCTATGCGGAAACCCGCTTTACCCTGCCGGTCAATGCCGCGCTGGGCGAATACAGCATCACCCTGGTGCGCAAGGGCCGACGCGTGAGCGGTGCGGAGCAGGCGGCCAACCCGCGCGATGATGGCTACCAGCTGGAAAGCTCGGCTTTTCGGGTTGAGGAGTTTGTCCTGCCCGCCTTGTTTGGCCAGATCCATGCCGCGCCCGGCGCTGGCGTGGCGGCCCGTGAATTGCCGCTGAGCGTGCAGGTGAACTGGGCCAATGGCGGGCCTGCGCGCGACTGGCCGCTGACCGTCAGCGCCATGCTGCACCCCCGCGAGAGCGGAGTGGCCGGCTACGAGACATACAGCTTTGAACCGATGGAAGATACTGGCGCGCAGGCGCTGAATGGCAAGCTGGTGCTGGACAAGGCCGCGCTCAAGCTGGATGCCCAGGGCAATGGCCGCCTGCTGATCTCCAGGCTGCCAGCGCTGGATCGCCCCTATTGGCTGAAAACCGAAGCCTCGCTCAGCGACCCGTCCGGGGAGCGGCAAACCGTGTCGCGCTGGATTGCCCTGTGGCCGGCGGCCACCCGCGTGGGCGTTACCGCCAGCCCGGCCGGCAAGGATGGCGCCCGCTGGCGGGTGGATGCCCTCACCCTTGATCTGACCGGCAAGCCGCAGGCGGGGCGCAAGCTGCGCGTGCGCATGGTCGGCCACGACACCCTGTCGGCGCGCAAGCGGGTGGTGGGCGGGTTTTATGCCTGGGAACACGCGCAAACCCGTCGGGATGAAGGCGAGGTGTGTCAAGGCGTCAGCGACAGCCAGGGCCGTTTTGACTGCCAGGTGACGGTGAAGCCGCACGAGCAGGTGGAATTCATCGCCGAGGCAGAAGACGACCGCGGCCAGCGCGCCCGCGCCAGCTATTCGGTGTGGCCGGCCTCCGGCGAAGACGCCTGGTTTGACGCGGCCGACCACGACCGCATCGACATCATCCCCGACAAAACCGAATACCAGCCCGGCGAGCGCGCCCGTTTTCAGGTGCGCATGCCGTTCCGGCGCGCCACCGCCTGGGTGGCGATCGAGCGTGGCGGGGTGTTGGACACCCGGGTGATCGAGCTGGATCGCCCCGAGTTCGAGCTGGACATCGCCCCGGACTGGACACCGAATGTCTATGTGTCGGTGCTGGCGGTGCGCGGCCGTTTGCGTGAAGTGCCGTGGTATTCGTTTTTTGCCTGGGGCTGGCTCCGCCCGAAAGACTGGTGGGATGCCTTCTGGCATGAACGCCCGGACTACACCCCGGCCAGTGCGCTGGTGGATTTGTCGCGGCCGGCAGTCAAGTACGGCATTGCCCAGATTCGCGTGGGCGACCGCGCCCACCGCCTGAGCGTGACGGTGACCCCGGAGCGCGAGCGCTATGGGGTGCGCCAGACCGCACGGGCGCGGGTGCAGGTGCGCCTGCCCGATGGCCGCCCGGCGCCGGCCGGCAGTGAAGTGGCTTTTGCCGCCGTGGACGAAGCCCTGCTGGAATTGCAGCCCAATGCCAGTTGGAACCTGCTGCGCGAGATGTTTCCCGACTATGGCTACCGTGGCGAAATCGCCACCAGCCAGCAACAAGTGGTGGGCAAGCGCCATTACGGTCGCAAGGCGTTGCCGCCAGGCGGTGGCGGCGGCAAGGCGCCCACCCGTCAGCTGCTGGATACCCTGCTGACCTGGCAACCGGCGGTCAAGCTGGATGCGCGCGGCGAAGCCATGGTGGACATTCCGGTGAATGACGTGCTCAGCCGCTTTCGGCTGGTGGCGGTGGCCGATGTCGGCGAGCAGCTGTTTGGCACCGGCGAGGCCAGTTTTGAGGTGGCGCAAGATGTGCAACTGGTGTCTGGTCTGTCGCCGCTGACGCGTGAAGGCGATGCCATGACGGCGGCGGTGACGGTGCGCAATGGCAGCAAGCGCCCGCTGACGCTGACGGTCAGCGCCAGCCGCGACAGTCAGACCCTGCCTGCCCAGCGGCTGACCCTGGCTGCCGGCGACGCTCGCCAGCTGAGTTGGGCGGTGACGACCCCGGCCGGCGTCAGCGTCCAGCAATGGCTGTTTGCCGCCCGCGCGGAAGATGGCTCGGCCAGCGACCGGCTGAGCCTGCGCCAGCGTGTCGAGCCGGCCGTGCCGGTTAGCGTCTGGCAGGGGGCGTTTATTCGGCTGGAGGGCGAGCAATCGCTGCCTGTGGCGCTGCCTGCCGGCGCCTTGCCTGGCCAGGGTGGCGTACGCGTCAGCGTGCAGTCGCGGCTGGCAGGTGAGCTGCCCGGTGTGGCGCGCTGGCTGGAGGACTACCCGTTCAGCTGCCTGGAACAGCGCGCCGCCGTGGCGCTGGGTCGCCGCGATGCTGCCGCCTGGGCCAAGCTGCAAGAAGACCTGCCCGGCTACCTGGACGAGCACGGCCTGGCGGATTATTTTCCGCGCAGCAGTGCCAATGGGCCATCCGGCAGCGATGTGCTCACCAGCCATCTGCTCAGCGTCAGCCACGAAGCCGGCCAGCCGCTGCCTGATGCGCTGCGCGAGCGCATGCTGGCCGGGCTGTCGGCCTTTGTTGAAGGCCGCATCAAGCGCGAGCTGCCCGGTGGCGCCGCCGGGCTGGACGCGCGCCGGCTGGCTGCCATGCTGGCCTTGCAGCGCCATGGACGCTTCCGTCCGGCCATGCTCGACGTGCTGAGCGTACAGCCACAAACCTGGCCAACGCCGATGCTGGTGAACTGGGCCGAGCTGCTGCTGCGCCAGCCGGCCATCCCCGCTCGCGATGCCCGACTGGCACAGGCCAGCCAGCTGCTACGCGCGCGCCTGTTGTATCAGGGCGCACGGCTGGCGCTGGCGCGCGAGCAGCAGGACAGCGCCTGGTGGCTGATGGAAGACGGCGATCTTGCCAGCGCGCGCTTGCTGTGGCTGGCCAGCCAACTGCCGGATTGGCGCGACGATGCGCCACGTCTGGCGGTGGGTTTGCTGGCCCGTCAGCAGGGCGGCCACTGGCGCACCACCACCGCCAATCTGTGGGGTGTGCTGGCTACGCGGGCGTTTTCGGCGCAGTTCGAGCGTGTGCCGGTTCGCGGTCAGACCACGGCGGCGCTGGGCGAAGCCAGGGCCACCGTCACGCCGGCAGAGGCGCCAGTCAGTGCGCCGCTGTTGCCGTGGCCGGCCAGCGGTCAGGGCACGCTGCGGCTGAGCCACCAGGGCAGCGGTGCGCCGTGGGCGTCGGTGCTGGCGCTGGCAGCGGTGAAATTTGATGGCCAACGCAGCGCCGGCTACAGCGTGCAAAAAACCCTGACTCCGCTCAGCCAGCGCACGCCTGGCCAGTACAGCCCTGGTGATGTGCTCAAGGTCACGCTGGACATCCGCGCCGAAGCCGGCATGGGCTGGGTGGCGCTGAACGATCCGATTCCAGCCGGCGCCAGCCTGCTGGGCAGCGGTCTGGGCCGGGATTCGCAGATTGCCGTCAGCCAGGCGGGCAACGACGACAGCGTGACGCCAAGCTTCGTCGAGCGCCGCCACAGCGGTTATTTGGCGTATTTCCGCCAACTGCCGGCTGGCGTACACCGCCTGAGCTACACCCTGCGGCTGAACCAGGCCGGGGTGTTCCAGTTGCCGCCCACCCGCATCGAGGCAATGTACGCTCCTGAGCAATACGGCATGCTGGCCAATGCGCCGCTGACGGTGACGCATGCGCGTTAAGACGGGATGGCGCGCGCTCGTGCTGGTCTGCGGGCTGATGCTGGCCAGCACAGCGCAGGCGACACCCAGTCTGGCCGAGGTCAAGGCCGCCTGGCTGGCGTCGGATGTGGTGTATGTCGATCGCCATGGCGAAGAAATCCAGCGCCTGCGCCGCGACAAGCAGGCGCGCCGGCAGGACTGGGTGAGCCTGGCCGAGATGTCGCCGGCACTGCGCCATGCCCTGGTCTTGTCTGAAGATCGACGCTTTTACCAGCATAGTGGCGTGGATTGGTCGGGGGTGGCTGCTGCCGCCTGGGCCAATCTGTGGAACACCCGCACCCGTGGCGCCTCGACGCTGACCATGCAACTGGCCGGCCTGCTGGACGCCGAGCTGAAGGCGGGCGCTGGCGGGCGCAGCGTCTGGCAGAAACTGGGCCAGGGCTGGTCGGCTGTTGCGCTGGAGCGCCATTGGCGCAAGGCCGAGATTTTGGAGGCGTATCTGAATCTGGTGAGCTTTCGCGGCGAGCTGGTGGGCGTGGGCGCGGTGTCGCGGGCCTTGTTCGACAAACTGCCCGACGGTCTGAACCGCCAGGAAGCCGCCATCCTGGCCGCCCTGCTGCGTGGCCCGAATGCCGACGCTGCCACGCTCAGCCGCCGCGCCTGCACGGTATATCAAGACATGCAGGCTGACGAGGCCGTCCAACTGCATCTGCCCGCACCAGATGCCGCCGCCGGCCAGCGCGCCTGCCAGCAACTGACCTTGCTGACTCAGCAGGCGCTTGGCCGTCGGCAGGGTGGCCAGGCGCTGACCGTACAACTGGCCCCGCATTTTGCCCGCAAGCTGGCCGAGCAGCGCCGCGACCCGGCCGGCCGGGTGGTGCGCACTACGCTGGACGCCCGCCTGCAACGGCTGGCTGCCGCTGTCCTGC
The DNA here is from genome assembly GCF_003201855.1 of Rivihabitans pingtungensis. Taxonomy (GTDB): domain Bacteria; phylum Pseudomonadota; class Gammaproteobacteria; order Burkholderiales; family Aquaspirillaceae; genus Rivihabitans; species Rivihabitans pingtungensis. Next base: position 45,808 of record NZ_QJKI01000012.1, on the reverse strand, counting down.
ACCGCCATCTGGCCAGCCTGGCCCGGCGTCATGTAGAAGACGGCGCGGTGCTGGTGCTGGATAACGCCAGCGGCGACATCCTGGCCTGGGTGGGCTCCAGTGGTGAATTGTCCGCCGCGCGCGAGGTGGACGGCGTCACCGCGCCGCGCCAGGCCGGCTCGACGCTCAAGCCGTTTTTGTATCAGCTGGCGCTGCAACAGCGCTACCTCACCGCCGCCGCCTTGCTGGACGACAGTCCGCTGGACATGGCCACCGCTGGCGGGCTGTATTCGCCGCAAAATTATTCCCGTGATTTCAAAGGCCTGGTGTCGGTGCGCAGTGCGCTGGGCGCGTCGTTGAACATTCCTGCCGTGCGCACCGTCGCGATGGTCAGCCCGCGCCTGTTGCGTGACCGCCTGCACGCGCTGGGCCTGGGCACGCTGACCCGTGACGGTGATTTTTATGGCTATAGTCTGGCCCTGGGCGCGGCGGATGTGCGTCTGCTGGATTTGACCAATGCCTACCGCACGCTGGCGCAGGGCGGATTGGCCAGCCCGCCGCGCTGGACGCTGGATGCCCCGCCGGCCAGGCCGGTGCGCCTGCTGGACGCGGCATCCAGCTTTATCATCGCCGACATTCTGGCCGACCGTGGCGCGCGCTCGCGCACCTTCGGGCTGGAAAGCGCCCTGTCCACCCGCTATTGGAGCGCAGTGAAAACCGGCACCAGCAAGGACATGCGCGACAACTGGGCATTGGGCTTCAGCCGCCGCTATACCGTTGGCGTGTGGGTGGGCAACGCCAGCGGCCAGCCGATGTGGGATGTGTCTGGCATGCACGGTGCGGCGCCGGTGTGGCTGGATGTGCTCAACGCCCTGCACCAGCACACGCCGTCGCCACCGCCCGCGCCGCCGGCCGGCGTGCAGCGTCAGCGCGTGCACTACGCCGACGAGGTGGAAGCCGAGCGTGAGGAGTATTTTCTGGCAGGCAGCGAGCAGCGCGAGATTGTTGCCGTGCGCGCCAGCGACAGTCAGGCGCCTGGCATTGTTTCGCCGCTGCCTGGCAGTGTGTACGCCATCGACCCGGACATCCCGCCCAAACACCAGCGCCTGCTGCTGCGCGCACGCGGCGTGCCCGGTTCGCAATGGCGCATCGATGGCCGCCCGGTGGGCCGGGGCGATGCCGTGCCGTGGTTTCCCTGGCCGGGCCGCCACACGCTGGAACTCCTGAACGCGCAAGGCAAGACGGTGCAAAAACTCACCTTTGAAGTGCGCGGTGCGGTGGCCAGGCCCGGTGCCCGGCCACCGCGCTGAAGCCGCACGGCTGGCCGGGCAGGCCAGAAATCATACGGCGCACCCCTCCACCTGCACGGCGATGACGCAGCCTCAGCCGCGCCCGCGCGCCACGCGAAAGCGGCCGATGCGCTCGGCCAGTGCGGCGATTTCGCCGCGCACGGCGGCCACGCCGGCATTCACCGCCGTCAGGCGATGCTGGTCGCGGCTGGTTTGCTGGTGGGCATCTTCCACCTGCTGGCGGGCAGCGGTCATCGCCTCGCCCAGCGCGGCGCAGGCCTGGGCAATCTGGCCCACGCGCGCGCTCATCGCTTCGCTGTGGCCGGCCATGGCCGCCACATTGTCGCGGCCGGCCTCCACTGCCGCGCTGGCGCAGTGCGCCTGGCGGGCGGCAGCCTGCATGCCGTCGCGCGCCAGACGGCTGACCGCGCGGATGTCGCCGGCGCGCTGGCTGATCGAGGCAATGCTGCCGCTGGTGTGTTCGGCCAGCTTGCGCACTTCGTCGGCCACCACGGCAAAACCGCGCCCCTGCTCGCCAGCACGGGCGGCCTCGATGGCGGCGTTCAGCGCCAGCAAATGGGTTTGCGCGGCAATGTCGCCAATCAGCGCCGACATTTTTTCCACCTCGCGAATGGCGTCCTCCAGCCGGCCCAGCGTCTCGCCGGTGCTGTCCACCGTGGCGCGGGCATCGGTGGCGGCATCCGCCGCCATGTTCAGCCGGCGGCGCCCCTCGGCCGCCAGCGCCAGCGAATCGCGCGCCGCGTCGGCGCAGGCCTGCGCATCGGCGTCGGCGCGGCCCACCGCCGCCAGAGTGTCGGCGCTGACTGCGCGCAACTGCGCCATGCCATCCAGCCGCTGCTGCGCCGACTGGCCCAGCGCGTCAATGCCGGCCAGCAGGGCGAGGTTTTCCTGCTCGGTGGTGTGCGCTGCTGCACCGACTTCGTCCAGCAGCACCTGCAAATGCCCCTGCATCACCGCCAGCGCTTCCAGCACCCGGCCCACTTCGTCCCGGCCACCGACTGGAATTTCATGGCTGAGATCGCCCTCGGCCATACGGTGAAAATGGCCGATGATGTCGCCCAGCCCGCGCAGCGTGCGCCGGCCCAGCCAGCGCGCGGCCAGCAGGGTCAGCAGCCAGCAGCCGCCGGCCAGCGCCGCCAGCCCGCCTTCGCGCCCGGCCAGCCAGCCCGGCGCCCACCACAGCATCAGCGCACACAAGGCGGACAGCGTGGCCGCCGTGCCCAGCGTCGCCAGCAGGTGAAACGCCGTCACCCGCGTCCAGTCTGGCGCGCGCCCTTCGTGATAACGGCGCGCGCCAGCGTGGATGTCGCGGTAGCGTTGTTCTTCGGCGGCGATGCGCTGCGGGCTGGCCTCGCTGCGGATCGACATATAGCCGGTGACTTCGCCGCGCTTGAGCACCGGAATGATCAAGGACTCCGACCACACATAGCCGCCATCGCGGCGCAAGGTTTTGGCCATGCCGCGCCAGGGCTGGCCGCGCCCGGTGGTGGCGCGGATGTCGTCCAGCAGCGCCTGCGGAATGCCGGGGTGGGCAATGCGTTTCAGCGGCTGGCCCACCAGTTCTTCGCGGCTGTAGCCCAGCATGCGGGCAAACGCCGGGTTGACGTAGGTCAGATGAAAATTAAAGTCATACTGGCATACCACCACCTGGCCGCGCGGAAACGGCCGCTCGGTGGACATCGGCGTGACGGACGGCATCGGCTGCATGGCCAACTCCTTGCAGAATGGGCAAAAAAAGACCTCCGACTGCCGGCGGAGGCCCAAGCTGGGGAAACGCAACGCCACCCAATCAGGCAGACGCTGAAACACCCATCAGAAGGTATGACGCAAGCCGACGGCAAAGCCGCGCGGATCCGCGCCGGCCGCCACCCCGCCAATGCTGCCGATGCCAAAATCGTAATTGGCCGCGCGATTATTGCGAATCTCGCTGTAAATCGCCTTGAACAGCGTGCGCTTGGACAAATCATGCTCATAGCCCAAGGTGTAGTGGCGCGCCTTGCCGCTATCGGCCAATGCCGCGCTGCCGCCGCTGAGTTTGCCGGCCTGGCCGTACTGAGCAATGATGCGGCCATTGGCGCCGATGCCCAGCGCGCCGTTGACATACCACACCGACTGCTTCACATCGCTGCCGCCATAGGCCAGCGCGCCTGCGCGGGTCAGATCGCCGTCGGTGCGGTCATACATCAGGCCGATGCGGGTGTTGGCCGAAAAGCGATAAGTCAGCGCCGCGCGCAGATCGCTGACTTTTTCGAACGCGCTGACGCTGGTCGCCGAGCTGTTGTCCGCGCCGGTGGTCGAGCGGGTGTAAGCCAGTGCGGCAAACCAGGCGCCGTCGTCGTACTTCACGCCGATATTGGCGTTGTAAGCACGCGGGCCGACGCCATTCTCGCCCGTGCTGTACAGCGCACTGCCCGAAAAGTTGTTGAAGGTCGGCGTGGTGTACTGCACCGAATTGCGCAAGCGGCTGTCGAACAGCGCAATCTGGCCAGTGGCCTGGGTTTTCAGCGCGGCATCGGTCACCGCCAGATTGCCCAACTTGCCCAACAAGGCCGCCGACATGCCAATGCCGGTGCCGGCCTTGTTGATATCAAAAATCCCGCCCATCGCGCGGGCGGACGAAGTCAGATAACCCAATTGCAGCGTGCCCATGCTCGGGCCGGTCAGGCCGATAAAGGTGTCGCGGGTGCCAAAATTGCCGCCGCCAGTGTCGATGGCCAGGCCGCTTTCCACCTGCCAGATGGCTTTCAGGCCATTGCCCAGATCTTCAGCGCCCTTGAAACCGATCAGCGAACTGTTGGACGTCACGCGGGTGGTCTGGCCGATGTTCAGCGCGCTATTGGCCGCGCCACGGGCGGAAACGCTCTCCAGGGTTTCGTCGATGGCGCCGTACAGGGTGACATCGGCCAGGGCAGCGGTGGACAGGCCGCTGAGGGTGAGGGCCAGCAGGGGGCGATTCAGGGTCATGGGTGTCTTCCTCCAATGGTTGTTGTGGTGAACAGCAGAATCCGGCAAGGCTCAGCGCAGCCAGTCGGCCGGGCGTTTTTCCAGAAAGGCGGCGATGCCTTCGCGCGCTTCGGCGGTGGCGCGCTGGCGGGCAATGCGCTGGGCGGTGTCTTCGTCGGTGGCTTCGCCCAGCGGGCGGCCGTGTACGGCGGCAATCAGCTCGCGGGCGGCGCGTTGTGCGCACGGGCCGCCGGCGCACAGCGACTCGGCCAGCGCCGCCACCCGCGCGTCCAGCTGGGCGGCCGGGGCCACCTCGCTGACCAGGCCCATGGCCAAGGCGCGCGCGGCGTCAAAACGCTCGCCGCTTTGAAAATAGCGCTGCGCCTGGCGCGGGCCGATGGCCTGCAACACATAGGGGCTGATCACCGCCGGGATGATGCCAAAGCGCACTTCCGAGGTAGAAAACACCGCGTCATCGCTGGCGATGGCCATCTGGCAGGCGGCGGTCAGCCCCGTGCCGCCGCCCAGCGCCGCGCCGTGCACGCGGGCGACGGTGGGTTTGGACAAGGTGGCCAGGGTGCGCAGCATGCGGGCAAACTGGCGGGCGTCGGCCAGGTTTTCTGCTTCGCCGTGGCTGGCGGCGCGGCGCATCCAGTTCAGGTCGGCGCCGGCCGAAAAATGCCGGCCGCGCCCAGCCAGCACCACCACGCGCACGCTGTCGTCGTGGTCCAGCGCCTGGCAGGCCTGGGTAAGCTCGGCGATCAACTGCTCGTCAAAAGCGTTGAACACTTCCGGGCGGTTCATCCACAGCGTGGCCACTGCGCCATTGCGCTGGATTTCAAGGGTGGAATAAGACATGGCTCTCTCTATTGATGGCGGAACACCGGCTTGCGCTTGTCGGCAAACGCCTGCATGCCTTCGCGCTGGTCGTCCAGGGTGAAGGTGGCGTGAAACACCCGACGCTCGAACAGCAGGCCCTCGTTCAGGCTGCTTTCAAAGGCGCGATTAACCGATTCCTTGATCATCATCGTCACCGGCAGCGAGAAGCCGGCGATGGTCTGCGCGGCCTTCAGGGTTTCTTCCAGCAGTTGCGCCGCCGGGTAGAGGCGCGCCACCAGGCCGGCGCGCTCGGCTTCGGCGGCGTCCATCATGCGCGCGCTCAGGCACAGGTCCATGGCCTTGGCCTTGCCCACCGCGCGCGGCAGGCGCTGGGTGCCGCCAGCGCCGGGCATCGTGCCCAGGCGGATTTCCGGCTGGCCGAATTTGGCGGTGTCGGCGGCAAAAATCATGTCGCACATCATCGCCAGCTCGCAGCCGCCGCCCAGGGCAAAGCCCGCCACGGCGGCAATCACCGGCTTGCGGGTGGTTTTCAGCCGCTCCCAGCCGCCGGTGGTGACAAAGTCTGTCCGGTAGGCGTGCAGATAGCTGAAATCCTTCATGAAGCCGATATCGGCGCCAGCGGCAAACACCGTGTCGCTGCCGGTGAGCACCAGACAGCCGATGTCCGGGTTGGCTTCAAAGTCGTCGATGGCGGCGGCCAGCGCCGCCACCACGTCGGCGTTCAGCGCATTCATCGCCTCGGGGCGGTTAAAGCGGATCAGCCCCACCCGGCCGTGGGTTTCGGTGAGCACAGAATCAGTCATGACGGCCCTTTCACTTGCTGCCCAACAACGCCCAGTCACCGGCTTTGATTTCCACCAGGCGGAAGGCCGACAAATCCAGTCCCATATGGTCGCTGGCGCTCATATTTACCTTGCCGCTGGCGCCGACATAACCCTTGGTGGCTTCCAGTGCGTCGCGCACCTTGGCCTTGTCGGCGCTGCCGGCGCGCTTGATGGCATCCACCGTCAGCATCAGCCCGTCGTAGGCATAACCGCCAAACGAAGACACATCGGTTTTCCAGCGCGCCTGAAACGCACGGGCGTAGTCGGTGACCACCGGTTTTTGTGGGTCTTTGGCGTCCAGTTTGTCGATCACCAGCAAAGCCGTCGCCGGCAGTCGCACGCCTTCGGCCGCCGGGCCGGCCAGCTTGATGAACTCTTCCGAGGCCACGCCGTGGGCGTGGTACAAGGGCAGGGTCAGCCCCAGTTGCTTGTAGTTCTTGGTGGCGATGGCCGGGCCCTGGCCCAGGCCAAAGATGAACAGAGCCTGCACGCCGGGGGTGTTCTTGATCTTGGTCAGCTGCGGGCTCATGTCGGTGTCTTTGGGCCCATAGGTTTCATTGGCCACCAGGCTGACGCCGTATTTGCCGGCTACTGCTTCGGTTTCTTTTTTGCCCGACTGGCCAAAGCCCGAGGTTTCCGACAGCAGCGCCACCTTGCTCAGGCCGCGCTTTTTCATGTCTTCAAAGATCTTTTCGGCGGCCATGCGGTCGGTGTGCGGGGTTTTGAACACCCATTTCTTCACCGGCTCGATAATCGGCACCGCGCCGGCCAGCGAGATGAACGGCAGGCCGGCGCGCTCGACCAGCGGCACCATCGACATGGTCGAGCCAGTGGTGGTGCCGCCAATCAGCACGTCCACCTTGTCGTCGTCGATCAGCCGCTTGGCAAAACCATTGGCCTTGTTGGCGTCGCTGCCGTCGTCGTAGTGCACCAGTTGCAAGGGCCGGCCCAGCACGCCGCCTTTTTTGTTGATGTCCTCGACGTACATTTGCAGGGTTTTCAGTTCGGGGTCGCCCAAAAACGCCGCCGGGCCGGTGACCGACAGCACCGAGCCGATTTTGATCGGCTCTGCGCCGCTGGCGTGACCGGCCGCCACGGCGAGCGCCAGGCCAAACAGGGTGTTGCGGATGGATGCTTGCATGATGTGGTCTCTCCTGATGGTTATGGGGTAAAGCGCGGTCACACCCGCTCGATCACCATGGCGATGCCCTGGCCTACGCCAATGCACATGGTGCACAGCGCGTAGCGGCCACCACGGCGGCGCAGTTCATACGCGGCAGTGGTCACCAGCCGGGCGCCGCTCATGCCCAGCGGGTGGCCCATGGCGATGGCGCCGCCATTGGGGTTGACGTGGCTGGCGTCGTCGGCCAGCCCCAGGTCGCGCAGCACGGCCAGCGCCTGGGCGGCAAAGGCTTCGTTGAGTTCGATCACGTCCATGTCGGCCAGCGTCAGGCCGGTGTGCGCCAGCACTTTTTTCACCGCCGGGGCCGGGCCAAAGCCCATGATGCGCGGCGGCACGCCGGCGGTGGCCATGCCCACCACCCGCGCCAGCGGGGTCAGGCCATGGCGCTGGGCGGCGGCGGCCGAGGCCAGCAACAGCGCGCAGGCGCCGTCGTTGACGCCAGACGAATTGCCGGCGGTGACGCTCAGTTCCGGGCCGTTGACGCCCTTGAGTCGCGCCAGTTGCTCCAGCGTGGTGTCCGGGCGCGGGTGCTCGTCGCGCGTCACCGTGGTGGGCTCGCCTTTTTTCTGCGGAATCTGCAGCGGAATCAGCTCGTCGGCAAAGCGCCCGGCGGCGTCGGCGGCGGCCCAGCGCTGCTGGCTGCGCCAGGCAAAGGCGTCCTGGTCGGCGCGGCTGATGGCGAATTCGGCGGCCACGTTGTCGGCGGTTTGCGGCATCGAGTGGGTGTCGTACAGCGCCTTCATGCGCGGATTGGGAAAGCGCCAGCCGATGGTGGTGTCGTAAATCGCCGCCTGGCGCGAAAACGCGCTGTCAGCCTTGGCCAGCACAAACGGCGCGCGCGACATGCTTTCCACCCCGCCGGCCAGCATCAGCTCGGCTTCGCCGGCCTTGATCGCCCGCGCTGCCTGGCCAATGGCGTCCATGCCCGAGCCGCACAGGCGGTTGATGGTGGTGCCCGGCGCCTGGATGGGCAGCCCGGCCAGCAGCGCCGACATGCGCGCCACATTGCGGTTGTCTTCACCGGCCTGGTTGGCGCAGCCATACAGAATGTCGTCCACCGCCGCCCAATCCAGCTGCGGGTGGCGCGCCATCAGCGCCTGCAAGGGCGCCGCGCCCAGGTCGTCGGCGCGCACGCCGGCCAAGGCGCCGCCATAGCGGCCAATCGGGGTGCGCACGGCGTCACAGATAAATGCCTGGTTCATGGACTGCTCCTTATTGCTTGGGCCGTTCGTCAATCACCCGGCGGGCCTTGCCCACCACGGTGCGCGGAATGCCGTCCACTTCCAGCACGCTGATGCGGGTGGAGACGCCGATAATGGTCTTGATGCGGTGCTGCAAGCTTTTGGCGATTTCCTGCACCTGGGCCGGATTCAGCCGGCCGGACAGCTCGCGTTGCAGCTCGCAGCGCACTTCCAGGTTGTCCAGATGGCCATCGCGGCTGATCACCACCTGGTAATTGCCCGACAGGCGGGCGTCGCGCAGGATTTGTTCTTCGATCTGGGTGGGGAACACATTCACGCCGCGAATAATCAGCATGTCGTCCGAGCGGCCGGTGATCTTGTCGATGCGGCGGAACGCGCGCGAGGTGGGCGGCAGCAGCCGGGTGAGGTCGCGGGTGCGGTAGCGAATCACCGGAAAGGCTTCTTTGGTGAGCGAGGTGAACACCAGCTCGCCCTCGCTGCCGTCGGGCAGCACTTCGCCGGTGTCCGGGTCGATGATCTCGGGGTAGAAATGGTCTTCCCAGATCACCGGGCCGTCCTTGCTTTCGATGCACTCACAGGCCACGCCGGGGCCCATGACTTCGGTCAGGCCGTAGATGTCGATGGCGTCGATGCCGAGTTTTTTCTCGATTTCGTTGCGCATGCCCTCGCCCCATGGCTCGGCGCCAAAAATGCCCACCTTCAGCGAGATATCCTGCGGGGCGATGCCCAGGCGCTCGAACTCTTCGGCAATCACCAGCGAATACGACGGGGTGACCATGATGATGTCCGGGCGGAAGTCGACAATCTGCTGCACTTGTTTTTCGGTCTGGCCGCCGGACATCGGCACCACGGTGCAACCCAGCCGCTCGGCGCCGTAATGCGCGCCCAGGCCACCGGTAAACATGCCGTAGCCGTAGGCCACATGCACCATATCGCCAGGCCGCCCACCAGCGGCGCGGATCGAGCGGGCGACAATATCCGCCCAGTGGTGCAAATCCTGCTGGGTGTAGCCCACCACCACCGATTTGCCAGTGGTGCCGCTGGAGGCGTGCAGGCGGGCGATGCGCTCGCGCGGCACCGCCAGCAGGCCAAACGGGTAGTGGTCGCGCAGGTCGGATTTGGTCATGAACGGAAACAGCGACAAATCCGACAGCTGTTTCAGGTCATCCGGGTGCACCCCCTTGGCCTGGCAGCGCTGGCGGTAGGGGGCAACATGGTCGTAGCAATGGCGCAGCGACCATTTCAGGCGTTGCAATTGCAGGGCGGCGATTTCGTCGCGGCTGGCGGTCTCGATCGGGTCGAGCTCGCCGGGCTGGGGCAGACGGGCGGTCATGGTGAAGTCTCCTGATGTCTGTGTAGGGGGCGTGGCGCGGTGAGCCGCGCTCTGTTGTCTGCGGCGTTAGCCGGCGGCCTGCAAACCGGCAATCACCTCGCCGCGAATGCGATGGCTCTTGCCGCGAAACAGCGCCAGCAATTGGCCGTCGCTGCGGTGCACGCTGACGTCGTACACACCAGCGCGGCCGCTGGCGGCCTGTTCGCTGGCGCTGGCGATCAGCGTGTCGCCTTCGTGCGCAGGCGCCAGAAAATCAATCTGGCAGGCCGAGGCGACGGTGTTGTGGTTGCCGCTGTTGCAGGCGTAGGCAAAGGCGGTGTCGGCCAGGCTGAACAGCATGCCGCCGTGGCAGATGTGGTGGCCGTTCACCATATCGGCGCGCACGGTCATGCTCAGCGTGGCGCTGCCGGGGCTGATGGCTTCCAGTTGCATGCCCAGGCTGCGGGCGGCGGCGTCGCGGCGCCACATGGCGGCGGCGGCGGCTTCGGCCAGCGCCTGGGGCGACAGGGCGGCGATGTCAGTCATGCAGGATTCTCCCGGTGAGCGCCGCGCGTTGCAGGCGCGGCGAAATGCGGTAGCGGTCTTCGCCGTAGCAGGCGGCCAGATGGGCCAGCACCTGGCGCACCTGCGCCAGGCCAATCTGCTCGGCCCAGGCCAGCGGGCCGCGTGGGTAGTTGACGCCCAATTGCATGGCGGCGTCGGCGTCGGCGGCCGAGCACACGCCCTGATGGACGGCGTCGGCGGCTTCGTTGGCCAACATGGCCACCGTGCGCATCACCACCAAGCCGGGGGCGTCGTCCAAGAGGCTGACGGCTAAGCCGGCGGCTTGCAGCAAGCCCAGCCCGGCGTCGCGCGCGGCCGGCGCGCAGCCGTCGGCGGCGGCTGCGGCCAGGCGCGAGGCCAGGTGGTAATCCAGCGCGAGGTCGATCAGCAGCAGATTGGGCAGCGCCAGGTCGGCGGCGCGCTGGCTGGCGCTGCGGCCATCGGTGACGAACAACACGGCGTCATCGGCCTGGGCCACCCGGCCATCGGGCGAGGGCAGCGTGGCAAACACCACGCCGTGGGCGTGCAGCCGGGCGGCCAGGGCGCGCGCGGCCGGGCTGTCGCCGCACACCGCCAGCTGAGCGGGCGGCGGCAGCGGCGGCGCGCTGTCGGCCTGCGGCATGGCGGCGCCGTCGCGGTAGTCATAAAAGCCACGTCCGCGCTTGCGCCCCAAAAAGCCCGCCTCGACCAGGTCTTGCTGCATCAGCGAGGGCAAAAAACGCGGGTCATGAAAATAGCCGCGCCACACCGACGAGGTGACGGCAAAGTTGACGTCGTGGCCGATCATGTCCATCAGCTCGAACGGCCCCATGCGAAAACCGCCCGCCTCGCGCAATAGCGCATCCAGCGTGGCCGGGCTGGCCGCGCCTTCCTGCGCCAGGCGCAGCGCCTCGGCGTAATACGGCCGCGCCACCCGGTTGACGATAAAGCCCGGCGTGGATTTGGCGCGCACCGGGGTTTTGCCCCAGGCGCGGGCGGTGGCCATCAGCGTGTCGATCACCTCGGGCGCGGTGGCCAGGCCGGCAATCACTTCCACCAGCGCCATGCGCGGCGCTGGGTTGAAAAAATGCAAACCGGCCAGCCGCTGCGGGCGGGTAAGCGGCGCGGCGATGGCGGTCAGCGAAATCGACGAGGTGTTGCTGGCCAGCAGGGCGTCGTCGCCGACGATGGCTTCCAGCTGGCTGAACAGCGCCTGTTTGGCTTCCAGCTGTTCGACAATCGCTTCGATCACCAGCGCGCAGCCGGCCAGCTCGGCCAGCTCGCTCACCGCCGACAGCCGCGCGCTGGCGGCCTCAGCCAGCGCGGCGTCCAGCCGACCCTTGCCGGCCAGTTGCGCCAACTGGGCACGCTGGCTGTCCACCGCCTGGCGGGCGGCATCGGCGCGCAGGTCAAACAGGCGCACCGGGTGGCCGGCCAGCGCCGCCACCTGGGCAATGCCGGCGCCCATCGCCCCGGCGCCGACCACGCCCACCGGCTGCAAAGCAGACAAAGCAGCCATATTCATGCCCCGCTAAAGCGCGGCGCGCGCTTTTCCACAAAGGCGGCCACGCCTTCGGCGTAGTCGGCGCTCCAGCCCAGCTCGCGCATCAGCCCGCCTTCCAGGGTGAGCTGTTGCTCCAGGGTGTGGCTGGCGGCGGTGTGCATGGCCAGCCGGGTGCGCACCAGCGCCTTGGTGGGCATGGCCGCCAGGCGCGCGGCCAGCGCATCGACATGGGCGCGAAACTCGCCATCGGCCACGCAGGCCCAGATCAAGCCCCATTCGGCGGCGCGCGCCGCCGGCAGTTTGTCGGCCAGCAAGGCCAGGCCCATGGCGCGGGCCATGCCCACCCGTTGCGGCAGCGCCCAGGTGGCGCCGGTGTCGGGAATCAGGCCGATCTTGCTGAATGCTTGCAGAAACGACGCGGATTCCGCCGCCACCACCAGGTCGCAGGCCAGCGCCAGCGACGCCCCGGCGCCCGCCGCCACGCCATTGACCGCCGCCACGGTGGGCACGCGCAGGTTTTGCAGGCGCAGCACCAAGGGTTTGTAGTTGCGCTCGACGATGTCGCCCAGGTCAGGCAGCTTGCCGTCCACCGCCTGCATGCCCGGATCGGCCAAATCCTGCCCGGCGCAAAAGCCGCGCCCGGCGCCGCTGAGCACCAGCACGCGAATGGCCGGGTCGGCCTGCACCTGATCCAGCGCGGCGCGCAGCTCGATGTGCATGGCGTCGGTCAGGCTGTTGAGCGCGTCCGGGCGGTTCAGCGTCAGCCGCGCCACGCCATCGCGCGCCTCAAACAGAATGTGTTGAAAACCCATGGCCGGTTCCTCAGACATGGCGACGGCGTTGCACAACGCAGAAGCGGTTGGCGACAAAGGCCGAATTGGCGTAGGCGGCGTTGGCCGCCGGGTTGCCGCCGGTGCCGTGGTAATCGGAGAACGCCGCCGACTGGTTGACGAACACGCCGCCAGTGAGGTTGATCGACAGCGCCACCTTGCCGCGCCAGGTGACGGCGGTGGCGGCGTCGATGATGTCTTCACGGGTGGAGTACACGCCGACGGTCAAGGCGCCATGCTGGCTGACCAGCCGTTCGCACAGCGCCAGCGAGGCGACGGTGTCGGCGGTTTTGACCACAAAGCTGATCGGGCCGAAGCGCTCTTCCATGTACAGCGCCTCGTCGGCGGCGTCGCAGGCCAGCAAGGCCGGCGTGCGCACCTGGGCGGCGGGGAATTCCGGGTTGTCCAGCGCGCTGGCGGCCAGCAGCACCTGGCCCAGCTCGCCGCGATTGGCTTGGTCGATGCGCGCCAGGGTGTCGGCCGACTGGATGGCGCCCAGCACGGCGTGGGCGACTTCCGGCTTGCCCAACAGGCGCTGCACGGCGCGGGCCAGGTCGGCGCAGACGTCATCAAAACGCTTGTGGCCTTCGTCGGTGTCGATGCCGCCCGCCGGCACCAGGATGGCCTGGCTGGTGGTGCACATCTGCCCGGAATACAGCGACAGGGTAAAGGCCAGATTGCCCAGCATGGCTTTGTATTGGTCGGTGGAGTCGATGACGATGTTGTTGACCCCGGCCAGCTCGGCGTACACCTGGGCTTGCGGGCAGTGTTGCAGCAGCCATTGGCCAAAGGCGTTGCCGCCAGTGAAATCCACCGAGCGCACCGCCGGATCGCGGGCCAGCGCCTGGGTGGCGGCGCGCGAGGGGCTGACGCACAGGCTGACCAGATTCGGGTCCAGCCCGTGTTCGGCCAGCACGGCGCGCAGGGTGCGCACGGTGATGGCGGCCGGCAGGATGGCCTGGTTGTGCGGTTTGATGATCACCGGGTTGCCGGTGGCCAGCGCGGCAAACAGGCCGGGGTAGGTGTTCCAGGTGGGGAAGGTGGCGCAGCCAATCACCAGCGCCACGCCACGGCCAACGATTTCAAAGTGTTTTTCCATCACCAGCGCCGGGTTCTTGCCCTGCGGTTTTTCCCAATGCGCGCGCGTCGGGATGAAGCTTTGCTCGCGCCAGGCGTAGGCCACCGCCTCCAGCCCGCGATCCTGGGCATGCGGCGCGCCGGCCTGAAACGCCATCATCCAGCCCTGGCCAGTGGTCATCATCACCGCGTGGGCCAGTTCAAAGCTTTGCGCATTCAGCCGCGCCAGCATTTCCAGACACACGCCAGTGCGCCCGGCGGCGCCCAGCGCCTGCCAGCCGGGCATGGCCGCCTGCGCGGCGGCAAGCAGCGCCTCGGGCGCGCACACCGGATAACTCACCTCCAGCGCCACGCCATACGGCGAGCGCTCGCCGCCCTGCCAGCCTGTCTGGCCCGGCTGCTCCAGGGCAAAGCGCTGGCCCAGATGCGCCTCGAACGCGCGCTTGCCGGCGTCGGCGGCGTGTTCGCCATACAGCTTGGGGCTGGGCATCTCGGCATAGGCCGACCAATAGCCACGGGTGGCGATGGCGTTCAGCGCGCCTTCCAGGGTGGCGCGATGCTGCTCAAACAGGGGGTGAGTCATCGGTTCAGTCTCCGCAAAGTGGGTGTGTTCGCGAAAAAGTTACGAACAAACTCGTTTTGTGTCAACTTTACGTATCATATTTTTTCTTGCTGCGCGTGCACATTTCACCATGTAAAAACGGATTTTGTTAATCGTAATCTGTTTTTTATCAATAATTTAATAGGCAATTTCCTGCTGTTTTTGCGCAACATACGCCAGTGTTGCGCCAACAGCCCACACACTCACCCCACACAAAGCGATACATTTTTTGTTGACATGTATTTTTTTACGTATCACTATTGCCGCCACAAGCAGACGGGACACTGCTTGCAGACCACCCACCACAGATGAGGAGACGCCATGTCCAGCCACAAGGAACGCTTTGCCGACAAGATGGAATTTCCGCCGGCCACCCCGCAGCCCAACGTCTATCCGCTGTCCTGGCACAGCAAGACCAAAAAATTGCAAGAAGTGTGGGAAGCCGCGCTGCGTGAGAACTGGGACCCGGAAAAACTCCCCTGGGACACCCTGGATGTGGACAGCTACAGCTGGGAAGAGCGCGAATCCATCGCCTACTGGTGGACGCTGTTGTCGGTGTTCGACGCCTCGGCGCCGCCGGTATTTGCCGAAGCGCTGATCAAAACCTACGAAGTTCACGAAGAAGACCCGGTGCGCAAGTGCTTCTTCTCGGTGACCCGCGACGAGCAAAACCACGAAATCATGTGCGGCCTGGCCATCACCAAGCTGCTGGGCCACCCGGACCCGCTGACCTACCAGCCCAAGACCGAGCTGGGCAAGCGTCTGCAAAAAAACGCCCAATGGCTGTATTTCAACGGCGGCCGCTACTGGAATGGCTATAAGCAAGCCGTGCCCAAGTACGACCTGGCCGTGCTGTTCAGCTCTTTCCTGATGGGCGAAATCGCTGCGGCGACCATCTTCAAGCAGATGTACGACAACTCGCGTGAAGCGGTTTTCAAGGAAGGCTTCAAGAACATCGGCCGCGACGAAGGCCGCCACATGGCCATCTGCATGGCGGTGATGGAGCGCGACTACCCCGGTCTGGATGAGTCCACCAAGGCGGTGGTCACCAAGCAGATCCGCGCCGGCTATCTGTTCCTGTCCGCCGTGCTGTTCGAGCCGCCGATGGAGTTCTGGGACCTGCCGGAAGACTTTATCGCCACCCAGCGCGAAGCCGAAGAAATCGCCCGCGCCGCCGGCTTTGGCATCCCCACGTATGAAATGAAGCTGGAAAACTGGCGCAACGCCATGATCAACCTGAAGAGTGTGCTGGACCGCTACAACATCCCGTTCCCGGCGATTCCGGAAGTCGGCATCACCGGTCAGGAAGTCAGCGACATCGACATGGAAGACATCATCCCGGTGTTCTGACCCCCAGCCAGCGTGCCCGCCCCGCTTCACCACGGGGCGGGCGGGGTTTCATTTTTGGAGAACGAGAGATTTATGCCGCGCATCATCCTGCAACCCTCGGGCAAATCGGTCGAGTGCGCCAGCGGCGACACCGTGCTGATGGCGCTTGAAAAAGCCGGCTACGCCCTGCCCAACAACTGCCGCGCCGGCGCCTGCGGCGAATGCAAGGTCAAGGTCAGCGCCGGCCATTTTGACCAGGGCATGGTGCTGGACATGGCGCTGTCGCAAGAAGAGCGCCGCCAGGGCTATGGCCTGATGTGCATGGCCAAGCCGATTTCTGATGAACTCACCATCGAATGGGGCACCGAAGACGCCAAGCCCAAGCTGTTTCCGCCGCGCGAGGATGCGCTGTTTGTGCTGGTGGACAAACGCCAGGTGGCCGAACGGGTGGTCGAGCTGCGCCTGCGCCCGGTGGGCCAGCCCATCCGCTACTGGCCCGGCCAGTATGTGATGCTGGGCAACCCGCGCGCCGACATCCCGCTGCGCGCCTATTCCATCGCCAACGCCCCGCGCCCGGATGGCGAACTGGTGCTGCAAGTGGCCCGCGCCGACGACGGCGTAACCAGCGCCTGGGTGCATGAACAATTAAATATCGGCGACAGCCTGAAAGTGTCTGGCGCCTACGGCACGTTTATTGGCGACCCCTCGGTCAACACCCCGGTGCTGTGCCTGGCCGCCGGCACCGGCCTGGCGCCGATCCTGGCGCTGACCGAAGCCGCCCTGCGCCGTGGCTATCGCGGCAAGGTGACCCTGGTGTTCTCCGCCCGCACCCTGGCCGATGTGTATAGCCTGGGCCTGCTGGCCTGGTGGCGCGCCAAACACCGCAATTTTGACTACCACATCACCCTTACCCGCGACCAGCAAGACGGCTGCCGCCACGGCCGCATCCCCGAGCTCTTGCCCAGCCTGTGCGCCGACTTGTCCAAACACACGGTGTTTATCGCCGGCAGCCCGGCCTTTGTCGAGGCCTGCCAGACCGCAGCCCGCAGCCAGGGCGCGCCGGCCGAACAGATTCACAGCGAGGGGTTTTTTGCCCAGCAACAACGCTTGCAACCCGACCCGCCACCCGTGGCGGTGTTTTGAGGGAGCGTGTGGGTGAGCTGGCCAACAGCGCTTTGCTGCGCCAAATGGTGGCAAGACTCCTGAAATCGTTGCGCTTAGCCGCCGTGTATCCCGTGTGGCGCGCCGAGCATCGCAGAAAACCGGGGGGCTTTCCGCCACGGCTAAGCGGCGGCGCAGCCGACGCGCCATTCCGTGGCGACCCCGGTTTTCGAGAAGCACAGGGCACCCGCAGGGCGCGGTGCCCGGGTCGCCTTTCTTTTCCCCTTTTTCTTTGGCGAGACAAAGAAAAAGGGGGCGGGTGCGAGGCGAAACCCCGCCCAAAATCCAGCCTTAGCAACGCTGAGCATCAGCGCAGCCCTGATTCACACTTCACCCCCAGCGCGCCACTGCGAGTAAACTCCCGCTTTGCCCGCCCACCCCAACCTTCCCAGATCGACCCGCAATGTCCGCCGAGCTTACCCCCATCCAGCAACGACTCGAAGATTTTCGCCAACAAGGCCGGGTGCAGGCCGGCTCGCTGATTGTTTCGGTATTTGGCGACGCCGTCATGCCGCGCGGCAGCCGCATCTGGCTGGGCAGCCTGATTCGCCTGCTGGAGCCGCTGGAGCTGAACGAACGCTTGATCCGCACCTCGGTGTTTCGCCTGACCAAAGAAGAATGGCTGTGCAGCGAGCCGGCTGGCCGGCGCACCGACTACCTGCTGGCCCCGGCCGGCCAGCGCCGCTTTGCCGAAGCCTCACGCCATATCTACGCCGCGCGCGCGCCACAATGGGACCGCCGCTGGCGGCTGATCATGCTGGTGGGCGAGCTGGCCGGCAAACCGCGCGAACAACTCAAGCGCGCGCTGTTCTGGCAGGGCTTTGGCATGCTGGGCAGCGATTGTTTTGTGCACCCCAGCGTAGACCTGACCAACGCCTTTGACGCGCTGATCGCCGACGGCCTGGGCGAGCTCCTGGGCCGGCTCAAGCCGCTGATCGCCGCCGACACCCCCTACGGCAGCGCCGCCAGCGACCTGGACATGGTGCACGCCGCCTGGAACCTCAACGACCTGGCCGCCATGTACGCCAGCTTTGTCCAGCGCTACCAGCCGGTGCTGGCGCAATTGCGCGCCGACAGCGAACATGCGCTGGACGAAGAAAGCGCCTTTCTGCTGCGCATCCTGCTGATTCACGACTACCGCCGCCTGCTGCTGCGCGACCCGGAACTGCCCGACGTGCTGCTGCCCGGCGACTGGCCCGGCCACCAGGCCCGGCAACTGTGCCGCGAAATCTACCACCGCCTGCTGCCTGCCTCCGAACGCCACCTGGACCGGCATTTTCAGCTGGCCAACGGCCAAACCCCGGAAGCCTCGCCGACGGTGTATGCGCGGTTTGGCGAGGTGGATCCGCTGGGGTAGGCGCGCACCGCCGTGCTTACTGCGTCGCCTTTGGCGCATCGCTGCCGGTTTGCACGGGCTGGCCGTTCTGCCAGATCACGGCGTATTGTCCGAGCTTCTGCTTTTTATCCAGGCTGTTGGCCACGGCGGTCTGCAAGGCTTTGAGCATGGCTTGCGCCTGGGGTGACGGTGGAACGGATGTGATGGTCATCATGCGGCCTCCTTCAACAAATGTTGGTAATACGGCATGTGCACGACATTGCGCACCTCGCCCTGCTGTTCAAACACCAGTTCTGGTGAGGCATCACTGTTCATGAAGCAGCGGCAGGCATCCACCTGTGTGCTGAAGCTGTTGAGCAAGTTGCCCAGGCTACGGGCAAAGCGACGTTCAATGTCGGCGACCGGGATAGAGTGGCCGCCATGCGCCACCCGCTCGGCGACGCGCAGTTTGGACATTTCCATGCTGGGCAGCGCCAGGTAAATCAGTTCAACCCGCCAGCCCGCCGTTTGCAGACGACGGACCAGCTTCAGATAACTGCGCCCGGCCAGTGTGGTTTCAAAGGCAAAGTCTTCACGCTTGGCGATGCAGGCTTCGATCTCGCCCAAAAACAAGCGGCTGGCGGCCAATAATTCGCGTTCGGGCGCCAGCGGCGACAAACCGGCGGCAATCAGATCCGCATTCACAAAGCGCGAGCACTGCGCCACCTGCGGCAGGTATTCCAGGGCGAAAGTGGTTTTGCCCGCGCGTTGGGGCCGGCGATGATCCAGCAGGTGGGCATCAGGCAAACCCCCGCAGGCGTTCCAGGGCAATGCCCAGCGCTCGGTCATCGAAGAGTCGCTCCTTACGGGCAGCGGCATCTGAGCCACCGCGCCAGTGGCGCAGCCCCTCACGCAGGGCGGGCACCGTGGGCGCCACGCCTTCACGGGCCAGCAGCCAGTCCACCGTGGCCAACAGCTCCATGCCAAACGGCGACTCAAAGCCGTCAATCAGCGCCGTGGTGGATTCCAGCGCGTGGGCGTAGGCCTTGGCTTCACTCTGAAGATAGCGATGAACAAGGTCTTTGCGTGCATCGTCAAACCAGATCACCTCCAGGGGAGTCGCATCGCTGATGCGCTTGTCAGAATGCAAATAGCTGCCGTCCAGCCCTTCCAGCAAGTGGCGCAGGCGATCTGCGTATGGGCCGTATTTGTGGGCGTTAAAACGCAAATCCAGCGACGTTAATCCGCGCTTTTCGATTTCACGCTCCAGAAACCAGGCAAGCTTCTGGATTTCCAGCAAGCTGCACTCCATACCCAGCACCCAGTAACGGCGCACCAACTCAGCAATCAATGCACGGGCTGGCGTCAGCTTTTCCACCCCTGTCCGCTTGGCCACGTTTTGATATTGACTGGTGGGTTCAAACACCAAAATCTCAATGTCCAAATCGCCCAGCGTCTGGGTGATCTGTTCGCGCACCTTAGCCCACTCCAGGCCGCCATTGCCTGCGCCCAAGGGCGGAATAGCGACAGACTGGATGTGCTGCTCAAGCAAAAAGCGCCGCAAATCCTGCAAACCTTCCTGCACCCACTCCAGCCGTGAAGGTGAACGCCAGTGCTGCTTGGTGGGAAAATTGACGATCCAGCGCGGGCCATCCAGTTCGTGTACAGGCGTCACAAACATCTTGCCGGTCTGCACTTCCCTGGCTTTGCACGCGGCAGCGTAACGGCGGAAGTTCTCGGCAAAGCGCTCCTTGAACATCAGCGCGATGCCCTTGCCCATCACCCCGACGGTGTTGACCGTGTTGACCAGCGCCTCGGCGCGGGCCTCCAGCAAATTGCCTTGAGTGAATGTGATCATGAGAAATACCACCCTGTGCGAACATGCACTGGCAGGCTCAGATGGCGCGCCAGAATCTCCTGTTCAATATCCTGTTTCAATGCTTCCGTGTAGCAGACAATGCCCAGCAGCCCGGTAATCGGCACATGGCGGTGAATCAACGCCTCGGCTTGATAACGTTCGAACTTGGCCGGGTCTTCCGCGTCTCGCTTGAAATCCCGCCGTTGCAGCAAAGCCCAGTCGATCTTGTCAAGATCGTTCAAGTCCGCATAGTAATTCGCCCACTGATAGTAAGCATGGCTGTCGGTGAACAAAAATGGCTGACCTTGCTGGGCAAGGTGGCGCAGGCTGGACACCAGAATCACGATCTCATCATTGGGTCGCTTCTGCACGCCGCCCCAGCCAGTGTGGATATTGCGCAGCATCGGCGAAAAGGGCGTGAAGTAAAACGGCACATAGTCGTTCAAAAAGCCGCCGGGCGGCAGCGACACCGGATGCTGGGCGCGCTTGTCGATCAGCTCCGGGTTGCCGATGCTCACCCAGCCAGGGGCTTTGACGGCGCTGTTGCCGCAGTGCAAGCCGTGATCCAGAACCCACGGCAGATTGTCGCGGTGGATGATGCGCCAAATCAAGGCTTTGTCTGGGTTCAGGCTGGTGTAGAGCATCCGCAAAACCTCTTTGAAGTGACATAAGCGCGCGGCAAGCCATCCGCGCTGGTCCTGATCCGCAAAGCCGAGCGGGATCATGTCGCGCGCCAATTTTGCCAAGGGTGAGCGGCTGTGCGTGAGGTCAGTGTCCGGTGAGATGCGCGATCAAAAAAAGCGCTGTATTGTAATTGCAGCCACAAGCCCAAGAAACCGAAATCTCACCCGCCCTTCTTCACCTTCAGCGGTGCCACCCCCGGCAAATCAAGCTGAATGCGTGGCCGGTTGGCTTCCATTTCACGCAGTGGCGCCGTAGCGGTCAGGCTGGCCAGGCTGCGGCGCGCCAGGTCGTGGTAGCAGGCGGTGCCGTCGCGCTTCCATTGCCGCTCCAGCTCGCTGAGCGGGCGCACCACCTTGGCGGGCACGCCGGCGGCCAGCATGCCGGGCGGGATCTCCATGCCGGCCTTGACGAAGGCCGAGGCGGCGACAATCGCCGATTCGCCCACCACCGCTTCGTCCATCACCACGGCGTTCATGCCCACCAGCGCGTTGCGGCCGATGCGGCAGCCGTGCAGCACCGCGCCATGGCCGATGTGGCCGTCTTCTTCGATCACCGTGTCCGCCCCCGGAAAACCATGCAGCACGCAGGTGTCCTGCACATTGGCGCCGTCGTGCAGGATCAGCCGGCCAAAGTCGCCGCGCAGGCAGGCGCAGGGACCGATATAGCAGCGCGCGCCGATGATGACATCGCCAATCAGCACGGCGGAGGGGTGGACGTAGGCGTCCGGGTGGACCACCGGGGTCAGTCCGTCGATGGCGTAAACCGTGAGTTCTGACATTGCTCGCGCTCCTGTCGCATGATTTAATTCTGTATTACAAAATTGGTTTCTTATTACAGAATACCGCAGGGAGCACAGGGATGCATGACGATCTGGAAGGCAAACATGGCGTGCAGTCGCTGGAGGTGGGCATGAGCCTGCTCAAGGCGATGGTGACCGGGCAGCAGGCAATGATGCTCAAGGACATCGCCGCTGCGGCCGACATGCCGGCGTCCAAGGCGCACCGTTATCTGGTCAGCCTGATTCGCAGCGGGCTGGTCGAGCAAGACCCGTTATCGTCGCGCTACACGCTGGGGCCGTTTGCGCTCAATCTGGGCCTGGTGGCGCTGGGCCGGCTGGACCGGGTGCGGCTGGGGCTGAGCGCGATTGCCGATTTGCGCGACGCCATCAACGAAACCACGGCGCTGGCGGTGTGGGGCGGCCAGGGGCCGGTGATTGTGCGCTGGGAGCGCCCGCGCCGGCCGATCACCGTCAATGTCATCACCGGGGCCACGCTCAGCCTGCTGGCCTCGGCCGCCGGCCGGGTGTTTGCCGCCTGGCTGCCGCCGGCGCAGATCGAGCCCTTGGTGCAGGCCGAGCTGGACAGCGGCAAGTGCCGCGCCAATGTGCAGACGCTGGACGAGGCGCGCGCCGTGCTGGCCGAGGTGCGCGCGCGCGGGCTGGCGGCGATTTCCGGGCATTACATGGTGCGCGGCGTCGAGGCCATGGCGGCGCCGGTGTTCAACTTCAAGCAGGACATCACCCTCGGGCTGGTGGTGGTCGGCGTGGAAGGCAGCCTGGACATGCGCGAAGACGGCCCCACGGTGACCGCGCTGCGCGAGGCGGCGCACGCCTTGTCGTTGCGGCTGGGCTATGCGCCGCCGGCCGCTTGAGCGCCTTGCGCCGATCTGCGCCACCGCCCGCCAGGGCGGTTTTTTTTGCGCCGTCATCCGCTGTGTACCACAAAAAAAGATACATAAAAATTTGCTTGTAGGCAAGTTTGCGTATCGCTTTTTGCTTTGATGGCGCTGCACACACAAGCAAAAGCCCATGAAAATTTTGCCATCCCTCCCTGTTTTGTCGGTGTAAGTGATACATAAATCTCGATTGACAGAATTTATTGTGTCATTTCTAATGTGCGTAACGAATTACACAATACAGAATCTTCGCGCCACCCGGACGCGCAGAACCGTTGCCCACCTGACCCAAACCATGAGGAGACATGGATGACCCCCACTGCATTGGCCGCCTGGCCGGCAGGAGGTGCGTGATGCTGGCGCAATTCCTGCAATTTTTGTTTTCCGGCGTCACCGTCGGCGCCACCTACGCGCTGGCGGCGCTGGGCTTTACCCTGATTTACAACGCCAGCCATGTGATCAACTTCGCCCAGGGCGAATTCATCATGCTGGGCGGCATGCTGGCGGTGTTTTTCACCCAGGCCGGCCTGCCCTTGCCGGTGGCCTTGTTGCTGGCGGTGCTGTTGCCGGCGCTGGTGGGGGTGTTGGTGGAAAAACTGGCCATCGAGCCGGTGAAGGGCGCGCCCACCGTGTCGCTGATCATCATCACCATTGGCGCCTCGCTGGTGATTCGCGGGCTGACCCAAGTCTGGCTGGGCAAGGGCACGCACAGCCTGCCGGCGTTTTCTGGCGATGCGCCGCTGGCGCTGCTGGGCGCCACCTTGCTGCCGCAAAGCCTGTGGGTGCTGGGGGTGACGGCCTTGGTGGTGGCGGCGCTGTGGGGGTTTTTTAATCACACTCTGCTGGGCAAGGCCATGCTGGCCACTTCGTTCAACAGCCTGGCCGCCCAATTGGTGGGCGTACACACCGGGCGGGTGCTGTTTTTGAGCTTTGCCATGTCTGGCGCCTTGGGTGCGCTGGGCGGCGTGCTGGTGACGCCGATTACTCTCACCTCTTACGACGTGGGCATCATGCTCGGCCTGAAGGGCTTTGTCGCCGCCGTGGTGGGCGGGCTGGGCAATGGCCTGGGCGCGGTGCTGGGCGGGCTGTTGGTGGGGGTGCTGGAGGCGCTGGGCGCCGGCTATGTGTCGTCGGCTTACAAAGACGCCATCCCGTTTGCGCTGATCTTGCTGATGCTGTTCTTCATGCCGCAGGGCCTGTTGGGCGCGCGCAATACCGAGCGGGTGTGACCATGACGACTTCCCGTTATCTTCCCCTGGGCGCGCTGGCGGCAGGCTTGCTGGTGTTGCCGTGGCTGCTGCCCAACAGCTTTTATCTGGACTTGGCCATCCGCATGGCGATCAACGCCATCATCGTGCTGGGGCTGAATCTGCTGATTGGCTTTGCCGGGCAAATCAGCCTGGGCCATGCTGGTTTTCTGGGTCTGGGCGCCTATGCCTCGGCGGTGCTGCCCACCCACTTTGGCTGGCCGCCGCTGGCCGCCATGCTGGCCGGCATGGCGCTGACCGGCGTGCTGGCGGCGCTGGTGGCGCGGCCGATTTTTCGCCTGAAGGGCCACTATCTGGCCATGGCCACGCTGGGGCTGGGCATCATCCTCAATATCGTGGTGCGCAATGAGGCACAGTGGACGGGCGGGCCAGACGGCATGCCGGTGTTGCCATTCGAGGTGGCCGGCCTGACGCTCAGCCGCGACTGGCATTGGTGGTGGCTGGTGTCGGCCTTGCTGCTGCTGAGCGTGTGGATGGCGCAAAACCTGATGGATTCGCCGTTTGGCCGCGCCCTGCGCGCCTTGCACGGCTCAGAAGTCGCCTCGCGCGGCGTGGGCGTGGATGTGGCCGGCTACAAGGTGGCGATTTTTGTGCTGTCGGCGATGTTCGCCAGCCTGATGGGCAGCATCACCGCGCATTACGTCGGCTTTGTCACCCCGAATGTGGCGGATTTTTTCCACTCGATCGAGCTGGTCACCATGGTGGTGATTGGCGGCATGGCCTCGGTGTATGGCTCGCTGCTGGGCGCCGTGTTGCTGACCGCGCTGCCGCAGCTGCTGGCCACCTTTGAAGGCTGGGAGACGGTGGTGTTTGGCGCCATCCTGATGCTGTGCATGATCTTTTTGCCCAAGGGGCTGGCCCCCACCCTGGCGGCGCGCTTTGGCAAGGGAGGGCAATGACATGGCCTTGCTTGAAGTCAGTGAATTGTCCATCCAGTTTGGCGGCGTCAAGGCGGTGCAGGCGGTCAGCTTCAGCATCGACGCCGGCATGATTTACGCGGTGATCGGCCCCAATGGCGCTGGCAAGACCACGCTGTTCAACCTGATTACCGGCGTGTACGCCCCCACCGCCGGCAGCATCCGCCTGGACGGCCAGCCGGTGCACGGCCTGACGCCCGACCGGCTGGCGCAGCGCGGCGTGGCGCGCACCTTTCAGAACCTGCAAGTGTGCATGAATATGCTGGCCATCGAAAACGTGATGGTGGGCGCCCACCTGCGGCTGGACCGCAGCCTGTTCAAGGCCGCGCTGCGCTGGCCCGCCCTGCGCCGCGCCGACGCGGCCTTGCGCGACGAGGCCGCCGAGCTGATGCGCTTTGTTGGCCTGGCGCAGTACCTGACCGCCCGTGCCGACAGCATGCCTTATGGCGCGCTCAAGCGGCTGGAAATCGCCCGCGCGCTGGCCATGCGCCCCCGGCTGCTGTTTCTGGACGAACCGGCCGCCGGCCTTAACCCCAAAGAAACCCAGGAAGTGGACGCGCTGGTGCGGCGCATTGCCGACGCCGGCGTCACCGTGGTGCTGGTCGAACACGACATGAAAATGGTGATGAACTTGTCCGAACGGATTCTGGTGCTGGATTACGGCAAGAAGCTGGCCGAGGGCAACCGGGATGAAATCCGCCGCAACCCGGACGTGATTGCCGCCTACCTTGGCGCCCACGCCTGAGCTGGAGACCCCTCATGCATTCTGCTTTGCACATCATCCAGGACGAACACCGCAATCTGTGGCGCATCGCCATCACCCTGGACCGTCTGGGCGAGGACATCGCCGGCGGCGGCGCGCTGGAGCCGGCGTTTTTGCTGGCGCTGTTTGACTATCTGGAACACTTTGTTGACGCCGCTCACCACCGCAAGGAAGACGAGCATCTGTTTGCCTGTCTGCGCCAGCGCGACGCCAGCGCCATCCCGCTGCTGGACGCGCTCCAGGCCGAACACCGCGAGGCCCCGGCGCGGGTGCTGGCGCTGCGCCAGCAACTGGCCGATTGCCTGCACGGCCAAGGCCAGGCCAGCGCGCTGGCGCAGGGGCTGCGCGGCTACGCCGACGGCCTGAAGTCGCATATCCGCCGCGAAGAGCAGCAGGTGTTTCCGCTGGCGGAACAGGCCCTGAGCGCCGCCGACTGGGACGCCATCCAGCAGGCGTTTTCCAGCCACCAAGACCCGCTGTTTGGCGACGCCGCCAGCGCCGAAAGCCGCGAGCTGTTTCACCGCGTGGCCAGCCTGGCGCCAGAATCGGTTGGCCTGGGCGGCCACAGCGGCGGCGAGTTGGCCAGCCATCAGGACTGGCTGCTGGAAGTCGACGCGCTGGACAGCAGCTATGGGCGGATTCAGGCGCTCAGCAGCATTTCGCTGAAAGTGCGCCGGGGCGAAACCGTGGCCCTGGTCGGCGCCAACGGCGCCGGCAAAACCACCCTGCTGCGCGCGCTGTCCGGCGTGCAGCCGGCGCGCGCCGGGCAGTTGCGCTTTGCCGGCGAAGACATCCGCCGCCTGCGCGCCGACCTGCGCGTGCGCCGTGGCATCTGCCAGTCGCCAGAAGGCCGCCAGGTGTTTGGCCCACTGTCCATCGAAGACAATCTGCGCCTGGGCGGCTACACCCAGCCTCGGGCGCAGGCCGACAGCGATCTGGAGCAGGTGTACGCCATGTTCCCGGTGCTCAAGGAAAAACGCCGCCTGCCGGCCGGCACGCTGTCGGGCGGCCAGCAGCAAATGCTGGCCATCGGCCGCGCACTGATGGGCCGCCCCAAGCTTTTGCTGCTGGACGAACCCTCAATGGGCCTGGCGCCGCTGTTGGTGGAAGAAGTCTTCAATGTGGTGAAAACCCTGAAAGCCCAGGGCATGACGCTGATTCTGGCCGAGCAGAATGCGTTTTCTGCGCTGGCGCTGGCCGATCGGGGCTATGTGCTGGAAACCGGCCGCATCACCCTGAGCGGCGGCGGGCGCGAACTGATCGACAACGAACAGGTGCGCGCGGCGTATCTGGGCATGTGAGCGCCACAAAAAAACCGCGCGGTCAGCCCTGACCGCGCGGCAAACTGGCCATGGTCTGCCATGCTCTCTCCTCGACCCTGGCCATTACCCCGTGTATTTGCGGCCGCGTTCAGCCCGGCGAGCGTTTGTAGCCGGTGATCATCGCCCGGATCAAGGGCTGACGCAGCTTGCGCCCCATCAGCAGCGCCGCCAGCACATGCACCGCCACCAAACCTTGCAAGCCTACCGCCAATGCTTCGTGCAGCTCTTCCACCCACTCCACGCCAAAATAGGCGTCAGTGCCCATCAGCCAGCCGCTGACCGCCAGACCAAGAATCACGCTCAGCAGGGTGAGAATCATCAAGCCCGCCAGCGGGTTATGGCCCAGATGGTGTTCTGCCTCGCCCCGGCGCATGGCGCACAGATGGGCGCGCAGACGCGCCGGGGTGGGAAACCAATCGGCAAAGCGCGCATGCCGGCTGCCGACAAAACCCCACAACACCCGCGCCAGCACCGCGCCGGCAGCGATATAACCCAGCCAGCGATGGGCGACATCGCCTTCTTCCAGCACAAACAGATTCAGCGCCACGATGGCGACCAGACTCCAGTGAAACAGGCGGATGAATCCATCCCAGACTTTCACCGGCTGACCGGCGGCGGGCAATTCAGCAGACATGGCAAGCTCCTTGTGACAAAAAATTGCGCCGCCAGGGTCAAGATCCGGCGGCGCAACAAGCGGGCGGGCGCGGGCAGATGCAAACCGCCCGGACATGCTCACTTACTTGGTTTTCACCAGCTTGCCGTCCACCGGATTGAAATAGGCCTCAACCTTTTTGCCATCCTTGTCCAGGCCCTTCACTTCGTAGCAGTTGTCTTCCACATCCAGCTTTTTGATGGTGTAGCCCATGCCCTTGACCTGGGCGGTGATCTGCTCCTTGCTCATCCAGCTGCTCTTGGGCGCGTCGGTGCAGGATTGGCCGGCAAAGGCGGACAGGGAAGCGATGGACAGAACGGCGGCGAGTGCGATGCGTTGCATGGAAATCTCCTGAAGTCAGTGACAAGGCCGTGTCAATCACGGCATGGGAGACAGTATGCAAGGGCAGACTTAAGCGGAACTTAGATTGATTGATCATTGTGGCTGGCGCTGTCTGAAGGCAGGCAAAGCTTGGCCATGTGGCGCCGGATATCCGGCGTGAGCGACTCGGTATGTTAAACGGGTTATTATCAGCACATTCTGAAGTGAGAAAAAATCGTGACCAATGGCAAGTCATTGGGTTGATCTTGCCGAGTACGGACTTGGCTCAGAAACCCGGAAACGCGCTATGGCGTTACCCGTGCCTAGCTGACGTTCTCTAGGAAAAAACCTGTTTAAGAAGAAAGATTTATATGGATAGCTTCATCCAATCATTACCTACCTGGCTGGTTGGCTCCTTCCTAGTGTGCTTACTGGGGTTCCTGTGGATGTTTGTCTTGCCTGCCTTGCGGCTTGGCTGGGAACTCAAGATGGCAAACAATGAACTCTCTAAAATCAAGGACAGCGTAAAAGGGGAAGGGAGGAGTCTTGTTGAGCTTTCGGAGATTGCAGATGGCCCCATGAAGCGGACCTCTGATCTCAAGCACTCGTGGAGCGAGTACGCGGAGACCCTACATCCGCAAAAGGAAGTTGGCGACGACGGGCAGAGCCGGACTGTTTGCTTGCGCGCAACCGCCCTCGCCGAAACGTTTTTCTCAGAGCACGCCATCGTCCACTTACCACTTAAGTTGGACTTCTACAAGCACCTTCCGGGGATTCTTACCGGCATCGGCATCATCGGGACATTTCTAGGCCTTATCAACGGCCTTGCCTCGTTCGACGTGTCAGATCCGACCAAGGCGCAGGAGGAACTCAAAAATCTCATCAATGCGGTCGGGCACGCATTCAAAGTGTCATGTGCTGCGATTGTGTTGGCCATGATCTTCACCATGCTAGAGAAGTCGATAGCGGCGGCGCTGAATGGACAGGTTGCCAAGCTGCGCCAGTTAATCGACGAGCTGTTCCGTGCCGGCGCGGGAGAGGAGTATCTCGAACAGCTGGTGCGGGCTTCGGACGCACAGGCCACTCAGGCTGCCCATATCAAGGATGCCCTCGTCGCCGACCTTAAAGAGATACTCACCACGCTGACCGAATCTCAACTGGAGAGGCAGTCCAAGCACACAGCGTTGATACTGCGTTCGCAGGCCGAACAGACAGGGAGGATGTCGGAGGGCATGGGTAAGGCAATTGCGGAGCATCTTGGCGGCCCTATCTCTGATATTGCACAGGCCGTCAAGGGGGTCAGTACACATCAGGGTGACGCTGTGAACAAGATGCTTACCGATGTCCTCACCGGATTCAGCGCCCAGATGCAGGATATGTTTGGTGGCCAGATGCGCGGTATGACCGAACTGCTCAAGGAAACCTCCATGGCCATGCGCCAATCCGCCGAAAAATTCGCCACGCTAGCAACGGATATGGACGCCGCCGGAAAGAGCACCGTGGAGGCCATGGGCAAGCGGCTTAATACCGCCATCACGTCGATGGAGGCTCGCCAGCAGGTCATGAACAAGCAGGTGGGTGAAGTGGTGGTGCAGATGCGGGAGATGCTCTCCGAGTCGCAAACGGAATCCACTCGCAAGTTGCAAGAAGCACTTGGGCTGGTTGGAAAGCAGGTTGTTGGCGTCGTCAATGTATTGCGTCAGCAGGCTGAGGCGGCTGCACAGTCTCAGGGGCATCGGCAGGAGAGGTTTGAGGAAAGCACCGGAAAGGCGGTCCAGACGCTGTCTGCCCAGATGGAGGGATTGCTGGCCCAGTCTGTGCAGACGAACCGTTCCCTACAAGACGCTGTGGTTGCGCTATCAAGAGCCACTGGAGAAGCAATTGCCGGGATGAATCAAGGCGCAGAAACGCTTTATCTGGCGGCGACCAATTTTGCCCAGGCTGGACAAGGGGTGTCGGACACCATGCAATCAGCAACAGCGGCAACCGATAACATTAAGACTGCCTCTGTCATGCTCTCTACTGCGACGAATGCCACCAAGGATTTGCTGTCGGATTATGCGCGAACCCGTGACTCTTTTGCCATGATGGTCACCGAACTTAAATCCGTCATGGAAAATGCTCGTCGGGATGCGGCGATGACCTCGGAGATTATCGGTCGAATCGAATCCGCAGCGGGCAAGCTTGGTGACGCTCAGCGGCAGTCGGAGGAATACCTTCAGGGCGTCAACGATGTTCTGGCCGGCGCACACGAATCCTTCGCCAAGCATGTTGGCGATACGATGCGAGTGGCCAATGCAGGTTTTCAAAAGGAGCTTCGCACGGCAGTGGATATGGTTTCTGCGGCCGTCAGGGATTTGAGCGACACGCTAGAAGATATGCCGGGAAGGGGGCGGTAAGCGATGCTTGGTATCAAGACGCCACCCCGAAAACCAGACGTGGACGAGGCCGAGAAGCCTTTTTGGATTTCCTATTCTGATCTGATGACTGCGCTCATGGTGCTTTTCCTGGTGGCCATGAGCGTATCTCTGTTTTCCATTACTCAGGAGGTGATATCGGGTCCTGAGGCGCATCGCCATAAGGTTGATGCATGCATGATTGAAGTTGATTCGATGACCCGCAGGGATTTTCCGGGGGTCGAGGTGAAAGGGCATTCCATCAGTTTCGGCACTTTAGCCCTGTTCTCAACCAACAAGCACAAACTGGATCCCGCCGCTGAGATTGTCCTCAGGACTTATGTGCCAAAGGTGTTGAACCTTGCACGCTCCAAGGGCTGTAGCGCCGTTTTCAAGCGTGTCATCGTCGAGGGCTTCGCAAGCCAATCGGGCACCTACCTCCACAATCTTAACCTCAGCCTGCAAAGGGCTGAACGAGTCATCTGTGCGTTGCTGACCCCCACAGAAGCGGGCGCGTTGTCTGATGCAGATCGTCGTGACGTGCGTAACTTATTTCTTGTCGGGGGCTCGTCGTTCAATGCGCTCAAGCCAAGTGACGCAGAGAGCCAACGCATCGAGCTCAAACTAGAGTTTCTTGCATACGGGGAAGAGCGGGAAATTATCCGTGATGCCCCTCTGGACCAGACTTTACTATGCCCTTTGGACAAATAACCCCTCTTGACAGCTTGCATGCTCGGCTGCGCTCTGCATTTGAGGCGGGATTGCGTCGCCCCGAAGAGTGGACCGACGATTCTGCCAATAGCCGCATGGCGGCGGATGTGAAAGCGCGTCATGATGCTCCCGGAAGGCCTCCAAACCCTGCCACCGTATTGGCCGCTGTTTCCTATTTCCGGACAACCGGTGAGCCGGATGGTTGGCGCGGCTTGAAGCGGGTGTGCTTTGGTGCGGGCATGCTAGACAACAGGGGGTGGAGCCTCCTTGCAGATGACCGCTTGCGTTCGAAGCTTCTGGATTTGGCGCAAAACCAAGCGGAAGCCAGGAAGCGGGTCAGATGCTTTCAGTTTTTATTGTCGAGCTACTGGGCGTTTCCCCTGCAAGCTGCTGATGAGAAAACCAAGGCTGGCTGGGTTGCGTTACGTGAATGGTTGCACAAGCGATTGCGGCCCATTTCGACGGATCTGACCAGAATGCCTGCGTGGTTTCAGACTCTGGTCAAACATCATAACCTTTTGCGCGATGATCCTTGCGGCAGATATGGCCCGGACCTGCTTTCAGGAAACGGTGCGCAGTTTCAAACTGTATTGACCCAGTTGGGCATTCCTTCAGATTCTTGGGTGCCCGAGGAAGCCATCGTCGCCCAGATCCGCGCTGCTTGCGATTTGCAGCATGAGGGGTTTCGGGCTGCGCTGCCCGATTTGCTTAAGGTTGTCACCGGACAGGCCGGCCTTGCTCCTGCCAAGGCATTGCAGATACGGTGTATTGCTATGCTGGTCGTCAGGTATGCCAAGATTCCAGGCGCGCCGGAGCATCCGCTATTGCGCGATGCGGCAGTGAATGTAATCGGCAATCCATGGCTGCATCGGGCCTCATGGGATGCCAATGTGCTTGATGGCCTTGGCAAGCCAGACCATGGGGCGCGTGAGATGGTGTTTGGCTGGCTCAAGCGCCGGCTTATCAAAGATTTCTTCGAACTTCTTAGCGCAGATGGTGCTGGCGACAGTCGTCGTCTCAACTACTGGCTCCGTTTCGAACCCTTTGTTGACGATATGTGGTTTGCCTTGGGCGCAAATGCACGACAGCGACGCGGTGAAACCTTTGAGGATTTTCGCGCGAGGGCCAAGGGCCGGCTGCTCAACCTTGAGAAAACCACGGCAGACAATAACGCTTTTGTGATGCGGATAGGCCATCACCTCGCGATGGAGTGCGGAGAAAACGGCAATGCCCTTTATTTATATCGTTGGGATGAGCTGCCTCCTGCCGTGTCACACACTCTGCTGTCAGGGAAGGATAAGGTGGATGTCACGATCCATCAGTTGAAGAACTCGGAGCACATCGCCACTGAGAAGCCTTTGCGGCACGTTGACAGCCCCAAAGCGTTGGAAAGTTGGGAACAAAAATTCGATGCCGCCGTTTGTCCTATCCTTGGCTGCAAACCTGAAACGCGGCCAGCATATGTGGCGGTGCTTGAGACGCTACTCCAGAAATACAGGATCTCAGCCGAGGACAAAAGGCCCCAGGGCGGTGCGTTTTGGGTATACACCAATAATGCTTCCTCAGGGTTCAATGCCCAGATTCAAGCACTCGGATTTCAATATCGAGCACCACAGGGTTGGTTCAAGGAGTCATGATGGGGCTATTCAGCTTTGCGAAAAAAGCCAGGGAAGATGTCAAGAGCACGCCCTCAATCGAAAAAAGGTTAGCAGTAGAAGGGGTGACATACCTGTCGAAGGAGCCTTCTGCCTGGAATAGCCGGAATCCATCAACATTTGGTACTGAGCATGCACTGGCGGCTTTTCTGTTTCAAGCTGAGGATGAAGGATTTGCCCATTTGGAAGGCAATACTTTCTTCTTGCCATGGGCGGATGTGTTCAGGTTGATGGCGTCCCCAGATCATGCCGAGTCCTTCCCCCTTCTTGGGCTTCCTGGCCTAGGGCCTTGGCGACCGGTGCTTGCTAGTTCTGGGTCGCTGGCTGACAAGGCGTTTTCGATATATTTGGCGGGCTGGAAGGCGCCTGACGGCTCAGTACCGAAGGGTGACGCAGTGGTTGAGGGGGCGGTACTGCGAGTGGGGGGTAAGACCTCACTCCTCTCGCGGGCAGCTTGGGAAATGACTGAGGCGATATTCAGCTTCAGGAAGAAACAGCTGAATGATGGCGGAGATCCAGATTCCAATCGGCGAGCATGGGCCAACATTCGTGCAAAGGCTGTCTCGGCTGGGGCGGATTTGTCCGACTTTCTCGCCAAGACCGTGGTCCTTACCCCGGAACGTCTGGACATAGCACTGCGCAAGGCGGATGCCCTGGCTGGAAATGTGGTCGAGGTGCTGCCTGGCTTCAAGGGGCAACCTGCACGATGGCTGGAGATGTTTGACCGATTTGGCAGCATCCCCGAGAGATACGAGATTCCCGACGGAGAGGGCATGACCCACATCCTGATTTCTCCAGAGGTCAGAACCGTCCTGCGGGAAATCAAGCGGATGCCGGGCCGTCGTGTCGCAGGAGACCGGGCCGAGGCATTCATCAGGAACCCATTTGCCGCCCTTGGCCCTGACGCATCGAAGGTTGTTGATCCTGCACAGTTCGAGCGGGCGCGTGATGAGGCAGGCATCGCTTTTGCGAGTTTCATCGCACATGTGCGGCGCGATTGTTACGGATACCCGTTCGAGACCGGGTTGTTGGTTGAGGAGAGCATCGCCGGCGAGGTAAGCAGCGAATTGGTCAAATTCGAAGGCCAGGCTGATCTATCCCGATTTCTTGAGAGATTGGAGTCCCGCATCGCCGCAGGCGCCCAGTGTTGCCATTGGGAGGGCTACGACCTTGAGATTCTGGGGGACACGCCCGAGCAGGCCAAGAGGCTTAGAGCCGCCCTGGTGGAGATGATGCGTCCGCAGGGGGTGAGCGCGTCTGAAGTGCTTGACCTGTCCCGATACTCTGAACGTGTGGCCGGCTTCGGGATAGAAAAGCCCTACTATTCACCGTTTATTGCGCGCAAGAATGACGACGAGGGGTGGTTTCCGCAAAACGTGGCGTTTGGCGTCTTCTATACGCCTGAGGGCGGGGGGGAAACCATCGCGATCTCACTCGACCCCAAAAATATGGTGGCTTTTCGGGAGACACTGTCACAGGCTAAGCGTGAGGGCAGGAATACCTTTGATTTTTCAGGCTGCCCCAAGCCCATCCCGGTGGCCTGGGCTGAGGACGTTTTAGGCGCGTTTTCCGAGGCTGCCCATGATGTGAGGAAGGGTACGTTTGACCCAGAGTGGATCAAGGAAAAGGGACGCGCGAAAGAGCGCAAGGGGTTGGTGGTCAAGCCCAACGTAGACGCGCTCGATTACGAAGAGCGGCGCGGAGTGCTGGCGCCACCAAAGGATGCTCTCCCCGTGCTGCCGACATCGCTCAGGTTGGGCATATCACTCAAGGCGCACCAGGTTTCAGGGGTGACATGGCTACTCAATCTATGGTTACGGTCACCAGGAGCATGCCGTGGGGCTTTGCTCGCCGACGACATGGGGCTGGGCAAAACCCTGCAACTTCTGTCATTCATGGCCTGCGTCCTCGAAAAAGACTCGAAGGTAGACCCGTTCCTTGTCGTCGCCCCGGTTTCCTTGCTTGAGAATTGGGTAGAGGAGAAAGATAAATTCTTCGAACCTGGCGTGTTCAGGGTGCTTACGCTCTATGGCGACGCTTTATCGCAGAGGCGGTTGCCGAAGGATGCGGTGGATGCCGAGCTCGCCGGCCAAGGCATCACACGGCTTCTGCGCCGTGACTGGTTAGGCGATGCCAATCTCGTGCTGACCACTTATGAGACCCTGCGTGACCTTGAGTTTTCCCTTGCTTCACAGCGATGGTCGGCGATGGTCTGTGACGAGGCGCAAAAGATAAAGAACCCGAATGCGATGGTCACACGGGCAGCGAAAAAGCAGAACGCACGATTCAAGATCGCATGCACTGGCACGCCGGTAGAGAATACCCTGACGGATATCTGGTGCTTGTTCGACTTCGTCCAGCCCGGACTCCTTGGGGCGCTGAAAGATTTTGGCGAACGCTACCGTAAACCTATCGAGGCCGAGACTGAGGAAGAAAAGACCAGAATTGAGGAATTGAGGGCGCTTATTGAACTGCAAAAGCTTCGCCGGACAAAGGCGGAGGTCGCCAAGGACTTGCCTAAGAAAATCGAGGTGCCGGAGTGCAGGTCTTTGCCGCTGTCGGATAGGCAGCGGGCGCTTTACGCGGATGCGGTGGCAGCGTTCAGAAACCGTAGCGGAATTTCGAACCACCTCGGCTTATTGCAATATCTCCGACGGCTGTGCTCCGACCCGAGGCTACCGGGGACGCTTGCGACCGATTCGACGCCCGTGGCCGAGATTGAGCGGCACTCCCCCAAAATGGCCTGGATGATAAAGGCCCTTACCGCAGTGAGGGCGCGTGGTGAAAAGGCTATCGTATTTTGCGAATTCAGGGATTTGCAGCGAACTTTGCAGCGGGTCGTGTCCGAGCGTTTTGGCGTCACGCCTGACATTATCAACGGGGATACCTCGTCCTCATCGAAATCCGCCAATAGTAGGCAGAAGCGGATCAAGGCGTTCCAGGAGGGCCACGGCTTTGGTGTGATTATTCTCTCTCCTCTTGCTGTTGGCTTTGGAGTGAATATCCAAGCAGCTAACCACGTGATTCACTTCACGCGGACGTGGAACCCGGCGAAGGAAGACCAAGCCACGGACAGGGCATACCGTATTGGCCAGACGAGAGATGTTTTTGTGTATTACCCTGTGGTTGTGGCGGATGACTTCCTCACGTTCGATGCCAAGCTCGACGCGCTGCTTAATTGGAAGCGAGCGCTCTCAACAGACATGCTCAATGGCGCGGGTGATCTGCACCCATCGGACTTTGGCGATCTTGGGGCTCCTGACGGCAGTCACGTTTTTGGCGACGAACTGATTACCCCTGATGATGTGGGCTCCCTCGATCCGGACGCTTTCGAGGCGCTCTGTGCACTCCTGTGGAGCAAGATGGGTTACCGCAAGACGAAGCGCACACCCAAGAGTGGTGATGGCGGGGTGGATGTGGTGGCCATTTCGGGCAAATCAGGTGTGCTCATTCAATGCAAAAGTTCGTCCATTGATGGCAAGGAGCTCGGCTGGGAAGCTGTCAAGGATGTTGTCGCCGGGGCAGCGGGATACGCTGTGCGCTATCCTGGGGTCAAGTTCTCACTGATGGCAGTGACCAACCAGCGCTTTAACGGTACGGCTAGAGCCCAGGCGGCGATAAACCATGTTGAGCTGATTGATGTTGATGGGCTTGCTGAGAGGCTAAGCGAAACGCCAGTCAAGACAGGGGAGCTTGCCACCTATCTTTTCGCTGGCTGGCAATGAGAGCAGATGCCTCTGCTTCTTCATAATGATGGCTTTTGTTTTGGCGCAGCACTGACCAAAGTCGCACATTCACTCCACCGTCTTAACCATGAAACCCCAGCACAAAAGCCGGCGGACGGGTGTACATCAGCGGTAGTGGGGCGAGAGTTGGCCGTTGGTGTCCAGAATGCCCACCCGCTGCAAAAAGGCGCGTGCCGTTTGCGGGCTGGCGGCGTGGCGCTTGCCTGCCTCGCTAATCTCAACGGCAGCCTGTTCGTGAGAGACATGCCGTTCCGTAGGGGCCCGAGGCAGGCCGATGGCGTGGTAGGGCGATGGCTTTTTCATATGCGTCCAATGCGATGGCGATGCAAGCAATGGCTTGTATCCGGTGTGTTTTTTCGATTCTAGCGCATTGTTGGCGTCGCTCACAAAATCCCCTTGGCGGTGTTGTGTGCCCGTGCTGTACTCGCCTGGCCAGGCCCGCTGCGCGGGGTGAGGTGAGCAGCTTGTATGGCGCCCGCCCCCGCCATCCGCCGCCTTCACCTCCCCTTCAAAAAACCTTCTTGCTGCCGTCACCCGCTTGACGCTGCCGTGCAACGCCGGGTGGGCAGCATGGGCGGCGTGAAACCCGATACTGACCTCTCCTCGCTGAATCTGCCGCTGCCGATGCCCCGCCATTACCGGGCCATCTGGCTGTCGGATGTGCACCTGGGCACCTCTGGCTGCCAGGCTGAGTATTTGCTGGATTTTTTGCGCCACACCGACAGCGATGTGCTGTATCTGGTGGGCGATATTGTCGATGGCTGGCAGTTGAAAAAATCCTGGCGCTGGCCGCAGTCGCACAACGACATTGTGCAAAAAGTGCTGCGCAAGGTGCGCAAGGGCACGCAGGTGGTGTTTATTCCCGGCAATCACGACGAGGCCGGCCGCCAGTTTGCCGGGCTGGATTTTGGCGGCATCGCCATTCGCCGCGAGGCGGCGCACACCCTGGCCGATGGCCGCCGTTTGCTGGTCACCCACGGCGACGAGTTCGACGGGGTGATTCAGTACGCCAAATGGTTGGCCTATCTGGGCGACAGCCTGTACACCGGCATTCTGCACCTGAACCGCTGGTTCAACCGCCTGCGCGGCCGCTTGGGGCTGCCGTACTGGTCGCTGTCGCAATACCTCAAGCACAAGGTCAAGAACGCGGTGAATTTCATCACCGATTTCGAACGGGCGCTGGCCGACGAGGCGCGGCGGCGCGGGTTTGACGGCGTGGTGTGCGGGCATATCCACAAGGCGGAAATCCGCGACATCGACGGCGTGCTGTACTGCAACGACGGTGATTGGGTGGAAAGCCTCACCGCGCTGGTGGAAACCCCGGAAGGCGCGCTGGAAATCGTGCACTGGCCACATCTTCTGGGCAAGCCGCGCGCGGCCTCGCCTGCTCTTGATCCTGATGACTCCGACTCCGAGGACACCCCCACATGCGCATCATGATAGTCACCGACGCCTGGCGGCCGCAGGTCAATGGCGTGGTTCGCACGCTGACCGAAACCACCCGCGAGCTGAGCGAGCTGGGCCACACGGTGGAAATGATCACTCCGCTGGATTTTCGCACCTTTCCCTGCCCCACCTACCCGGACATCCGCCTGTCCTGGCGGCCGTATGCGCGGGTGGCGGCCACGCTGAAGGCGTTTGCCCCAGACGCCATCCATATTGCCACCGAAGGCCCGCTGGGTCTGGCGGCGCGGCGCTGGTGCATGGCCAATCAATTGCGCTTCACTACCGCATATCACACCCGTTTTCCGGAATACATCCACGCCCGCGTGCGCCTGCCGCTGTCGGCCAGCTATGCGTTCATGCGCTGGTTTCATGGCCCCAGCGCGGCGGTGATGGCGCCCACGCCGTCGATCAAGAGCGCGCTGGAAGGCTGGGGCTTTAACAATGTGGTGGTGTGGAGCCGTGGGGTGAACACCGACCTGTTTTGTCCGGGCGAGCGCGACCGGCTGGATGACTCGGTGCCGCCGCGCTTTGTCTACATCGGCCGGGTGGCGGTGGAAAAAAACATCGAGGCGTTTTTGCAGCTGGATTTGCCCGGCAGCAAATGGGTGGTGGGCGACGGCCCGCAAATGGAACTGCTCAAGCGCCGTTACCCGAATGTGTGGTTTGCCGGGGTGTATCCGCAGGCCGAACTGGCGCGTTTTTACCGCGCGGCGGATGTGTTTGTGTTCCCCAGCCTGACCGACACCTTTGGCCTGGTGCTGCTGGAAGCCATGGCCTGCGGCACGCCGGTGGCGGCGTTTCCGGTGGCCGGGCCGCTGGATGTGGTGGCCGACAGCGGCGCTGGCGCGCTGAACCAGGATTTGCGTCAGGCCTGCCTGGACGCCATGCACATCGACCGCTGCCATGTGCGCCGCCACGCCGAGCGCTTCAGCTGGGCGGCGGCCACCCGTCAGTTTGAAGCCCATCTGTGCCCCAACCCGCCGCGCATGTCGGCGCAGCTGAGCGCGGCCTGAGCGGCGCTTAGCGTCGCTCACCAAACCCAGCGAAGCGGTTCTGGCTGAGCGCGCGCAGACAGTGCGGGTAGCACGGCAAGGTCGGGCAACAACGCCAGCAGGGGTTGGTTAGCCGCGCTTAGTCGTCGGGCTGACGAGCAATCACCACCAACACACTGGCCGGCGCCTCACCCAGCCGGCGGATGCGGTGCGGCAGCTCGGCGCGAAAATACACGCAATCCCCGGCGGCCAGTTGCTCGTGGCGGCCGGGAAACGCCATCTCCACCTCGCCGCTCAACACCCACACCAATTCCTCGCCCGGATGGCCAGCCGGCCCTGGCCCGTCGCTGAATTCCGCTGGCGGGTGCAGCACAAAGGGCTGCATCTGCTTGCCGGCCATGTCCGCCGCCAAGACTTCCACCCGTCGGCCAACGTCGCCCGCGCGCTCGATGCGCAGGCGCTGGTCGGCGCGGGTCAGGCAGAGTTCGCCCGCCTCGGTGTGCGGGCTGAACAGCTGCGCCACATCCACCGCCAGCGCGCGCGCCAGCTTGAGCGCGCTGGCGATCGACGGCGTGGACAGCCCGCGCTCCACTTTGGACACATAACTTTTGGTCAGCCCGCTGCGCTGGGCCAGTTGCTCCAGGCTCAGGCCGTGTTGCTGGCGCAGCAGCTTCAAGCGCGTGCTCATGTCGGCTCCTTGCCGCTTGTTTGTTGAGACAAACAGTGTAATATAAGACACGATGTGTCATTCAATGGGAGCGAGGGCGCGCGATGTCAGGACGGGTATTGGCGATTCGCCATGTGCAGTTTGAGGACTTGGGCAGCTTTGCCCCGTGGTTTGCCCAATCGGGGCTGCAAGTCGAGTATCTAGATGCCGGCGTGGATGCGCTGATCGGGGTGGATGTGCTGTCGCCTGCGCTGGTGGTGGTGCTGGGCGGGCCGATTGGCGCTTATCAGGATGCGCTTTATCCTTTTTTGCGCGACGAGCTGGCGCTGATCCGCGCCCGGCTGGACGCCGGCCGGCCGCTGCTGGGCATCTGCCTGGGCGCGCAGTTGATTGCCCGCGCACTGGGCGCGCGCGTCTACCCCGGCCCGGCGGTGGAAATCGGCTGGCAAGGGCTGACGCTGACCGAAGCCGGCCGCGCCTCGCCGTTGGCGGCGCTGGATGGCGGGCTGACCAGCATGCTGCACTGGCACGGCGACACCTTCGACCTGCCGGATGGCGCCGTGCGCTTGGCTTCCACCCCGGCTTGCGCCAATCAGGCGTTTGCCCTGGGCGCGCATTGCCTGGCGTTTCAGTGTCACCCGGAAGTGGACAGCACACGGCTGGAAGCCTGGCTGATCGGCCACGCCAGCGAGCTGGCGCACCACGACATTGATCTGGCGGCGCTGCGCCGCGACGCGGGCATGCACGGCGAACGCCTGCGCCAGCAAGCGCTGCAATGCCTGGCGGCGTGGTGGGCGCAGCAATGCGCGCAGTGAATTGGCCGCCGCCGCTGGCGATTGCCGCCCCGCGCATCGGCCAGGCGCGCCCACTTGGCCCGAATGGGCGACTGAGCGCCATCGATAAACACGCCGTGCACGGGCCATTGTGGCTGGATGCGCTCGGCCTGCGCGGCGATGAGCAAGCCGACCGCCGGGTGCACGGCGGCGTGGACAAGGCCTTGCATTATTTCCCGGCCGAGCACTACCGCAGCCTGGCGGCGGAAGACCCCGGCTTGCGCCTGGCGGTGGGCGATTTTGGCGAAAACCTGTCTGGGCTGGGCTTGCTGGAACAAGACGTCTGCCTGGGCGATGTGTTTGCGCTGGGGCCGTGCCGGGTGCAGCTCAGCCAGGGGCGGCAACCCTGCTGGAAGCTGAATGTGCGCTTTGCCCGGCCGGACATGGCGCGGCGGGTGCAGGATAGCGGCCGGGTGGGCTGGTATTTTCGGGTGTTGCAGCCGGGCTGGCTGCAAGCCGGCGATGTGCTGCAATTGCTGGCGCGGCCATGGCCGGACAGCCAATTGGCGCGGGTGCTGCGCGCGCTGAATCAGGCAAACGTCGCCGCCGACGAGCGCCTTGCCGTGGCGGCCTTGCCCGGCGTGCCGCCGCGCTGGCGCGAGCGCTTGCTGGCGCAGGCGGCGCACGGCCACCGTGAGGATGCGGCCCGGCTGGATGCGCCGGCCGGGCCGCATGATGCGCCGTAGCTATTTCCCGTGCTGCGTTTAGCGCCCGCTCAGTTCCTGATACAGCGCGACAAACTCCTGACTGAGTTTGTGCTTGGGGTCGAGATACACCATGGGCTGGCTGCTCTGGTGCGATTCGCGGATTTTGACCGACGACGACAGCTTGCTGTTCAGCATCGGCAGGCCCTCGGCGGCCAGCTCGGCCACCAGCTTGGCCGGCAGCGCGGCGCGCGGTTGAAACTGGTTGACGATGATGCCTTCCAGTTGCAGGCCGGCGTTATGGTCGCCACGGATTTCTTGCAGATTGTCCAGCAGGGTATACAGCGCCCGGCGGGAAAAATCATCACAGTCAAACGGAATCAACACCCGCTCACAGGCAATCAGCGCCGAGCGGGAAAAAAAGTTCAGTGCAGGCGGGGTGTCCACCCAGATTTCGTCAAATTCCTTGGCCAGTTCGTTCAGCGCGTCGCGCAGCTTGTACATCTTGTAGCGCGCTTCCAGCTTGGGGCCCAGCTCGCCCAACTCCGGGTGCGAGCACATCAGCGACAGGCCGGCAAACGGCGTGGCGTGCACATGCGCCAGCGTGGGCTGGCTGTTCAGGCTGAAATTCAGGATCTGGTCAAAAAAATCGAATACCGACGGGCGCAGCTGGTCGGCGTCGGGGCCGTATACATAGTGGGACAGATTACCCTGCGGATCGAGATCCACGACCAGGGCGCGCCGGCCTTGCTGGGCGGCCACTGCGGCCAGGTTGGCGGTGAT
The DNA here is from genome assembly GCF_003201855.1 of Rivihabitans pingtungensis. Taxonomy (GTDB): domain Bacteria; phylum Pseudomonadota; class Gammaproteobacteria; order Burkholderiales; family Aquaspirillaceae; genus Rivihabitans; species Rivihabitans pingtungensis. The sequence goes on along the minus strand of NZ_QJKI01000012.1, from coordinate 4,523 downwards.
GGTGGATTTGCCCACCCCGCCTTTTTGGTTGAACACCACACGTTTGATTGCCGTCATGCGAATGCTTTCAGGTCTGAGAGTCAGGGGCGTCGGCAGACTGCCTGCATTTGCTGATGACTGGCCGAATTGGGCGTGATGGCTGCCGGACGGATTTCTCCATCATTATACGTATAGCTGGCCACCGGCTTGCCATTTTCATCAAACAGGCTGCTGGCCAGCAGTTGATAGGTTTGCGCCTGGCAGTCAATCCGCCAGCTGTTGACCGACACCTTGTGGCGCGGCAGGCTGGTGAAGGTTTCCCGCTTCAGGTTGAAAATGGTCTTGCGGTCGCGGAAGGTCACCACATCGCCATGGCGGACAATGGATTGCTTGTCCAGCTCGTGCAGGATATTGCCATTGGGGGTGACGCCCAGGTTTTGCCATTGGGTGGCGGCGCCGGGGTCGCGCGGTGCGCTGCGGCCGGGGTCTTCCTGGGTGGCGCAGGCAGCCAGGCCCACGGCAAGCAGGGCGGCGACAAGTGCGCGTGACGACATGGGAATGCTCCTGAAAACAGACCTGGACGCGCCAGCGCGCCAAGCCGGGTGAAAAACCGCAAGTGTCGCACAGAAGCCGCCTGGCAGGGCGGGTGGCGCGTCGTGCAAATTTTATCGATCTGTGCAGAAACTTTTTTCTTGCGCCGCACACAAATCACCGTGTTTTCTCCTCTACGTTCCCCAATGCTTCCACAGTCAACGGAACGCTTCACGCCATTCGCCGCGCGCGAATGGCGTTTTTTTTGTGCGACAATTCGTTTTTGTTTGTGATTGCCCGCCATGCAAGATGCGCTGACCGTCCTTCAGCAGGTGTTTGGCTACCCCGAGTTTCGCGGTTTGCAGGCCGAAATCGTCGCGCACGTCGCCACCGGCCACCATGCCCTGGTGCTGATGCCCACCGGCGGCGGCAAGTCGCTGTGCTTTCAGGTGCCGGCCTTGTTGCGTCCTGGCATCACCGTGGTGGTGTCGCCGCTGATCGCGCTGATGGAAGACCAGGTGGCCACCCTGTCCGAGCTGGGCGTGGCGGCGGCGTATCTGAATTCCACCGTCGAAGCCGACGAGGCGCGCCGCATTGCCCAGGCCGCGCGCAGCGGCGAGCTCAAGCTCTTATATGTGGCGCCCGAGCGACTGCTGTCGCCGCGCTTTCTGGAGTTTCTGGATAGCCTGGATCTGGCGCTGTTCGCCATCGACGAAGCGCATTGCGTGTCGCAATGGGGGCATGACTTCCGGCCGGAATACCGCCAGTTGGGCGTGTTGGCCGAGCGCTTTCCGGCGGTTCCGCGTGTGGCGCTGACCGCCACCGCCGACCCGCAAACCCGTGAAGAAATCCTGCATTACTTGCACCTGAGCGACGCTCGGGTGTTTCTCTCCAGCTTTGACCGGCCGAACATCACCTATACCGTGGTGGAAAAACATCAGGCCAAGAAGCAGCTGGTCAGCTATATCGAGCAGCATCATGCCGGCCAGTCCGGCATTGTCTATTGCCTGTCGCGCAAGCGCGTGGAAGACACCGCCGCCTGGCTGGTGGAGCAGGGCATCACTGCCCTGCCCTATCACGCCGGCCTGCCCGCCGCCTTGCGCGCCACCCACCAGCGGCGTTTTTTGCGCGAAGACGGCGTGGTGATGGTGGCCACCGTGGCGTTTGGCATGGGCATCGACAAGCCGGACGTGCGCTTTGTCGCCCACCTGGATTTGCCGCGCAGCCCGGAAGGCTTTTATCAAGAATCCGGCCGCGCCGGCCGCGATGGCCAGCCGGCCGCCAGCTGGCTGTGTTATGGCCTGTCGGACATGGTGCAGTTGCAGCAGATGTTGTTCGAGTCCGAGCAGGACGAGGCGCGTAAACAGGTTGAATTGGGCAAGCTGGAAGCGATGCTGGCCTACTGCGAAACCGCCGCCTGCCGCCGTCAGCTATTGCTGGCGCACTTTGGCGAAGCCATCGAGCCTTGCGGCAAGTGCGACAACTGCCTGAACCCGCCCAAGACCTTTGACGCCACCACGCTGGCGCAAAAAGTGTTGTCCTGTGTGTACCGGGTGAATCAGCGCTGCGCCGCCAACCATGTGATCGACATCTTGCTGGGCCGCGACAGTGAATCGGTGCGTCTGCGCGGCCACCAAACCTTGTCCACCTTTGGCGTGGGCAAAGAGCTGAATCAGCGCGGCTGGCGTTCGGTGATTCGCCAACTGGTGGCGCAGGGCTATCTGACCGTGGACGTCAGCGCCTATCAATCGCTCAAGCTCACCGAAAGCTGTCGCGCCGTGCTGCGCGGTGAAACCCAGGTGTTCATGCGCCCGATCCGCAATGATACGCCGGGCAAGTCGGTCAGCAACGACAACGACCGCTGGCTGCGCACCGAGCGCGAAGAGCGCATCTGGCAAGCCCTGCGCACCTGGCGCAAAAAACTGGCCGACGAGCACAATGTGCCGGCTTACGCGGTGTTCTCCGACAAGACCCTGCGCGAGCTGACCGAGCGCCGCCCGCAAAGCGAAGCCGAGCTGCGCACCATTTATGGTGTGGGCGAGATGAAGCTGGCCCGCTATGGCGAAAGCCTGCTGGAAATTCTGCGCGAGGCGGCGGCGTGATTTCGCTACAATCCTGCCTTGCCGGCGCGTGATGCGCGTCGGCCTGGATTGAATCTATCTATATACATTGACTGCATCAGGAACCGACATGCCTGTGAACCTCGCCCCGATTGACCCCGCCGCCCTGTTGCCGGTGGCCGGCGTCACCCTGTCCTATGCCGAAGCCGCGGTGAAAAAACCGGGCCGCAAGGATGTGCTGCTGATTGAGCTGGCTGCCGGCAGCCAGGTGGCCGGGGTGTTCACCCGCAACCGCTTCTGCGCCGCTCCGGTGCACCTGTCGCGCGCCCATCTGGCCAGCGGCCAGCCGATTCGCGCGCTGGTGGTCAACACCGGCAACGCCAACGCCGGCACCGGCGAAGACGGCCGCCAGCGCGCCCTGGCCGTCTGTCAGGCCGTGGCGGAACAACTGGGCTGCCAGGCTGAGCAAGTGTTGCCGTTCTCGACCGGCGTGATTCTCGAACCGCTGCCGTTCGAAAAAATCATCGGCGCCCTGCCGCAGCGTCGCGCCGGCAGCTGGGCCGACGCCGCCGAAGCGATCATGACCACCGACATCCTGCCCAAGGCCGCCTCGCGCCAGGTCGAGCTGGGCGGCAAGACCGTCACCCTGACCGGCATCGCCAAGGGCGCCGGCATGATTCACCCGAATATGGCCACCATGCTGGGCTTTGTCGCCACCGATGCCGCCATCGCCCCGGAACTGCTGCAAGGCCTGCTGTCCACTGCGGCGGATTTGTCCTTTAACAGCATCACCGTCGATGGCGACACCTCGACCAACGATTCTTTTATGTTGATTGCCACCGGCCAGGCCGGCAACGCCCCGGTCAGCAGCGCCGACAGCGCTGATTACCAGGCGCTGGCCGCTGCCTTGCAATCGCTGTCTATTGAACTGGCCCAGGCCATCGTCCGCGACGGCGAAGGCGCCACCAAATTCATGACCATCACCGTCGAAGGCGGCCGCTCGCGCGAAGAGTGCAAGGCCATCGGCTACGCCATCGCCCGCTCGCCGCTGGTGAAAACCGCCTTCTTTGCCTCCGACCCCAATCTGGGCCGCATCCTGGCGGCGATTGGCTACGCCGGCATCGACGATCTGGACGTGGATCAGCTGTCCCTGTATCTGGACGATGTGCTGGTGGCGGTGAACGGCGGCCGTAACCCGGTCTATCAAGAAGAAGACGGCCAGCAGGTGATGAACAAGTCCGAAATCCTGGTGCGCGTGGTGCTCGGCCGTGGCGACGCCAGCGCCACGGTGTGGACCTGCGACTTCTCGTATGACTACGTGCGTATCAATGCAGACTATCGCAGCTGATTGGCGCTGAGCCGCCGTTAAGCGCGGCTCAAACCAACAACGCCCCGTGCAGCTTCTGCCGGGGCGTTGTTGCATCTATAAGCGTGATATCAAGAGCGACATCTATATAGACGCATCCGGCGTCGGGTGTTCGAAGAGCCGGGGAGGGCATGGTTTGCCGGGTTTACCGGCTTTGTCGCCCGGTATCCAGCGCGCTGCTGGTCGATTCTGGGCGTTTTTTTACGGCCGGCAGAGAAAAATCCCCCATCAAGATAGCCAAAACGCCGCTGTTTTGATGATTTTTGCCGGCTCAGGCAAAAAATTGCCCGTGCCGAAAGAAGTTTTGCTGAGGGGTTTTGCGAGAATTCGCCGGGTAGGTGCAGTTTTTTGCAAAAATCTTCAAAAAAGATTCACTGTAAGTTCAATGGCTTGTCGTGTTTTTCGCATTTTTCTGCAAAAAAGTGTGCTGCGGGGTGTTGACGGTTTCGGGGGTGGTGCGTATAGTTCGCATCTCTGCTGCTGACGCAGACGACGAAACGAAGCGAAACAAACCGCTGACGTTACCGGGTTCTGATTCAGAAAGCAACTGATCTTTAACAGAAAAGACAACCGATAAGTGTAGGCGC
>NZ_QJKI01000011.1 GCF_003201855.1 Rivihabitans pingtungensis | reverse complement strand
GATGAAGAAACGTTGCGACGCGAGGTTGAGGCCAATGTGCGTGAACGCAACGCCAAAGCCATCCCCATCAAGTGGAAGTTCTCCACTCAGGATGCCCGACGTAAGCTTGCTCGTCTTTATCCTCGCGTTTCAACGTGACTGGCTACTAGGGCGAGAGATGGAGGAGGGCGGTAAGGCGGCTCTTTCCGCCCTCGCCTTATGGCCCGATGGCCTGTCTGCCGTATTTGACGCCGCTGCTCGTGTCGCTGCAGGAAAAGCCGACGCCGAGTCCTTCAGCAATGGCCCCGAGCCTTCCACAGACGAGGAGCTCATCTCGCACTCGCTTGGAGCAGGCGACAACGAGGACGATGAATCCGAACTCAGTGAGGAAGCCACTTTTTTCGTGAATGCCGTCGCTGCCGTGGAGGCTGCCCGAGGTGATGCTCAACGCGTAACAGCGGCCTTGGAGGAGGCTCGACTGACACGCGGCTTCCTTATGGAGCTGGCCGGCAAGGCTGATGAAAACCATGTCGGAAGCCACTTTGCCGCGGCTCTTGGCCGCCAGGAGAAGGCACGCGAGCACATGATCCTTTGCAACCTCCGGCTCGCTCTATCTATTGCCAAGAGACATCTCTGGTCAGGTATTCCGTTCGACGATCTTGTTCAGGAAGCTAATATCGGTCTAATGAAAGCAGTGGAGCGCTACGATTGGCGTAGGGGTTTTCGGTTCTCCACCTACGCGACTTGGTGGATTCGTCAGCAAGTTTCAAGATCAATCGCCGACTCCGGCCGGGTCGTCAGGGCTCCAGTCCACATACAGGAGACTGCGCGAAAGGTCCTGCGCGAGCGGGAGTCTGTAGAAGCCAGTATTGGCCGTCCCGAAACGGAATTCGAAACTGCTAGACGCATTCGGATACCACTCGCCAAAACCCGAATGCTTCTCTCCATATTTGAGGACGTAGTTTCCTTGGACGAAGTAGATCCTGACTCCGGCCAGCCGAGAATGGACGGTCTCCTCGACGAAATGGCTTTGGATCCGGCCAACGTCGTCGAGAATGCGTCGCTGCGTAGGGCTCTTCTCGGAATGCTGGCTGACCTAGACGAGCGTAGTCGAGAGGTTATTCTTCTGCGCTTCGGTCTTATGGACAACGACGCGATGACTCTTGAGGAGATCGGTCAGCATTACGGCGTTACGCGCGAGCGCATCCGTCAAATTGAGTCGAAAACGATCCGAAGGCTCTCACATCGAAACAAGCGGGAAATTCTTTGGCACTTCATGGGTGACAGATACGCCCCAGCCCACGAACCTGTGCCTGATCTGGTGAAGATAAGGGCAACCTCCTGCATGGACGATGAAGTCTTTCTTGAAGAGGGAGAACGAGACCCTCCTGAGCCAACCATCGAGCGAGAAGGACAAGTTGAGAACCGTGGCGCTGTTCGCCTTTACCCCGAACATCAAGGCATTCGGGCGCAGGCTTCTCGCCTCGGGCCTCCATAAAATTCAGAGGGACGTACTCGCAAAATGACTCATATAACAAGGCTCGCCCCACCGAAAGCCAGTGCGATGATGGAGGCTCTCAGAGGCCTTGGATATTCGACCGCGACTGCTTTGGCCGATATTGTGGATAACTCCATATCCGCCGGAGCTTCCGAGGTTCGTCTGCACTTCGACTGGGACGGATACGACAGTCGAATTTCGATTCTGGACAATGGCCGTGGCATGAGCGACTCGGAACTCGAAGCGGCAATGACACTGGGGACGATCAATCCGCTCGACAAGCGGGCTCATACCGACTTGGGGCGCTTCGGGCTCGGTTTGAAAACGGCCTCCTTCTCGCAGTGTCGCAGCCTCACTGTCGCTTCGAAGCGCTTGGAAGGAGCACTCGTCTGCCTACGCTGGGATCTTGACGCCATAGCCTCGGACCCGGAGGGTGGATGGCGCATGTTTGAGGGAGCCGCCGAGGGTTCTGTACGCTTTCTTGAACCTCTTTCGGCTCTGCGCTCGGGGACGCTCGTTCTCTGGGAGAGGATGGATCGGGTAGTCACCGCCGGCTCCAATTTCGAGCACTTCGCCGAGCTCGCCATCGACGTCGAGTCGCGGCTCGCGATGATTTTTCACCGCCTCATTGAGGGGCACAGGCCCGACTTCCAGCTCTTCGTGAACGACAAGGCGGTTGTTCCGTGGGACCCCTTCATGACTGGGCATCCGGCCAAGCCTTGGGAATCCCCCGTCGCCCGTATTTCGACCCCTTCCGCTCCCGTCGAGGCACAGTGCCACGTGCTTCCTCACAAGGACAAGCTATCCGACGACGACTTCGCGAAGGCCGGAGGCCCTGAGGGATGGACATCCCAGCAGGGCTTCTACGTCTACCGAAACAAGCGCCTCCTGCTAGCCGGTGGGTGGCTCGGACTCGGTAGGGGTAGGACATGGAATCGGGAGGAGTCGCATCGTCTGGCCCGAATCAGGGTGGACATCCCGAATTCCGCCGATGCAGACTGGAAAATCGACGTGAGGAAGTCCACGGCGCGGCCTCCGGTCTACGTCCGCTCATGGCTGACCGGGTTGGCGGAGAACACGCGGGAGAAGGCGCGAAAGGTCTTCGCGTTCAGAGGGTCGCCTATGCCGGGTCCCGGCGGAGCGCAGATCGAGCAGGCCTGGCGGGTCGAGCATCTACGCGGCGGCGTCCGCTATCGCATCGACGAGGGACATCCCGCCGTCGCCGCCGTCATCGACGCCTGCGGCGACAGAAAGGACCTCGTGAAGGCGATGCTTCGAGTGGTGGAGGAGACCGTGCCGGTTCAGCGCATCTGGCTCGACACCGCCGAGAACAAGGACACCCCGAGAACGGGCTTCTCCGGCGATCCGGAGACGGCTCCCGACGGCGTCAGAACGGTTCTCCTGACCCTGTTCGGGGATATGATCGGCCGGCGCGGCATGACGCCGGAGGCCGCCGTTCGCGCGCTGTCCTCCTCCGAGCCGTTTCAGAACTACCCCAAACTCGTCGCCTCCCTCCCGGAGAACGTGACTAAGCCCGAAGAAGGGAACGCAGGATGACGGAAGAGCAGAGCAAACTGTTTCAGGGTCTCGTCAGCATCGTCCAGACGACGCTCGTGGCGGACATGGAGAAGGGCGCGGTAACCCCGCTCCTCATCGCGGAGAAGGTCGACTTCGTCGCCGACAACCTCTATCCGGGCAAGGACATCGACAGGAAGGAGGCGGTCGCTGAGCTCATCCGCCGGTTCAGCCTCTGGATTGGCGGGGCCACGACGCTGTCCGACAAGACTGGCCACAAGGATTGGCTCAACGCCTCCCGTCGCAAGGACTGGCGCTACTGGCAGCGCTACCGCGACTTCCTCGAAAGCAAGATGTCGGTCAAGGCGGTGGACGCGCTGGACGAGGCGACGAACAAGATTCTCGAACTGCTCGAAGACCCTCTGAGAGAGGGCGTCTGGGATCGTCGCGGACTCGTCGTCGGGCACGTCCAGTCCGGAAAGACGGGCAACTACACCGGTCTGATCTGCAAGGCAGCCGACGCGGGCTACAAAATCATCATCGTTCTCGCCGGTCTGCATAACAATTTGCGCTCGCAGACCCAGATTCGTCTCGAAGAGGGGTTTCTGGGCTACGAGACGTCGGCGAAGAACGACGTGGTCCGTTACATCGGGGTCGGCGAAAACGCCCGGGACGCCGAGATTCGCCCCAATTGCGCGACAAATCGATCGGATAACGGGGATTTCAATACCAAAGTCGCGAAGCATCTCGCCATTTCGCCCGAGCAGCGGCCGTGGCTCTTTGTCGTCAAGAAGAACAAGACGGTGCTCGAACGACTGCTTAAATGGATTCGCAACCACGTAGCGGACGCCAAGGACGCGGACGGCCGTCCTCTCGTCTCGGGTTTCCCGCTGCTCCTGATTGACGATGAGGCTGACCACGCCTCGGTTGATACAGGGGACCAGATCGTCAACAAGGACGGCACGGTGGACGACGAGTATCAGCCGAAGGCCATCAACAGCCGCATCCGGAAGATTCTCCACTCGTTCGCGCGGAAGGCCTACGTCGGCTACACCGCCACGCCGTTCGCGAACATCTTCATCGACCGGCGCAAGGCGACGAAAGAGGAGGGGCCGGACCTGTTTCCCCAGTCCTTCATCGTCAACATCTCCGCCCCGTCGAATTACGTAGGTCCCGCCCGCGTCTTCGGGCTGCGCTCGACCGAGGGCAGGGTCGGCGGACTGCCCCTGACCAGAGAGGTGGACGACCAGACCGACTCCTCGGGCGAGGACGGCTGGATGCCTCCCAAGCACGACAAGACCCACGTTCCACTGTATCAGGGGCGCGACGAGGTTCCTCCGTCGCTCAGGGAGGCGATTTCGGCCTTCGCGCTCTGCTGCGCGACGCGCGTCCTTCGGGGGCAGGGCCACAGGCACTCCTCGATGCTGATTCACGTGACGCGCTTCACCGCCGTTCAGGAGGAGGTTCGCCGACAGGTGGACGAGCTCGTAAAAGGCTTCCGGGCGCGTCTGCGCGGATTCGGCGCGGCAGAGAAGGACGCGCTGCTGGCCGAGTGGCGCGAGCTCTGGGAGGACGACTTCGTTCCCACGTCCGCTGCCGTCGCGACGGCCATGGATGAGACGGCCTGCGAATTCGAGCTTCCCGACTGGGAGGACGTCGAGGCGGTTCTTCCCGAGGTGCTCGACGACCTGGCGAACGGCGTGAGGGCCATCAACGGGTCGGCTGGCGACGTGCTTGACTACGCCGAGCGGGAGGAGACCGGCCTGAAAGTCATCGCCGTCGGCGGGGACAAGCTCGCCCGTGGTCTCACGCTGGAAGGCCTCTGCGTCAGCTACTTCGTCCGCTCCACCAAGATGTACGACACCCTGATGCAGATGGGGCGTTGGTTCGGCTATCGTCCGGGCTATCTCGACCTCTGCCGTCTCTACACGACCTCGGACCTCGTCGACTGGTTCGGCCACATCGCCGACGCGGCGGAGGAGCTTCGCCAAGAGTTCGACACCATGGCGAAAATCCACGCGACGCCCGAGACCTACGGCATGAAGGTGCAGTCTCACCCGGTCCTCATGGTCACGTCGCCCATCAAGATGCGCAGCGCGAAAACCCTGCAAGTTTCGTTCTGCGGCTCCGTTCTCGAAACCGTCGCCTTTCATCGTGATACGTCGATCATCGAACCCAACCTTGCAGCGACCGAGAGGCTGCTCGAGGCAGCAGGTGCGCCATCAGAGAGCGGTATCATCGTCCGTAAGCGTGGCTCGGGAACGCAAGAGTGGAAAGGATTCTTGTGGGAGGGCGTGCCCGCTGAGCATGTGGTGGACTTCTTCTCGACCTATCTGACGCATCCGGCGGCCCGCAAGGTGAACAGCGCGGTCTTGGCAGATTTCGTGAAGGCGATGGCCACCAAGGACGAACTTTCTTCTTGGACCGTCGCGGTGATCGGCGGCAAAGATGGCACGGAAGGAGCATCCTTCTCATTATGTGGCAAATACACCTTGGAGCACATGATTACCCGAAACCAGAATTCCAAAACCGAGCACTACTCCATCGGACGGCTTCTATCTCCACGAGATGAGACAATCGATATGGACGAAGACGCCTGGCTCGCCGCTATGAGACTCACCCTCAAGGATCGGACGACAGATCCTGGGCGTGGAACGGAGGAGACAGGAAGGGAAGCTCCCAAATATCCAGGAGGGGTCTGGATACGTCAGATACGAGGGTTGGGGGCCGAGGGAATCCAAGCTCATCCAGAGCGCGGTCTTCTTCTCCTGTATCCCATCGACCCGAAAGGTGCGGAACTGCCCGAAGGCGTCCCGCCCGTGGTCGGTTTCGGGGTCAGTTTCCCCGCCAGTCGCTCGACGACGACCGTAAAGTACGAGGTGGATCACCTTCTCTGGGAGACCGAGTATGCCCCGGCCGATTGACGAGTTCGGCGCCGCCTGGGAGGCCCTCTCCGGCAGCGGCGCGGAGGCCGGCTGGTGCGGAATTCCCGTGGCCCGCGCGGGAGTCTGCGAGCTCATGGCGGCCAGACGCTTCCCGGGGAACGAGGAGGCGCTGCTCGCCCGTTTCCCGACGGCTCGCCCGAGCTCGTCGGACCGTCTTCCCGAGGGCAAGGGATTCGAGGTCGTCCGGGCGGACCCGTTCGGCGACGGCACGACGTGGATAGCCCTGTCGCGCAAGGAGTCGGGCAGCCCCGAGCTCTTCGCGGAGATGGTCGGGGACGTCGCGGGAGCCATGGACGTCGCCGCTCCAGAGGGAGAGGTCTCCGTTCTCAGAACCATGCTGCGCAGAGTGCGCATGTGGCAGCAGTTCATGTCGCGGGGAAAGGGGCCTCTCAGTCCCGAGGCGGAGCTGGGACTGGCCGGGGAGCTCTTCTTCATGGCGCGGCTGATCGAAGCGGGGGTCTCGCGCGAGAGCGTCCTGAGCGGCTGGGTCGGCCCTGACGACGCCCCGCAGGACTTCCTACTCGGGGAAGGGGCGATCGAGGTGAAGGCGACGATGTCCTCGTCGGGCTTCCCGGTGAAAATCGGCTCGTTGGAGCAGTTGGACGACGCCGTCGCGTCCCCCTTGTTTCTCGCCGCCGTCAGATTCGCGGCGGGAGAGGGCGGCTCGACACTTCCCGAGATGGTCGCGGAGGTGGAGCGGCGCGTCTCGGAGGAGCCCGGCGCGATAGATTATCTGCGCGAGAGACTCATGGTCGCGGGCTACGCCGAGGCGCACGCCGGCCAGTATTCCCGGAGATTCGAGCCGAAGGAGAAACGCATGCTCTCCGTGTCCGAAGGCTTTCCGCGTCTGACGCCGGGAGTCGTCCCGGCCGGCGTCACTCGCGCCGTCTACGAAATCAATCTGGACCACGCCGGAGACTTCCTGCGCGACTTCGACGAGGTCCTCTCGCAACTAGGAGCAACAGAATGACCCTCGACGACTTTCTCGCTGAGACGCGGGCCGAGATAGCGACCCAGATGAGCGAAGGCTCTCCCTTCGCTGAACTGGTTTTTTGCGAGGTAGTCATGCAGCATCTCGTCGATGTTGGCATGACCTTCGAGCCTGTCATCTGCCACTATCAGGGCAAGGTCGGAAACGCCAACCTGCGGCTTAGCGGCTATGCCATCTCCGACGACACAGACCAACTCGATCTCTTTGTCAGCCTCTACGAGGGCTTCGAGACCCTGACCCCCGTTCAGGATCAGAACTCGAAAACGGCAGCCCAGCAGTGCGTGCGCTTCTTGGAGCTTTGTGCCACAGGGCGGCTCACGGATAAGTTGGACCCCTCCAGTGACGCCCATTCCCTCGCACTGACGATTCGGGAGATATACGATAGCCTTGAACAGGTTCGCGTGTTCGTCCTCACGGATGGCATCGCCAAGTCTAAGAGCTTCAGGCCACGGGATGTCGGGGGCAAGTCGGTTCGTCTCGAAGTCATGGATATCGAGCGGCTCTTCCGGCATCGCTCCGAGGGTAAGCCACGCGACGAACTCGTCGTTGATTTCAACGAGGTCTCCGGCTCTCCTCTGCCATGCGTCTTCGTGCCTGGCGAAACAGGAGACTACGACTACGCCCTGACAGCCATCCCAGGTGAGGCTCTGCGCTACGTCTACGAGAAGTTCGGCCCCAGGTTGCTTGAAGCCAACGTGCGTTCGTTCCTGAGTATCAAGGCCAAAGGCGTGAATGCTGGCATCCAGGGCACGCTGCGCTCCGCGCCAGAGCGGTTCATGGCTTTCAACAACGGCATCGTGTTGGTCGCCGACGAGATGAAGCTCGCACGGGCAAAAGATGGCGCTCCCGGCATCGTCTGGCTTCGCGGCATGCAGATCGTTAACGGGGGACAGACCACAGCCTCCATCTATTTCGCGAAGAGAAAATATCCTGAGACAGACCTGAGCAAGGTTCGCGTGCCGGCAAAAATCATCGTCATGAAGGAGGAAGACCCGGCGAAAGAGGAGGCTCTGGTCTCCGATATCTCGCGCTTCGCCAACTCCCAGAATGCCGTGCGACAGTCCGACCTATCGGCCAATAAACCCTTCCACGTGAATGTCGAGCGGCTCTCCCTGACTGTCTACTGTCCCGACGGGATAGGACGCTGGTTTTACGAACGGGCGACAGGGAGCTACAACACCCTATTGTCGCGCGAAGGTGCGACCCCCGCTCGTCTCAAGGCCCTGAAGGAATCCGTGCCGATCTCACGCAAGATAACCAAGACGGAATTGGCCAAATACCTGATGGCATGGGATATCAAACCCGATGTCGTCAGCCAAGGAACGCAGAAGTGTTTTGATCGCTTTATGACGGGGCTTGGCGAGGCTGAAGCAGCAGGGAAGCTGCTCGTGCCTGACCCTATTTTCTTCAAGGCCCTCGTCGCTAAGGCTTTAGTGTTCAAAGCCGTCCACAAGACGGCCCGTCCTCTGGTATCCGCATTTTTGGCGAACGTAGCAGCCTACACAGTCGCCGTCGTGGTCCAGTCATATCGGGAAACCTTCGATCTCGAGCGGGTCTGGCGTAATCAAGGTGTTTCGCCCCAACTTGTCAAACAAATTGAGATATGGGCGCGGGAAGTAAACGAGCGCCTGCACGAGACCGCTAACGGAAAGATGATTTCCGAGTGGGCCAAGCGACCCGAGTGCAGGGAGGCGATGTTCGCCCGTCCGTTCTCGCCCCCGTCAGTGGACGTTCCCGAGATTCGCGGGAGCTGAGTCGATGGCGGACATCGTCGACCCGGCGACGAGAAGCCGGATGATGTCCGGTATCGGAGGACGGAACACGAAGCCGGAAATTATCGTCCGAAAGGCCCTGTTCGCGGCGGGCTTCCGCTTCCGTCTGCACCGGAAGGATCTGCCGGGACGCCCCGACATCGTTCTTCCGGGACGGCGCATCGCGGTGTTTGTTCACGGCTGCTTCTGGCACGCCCACCGGGGCTGTCGCTACGCGAAGACTCCCGCCTCGCGGAGGGAGATCTGGGAAGCCAAACTCGCCGCCAACGTCGAGCGGGACCGGCGCGCGATAGACGCTCTGCTGTCAGCGGGCTGGCGGGTGCTCGTGGTGTGGGAGTGCGCTACACGTTCGGCTGAAATGCGTGTGGCGCTGCCGGAACTACTGCGCTGCTGGATCGACGGCTCGGAGGTCAGCGGTGAGTTCTGCTCCGATTCCACGCGTCCATGAACTTCAAGACCACGCCGGCGATCTTGCGGGCAAGAAGAGGTGGGACCGCGTTGCCGACCTGCGTGTATTGCTCGGTCCGGTTACCGGCGAAGAAGTAGTTGTCCTGGAAGGTCTGGAGACGTGCAGCCTCACGCACCGTGAGGCTTCTGCACTGCGACGGATCGGGATGGATGAAGTAGTGCCCGTCCTTGGCGATGTGAGCGACGACGGTGGACGACCAAGAACCCTCCAACTGAACCCGGAAGCGGTCGGCGAAAGGCACTTTCTCCGAAAAAACGTTGCCGTGAGCGGGCAGCAGAGGGGGGGGAAGGTCAGCTATCTTCGGCGAAAACCCTTTTACCCTTCCATAAGCAGCCACGAAGAGATAGCGATGAAGGTCCGAACGCATGTGCGATCGAGTCTCATGCTGAATCACTCCACCCAGACGCCTGTCGATATACCAGTCCGCCAGCCTGTCACGCATCATGTTAAGGGTCGTGTCAAAGGCTTGGAAGCCCCCCCCGACTGAGGCATGATGATGCGCCGTCTTAACGGCTCTGTTCATCTCCTCGAATACGGGTTCCAGGACCTTCTGCGGATACCTGCGAAGCTTGTCGACTGTCTGGCTCAGCGCCTCGAGCCATTGCTCGTGTCCGTCCTTTTCCTTAGAAAGCCTGCTTCTAAGCGCAGGCAGACCTGACAGAGCCTCTCCCACGGTCACCCTCATGTTCTCGTGTCCGAGGACAAAACTCTCGGGCGACGACGATAGCTCGGAGACAGAGCAGGCGACATCCGAACGAATGCCAAACAGGATGACTCGGTGTCGCCCCTGTGGGATGCCGAAGCGCTCTGCCTCGATGACGAAATCGTACGGTTCTATTTCCCCTGCAATGCCGGGTTTGACCAAAGAGCGAATCTGATATTCGAGATCCTCGCCAGGCTTGGAGAGGTCCTCCACGATTCTGTCGAAGATCGGCGAACCACTATGCCGGGAGGAAAGCATCCCCTTGACGTTCTCCATTATGAATACGGCCGGCTTGTGCCTGCGTATGATCCGAAGGTACTCGCGGTACAGAAAGTGCTTTTCGTCACTCTCGAATTTCGCCAGTGACTCATGTGTGCGCCGCGAACGGCCAGCGAGCGAGTAGGCCTGACACGGGGGGCCTCCTATCAAAACCCAGTTGTCAGCGCCGCCGAGCGCGGCCTGAATGCGACGATCGAGATCATTCGGGTCGTCCTTCCCGAGTTCGAAGTTACGCGCCTCCTCGAGAGCTTCTTGCCCGGCCTCGGCTGCGTCCGGATGGTTGAAGAGTTCATCGCGTGAGATCTCGCCGCGAATGTGCTCGTAGTAGCAATCGGGCGCCTTTCCTCGCGGAAATTTCCGGTAGAGCGAGCGTAGTGACAGCGTCTTGTAAGCGGCCAAGTCTTTCTCAGCCGAGACCTTCAGGGAGAAGTGAGGATTGCGCAGAGGGTCCAGAATCGATGAAAAACCTTCCCCGAGGCCACCGGGGCCAGCAAAGAGGTCGATTACGGGGATAGGGCTGCGTTTGGACATGCTTCGTTGTTCTTGTGTTTCCGTCATACAAAAGAAAAAGGCGCGACTCGCGCGCCGTGAAATGCTAATGCAATTGCTAGCCGGATAATAGCTCGTTTACAGATTCTACCTTGTCGAGGAAAGCTTAGATACTAGTAGCCAGTCACCATGATACGAACCGACTGACAGATGATTTGACCACTTTCGGCACGAGCTTTACCTCCGGTGTCGTTCCGGTGCAGGCAGGAACCCAGAGCGCACCACAGCGTGCGCCGTGGGCATGGTGCAGGTAAGAGCTCGTGAGCGCTCACCCCGCTGTACGCGGTAGACACGCCTGGATTCTCGCCTGCGCGGGAATGACCCGGTGTAGTGCGACGAGTAGTTCTTCGTGGAACATGAACTCTCGTGTTTCAACGTGACTGACTACTAGCGCCATCCACTGATAGTCCTCTAGCGAGAGAACTACTTTTCTCGTCTCGCAAGCCTATTGCATCAGACGGGAATTTGAACATGTTCTTGCTGCACTACACACAGCCACTTAGCTGGGTAATAAGCCTGCCGGGAAGGATCAGCCAGCGTGGGCGCCGGTGCGGATCAGCGTGCCGACATGCTCGCCGCGCAAAGCTGCGGTCAGGCGACCGGGCTTGAGGCCGTTGACCACTTGCACGCGCTCGATGTGGCGGGCGTTGGCCATCACGTCGAGCATGGCGCGATCAAATGGCAGCGTGCCCGGCTGGGCGGCCAGCTCGGCGGCGGACGCCTCGGCCAACAGCTGCGCCTGGGCGGCGTCGGGGCCGTTCGGGTCGCAGGAATACACGCCGTCCACGTCTTCGACAATGGTCAGCCCGGCAGCGCCCAGCGCGTCGGCCAGCAGGAAGGCGCCAGTGTCGGCGCGGTGCATGGGGATGCGCGACTCGGGGAATTCATGGTGGTGGTAAGGCGGAAAGGCGCTGCCGACCACGGCGCGCGCGGCTTGCAGGTGGATGGCCAACTGGCTGGCGATGGTCGGATGCTCGACGTAAGACACGCCTTCCGGGGCCAGCAGCGAGGCAAGGATATGGCCGTTCTGGCCGGCTTCACTGGCCGCCAGCGGCGCCAGCGAGCCCACCGGCAGGCCCAGATCCAGGCCGACGCTGAACACATGACGGGCGCGCAGACCAGCGCCGGTGAGAATCAGCAGGCGGTGTTCCGGCAAAAGCGCGCGCAGCTCGTCCACCAGCGGCAGGATGGCTTCGGCGCCACGGTCCATCAGGCGGCCGCCGATCTTGACCACTTGCAGCCAGGGCAGCAGGCGAATCGGGCGCACGCTGGCCACCGGGCGGGTCAGCGCGCCGTCCTGCAAGGTTTGGCGGGCCAGCGGCGAGGCGATGTGTTTGATGGTGTTGGAGGTGTCAGTCATGGTTTCTGCCTCAGCTCGCGGTGATGATGGTGCCGACATGCTCGCCGGCCAGGGCGCGGGTCAGGTTGCCGGGAACCAGGCCATTGATGACCTGCACCTGACGGATGTGGCGGGCGGATTTCAGCAAATCCAGCACCGGGAATTCCAGGATGGAGTCTTGTAGGCCCTGGGCTTTCATTTCGTCCACCGAGATTTTGGGAATAAACGTCGCGTGCGGGTCAGTTTTCGGGTTGCCGGTGTACAGGCCGTTTTCGTCTTTCACGTAGATCATCGCCTTGCAGCCAAACTGCTCGGCCAGCAAAAAGCAGCCGGCGTCGGTGCGGTAGGGCGGAATCACGCTCTCGGCGGCCGGGCGCATCCACAGCTTGTACGGCGGCATGCCGCTGAAAATCACCGCGTTCACCTCGGCAATCGACAAGGGCACAGTGGACAGCCCGGCGCCGCCCACCACCGGAATGCCATGTTTGGCCAGCAACTGGCCGAGCATGGCGGCGTTCTGGTCGGCCACCGAGGCGCCCAGCTGGGCGAGCACACCGGCCGGCAGATTGAGCCCAGCGGCGATCGAATACAAATGGCGGGCGCGGGTGCCGGCGCCGGTGCCGATCAGCAGCTTGTGGTCTTTGCGGGCGCTGACGATTTCGTCCACCAGCGGAAACAGGCCGGCGCGGCCACGGTCGATCACGCTCTGGCCGCCGATTTTCAGCACGGTGGCGTCGGGCAGAATGCGAAAGTCGGCCGAGGCTTCAGCGGCCTCCAGCAACTGCGCGTCAGTCAGCGAGCGCTGCATCAGGAGCTGCTCCAGCTGTGCAGTGGTGTGGTGCATGGGAAGTCCTTTTCATCAAGAGAGCGGCTGGCAAAACCGGCGCCAGACAGCACGGGCTTTGCCAGCCTCTCCGGGTTTACCCAAAGATCTGACAGGGTGAGCGCAGCATAGGCGTGAGCGTTGTATAGATTCAACCGCATAACTACCCGTAATTCATTAAGCAAAACGAATGCCACGCCCAGCGTGATACAGCGCGTCACTGAACGCACAGGGAACGCGCAGGCGCTGGTTTGTCCAGTACAATTCAGTTTATTTGCCGAGCCGCCGCCATGCCCCGTTTTGCCCGAGTGTTGTGCTGGTTTCGCCGCGACCTGCGCCTGAGCGACCATGCTGCGCTGTATCACGCGCTGAAATCTGCAGATGAAGTGATTCCGGTGTTTGTGTTCGACCGCGACATTCTCGACGTCCTGCCAGGCGACGACCGCCGGCTGCCGTTTATTCTGGCCTGCCTGCACGAGCTGCAGCAGGCCTTGCGCGCGCACGGCGGCGAGCTGGTGACGGCGCACGCCAGCGCCGTGGAGGCGCTGCCGGCGCTGGCGGCGCAGTGGGGCGCCGAGGCGGTGTTCACCAATCGCGATTACGAACCGGCCGCCATCGCCCGCGACGCCGCCGTGCGCCAACGGCTGGCGGCGCAGGGCGTGGCGTGGTTCGACTACAAAGACCAGGTGATTTTTGAGTGTGACGAAGTGCTCACCCAGGGCGGCAAACCGTTTTCGGTGTTCACCCCGTATAAAAACGCCTGGCTGAAAAAACTGACGCCGTTTTACCTGCAAAGCTATCCGGTGGAGCGTTATTTGCCGGCGCTGGCACGGCTGCCGGAACAGACTTTACCCACACTGGACGCACTCGGTTTTGCCGAGGCCGCCGCGCAGCCGCTGAAAATCACCCCCGGCATCAGCGGCGCGCAGGCGGCGCTGGCGGATTTTCAGCGCCGGCTGACCCACTACCAGCGGCTGCGGGATTTTCCCGCCAGCAAGGGGCCGTCGTATCTGTCGCCGCATCTGCGCTTTGGTACGCTGTCCATCCGCCTGCTGGCGCAATTGGCCTGGGCGCAAGGCGATGAAGGCGCGCAAACCTGGCTGAATGAGCTGATCTGGCGCGAGTTTTACCAGCAGATTCTCTGGCATCACCCACGGGTGGCCGAGCATGCGTTCAAGCCCGAATACGACGCGCTGGCGTTTGACAACGACCCAGAGCTGTTCGCCGCCTGGTGCGAAGGCCGCACCGGCTACCCGATTGTGGACGCCGCCATGCGCCAGCTGGCGCAAACCGGCTATATGCACAACCGGCTGCGCATGATTGTCGCCAGCTTTTTGGTGAAAGACCTACTGATTGATTGGCGCTGGGGCGAAGCGCATTTTGCCCGGCTGCTGCTGGATTTTGACTTGGCGGCCAATAACGGCGGCTGGCAGTGGGCGGCGTCCACCGGCTGCGACGCCCAGCCGTATTTCCGCATTTTCAACCCGGTCAGCCAGTCGGAGAAATTCGACGCCGAAGGCAAGTTTATCCGCCGCTACGTGCCAGAACTCACTGCGCTGGACAATAAAGCCATCCACGCGCCCTGGCTGGCCAAACGCCTGCCGGAAGACTTTCGCCTGGGGCGCGACTACCCCAAGCCGATTGTGGACCACGCCACCCAGCGCCAGCGCGCGCTGGCCTTGTTTGGCCGGGATTAGCGCTGCGAAAAAAACGCAGCGCAGCGGGCCTGGCCAGGCGCGCGGCCGCAGACAGTACAAGGAGTACGGCAAGGCCGCGCAACGACGCCAGGAGGGTTTTGTTCGCGGCGCTTAGCGCTGCGCCACGCCCCAGCGCGCCAACACCTCACCCACCTCATCGCCCATGCCGGGCGGGCGTGGGGTGGGCGGCGGGGTGTGGCTAAAGCGCGGCGCTGGCGCCGGCTGGGTGACGCCGCCCAGTTCAATAAAGGTCTGCCGCGATTGGTTATGCGCATGGCGCGGCGCTTCGTCCAGATCCAGCACTGGCGACACGCAGGCGTCGCTGCCTTCCAGCAGCGCACACCAGGCGTCGCGCGGTTTTTGCGCAAACACCTGCGCCAGTTTGGCGCGCAGCGCCGGCCAGTGGGCGCGATCCCATTGCGCCTGAAACACCGGGTCGTCGATGCCCAGCGCCTTGAGCAGCGCGGCGTAAAACTGCGGCTCAATTGCCCCCACCGCCAGCCATTTGCCGTCGGCGCAACAATACGTGCCGTAAAAATGCGCGCCGCCGTCCAGCAGATTGGCCTCGCGCTGGCCGCGCCATTCGCCCATGGCGTGCAGGGTGTAAATCATGCTCATCAACAAGGCCGAGCCATCGGTCATCGCCGCATCCACCACCTGACCGCGGCCGGTCTGGCAGGCGTGCAGCCGCGCGGCCAGCACGCCCAGCGCCAGGAGCATGGCGCCGCCGCCGCAATCGGCCACCAGGTTCAGCGGCGGCATCGGCTGGCCGACGCCGCCAATGCTGTGCAGCGCGCCAGACAGCGCCAGATAATTGATGTCGTGTCCCACCGCTGGTGCCAGCGCGCCGTGCTGACCCCAGCCGGTCATCCGCCCGTACACCAGCGCCGGCTGGCGCGCCAGACACACCTCGGGCCCCAGACCCAGGCGCTCCATGACACCGGGGCGAAAGCCCTCGATCAGCACATCGGCGCGGGCGATCACCGCCAGCGCGGCGTCGATGTCCTGTGGGTTTTTCAGATCCAGCGCCAGGGTGTGGCGCGAGCGGTTGAGAATATCGCGCTGCGGGTCAAACAGCTCGGCCACCGGCCGCCCGGCGGCGGTTTTGCGCTCGATGCGCACCACCTCGGCGCCCAGATCAGCCAGCAGCATGGCCGCCATCGGCGCCGGGCCCAGCGCGGCAAACTCGACCACGCGCACGCCGTGCAAAGGGCCGGCGCCGGCCAGGGGAGTAGAAGCAGACTGCGGCATGATGCACCTCCTGAAGCGGGAATAAGCGCAGCTCACCACACTCAGCGCAGCGTGCCTGGCGAGGCGCGCGCAGACAGAGCAAGCAGCACGGCAAGGCCGCGCAACCATGCCAGGCGCGTGTTGTGAGCAACGCTAAAGCTCGCCACTGTAGGCCCAGATACCCATGGCGGGCGATGCCGGAAACGCTCAATTTGCCTGTTAAAATCGGCCAATGCCAACCGACACGCCACCCAGCACCAGCGCCCTCATCCCGCCCGCCGAACGGGCCAGCATCGCCATGGTGTTTGTGCGCGAAGCGCTGGCCGCCTGGCGCGCGCGTGGGGTGGATTGCGCGCCCTTATTGCTGGCGGCCGGCATTGCCCCGGCCAGCCTGGCAGACGATGGCGCACGGGTCAGCCCGGCGCAGTTTGGCGCGCTGTGGCGGCAAATGGCCGCCAGCCTGGACGATGAGTTTTTTGGCCTGGCCGACCGGCCGATGAAGGCCGGCAGTTTTACCTTGTTGTGCCACAGCGTGCTGCACGCCGGCGTATTGCAGCGCGCCTTGCTGCGCATGCTGCGCTTTTTGCGGGTGACGCTGGATGGGCTGGAAGGCGAATTGCGCGTCAGCGGCGAACAAGCCTGCATTGTGCTGCGCGACCTGCCGGCGCCGGGCGAGGCCAGCGCGCCGCCACGGCGGGCGTTTGCCTATGGCGCGTACTGGCTGATGGTGTGCGGGGTGGCCAGTTGGCTAACCGGCCGCCGGCTGCCGCTGACGGCGGTGGATTTTCCGGGCCCGGAGCCGGCGTTCAGCCCGGCATGGCGCGCGGTGTTTTGCCCGCAGCTGAATTTTGAGCAGCCGGTGGCGGCGCTGTATTTTCCGGCGCAGGCGCTGCACTGGCCGCTGCTGCGCGACGAAGCCGCGCTGAAAAGCTTTTTGCGTCAGGCCCCGGCCAATTTTCTGGCGCTGCGCCCGGCGCGCGATGGCCTGGCCGCGCGCATCCACCGGCAATTGCGCGCCACCCCGCCCGCCGCCTGGCCGGACTTTGCCAGCCTGGCGCGCCAGCTGCACCTGTCACCGGCCACCCTGCGCCGTCGGCTGGCGCAAGAGGGGCAAAGCTACCGGCGCGTGCAAGAGGCGGCGCGCCAGACGCTGGCGATGACGCTGCTGGCCAATCGCACGCTCAGCCTGGCCGAGGTGGCCAGCGCGCTGGGCTTTGCCGAAACCAGCGCGTTTTGCCGGGCGTTCAAACGCTGGACAGGCCAGCGCCCCGGCGATTGCCGCCCTTAAGAGCGGCTCCCCCCCCTGGCGTTGTTGTGTGACCTTGCCGTGCTGCTTGCACTGTCTGTGCTCACACACCTAACCAGAGCCGCTTCGCTGGGTTTTGTCAGCGATGCTATCCACCCACCATGCAAAACGCCCGCAGCTGCGGGCGTTTTGCATGGGCCAGTCAAGCAACGATTACGGCTTTTTCGCCGGTTCGGCCGGCTTGGCGGCCGGCGCTGCCGGCGCAGCGGGTTTGGCGGCAGGCGCAGCAGGTGCGGCAGGCTTGGCGGCGGCCGGGGCAGCAGCAGGTTTGGCGGCGCCCACGGCCAGTTCTGCCTTCATATTGGAAACCGACTTGGCGCCAAAACCCGGCACCTTGGCCAGATCATCCACGGCCTTGAACGGACCATTCTTGGTGCGATAGTCGAGAATGGCCTTGGCCTTGGCCGGGCCGATGCCCTTGACGCTTTCCAGCTCTTGCTGGCTGGCGGTGTTCAAATCCACAGCGGCAAAGGCCGCGCCGCAGGCAAAGGTCAGCGCGCTGGCAAGCATGACAAGCAGTTTTTTCATCAGGGGGTTCTCCTCGATTCGGCAAGTAATCATTGTGATCGGGTATGGGCATGCCGCCCATCAAGACGCTAGCATGGCCAGCAGGGCGGATGCAATGGTGGTCTTTACGCAAAACCGGTGCGCCAAGATCACCCCATACGGTGCAGCAGCACTTCCAGCACGAATTTGCTGCCCACATAAGCCAGCAACAGCAGCACAAAACCAGCCAGCGTCCAGCGCACCGCCAGGCGGCCACGCCAGCCATGCCGCCAGCGCCCCCACATCAACGCGGCAAAAATCAGCCACGACATCAGCGCAAACACGGTTTTGTGCGACAGCGCCACCGGTCGGCCAAACAACTGCTCAGAAAACAACACCCCGGAAAACACCGTCAGCGTCAGCAGGGCAAAGCCTGCCCACAGCACCTGAAACAGCAGGCGCTCCAGCGCCAGCAAGGGCGGCATCTGGCGAATCACTGGCGAAAAGCGCTTGGCGTGCAGCGCCCGATCCAGCACCAGCATCATCACCGCCAAAATCGCGGCAATCAGCAACAGGCTGTAGGCCAGCAGCGACACGGCAATATGCAGCAGCAAGGCCGGCTGGTGAAAATCATAGGCCAGATAGGCCGGCGGCAACGCCAGCCCCAGCACCACGCCCAGCACCGCCATCGGCATCAGGCAGGTTTGCAGGCCATCGAGCTTGTAAAAAAAGCTGGCGGTCCAGTAAATCAGCACGGTGAGCCACATCACCGTGGACAGGCTCTGGCCCAGGCCAAACGCCAGGCCATGGGCGTTGGCGGGCAACAGCGCCAGAAAATGCAGCGCCAGCGCGGCGGCCACCAGCAGGTGTTCGATGTGGAGCGCGCGCCGCCAGGGAATGCTCCAGCCATGGGCGTGAGCCAGGAAATGCCAGGACAGGCCGGCGTAGGCGGCCAGCGCCAGCCAGGCGGTCAGGGAGGCGAACGGAAATGTCATGGGTCAAGGGTCTGTCAAGCGCAGCGGGCGCAAAGCCCCCGGCTGTTGTAAAATCACGGTTTGGTCAAAGCATACACCAAACCGTTTCGACATTGGCGCGCGTGGACTCGCTGCGCGGCGTCAATCCTGACTTTGCTAGGCGGAGCCTGACACACCCATGCTGGACAATCTCACCACACGCCTCTCCGGCGTGATCAAGAACTTGCGCGGCCACGCCCGGCTGACCGAGGACAATATCAAGGACGCCATGCGTGAAGTGCGCATGGCGCTGCTGGAAGCCGATGTGGCGCTGCCGGTGGTGAAGACGTTCATCAACGACGTGCGCGAACGCGCCATGGGCCACGAGGTGATGGGCAGCCTCACCCCGGGCCAGGCGGTGGTCGGCGTGGTCAACG
Source organism: Rivihabitans pingtungensis (assembly GCF_003201855.1). GTDB lineage: Bacteria > Pseudomonadota > Gammaproteobacteria > Burkholderiales > Aquaspirillaceae > Rivihabitans > Rivihabitans pingtungensis. The sequence continues at coordinate 89,005 of NZ_QJKI01000011.1, read as the reverse complement.
ACGAACTCACCCGCCTGATGGGCGAGAAAAACGACGCGCTGAACCTGGCCGCCGTGCCGCCGGCCATCGTGCTGATGGCCGGTTTGCAGGGGGCGGGTAAAACCACCACCTCGGGCAAGCTGGCCAAGCTGCTGAAAGAACAAAACAAGAAAAAAGTCCTGCTGGTGTCGGCCGACGTGTATCGCCCGGCCGCCATCGAGCAGCTCAAGCTGTTGGCGCAACAGCTGGACGTGGAGTGGTTTCCGTCCGACGCCAGCCAGAAGCCGGTGGACATCGCCCGCGCCGCGCTGGACCACGCCAAGCGGCATTTTCATGATGTGCTGATTGTCGATACTGCCGGCCGTCTGGCCATCGACACGGCGATGATGGAAGAAATCAAAGCCCTGCACGCGGCGCTGAATCCGGTGGAAACCCTGTTTGTGGTGGACGCCATGCAGGGCCAGGATGCGGTGAACACCGCCCAGGCTTTTAACGAGGCGCTGCCGCTGACCGGGGTGATCCTGACCAAGCTGGACGGCGATTCGCGCGGCGGCGCGGCGCTGTCGGTGCGCCATGTGACCGGCAAGCCGATCAAATTCATCGGCGTGGGCGAAAAACTCACCGGCCTGGAACCCTTCCACCCGGAACGGATGGCCAGCCGGATTCTGGGCATGGGCGATGTGCTGTCGCTGATCGAAGATGTGCAAAAAGGCATCGATCAGGACGAAGCGCAAAAAATGATGAAGAAGATGAAGTCCGGCAAGGGCTTCGATCTGGAAGACTTCAAGGCGCAAATCCAGCAGATGAAAAAAATGGGCGGCATGGCCAGCCTGATGGAAAAAATGCCCGGCCAGTTGGGCCAGATGGCCAAGGGCCTGGAAGGCATGCAGGCTGACAAGGCGGTGGGCCGCATTGAGGGCATCATCAATTCGATGACGCCAACCGAGCGGCGCAAGCCCGAGCTGATCAAGGCCAGCCGCAAACGCCGCATCGCCGCTGGCGCCGGGGTGACCGTGCAAGAGGTCAACCGCCTCCTGGCGCAGTTTGAACAAACGCAAAAGATGATGAAGCAGTTCTCCAAGGGTGGGCTGTCCAAGCTGATGCGCGGCATGAAGGGCATGATGGGCGGCGGCGGACTGTAAGAGCCGTTCACAAAACCCTCTTAGGCGTTGTCGCGGTCTTGTCGCACGCCTGACCAAACGCTGTACAGGGCTGACGCACCGCCAGCCCACTTACGCATGATGCGCCAGCCCCGCCGCATGGCCGGGCTGGCGACTGTTTTTTCAAGAGATTTTTGCATGTACGATATTGCCGTGCTGACTGACGGCCGCTATGTGGCGCCGGATGACAATGACTGGTACATCCGCCAGATTCATCAAGAAGACGGCCTGGTGGCCGACGCCTTGCGCCGCCAGGGCTTGAGCGTGGTGCGCCGCGACTGGGCCGACCCGGACGTGGACTGGAGCGACTGCCGCGCCCTGCTGTTTCGCACCACCTGGGATTATTTCGACCGTTTCGCCGAGTTTTCGCCGTGGCTGGAACAGGTGTCCGGCCAGTGCCGGCTGTTCAACGAAGCGGCGCTGATCCGCTGGAACATCGACAAACATTATCTGGGCGACCTGGCCGCCGCTGGCGTCAACATCACCCCGACCTGGTTTATCGAGCCGGGCGATGCGCGCACGCTGGCCGAGCATGTGGCCGCCTGCGGCTGGCCGGAGCTGATTCTCAAGCCGGCAGTGTCTGGCGCGGCGCGCCACACCTACCGCTTTGCCGCAGGCGACGCCGGGCAGCATCAGGCGGTGTTTGCCGACTTGATCGCCGTCGAGGCGATGCTGTTGCAGCCGTTTCAGCAACGCGTGCTGGAACAGGGCGAAATCTCGCTGATGGTGATGGACGGCCGCGTCAGTCACGCCATCCGCAAAACGCCCAAGGCCAATGATTTTCGCGTGCAGGACGACCACGGCGGAACCGTGCACGCCCATGAGGCCAGCGCCGAAGAAATCGCCTTTGCCGAGGCGGCGGTGGCTGCCGCGCCGTTTGACGTGATCTACGCCCGCGTGGACGTGATCCGCGACAACGCCGGCCAACTGGCCATCATGGAGCTGGAAATGGTCGAGCCGGAGTTGTTCTTCCGCTTTCACCCGGCCGCCGCCGATCAACTGGCCGCTGGCATTGCCCGCCGGCTGGCCACCTGAACCGTATTGACTCACCCCTGGCGACTGGCCGCGCGCCGTCGCCGATTTTGTTAGGAATGTGCTGATGACCTTGCATGTGCTCACCGCCCTGTCGCCGCTGGACGGCCGTTACGCCGGCCAAGCCGAAGCCCTGCGCCCGGTGTTTTCTGAATATGGCCTGATGAAGGCCCGCATCCAGGTGGAGCTGGAATGGCTGAAGATGCTGGCCGCCGAGCCGGGCATTGCCGAAGTGGCGCCGTTCTCGCCGGCCACCATTGAAGAAATCGACGCCGTGATTGCCGGCTTCAGCGTCGAGCACGCCGAAGCCATCAAGGCCATCGAGGCGCGCACCAACCATGATGTGAAGGCCATCGAATACTGGCTGAAAGAAACCCTGTCCGGCAACGCCGAAGTGATGGCGGCCAGCGAGTTCATCCACTTTGCCTGCACCTCGGAAGACATCAACAACCTGTCGCACGCGCTGATGCTCAAAGCCGCCCGCGAACAGGTGTTGCTGCCCAAGCTGGATGAAGTGGTCGCCAAGCTGACCGAGCTGGCCCATGTGCACGCCGACCTGCCGATGATGAGCCGCACCCACGGCCAGCCGGCCACGCCGACCACGCTGGGCAAGGAAATGGCCAATGTGGTGTACCGCCTGAAGCGCCAGCGCGAGCAAATCGCCGCACAGCCGCTGCTGGGCAAGATCAACGGCGCGGTGGGCAACTTCAACGCTCACCTGAGCGCCTACCCGAACGTGGGCTGGGAAGGCCTGGCCACCCGCTTTGTCGAAGGCCTGGGCCTGGCCTGGAACCCGTACACCATCCAGATCGAGCCGCACGATTACATGGCCGAGCTGTTCCAGGCGATGAGCCGGGTGAACACCATCCTGATCGACCTGGACCGCGACGTGTGGGGCTATATCTCGCTGGGTTACTTCAAGCAGAAGGTCAAGGAAGGCGAAGTGGGCAGCTCGACCATGCCGCACAAGGTCAACCCGATCGACTTTGAAAACTCGGAAGGCAATCTGGGCATCGCCAATGCGCTGCTGGGCCATCTGGCGGAAAAACTGCCGCTCAGCCGCTGGCAGCGTGACCTGACCGACTCCACCGTGCTGCGCAATATGGGCGTGGCGTTTGGCTACACCCAGCTGGGCTTCACCGCACTGCTGCGCGGCCTGAACAAGCTGGAAGCCAACCCGGCGGCGCTGGCCGCCGACCTGGACGCCACCTGGGAACTGCTGGCCGAGCCGATTCAGACGGTGATGCGCCGCTACGGCATCGAAAAGCCGTACGAACAGCTGAAAGACCTGACCCGCGGCAAGGGCGGCATCACCCAGGCCACCCTGGCGGCCTTTATCCAGAACCTGGCGATTCCGGAAGACGAAAAAACCCGTCTGCTGGCGCTGTCGCCGGCCACGTATCTGGGCAAGGCGGCGGAGCTGGCCAAGCGCATCTGAGCGCGAAACGCCCACGGCAGCATGCAAAACGCCTTCCCTCAGGAAGGCGTTTTTATTTGCCAGTCACAGCTTAACGTCGGCGCAGAATCAACCACTTGGGCGTGCGCCAGCGCAGCAGGCGCATATACAGCCAGACATAGACAATGGCAAAACCCAGGCAGCTGAGCATCAGCAAGGCCGGAAAGCGCCAGAACAGCAGCGCCGGAATGGCCGACACCAACCACAGCGCCCACAAATAAGGGGCGGTCAGCGCATTGCGCAGGGTTTTGTGCTGCGGGTCACGCGTGCCGACATGCCAGCGCACCGCGCGCTTGTACAGCATCTGGTGCAAATGGCACGCGTCAGGGTGACCGGGCGAACGCGCATGCAGACTCATGCGGCGGAAAATGGTGAACAGAGTTTCAAACACCGGATAAAACAACAACAGCATGGGAAACCAAGCCGACACATGCGGGTGACGGGCCACCAGCAACACCGAGAGTTCCGCCAATAAAAAGCCGACAAAATAGGCGCCGCCATCGCCGAGAAAAATCCGGCCAAACGGAAAATTCCACACTAAAAAGCCAAACAAGGCGCCGGCCAATGACAAGCAGGACACCACCATAAAGCTGTCATGCAGCACCCAGCCGACAAACGCCAGACATAAAGCAATGCCTGCCGCCACCATGGCAGCCAGGCCGTTATAGCCGTCGATCAGATTGATGGCATTGGCCACACCGCCGACCGCCACCGCCGTCACCACCAGGGACACAGGCCACCAGTCCGACAGCAGGCGGTCAATAAAAGGCAGATCCAGCCGGGTCAGCGCTGCGCCCAGAAACCAGTAGCCCGCGACGGCAGACAGCATGGTGAGCAACAGGCGCGGCAAGACGCCCACACGCTTGGTCATGTCCTCGGTGATGCCGCCGAAAAATGCCGGACTGGCCACCATCAGCAGCAGCCAGGTCTGATAAGGCGGGACGGCCAGCAGCAGCGACAACCACGAGGCAGACGCCAGCATACCGATCAGGATGCCTAAGCCGCCCACGCGCGGCACCGCCACGACGTGGAATTTCTGCACGCCGTCAAGATCGGAGTCGGCGGTCAGGTGATGATGCAGGTGTTCCGAGCGAATAATCAGCCACACCGCAAGCACAGAGGCAAAAAAGGCAGTCAGGAAAACAATCATGCTTTACGGATCATGGATGAGCGATTAGGGAGATGTGGATGGATAGCGCCACATTGCCCAAGCACACATCCACTCAGGCATAGCAATATTGATGCTTTCAGCATACAGCTTTCTGCGTTATCTTACCATATCCGATATTGCCCGCAGATAACAATCAATCACATAGCCTTCAGCAAAGCGTTCTTCTACACGGTGACGTCCGGCATCCCCCAGCGCGCGTCGCTGCGATGGAGACAAGGTGATGATCTTCTCCATGGCCCCCGCCAATGCGCTGGCGTCCTTGACCTGACACAGATAGCCATTGACGCCATCTTGCACCACCTCACGGCAGCCCGGCACATCCGTGGCCACAAGCGGCCGCCCCATGGCAGCGGCTTCCAGCAGGGTGCGTGGCATGCCCTCCCGGTAGGAAGGCAGCACAATGCAGTCTGCGCGCGCAATCATCGGGCGCACGTCGCTGGTGGCCCCCCAGTACTCCACGCTTCCCTCTGCCACCCATTCATCCATCTGCGCCTGATGAATCGCCGAGACATTTTCAACGCCCAGAAAACCCAGCAAGACAAAGCGGGCATGCGGATAATGCGGGCGCAATAACTGTGCAGCCTGAACATATTCAACCACGCCCTTATCACGCAGCATGCGTGCCACCAGCAGGAAGACTGGAGCATCCCCCCCCGTATCGGGCAGGGGGCATGGCGCAAAATGGGTAATGTCCACACCCGGTCCAGGCACTTGTACGGCCTGCTCAGGCCGCAGCAAGCCCGCCTTGACAAACAGCGCCAGATCATCAGGGTTTTCAAACATCACCGAAGGTGACGCAGGCAATGCCAGTTTGTACAGCTGCCGGACCAGGCGCTGCAACCAACCATCACGCAGGAATGCCGTTCCCAATCCGGTGATGGCATTCAGCACGGGAATGCCTAGCATGCGAGCAGCCAACGAGCCATAAATCACCGGCTTGATGGTGTAGTGCACGACGGCATCTGGTTGCAAGCGTTGGTACCAGCGACGCAGACGCAAAAGCAGCAAGCCATCATGCCAGGGATGGGTGCCTTTGCAGTCCATGAATACATCATGAACCTGACAACCCGCTTCGCGCATCAGACGGGTTTCCGGCCCATCCGGCACCAGTACATGCACTTCCCAGCCACGCTGGATCAAAGCCTTGAGAAAACCAAGGCGAAAATTGGCCAGATTCCAGGCCGAATTGGCCACTACGCATAATTTCATGATGTTTTCTTGGCAGTCTTGTCAAGCTTGGGTTTCTTAGCAGGGGCGATGGTCATCCTGTCGGCAAACAAGACAAACAACAGCAAGAACGGAAAGCGATAACGGGCGGCGGTGCCATAGTTGAAGATCACCGCCCCATAGATCATCATCGAAGAAAACAGGAACAACTTGAGATTGAGGAACTTATTTTCCATGCCGGGCTTGGGTTGGCGACGCCAGTATGCAAAAACAATCGCCCCAACGATGAGGTTTTCCACGCTCTGGATTAATTGGAAGGCGCCGCCAGCCTGCCAGGGCATGGGCATCAGCAGCACCCCGATGGCCGAACTGAGCAACTGAATTGCCAGATAAGGCGATGCCGACAACAGCTCGACCTGCCCCATACCGCCGTCTTCCAGGTAAAAATTGGCCCGATAGGTATTCAATTCACCCAGGTAGCCAGCACCCAGCAGCATGGCAAAAGTGAAGATGAAGCCCAGCACAACCGTCATGATCATTCGGCCGCGTGATTCACCAGCCAGGGCAGTCAGTGCAAACGGCACCAGAATCATGAAGAAATTCTGGGGCTTGATGAACATCAATGGATAGGTGCAGGCCAGCCCCAGAAGGAACTGGCGGCGCTCGAACAGAAAATACAAGGCCATCATCATCGACAGCAGAATGAAAATGTCACGCACGCCGATGGCGGAATACAGGATGAAACTGGGATACAACAGAAAAAACTTCCGGCTTTCTTCGGTCAGAAACCCGCCGCGATGCAGCAGCAAATACATCCAGATCACCAAGGTCATGTTCACCAAGGAGGTGGAACGCACGCTGACCATGAAGGGCATCGGAAAGGCAGCAAAAACTTTGGCGGCTGAACTTACCGTCACCGCATATCCAAAACGCATACACCATTCTGACGGTTCGCCACGGTACATGATGGCACAACGGATATAGCGCAGCTGATCAGGCATGTAAGACACCGGGAACAGCACGTCATTGGTGAAGAACACCATGCACACACGCAAAAGCAACACCCAGAAAGCGAGGCGATCCAGGCGGTTGGTGAGGCGCAAACCCAATACCATGCACAAAACACACAAGGCATTGGCGATGTCTTCGATATCAATGTGTGACACGCTGGCCCTCTTGCCAGGCTTGGAACATCAACACCGTCCAGACAGCATAATGCAGTGCATCCCGACCAGATAGAAAATCACGCCATAATTGGCGCACCCATTCCGGGCGTAGCACCGCTTCTTCTTGCAGGCGCTGCGCATCCAGCAGCGTTTCTGCCCAATCGCGCAAGGGGCCGCGCAGCCAGGCGGCCACCGGCACAGAAAAGCCTTTTTTGGGCCGTTCGATCAAGGCAGGCGGGACATGGCGATACAATACTTGTCGCAGCACCCATTTACCCTGCCCCTGGCGCACTTTATATTGTGGCGGCAATTGCCATGCCAGTTCGACCACGCGATGGTCCAGCAATGGAATGCGACCTTCCAGGCTGACCGCCATGCAGGCTCGATCTACTTTTACCAGGATATCGTCCGGCAGATAATTGAGTGTATCCCAGGCCATCATGCGCTCAGCCAGCGGCCGATCGGTCGGAATGGCCCTGGCGTCGCTCAGGCCATAGCGCGGCTCATGACCCGCCAGCACGGCGCGCTCAGGATGCAGGCAGTACGACATTTGCGCTTGATAAAACGCCAAATCATCATTGCCCAGCACACTGGGCAGCTTATCCAGCTTGTCGCGCCAGTGACTGGCAGCAGGCCAGTGCACTGCCAACGGGGCCAACATGGCGGCAGCTGCGCGCCCGGCGCCACCCAGCCAAGCAGGTGCCTGGCGCGCGCGCTCACGCAATGCATTGGCATGAGCATACCGGCTGTAGCCAGCAAACAACTCATCGCCGCCATCCCCCGACAAAGCCACGGTCACGGATTGGCGTGCCAATTGCGCCACCAGCAAGGTAGGAATTTGCGAGCTATCGGCAAATGGCTCGTCATACAGATGGCCCAGACGTGGGGCCAAGGCCAGCGCATCCCCACCCTGAACATACAGCTCGGTATGTGCTGTTCCCAGATGGGCCGCCACGGCCTTGGCATGTTCAGCCTCGTTAAAGCCTGGTTGATCAAAACCGATGGTGAATGTACGTACAGGCTGCGCAGATTGCGCCTGCATCAACGCCACGACGGTGGAAGAATCCACCCCACCAGACAAAAAAGCACCTAATGGCACATCCGCCAGCATCTGCGCACCAATCGAATCGCTCAGCCGGCGCTCCAGCAGGGTCACGGCTTCGTCATCCCCCACCTGCAAGGGCTGGGCACGCCCCTGCGCCATCGCCTCAGCCAAAGACCAGTAGGCACGCACTTGTGGAGGCTCGCCCGCCGCGCGCGCGCGCGCATCAAGCACGGCATAACAACCAGGTGGCAGTTTGCCAATGCCAGCCCAGATGGAGTACGGCGCCGGCACATAGCCATGGCGCAAAAATAGCGTCAGCGCATCGCGATCAAGCTGGGGCGACCAACCCGGCCAGGCCGCCAGTGCCTTGAGTTCAGAGGCAAACAGCATGGCGTCACCGTGCCAGCCATAAAACAGGGGTTTTTCTCCCAGACGGTCGCGTCCCAAGGTCAGGGTTTGAGTGTGAGCATCCCACAGGGCAAAGGCAAACATGCCCACCGCCGCGCGCAAGGTGGCTTCCACCCCCCAGTCGGCAAAGCAGGCCAGCAGTGTTTCTGTGTCAGAATGCCCACGAAACACCGGCACGGGATTCAAACGCGCGCGCAAGGCCTGATGATTATAGATTTCACCATTGAAGACCAGCACATAACGACCACATGCCGAATGCATTGGTTGATGGCCAGCCGCAGATAAATCGACAATTGACAAACGCACATGCGACAGCAAAACGCGCGCCTGGGGATCGCACCATACGCCATGGCTATCCGGACCACGATGGCGAATGCGCTGCGCCATGTCTTTGCCAACCTGTTGCCAATCCGCCTGCCTTGCGCCGCGCCAAAGAGCGCCTGCCAAACCACACATGTCAGCCCTTTCTGTGCGCCAGCAGCGCCTGCCACTCCCGCAGATAGCTCAGTGCCACCGATTCGAGAGAGAAATGATCAATGATGCGTTGCCGCGCACGCGCACCAAGTGCCTGACGCTGCTCTGCAGGCATGTCCAGCAGGCGTGCCAGCGCACCGGCCAGTGCCGCATCGTCACCGGGTGACACCACTTCGCCGCAGCCATCCAGAATCCAGGCTGAATCGCCTACATCCGTCACCACCATCGGCGTACCGCACGCCATGGCCTCGCCGACCACATTGGGGAAGGCTTCGGCATGCGAGACATTGGTGGCAATGTCCAAGGCGGAATTGATGCTGGCGATATCGCCACGCTCACCCAATAGGTGCACACGTGCACGAATGGATGGCGGAATCGCTTCCGCTGCCGCGGGATTGGCCAAGGACACACCGCGCCCCGCGCACACCACGTGTACATCGGGGTAGCGCTCAGCCAAACTCGCCACAGCGGCCAGCAGGCCACGATGATTTTTCAGCGGCTGCCAACTTGCCACCAAACCGATCAGGCGAGCATTGTCCGACAAGCCCAGTTCCTGACGCAGACGCGCACGCGCGGTAGGATCCGGGGTAAATTTTTGGCAATCAAACCCATTGGGAATCACCATGGCCTGAGCAGCCGCATAGCCAAACTCATTGTGCTGGCGGTGCGCCAGCCGCGAGACGTACAGCACGCGCTCAGCCCAGCGCGACAGCCAGGCATCCAGCCGGATGATCCAGCGCGTCAACCGCTTTTCTTCAGCAAACAGTGTCAGCGAACCTCGAATGGCGATGGCCAGCGGCGGACGATGGCCGGCCGGCATGAAGCGTCGGGCCAGATGCGCCAGCACATTGCTGTGATACATCCAGCCCTGGATCAGATCAGGTTGAAACGCCCGCACGATGTCACGTAATTTGGCCAGGGCATGCCGATTCAGGCGTGCGCGTGGCATATCCAGCGAGCGGACATCCAGCCCCATAGTAGGAAAATGATCGCCCTGAATGGCCATGATCGAAACCACGACAGTCTCTACGCCATGGGGCCGCAGGGCATTCAGCACACGAAACAAGGCCATTTCGGCGCCGCCAGTGCCCAGGGCCGTGGTCAATACAAGAACTTTCACAGTGTTACCCGTCTGACCCGTCAGATGAAATCAAGGTCGCCAAAGGTAAAGCCAAAGCGACGGCCGGCCAAATCTTCGGCCCACTGCGCATCCTGCCCCTTGACGATGAAATTGAAACGATTCTTGACGGTATACGTCATCCAGGTATCACGGAAACACACCAGTTGTGGATGTTCCAGCGTCAGCAGCGCATAGGCTCCCAGTGAAGCAGCGGCACGCTTGACCTGCCCCACCAGCGGGCGCATGTCCTCTCCAGGCAGGCAAAACATATCCATCAGACAGGCCAGCAGGATGCCACGCTTGACGGTGGTGGCCAGTACGGCGTAGCCCACCAAGGTATCACCACGGTACAGACCGACTTTGTATACCGGTTTTTCCAGTGGATTCTGTTCGTAGCGCCAGATCAGATACTCCGCATCTTTGACAAAGGTGTTTTCCACCTTTTGTCCTGCCGCAGCAGCCAGTACCGCGCGGTCAAAACGCTCATGCAGTTTGACGCGCGGACGCAACGCGCCCATCGGCAGGGGAATCAGCCAGATATCCGGGCTTTGTCCCACGACATAAGAAAACTTGGCCAGATAGATCGGTCGGGCCACCAGATTGGGAAACGCCAGAAAATTCACCACATTCTGCCCGGCATTCACTGCCTCGGCAGCACGATACAAACGGCCAAACAGCCCTTTGCCACGTACGCTTTCTGCGGTCAGCACTTTTTGCGGCATGGCCATCTGCACAACCTGGCCACGATGCCACAACGGAAAATTGCGCATGGTGGTCATGCCCACCAGTTGATTCTGGCCATTTTCGGCGATCACCACACTGGGACGACTGCCCGGCGCCTGGAAATACCACCAGTCCAGATAAGTTTCGGTGATGCCCGGTTCATCATTTTCGATACGAATCAATTCTTTGATGCGTGGCACATCGGTACGCTGGGCTTCGTAAACGCGAATATCGTCAGATTTTTGCATAGACGGTGATCTCTCCATTAAATTGTTTGACCACGTCCTGCCCTGTCAGCACCTGGTACTCAGAATGACATTTGCCAATGAATTCGGCGTGGTCCTCCCAGCAGCCGTCATATAATTGATGCAAATCCTTGCCCAATTGATAGGGATGAACGAATAACTCCACCACTCGCCCCTGGCTGGCAGCCACCAGGCGGGTGTAGTCGGCCAGTTCGAATTCGTGCTTGTCCAGATCGTGGATCGACACCAGCGCATCATTGGTTGGCACCCGCAGCAAAGTCTTGTACAGCGTGGTCATGCAGATCAGCACCGCCTGCTTGAAAAACCGCACAGGCCGTCGCCACAGTAGGGACAGCGGGGCATTGGCAAATGCCAGCCGCAAGGGCACGCCAATGCGGTTGATCTGCCCAAGAATGGCAAAAAATATCACAGGCATCATGTGGCAGTGCTGATGCGAGTCAATATGCGCCAAAGTCAGCCCATGTGCGGCAAAGAAGTCCACCTGCGCCTGAAACTCGCGGCGAATGTCTGCTTGCCGAACCTTGCCGCTGGCACAACGGGCAATCAGTGCCTGGCGGGAAAAAAATCGTCCGCTGGCATCGGTCAAGGATGACACCCCGGTCATGGCCTGACCTTCGGTCAGGCAAAAGTGCAAACCAACACTCAAACCAGGATGGGCCTTGGCCATGGCCACCGCTTCCAGCGTGCCAGGCATATTCACCATCAGCGTGGCAGAAGTCAGATTGCCACGCAGGTAGACGTCGATGATGGCCTGATTGACCGAATGCGACAAACCAAAGTCATCCGCATTGATAATAATTTTTTTCATGAAAACTCACTTGCTCAGCAAAGCGGACAGGTGTCCGAGTGTATTGCGGGCCAGCGCATCCACATCAAAGACCTCCAGAACCCGCTCACGTACGGCAGGAATCGGGGCGTGACGCTGAGCATGTACCCGAGCCATCGCAACAGTCAGCGCGGCAACATCACCAGGTGCAACCAGCTCACCCAAATCGCGCATCAGCCAGGCCGCATCGCCAACATCAGTAGAAATCACCCGACAGCCACAGGCCATGGCTTCTCCCAAGACATTGGGTGAACCCTCGGTCAGCGAGGCCGACACAAAGACATCCAGCGCACTGTATGCCCCAGGCATGTCGCGCCAGGCCCCCGGAAAGAATACCCGCCCGGCAATACCCAGCGTGTGGGCCAGCTGGCGCAGGGATGCCAGCTGCTCGGCGCTCCCACTGCCCACACACACCAGGCCAACATCGGCATGCGCGTGCAACAGCGGAGCAGCAGCCTGCAGGAAGGCTTGATGGTTTTTCAGCGGAACCAGGCGGCCCACCAGGCCAAACAAAAACATGTTTGCCGGGACACCCCATTGTTGGCGCACCAGCAGACCAGCCTGCGGATTTGGCGTAAAACGCTGACAATCCACGCCATTGGGCACACATACCGTACGCGTGGCCGGATATCCGCGCTGCAGCATGGTGGCCAGGCCGCGCTGTGAATTACAGATGATCAGATCAGCCCAATTGGCCAGGCGGTTTTCCAGCCAAGTCTCCAGCCGCCCCATCCAGCCATAGTGCGCGGGGTCTGAACCAGACGAGCGAATACCCCACACTACCTTGGGCCAACCGGCAAACGGCTTGGCCAGCAAGGCCAGCAAATTGGACATGGGCAGATAGCCATGCACGACATCAGGGCGGTACTGACGCAAGAAACACACCCAGCGCCAGAAAAATGGCAATAAATCCCAGCGCCCGCCCTTATTTAAACAAACCACAGGTACACCTGCAGCGTGCAAATCTTCTTCAAACGGGCCATCAGGGTAGTACACCGCCACACGAACCTGATGGCCCGCGGCATGCAGAGCCAGCAGTAGCAGGGTCAGTTGACGCTCGGCACCGCCCAGATGCAGGGAGCGAATCAGGAAAACCGCATTCAAGCTGCGTGACATCAAGAAACTCCGCCGGCTTCCGGGTTCAAGCGGCGGGGATCACGCTCACACACCCAGAACAGCACCAGATTGGTCACCAGCGCGAGCGACAGCGCTGACCATTGTGCATACACGGCACCCATCACACCCATTCTGGGCACCCACCACCACGCGGCCAACAAATTGACACCACCGGCACTCAAGGAACATAAGGAAGCCGTCAGGAATAGGCCACGGCCAATCCACTGTGGCGCCATCAGCGTCGAAAACGCAGACACAGCCAACCCAGGAACCAGCCACTGAAACAAGGGCACCGCGTCGGCAAAACCAGCCCCTGCTACCCAAGGCAGCCACCAGGGCACCAAGGCGCCAGCGACGCCACCAGCCAGCAAGGTCAGCAAGGACAAGGCCGGCACCAGACGCCGTTGCAAACGCCAGGCCCCCTGCACGCCAACCGCGCCAAGCCGCCCATACAGCATTTGTGTCGTGGCCTGTGCCAGCACCAGCAAGATGGTGACCAACTGCTGAGCCATCTGGAATTGTCCGGTGGCCGCCGTCCCCAATTTGGCATTGAGGATGATGACACTGGTCGAACCCATCAACATCGAGCCAATCGCATTCAGATGCAAACGGACACCACCAGAAAACAGCCCGGCCAGTTCCTGTTTCAGCGCGACAGGCCCATGGCTGGCATGCCAGTTACGCCATACCATCCATGCAGGCATGGCGGCCACCAACATCTGCCCCAAAACACTGGCCAACAGCGCCCCACTCACCCCCCAGCCCAGCGCCCCCACGGCAAGCAACACCAGCAAGATAGAAACGGTCCGCCCGAGCACCAAACCGATATTGGCCAGCATGATGCGTTCGCAGATGATCAGCAGGGCAGTCCCATAAATTTCCCAGATCATCCATGGCAAACCAATGAAAGCACACAGCAACAACCAGGGAGACAGCGTGCCGAACATGGTCGGTCGCAGCAAAAACAGACCAATCAGTGCCGCGTAGGCCAATATGGACACCCCGATGGCCGCAGTAGCCAGCGCCAGGGCGACCTGATTAAAGCGTTGGCCATGAGCCTGACCCGCCAGACGCTGCGATGCCACCTCCGCCAGACTGCAGTGACTGATGCTGACAAATGCCGTGACCCACGCCATGGCCGCGGCAAATTCACCACGCCCTTCGGGCCCCAGCCAACGCGCTGTCACAGTCAAGGTCAACACCCCGACTAACAGGCTATACAATTTGGCCCCGACCGTGCGACTCACCGTCCACAGCATGGCACGGACAGAATGACTCAAATCCGCCCCCGTTGCCGATCGCGCCGCGCCAGCCACCAGCCAAGCGGATAGGCCAATGCCGTCAACCCTCGCTGAACCATGCCATGCACCGCTCCGACGCACGTCAGCCAGCCCACTCCCTGATGCACGGACAGGCGGACGTACATCAGCAATGACATCAGCAATGAGCGTTTGTCAGGCCACATCCGCCAGAAAAATACATTCAGGCATTGCAATGCCGCATAACGCTGACCCTTGACATAACGGATGCGTTGCATCGACGACAAGGATTCATGACTACTCTGGTTGATGTAATAGATGCGCAAGGCGTCATTGATGTACAAGGTCTGGAATTGCATGGCAATGGCATACCAGACGTGGCGCTCAGGCACATAGCGATCAATGTCGTCACGAAAGCGGAATTCAGGTCGCTTCAGGATATCGGCGCGCACCATACCCCATTTTTCTCCCGCGCGCCGATAGCGGAAGAACGCAGTAAACATATCGGTCAGCCACGGCGATTGCGGATAGGGCTGACCAATCAATTGACCATGCTGATCCTTGCACAGGCAAGACACGCCGGACACCCCAGCGCGCAGCTCGGGCGGAATGCCAAGCCAGGCGGCATGCAAGCGCGCCAGCGCCTCGGGCACAAAAGCATCATCATGGCCAGCCAGGACGATGAACTCCCCCTGGGCGGCGGCAATGCCGGCATTCAGCCCGGCCAGCACCATACGATTTTCCGGATGCTCAATGATGCGGATGGGAAAATCCGCCTCAGCCTGGTAGGCGCGCAAACGCGCCAGCGTGTCGTCGGTCGAAGCGTCGTCAATCACCACCCATTCAAAGCTGCGCAAGGTTTGTGCACACAGACTGTCGTAAACGCGATGAATCAGGCCGGACGAGTTGTAGCACGGCGTCAACAGGGTAAAAATGGGCGATACTGCCGCCACGGGGTCAGACATGCCCTAGCCTTTCGCGAAGAAATCGCGGCAGGCTTGCACCACCACGGCAGCGTGCTCTAGCGTCAGCGTTGGCCCCATCGGCAGGCTCAATACCTGACGATGAATCGCCTCGGCCACCGGCAGGCTGCCTTCCGGCAGATTCAGCTCGGCATAGGCCCCCTGGCGATGCGGCGGCACGGGATAATGAATCAGCGTGCCGATACCCGCCGTGGCCAGCGCCTGTTGCAGGGCATCGCGGCGTTCGCTCTGCACCACGAACAAATGCCACACCGGCTCGGCGCCGGCGCGAACCTTGGGCAACACCAGCGGCAGCCCGGCCAGTTCGTGCTGATAAAAGTCCGCGATCTGACGGCGATGGGCGATATCCGCATCCAGATGCGGCAGCTTCACCGCCAGCAGGGCGGCCTGCATTTCGTCCAGCCGGCAGTTGTACCCTTGCTGTTCGTGCTGATATTTCACCCTGGAGCCATAATTGGCCAACATACGCACGCGCTCAGCCAGAGCGTCATCATTGGTGGTTACCGCACCGCCATCGCCCAGCGCACCCAGATTCTTGCCGGGGTAAAAGCTGAACCCAGCGGCATGGCCCAGACCGCCAGTGCGACGGCCAGCATCCAGTGCGCCATGCGCCTGGGCAGCGTCTTCGATCACTTTCAGGCCGTGGCGCTCGGCCAGCGCCATGATGGCGACCATATCCGCCGGCTGACCATACAGGTGCACGGCGATGATGGCCTTGGTGCGCGGGGTAATGGCCGCTTCAATGCGCGAGGGATCCAGGTTATAGCTGTCATCCGGCTCCACCGGCACCGGCGTGGCGCCAGCCTGGGTCACTGCCAGCCAGGTAGCGATATAGGTGTTGGACGGCACAATCACTTCGTCGCCAGCGCCGATGTCCATGGCGCGCAGAATCAGATGCAGGGCATCCAGGCCGTTGCTGACGCCAATGGCGTGCTTGACGCCGCAATATTCGGCAAACGCCTGCTCGAAGGCCTGCACCTCACGGCCCAACACATACCAGCCGGAGTCGATCACCCGCTCGCAGGCGCGCAGCAATTGCTCACGGTACTGGGCATTGCTGGCCTTGAGATCCAGAAAGGGAATGGCCGTGGTGCTCATGACAGACGTCCTTCCGACAGCAGTTGGCGCAGGTATTGACCGTAGCCGGTCTTGGCCAGCGGGGCGGCCAGTTTTTCCAGCTGGGCATGGTCGATCCAGCCCTGACGCCAGGCAATTTCTTCCGGACATGCCACTTTCAGGCCCTGGCGCTTTTCCAGCGTCTGAATAAACTGGCCCGCTTCCAGCATGGAATCATGCGTGCCGGTATCCAGCCAGGCATAGCCACGACGCATCAGTTGGACATCCAGCTGGCCTTGCGCCAGATACACGCGATTGACGTCAGTGATTTCCAGCTCGCCGCGCGGCGAAGGCTGAATCTGCTTGGCGATGTCCACCACCTGCTCGTCATAGAAATACAGGCCGGTGACGGCAAAGCGAGACTTGGGCTGAGCGGGTTTTTCTTCCAGGCTCAGCGCACGGCCTTCGGCGTCAAACTCCACCACACCATAGCGTTCGGGGTCGTTGACTTGATAGGCAAACACCGAAGCCCCACTGGGCTTGGCTGCCGCTCGGCCAAGCAACTCCACCAGGGCGTGACCGTAAAAAATATTGTCGCCCAGCACCAGCGAAGACGGCGCACCATTCAGGAAGGATTCACCAATGATAAACGCCTGCGCCAAGCCATCTGGACTGGGTTGCACCGCGTAAGACAGAGAAACCCCCCACTGGCTGCCATCGCCCAGCAATTGGGCAAAGCGCGGAGTATCCTGCGGGGTGGAAATGATCAGAATGTCCTGTATGCCCGCCAGCAACAGGGTGCTGAGTGGGTAATAGATCATCGGCTTGTCGTACACCGGCAGCAATTGCTTGGAAACTGCCAGTGTGGCCGGATACAGCCGGGTGCCACTGCCCCCGGCCAGAATGATGCCCTTGCGTGTCATCTGCGTATTCCTGTGATTATTTATAATGATTTTTCAGCCATGCATCGAATGCCCCACCGGTGACGGCGCGCACCCAGTCCTGGTTGTCCAGATACCAGCGCACGGTTTTGGCCACCCCGGTTTCGAAGGTTTCTGCCGGTTTCCAACCCAGTTCGCGATGCAGCTTGCTGGCGTCGATGGCATAGCGGCGGTCATGGCCGGGGCGGTCGGTCACAAAAGTAATCTGCTCGGCATAAGCGCGGCCATCCTCGCGCGGATGCAAGGCATCCAGCTGGGCGCAGATGGTGCGCACGACTTCCAGATTGGTTTTTTCGTTCCAGCCACCCACGTTGTAGGTTTCCCCCAACTGGCCGGCGGCCAGCACGCGACGAATGGCCGCGCAGTGGTCGGTGACAAACAGCCAGTCGCGGATATTGCTGCCATCGCCGTAAATCGGCAGCGGCTTGCCGGCCAGGGCGTTGAGGATCACTAGCGGAATCAGTTTTTCCGGGTAGTGAAACGGGCCATAATTGTTAGAGCAATTGGTGGTCAGCACGGGCAGGCCATAGGTGTGGAACCAGGCACGCACCAGATGATCTGAGGCCGCTTTAGAGGCGGAATACGGGCTATTGGGCTGAAACGGATGCGTTTCGGTAAACGGCGCGTCACCGGGCTCCAGCGAGCCGTACACTTCGTCGGTAGACACATGCAGGAAACGGAAATTGTCCCGTGCCTCACCTTGCAGCGCCGACCAATGGGCACGCGCGGCCTCCAGCAGGGTAAAGGTGCCGTTGACATTGGTGCGGATAAAATCACCCGGGCCGTGGATGGAACGATCCACATGGCTTTCAGCGGCAAAATTGACGATGGCTACCGGCTGATACTGGGCGATCAGGGCATTGACGCAGGCGCTATCGGCAATATCACCCTGCACAAAGACAAAGCCAGGTTCATTTTTGACGGCCTCCAGGCTTTCCAGGTGACCGGCATAGGTCAATGCATCCAGCACTACCACGCGAGCATCGGGCACATGGGCAAACCATTCGCGCACAAAGTTACTGCCAATGAAACCGGCCCCACCGGTGACCACAATCACGCCATTCATTCTTTATTCTTTCTTTTGAATTTCACATTGAACTTCAATTTGCGAGGGAATCTTACCGATGGCGGCGACCAGCGCAATGCTTCGCGAATCATGCGCACCCGGCTCATATTGACTTCATTCTTGAGCGCCACCAAGGTCAATTCATAAATCAGAATGGAGACCATCGCGATCAAGAAGCCGATCAGGCTCGCAATGGCGATCGTGCGCTTTTTCTTGGGATACGAAGGCGTGGAAGGCGGAATGGCTTTATCCAGCAACTCAACCGTTGTGGCATCTTTCACCTGGTCAATTCGGGTCAATTGCAGTTCCTTCAGGAACAGCTCGTACACCAACTCCAGATTCTTGACCTCACGAACATGCTTGACGTACTCCATGGAAATTTCAGGCAGCAAGCCTTCTGATGCCTGCAAGGCAACATCATCACTGGCTTTTACGGGGCGACGCCATTGCTCAAGCTGGTTTTTCAATGCGTCAATCTCGTGCTGCAGACGCAAGTAGTCGGCATTACGTTCGGTCGCAAACGCCTCCATGGATGCCAGTTCCGTTTCCTTGCTGGCAATGGCGGTGCGCAAACGGTTACTTTCCTGAATTGCCATCTGGATTTGCGGGTCCAGATTCAATACCCCGGTTTCCTGCTGAATCTTGCGCAACGACATTTCTGCCACGGTCAACTGCTGCAAGGAAACATTCATTTGCTGCTCGTAGAACACCCGCCGCTTGGATGCTTCATTGACCGCCAAACCTTGGGTGATGTATTGCAAGGCGTCAGCATACCCGTTGGCCAGCCTGGCCGCCCAGACGGGGTCACTGTCCTCAACTTCAATATTGATGATCCCGTTCGGGCTGGGCGCAATCTTAGACATGCTGGACAAGCGGCCATACACCGATTCGATCGACGAGACGCCCCAGCGTTTGCGCAGATCAAAATTGCTGTCCATGAATTCTGCCGCGGCCCGGCTTTGTAAAATCGCCAGATACATGTCCACCACGGGCTTTTGCCCTTCCAGCACCCCACCCACCCCGGCGCCTGCCAGGGAACCTGTCTGGCTGAGCATGGTAGCGGTGTTGGGTTTGGTTTTCGGTGGCAACAGCCGAGCCATGGCGGAATAGCGTGGCAACTGTGTAGAGACAAAGGCAAATGCAATCACCGCCGCAATCAATGGGCAAATCACCAGCCAACGCTTATAGCGCAACAGTGAAAGAATGACGTCCAGCGGGTGGAACTTGGGCTCCACCAACGCAGGCTCTTGCGGCATTTGGGCCACGCTTTCTTCATCCAGCGGCATGGACTCTTGAGAAGACATAGCCAGACTCACTTCGTCACGGCATGGATGGCAGCGACGCTGATCCCGAACTGGTAAAAAATCTGTGCCCAGTCGCGCAGGAATTTGCGCCACAGGGTGCGGTCGGTTTCATACGGCACGACAATGGTGTCACCAGGCATGATGCTGACCGACGATAATGGCCAGAATGACTGGTGACGGCTCCATACCGAACCATCTGCACGCTGGACGTAAATGGCGCTCGTATCAGCTTCTTTGGTCATGCCGCCCAGCTTATCCAGGTAGCCAGACAAACCCAGGCCAGGCTGATAAGACAAAGGCATTTCTTTTAGCACCGCGCCAACCACATTGATGGTCTTGGTCACAGGAGGAAAATACAGACGGTCGCCATCTTCCAGCGGAAAGTCAGGAAATGCTTCAATCGAGCCAATAGAAGGCTCCAGATGCAGCAAGACCCGGCCGGTGGCAGGCAATTTCCGCAGTGATTCCAACAGATTCTTGCGAATATCCGCCTCGTCCTTGCCCCCGGCTTCACCGGTATTGTTGCGAGAAGCCACCACGGTTTCAAAGCTCATCTGCACATCCAGACGAGCCAGCAACTCATCCAGCCGTTTTTGCTGGGAGCCCAATGCAGAAGCCCGAGTCAATTCGGCGCCAAACAGATATGCATTGGGCGTCACCCCGCCCAGACGCTTGACCAGTTGTCTGGCTGTCTCACCAGGTAACAAGCGATACAGGCCAGGCGCACGCACCTCGCCTTCCAGACGGACAAAACGGTCATTGCTGTCCACCGGCTGGCGCAAATCTTCACGGCCGAATACAGTCACCACATCACCCGGCTCCAAGACCAGATTGGCAGACGGATCACGTTGCAGCACGGCTTTCGCCAAGTTGAATGGGATCAACGTCACGGCCTGGGTAGTAGGATGCATACGTTCAATGACAGCGTAATTCCAATTAAGCTCACCGGTCACCCTGGGCTTGAACGCACTTTCACGGCCTACCGCTTCACGTACCGCCGCATTGCGCGCATTCCAGTAATCAGGGCTAAGCAAAGCGGCCCGTTCAGGAATCAAGTCACTGATGCGCATGCCCTTGCGCCAGGGAACATTCGCTGGAGTCGCCACATTACCACGCAGGGTCACGACATTTTCGATGCGCGGCGAAATCGCATATACCCTGACGATATCGCCGTCACGCACTTGACGAGCCAGCCCGTCAGTGTCCAGCGTAAACTCTTCCACCTTGCGCAAAGCGCGCTCGACAATGCGCTCCAGAGTCACTTTCTGCCCGGCTGCGGTGGTGGTCAATCCTCCAGCGGCCCCCAGCAGATGAGCCAAGGACTCACCTTTTTTCAATTCAAAAATAGCCTGGGTATTGATACTGCCGACCACGGCAGCCAACCCGCCCACGGGAGGGATCTGGATCACATCCCCCGGCAGCAGGCGCATGTCGCGACTCTTGTCGCCACGCAATAAAAAGTCATAAAGATCGAACTCGGCCACCACCTGATTGTTTCGGCGCAGGTAGATACGACGTAAGGAGCCCTTATTAGACGGCCCGCCAGTGGCAAACAGGGCACTGAGCACCGTACTCATTGAACTGACCAGATAAGTGCCAGGATAACGGGCATGGCCGACCACAAACACTTGTATCGAGCGCAATTCACCCAATGAAACGTTCAGTTCAAAGTTGCGAAATACGCGGGAAATAGCCGTTCGCAAATATGCATTGAGCTGACGGTACTCTGTGCCAGCAACATGCAATACCCCCACCTTGGGGACATTGATATTGCCGGCCCGGTCCACTTTGGCCCGATAGTCGATATCCACTTGGCCCCAGGCACGGATCAGCACCTCATCCCCCGGCCCGATCACATAGTCAGCGGACAGAGGGGCATCTTCCAACGGAGCGCCCATGGACGAAGAAGCCCGGGCAAAGAAGTCATGCCCGTATACCGGCAAGCCGAGACCACTGGCCTGAGAAACAAAGGACTGAAATTCCAGCGGAGGCTCCGGGGGTGGCGCATCTGGCTTGCCGGTCGTAGAACCAGAACCTGCAGGTGTACGCACTGCGGTTCCGGAGGTCGCATCAATTGGAGAGCTGCCGGTGATCGTGGAGCGTGGATCCTGAGAAGCGGCCGCAGCCCATCCTGTGACCGGCGCACATAGCGACAACAGTGAAGCAAGGACGAGCAGAAAAACACGCATACGCATCATGGGCACACATTCAGGAAGCCAATCTTAGCATGATCACTTTACAAAATGGGAAGCCGCGACCATGCCATTCATATATAAAAAAATTCAACAGCCAGACATCGGCATATCCCCCCTCTCAGCGGGGTGGATCGCGCGACTCAGTGGGATGCTTTTGCGTGCGCCACATGCAACAACTTGTCGGTATACGCAATCGCCGCTGCCGACACCAGGAAAGCCAGATGCAGGAACAGCTGCCACTTGATGGTGTGCTCCGGCAGTTGCCCGGCGTTGATGAAGGTTTGCAGCAGGTGGATCGACGAAATGCTGATGATGGCCATCGACAACTTCACCTTGAGCACCGAGGCGTTGACATGGTCCAGCCATTCCGGCTGATCCGGATGCTGTTCCACCCGCAAGCGCGAGACAAAGGTTTCGTAGCCGCCCACCGTCACCATCAGCAGCAGGTTGGCGATCATCACCACGTCGATCAGCCCCAGCACGGTGAGCATGATCTCGATTTCGGTCAGGCTGGTCAGATTGGCCAGCAGCTTGTACAGCTGGGACAGAAACTTCCAGGCGTACACCCCTTGCACGACAATCAGCCCGAGATAAATCGGCAGTTGCAGCCAGCGGCTCCAGAAAATCACCCCGGCCAGGCGGCCTTTCGGGGTGCGGGCGAAATCGGCGCTCATCGTATCCTCCATGATATGGGCAGCCAGCTGACCCAGCGATGGGCCAGCCGGTTCCCGAATTTACAGCCCCAGACGCTGGCAGATGGTGGACACCGCGCCAGCCTGGTTCAGCGTATAAAAATGCAGGCCCGGCGCGCCGCCGGCCAGCAGACGGTCGCACAAGGCGGTGATCACATCCAGGCCGAGCGAGCGGATCGACGCCACATCGTCGGCGTAGCTTTGCAGCTTCAGGCGCAGCCAGCGCGGGATTTCTGCGCCGCAGGCGTCGGAAAAGCGCGCCAGCTGGCTGAAATTATTGATCGGCATGATGCCGGGCACGATGGGGATGTCCACGCCCAGCGCGTTGACTTCATCGACAAAAGCAAAATACGCGTCAGCGTTGAAGAAATATTGGGTAATCGCCGAGTTGGCGCCGGCCTTGACCTTGACGGCAAAATTGCGCAGGTCGTCATGTGCGCTGCGCGCCTGCGGGTGGTATTCCGGGTAGGCGGCCACTTCAATGTGAAAATGGTCGCCGTGTTCGGCGCGAATGAACTCAACCAGTTCATTGGCAAAACGGAACTCGCCAAACTCGCCCATGCCGGACGGAATGTCGCCGCGCAGGGCGACAATATGGCGAATGCCATGGTTGCGGTATTCATTGAGAATGGCGCGGATATTGTCGCGGCTGGAGCCAATGCACGACAGATGCGGCGCGGCGGCGTAGCCTTCGTTGCGGATTTCCAGCACGGTGTCCAGCGTGCGGTCGCGGGTAGAGCCGCCCGCGCCAAAAGTCACCGAGAAGAACTCCGGCTTGAACTGCGCCAGTTGCTGGCGGGTGGTGCGCAGCTTGGCCATGCCTTCCGGGGTTTTAGCCGGGAAGAACTCAAAGCTGAAAGTGCGCGGATTCGATTGAGAGTGCATGACAGACATCCTGGGCAAGTGGCCAGCCCAAGGCTGGCAACAGAAAATTTTGCAACAAAAAGGCCGGAAGCCCGGCCTTTTTGGTGTACAACCACAGCAAATTGAGCGTCACCCACAAAACCCAGCAAAGCGATCCTGGCTAGGCGCACGACCGCAGACAGTACAGGTAGTACGGCAAGGTCGTGCAACAACGCCAGGAGGGTTTTGTTAGCCGCTCTTAGTAGCGGTAGTGCGTCGGCTTGTACGGGCCGGTCTTGTCCAGACCCAGATAGCTGGCTTGCTCATCGCTGAGCTCGGTCAGCTTGGCGCCGATTTTCTTCAGGTGCAGACGGGCAACCTTTTCGTCCAGGTGCTTGGGCAGCACATGCACGTCAATGGCATACTTACCCGGATTTTGCCACAGTTCGATCTGGGCAATCACCTGGTTGGTGAACGAGGCGCTCATCACGAACGACGGGTGACCGGTGGCGCAGCCCAGGTTCACCAGACGGCCTTCGGCCAGCAGGATGATGCGCTTGCCGTCCGGGAAGATGATGTGATCGACTTGCGGCTTGATGTTTTCCCAGGTGTACTGGCGCAGGCCAGCCACGTCGATTTCGCTGTCGAAGTGACCGATATTGCAGACAATCGACTGGTCTTTCATCGCCAGCATATGGGCGTGGGTGATCACATTGACGTTGCCGGTGGCGGTGACAAAAATATCGCCCAGCGCCGCTGCTTCGTCCATGGTCACCACGCGGTAGCCTTCCATGGCGGCTTGCAGTGCGCAGATCGGGTCGATTTCGGTCACCCACACGGTAGCGCCCAGGCCACGGAAGGATTGCGCCGAGCCCTTGCCCACGTCACCGTAACCACACACCACGGCGATTTTGCCGGCGATCATCACGTCGGTAGCGCGCTTGATGCCGTCCACCAGCGATTCGCGGCAGCCGTACAGATTGTCAAACTTGGACTTGGTCACCGAGTCATTGACGTTGAACGCCGGGACTTTCAGCTCGCCCTTCTTGACCATGTCGTACAGACGATGCACGCCGGTGGTGGTTTCTTCCGACAGACCGCGCACCTCGTCCAGCATTTCCGGGTACTTGCTGTGCATGATGGCGGTGACGTCACCGCCATCGTCCAGAATCATGTTCGGCGTCCAGCCGTCCGGGCCGCGCAGGGTTTGCTCGATGCACCACCAGAATTCTTCTTCGGTTTCACCCTTCCAGGCAAACACCGGAATGCCAGCAGCGGCGATGGCGGCGGCGGCTTGATCCTGGGTGGAGAAGATATTGCACGAGGACCAACGCACCGATGCGCCCAGATCCACCAAGGTTTCGATCAGCACGGCGGTCTGGATGGTCATGTGCAGGCAGCCGACGATGCGGGCGCCGGTCAGCGGCTTTTGGTCTTTGTATTCTTCGCGCAGCGCCATCAGGCCGGGCATTTCGGTTTCGGCGATGGCGATTTCCTTGCGGCCCCATTCGGCCAGGGAAATATCGGCGACTTTGTAGTCAGTGAAGGTCTTCAGATCGACCACGGCGTTCATAGCAATTCCTTACGCGGTGGCCGGGCGGGATGCTCACCTGTGCGTGCATACCGGGCCCGGCATGGGTTCAGGTGAGCGCAGTTCGAATCCGAGCCTGGGGGCGGCCTTGTGAGCCACGCCTTGCAGCGCTCCTCGGAAGATTGGGACAGGATTATACGGGATTTTGCTGGTGAACGCCGGATTTTGCCGGCGTTCACCCATTGCGCTCATACACTGACGAGCGGCAGGCTTATTACAACGATTGCAGATTACAGCCCGGCGTCCGCGCGCAGTGCAGCAGCCTTGTCAGTGGCTTCCCAGCTGAACTCCGGCTCTTCACGGCCAAAGTGGCCGTAAGCGGCGGTCTTGCTGTAGATCGGACGCAACAGGTCCAGCATCTGCACAATGCCCTTCGGACGCAGGTCGAAGTGTTTCTTCACCAGCTCGACAATCGCCTCGTTCGGCAGCTTGCCCGTACCAAAGGTGTCCACCGAAATTGAGGTCGGGTTGGCCACGCCAATCGCGTAGGACACTTGCACCTGGCACATGCGCGCCAGACCTGCGGCGACGATGTTCTTGGCCACATAGCGGCCGGCATAGGCGGCGGAACGGTCCACCTTGGACGGATCCTTGCCGGAGAAGGCACCGCCGCCGTGCGGGGCTGCGCCGCCGTAGGTGTCGACGATGATCTTGCGGCCGGTCAGACCGCAATCGCCCATCGGGCCGCCAATCACAAAGCGGCCGGTCGGGTTGATCAGGTACTTGGTGTCGGCGGTGAGCATGTGCGCCGGCAGCACCGGCTTGATGATGTCTTCGATCACCGCTTCGGTCAGCGTCTTGTGGTCGATTTCCGGGGTGTGCTGGGTAGACAGCACCACGGTGTCGATGGCCTTGGGCAGGCCGGTTTCGCTGTCGTACACGCAGGTGATCTGGCTCTTGGCGTCCGGGCGCAGCCAGGGCAGACGGCCGTCCTTGCGCAGTTCGCTCTGACGCTGCACCAGACGGTGGGCGTAGTAAATCGGGAACGGCATCAGCGTCGGCGTTTCGTCGCAGGCATAACCAAACATCAGACCCTGGTCGCCAGCGCCCTGGTCCAGATCCAGGCCTTCGCCTTCGTTCACGCCCTGGGCGATGTCCGGCGATTGCTTGTCGTAGGCCACCAGCACGGCGCAGCCCTTGGCGTCAAAGCCCAGATCCGAGCTGTCGTAGCCAATGCGGCGGATGGTTTCGCGGGCGATGCCCATGTAGTCGATATTGGCGTGGGTGGTGATTTCACCGGCCAGCACCACCAGACCGGTGTTGACCAGGGTTTCGGCCGCCACGCGGGCGTATTTGTCTTGAGCCAGGATGGCGTCCAGGATGGCGTCAGAGATTTGGTCGGCGACTTTGTCCGGATGGCCTTCGGAAACCGATTCCGAAGTGAAGAGGTACTCGCTCATTGCGTAATGTCCTGAAGGGTGATTCCGATTCGGGTAAAATCTTGCGTCCGATTTCCCGCTGGCTCGTCATGTCAAGATTGCTGATTGCTGTGTTTTCAATCCTGTCGCATCTGCCCTTGGCCGTATTGCAGGCCGTGGGCGTTGCGCTGGGCTGGCTAGTGTACCTCAGCTCGCCGCGCTACGCGGCGCGCATGCGGGAAAACCTGGCCCAAAGCGGCCTGGCGACCGATGCCGTCAGTCAGCGCCGCTTGCTGCGCCAGGCGGTCAGCGCCACCGGCATGGGCGCGCTGGAGTTGGTGATCGCCTGGGGACGCTCCCCGACTTCTATCGCCCGTTTGGTGAAAAACTGTAACAACTGGCACATTGTGGAAGAGGCGCTGGCACAAAACAAGGGCATTATTTTCATCACGCCGCATCTGGGCAATTACGATATTGCCGGGCGTTATCTGTCGCAACGGCTGATCAAGCGCCCGCAACCAATCCAGTTGATGGCGATGTATCGCCCGCCGAAAATGGCCTGGCTGGAACCCTTGATGAACGCCGGCCGCGTGCGTGAAGGCGGGCTGACCGCGCCGGCCACCGCCGCAGGCGTGCGCATGGTGATGAAAACCCTCAAGGCACGCCAGACCACCATCATCCTGCCCGATCAGGTCCCCGGCCAGGGAGACGGTGTGTGGGCGCCATTCTTTGGCCGCCCAGCCTACACCATGACCCTGGCGCCGCGCCTGGCGCAAATGGACGGCGTGGAGGTGATCCTGTTTTTTGGCCGCCGCCTGGGCTGGGGACGCGGCTTTGAGGTGGAAATCGCCCGCCTGTCTGAGCCGTTCACCGGCGACAAGACCACGGACGGCGCCAAACTGAATCAAGCCGTCGAGCAGCTGATTCGCCAGGCGCCAGCGCAGTATCTGTGGAGCTACAACCGTTACAAGACGCCCGCCGGCGTCGCCCCTGCCGAGACCCCGAATCCATGATGACCCGTTTTGCCCTTGCTGTTTTGTGGTTGTTGCACTGGCTGCCGGTGCCGGTGCTGGCCGTGCTGGCCCGCGTACTGGGCTGGCTGGGCTACCTGCTGGCGCGCGAGCGCCGCCGGGTTGGCCTGATCAATTTGCAACTGTGCTTTCCTGACATGAGCCCGTCGGCGCGCCGGCGCATTATCCTGCGTCACTGCCAGCACCTGATGCAGTCGCTGCTGGAATACGGCATTGCCTGGTGGGGCAGCCCGGCGCGGCTGCGCCGGCTGGTGACGCTGAAAAACCTGCACCATCTCACCGATCAGGCTGAGCACAACACCATCATCCTGTATCCACACTTCATCGCCTTTGAGCTGTGTGTGTTCCGGCTGAATCTGGAGCAGGCGCTGGTCAGCGTGTATTCCAACCAGAAAAATCCGGTGCTGAATAAGCAGTTGTATCAAGGGCGCAGCCGCTTTAATAACGCCAAGATCGTCTCGCGTCAGGAAGGGCTGCGTTCCATCATCAAGGCCATGCGCGACCATACGCCATTTTTATACCTGCCCGACCAGGACTTTGGCCCGCGCGACTCGGTGTTTGTGAAATTCTTTGCCGAAGACGCCGCCACCATCACCGGGCTGTCGCGCATCTCGGCGCTGGCCAAGGCCAAAGTGGTGCCGGCCATGGCACGACGGGTGGGCTTTCGCTATGAGCTGGAGTTTTACCCCGCCTGGGAAAACTTCCCGACAGACGATGTGGTGGCCGACACCCGACGCATGAATGCATTCATCGAGGAGCGTGTGCGGGAAGACCCTTCCCAGTATTACTGGCTGCACAAGCGCTTCAAGACCCGACCGCCAGGTGAGGCGCGCTTTTACTGAGCCGCCAGCCAGCCGCACCCGAAACCCAACAAAAAACCGCCAGTCACATCGCCTGGCGGTTTTTTGTTGGGGCTTACAGCACACAGCAAGCGCTCAAGCGCGGCGTTTCCAGAAAAAACGGGCAATAAACCCCGGAAACGCCAGCACCAGAAACAGCGAGAACGTGGTGACATAAAACTGCCACTTTTGCACATGCACCGGCGACACCTGGCTTTCCAGCAGATAGGCCAGCCCGCCCACGGCAAAGTACAACACGCCCAGCTCCAGCAAACACCAGCCGACATGCTTGCGCGGCACGGCCCAGACGCCCGCCACCTTGTTGAGGATGAACGGCAGATTTGCCGCCAGCGCCGCACACAGCAGCACAATCGCCATACGCGTTTCCATGAATCTCCCGCTTCTGGTCTACCGGCGCGCAGGCCGGCAAATCCACCGTCAAAGAATATAAAAACAGTCATGCCGTCCGGGCTCGCGCGCGGACGGCATGACCTGTGACGGCACTGGCGGGCAAAAGTGCCAGCCAGAAGCCGACTTTACAGCACTTGCAGCGATTGCTTCATGGCTTCCACGCAGACGGAGTACAAACCATCCGGCACGATGCCCAGCACCAGCAGAGCGATGGCGTTCACCGACAGCAGCACGCGCATGTCCATACCCACCTGGCTCACCGGCTCAGCGTCAGTCGCTTCGTCAAAGTACATGACCTTGACCACGCGCAGGTAGTAGAAAGCGCCAATCAGCGAGAAGACCACGCCCACCACGGCCAGCCAGATCAGGCCGATGTCCACCACCGACTTGAGCACCGCCAGCTTGGCGTTAAAGCCCACCATCGGCGGAATGCCCGCCATGGAGAACATCACCACCAGCATCAGGAAGGCGTACCAGCTGTTTTTGCGGTTCAGGCCCTTCAGGTCGTCCAGGGTTTCGCAATCCACACCGGCGCGCGACAGCAGCAACAGCACGCCAAAGCCGGCCAGCGACATCAGCACATACACCACGGCGTAGAACAGCGAGGCGGACAGGCCTGCCGGGGTGCCGGCCAGAATGCCCAGCACCAGAAAGCCCATGTGCGAGATGGTCGAATACGCCAGCATGCGCTTGAGGTTGGTCTGGGCAATCGCGGTGATGTTGCCGATGGCCATCGACAGCACGGCCAGAATCACCAGCATGCCTTGCCATTGCGACACCAACGGCTCCAGACCTTGCGACAGGATGCGCACGACGAACACAAAGGCCGCCAGCTTCGGCGCGCCGCCGATCAGCAGGGTGACGGCGGTCGGTGCGCCCTGATACACGTCAGGCACCCACATGTGGAACGGCACAGCGCCCAGCTTGAAGGCCAGACCAGCGACGATGAACACCAGGCCAAACATGGCCAGCGACATATTGGCCGAGCCGTTGGTCAGCGCAGCAGCGATTTTGCCGATGTCCAGCGAACCGGTAGCGCCGTACACCATCGACATGCCGTACAGCAGCATGCCCGAGGCCAGCGCGCCCAGCACGAAGTACTTCATCGCCGCTTCAGTCGCCTGCGTCGAGTCGCGGCGCAAGGCCACCAGCGCGTACAGCGCCAGCGACATCAGCTCCAGACCGATATACAGGGTCAGGAAATGGTGAGCGGACACCATCACCATCATGCCCAACAGCATGAACAGCGACAGGGTGAAGAACTCGCCACGGTAGAAGCCGCGGTCGGCGATGTACTGACGGCTGTACACCAGGGTGGCCCCCATGGCGACATACATGCCCACCTTGGCCAGGTCAGCCATCGGATCATCCACGAACATGCCGCTGAAGGTCAGCTCCGGAAACGGCTGGCTGGTGGTCAGGGTGATGACGGCACAGCCAATCAGCGACAGCAGGGACAGCAAATAGGTGATGCCGCGTTGTTTATCGGAAAGAAAGAGGTCCAGCACCAGGATGACCGACACCGCCGAGAGCAAGAAGATCTCGGGCAAGGCCGGCATCAGGTTCAAATCAGCCCAACTCATCGTGATTTATCCTCTTATTGCAGTTTGCTGTGCGCCACATGGGCGATCAGATCGTTGACCGAGAGGTGCATCTTGGACACGAACAGGTCAGGCAGCAGACCCATGCCCAGCACCGCGACAGCCAGAATGGCCAGCACGAGGAATTCACGCTTGTTGACGTCCTCCATCTCGGCGACGTGCGAATTGCCAACGTCGCCAAAAATCACCCGCTTGTACATCCACAGGGTGTAAGCCGCGCCAAAGATCAGCGTGGTGGCGGCGGCGGCAGCCACCCAGAAGTTGACCTGCACGGCGCCCATGATCACCATGAACTCGCCGACAAAGCCGCTGGTGGCCGGCAAACCGGAGTTGGCCATGGCGAACAGCATCATGAAGGCGGCAAAAATCGGCATCTTGTTGGCCACACCGCCATAGTCGGCGATGTTGCGGGTGTGCAGACGGTCATACATCACACCGATGCACATAAACATGGCGGCGGACACAAAACCGTGCGACACCATCTGCACCAGCGCGCCTTCCACGGCCCACTGATTGAGCTGGTTGCCGGTGAACAGGAACATGCCCAGGGTGACAAAACCCATGTGCGAGATCGACGAGTACGCCACCAGTTTCTTCATGTCGGTCTGCACCAGCGCCACCAGGCCAATGTACACCACGGCGACCAGCGACAGGCCCACCATCAGCGGAGCCAGCTCACGCGAGGCGTCCGGCAGAATCGGCAGGGCAAACCGCAGGAAGCCGTAAGCGCCGATCTTCAGGGTAATGGCGGCCAGCACCATGGAGCCGCCAGTCGGCGCTTCCACGTGGGCATCCGGCAGCCAGGTGTGCACCGGCCACATCGGCACCTTCACCGCAAACGACAGGAAGAAGGCGACGAACAGGGTGATCTGCACCGACAGCGGAATCGCCAGGGCGTGGAACTTCAGGATTTCAAAGCTCTGGCCGGCTTTTTGATACAGGTAGATAAAAGCCACCAGCATCAGCAGGGAACCCAGCAGGGTGTACAGGAAGAACTTGATCGACGCGTACACACGGCGCGGGCCACCCCAGACACCAATGATCAGGTACATCGGGATCAGCATGGCTTCAAAGAACACGTAGAACAGGATCGCATCCAACGCGGCAAACGCGCCGTTGATCAGGCCCGACATGATCAGGAAGGCAGCCATGTACTGCGCCACACGTTGCTGGATCACTTGCCAGCCAGCCAGCACCACCATGACGGTGGTGAAGCTGTTGAGCACCACGAACAGCATCGAGATGCCGTCCACGCCCAGGTAGTAGTGAATGTTCAGGCTGGCAATCCATGGCGCTTTCTCCACGAATTGCATGCCTCCGTTCAGCGACTGGAAGCCGGTAAACAGGGGGATGGAGACGACAAAGCCGGCCAGCGAGCCCAGCAGCGCTACCCAGCGCGCCAGACCGGCATTTTTGTCCCCTCCTGTTGCCAGCACCAGCAACCCGGCCACGATAGGCGTCCAGATTGCCAGACTTAACAGATTCTCAACCATAAGCCCAACCTAACTGTTTTTCTGAATGTATCCGTCGGCATCTCAGTGGGCGATCAGGCCAGAAAACCAGATCGTCATGAGACCAAGAACGCCAATAATCATCGCGGTCGCGTAGCTGTAGATGAAGCCGGTTTGCAGCTTGCGCACCACAGCCGAGAACGCCCCCACCACCTTGGCCGAACCGTTGACCAACAGGCCATCGATCAGCAGCTGGTCGCCCACCTTCCACAGCAGGGTGCCCAGGCCGCGCGAGCCCTTGGCGAACACGCCAAAGTAGATGTCGTCGAGGTAGTATTTGTTTTCCAGCAGGGTGTGGATGGCGCCCAGCTTGGCCTTGAACATCGCCGGAATCTGCGGGGCCTTCATGTAGAACAGCCATGCCGTGGCCACACCGCCCAGCGCCAGCCAGAACGGCAGGGTGCTCAGCGAATGCACGCCCATGCCAACCGCACCGTGGAACTCGTGCGCCAGCTCTTCCATCACCGGATGGGCTTCGTGATTGATGAAGATCACGTTCTTGAAGAAGTCGCCGAACAGCATCGGTTCGATGGCGATGAAGCCAATGATCACCGACGGGATGGCCAGCAGCACCAGCGGCAGGGTCACCACCCACGGCGATTCGTGCGGCACATGGGCATGACCGTGGCCGTGATCGTCGTGATGACCATGATGGTCGTCATGATGCACGTGGCGGAAACGCTCTTCACCGTGGAACACCAGGAAGTACATGCGGAAGGAATAGAAGGCAGTGATGAACACGCCAGCCACCACAGCAAAGTACGCAAAGCTGCTGCCCGGAATATGCGAGGCGGCCACGGCTTCGATGATCGAATCCTTGGAGTAGAAGCCGGCAAAGAACGGGGTGCCAATCAGCGCCAGCGAGCCCAGCAGCGAGGTGAACCAAGTCACCGGCATGTATTTCCACAGACCGCCCATGCGGCGCATGTCTTGTTCATGGTGCATGCCCATGATCACCGAACCGGCGCCAAGGAACAGCAGGGCCTTGAAGAAGGCGTGGGTCATCAGGTGGAACACGGCCACCGGGTAGGCGGACACGCCCAGGGCGACGGTCATGTAGCCCAGCTGCGACAGCGTGGAGTAAGCCACCACACGCTTGATGTCGTTCTGGATGATGCCCAGAAAGCCCATGAACAGCGCGGTGATCGAACCAATCACCAGGATGAAGGACAGCGCGGTGTCGGACAGCTCGAACAGCGGGCTCATGCGCGACACCATGAAGATGCCGGCCGTCACCATGGTGGCGGCGTGGATCAGCGCAGAAATCGGGGTCGGGCCTTCCATCGAGTCCGGCAGCCAGACGTGCAACGGAAACTGTGCGGATTTACCCATCGCGCCGATAAACAGCAGGATGCAGGTCACCGTCATCAGCGACCATTCGACGCCAGGGAAAATCTGCACAGTCTTCGTAGCCAGGCCAGGCGCAGCGGCAAACACGTCGGCGTAGTGCAGCGAGCCGCCGAAGTAGGCCAGCACCATGCCGATGCCCAGCAGGAAGCCAAAGTCACCCACGCGGTTGACCAGGAAAGCCTTGAGGTTGGCGAAAATCGCCGTCGGCTTCTTGAACCAGAAACCAATCAGCAGATAGGACACCAGACCCACCGCTTCCCAGCCGAAGAACAGCTGGATGAAGTTGTTGCTCATCACCAGCATCAGCATCGAGAAGGTGAACAGCGAGATGTAGCTGAAGAACCGCTGATAGCCCGGATCTTCATGCATATAGCCGATGGTGTAGATGTGCACCATCAGCGACACGCTGGTGACCACCACCATCATCATGGCGGTGAGGTTGTCGATCAGGAAACCGACCGAATAATCAATGCCGCCGACCGTCAGCCAGGTGTATACCGGGCCATCGAAAGTGGGCGCCCCGTTGAGCAGACCGTTGAGCACATAGACAGCGCCCACCGCCGACACCGCCACGCCACCAATGGTGACGAGGTGCGCGGCAACGCGGCCGATCGCCCAACCCAATAACCCCGCAATGGCTGAGCCCGCAAGGGGCGCCAGCGCAATCAGCAGGTACAAGCTTTTCATTTCCATGCTTATCGAGCTTCTTTTCTTAGGATTCCGGTTGGTCTTTAGCCTTTGAGGCTGCCTAGGTCTTCAACGTTGATCGTGCGCAGATTGCGGAACAACACCACCAGGATGGCCAGACCAATCGCCGACTCAGCGGCGGCAACGGTCAGGATGAAGAACACGAAGATCTGACCCGCAGTGTCGGACAGATAGTGCGAGAAGGCGATGAAGTTGTAGTTCACGGCGAGCAGCATCAGCTCGATCGCCATCAACAGCACAATCACGTTCTTGCGGTTCAGAAAAATACCCAGCACGCTGATCGCGAACAGAATCGCGGCGAGCACCAGGTAATGCGTCAGAGTCAACACGGTACCCCCTTTGCTTGGATTAGGGCTTGCTGCGGTCAGGCCGCTGCGTTGTCGTTATTGGTGTCGCCGCCGCGATCTTCCACACGCGGTTCGGCAGCCATCTGGATCATGCGCACGCGATCATTGCGACGCACTTTGACCTGTTCGGCCGGATCCACCCACTTGGTGTCCTTGCGCTTGCGCATGGTCAGCGCAATCGCCGCGACAATCGCCAGCAGCAGCAGCACGGCGGCGAGTTCAAACGGATACAGATAGGTGGTGTAAATCTGACGACCCAGGTCCTTGACGTTGCTGTAGTCCGCCGCCAGCGCCGCCGGCTCCTTGAAGCCGTTCAGATTGGACTCCGGACTGGTCAGGATCAGCACCATCTCCGCCACCATGATGGCGGCCACCGTGCCGGCCACCGGCAGATTGCGCCAGAAGCCTTCACGCAGCTGCTCGAAGTCGATGTCGAGCATCATCACCACGAACAGGAACAACACCATCACCGCGCCGACATACACCAGCACCAGCGAGATGGCCAGGAACTCCGACTGCAACAGCAGCCAGTGGCCCGAGGCGGTAAAGAACGCCAGCACCAGGAACAGCGCAGCGTGCACCGGGTTTTTGGCCGTGATCACCCGCACCCCGGCAAACACCAGGATGGCGGAGAGCACGTAGAACACAAATGCTTGGAACGACATGTGGCCCCCTTAACGGTACTTGGCGTCGAGCTCGCGGTTTTTCGCGATCTCGGCTTCATATTGGTCACCGACGGCCAGCAGCATTTGCTTGGTGTAATACAGGTCACCGCGCTTTTCGCCGTGGTATTCGAGGATGTGGGTTTCCACAATCGAATCCACCGGGCAGGACTCCTCACAGAAGCCGCAGAAAATGCATTTGGTCAGGTCGATTTCATAACGCGAAGTGCGGCGGGTGCCATCGTCGCGCTGTTCCGACTCAATGGTGATCGCCATGGCCGGGCAGACCGCCTCGCACAGTTTGCAGGCGATGCAGCGCTCTTCCCCGTTGGGGTAGCGGCGCTGCGCATGCAAACCGCGAAAACGCGGGCTTTGCGGCGTTTTTTCTTCCGGAAACTGCACAGTGATCTTGCGCTGGAAGAAATGACGACCGGTCAACGCCAGGCCCTTGACGAGCTCGACGAGAAGGAATGTCTTGAAGAAATTGCGGATCGTTTCCATGCCACTCACTTACCGGTTATTTCCACAGCGTGTACGGGGACATCATCCAGAAACCGACGACAACCAGCCACACCAGGGTCACAGGAATGAACACTTTCCAGCCCAGACGCATGATCTGGTCATAGCGGTAACGCGGGAAGGTCGCGCGGAACCACAGGAAGCAGAAGAGGATGAACGCAGCCTTGATCGCCAGCCAGTGGAAGCCGCTTTCACCCAGCACCGGCACCGAAGCCGGCAGCGGGGACAGCCAGCCGCCCAGGAACATCAGCGCGGTCATCGAGGCGATCAGGATCATGTTGGCGTATTCGGCCAGGAAGAACACTGCGAACGCCATGCCCGAGTATTCCACGTGGAAGCCGGCCACGATTTCCGATTCGCCTTCGGCTACGTCAAACGGGGCGCGGTTGGTTTCCGCCACACCGGAGATCAGGTAGACCAGGAACATCGGGAACAGCGGCAGCCAGTTCCAGGAGAACACCGAACCACCGGCCAAGCCCTGACCTTGCTGGTTGACGATTTCCACCAGGTTCAGCGAACCGGACAGCATCAACACGCCCACCAGGGCAAAGCCCATGGCGATTTCGTAGGACACGATCTGGGCCGCCGAACGCATGGCGCCCAGGAAGGCGTACTTGGAGTTGGACGCCCAACCGGCGACGATCACGCCGTACACGCCAATCGAGGTCACCGCCATGATGTACAGCAGCGAGGCGTCGATATTGGCCAGCACCAGCTTGGGCATGAACGGCACCACCGCCCAGGCGGCCAGCGCCGGGGCAATCGACAGGATCGGGCCGACCAGGAACAAGGTTTTATTCGCCTTGGCCGGCAGCACGATTTCCTTGAGCATCAGCTTGATGCCGTCAGCAATCGGTTGCAGCAGACCCTTGGGGCCGACCCGGTTCGGGCCGATCCGGATCTGCATATAGCCGATCACCTTACGTTCGGCCAGCGTCAGGTAGGCCACAGCCCCCATCATCGGCCCGACAATTGCCACGATCTTCAGCACGGTCCAAACTGCCAGACCTGCATCCGCTCCGAGGAGATTCTGAAAGAATTCCATGCTTTACCCCTGCGCCAGTTCAATGCTGTTGAACATACCGCCCAGCGCCACGGTTGCCGGGTGGGCAGCGGCCAGACGAACCACGCCAAGCGGCAGGCTGTCATCAGCATCAATGGCGATGCGGATGGCGGCGCCTTCCTGCTTGAGGCTGACTTCCTGACCGGACTGCACGCCAGCGGCGGCCAACACGCTCGAATGCGCGCTGGCGCGCGGGGCGCGGGCATCGGCGGTGGCTTGCAGCGACGGCGCGCGACGGCACAGCGCGTCGGCCTGATACATCGGCACTTCGCCCACGCGCACCAGACCGCTGGCCGAAGACGGCGTCGCCAGCGTCAGGCTGCTCAGGCCATTGTTCAGCTTGCTCTTGAGCTCACCGCCCAAGCCAGCCAGCCATTCCGCGCGAACCTGCTCGGCGGATTCAAACTCGAAGCCCGGCGCGCCAAGCATATTGCCCAGCACGCGCAGCACCTTCCAGGCCGGACGGGCGTCGCCCAGCGGCTTGACCACGCCGTTGAACGCTTGCAGCAAGCCTTCCATATTGACGAAGGCGCCGGACGTTTCGGTGAACGGGGCAATCGGCAGCATCACATCGGCGTATTGCAGCGCGGCGTCCGAACGGAAGGCGGACATCGCCACCACCATCTCGGCTTGCTCCACGGCCTTCAGCGCGCGATGCGGGTTGTGGCTGTCGCAGTCCAGTTCGGTGTTCAGCAGCACATAGGCCTTCTTCGGCACCGAGAACATCTGGCCGGCGTTGGCGCCCTTGCCGCTGGGCTTGAAGGTGAGTTCCGCGCCGACGCTGTTGGCGGCTTCGCCCAGCACGGCCACGCGGCCGCCGGTGAGGCGGGCCAGTTCGTTGGCCAGGGTCAGCAGGTCGCCAAAGTGCGGGCTGTGCTGCGCCAGATTGCCCAGGGCAATCACGGCGTTGTCATTGTTCACCAGACTGTCGGCGATGGCTTCGGCTTGCGCACACGGGGTGATCGACACCACGTCCAGCGTCGAGCTGGCGTCGGCCTTGCGGGCCAGCACGGCCTTGAGCACGGCTTTCAGCGAATCCAGCATGGCCACCGGGCTGACGGTCAGGCGGGCGTGCACATGGCTGAGCAGGTTTTCCTGAATCGGGCTGATCACGCTCAGCGCCATGCCCTTCTTGACCGACTGACGCAGGCGCGCGGCCAGCAGCGGCTGCTCTTTGCGCAGCACCGAGCCGACCACCAGCAGCGCATTGGCGGCGGCCAACTCGACGATGCTGGAGCCCAGCCACAGCGCGCCCTGCTGGGCGGCGTCACGGCTGAAGTCGGCGTGGCGGGTGCGGTAGTCCGTGCTTTCCACGCCCAGCGCGCCGGCCAGTTTCTTGGCCAGGTAGAGTTCTTCCACCGTGCTGTGCGGGGTGGCCAAAAAGCCAATCGCGTCAGCGCCGTGGTCGCGGGTGACGCCGCGCAGGCCCTTGACGATGTATTCCAGCGCGGCTTGCCATTCGGTTTCGATCCACTGGCCGCCTTGCTTGACCATCGGACGGGTCAGACGGGCGTCGCTGGACAGCGCTTCGTAGGAGAAGCGGTCGCGGTCGGCCAGCCAGCATTCGTTGATGGCTTCGTTTTCCAGCGGCAGCGCGCGCATCACGCGGTTGTGCTTGACCTGCACGATCATATTGGCGCCCAGGCCATCGTGCGGGCTCACCGTCTTGCGGCGCGACAGTTCCCACGGACGGGCGCTGTAGCGGAACGGCTTGCTGGTCAGCGCGCCCACCGGGCACAGGTCGATGACATTGCCGGAGATTTCCGAGTCTACGGTTTTGTTCAGGAAGGGCAGAATCTGCGAGTGCTCACCACGGTGAGCCATGCCGATTTCCTGATAGCCGCCAATTTCTTCGGTGAAGCGCACGCAGCGGGTGCAGTGAATGCAGCGGCTCATTTCCGCAGCAGACACCAGCGGGCCCATTTCCTTGGCCGGCACGGCGCGCTTTTCTTCCTGGTAGCGCGAGCTGACGCCGCCATACCCCACGGCCAGATCTTGCAGCTGGCATTCGCCGCCCTGGTCGCAGATCGGGCAATCCAGCGGGTGGTTGATCAGCAGGAATTCCATCACGCCCTGCTGCGCCTTCACCGCGGTGTCGGAGTGGGTGTGCACCTTCATGCCGTCGGTCACCGGCGTGGCGCAGGCGGGCAGCGGTTTGGGCGCTTTTTCCACTTCCACCAGGCACATGCGGCAGTTGGCGGCGATGGACAGTTTTTTGTGGTAACAGAAATGCGGGATGTAGGTGCCATTGGAATGGGCTGCATCCATCACGGTGCTCCCGGTGGGCACCGTCAATTTCTTACCGTCGATTTCGATTTCTAACATAGCGTTGCGCTACCTGTAGCAAGCGATCCCAGGGGATCAGCACCATTTGTGCTCGACCAGACATTTCTTGTGTTCGATGTGGTATTCGAACTCATGGCGGAAATGTTTGGTGAAGCTGCGGACGGGGAAGACAGCGGCATCGGCCAGCGCGCAAATGGTGCGGCCTGCCATGTTGTTGCCCACCGAAGTCAGCAGGTCGAGGTCGTCGGGACGGCCCTGGCCATGCTCGATGCGGTGAATCACCCGATACAGCCAGCCCGTGCCTTCACGGCATGGGGTGCACTGCCCGCAGGATTCTTCGTGGTAGAAGTAGGCCAGACGCTCCAGCGCCTTGACCATGCAGATGTCTTCGTTCATCACGATCACGGCGCCCGAACCCAGCATCGAACCAGCCTTGCTGATGCTGTCGTAGTCCATGGTGCAGTCCATCATGATGTCGCCCGGCAGCACTGGCGCCGACGAGCCGCCCGGAATCACCGCCTTGAGCTTTTTGCCGTTTTTCATGCCACCGGCCATTTCCAGCAGCACCGAGAACGGGGTGCCCAACGGGATTTCGTAGTTGCCCGGACGGTTGACGTGGCCAGACACCGAGAACAGCTTGGTGCCACCATTATTCGGCTTGCCGGCTTCCAGGAATTTCTGGCCGCCGTCGCGAATGATGAACGGCACCGAAGCGAACGACTCGGTGTTGTTGATGGTGGTCGGCTTGCCGTACAGACCAAACGAGGCCGGGAACGGCGGCTTGAAGCGCGGCTGACCTTTTTTGCCTTCCAGCGACTCCAGCAGCGCGGTTTCTTCACCGCAGATGTAGGCGCCGTAGCCGTGGTGGGCGAACAGGTCGAAGGTGAAGCTCGTGCCCAGGATGTTTTCGCCGAGGAAGCCGGCGGCGCGCGCTTCGTCGAGCGCACGCTCGAACAGCACGTAATCCTCGAAGATTTCACCGTGGATGTAGTTGTAGGCGCGCTTCACGCCCATGGCGTAGCCGGCGATGATCATGCCTTCGATCAGCGAATGCGGATTGAAGCGCAGGATGTCGCGGTCCTTGAAGGTGCCCGGCTCGCCTTCATCGGTGTTGCACACCAGATATTTGTCGCCCGGAAAATTGCGCGGCATGAACGACCATTTCAGGCCGGTCGGGAAGCCTGCGCCGCCACGGCCGCGCAGGCTGGAGCCCTTGACTTCAGCAATCACGTCATCTTGCGAGATGCCTTGCTGAAGGATGCGCTTGAGCGCTTCGTAGCCTCCGCGCTTGACGTAGGCGTCCAGCGTCCAGCAATTCGGGTCAGAGGTATCGACGCCTTCGAAAATCACGCCTTGAGTGAACACGGCCATGTTATTTCAACTCCGCCAGTTTCTTGTCGATTGCCTCGTGGCTCATGAAGCTGCACATGCTGTGGTT
Source organism: Rivihabitans pingtungensis (assembly GCF_003201855.1). Lineage (GTDB taxonomy): Bacteria > Pseudomonadota > Gammaproteobacteria > Burkholderiales > Aquaspirillaceae > Rivihabitans > Rivihabitans pingtungensis. Next base: position 48,842 of record NZ_QJKI01000011.1, on the reverse strand, counting down.
GTTCACCAGCAGCACCGGCGCATCGCCACATGCCCCCATGCACTCGCCTTCCACCAGGGTGAACTTGCCATCCGGGGTGGTTTCGCCAAAGCCAATGCCCAGCTTGTGCTTGAGGTAGTCCGCGCAATCGACCCCGCCGCCCAGCGCACAGGGCAAATTGGTGCAGACGGTGATCTTGTATTTGCCGACCGGCTTGAGGTCGTACATATTGTAGAAAGTGGCCACTTCATAAGCCGCCACCGGGGGAATGCCCAGGTAGTTGGCGACGAATTCGATGGTCTCGGTGGACAGCCACCCGAGTTCGGTCTGGGCAATGCGCAGGGCGCCCATCACCGCCGACCGCGCCTGATCCGCCGGATATTTGGCGACTTCGCGGTCAATCTGTTTCAGTGCATCTGGCGACAACATCAGCGGTCAATCTCCCCAAACACGATATCTTGCGTCCCGATGATGGACACCACGTCAGCAATCATGTGGCCGCGGGTCATTTCATCCAGACCGGACAGGTGGGCGTAGCCCGGCGCGCGAATCTTCAGGCGGTAAGGCTTGTTGGCGCCGTCGGACACCAGATAGATGCCGAATTCGCCCTTCGGATGCTCGACCGCAGCGTAAGCTTCGCCTTCCGGCACGTGCATGCCTTCGGAGAAGAGCTTGAAATGGTGGATCAGCTCCTCCATATTGCTCTTCATGTTCACCCGCGACGGCGGAGCCACCTTGTGATTGTCAGTGATGACCGGGCCAGGATTCTTTTTCAGCCATTCCACGCATTGCTTGATGATGCGGTTGGCCTGACGCATTTCTTCGACGCGCACCAGGTAGCGGTCGTAGCAATCGCCATTGACGCCCACCGGGATGTCGAAATCGACGCGGTCGTAGACTTCGTACGGCTGCTTCTTGCGCAAGTCCCAGGCAATGCCGGAGCCGCGCAGCATCGGGCCGGTGAAACCCAGCGCCAGCGCGCGCTCGGGGGTGACCACGCCGATGCCGACGGTGCGCTGCTTCCAGATGCGGTTGTCGGTCAGCAGGGTTTCGTATTCGTCAACATAGGTCGGGAAGCGGTTGGCGAAGTCTTCGATGAAGTCCAGCACCGAACCCTGACGGTTTTCGTTGAGCTTGGCCAGCTGGCTGGCGTTCTTGATCTTGGAGACCTTGTACTGCGGCATGGCGTCCGGCAGATCGCGATACACGCCGCCCGGACGGTAGTAGGCCGCGTGCATGCGCGCGCCCGACACCGCTTCGTAGACGTCCATCAGATCTTCCCGCTCGCGGAAGGCGTACAGGAACATGGTCATGGCGCCGATGTCCAGCGCGTGCGCGCCGATCCACAGCAGGTGATTCAGAATGCGGGTGATTTCATCGAACATCACCCGGATGTACTGGGCGCGAATCGGCACTTCCACGCCGACCAGCTTTTCGATGGCCATCACATAGGCGTGCTCGTTGCACATCATCGACACATAGTCGAGACGGTCCATATACGGCACGGATTGCAGGAAGGTCTTGTATTCGGCCAGTTTTTCGGTGCCGCGATGCAGCAGGCCGACGTGCGGGTCGGCGCGCTGAACCACTTCGCCGTCCAGCTCCAGAATCAGGCGCAGCACACCGTGCGCCGCCGGGTGTTGCGGACCAAAGTTCAGCGTGTAGTTACGGATTTCAGCCACCGTAGTTCTCCTCGCGAATGATGCGCGGCGTATTTTCGCGCGGCTCGATGGTTACCGGCTGGTAGATCACGCGCGCCTGAACCGGGTCGTAGCGCATTTCCACGTGGCCGGACAGCGGGAAGTCCTTGCGGAACGGATGGCCCACAAAGCCATAGTCGGTCAGCAGGCGACGCAGGTCGGGGTGACCGTCGAAAATGATGCCGTACAGGTCGAACGCTTCGCGCTCGAACCAGTTGACGCCAGGCCAGACATCGACCAGCGAGGGAACCACCGGAAAATCGTCATCAGTGGCAAAGAAACGCACGCGCACGCGCTGGTTGTTGGCCACCGACAGCAGATGGCAAACCACGGCAAAGCGGGAGCCTTCCCACACGCCGTCGCGATAGGCGCTGTAATCCATGCCGCACAGGTCGACGCACTGCTCGAAACGCAGCGACGGCGTGTCGCGCAGCAGGGTACAGGTTTCGATGATGGTGTCAGCGCGACACACCAGCGTCAGCTCGTGACGGTCGATGGTCGCTGAGAGGATGTTGGCGCCCAGCGCGGCTTCTGCCGCCGACTTGAGCGCTTCCAGCGTGGAGGCCATGGGCTTAACCTTTAGCGGGCGATAGTGTAAGTACGTTTGATCTTGTTCTGCAGCTGGATGATGCCGTAGAGCAGCGCTTCAGCCGTGGGCGGGCAGCCCGGAACATAGACATCAACAGGCACCACCCGGTCACAGCCGCGCACGACGGAGTAAGAGTAGTGATAGTAGCCGCCGCCATTGGCGCAAGAGCCCATCGACAGCACCCAGCGCGGTTCGGCCATCTGGTCGTACACCTTGCGCAGGGCCGGCGCCATCTTGTTGCACAGCGTGCCGGCAACGATCATCAGGTCAGACTGACGCGGACTGGGGCGGAACACGACGCCAAAGCGGTCCAGGTCATAGCGCGAGGCGCCAGCCTGCATCATTTCCACCGCACAGCACGCCAGACCGAAGGTCATCGGCCACAGCGAGCCGGTGCGGGTCCAGTTGATAACCTTGTCAGCCGTGGTGGTGACAAAGCCTTTTTCCAGAATGCCTTCTACTCCCATTCCAGCGCTCCTTTTTTCCACTCGTAGATGAAGCCGACGACGAGAATCGCGAGGAAGACCAGCATGGCGACGAAGCCGAACATGCCGATTTCCTTGAGCACGACTGCCCACGGGAACAAAAAGGCAATTTCGAGGTCGAACAGGATGAAGAGGATGGCAACGAGGTAGTAACGGACGTCAAACTTCATCCGGGCGTCTTCGAACGCCTCAAAACCACACTCGTAGGGAGAAAGTTTCTCAGGATCGGGACGACGAGGCCCCAACAAGAAACCAATCAACATGGGTCCTACACCAACCAGGAGCCCGATGATGACGAACAGCATGATGGGAAAGTAATTCTCCAGCATTTCCCGATTACCCCTAAAAAAAGGAGGCCAGAAGCCTCCTTTGTTTTAAAAATAGGCCGCAGAACACGACCTATTCGAATATGGTGCCGACAGTGAGACTCGAACTCACACAGCTTTCGCCACTACCCCCTCAAGATAGCGTGTCTACCAATTTCACCATGTCGGCTTTATTCTTATCAGTCCGGGATCTGGCCCGGCTTGTTTTGACCATTCGGCTGCGCGGCAGGAGAGGCCGGCGCAACGGTTTCCACTTGCCCGGACATCACGCCCAGCGTGTTGCTGGGGGTCGGCGTGGAGAGAAACACCAACGCCAGGCAAGTCGAAAAGAAAATAGCGGCACACACTGCGGTGGTGCGGCTGAGGAAATTGGCCGAGCCGGATGCGCCAAACAGGCTGCCAGAGGAGCCGCTGCCAAAAGCAGCGCCCATGTCCGCGCCCTTGCCGTGCTGCATCAAGACGAGCACGATCACTGCCAGGGCGGCAGCCATATTCACAATCCAGACCAGCGTTTTGAGAATTTCCATATTTTATCTATTTGGCAGCGCCGTAGCAAACCTTGCTGAATTGCTCCGCAACCAGCGAAGCCCCACCTACCAGCACGCCATCTACTTCGCTCAAAGCGAGGATGTCCGCCGCGTTATCTGCCTTCACGCTGCCGCCGTAAAGAACCAGAATAGTACACGAGGAAGCCAATTTTTCCAAGAGGCAGGCCCGAATCTTTTCGTGCATTGCGACAATTTGTCCCAAGGAAGCGGTCAGCCCGGTGCCAATCGCCCAGACCGGCTCATACGCCACCACCACCCGCTCACTGCCTTGCAATGCAGCAATCACGCCGTCGATCTGCGCAGCCACCACTGCCTCGTGCTCGCCCGCCTCACGCGCGGCCAGGCCCTCTCCCACGCACACCACCGGCAGCAAGCCGGCCTCGCGCGCATGACGGATTTGCGCCGACAAGACTTCGTCGCTTTCCGCAAAATACTGGCGGCGTTCGGAATGCCCGACCAGGGTAAAGCTCGCGCCCAGATCAGCCAGCATGGCGGCGTTGACCTCGCCGGTGTAGGCGCCGTCGGCGGCAAAGCGGCTGACCGCCTGCCCGCCCCACGCCATCGGCTGTCCAGACAAGGTCTGCGCCACCTGCGCCATATACACGGTCGGCACGGCCAGGCCAACATGGGCGACGTTCACCTGGGCGTCAGTCAGCAAGGCCGCCAGCAGGGCCTGATTGCTGGCCAGCCGGCCATTCATTTTCCAGTTGCCCAGCACCCATTTGGTTCCGGTCGCGACATTCAGCATGAAGCACTCTCTAAAACGTGAAGATTTTCTGCCGCCACACCCCATTGCGCAACAGCAGACACCGAGCGGCATTATAGGTATGCGCCGCGTCTGGTCAAGCCATCGTCGCCCAGTCAGGGCAAAGATGAAACCGTGTTGTAATATATCTGCAATTTTGAAGCGCTACGATGGCTACCGCTTTGCAATAACTCATTCATCCCCTGGGAGCACCGCATGAAATCCACCATTCGCCTGGTTGCCACCATGACGCTGAGCAGCGCCATGTTCTCCGGCTACGCCGCTGCCGCCGACATCACCGGCGCAGGCGCGACCTTCCCGTATCCGCTGTACGCCAAATGGGCGGAAACCTACAAGGCCAAGAGCGGCGTGGGCATGAACTACCAGTCGATCGGTTCGGGTGGCGGCATCAAGCAAATTCAGGCCAAGACGGTGGATTTCGGCGCTTCTGACAAACCGCTGACCCTGGATGAGCTGAACAAGGCCGGCCTGACCCAGTTCCCGGCTGTGATGGGTGGCGTGGTGCCGGTGGTCAACCTGCCGGGCGTGGCGCCGGGCCAGCTGAAAGTCACCGGCCCGCTGCTGGCTGACATCTACCTGGGCAAGGTCACCAAATGGAACGACCCGGCCATCACCAGCATCAACCCCGGCGTGAACCTGCCGGCACAGAACATCACCGTGGTGCGCCGCTCGGACGGCTCGGGCACCACCTTCATCTGGACCAACTACCTGTCGCGCGTCTCCGAAGAATGGAAGACCAAAGTGGGTGAAAACTCCGCCGTCAACTGGCCGACCGGGGTGGGTGGCAAGGGCAACGAAGGCGTGGCCAACTACGTGACCCGCATCAAGGGCGCCATCGGCTACGTGGAATACGCCTACGCCAAGCAAAACAAGATTGCCCACGCTGCGGTGAAAAACCAGGCTGGCAGCTTTGTGCAGCCGGATGACCTGACCTTCAAGGCCGCCGCCGCCAACGCCAGCTGGAAAGCCGCTGATGGCTTTTATCAAATCCTGACCAATCAACCGGGCAAGGACAGCTGGCCGATCACGGGCGCCACCTTCATCCTGATGCACAAAAAGGCAGACAAGCCGGAACAATCGCTGGAAAGCCTGAAGTTCTTCGACTGGGCCTACAGCCAGGGTGACAAGCTGGCCTCCGACATGGACTACGTGCCGATGCCGGACAACGTCAAGAAGGTGATTCGCGACAGCTGGAAGCAAATCACCGACACCAGCGGCAAGCCGGTTTGGAAGTAATCCCGGCTGGCGCAAGTCCGGCCTGATACCGGGCTTGACCTGTCGACATTCAGAAGCCGGGGCGCCACCCCGGCTTTCGCATCATCAGGATAAGACGCTTTTATGAGCACTCAACTGTCTAGCTCGACGCAAAAGCCGCGCACCAACCTGGATCCGCTGTTCCGGCTGATCACGCGCTGCTTTGCCTTTCTGGTGCTGGCCCTGCTGGCCGCCATCCTGCTCTCGCTGATCCAGGGCGCCACGCCGGCCATCAAGCACTTTGGCCTTGGCTTTCTCACCAATGCCTCCTGGGACCCGGTGGCGCAGGAGTTTGGCGCACTGGTGCCGATTTTCGGCACGCTGATTACCGCCACCATCGCCCTGATCATCGGCGTGCCAGTCAGCTTTGGCATCGCCATGTTCCTCACTGAACTATGCCCACTGCAACTGCGCCGTCCGTTGGGCGTGGCCATTGAGCTGCTGGCCGGCATCCCGTCGATCATTTACGGCATGTGGGGCTTGTTCGTGTTTGCCCCGTGGTTTGCCGACCATGTGCAGCCGTGGATGATGGAAACCCTGGGCGCCATCCCTGGCATTGGCCTGCTGTTTCAGGGCCTGCCGATGGGCATTGGCGTGTTCACCGCCGGCCTGATTCTGGGCATCATGGTGATTCCGTTCATCGCCTCGGTGATGCGCGACGTGTTTGAAGTGGTGCCGCCGATGCTGAAAGAATCCGCCTACGGCCTGGGCGCCACCACCTGGGAAGTGGTGCGCCATGTGGTGCTGCCCTACACCAAAACCGGTGTAGTCGGCGGCATCATGCTCGGCCTGGGCCGCGCGCTGGGCGAAACCATGGCGGTGACTTTCGTCATCGGCAACGCCTACCAAATCTCCGCTGGTCTGTTCAACCCGTCCAACTCGATTGCCTCGTCGCTGGCCAATGAATTTGCCGAAGCGGAAGGCGAACTCTACCTGTCGGCCCTGATTGAATTGGGCCTGATCCTGTTCTTCATCACCTTTGTCGTGCTGGCCTGCTCCAAGCTGCTGCTGCTGCGTCTGAAGGCTGGCGAAGGCAAGGAATCCTGAGCCAAAGAAGAACAAAGGACCTGAACCATGGATAACGCACTGTACCGCCGTCGCCGGCTGGTAAACAGCTTCAACAAAACCATGTCCTTCCTGACCGTGGCCTTTGGCCTGTTCTGGTTGGTGTGGATTCTTTACACCCTGCTCAAACTTGGCCTGGGCGGCCTGAGCCTGGACGTGTTCACCCAGATCACCCCGCCGCCGGGCAGTCAGGGCGGCCTGGCCAACGCCATTTACGGCAGCCTGCTGATGACGCTGTTTGGCACGCTGATCGGCACCCCGGTGGGCATTCTGGCCGGCGTTTACCTGGCGGAATTTGGCAACCGTGGCTGGCTGGCGCCGACCACGCGCTTTATCAACGACATCCTGCTGTCGGCCCCGTCCATCGTGATTGGCCTGTTCATTTACGAAGTGTACGTGGTGTCGGTGGGGCACTTCTCCGGCTGGGCGGGTTCGCTGGCCCTGTCGCTGCTGGTGATTCCGGTGGTGGTGCGCACCACGGAAAACATGCTGCGCCTGGTGCCCAACAGCCTGCGCGAAGCCGCCTCCGCCCTGGGCGCGCCGCAATGGAAGGTGATCATGTCGGTCACCCTGCGCGCCTCCAAGGCCGGCGTGATCACCGGCATCCTGCTGGCGGTGGCGCGGATTTCCGGCGAAACCGCCCCGCTGCTGTTCACCGCGCTGAACAACCAGTTCTGGAACTCCAATATGAATGCGCCGATGGCCAACTTGCCCATTGTGATCTTCCAGTTCGCCATGAGTCCGTATGAAGACTGGCACACCCTGGCCTGGGCAGGCTCGCTGCTGATCACCTTCAGCGTGCTGACCCTCAACATCCTCGCCCGCTGGTTCGGCAGCCAGCAAACTTCTTCGCACTAAGGCGTGAACACCATGACAGACTCCATCAAGCTCCAGGTCAAGAATCTGAACTTTTACTACGGCGCTTTCCACGCCCTGAAGAACATCAACATGAACATCCCGGCCGGCAAGGTGACTGCGTTCATCGGCCCGTCCGGTTGCGGCAAATCCACCCTGCTGCGCATCTTCAACCGCATGTTCGAGCTGTACCCGAACCTGCGCGCGGAAGGCGAGCTGCTGCTGGACGGCAAAAACATCCTCGGCCGCGACATCGACGTCAACCTGCTGCGCGCCAAGGTGGGCATGGTGTTCCAGAAACCCACCCCGTTCCCGATGTCGATCTACGACAACATCGCCTTTGGCATCAAGCTGTACGAGCGTCTGCCCAAGAGCGAAATGGACGACCGCATCGAATGGGCGCTGAAAAAAGCCGCGCTGTGGGAAGAAGTCAAAAACAAGCTCAAGCAATCCGGCCACTCGCTGTCCGGCGGCCAGCAACAGCGTCTGTGCATCGCCCGCGCCGTGGCCAACCGCCCGGAAGTGCTGCTGCTGGACGAACCGACCTCGGCGCTGGACCCGATTTCCACCGCCCAGATCGAAGAACTGGTGCATGAGCTGAAAGAGAACTACACCATCGCCATCGTCACCCACAATATGCAGCAGGCGGCGCGGGTGTCTGACTACACCGCCTATATGTACCTGGGCGACCTGATCGAATTTGGCGAAACCGACGCAATCTTCACCGCGCCCAAGCAAAAGGCCACCGAAGACTACATCACCGGCAAATTCGGCTGATCCCGCGCGATCCGCTCCCCGCAAAGCACAAACGCCCAGGGCTCACACCCTGGGCGTTTTGTCTGGCGACGGCGGCGCCGAGCATTCAGCGCGTCAGCGCAACGCGCGCGAGCAGGCCCACGAAACATGGCCAGGAGGGTTGTGTAAATCGCGCTTAAGAGCAGCTCACAAAACCCAGCGCAGCGGTCCTGGCGAGGCGCACGACCGCAGACAGTACAAGAACGCCAGGCGGGTTTTGTGGGCCGCGCTTAGCCCGGCAAATGCCCCATGCGCGCCTGCTTGGTGGCCAGGTACGCGGCATTATCCGTCACCTCCTCGCCCCAGAACGGCACGCGCCCCACCACCGACACCCACGGCGCCAGCGCATCCAGCTTGCCCGGATTATTGGTCAGCACCCGCACCGACTTCACCCCCAGATAGGCCAGCATCGGCTGGCACACCGCGTATTCGCGGGCGTCGCCCTGATGGCCCAAGGCCAGATTGGCGTCCAGCGTATCCAGGCCGGATTCCTGCAAGATATACGCCTTGACCTTCTCCAACAGGCCAATGCCGCGCCCTTCCTGGCGCAGGTACAAAATCACCCCACGCCCCGCCTCGGCCAGCACCGCCATGGCGCGTTCCAATTGGTCGCCGCAATCGCAGCGGCGGCTGTGAAAGGCATCGCCGGTCAGGCATTCAGAATGCACGCGCAGCAACACTGGCTCGTCGCTGTCCAGATCATCGCCCACCACCAGCATGGCGTGCTCCTTGCCGGTATGCGGCTCGCTGACTGCGTACATGCGGAACTCGCCCCAACGGGTGGGCAAACGGGCCGGGCCGGCAAACGCCAGCGCCTCATCGGCAACTGCGGAAATAGACATGGCGGTCATCATACAAAAGCGCCCTCGCGGGCAGGATCAACAGAACCTGCCCACCAGGGCGCATGGCCGGGGAGAACAGGCAATCAGGCGGTCAGCAGGGCAATCTGCTGTTCAGCCGCCGCCAGCGCGGCAGCGCGATTGGCGTCGCCCATATTCAAACCTTCGGCGTAGACAAAAGTCACGTCATCAATGCCGATGAACGACAGAAAATCCTTCAGGTAAGCCGTCTGGCTATCCTTGGCCGTGCCCTGATACATGCCGCCGCGCGCCGCCAGCACATAGGCTTTCTTGCCGCTCAGCAGGCCCACCGGGCCGGTTTCGGTGTATTTGAACGTCACCCCGGCGCGCGCCACGCGGTCGAAATAGGCTTTCAAGGTGGACGGAATGCCAAAATTGTACATCGGCACAGCCAGCACCAGCACATCCGCTGCCGCCAGCTCGGCCACCAGACCATCCGACACCGCCACCAGCGCCTGCTGCTCGGCGCTGCGCGACTCAGCCGGCGTGAAAAACGCCCCGACCTCAGCCGCATCCAGATGCGGCAGCGGCTGGGCCGCCAGATCGCGCACCGTCAGCTTGGCGTCCGGCTGCTTGGCCAGCAAGGCGGCAACCAAGCGGTTGGCGAGTTGGTCGGACTGCCCTTGCGGGCTCAGGCTGGCGTTCAGTTGCAGGATGGTGGTCATGGTCAAATCTCCTGTACAACGCCGCAGACGCCCCATACGCCAGCAACGTGTGTATTACTTGATGACCATCAGGATATACCGCCGCTGCATCCAACCATATCGGAATGTTCTGTCAGGTTTGTTCAGTTTTTTTGAATTCAAGCCCCGGCCACAAAACACCCGCATGGCATCGCTGTAAAAACGACAAGCCCGCCAAAGGCGGGCTTGTCGTTTATAGGGTAGGCAACAAAAAACAGGTAGTGTTTAGCCATCTTTTGCCAAGACGTCAGGGCTTTGCGCTTAGCCGGGTTTGGGGCCCCATAAAGCCCGCTGAGCATCGCAGGAAACCGGGGAGAAGTCCGCCACGGCTAAGCGGCGGCGCAGCCGACGCGCCATTCCGTGGCGGCCCCGGTTTTCGAGAAGCGCAAGGAACCACCGACGCCGTAGGCGGCGGACGGGCGGGCGTCCTGGGGTCGCCTTTCTTTGCCTACTTTCTTTGGCGAAGCAAAGAAAGTAGGTCGGCCGCGGGACGAACTCCCGCCCAAAATCAAACCCCAGCCCCTGCGCGCCGCAGGCGCGGCACACATCACTGGCAGCCCAATCGGCTTACCGGCTTACCACACCCCCAAATACCCCAACATCCCTTCCGCGGCCTGACGGCCTTCATACACCGCGCGCACCACCAGATCCGCGCCGCGCACCTGATCGCCGCCGGCAAAAATCTTCGGGTTGCTGGTCTGGTGCTTGAACGCCTGGCTGGCCGAGGCCACCGTGCGGCCGCGCTCGTCGGTCTTGATGCCGGCGGCTTCAAACCAGTTTTCCGGCTTCACCTGGAAACCAAACGCCACGATCACCCGATCGCACTCGATGATCTCTTCCGAACCCGGCACCACTTCCGGCGCACGACGACCCTTGGCGTCCGGCGCGCCCAGCTGGGTGGTCACCAGCTTCACGCCCAGCGCGCCATTGTGCTCCAGGATTTCCACCGGCTGGCGGTTCCACAGGAACTCGACGCCTTCTTCCTTGGCGTTGGCCACTTCGCGCTTGGAGCCCGGCATATTGGCCTCGTCACGACGATAGGCGCACACCACGCGCGCCGCGCCCTGACGAATCGAAGTGCGGTTGCAGTCCATGGCGGTGTCGCCGCCGCCCAGCACCACCACGCGCTGACCTGCCGCGCTGTCGAACGGCTGGTCGCCCAGCGTGCCCATGCTGTTGCGCACATTGTTGATCAGGAAAGGCAGCGCCTCGCTGACGCCCGGCAGGTTTTCGCCGGGGAAGCCGCCCTTCATGTACTGATAGGCGCCCATGCCCATGAACACGGCGTCGTATTCGCCCAGCAGTTGGCCGATGGTGATGTCGCGGCCGACTTCGGTGTTCAGGCGGAACTCAACGCCCATGCCTTCCATCAGCTCGCGGCGGCGCTTGACCACCGATTTTTCCAGCTTGAATTCGGGGATGCCAAAGGTCAGCAGGCCGCCGATTTCTTCGTAACGGTCAAACACCACCGGCTTGACGCCGTTGCGCGCCAGCACGTCGGCACAGCCCAGGCCAGCCGGGCCAGCGCCGATAATGGCGACTTTTTTGTCGGTCCACACCACTTTGGACACGTCCGGACGCCAGCCGGCCTTGTAGGCCTCGTCGGTGATGTATTTTTCCACCGAGCCGATGGTCACGGCGCCAAAACCGCCCTGGTTCAGCGTGCACGAGCCTTCGCACAGCCGGTCTTGCGGGCAGACGCGACCGCAGATTTCCGGCAGGCTGTTGGTCTTGTGCGACAGCTCGGCGGCTTCAAACAGCTTGCCTTCCTTGACCAGCTTCAGCCAGTTGGGGATGTAGTTGTGCACCGGGCATTCCCACTCGCAGTAGGGATTGCCGCAGCCCAGACAGCGGCCAGCCTGCTCGCCGGCTTCGCCGGTGTTGAGCGGCTGGTAGATTTCAAAAAACTGCTGCTTGCGCACCTCGGCGGCGATTTTTTCGCCGGGGTTGCGCTGCAGATTCATAAACTGGAATACGTCACCCATCATGTTCCTCGCAAACGCCGCGCCAGCTGGGGGGCGGGCGGCGCGCTAATGCGTTGTCGGCCGGGCGGCGGCGTGCGCCGCCCGTCGTCATCAGTCCTTGAGCAGGCTGTCGAGCTTGGCGGCCTTCGGCTTGACCAGCCAGAAGTAATCCACGTAATCGTCAAAATTGCTCACCATCTCGGCGGCCAGCGCGCTGCCGGTCAGCTCGGCGTGGCGGCTGAGCTTGTCCAGCAGGAAGGCGCGGTACTGGCCCATCGCCTCGCCGTTGATGAGGTTGATGTCGATCAGCTCGTTGTTGTAGCGGTAGGCGAATTTTTCTTCGCGGTCGTACACGAAGCCAAAGCCGCCGGTCATGCCTGCGCCAAAGTTATAGCCGGTTTCGCCCAGCACGATCACACAACCGCCGGTCATGTATTCGCAGCAGTGGTCACCCGCGCCTTCAATCACCGCCAGCGCGCCAGAGTTGCGCACGCCAAAACGCTCGCCGGCCAGGCCAGCGGCGTAGAGCTCGCCGCCCGTGGCGCCGTACAGGCAGGTGTTGCCGACGATGATGGCTTCGTTGCTGGCGAAGGCCGAGTTTTTCGGCGGGTAGATCACCAGCGAACCGCCGGCCATGCCCTTGCCCACGTAATCGTTGGCGTCGCCTTCCAGCTCCAGCGCCAGGCCCTTGGCGTTCCACACGCCAAAGCTCTGACCGGCCGAACCGGTGAACTTGACCTTCAGCATGCCGTCCGGCAGGCCGTCGGCGCCGTGGCGGCGGGCGATTTCGCCGGACAGGCGCGCGCCAATCGAGCGGTTGATGTTGCGGATCGGGTATTCCAGCACCTGGGCTTGCGTGCAGGACAGCGCCGGCTCGGCGTCCACCACCATTTGCTCGGCCAGCTCGCCCTTGTCAAAGCTCGGGTTGCCGGCGGTCACGCAGAAGCGCGGTTCGTCAGCCGGGATATTGCCCTGGGTGAGCAGCGCGCTCAGGTTCAGGCCTTGTTGCTTGCTGGTCACTGCGCCGTCGATGCTCAACAGATCCAGGCGGCCGATCAGCTCTTCCATGCTGCGCACGCCCAGCTTGGCCATCCACTCGCGGGTTTCGCGGGCGATGAAGGTGAAGTAATTCATCACCATTTCCGGCAAGCCGATGAAGTGCTTCTGACGCAGCTTGACTTCCTGGGTGGCCACGCCAGTGGCGCAGTTGTTCAGGTGGCAGATGCGCAGGAATTTGCAACCCAGCGCCACCATCGGGCCGGTGCCAAAGCCAAAGCTTTCGGCGCCCAGGATGGCGGCCTTGATCACGTCCAGGCCGGTTTTCAGGCCGCCGTCGGTCTGCATGCGGACGCGGCCGCGCAGGCCGTTGGCGCGCAGCACCTGCTGGGCTTCGGTCAGGCCGAGCTCCCACGGGGTGCCGGCGTACTTGACCGAGGTCAGCGGCGAAGCGCCAGTGCCGCCATCGTAGCCCGAGATGGTGATCAGGTCGGCGTAGGCCTTGGCCACGCCAGCAGCGATGGTGCCCACGCCTGGGCCAGCCACCAGCTTGACCGACACCAGCGCGGTCGGGTTGACCTGCTTCAGGTCAAAAATCAGCTGGGCCAGATCTTCGATCGAGTAGATGTCGTGGTGCGGCGGCGGCGAAATCAGGCTGATGCCCGGCTTGGAACAGCGCAGCTTGGCGATCAGCGGGCTGACCTTGTCGCCCGGCAGCTGGCCGCCTTCGCCCGGCTTGGCGCCTTGGGCCACCTTGATTTGCAGCACTTCGGCGTTGACCAGATAGTGCGGGGTGACGCCAAAACGGCCAGATGCCACCTGCTTGATCTTGGACATCTTCACCGTGCCGTAACGGGCCGGGTCTTCGCCGCCTTCACCGGAGTTGGAGCGGCCGCCCAGGCGGTTCATCGCCTCGGCCAGCGCTTCGTGCGCCTCCGGCGACAACGCGCCCAGCGACATGCCGGCAGAGTCAAAGCGCTTGAGGATGGCTTCCACCGGCTCGACTTCTTCCAGCGGAATGGCGTTGCCGGCGTTCAGCTTGAGCAGGTCGCGCAGCATGGCCACCGGGCGGGTGTTCACCAGGTGCGCGTAAGTCTGGTAGGCGTCGTAGTCGCTGTTCTGCACCGCCTTTTGCAGCATCATCACCACGTCCGGGTTGTAGGCGTGGTATTCCTCGCCGTGGACGTATTTGAGCAGGCCGCCCTGGGCAATCGGGCGCATCGGATTGAAGGCCAGACGCGCTTGTTTTTTCTGGTCGGCTTCAAAGTCGCTGAAGCGCGAGCCGGACACGCGCGACACGGTGCCGCGCAGACACAGCTCGACCACTTCATCGTGCATGCCGACCACTTCAAACAGCTGAGCGCCACGGTAGCTGGCGATGGTGGAAATCCCCATCTTGGACAGCACCTTCAACAGGCCCTTGTTGATGCCCTTGCGGTAGTTGCGCAGCGCGTCCACCGGGTCGGCCTGGATCAGGCCGGCGTTGATCATGTCCAGAATGGTCTGGTAAGCCAGGTACGGATACACGGCGGTGGCGCCGTAGCCCACCAGGCTGGCGATCTGGTGCGGGTCGCGGGCCGAGCCGGTTTCGATCACCAAGTTGGCGCGACAGCGCAGGCCGGCGTCGATCAGCGCATGGTGCACGGCGCCCGTGGCGAACAGCGCGTGAATCGGCAGGCGGCCTTCGGCGATACAGCGGTCAGACAGCACCACAATCACCACGCCATCCTTGACGGCGGCGATGACGTCGGCGGTCAGCTTGCGGATGGCCTGCTCCAGATCCAGGCTGGCCGGATCGTAGTTCAGGTCAAAGCGCGCGGCGCGGAATTGCGATTCAGCCTGCGACACCACAAAGGTGAACTTCTCGTAGGACAGCAGCGGCGAGCGCACTTCCAGGCGCTTGGCGTGTTCCGGCGACTCCTGGAACATGCTGCGTTCCGGGCCAAAGCAGGTGTTCAGCGACATCACCACCGCTTCGCGGATCGGGTCGATCGGCGGGTTGGTCACCTGGGCAAACTGCTGGCGCAGGTAGTCAAACGGCGAACGCACCTGTTGCGACAGCACCGCCATCGGCGTGTCGTCGCCCATCGAACCCACCGCTTCCTGGGCGTCTTCGGCCAGCACGCGGATGATCTGGTCGCGCTCTTCAAAGCTCAGGCCAAACAGCTTTTGCTGGCGGGCCAGCTCGTCGCTGGCCATGGTCGGCATGGTGGAATCTTCTTCCAGCGAGATTTCCAGATGGCGCGCGTTATGGCGAATCCACTGGCGATACGGCTGGGCGTTTTTCAGGATGGCGTCGATGTCTTCCGGCAGCAGCAGCTCGCCGTTGTGCAGGTCCACAGCAACGATCTGGCCCGGCTTGACCCGGCCCTTTTTCACCACGTCTTCCGGCTTGTAGTCCCACACGCCGACTTCAGACGAGATGGTCAGGATGCGGTCTTTGGTGACCACATAGCGCGCCGGACGCAGGCCGTTGCGGTCCAGCAGACAGCCGGCGTAGCGGCCATCGGTCAGCACGATGCCGGCCGGGCCGTCCCACGGCTCCATGTGCATCGAATTGAATTCGTAGAAGGCGCGCAGATCCTTGTCGGTGCTGTCCACATTCTGCCAGGCCGGCGGCACCAGCATGCGCAAGGCGCGGAACAGCGGCACGCCGCCCATCAGCAGGCCTTCCAGCATGTTGTCCAGGCTCATCGAATCCGAGCCATTGGTCTGCACGATGGGGCGCACGGCGTCCATGTCCAGCAACTCGGACTGCATGATCTGTTCGCGCGCGCGCGCCCAGTTGCGGTTGCCCTGCACGGTGTTGATTTCACCGTTGTGCGCCAGGAAGCGGAACGGCTGCGCCAGCTTCCATTGCGGCCAGGTGTTGGTCGAGAAACGCTGGTGGAACACCGCCAGGCTGGATTCGAAGCGCTCGTCCTGCAAGTCCTTGAAGAACACCGGCAGGTTATCCGGCGTCACCAGACCCTTGTACGACAGGGTGTGCGGCGACAGCGTCGGAATGTAGAAGAACGGATCGTCGGCGTTGGCCTTTTCCGCCATGCGCCGGCCCATGTACAGGCCGAGCTGGAAGCGGGTTTCGTCCATGCCGAACGGGCAATTGACGAACACCTGGCGAATCGCCGGCAAGGTCTTGAGCGCGTATTCGCCACAGGCGGACACATCAATCGGCACCTCGCGATAGCCGGCGACTTCCAGACCCTGGGCGGTCAAGGCCTCGGTCAGGCGGGTCAGCGACACACGTTCGCCGTCCTGCGCGTTGGAAAACACCAGACCGGCCGCGTACACCGATTTCAGCGCAATGCCGGCCTCAGCCGCCACCTCACGCAGAAAACCATCTGGCTTGCGGAACAGCAAGCCGCAACCGTCGCCGGACTTGCCATCGGCAGCCACAGCGCCACGGTGGGTCAACTGGGCCAAGGAGCTGATGGCGGTTTTGACCAGCCAATGGCTGGGCTTGTCGTCCATATGGGCGATCAGGCCAAAGCCGCAGCTGTCCTGTTCAAAGTCCGGGCGGTAGAGCGTGCCCTGCAACCACTGCTGTCTTTCCATGCTTCGTAGCCTACAGAACTGATAAAGAAAATGTTTCGATTGTAAGACTTCACCCCCCATGCGGCAAATGGAATTTGTGCAACGCGTTATAGGAGCAAAATCAAACACTTGGGCAATATTTTAAACATCCATTCAGCATGTGCCGCGCACGGAAACCACCAACTTGTACAAAAACGCGCCAAAATTGTTCGCCAAAGCGACGATTTGACCCCACCGCCCGCGCCATGCGCGTTGCGCACTGCGGGCCGGCATCAGCAAATTTTGTACAAATCCGCCGCAAAACTGGCTGCACAAGATTCGACTATCGGATAGTGCGCGCATCACCCGGTGCGCACAAGGACAGTGGCAGACAAGGGATGGCGGATTGTGGCCGTTGCACGCAACACCGGACAGCAGCAGACAATCAGGCTGTGCTGGGGCCATAAAAACAGCCCATGTCCGTCTATGCGTACATGGGCCATCCATTCCATCAGTCATTCGGTCATGAGAGGTGGCTACCGGCCTCACCCTCACACCCAATCCTTCTCCACCAAAAACTCGCTCATCAGCCGCGCTTCGGCGCTGCCGGCTTCGGGTTGCCAGTTGTAGCGCCATTTCACCACCGGCGGCATCGACATCAGGATGGATTCGGTGCGGCCGCCGGATTGCAGGCCGAACAGGGTGCCACGGTCGAACACCAGGTTGAATTCCACATAGCGGCCACGGCGGTAGGCTTGCCAGTCGCGCTCGTGCTCGCCGTAGGGGCGTTGGCAGCGGCGTTCGACGATGGGCAGGTAGGCGGGCACAAAGTGTTCGCCCACCGCCTGGGTGAGGGCAAAGCAGTGGTCAAAGCCGCCTTCATTCAGGTCGTCAAAGAAAATCCCGCCCACGCCGCGCGGTTCGTCGCGGTGCTTGAGGTAAAAATAGCGGTCGCACCAGGCTTTGTATTGCGGGTGGTAGTGCTCGCCAAATGGGTGCAGCGCCTGTTGGCAGGTGCGGTGAAAATGCACGGCGTCGTCCACCTCGCCGTAATACGGGGTGAGGTCCATGCCGCCGCCAAACCACCATACCGGCTCCTGGCCTTCGGCGGTGGCGACAAAGTAGCGCACATTCATGTGGGCGGTGGGGGCGTAGGGGTTGCGCGGGTGCAGCACCAGCGACACGCCCATGGCTTCAAAGGCGCGGCCGGCCAGCTCGGGGCGGGCAGCGGTGGCCGAGGGCGGCAGCGCCGGGCCGGTGACGTGCGAGAAATTCACGCCGCCGCGCTCGAACACGCCACCGTTTTCGATCACGCAGGACAGCCCGCCGCCGCCGGTGGGGCGGGTCCAGCCGTCGCGGACAAAAGGCTGGCCGTCAACGGCTTCCAGCGCGGCGACAATCTTGGTTTGCAAGTCCTGTAGCCAGGTTTTGACAAGTTCGGGACGCATGACAGGCTCCAGTCAGGGGGGATTGGGCGGCCATTGTAGCGCGTGGCGGCCCCTGGATCACCGCAACCGGCGGACCATGCCGGCCAGGCGGGCAACCATCGCCATTCGCCGGGAGCGGCGAGACAGAAATTCACCCACGGCACTTGCTTTTTACCGCACGCCCCTCACACTGCACCGCATTCTGTTGCTGAGAACACATCATGCCGTCTATGCGTATGGCGCCGCGCCGGCGCGGCTGGGTCACCGCCCTGTTGACGGTGCTGGCGGTGCTGCTGTTTGCCCTGGAGCGCCTGATTGTCGATGACTTGCGCGCGCTGGGGCGCTGGCTGGCGCGCCGTGACTGGGTGGCGCGCGCCGAGGCCTGGGTGGGGCGCTTGTCGCCGTATCCGGCCTTGCTGTGCTTTGCGCTGCCGGGGCTGGCGATTTTGCCGGTGAAACTGCTGGCGGTGGCCCTGCTGTCGCAGGGTCATGTGCTGGCGGGGGTGGGGGTGCTGCTGGCGGCCAAGGCGGCAGGCACGCTGGCGGTCACGCGGATTTACCACGCGGCCGAGCCGGCGCTGCTCAGCCTGGCCTGGTTTGCCAGGGTGCGCGCCACGCTATTGCACTGGCGCAAGGTGGTGTACGACAGCGTGCGCCAGCAATACGCCTGGCGGCTGGCCCGCGTACAGTGGCGTGCCTGGCGGCACCGGTTGCGCGGCTGGCGCCAGCAGGGAGGCCAGCGCTGGCGACGGCGCTGGGCGGCCATCCGTCGCCGGCTGCGTCAGCTTAACGGCTGAACAAAAACCCGGAATCCCCCACCGACAAATTGCGCACCGGCTCGGAATAAATAAACGGCCCTTTCGGCTCGCCCGGCCCGCTTGGCGGGCGCAGCCGCGCCAGTTGGGCGCGCTGCGGCGGGCTCAGGCTGGCCTGAATGCGGGCAAAGGCCATGCCATAGCGCCAGGACAGGCGGCCATCCAATTCGCCATAGCGGCGCGAGGCCGCCAGCACCTTGGCCTGGTCGGCCGGCTCGCCGTTCAGCAGCTTGCGCAGCTCGCTGGCGATTTGTCGGCGCAGGCGCACAATCTCGGCCAGGTCGGCGCGCTGGGCGGCGGGCAGCTCGGTCAGCGCGCCGCGTTGCTCGGGGGTGAGCAGGGCCAGCAGCGCCTGGCCGCTGTCGCCGGTCAGCGCGGTGCTGATGGCGTAATCCGGGCGGCCGATGGCCGGGGCGGTTTTCATGCCAAAGCCGCCAAAATACATGCCGTGGCGCTCGGGGCAAAAATACACATCCGCCTCCAGCGAGCCGGCCGCCCAGGAGAACATCTCGCTGGCGTAGGTCATCACCAGCACATGCACATCGTGCGAAAACTGGCGCTTGTCCAATACTTCCGGCGCATTGGGCCAGGTGCGCGAATCGCCAAACTTCATGCGCGCCAGCGCCTGGCGCTGCTGGGCGTCCAGGCTGCGCACAATATGCGCCATCACCTTGGCGCGCTGATAGGCCAGCTTGCCGTCCAGCTCGTACAGCTCGGCGGAGTATTTCATCACCGCCGCCTGCGACAAAGCCCCCGGCCCGGACAACGGCCGGCCGTCCAGCTGCTGGCGAAACGCCTGAATCAAGGGCAAGCGGCGCTCGGCAAAGCGGCGCACCTCGGGCTGTTGCAGCCGCGCCAGCTCAATCAACAGCGTGCGCTGCTCAGGAGTGAGCAAGGCCAGCATGGCGTGGGCAATGCGGGTGAGAAACGCGCCTTGATGGCCGCCGCTGGCGGTGTCGATGTCGCGCATATACTGAAAGCCAAAATAATCCGACACCTTGCCCGGCGGCAAAAAAGTGTCGTTGGCAAAGTCCCCGGTCAAAAAGGCCAGGCCGCTGAAGGCGATGGTGTGCAGCTGCGCCTGGTCGGACAGCGCCTGCTCCAGCGAATAGCGCTGCGGACCCGGCGCGCCAGGCGGCGGGCCGCCAGCCGGGCCGCCCGGCGGCGGCGGCGGTGGGGTTTGCGCCAGGGCGGCGGTGGACAGCAACGAGGACAACAACAGGGCCAGCAGGGTGGGGCGCATGGGCACGCTTTCGGGATTAGTCAGGGCGAATATTTTGCTATCGGCATGCGCGCCCGGCGCTTGATGGGCTGATCAGCCGCCAGCGGGCGGCTGGCTGGCGCCCACCGCCCGAAAAAAATCTTCCAGCGTGCGCCCGGCTTGCGGGGTGAAGGTGTCGGTCTGCGGCGTGCAGGCCAGCATGCGGTCGATGCGAAAATTGCGGAACTCATCGCGCGCCTCGCACCAGGCGGCCAGCGTCCAGCTCACCCCCCAAAAAAACAGCCCCAGCGGGCGCACCCGCCGACGGCTGAGCGCGCCATCGGCGCGGCAATAATCCAGCTCGACATACTGGCGCGCGGCAATCGCCCGGCGCAGCGGCGTCAGCCGCGCCACCGGGTAATCGTGCAAATCCGGCACAAACAGCTGCGCCGCCGGCTGGCGCGCGGCGCTGGGCGGCAGCACGGCGTTGATCTTGGCCTGGGCATTGGCTGCCAGCTCGGCCAGCGCCGGGTCGCCCCAAGTGGACACCATGGCCATGCCCAGCCGCAGCGCGGCCAGCTCGTCGGCGCTGAACATCAGCGGCGGCAGGTGATGATGGCGCGACAGCCGGTAGCCGACGCCAGCCTCGCCTTCAATCGGCACGCCGCTGGCCATCAAGTCGCGCACATCGCGGTACACCGTGCGCTCGGAGACTTCCAGCCATTGCGCCAGCTGGGCGGCGGTGACGCAACGCCGCCCGCGCAGATGATCCACCAGCCGATACAGGCGGTCAGCGCGGCGCATGCTCGGCCTCGTTTGCCGCCAGCCAGCGCGCGGCCTCAGTCAGTTGCTGTTCATCAAACAGTGTCACCCCGGCCGTCGCCAGCGCGGCGGCGGCCACGCCCTGGCCGGCGCGCAATTGGCCGTCAAACTGGCCGCTGTACACCTGCCGACAGCCGCAGGACGGGCTGCGCGCCTTGAGGATGGCCAGCCGCACGCCGTGTTGTGCGGCCAGCGCGCAGGCGGCGCGGGCGCCAGCGCAAAACGCTGCGCTGAGATCCTCACCCGTTGCCGTGCGCACCTGCGCGGCGCCGGCCCACAGCGCGTGGCCGTCGCCGCCGCACAGCTCGGCCGGCGGGCGCGGGGTGGGCAGGCCGCCGGCCACTTCCGGGCAGATAGGCAATAGCCGGCCGGCGTCGGCCAGCGCGCGCAGCCAGGGGTGATCCTGGCGGCAGTGCTCGCCGTCGTAGCGCACCGGCGCGCCCAGCAAACAGGCGCTGATCAGGATGGGGGTGGACATGGCAGGGGCTTTCTTGTGGCGCGGGGTCGACGGCGGCCAGCATACCCGCGCAGCCAGCAGCGAGGCAAAAAAACGGCGCACCCAACAGGGCGCGCCGTTTCAGGCTCACGGGGTCACACAGGAAAGATCAAACGGGTGCTCACCAAACTCAGCGCAGCGTGCCTGCCAGGCACACGAGCAGACAGTACACGCAACACGGCTTGGTCAGCAGCGCTTAGCGGTCCAGACCACCGACCAGCAGGTATTTGATTTCCAGATAGTCGTCCATGCCGTAGTGCGAGCCTTCGCGGCCGAGGCCGGATTGCTTCACCCCGCCAAACGGCGCGGCTTCGTTGGAGATGATCCCGGTGTTGATGCCGATCATGCCGTATTCCAGCTGCTCGGCCACCCGCCAGACGCGGCCGATGTCGCGGCTGTAGAAGTAGCTGGCCAGGCCGAATTCGGTGTCATTGGCCATGGCCACCACATCGGCTTCGGTGTCGAACTTGAACAGCGGGGCCAGCGGGCCGAAGGTTTCTTCCTTGGCCACTTTCATCGCCTGGGTCACGCCAGTGATGATGGTCGGCTCAAAGAAGCTGCCGCCCAGGGCATGGCGCTTGCCGCCGGCCACCAGCTTGCCGCCCTTGGCCAGGGCGTCAGCGATGTGTTCTTCCACTTTGCCGACGGCTTTTTCGTCGATCATCGGGCCCTGGGTGACGCCGGCTTCAAAGCCGTTGCCGACCTTGAGCTGGGCCACGGCGGCGGCGAATTTTTCGGCGAAGGCGTCGTATACGCCGGCCTGCACGTACAGGCGGTTGGCGCAGACGCAGGTTTGCCCGGCATTGCGGTATTTGGAGATCATCGCGCCTTCAACCGCCGCGTCCAGGTCGGCGTCGTCAAACACGATGAACGGCGCATTGCCGCCCAGCTCCATCGACACTTTTTTCACCGTCGGCGCGCACTGGGCAATCAGTTCGCGGCCGATTTCGGTCGAGCCGGTGAACGAGAATTTGCGCACAATCGGGCTGGCGGTCAGCTCGCCGCCAATCGCGGCAGCGGAACCGGTCAGCACGCTGAACACGCCAGCCGGCACGCCAGCACGCTCGGCCAGCACGGCAATCGCCAGCGCCGACAGCGGGGTTTGCGAGGCGGGCTTGACCACAATCGGGCAGCCGGCGGCCAGCGCCGGGCCAGCCTTGCGGGTGATCATGGCGTTGGGGAAGTTCCACGGGGTGACGGCAGCGCACACGCCAATCGGGTCTTTCAGCACCACCACGCGCTTGTCGCCCTGATGGGTGGGGATGGTGTCGCCGTACACGCGCTTGGCTTCTTCGGCGTACCACTCGAAGTAGCTGGCGCCGTAGGCGATTTCGCCCTTGGCTTCGGCCAGCGGCTTGCCTTGTTCGGCGGTGAGGATGGCGGCCAGGTCGTCCTGGGCGGCCATCATCAGTTCAAACCAGCGGCGCAGGATGGCGCTGCGTTCTTTGGCGGTTTTGCGCTTCCAGGCCGGCCAGGCGCGTTCGGCGGCCTCGATGGCGCGACGGGTTTCGGCGGCGCCCATTTTCGGCACGCGCGCCACCAGTTCGCCAGTGGCCGGATTGGTCACATCCAGGGTGGCGCCATTGTCGGCATCCACCCAGGCGCCGTCGATATAGCACTGCTGACGCAGCAGCTCGGGGTCTTTCAGATTCAGCATGTCGGGCTTTCCGGTGATGACAGGCAAACGGCCCACCCAGTGGGTGGGCCGGCGGGCGGCAGAATCAGGCGGCGGCGTGGCGCAGCGCGGCTTCCATGATGCCCATGGCTTCATCGAACACGGCGTCTTCGATGGTCAGCGGGAACAGGAAGCGCATCACGTTGTAGTACATGCCGCAGGTCAGCAGGATCAAGCCGTGTTGCAGTGCGTATTGCTGGGCTTTCTTGGCAAAGTCGGCATCCGGGGTGTTGGTGCCCGGCTTCATGAATTCCACCGCCACCATGGCGCCCAGGCCACGGGCTTGGGCGATGTGCGGAATGTCAGCCTTCAGGCTGTCCAGCTTGGCCTTGAGCTTGTCGCCCAGCAGTTGCGCGCGTTCGCACAGCTTGTCTTCGGCAATCACGTCCATCACTGCTTCGGCGGCGGCCAGGGCCAGCGGGCTGCCGGCGTAGGTGCCGCCCAGGCCGCCAGCGGCCGGGGCGTCCATCACTTCGGCGCGGCCGGTGACGGCGGACAGCGGGTAGCCGCCAGCCAGCGACTTGGCCATGGTCATCAGGTCGGGGATCACGCCAGTGTGGTCCATGGCGAACATCTTGCCGGTGCGGGCAAAGCCGGATTGCACTTCGTCGGCGATCAGCAGGATGCCGTGTTCATCACAGATGGCGCGCAGCGCGGCCAAGAAGCTGTTCGGGGTGACATTAAAACCGCCTTCGCCTTGCACCGGCTCGATGATGATGGCCGCCACGCGCTTGGGATCGATGTCACACTTGAAAATCTTTTCCAGGCCCTTGAGCGCTTCTTCTTCGCTCACGCCGTGCATCGGGTTCGGGTAGGGGGCGTGGAACACTTCGCCCGGGAAGGGGCCAAAGCCCAGCTTGTACGGGGCCACTTTGCCGGTCAGGCCCAGGGTCATATTGGTGCGACCGTGGTAGCCGCCAAAGAAGGCGATCACGCCCGGACGGCCGGTGTGGCTGCGGGCGATCTTGATGGCGTTTTCCACCGCTTCAGCGCCGGAGGTGAAAAAGCAGGTTTTCTTGGCGTGGTCGCCCGGGGTGATGGCGTTGAGTTTTTCCGCCACCGACACATACAGCTCGTAGGGCACCACTTGATAGCAGGTGTGGCTGAATTTCTCGGCTTGGGCGGCCACGGCGGCGGCCACTTTGTCGTTCAGGTGGCCGGTGTTCAGCACGCCAATGCCGCCGGCAAAGTCGATGTAGCGGCGACCTTCGATGTCCCAGAGTTCAGCGTTTTTGGCGCGGTCGATGTAAAAACCGCACATCACGCCGACCCCGCGCGGGGTTGCGGCTTCTTTGCGTTGTTGCAAGCTGGCGTTGGTGGTGGTGCTCATTGTATGGGTTCTCCCGTGCGGCGGCGGCGCCGCCCCGTGTGTTGGGTCAAGACATCATGATGACAACGCGCGCGGCCACCCGGCTCGCGCGTGGGTTCCGGAGCCTTGCTGCTGGCTCATGCCGCCTGTGGCGGTCTACGGATACGCGCCGACCAGTTGGCCGGCGATTCCCTCTACAAAAAACCGACAAAAACAGTAAAACAACACTGGCTGCCCGGCGTCAGCGGCCCGCCACGATCCGGGCATAATCCTTGGCCCAGGTAGCATAGGGCACACAACGCGGCTGGCTGGCGCAATTGGCCTGTGGCGTGCGCCAGAAGTGCAAATCGGCAAACCGCTTGTGCTGGCTGTCGTCGCACACCGACTCACCCGCCGGCCCGCGCAAGGCGCACGCCTGGGCATTGGCCGGATTGGCGCCATACCATTCAGCCACCATGGCCTGCACACGCGGGCGCAGGGTATAGGCCATCCACTGATAGGCGCACACCGGGTGTGCGGCCTGACTGTGCAACATCCAGCTGTCCACCCAGCCAGTGGCGCCTTCGCGCGGAATCACTGCCCGCACGCTGATGCCCTGGCGCTGCAAGGCACGCGCCGTATACCCCCAGCCCGTGCTCAACGCCAGGGTCTGCTGGCGAAAATCATGCACCTGCTGTTCCGGGTCCTGCCAGTATTGCCACACCCAGTTGCGCTGCTGGCGCAACAGCGCCAGCACTTGGGCATACTGGGTGGGCGACAATTCGTATGGATCGACAATACCCAGTGCCGGGCGCTGTTTCATCAGATACAGCGCAGCTTCGGCAATGGCCATCGGCCCACGGTGCATCTGCACACGCCCCTGACTGGGCTGGCCATCAGCCAGGGTTTGCGGCTCAAACACGGCCGACCAGCCCGGCGCCTGCCGAAACTGCCGACTGTCGTACAACAGCATATTGGCGCCCCAGACAAAGGGCACACCATAGGTGGCGCCAGCCACCTGCAAGCCGCTGCCCTGCCGCAGGCGTGGCTCGATCTGCTCCCAGCCGGGCACACGCGCCGGATCCAGGGCGGCCACCTTGCGGGCAAAGATCAGGCGCAGGCTGGCGTCGCCTGAGGCGCTGACCAGATCAAAGCCCCCCTGATTCATCAGGTTGACCATCTCGTCAGAATTCAATGCCACCCGCACACTGACCTTGCAGCCGGTTTCCCGTTCAAACGGCGTCACCCAGTCGTAGCGCAGGTCGGTTTGCCCACGCTCGGCATAACCAGGCCAGACAATCAGTTTGAGCTGGCCTTCAGCCGGTTCGGCACGGGCCGCACCACACACACACAGCGCCAGCAGGGCAAGGCCAGCGCATGCATTCCAGTTCATGGCGATCTTTCATGGCTTCACTGGCGCCTACTATCGGGGAATTGCCGGTGGCTGCCAAGCAGGAATGTCCATGGAATCACGCCAGGGCGCGAGCACCAAGCCCACGCAGCCATCCGGGCGAGGATGAACGTATTTGATTGTAGGCGTGCGTTTAAGAAAATACCACAGGAAATCGCAAAAATTTAAACACTCTGCGGTAGAGGTGTTGAATTTTTTTGACACCCGATTGCACACAAGCCCGGCGCTCAGCCGTGCGCTTTCAAGTGGCTCGCAGAAGTGCGCAACTGCGCGCGAAACACCCCTTCACGCAGCGACAGGGACAATTCCAGCCCACACAGCCGTGCGGCGCGGCGGGCAATCGACAAGCCCAGGCCGCTGCCGCTGGCGCTTTGCCCGGCCGGCCGAAAAAATCGCTCGCCCAGGCGCGCCAATGTCTCGGCATCCAGCGTCTCCGGTGCGTCATTGGCCAGTGTCAGCCAGCCTTGGCCGGCGTCTTCCAGCCACACCCGCCCGCCAGCGGGGGTGTAGCGCACGGCGTTATCCACCAGATTACGCAGCAAAACGTCCGGCAGGGCCGGATTCACCGGATGCGGCCAGACAGGCAGGCTGTCTGGCCATTCGCAGCGCACATTGCGCGCGGTGGCGTCGTCGCTGGCGTCCAGCAAATGCTGACGGGCCAGCGCCACCAGCTCGGCATCGCCAGCCAGCGCCTGCGGATTATGGTCCAGACGCGCCAGGGTCAGCAGTTGGCTGACCAAGCGGGTGGCGCGGTCAATACCGGCCAACACCTGGCCCAAGGCTTTGCGCCGCGCCTCGGGGCCGTTGGCCAGTTGGGCGACTTCCACTTGCACGCGCAGCGCTGCCAGTGGCGTGCGCAGCTCGTGGGCGGCGTCGGCGGTAAAGCGCCGCTCGCTGTCCAGCGCTTCGTCCAAGCGTGCCAGCAAGGCATTCAGGGCGTGAACCAGTGGCGCGATTTCATCCGGCACCTGCCCGGCCGCCAGCGGCGTCAGCCGGGTAGGCTGCTGGCTGGCGATCTGGTCGGTGAGACTGCGCAAAGGACGCAAGCCCTGGCGCACGCCCCACCAGATCCAGCCCAACACCAGCGGCATGGTCAACAGCCAGGGGGTAAGCTGGCCCAGCGCCAGCACCCGCGCCAGACTGGTGCGCTCCTTGAGCTTTTGGCCCACGGCAATCGACAAATCCCTGGCGCGGTCGTTCAGGTAGTACACCCGCCACACAGTCTTGTCGATTTTCACATCGGCAAAGCCGGTGTAATCCATGCGCGCCGGCAGGGGCGTTTGCCGCACATCACTCAAGCGCAGATGCCCTTGGGCATCACGCAGCTGAAAGGCAAAATCATCAGCATCGATCTCGCCGCCGCTGTGATCATCGTCGAACAGGTCTTTGATTTCTTGTGGGCGATGCGGCAGGATTTCTGCCCCGGCCTGACGGGCGCGCAAATCCACCGAGGCCAGAAACTGGGCAAACAGCACCTGTTCGGTGTCGAAGAGTTCGTTGACTTCGTAGCGTGCAGTCATATAGGCCAGCCCGGCGCTGGCCAGCCACAACAGTGGCAGGCCCAGTGCCAGCAAGGCCAGCAGGCGGCGGTGGATGGAACGGTTCAGCCAGTTGATCAGGCGTCGGAACATGGGACAGGCTTTCGGCAGGATAAAACACAGGCAGAACCGCAATGATGCCAGCCCCACCCGTGCTCATACCATCACGGCCGACCGCCGGACGTCAGGCGCCCAGTTGATAGCCGACACCGCGATGGGTGCGGATGAAGTGCGCGCCCAGCTTTTTGCGCAGGTGGTGGATGTGAACTTCCACGGCGTTGCTGGCGACTTCTTGATTCCAGCCGTAGAGTTTTTCTTCGATTTGCTGGCGCGATAGCACTTTATTGCGGTTATCCAGAAACAGCTCAAGCAGCTGGAATTCTTTACCGGTCAGCTCGATGTCCTGCCCCTGATAACACGCCTTGTGTGCGCCAGGGTCCAGGCTCAGGCCGGCGTATTCCAGCGTTGGGCTGGCGCGGCCATGGGCGCGGCGCACCACGGCGCGCAAACGCGCCACCAGCTCGCCCAAGGCAAACGGCTTGACCAGATAATCATCTGCCCCGGCGTCCAGCCCCAGGATGCGGTCTTCCACCGTATCGCGGGCGGTGAGCAGCAGCACCGGCAAGGCATTGCCGGCGCGGCGGATTTCGCTTAACAGGTCGAGCCCGGACAGGCGCGGCAGGTTGATGTCCAGCACCATGCCGTCATAATCCACCACCTCCAGCGCCGAGCGCGCCGACACGCCGTCTTTGATCCAGTCTACCGTGAAGCCGGTCTGGCGCAGGCCGGCTTCGACCCCGTCGCCCAGCAAGAGGTCATCTTCTACCAGCAGGATGCGCATGGCGGCCTCCGACGCACCCACCGCCGGATCCGGCGAAAAGCGCGAACAAACAGTCAACAAAAGCTTTCATGCGGGCACTCTACGTGAAACGCAAGCGTCATGACTTGAGGCTGCGCAAGGTTTTGCCATCCTCTGCCACGCCAGATGCCAGGCGGCGGCAATGACAGAATTGCGCAGGATAGCGCGCCAAGATGAATCATGGCTTAAGACTCAAACGCCATCCAATGCATGAGGGGACACATCGTGTACGGCAGCGCAACGCACGTACTGCGGCGGGGTAAGACCGCAGGCTACGCGTGGCACGCGTCCGCACAGCGGCTGTCGGCGTAGAAAACGAAGAAGTGAGAGGCAAAAGGACGGTCGGCGACACACGGCGAGACCCGCACACAGGCCCCGCCGCGCCGCTACCGAATCTGCCCGATATGCAGCCGCCGCCAAGTGGCGGCCACTTCGTCCACGCTGATGTCGGCCACGGTCTGGCTGGCCGGCTGCAGGATTTTGAACGGCGCGCTGCCGCACGGCGCCCACACCTTGGCGTCGCTGTTGCCGAACAGGCACACCATCGGCTTGCCCAGTCCGGCAGCCAGGTGCATGGCGCCGCCGTCGCTGCAAATCACCGACTGACACACCGACAGGCCGCCAATCAGTTGCTCCAGCCGTTCGGTCGGGTAGGGCAACAGCGGCAGGTTGCGCTCCTGGCAGGCGGCGATGATCTCGCGCGCCTTGCGGTCGTCGCCGGGGTGTTGCGGGTGGTCTTCGTCGCCGGGTGACCAGAACAGCATGAAGGCCGCACCAGTGGCTTTGTTCAGCCGGGCGGCCAGTTCGACAAAGCGCTCGGCCGGCCAGCGCTGGCGGGGTTTGCGCGCGCTGATGTGCAGGCCGATCAGCGGTTTGCGCGGGCCGGGCTCGATATTGGCTTGCACCAGCGCCATGCGCGCGGCGGCGCGTTCTTCGTTGCGGGCAAAGGTGCTGGCCGGCGACAGCTTGCCGCGGCGCAGGCCCAGCGCCGGCAGCAGCTTGAGGATGCGCTCGGCTTCCAGCTGCGGCTTGTTGTCGGCCGGTACGGTGACATCCAGGCCCTTGGTCGGCGCAAAGCCGGCCACCTTGCCGGGCTTGATCATCCGCGCCAGCTTCAGCGCGTGCGCCTGGTCGCCGCCCGAGGGCAGCAGCACCAGGTCAAACTGCTTGGCGCGCAGGCTGCGCATCAAGCGCCAGGTGTCCCACCACACGCGCAGTTTCGAGCGTTCGCTGTGCTTGGCCTTGGTGTAGACAAACACATCGTCCAGCACCGGGTTGTCGTGCAGCGCTTCGGCGTTGTAGCTGTTCACCAGCGCCGCCAGATAGGCATTGGGCAAGGCTTCGCGCAGCGCCGAGAACAAAGGCGTGGTGCACACCAGGTCGCCAATATTGTCGCGGCGGATAATCAGCACCCGCTTCACGCAGTGGCTCCAAACAGTTGCGCATACCACGGTGCGGCGATATCCAGCCCTTCGGCCACGCGGTGTGTCGGCGCGTAGCCCAGCAGGCTGGCGGCCTTGCTGATGTCGGCTTGTGAGTGGCGCACGTCACCGGCGCGAAAATCGCGGTACACCGGCTGGCACTGCGCTGCCTCGGGCCGCCAACGCGCCACTTGCTCGCGGATGGCGGCGTACAGCTCGTTCAGCGTGGTGCGGTCGCCGACGGCGACGTTGAACACTTCGTGGCCCTCGGGCAGCGACGGCGCAGTGGCGGCCAGCAGATTGGCCTGCACGGCGTTGCCGACAAAGCAGAAGTCGCGGCTGGTTTCGCCATCGCCGTTGATGTACACGGTGTCGTTGTTCAGCAGCGCGGCAAACCACATCGGCATCACTGCAGCGTAGGCGCCGTTCGGGTCCTGGCGCGGGCCAAACACATTGAAGTAGCGCAGGCCCACCGCCGACACGCCGTAGGCGCGGGCAAACACATCGCCGTACAGCTCGTTGACGTATTTGGTCACTGCATACGGCGACAGCGGCTTGCCGATTTGCTCTTCCACCTTGGGCAGGCCGGGGTGGTCGCCGTAAGTCGAGCTGGACGCGGCGTAAACAAAGCGCTTGACGCCAGCGTCGCGGCTGGCGATCAGCAGGCGCAAAAAGCCGTTGATATTGTTGTCGTGGGTGTTCCACGGGTCGTCCAGCGAGCGCGGCACGCTGCCCAGCGCGGCTTGATGCAGCACGTAGTCCACGCCGTTCACAGCGCGCGCGCAGGCGTCGGCGTCGCGGATGTCGCCTTGGATAAAGGTAAAGCGCGCCCAGGCGGCGTCGCCCACCAGCTGACGCACTTCGTCCAGATTGCCTTGATGGCCGGTGGAGAAGTTATCCAGGCCAATCACCGTCTGGCCCAGGCGCAGCAGGGCTTCCAGCAGATTGCTGCCGATAAAGCCGGCGCAGCCGGTCACCAGCCAGGTGCGCGGCTGGGCGCTGAGTTGTTCACGCAGGGTGTCGTAAGCGGTCATGGTCATGCCGCCTCACAGACGCCAGAAGCGCAGGCCGGCGGCCTGGGCGGCGGCTTTGTCCACCACGCCCTTGACGTCGATCAGCACGCGGGCGTCGGGCTTGAGCAGCTTCTGGTAGCCGGCGATGTCCAGCGCGGCAAATTCGCTGTGCGCCACGCAGACAATCACCGCGTCGGCCGGGGCCAACTCGGCAAACGGGGTCAGCGACACGCCGTATTCTTCTTCGGCTTCGTCGTGTTCGGCCTGCGGGTCGCACACTTGCACTTGCACGCCAAATTCGCGCAGTTCCTGAATCACGTCGATTACCCGCGAGTTGCGCAGGTCAGGGCAGTTTTCTTTGAAGGTCAGGCCCAGCACGGTGACCACGCTGCCCGCCACCAGGCTGCCGCCGTGGATCATTTCCTTGATGGCGCGCTGGGCGATGAATTTGCCCATGCTGTCGTTGATGCGCCGGCCAGCCAGGATCACTTGCGGGATGTAACCGAGTTTTTCTGCTTTGTGGGTCAGGTAGTACGGGTCCACGCCGATGCAGTGGCCGCCGACCAGGCCCGGCTTGAACTTGAGGAAGTTCCACTTGGTGCCGGCGGCTTCCAGCACGTCCAAGGTGTCGATGCCCATTTTTTCAAACAGGATGGCCAGCTCGTTCATCAGGGCGATGTTGAGGTCGCGCTGGGTGTTTTCGATCACCTTGGCGGCTTCGGCCACCTTGATCGATGCAGCCTTGTGCACGCCAGCAGTCACCACCGAGGCGTAGACGGCGGCGACGATGTCCAGCGTGGCGGCGTCCTGGCCGGACACCACTTTTTTGATCTTGGTGAAGGTGTGTTCCTTGTCGCCCGGATTGATGCGCTCGGGGCTGTAGCCAACGGTGAAATCTTCACCGCAGCGCAGGCCGGAGAGTTTTTCCAGAATCGGTACGCAGATGTCTTCGGTGACGCCCGGATACACCGTGGATTCATACACCACGATATCGCCTTTTTTCAGCGCGCGCGCCACGGTTTCGCTGGCTTTTTCCACCGGGGTGAGGTCGGGCTGGTGGGCGTCGTCTACCGGGGTGGGCACGGCCACAATGTGAAAATCGGCTTCGCGCAGCACGTCGAATTGGTCGGTGTAGACAATCTGGGCGGCGGCCAGGTCGGCGTCTTCCACTTCGCCAGTGCGGTCGTGGCCGGTTTTCAGTTCGGCAATGCGGGTGGCGTTGATGTCAAAGCCGATGGTGCGCGCGTGCTTGCCAAAGGCGACGGCCACCGGCAGGCCCACATAGCCCAGGCCAACCACGGAGATGGTGCGATTGTGTGTCATGCTGAATCATCCTGGCGCAAGCACCGGTTTTGCCAGCGCCACGCCCACTGCGATTGAGAGAAAAAAACAAAAAATCGGGCCGGCGTTAAGGCCGGCGGTGTTGGCGCTATTGTGGCGTGAATCCGCCAGCCACGCCAGTTATGTCATCAGGGTTTTTACTGATCAAAACGGCAGCGGGCAGACCAGCGCCGTGCTGTTCTCGCCATTCACGCCATCGACAAATTGCGCGCCACGTGCCTGCCAGACGCCGTCTACCGCCACTTTGCTATGCTGAAACGCCAAATGTTTGCCCAGTGCGGCCTGCACTTCCAGCGGCGAGCCGCTAAGTTCAATGGCAAACTCGCCCCCCGGCTCGCTCAGGCTGAGCGTGCGCGTCAGCGCGGTGACTGCCACACCGTGCCAGTCGCCACGGGCAGCCACCCCCAGCAGCCAGGTGTCCTCGTTGATGGCCACCCGGTCCGGCGCGGCAAACGCCTCGCGCAGCTCGGCCG
Source organism: Rivihabitans pingtungensis (assembly GCF_003201855.1). Taxonomy (GTDB): domain Bacteria; phylum Pseudomonadota; class Gammaproteobacteria; order Burkholderiales; family Aquaspirillaceae; genus Rivihabitans; species Rivihabitans pingtungensis. The sequence continues at coordinate 16,684 of NZ_QJKI01000011.1, read as the reverse complement.
GAGCGGCCACCTGCTCGGGCTGGCGCACTTGCGCCGGCTCGCCCTCGCGCTGCCCCAGCGATTGCAGCAATGTCACCAGGGCCGGGCTGGCCTGGCAGGCGCTGGCCACGCTATCCAGCAGGCCATCCAGAGAATGCGCTTGTGCTAAACCACTGAGCATTGCGGCCGATAATAATAAAGTTCGCCATGCGCGCATCACTGGCCTGCCTTGTGCTTATTGGCCAGGCGCACATAGTGTGCGGCGGAATAGCGCAAAAATTCGCGCTCTTCGGCAGTCAATTCGCGCGCCTGCTTCACCGGCGAGCCCACATACAAATACCCCGACGCCAGGCGTTTGCCCGGCGGCACCAGGCTGCCGGCGCCGATGATCACGTCGGACTCCACCACGGCCTTGTCCAGCACGATAGCGCCCATGCCAACCAGCACGCGGTCGCCAATGGTGCAGCCGTGCAGATTGACATGGTGGCCAATGGTGACATCCTCGCCGATGGTCAGCGGCGCGCCGTTGGGGTCTTTGTCGTTCTTGTGCGATTCGTGCAGCATGCAAAAATCCTGCACATTGCTGCGCGCGCCGATGCGCACCGAATTGACGTCGGCGCGGATCACCGCCATCGGCCACACCGAGCAATCCTCGCCCAGCACGGCATCGCCGATGATCAGCGCGGTGTCGTCAACAAAACAGGATTCGGGCAGCTGCGGGTGGATGCCGTCAAACGGGCGAAGATTGCGTTTCATTCAGAAAGACCCCATATCAAAGCGTGGCGTGAACATTCGCTATCATAACCCGAAGCGCATGACGCCGCGCGCCGCCGCGCCGACCGGCGCGGCAATTGTGCCAAACGACTGATTTATTGAAGGATGCCTGAGGATGGATAACCCGCTGCTCGACTTTACCGCACTGCCCCGCTTTGCCGATGTCCGTCCCGACCATATCACCCCGGCGGTGGACCAGGTGCTGGCGAATGCCCGCGCCGTGGTGGCCGCCGTCACCCAGCCCGACACCCCGGCCAGCTGGGACGCCCTGATGGCGCCGCTGGCCGACGCCACCGAAAAAATCAGCTGGGTGTGGGACCCGGTGTCGCACCTGAACGCCGTGATCAACACCCCGGAGCTGCGCGAGGCCTACAACAGCAATCTGGCCAAACTCTCCGAGTTTTACACCGAGCTTGGGCAAAACCTGGCGCTGTTCGCCAAGGTCAAGGCGCTGGCCGCCAGCGCCGACTACGCCGGGCTGAGCGCGGCGCGCCGCCAGATCATCGAGCACCAGCTGCGCGACTTCCGCCTGTCGGGCGCCGAATTGCCCGACGCCGAAAAAACCCGCTTTGCCGAGATTCAGGCGCGGCTGTCCGAGCTGTCGGCGCGCTTTAGCCAGAATGTGCTGGACGCCACCGACGGCTTTGCCCGCTATATCGACGACGTGGCCGAGCTGGATGGCCTGCCGGATGATGTGCTGGAGATGATGCGCGCCGCCGCCGAAGCCGACGGCAAGCCCGGCTACAAGCTCAAGCTGCACTTTCCGTTTTATTTCCCGGTGATGCAGTACGCCAATAACCGCACGCTGCGCGAATCGATGTACCGCGACAACGTCACCCGCGCCTCCGAGTTTGGCCCGGCCGAGCTGGACAACACGCTGTTGATCAGCGAAATCCTGGCGCTGCGCGCCGAAGAAGCCAGCCTTCTGGGCTTTGAGAATTACGCCCAAGTGTCGCTGGCGCCCAAGATGGCCGACAGCCCCAGCCAGGTGATTGGCTTTTTGCGCGACATGGCCGCGCGCGCCAAGCCGTTTGCCGAGCGCGATCGCGCCGAGCTGGAAGCCTTTGCCCGCGAAGAACTGGAGCTGGACGAGCTGCACGCCTGGGATCTGGCCTGGGCCAGCGAAAAACTGCGCGTGGCGCGCTATGACTTTTCGGAACAAGAAGTGAAAGCCTACTTCAGCGAGGCGCGCGTGCTGGACGGGCTGTTTGGCATCATCGGCAAGCTGTTTGGCGTGACCATCGAGCCGACGCCGGCCACGCTGTGGCACGCCGATGCGCGCTTTTGGACGGTGCGCCGCCATGGCCAGCCGGTGGCGCAGTTCTACACCGACCTGTACGCCCGCGAAGGCAAGCGCGGCGGCGCCTGGATGGCCGACATCCGCGCCCGCCGCCAGTTGGCCGACGGCAGCGTGCAAATCCCGGTGGCGCTGCTGACCTGCAACTTCACCGCCCCGGTGGGCGACAAGCCGGCCTTGTTCACCCACGACGAAGTCATCACCCTGTTCCATGAGTTTGGCCACGGCCTGCACCATATGCTGACCGAGGTGGACGAGCTGGGCGTGTCCGGCATCAATGGCGTGGAGTGGGACGCCGTCGAGCTGCCCAGCCAGTTCATGGAGAACTTCTGCTGGGAGTGGGATGTGCTGTCGCACATGACCGCCCATGTGGACAGCGGCGAGCCGCTGCCGCACGAGCTGTTCGACAAGATGCTGGCGGCCAAGAATTTCCAGTCCGGCATGATGACCGTGCGTCAGGTGGAGTTCGGCCTGTTTGACATGCTGTTGCACGCCGAGCTGCAAGCCAAGGGCGAGTTTATGGCGGTGCTGGAGGCGGTGCGCGCCGAAGTGGCGGTCAATCCGACCCCGGCTTACAACCGCATGGCGCACACCTTCAGCCATATCTTTGCCGGCGGCTACGCGGCGGGCTACTACAGCTACAAGTGGGCGGAAGTGCTGTCGGCCGATGCCTACGCGGCGTTTGAAGAAACCGGCCACGCCAACCCGGCGGTGGGCGAGGCCTTCCGCCGCGAAATTCTGGCCGTGGGCGGCTCGCGCCCGGCGATTGAGTCTTTCCGCGCTTTCCGCGGCCGCGACCCGCAAATCGACGCCCTGCTGCGCCACAGCGGCCTGGTCGCCGAGCAGGCATAAGGCGGCCATCAGGCCGCGTGGCGATGTGGGCGCACCAGAAACCGGGGCGCCCACTTTCTATCCATCGACAGGCGCACCTGGTGGCGCAAGGCGCCTTCCTTGCCTGTGTCTACCGAGGTTTTTGTCTCTGGCAACGCGACGCGCCCCTTGAGGGTCACGCGTGCCGACAGCGACATGCTGCCCCCGGAGCAGGAAACGGCTTCAGGCGCGGGCGCGCCGGGGCGTGTGCTCACGGGCGGCATGCAGCGTGCCGACAGTTTCACGAATCACGTCCACCACCTGCTCGCGAAACCAGCGGCCTTCTTCGCCGTGGTGGGCGCGGTCGTGCCACAGCAGATAAAAGCGCACCTTGGGGAACTCCAGCGGTGATTCAGCCATGCACAGCTCACCCAGCGAACAGCAATGTTCGGCAAACAAGCGCGGCGCCGAGAACAAAATATCGTTTTGCAGCAGCACATACGGCGCCAGGCTGAAGTAGGGCACGCTGGCCACTACCTTGCGCTTGAGCCGCTCGCGCGCCAATTGCAGGTCGATCACCCCACGCTGGCCAACGGCATACGGGGTGGGCACCAGATGGTCGGCGTCCAGATAGTCTTGCGGGGTCAGCGTCCGGCCAGCCAGCGGGTGGCTTTTGCGCATCAGGCACACCACATCGTCCTCAAACAGCGGCGCCAGGCGCAGATGCTCGGGCGGGTTGGGCCAGTTGCCAATCACCACGTCCAGCTCGCCGGATTCCAGCGCGCGAGCGTAGTCGTGATCTGGGCCAAACGAGTGCAGCGCCACCTGGGCATGCGGCGCCAGCGCGCGCAGACGCGCCACCAGCCGGCCAATCAGAATGGCGTTGAGGTAATCCGGGGTGGCGATATTGAACACCCGTTGGGAGACGGCCGGGTCAAAGCGTTGCTGGCGCACGCCAATGGCTTCGATATGCGCCAGCGCCTCTTTGACCGGTTCCAGCAGCGCCTGACCGCGTTCGGTGGGAGTCATGCCGTTGCGGCTGCGCACCAGCAGCGGATCGCCGGTGATGTCGCGCAGGCGGCGCAGCGCAGTGCTGACGGCCGGTTGTGATTGATTCAGCCGGCGGGCGGCGTTAGAGACACTGCATTCGGTGAGCAGGGCGTGCAGCACCTGCAAGAGATGCACGTCGATGGATTCCCAGGAGCAGCTGACGGCCATGTTTCCCTCGTGTGGCGCTAATTCGGACGTCTGGGACAAGCAATAAGCGGGCCTTGTCTTTGGGCGCGGGCGGGCGTAACCGCTCACCAAACCTTCCGGACGTCGTTGCGCTGCTTGTATTGGCTGCGGCCGCACGCCTTACCAGAATCGCGGCGCGGGGTTGTGTGAGCGACGCTCAGCCCAGCAGCACGGCGCGCGGCTGGCGGGCCTGGCTGATGCGTTCGGCTACCGCGCCGATGTCGTATTCGGCCATCCAGCGCTCCAGCTCGGCAGCCGGCATGGATTTGGCCAGCCACCAGCCTTGCACATAGCCGCAACCCTTGGCCGCCAGGAAGGCAAACTGGGCGTCGGTTTCCACGCCTTCGGCCACTACGCTCAGGCCCAGCGAATGCGCCATGGCCAGGATGGCCTCGACAATCGGCGCGGCGTGCGGGTCGGTTTCCAGGTCTTTGACAAACGAGCGGTCGATTTTCAGCTCGCCAATCGGCAGGTGACGCAGATAGGCCAGGCTGGAGTAACCGGTGCCAAAGTCGTCGATGGAGAGTTGCACGCCCAGCTCGTCGAATTCGCGCAGGGTGTCGAGCATGGCGTCGATGTTTTCCATCAGCGCGCTCTCGGTCAGCTCCAGCTCCAGAAAAGCGGCCTCTACGCCGGATTGCGCCAGCGCCTGATACACATCGTTGAACAGCCCGGCGTGGCGCAGTTGCAGGGCAGACAGGTTCACCGCCACGGTCAGCGGCAGATCGCGGGCGTGCCAGTCGGCCATCTGCCGGCAGGCTTCTTTCAGCACCCATTGGCCAATCGGCTGGATCAGGCCGGTTTCTTCGGCCAGCGGAATGAATTTGGCGGGTGAAATCCAGCCCAGTGTCGGGTGACGCCAGCGCAACAGGGCTTCCACAGCGCTGACTTCCCGAGTGTCCAGATTCAGTTGCGGCTGATATTCCAGCAAGAGGTCGCCGCGCTCGATGGCGCGGCGCAGGTCTTGCTCCAGCGCGTGGCGTTCTTCTTCGCCTTCCTGCATGTTCGGGTCGTAGCACAGCGCGCGGCTGCCGCCGGTGCGTTTGGCCTGGCTCATGGCCAGCTCGGCGTGCTTGAGCAGGCGCGAGGCGCTCAGGCCGTGTTCGGGGTAGCAGCTGACCCCAACCGAGGCAGCAATTGACAGCTCGTAAGGGCCTACCCGGTATGGCTGGGCCAGCATGCCCACCATCATTTGCCCCAGCTGCTCGGCTTCGCCTGCGGAAACCTCCGGGGCAAACAGGATAAATTCATCTGCCGATTGCCGCGCCACCACCGCCAGTTCGCCCATCACTTCGGTAATGCGTTCGGCTACCCGGCGCAGCAGATCGTCGCCGACTTTATGGCCCATCATGTCGTTGATCGGCTTGAAGCGATCCAGATCGACAAACATCACCGCCAGCTGGCTGTCCGGGGCTGCGCTGTCCAGCCGCGCCTCCAGCCCTTGCATAAAGGCAAAGCGGTTGGCCAGGCCGGTGAGTTCGTCGTGTTCGGCCAGATAGCGCATGCGCTGCTCAGTGGCGATGCGCTCGCTGATGTCGGAGAACAGCGCGATATAGTGGCTGACCTGGCCGTCATCGCCCAGCGCGGGTGCGCAAGACAGCCACACCGGGAAGGTTTCGCCATTGCCCCGGCTCATCCAGTGTTCGCCCTGCCAGCGGCCATCGCGTTGCAGGGCATTGAGCATGGCGCTGTTGCGCGGGTCGCGGCCGCGCTCGAAGGCGGGGAGCACGCTGCCGGCCAGCGTCACCGTATCCTGGCCGGTATGCTGCACAAAGGCCGGATTGACCATGCACACCCGGAAATCCGGATCGGTGACCAAAATGGCCTCGGAGCTGCTGTCGTACACCGCCGCCGCCAGTCGCTGCTCGATGGCCGCTTGCTTGCGCTCGGATAAATCGCGCAGCAGGCACCAGCCGCCGCGCCGCACGCCCCGGCTGTCGGCCAGACGCATGCATTTGGTTGCCACGGCCGCTGGCTCGCCGGCAACGGTGAGCAGCTTGAGTTCGAATTCGTCGGTGTAGCCACGGCTTTCCAGCTGTTCACGCATCGGGCCGTTCCAGTCGGCGCGGCTGTCGTCATCCAGCAGGCGATGAAATGCCCGACCCACCAGCACATCCTGGCTCAGTCCGGCCAGCCGCCGGAAGGTGGGATTGGCGTCCACCACATCGCCCATTTCGTCGATCAGCACAATGCCGTCCAGGCTGGATTCAAACAGGGCGCGGTAGCGGGCGGAGGATTCCGCCATGGCCATTTGCTGGGCAGCCAGTTCGCGCTGGTGAGTGGCCAACTGGCCGGCCATGTCGTCCACCGCATGCGCCACTTGCGCCAGCTCGTCACGGCCGGGCAGCGCCATCCGGGTGGACAAATCGCCATCGCGCAGGCGGCCAATGCCGGTCAGCAGGCGCTGGATGCGGCGATTGAAAGAAAAATGGAACAGCAAATAAATCACACTGGCCATCAGGGCAATGGCCAGCCAGTCGGTGAGCGCCGACAGCAGGGAATCCCGCCCGGCCATCTGCTTGGCGCGCTCCAGATCGTAAAGCATCAGCAATACGCCTACCTGGCTGGAGCGCAGCTCGCCGGGTTCTGGGGCAAACAGCAGGCGGGTTTGCGCCACCACCCAGCGGCCACCGGGCGCCAGCCGGATGCGGCTGACGTCAGAAGTGCGGGCATAGCTCAATGCCTCGGGCAGCGCGCCGGGCACTTGCGAGAAAGGCGAGCCCACCCACTCGAAGCGGTTGGCGGCACGCACCACACCGTCGCCATCCACCACCAGCAGCATGCGCACGTCGGCGTCGGCGCTGGCCATGGATACCATGTGCTGCACGGCGGGCAAATCGTCGGTCAGCAGGCTGTCGGCAATCAGGCCGTGCAGTTGATCCAGTTTTTGGGTGACTTGCCCGATGGCCTGCTGTTCGATGCGTTGTCGGCCCTGATAAAGATTGTGTCCCACCGTCAACGCCAACGTGCCGGTCAGCATGACCAGCAGCGTCAGCGGCAGCGCCAGCCGCAGCGAGAAGCGGTGAAACACATTCATCCTGGCAAATCCTCGACAATCCTGCTATCTAGATGGTTGACCGGCTCAAGTGGCCGGTTGATCAGGCCCAGCTCGCGCATCCCCAGGCTCAGCCGGCCAAATACCGGCGCCAGCCCGGGATGTGCGCCCAGCAAGGCGCTACGGTTGCGGGTGATGTCTTGAAACTCCAGCAGGCCCAGCGCCTCGTCCAGCATGCGTGGAGACAGTTTTTGCCGGTGGGCCATGGTCAGCATGGCCAGCGGCTGCCGATCGGCTACGCGGCCAACGCCGTCAAACCAGGCCAGCGCCAGCGCCTGCAAGGCCTTGCCATGCTGCTTATGCTGCTCTTCGCGGTACACCAGCACATCGACAATCTCGCCGGGCATGGCACGACTGTCGAACAATACCTCTCCACCGCGCTCGCGCAGATGCGCCAGCACCGGATAAAACGTCACCACGGCATCCACTTCGGCACGAGAAAACGCACTTTCGTGTTGATCCAGCGGGGTGGGGACGATGCGGACGTCGTGCACCGACAAATCAGCACGTTGCAGCGCCCTCCCCAGCAAATACGCGCCAACCGCCAGGCTTTCCACACCGATGGTTCGCCCCTTGAGTTCGCTCAGCCGGCGGATGCCCGGGCGCGCCACCAGCGCATCCGCACCATCCGAGGTATCCAGCACCAGGCCAATGCGCAGGCTGTTGTCGTTTTCGGCCAGACTGATGGCTTCATCCAGCGTGACGGCGGCGGCTTCGATGGCCCGGCTGCGAAAGGCGCTGAGCACCTCGCTGGCCGAAGCATATTCCACCAGCCGAACGTTCTCGGGCAGGCTGCCAGCCTGACGTGCCACATAAAAGGGCTCATAGCCCAGCCAGATATTGGTGCCCACCCGTAGCGGCGCTTCGCCGCCAGGGGCGCAGGCCACACACAGCAGACACAGGCACAGCAACAGCCAGCCGCGCAGGGGTTGCAACATGAGGGGAGCGCCAATCGCAGTGTAGTCTGCGGGATTCTACTGTAGTCTTTGGCCGAATTTCCAATATTTAAGCCAGTTTGGCGTGCAGGGGTCCACACATTTCATGCAGTATGAGTGCCTTGCCGCGCACGGCATCCATCCAGACGCCAGGCCGGCCACGCGGGCCGGATGCATCCGGCCAGTGGCCTAACGCCGGCGCTGCCCCCAGCGCCACACCCGCCAGCCCAGCAACACCGCCAGCGCCAGCGCGTACAGCAGCGGCTGGGTGAGGTCTTTTTTCACCAGCCAAAAATAATGCAGCACCGCCAGTGCCGCCGCCGGATACACCAGCTGGTGCAACTGCCCCCAGCGCCGCTTGAGCCGGCGCATCCAGCCATCAGTTGAAGTGATGGCCAGCGGAAGCAGCAGCACAAACGCCGCCATGCCGACGGTGACAAACGGCCGCTTGAGCACATCGCGCCAGATCGCCGCCGCCTCCAGCCCCTGATCCAGCCAGACATACAATACGAAATGCGCCACGGCATAGGCAAAAGCCGATAACCCCAACAAACGACGCACACGCAGCCACGCCGCCCAGCCGCTGAGCTGCCGCAAGGGGCTGACCGCCAGCGTCGCCAACAGCCCCGCCAGCGCCCACGTGCCCGTGCCTCGGGTCAGAAACTCCACCGGGTTCACCGCCTGCGGCAAGCGCCAGCACAGCGACACCGCCGGCAGCGCGCACCCCACCGCCACTGTGGCTTTCAGCGCCCAAACACGCCAATCACGCGCCGCCATCAAAAAAACTTCCGCAAATCCATGCCGCGATACAGCCCCGCCACCTGCTCGGCGTAGCCATTGAACATCAGTGTTTTGCGCTTGAGAAACTCGCCAATCCGCCGCTCGCTGGCCTGGCTCCAGCGTGGATGATCCACCTCCGGATTCACATTGCTGAAAAAGCCATACTCGCGCGGATTGGCCTGCATCCAGCTGGTCAGCGGGGCTTTTTCCACCAGCCGGATGGCGACAATCGACTTGATGCTCTTGAAGCCATACTTCCACGGCACCACCAAGCGCACCGGCGCGCCATTCTGCCGAGGCAACACCTCGCCATACAAACCAAAGGTCAGCAAAGTCAGCGGATGCATCGCCTCGTCAATGCGCAGCCCCTCGCGATACGGCCACTCCAACACGGGCTGGCGCTGGCCAGGCATCTGCTTGGGGTCGTGCAGGGTGACGAACTCGACAAACTTGCCCGCCGCCGTCGGCAGCACCTGCTTGAGCAAGGCCGCCAGCGGAAAGCCAATCCACGGAATCACCATCGACCACCCCTCAACACAGCGCAGCCGGTAAACCCGCTCCTCCATCGGCGCCAGCTTCATCAGCGCATCCAGATCAAACGTGCGCGGCGACTGCACTGCCCCCTCCACCCGCACCGTCCACGGCGAAGTGCGCAAACTGCCGACATTCACCGCCGGATCCGCCTTGTCCACGCCAAACTCGTAAAAATTGTTGTAGCGGGTGATGTCCGACAACTTGTTCAGCGGCTCGTCAGTAGACAGCGGGCTTTTCTGCGCAGCCAAACCCGCCTGCGCCGACTCCGCCAACCACGGCAAAGTCGCCAGAGCCAGCCCGGCCTGCATGAAACGCCGACGGTCACGGTAAACCTCCGGCGGGGTGATCTCGGAAGGAAGCGGGGCGGAAGGATCGGGGAGATGGATGAGGGGCATGATCGGGCTCCAGAAGCACGGCGGCGCGGCAGAAGAGGACAATGCCATTCTGTCGCGCCAACCAGACAAAACCTTACGCGCCGCCATGGCACGTAAGGTTACGTTTGGAGAATAGCCCACACGCAAGGTTCCGCTTATCTGCTTACCACCACCAGAACATCCACCCCCAGGCCATGCCCACCCAGGCCAGCGCCGCCAGTATCGGCAGGCAGGCCAGGGCGCGCCGGGCCCCGTGGCTCCATTGGCCGAGGATGCGCCAGGCCAGCCAGGCGGACCAGGCGCTGGCGGCGGTGAGCAGGGTCAGGCGCAGGGTGTTGGCCCAGTGCATGTCCACGCCTTCGGCCTTGAGCAGGGTGACGGTCAGCGCCGACAGGCCGAGAAACACGCCGCAGCCGGCCAGCGGAATCAGGCTTTGCGCCAGGTGATGCAGGCGCTGGCGACGCCAGCCGCCGGCCAGCGCGACAGCCGCCGCCAGGCACAGCAGCAGGCCGCCGCCCATGGCCAGTGCGGTCAGCGCCACGTAGGCCAGCAGGCTGGCGCCGTCCAGCCAGGAGAATACGTCGTTGTATTGCGGGTAATGGGTGAGCAGCCACCAGGGGATGTCGGTGTCCAGCGGCCAGAGGATGTCGTGTTCGATCAGCCATTCCGCTGCGCCCTGCTTGAGGGCGACAAACCACGGGCTGACCGTCCAGTGAAACGCGCCGATGGCCACGCCCAGCAGGCCAAACACAATCAGCGCGGTTTGCCAGCCGTCGGCTTCTTTGGCGGCCACCCGCAGCACTTCGTCGGCGGGCGAGCGGGCTTGCAGCTGGATGGCGTCGCGGTGGTCGCTACAGCGGCCGCACATATGACAGCCGCTGCCGCCCTGCATATGGCGCAGGGGTTGCAGCGGCGCGCAGTTGACCGCGCTGTGCGTGTGGTGGGCAGAGGCGGCCCAGCGGGCTTCGTCCACCCGGTAGGCCATCGGCGCCAGTTTGGCCAACAGGGCGAACACGCCATTCACCGGGCACAGATGCCGGCACCAGGCGCGCTTGCCCTTGGTGTACACCCAGCCCACCGCCACAGCGGCAACGGTGGAGCCGCCCAACACCAGCAGCGCCGCTTGCGGGTATTGATAGACGCTGACCATCTGGCCATACACCGTGGTCAGCACAAAGGCGACAAACGGCCAGCCGCCCCAGCGCATCCAGCGCGGAATCGGCCGGCCCAGGCCTTTTTGCGCCGCCCATTCGGTCAGCGCGCCTTCCGGGCACAGCACGCCGCACCAGATGCGGCCAAACAACACCATCGACAGCAACACAAACGGCCACCAGATTCCCCAGAACACAAACTGGGCGAAGATGGTCAGGTTGTTCAGCATGCGCGCGCTGTCGTCCGGCAGCGGCAACAGCGCCGGAATCACCAGCAAGGCGGCGTACACCAGCACCACCGCCCATTGCAGCCGACGCAGCAGCGTGGCGTGGTCGCGCAGCCAGCGGCCCACCGTCGCCAGCCGCCCGGTGGATGGGGCTGGGGCGGCGGGCATGGCCAGGATGGGGATGACCGTGCGCGCTTTCATCGCGTTGCCGCCTGCCGTTTGCCGCGCGCCATCAGCGTCGCCATGGCCAGCCAGAAGCCGGCGTAGGCCAGCACGCTGGTCAGTGCCGGCTGGGCGCGATAGCCCACCAGCGCCGCCAGCACGCCGCCGGCGGGGGACATATCATCAATCAGCGCGCTGCTGTCCCACACCGGGTCGAGCAGGGCGGGCAGGTAGTCCATGGAAATCAGTTTTTCTACGCCAGACAGAAACAGCGAAGCGCCCAGCAGCAAGAGCAAAATCTCTGTCACCCGGAAAAACAGCCGCCACGACAGCACACGCCCCCCCAGTTGCAGCACATAAAAGGTCAGCAAGGCCAGCGCCAGCCCGCCCAGGCCGGCCAAGGCCAGCGGGGCGCTGTCGGCGGCGCTGGCGTTGCTCAGGCTGCCATACAGAAACACCACGGTTTCGCTACCTTCGCGGGCAATGGCGATGGCCGCCAGCGCGGTTACCCCCCACCAGTTGGCCTGTTCGGCGCGCGCGGCCAGGCCGCTTTCCAGCTCGCGCTTGAGCGTGCGGCCATGGGCCCGCATCCACAACACCATCTGCACAATCAGCGCCGAGGCGACAAACACCATGCCCGCCTGAAACGCATCCTGCGCCGCGCCCATCCAGCCGCTGGCGACAAACAGCAACACCGCCAGCGCCACTGCCAGCAACAGGCCCAGCGCCACCCCGCCCCACAAATAGGGTTTGCCAGAACGCCCTTGCGGGTTCTGGTTCATCCAGGCGTGCAGAATGCCCACCACCAACAATGCCTCGACGCTTTCACGCCAGACGATAAACAAAACCTGTTCCATGCTTGCGCCCTACCTGCTGCGCGCTCAGCGTCGCTGACACACCCCATTTTGCTGTCGCTTGCCCGTCAGGCAAGCGGCGCCGGGTGGCGGGCGGCGCTTATTTGGCGACGATCACGCCTTGCGCGGTGTTCATGTGAAATTCGTCAAAAAACTTGTATTCGCCCGGCGTCAGCGGCTGGATCACCACCGACGATTGCGCGCCGGGGGCCAGCACTTTTTCTTTGCGCAGCTGAGTGCTTTCAAACTCCACCGGCGTCTTGCCGGTGTTGACGATCTCCAGCCGGAACTTCACCCCGGCCGGGGCCTGGATGCGCGCCGGGTTGAGCACGCCGTCCTTGAGCTCCAGCCGCAGGGTGGGCATGTCCGCCGCCTGTGCGCCCAGACAGGCCGCGAGGCCCAGGCCGCCAATCAATAAGGATGCAAATTTCATTTGTGTGCCCTCCGGTGCGGCGCATCAGGGCGCGCCGCGCGGCGTCAAGCGGTCAATCGAAACTCAGGCTTACCCACACCGGCGCAGCGCCCCTGGCTGGGCGCGCTGCCGCAGACAGTCGCCCCAACACGCCAGGATGCGGTGCTGAATAGCGCCTTAGTAGCCGCCTTTTTTGCCAATGCCGGCAAACGCAAACTCATAGCTCAGCTCAAACGGCTTGAACCACGGGCCCACGCCAGTTTCCTTGTCCACATGACGGCCAAAGTGGCCGTGCGGGTTTTGCGAGGGTGGCAGCACGGTGAGCTTGAGCTGATACTTGCCCGGCCCTTGCAACTTGATGTTGTCGCCGTAGTGCGGGCCATCGTTGGCCACCATCGGCATCATGTCGCCCTTGATCACTTCCTTGCCGCCCACCTTGCTGATTTCGTACTTGATCAGCAAATACGGCATCCAGGCGCCTTCTTCAAAGCCGTTGGGGTTGTTTTTCACCGCGTGGATGTCGGCTTCCAGATGGATGTCGGAATCTTCCGCCTTGCGCATCATGCCTTCCGGTTCCATTTTGGTTGGCTGCAAATACACCGCGCCGATTTCCATGCCGTTCTTGATGGCCGGTTTGCCGATCGGGTATTCCTTGGCCAGTGCGCTGGCGCCAGCCGAAGCCAGCAGCGCGCCCAGAATGAGTTGACTTGCAAAGTGACGCATGGCGTAGCCTTTCTTGGACAAGATAAAAATCATCATCTGACGCATGTGGCGCGGCGCGTGGGCGCGCATGCTGACAACGCAGTCAGTAAACATGAAAATCATTCTCGTGTATCTTACTTGATAAGTATTTTGCTTTTCAATATAAGACGCACTCTCAATAACTAGAAAAACTAGCTCCTTGCTGCACAGGCTGTGTCGGAAACCGTCTCATGTTGCACAGCAGCAATTTACGCGCCAGGCGCACAAGCGCGCTCTGGCGTGTCCCCAGCCAACCGATTTGGCGGATGATGTCTGCTTTGCCACAGCCGCTAAGCCACAAACCGACAACGCCGCCCGGCAATGCCATCGGTGGCCCACGCGCAAAAAAGCGGCAGGAATGCGCCCGCCGCTGTGTTTTGTCCGTCTGTTTGCCTGACTCACATCGCCGGCACAAACACCCGCAAGCGATGGCCGTCCGGGTCGGCGGCGGTCATGGTCAGGCCAAAGTCCATCTGCGTCGGCGGCTGAATCACCTCCACACCCAGGCCACGCCAGCGCGCCCAGCAATCGCGCAGCGCGGCTTCGTCGGCCAGCGCCGCCGCCAGCTCAACGCTGCCGGGCTCGGCCGTTACCGCCGGGGCCACGCCTTCGCGCTGCCACAGGCCCAGCTTCAGGCCGGACGGCAGCACAAACATGGCGAAGGTGGCTTGGCATTCCACCGGCTCGATACCCAGCAGCGATTGATAAAACCGTGCGCTCACCAGCGGGTCGGCAACGGCCAGGATGGTCATGTCGGGGGACAGCATGGGCAAACTCCTTGTCACAGTCAGGTTCAGAATCATCCGCGTCAAACACCGCCACACGGCTGTGTTTGATGTCGTGACTGTGATGGTAATACCCCCCTACTGACAGCATGGTGTCAGGAGTGTGCCAAGCCCCCATCTGACATGCCGCCGCACACAACTCACGCCGCCCGGCAACACCTCACACACGGCGCGCCGCCAGCCGCGCCTTGCCGCCGTGGGCGCATATACTCGCTATTCCGATTACCGATGCGTCGCCACCGCCAGCTTGTTGCATACTTGCCAGCGCGCACACCCTGCCACCCAGCCGCGTATGGCCGCAGACACGACAACGCCCCAAGCCCAGCCGGAGCGGCTGAGCCACGCCCCATCTTGAGGAACCCCCATGACCCCCGCCATCGACCCCGCCCTGCACCTGGCGCTGACCATGCCCAAGGCCGAACTGCACGTGCATATCGAAGGCACGCTGGAGCCCGAGCTGGCCTTTGCCCTGGCCCAACGCAATGGCATTAGCCTGCCCTACGCCGACCAAGCCGCGCTGGCCGCCGCCTACAACTTTGACAGCCTGCAATCGTTTCTGGATCTCTACTACGCCTGCGCCGACGTGCTGCGCACCGCCGACGATTTTCGGGATTTGATGCTCGCCTACCTTGAGCGCGCCGCCGCCGACCATATCATCCACACCGAAATCTTTTTCGACCCGCAAACCCACACCGCGCGCGGCATCCCCTTCGCCACCGTGCTGGACGGCCTGGAAGACGGCCTCAAACAAGGCCGGGCGCGCTGGGGCATCAGCGGCCGGCTGATCTTGTGCTTTTTGCGCCACCTGAGCGAAGAAGACGCCCTGGCCACCCTGGCCGAAGCCGAACCGCACCTGGCGCGCATCGACGGCTTTGGCCTGGATTCCTCAGAACAAGGCAACCCGCCCAGCAAATTTCAGCACCTGTTCGCCCGCTGCCGCGCACTGGGCAAGCCGGTGGTGGCGCATGCCGGCGAAGAAGGCCCGCCGGACTACATCATCCAGGCGCTGGACCTGCTGGGCGTCAAGCGCATCGACCACGGCGTGCGCGCCAGCGAAGACCCCGCCCTGCTCGCCCGCCTGGCCGCCGACGGCGTGGCGCTGACCGTCTGCCCGCTCTCTAACCTGAAACTGCGCGTCTTTCCCGACATGCACGCCCACACCCTGGGCCAACTGCTCGCCGCCGGGGTGAAAGTCACCCTCAACAGCGACGACCCCGCCTATTTTGGCGGCTACCTGAACGACAACATCCGCGCAGTGCAAGCCGCGTTTCAATTTGACGCCGCCACCTGGAAACAACTGGCGAAAAACAGCTTTGAGGCGAGCTTTGCCAGCAAGGCGAAGAAGGCGGGGTGGGTGGAGAGGGTGGAGGTGTGGTTTGGGGGGAGGGAAGGACATGATGGGCAAATTTTATGCCAATGAACCACTTGGAAGTGCATGAGCATATCTCTAGAGAAAAGTTTGAATAGCAGTTTTCTCATTCTGTGAAAGCAAGCAATCGACAAAGTCTTGATTTGCATATTTCTGACGGTTGAACGGCAGCTTTCAGGCTGGAGTAGTTGCCAATGAACTAATCCCTGCGGCAGAGCATCGGCTCGAGCGGAAGTTAATGCCCATGTGCTATTATCATTACTGCTGGCTAGCAACGAATGGTCAATGATGTGAGCTCAGTCAGTCACTCAGATATTTTTGGAAGAAAAACATGACGCTATTAGCACAAATTCTCAATGGTCGAATTCAAGCCTCAAACCCTGGCAACAGGACGCTGTGCGGCGCCTTTTCCAGAACACCTTGGACAATGGAGCCCTCGACGATCTCTATGCGATGCTAAAGAGCAGCGTCGGACTGGTGGACCCTTATGGCAGAACACCGGCACCACTCTGTCAAGACCATCTGCCTGTAACGGCTGCCAAGAATGATGCCGCAGTCTTAGTTGCACTGAAGGACATAAGGAATGTCAACAGGCTGGCCGCCAATCAGAACCTTAACTTTTCTAAACAGGGCGTCACCGTTATTTATGGAGCTAACGGCGCTGGAAAATCTGGCTACTCTCGCGTGCTGAAGCGCGCTTGCCGGGCACGCGATGTCAGCGAGGATGTGAGACCGAACGTGCTCGACAAATCTAAGGCCACCGCAATCCCCGAAGCAAGCTTCGATATTGAGCTCGGAGCGAAGCCGGTCACCGTCAATTGGAAGAAGAACGGGCATGCCCCGGTCGAACTTGCCACCATTGCGGTATTCGACACGCACTGCGCGCGCTCTTACCTCGACTTGCAGCAGGAAGTTGCATACCTGCCTTATGGGCTGGACGTCGTGGAGAACTTGGCACGAATCGTTTTGCCGAGAATCACAGAAAAACTGAACGCGGAGATCGCTGCAACGCCAACCACGAAGGAGGCGTTCAGCCATTTGGCGCGACCTACCAAAGTATCCGAGCTTATCGATTCGCTAGAGCATGTTCTGAACCATCCCAACAACATCAGGAAGGTGCGGCAGCATCAACATGGCAAACGCCACGTAATGTAATCCAGCCAGCGTCTGCGGCAGCTTCTCGTAAGCTCTGGCCAAACGCCGGAAGCG
>NZ_QJKI01000010.1 GCF_003201855.1 Rivihabitans pingtungensis | reverse complement strand
CGCTTCCGGCGTTTGGCCAGAGCTTACGAGAAGCTGCCGCAGACGCTGGCTGGATTACATTACGTGGCGTTTGCCATGTTGATGCTGCCGCACCTTCCTGATGTTGTTGGGATGGTTCAGAACATGCTCTAGCTCTTCGCAGAGATCCTGGATGGCATCCTTGAATGATTCGACATCAGGCACGACATAGTCATCCAATATCTGCCCAGGATTTTTGAATGAGTCCTCGAAACGTTGTGCCACCTTCTCGAGTTCTGTCATCTCGCCCGCGAGCCCGATTGGCCCCCCAGCCAAAACTGAGGCGGACTGCGTCGGTTTTGCCAGCAAACCAATTTGATAAAGTGTTCGCAGAACACGTGATGCTAGGCGCGCCAACATCCAGTGCTGGAACTGCTGCTCGTTCTTGGTGTTTAACAACGAACTCTTTATGAACGAGACGTACACGGGGACCACGAGAGTGCCGCTGAACTCGGCGAATTGCTGCTGCTCGCAGACACGCAGCAAGAACGACTTTCCGGTACCTCTGCTGCCTTCGAGGATGACTGGGCTCGCTGACTTCAGCGCTGAGATCAACTGCAGGTCCCGCTCTGTCGGCACAAACAGGTCAAGGATCTCTTCTGGTCGAATGTCCTCGGTTCGAATGACAAAGCTTTTAAAATCGTTCATGTTAAGCACCTTGTTCGAATGCTGATCGGATTGCCGCTATATGCCCCAACTGATCGGTCACGGCAGCTTCTAGAGGCCCCCGCTTAGCAACAGACAGATCGTTCAAGTATCTCAGCGTAAACGCAAAGTGCGCGACAAGTCGAACAGATTTAGCCTTTGAAAGCCATAAATCAAACGTATTTTGAGAGAATGTGAGGCTGGTGGGAAGTGGAATGTGATTTGGTACATTGCCGTGAATGCACTCGGAAAGCTCACGATAGAGCGTTTGTGCCAACTGCCTAAAGTGTGGAACGTGTTCCGAGAGCTCAGGGAAGAATCCGCGGCAAGATCGAACACTCAGAGGACCGTTCTCTGGATCGACGAGAGTGGCCCAAATCGTGTCCTTCTCCCCTTTAAACCACTCAGCACGTAGAACAAGGTCTGCCGAAAGGTGAGTGCTCTGCAGGCAAAGCTCAAGGACCAGTCGCAGACCTTTGAATCCATTTCGATATTGCCCCTGGCAAATGTTTAGGGCAGCCAAGACGTATTCGCTGGAGGCAGTCTCGATAAGTCTGGCTTCCATCTGCCTGTCGAGAACCGCTCGCCAAGTATCCAAGTCCCCAGCGAAGAGGTAAGCATCGCCAAGGTGCGCGTGGTTGTCACCCCGCAGCGACATCTCCATGGTCTGTGTGCACTGATCATGGAGTTGCCGAAAAATGGCACTGCTCCCAGTCGTCGGCTGTTGTGCCCCAGTTTCCTGGGGGCTATTTTTGTCTTGCACCTTGGCACCTCCGTCAAGCAATCATAGTGGCCATTATTGACCGACCCCATCTTTTCGATTCACACGTAGCACGCAGCCGTCCGGAAACACAGCAACGCAAAAGGGGCAGAGGTCAGCTTAGTGCCATCAACAGGCAAGGGTCACGACCGTCCGTTCATGGCCAAGAGCGGGCCATAGAATCTGGCCAGGCGAACTACAGCAACCGCTGCAAAGCAATTCTTCACCCACGCAATCCATCTCCCTCACGCTGGCGCCTACGCCGGGCGTTATTCCCCCGAGGTCCGGATCTCACCCAGCAACTCAGGATGGCGGTCCAGCACCTGGAGCAGCTTGACGAGCGCCAGCGGCGGCTTGGTCTTGCCGTTCTCGTAGCGCGAGAACGCATTGACGCCTCCTCCAAAAATCTCGGCGGCCTCCCGTTGGTCCAACGCCAGCTTCTTGCGCACACCCGCAATGAAGCCCGGATCGACGATGCTGGCGTTCACCTGCCGGTTGAAGGCCAGCATGGCCGCGCTCACGCGCGCCGACTCGGCGCCATCCAGCACGCTTTCGCCGCAGGCTGGGCAGAAGTCTCCCGCCACGGCTGCAATGGCTGTGGTCTCGCCCTTGTAGGTGTAGGGCAGGTCGCGGGTGTCATGCACCAGCTCGGCCGCTGCGCAGATGGGGCATCGCATGTTCACAACTCCTTGAAGGACACGATGAGCACGTCGTCGATCACCGTGAGTTTCAAATAGACCTCGCCCGCCGCAGTACGGGAGCGGTACACGTCTTGCCAGATGCGGTGGTCGGCGTGTGTGGTCATGCTCTTGTAGAAGTCCCGAGGTTCCAGTGCCATAACCACGCCAAGCATTCCGCCGAAATCCAGGCCCAATGCAGCGCCGCCAGTCAATGCCGAGAAGGTTGCCCTAACCTGTCCCGCCTCGATCAGCGCCTTCACCATCTGCAACTTGCAGTGAGGGGTTCCTTTTTCCATAAGCTAACCTACTAGGTTAAATTTGGCAACTTGGTTAATTATCATGCGGCATCGTTGTCGGGTGCGATGCGATGGGCAGCCTTCGCGCTGGGGCGCCGTCGAGAGCAAGCAGTCGGCGTTCTCGCTCAGGAGCTTGGGCATGCCGTCGGTCTTGCTGTCGGGCCAGACCGCGCGCCGGCTCTCGAAATCCACCCAGTCTTATTGCAACGAGACGATCTCGGAGAGACGCGCGGCGAACTCGAATTGCAGCCGGATGCCGGATCGCCAGAGGGATGACGCAGTTCTCGCGCCCCTCGGCGCGGTGTGGCAAAGAGATTTACACGCTTGCCACCCGCCCCCGCTCACATCGCCTCCAACACCTCAATCCCCAGCAAATCCAGCCCGGTCTTCAGCGTCGCCGCGGTCAGGCGGGCCAGTTGCAGGCGGGAGGCGCGTACGGCGCCTTCGCTTTTCAGCACCGGGCAGGCTTCGTAAAAGCGCATGAACAGGGTGGATACCTGATACAGGTATTGGCAGAGAAAGTGCGGGTAGCCTTCGTCGGCGACGTGGTAGAGCACGTCGTTAAACTGCGCCAGGGCGACGGCCAGGGCTTTTTCTTCGGCGGCGTCGATCTGCACCGGGGCGTTGGCGTCGTGTTCGCCGGCTTTGCGGAACAGGCTGGCCACGCGGGTGTAGGCATATTGCAGATAGGGCGCGGTGTTGCCTTCAAAGGCCAGCATCTGGTCCCAGTTGAAGATGTAATCGCTGTTGCGGTTTTTCGACAGGTCGGCGTATTTCACCGCGCCGATGCCCACGGCCAGCGCCACGCGGCGGCGGGCGTCGTCGTCCAGGTCGGGGTTTTTCTCGCTGACCAGCTGGAAGGCGCGTTCTTCGGCTTCGTCCAGCAGTTCGATCAGTTTGACGGTGCCGCCGCTGCGGGTTTTAAACGGTTTGCCGTCTTCGCCCATCATGGTGCCAAAGCCGATGTGTTGCAGCTGGACGTTTTCCGGGGCAAAGCCGGCCTTGCGGCACAGGGTGAACACTTGCTGAAAATGCTGGCTCTGGCGGGCATCCACCACATACAGCACGCGGTCTACGCCCAGTTCGCGGCAGCGGTAGCGCACCGCGCCCAGGTCGGTGGTGGTGTAGAGGTAGCCGCCGTCTTTTTTCTGGATGATGACGCCCATCGGGTCGCCGTCCTGGTTGCGGAATTCTTCCAGAAACACCACTTGTGCGCCGTCGTCTTCGGCCAGCAGGCCTTTTTCGCGCAGTTCGCGCACGATCACCGGCAGATCGGCGTTGTAGGCGGATTCGCCGCGCGCGTCGGCGCGGGTGAGGCTGACGCCCAGTTTGCGGTACACCGCTTCGCAGTGGGTGAGCGAGACATCGACAAATTGCTTCCACAGCGCCAGCACTTCGGCGTCGCCGGATTGCAGGCGCACCACATAGTCGCGGGCGCGGTCGGCAAAGGCGGCGTCTTCGTCAAAGCGGATTTTGGCCTTGCGGTAAAAGTCTTCAAGGTCGTTCAGCGCCAGGCCGGCGTCCTGGTTTTCGCTTTCCACCAGGTAGGCGGTGAGCATGCCAAACTGGGTGCCCCAGTCGCCCACGTGGTTGCAGCGAATGGTGTCGTGGCCGATGGCGGCCAGCACGCGCACCAGCGCGTCGCCGATGATGCTGGAGCGCAGGTGGCCGACGTGCATTTCTTTGGCCAGATTGGGCGAGGAGTAATCGACAATCACCTTCTGGCGCGGGCTTTGCGGCTCGATGCCCAGGCTGGGGCTGGCCAGCGCGGCGCTGACCTTGCCGGCCAGAAACGCCGGGTCGAGGTGGATATTGATAAAGCCGGGGCCGGCGATTTCGATTTTGCTGGCGATGCCGGCCAGGTCCAGCTGGGCAATCACTTGCTCGGCCAGCGCGCGCGGGTTGGTTTTTTTGGCTTTGGCGGCGGCCATGATGCCGTTGGCCTGATAGTCGCCAAACTCGGCGCGCGAGGCGGTTTGCAGAATGGGCGAGGCGTCCGGGCAGCCAGCGGCGGCCAGCGCGGCGGACAGGCGTTGATTGAGCAGTTGCGAAAGGGTCATGGCGTCTCTTGCGGGAAGCGCGCCGCCGCCAGGGCGTCACGCAGGGATAGGATGAGGCGATGCTGACAAAATCCGGCGCAGTGGCCCGGCCCAGGCGCGCCGCCGCAGGCAGCACAACAAGACGGGGTCACAACGCCAGGGCATTTGGTCAGCAACGTTAAGCAATGCGTTATTTTACAGGCTGGGGCGGGTGGCTGCAAAAGGCCTCAGGGGCATTGCCTGAACACGGGTCGTCCAGGCGGCTTACTGCTGCTTTGGTGCCGCTTGTCACGGGCGGCGAGGAGAAGGAGGTCGCGGAGGGCGGCGGCTTGGCATGGCCGCCATCCGGGCAAGGCAGAATCAGTGCCGGGTGTCGCCAAACACCTCGTCCAGCGAGCGCGCATCCAGCACCCGGTCGCCCCAGGTTTCCAGTTGGGCGGGCGTGGCGGCGGCAAGTTTGGCCTGCTGGGCGGCGGACAGTTCGCCAAAACGCCGGGTGAGCTGGCGTTGCAACAAGAAGGCTTCACCTCGCTGCATACCCTGCTGCACTCCCTTGGCAATCGCCTGAGCTTCCCAGCGGTCGATATTGGTTTCCAGCATCTTGATTCCTCTCGTCAGCTCGTCTGCGTCAGGGGTGTTCAATCCCGGCATTCTGCTTTTCAGCCGGTATTTTATCCAGCGCGCCAACACCCGGTCGAGGCGCTGCTTGAACGGGGATTTCGCAATGGCGTCCGCCAGACTGCGAATCGCACGTTTGGCCGCAGCGGTGTCGGGGGTGTGTTCAAAACAAAAAATCGCCGCCATCACCCGCTGCATGTCTTCCAGCTCGGCGGCGGCGAAGGCGCCTTCGTCCAGCAGCCAGAATTTCAGCTGCGGCTGAAACGGTTTGAGCACGGGCGGGTGCGGGCGGATCAGCGCATACAGCTCGCTGCTTTGCCGCCAGCGGGCGTCACCGTTGTACAGCACGATGGGCAGCACTGGCGGCAGGCCGTCAGCGATGTCTACCGCCTTGCTGCGCAATAAATGGTCGTACAGTGCGGCGACATATTGCAGCATACGTGCCGGCATGGTGTCGTCTGGCGTGGATTGAAACTCCAACAGCAGATAGAGATAAATCCGCCGCCCCTGCAACTCAACCGACCAGACAAGATCATCCGCCCGTGGCTTCATCGCCGGGGTGACGTAGTTGCCGCTTTCCAGCCGCAGCGTGGTGTAATCAAGCAGCTCGGACACGCCCGGCGGGGCGAAGGTTTCCAGCAACTCTTGTACCAGTTCGGCGTGAGAAAACAGGTATTTATAACCGCTGTCGTGGAGATGTGCCATGCTGGGCAGTGTAGCTTGATGGGTGGGTGGGCTCAAGGCCAGACAAGGGTGAACGGATAGCTGCCCAAGCTCACCGCGTCGTGGCGGCAACGCTGATGACATGAACGCATCAAGCCCGCGCCCACTCCGCCCGCCGCTCAGGCAAAAATCGCGCCTGATGATGGATTTGGGGTGAACCATTGCGCCGGGGCGGTGGTCTGGTCATATAAAAGCCGTGAACCAAGCCGCTGCCCCACGCAGTGGCCAGGCGCAAATAACAATATGTCGGCGATGCCGGCCTTTCCCCGCCTTGAGAACAGGAGATTCCATGCCGCATGACGTGCCATTGATCACCACCCTTGCCGCCGGCTTTGGCCTGGCCTTGATTCTGGGCTTTGCCGCCGCCCGCCTGCGCCTGCCGCCCTTGCTGGGTTATTTGCTGGCCGGGGTGATTATCGGGCCGGGCACGCCGGGTTTTGTTGCCGATGTGGCGCTGGCGGGCCAGTTGGCGGAAATTGGCGTGATGCTGCTGATGTTTGGCGTCGGGCTGCATTTTTCTTTGGCGGATTTGCTGGCGGTGCGCAAGGTGGCGGTGCCGGGCGCAGTGGTGCAGATTGGCGTGGCCACCTTGATGGGCATGGGCGTGGCCTGGTGCTGGGGCTGGCCTATTGGCGCCGGCTTGGTGCTGGGGCTGGCTTTGTCGGTGGCCAGCACGGTGGTGCTGTTGCGCGCGCTGGAAAGCCGGGGCGAGCTGGATTCCAGCAATGGCCGGCTGGCGGTGGGCTGGCTGGTGGTGGAAGACCTGGTGATGGTGCTGGTGCTGGTGTTGCTGCCGCCCTTGGCCGGCGTGCTGGGCGGCAGTAGTTCGGCGGGCGGCGGCGCGGTGGAAGGTTCGCTGTGGACGGCGCTGGGCATCACCCTGGCCAAGGTGGCGGCGTTTATTGCGCTGATGCTGGTAGTGGGCCGGCGGGTGTTGCCCAAGGTGCTGTGGTGGGTGGCCGGGGCGGGCTCGCGCGAGCTGTTCACCCTGTGTGTGATTGCCGCTGCGCTGGGCGTGGCGTATGGCTCGGCCAAGCTGTTTGATGTGTCGTTTGCGCTGGGGGCGTTTTTCTCGGGGATGATGCTGCGCGAGTCGGAATACAGCCACCGTGCGGCGGATGAATCGCTGCCGTTGCGCGATGCGTTTTCGGTGCTGTTTTTTGTGTCGGTGGGGATGTTGTTCGATCCGGCGGTGCTGCTGACCGATCCGGTCAAGGTGCTGGCGGTCACGCTGGTGATCATGGTCGGCAAAACCCTGGCGGCGATTGCCCTGGTGTTGCTGATGCGCCTGCCGCTGAACACCGCGCTGACCGTCGGCGTGAGCCTGGCGCAGATTGGCGAGTTTTCGTTTATTTTGGCCGGGCTGGGCGTCGGGCTGAACCTGCTGCCGCGCGAGGGGCAAAACCTGATTCTGGCCGGTGCCATGTTGTCGATTGCCTGCAACAGCCTGTTGTTTGCCGCCATCACCCCGCTGGAGCAGCGCTTGCGCGCGCGCTACCGCTGGGCGCGCGAGCTGGCCTTGCGGCCTGATCCCCTGTCCGAGCTGCCCGGCACGGTGCATAGCGAGTCGCTGAGCGGCCAGGTGGTGTTGGTGGGCCATGGCCGGGTGGGTTCGCGCGTTGCCGATGCGCTGCTGGCGCGGCAGGTGCCGGTGGTGGTGGTCGAGCGCCGGCGCGAGGCGGTGGAAGCGCTGCGCGCCCAGCATCGCCCGGCGGTGGTGGGCGACGGCGCCGAGCCCTCGGTGCTGATTCAGGCGCATATCGCCCGCGCCAGCCTGTTGGTGGTGGCCACCCCGGATTTGTTTGACGCGCGCAAAATGGTGGACATCGCCCGTGCGCTCAACCCTGGCATTGCCGTGCTGGCGCGCGGCGACGACAGCGCCGAGGCCGAGCTGTGGCGGCAGGAGCAGCTGGGCGCGGTGGTGGCCAGCGATGCGGCGATGGCGCGCGAGCTGGTGGAGCAGATTGTCGCCTTGCGTGGCGAATCCGCCGTGCATGGTGGTCATGGCGCGGCGAGCCAGACTTGAGACACGTAGCCGCTCGTCTGTCGCAGGGCTGCCGTTTTTTGGCGCAGCTCACAAAACCCGACGTGGCGGTCTGGGTCAGGCGTGTTAAGCGTTGTGTGGGCGTGTCGGGATGGTCGCTTGGGTGCACACCACACCCCTGCTGCCCAGCCGTTCCAGAGTAAGCCCGCCCGATTGTGCCGGTGTGCTCAGTACGCCGGGGAGGGAACCCCAGCCGCGCGGTGGCGGTCTGCTACAGGGACGCCGCCAGGGTATTACACTCGCCGACCCTCATCGACATGGGCATAATACGCCGTGTGGTGTTCGGCCCTGGCCGCGCGCATTCCCCGCAACTTCCCGCCCGCGTGGCGATGGTGTCATGACTTCATTCGAAACCCTGATCGGGCTGCGTTATCTGCGCGCCAAGCGGCGCAATAGCTTTATTTCTTTTATTTCCCTGATTTCCATTGTCGGCATCGCCCTGGGTGTGGCGGCGCTGATTATTGTGCTGTCGGTGATGAACGGTTTTCAGAAAGAAATCCGTGGCCGCATTCTGGGCGTGGCCTCGCATCTGGAAATCACCGGCATGAACAACCGGCTGGACAACTGGCGCGGCGCCATGGCGGTGGCGCGTCAGGATGCGCGGGTGACGGCCAGCGCGCCGTTTGTGTCGGCGCAGGGCCTGCTGTCGGTGGGGCCGAATGTGCGTGGGGCGATGGTGCGCGGCGTGCTGCCCGAGGCAGAAAACACCGTGGTGGACGTCGGCCACAAGATGCTGGTGGGCCAGCTCAGCGATTTGCAGCCAGGCGGCTTTGGCATTGTGCTGGGCGTCGAGCTGGCGCGGCAGCTGGGGGTGGGCCGTGGCGACAAGGTGACGCTGATCACCCCGCAAGGGCAGATCACCCCGGCCGGGATGATGCCCCGGCTCAAGCAGTTCACCGTGGTGGGGGTGTTCAAGGTGGATATGTTTGAATACGACGCCTCGCTGGCGATGATCCAGCTGAAAGACGCGCAGACGTTATTCCGCCTGGACGACGCCGTGTCCGGGGTGCGGCTCAAGCTGAATGATTTGATGCTGGCGCCGGCGGTCAAGCATGCCTTGGCGCCCAAGCTCACTTACGATATGTATCTGACCGACTGGACCGACCAGCACGCCAGTTATTTTCGGGCGGTGCAGATCGAAAAACGCATGATGTTCATCATTCTGACGCTGATTGTCGCCGTGGCGGCGTTTAATCTGGTGTCCACGCTGATCATGACCGTGACCGACAAACAGGCCGACATCGCCATCTTGCGCACGCTGGGCGCGGCGCCAGGCTCGATCATGCGCATTTTTGTCATTCAGGGCGCGTTGTCCGGCCTGATTGGCACGCTGTGCGGCGTGGGCGGCGGCGTGCTGGTGGCGCTGAATCTGGATGTGCTGGTGCCGGCCATCGAACGGCTGCTGGGCAGCAAGATTTTTTCTTCCGAGGTGTACTTGATCGACAAACTGCCGTCTGACGTGTTGCCGGGCGATGTGCTGACCATCACGGTGATTTCCCTGCTGTTGGCCTTGCTGGCCACGCTTTACCCCAGCTGGCGCGCCTCGCGCACGCAACCGGCGGAGGCGCTGCGCTATGAGTGATCAGGTTCCTGTGCTGGTGGCCAGCCATGTCAGCCGCATTTATCAGGAAGGCCCGCTGAAGGTCAGCGTGTTGGCCGATGTCAATTTGCAGGTGGCGGCCGGCGAGCGCATCGCCATTGTCGGCGCCTCTGGCTCGGGCAAGAGCACGCTCTTGCACCTGTTGGGCGGGCTGGATGCGCCCAGCAGCGGCGAAATCCGCGTGCAGGGCCAGTTGCTGTCCAATCTGGGCGAGGCGGCGCGCGGCGCGCTGCGCAACCGCGCGCTGGGCTTTGTCTATCAGTTTCACCATCTATTGCCAGAATTCACCGCGCTGGAAAACGTGATGATGCCGCTGCTGATTCGCCGCCTGCCCGGCAAAGAGGCCAGCGCGCGCGCGGCGGCCATGCTGGACAAAGTGGGCCTGGCAGCGCGCTTGCAGCATAAGCCGGGCGAATTGTCCGGCGGCGAGCGTCAGCGGGCGGCGCTGGCGCGCGCCTTGGTCACCGAGCCGGCCTGCGTGCTGGCCGACGAGCCCACCGGCAATCTGGACCACGCCACCGCCCGGCGGGTGTTCGAATTGATGCTGGAGCTGAACGCCAGCCTGAACACCAGCCTGGTGATTGTCACCCACGACCGCGAGATGGCGCGCCAGACCGGCCGGGTGCTGACCCTGGAAGACGGCCGGCTGGTGGACGCCAAGGAGATGGCGCAATGAGCGCGTTGAATCCACGCAACCAATCTTTTGAAGCCCTGCTGGCTACCTTGGCCGAACCGCAGGCGCAACTGGATCTGGCGCTAGGCTTGGCCTGGGCCCTGCTGGCCTGGTGGCTGGCGCGACGGTTTACCCGCTGGATGGCAGCCGACGATGTGCACGCCGAGCGCTTTTTGCCTTATGTGCTGCAGCGAGTAAGTTTCCCGCTGCTGGCCGCCGCTGGCCTGGGGCTGGCGCATGTGCTGCACCGGCAGTGGGGTGAGCCCAGCGGCTGGATGCTGATCCAGACCGCGGTGATGGGCTGGATGGCCATCACCCGTGTGCTGGCTGCCTGCATCAAGCGCGTGCTGCCAGCCGGCAAGCTGGAGCGCAGCGCCGAGCAATTGGTGGCCTGGACCTTATGGATCAGCTACATCAGCTGGGGCGTGGGGCTGGATGATTTTCTGGTGGATTGGCTGGATTCGATCGCTTTTCATGTCGGTAAGACCAAGCTGTCCGCCTGGATGCTGCTGAACGGGGTGTTCTGGCTGATCGCCATTATCCTGGCATCGATGTGGGTGTCGCGCATCATCGAAAAGCGCGTGCTGGGCTTTAATCACCTGGATATGAATCTGCGCATTGTGCTGGTCAATCTGTCGCGCACCCTGCTGGTGGTGCTGGGCGTGCTGATTGCCTTGCCGGTGGTGGGCATTGATCTCACCGTGTTGTCGGTCTTCGGCGGCGCGCTGGGCGTGGGCCTGGGCTTTGGCCTGCAAAAAATCGCCAGCAATTATGTGTCCGGTTTTATCATCCTGCTGGAGCGCTCGATCCGCATTGGCGACCGCGTCAGCATCGACAACCGGGTGGGTTATATCAGCCAGATCACCGCCCGCTACACCGTGCTCAAAGGGGCCGACGGCTCGGAGGCGCTGGTGCCGAACGACACGCTGATTGCCAATACCGTGGTGAATCAATCGTATTCGGACAAGGCCATCTGGCTGTCGATTCCGGTGCAGGTGGCCTACGGCACGGATCTGGACCTGGCCTTGCGCGTGCTGCGCGAAGCAGCCGATGCGGTGTCGCGCGTGCAAAAAGACCCGGCGCCGGCGGCATTTGTGGCGGCGTTTGCCGAGAATGGCATCAATCTGGAGCTGGGCGTGTGGTGCGGCGACCCGGAAAACGGCCTGCTGGGCCTGCGCTCGGCGGTGAACCTGGAAATCTGGCGCCGCTTTGCCCAGGCCGGCATCGGCATGCCGTTTCCGCAGCGGGAAGTGCGCATCCTCAACCCATCCCAACCAACTCAGGGGGGCGAGCCCACATGAATCCACGCAGTGTGGCGATTGTCGATGACGACGAAGCTGTGCGCGATGCGCTGTCCTGGTTGTTCAGCTCCAAAGGCCTGCCCACGCTGAGCTTTGCCTCGGGCGAGGCGCTGCTGGCGGCGTTTGACGTCGAGCGCATCGGCTGCCTGGTGCTGGACGTGCGCATGGCGCCGATCAACGGCCTGGCCTTGTTTGAAAAACTCTTGGCCAGCCAGCCCTATTGCCCACCAGCGATTTTTTTGACCGGCCACGCCGATGTGCCGCTGGCGGTGTCGGCGCTGAAAATGGGCGCGGTGGATTTTTTGGAAAAACCCTTCGACGACGTCGTGTTGATCGAGCGGGTGGAAGCCGCGCTGGAGCGCGATGTCAGCGCCCGCGCCGCCCTGGCCAGCCGCCACCAGCTGGAAGCTCAGCTGCGCCAGCTGACCGAGCGCGAGCGCGAGGTGATGGCGCTGATTCTGGACGGCAAGCTGAACAAGCAAATCGCCGAGGCGCTGGACATCAGCATCAAGACCGTCGAAGTCCACCGCGCGCGCGTGCTGGAAAAAATGGCGGTCAAATCTGCCGTCGAGCTGGCCGGCCGGCTGTCCAGCCTGCGTCAGGAGCCGTGATCCATGGGCAATAAGCAACCGATTTCCGTGCTGGTGGTGGTGCACACCGCCGATTTGCAGGTGCTGCTGCTGGAGCGGGCCGATTACCCCGGCTCCTGGCAATCGGTGACCGGCAGCCGCGAGGGCGAAGAAACCCCGCTGCAAACCGCCCGGCGTGAGCTGCACGAAGAAACCGGCCTGGACGCCAACCACTATGTGCTGAGCGACTGGGGCGTGCAAAACCGCTATGAAATCTACCCCAAATGGCGCCACCGCTACCCGGACGGCGTCACCCACAACACCGAACACGTCCTGGGCCTGATGCTGCCGGCGCCGCTGGCGGTGACGCTGGCGCCGCGCGAGCATCTGGCCTGGCGCTGGCTGCCCTGGCAAGCCGCCGCCGAGCAGGTGTTTTCTCCGTCCAACGCCGACGCCATCCGCCTGCTGCCCGCGCGGCTGGCCCGCGCCGCCCAGCCCGCCTGATGACCGCCCACGCCCTGCACATCGCCACCTACAATATGCACAAGGGCTTAAGCCCGCTGAACACCCGGCTGCGCCTGCCCGACATCGCCCGCAGCCTGAAAACCCTGGCCGCCGACGTGGTGTTTTTGCAAGAGGTGCAAGGCCGGCACAGCGCGCGCGCCCAACGCTTTGCCGACTGGCCGGCCGAGGCGCAGCACCAATACCTGGCCCGCCAGCTGCACGCCCGCGCCACCTATGGGCTGAACTGCGCGCACGAACACGGCCACCACGGCAACGCCATTTTGTCGCGGCTGCCGGTTGAGCACTGGTGCAACCGGGATATTTCGGTCAACCGCTTTGAATCGCGCGGCGTGCTGCATTGCGATTTTCGCCCGCCCGGCTGGCACAGCGGGCTGACCGCGCTGTGCGTGCACCTTAACCTGCTGGCGCGCGACCGCAAAAAACAGTTTGCCGCGCTGCGCGACTACATCGCCCACGCCGTGCCGGCCGAGCATGCGCTGATCATCGCCGGTGATTTCAACGACTGGCGCGCCCAGGCCAATGATCTGCTGGCCGGCGAGCTGGGCCTGAGCGAGGTGTTTCACACCCTGCACGGCGCGCATGCGCGCAGCTACCCGGCGCGGCTGCCCATGCTGACGCTGGACCGCATTTACACCCGTGGCCTGCGTGTCACCCAGGCGCAGGTGCATCACGGCGCGCCGTGGGCGCAGCTGTCTGATCACCTGCCGCTGTCGGCCACCTTGTTGCCGGAGTAAGCGCATGGGCCGGCTGTGGCGCCACAATGCGGTGACTTTGCTGTGCGACGGCGCCGAGTTTTTTCCGGCGCTGCTGGCCAGCCTGAACGCCGCCCGGCGGCAAATCCAGCTGGAGACCTATATCTTTCGCATCGACGCCACCGGCGAGCGCATTGCCCGCGCGCTGATGGCCGCCGCCCGTCGCGGGGTGGAAGTCAATGTGCTGCTGGATGGCTTTGGCTGTGCGGATTTTCCTGATCACTGGCTGGACGCCCTGCGCGCGGCCGGGGTGAATGTGCGGTTTTTTCGCCCCGAGGTGCTGCGCTGGTGGCCGCGCCGCAGCCGCCTGCGCCGCCTGCACCGTAAACTGGCGCTGATCGACGCCCACACCGCGTTTGTCGGCGGCATCAATCTGCACGACGACCGCGACAACGCCGGCCCGGAAGACGCGCCGCGCTACGACTACGCCGTGCGCGTATGCGGCCCGGTGGTGGCCGATATTCAGCACACCATGCGCCAGCTGTGGCTGAGCGTGGCCTTTGGCCCACTGGTGGCGCGCGGCCCGCAGGCGCTTACCCGCTTATTGAGCAAGAGCCAGGAGCTGCACGCCGACACCCGGCCGGCCGGCGTGCAATCCGCCCGGCTGTTGGTGCGCGACAACGGCCGCCACCGGCTGTCCATCGAGCAAAGCTATCTGCGGCAAATCCGCCGCGCCCAGCACGAAATCCTGATCGCCAATGCCTACTTTTTGCCCGGCCTGCGCCTGCGCCACGCGCTATGCGACGCCGCCCGGCGCGGGGTAAAGGTCAAGCTGCTGCTGCAAGGCCGGGTGGACCACGCCATCCTGCACTACGCCACCCGCATGCTGTACCGGGATTTTCTCAATAGCGGGATTGAAATCCACGAATACCAGGCGGGGTATATGCACGCCAAAGTGGCGGTGATCGACCGGCGCTGGACCATGGTCGGCTCGTCCAATATCGACCCGTTCAGCCTGCTGCTGGCGCGCGAGGCCAATCTGCAAATCCAGCACGCCGACTTTGCCCAAGGCCTGCGCCGGCACATGCTGCACAAAATCCAGCGCCACGCCCGCCAAGTGGCCCCGCAGGAGCTGACACAAGCCTCCCTGCCCAAACGCGCGCTGGTGTGGCTGTGCTACGGCCTGGTGCGCGCCGGGATTCAGGTGTCGGGGTATGGTGGGGGGTATTATCAGGAGTGAGAAGCAGGCTTGCGTGGTGAAACCCGGTCAAATGGCCAACAGACCATGACGTCAGACTTCAGGAATGCTGTCATCGTTTTTTAAAAGCGATTCACAAAACTCAGCCCAGTGCACGCGGTTTCGGGCAGTATAAAGTGGCAAAGTGGTGCAACAACGCCAAGAGGGGGTTGTTCGCCACGCTGACTATGCAGATCAGCCACACAAACAAAAAAAACCGCACCTGTCCGGAAAACCCGGACAAGGCGCGGCAATCGCAGGGAAACGGACTTCCAGCTCGCCGGGCAGGCGCGAGCCGGAAGGTAAAACACATCAATTACACAGCGTCTTTCAGCTGGCCCAGGATGTGCGGGTTTTCCAGGGTGGACACGTCCTGGGTGATCTCTTCGCCCTTGGCGATGGAGCGCAGCAGGCGGCGCATGATCTTGCCGGAACGGGTCTTGGGCAGGTTTTCGCCAAAGCGGATGTCGTCCGGCTGGGCGATCTTGCCGATTTCGTGGGCCACCCAGGCTT
Source organism: Rivihabitans pingtungensis (assembly GCF_003201855.1). Lineage (GTDB taxonomy): Bacteria > Pseudomonadota > Gammaproteobacteria > Burkholderiales > Aquaspirillaceae > Rivihabitans > Rivihabitans pingtungensis. Next base: position 97,835 of record NZ_QJKI01000010.1, on the reverse strand, counting down.
TCAGTTCAGCGGCAATCTTCTTGGCTTCTTCGCCTTCCGGACGAGCGCCCTTGAGCACCACGAAGGCCACCACGGCTTCGCCCTTCACATCGTGCGGCTTGCCCACCACGGCGGCTTCGGCCACCAGCGGGTTGGCCACCAGGGCGGATTCGATTTCCATGGTGCCCAGACGGTGGCCGGACACGTTCAGCACGTCGTCGATGCGGCCCATGATCCAGAAGTAGCCGTTTTCGTCGCGGTTGGCCGAGTCGCCAGCCAGGTAGTATTGGCCGTTGAACTCTTCCGGGAAGTAGGTTTTCTTGAAGCGGTCCGGGTCACCCCAGATGGTGCGCACCAGCGACGGGAACGGCTTCTTGATCACCAGGAAACCGCCACGGCCCGGCTCAACCTGGGCGCCGGATTCGTCAACGATGTCAGCGATGATGCCCGGCAGCGGCAGGGTGCAAGAACCCGGCTTGGTCGGCACAGCGCCCGGCAGCGGGGCGATCATCGCCGAGCCGGTCTCGGTTTGCCACCAGGTGTCCACGATCGGGCAACGGCTGCCGCCCACCACTTCGTAGTACCACATCCAGGCTTCCGGATTGATCGGCTCACCCACGGTGCCCAGCAGGCGCAGGCTGGACAGGTCGAACTGGTTCGGCAGGTCGGAACCCAGCTTGATCAGCGAGCGGATGGCGGTCGGGGCGGTGTAGAAGATCGAGACCTTGTGGTCTTGAATCATGCGCCAGAAGCGCGAGGCGTTCGGGTAGGTCGGCACGCCTTCAAACACCACCTGGGTGGCGCCATTGGCCAGCGGGCCGTAGCAGATGTAGGAGTGGCCGGTGATCCAACCCACATCGGCCGTGCACCAGTAAACGTCGTCTTGCTTGAAGTCGAACACGGTGCGGAAGGAGTTCATCGCGCCCAGCAGGTAGCCGGCGGTGCTGTGCTGAATGCCCTTGGGCTTGCCGGTGGAGCCGGAGGTGTACAGGATGAACAGCGGATCTTCGGCGTTCATCCATTCCGGTTCGCAGCTCACCGGCTGGTCTTTGGTCAGCTCGGTCCAGCACACGTCGCGGCCTTCGGTCCAGGCGACCTGGGTCGGGGTGCGTTGGTACACCACCACTTTTTGCACCGAAGCCGTGCCGTCCATGGCCAGCGCTTCGTCCACGGTGGCCTTCAGCGGCACGGTCTTGCCGCCGCGCAGGCCTTCGTTGGCGGTGATCACCAGCTTGGCGCCGGCGTCTTCGATGCGGTCTTTCACGGCGCCGGCGGAGAAGCCGCCGAACACCACGGAATGGATGGCGCCGATGCGGGCGCAAGCCTGCATGGCGACAATGGCTTCGGCCACCATCGGCATGTAGATGACCACACGGTCACCCTTGACCACGCCCAGGCTCTTCAGGCCGTTGGCGAACTGACACACGCGGCGGTGCAGTTCGGCGTAAGTAATATTTTCGACTTCGCCACCGTCGGCTTCAAAAATCAGCGCGACTTTGTCGGCGCTTTGCGCCAGATGACGGTCGATGCAGTTGTAGGAGACGTTGAGCTCACCATCGGCAAACCATTTGAAGAACGGCGCATTGCTGTCGTCGAACACCTGGGTGAACGGCTTGTGCCAGGTCAGCAGATCGCGCGCCAGGCCGCCCCAGTAGCCGGCGTAATCCTGATTGGCCTGCTCGCACAGGGCGTTGTAGGCTTCCATGCCGGAGATGGTGGCCTTTTGGCGGAAGGCATCGCTCGGCGCAAAGCTGCGAGTTTCTTTCAGGACGGATTCGATGGTGGACATTCAGTAGCTCCTTTGTAGTGCAGGGGGGAGGCCGACCGCGCCCGAAAGCGCGGCGGCTTGTTTCTTGAGTTTCTGATTAGTGCTTGGAGGCGCCAGCTGCACCGATGCCGGTCATGGCGCGGACGAACTGGGCGTCAAACAGCTTGCGTTCTTCTTGAGCCTGCTTGGAGTTGTCCATCACGGACACCAGCCAGGTGGTCACAAAGGCCAGGGTCATGGAGAACAGCGCCGGGTTCTTGTAAGCGAACGGAGCCGAGCCCTTGGCGTTGCCCATCACGTCAACCCACACTGCCGGGCCGAGGACGATCAGCAGCACGGCGGAGAACAGGCCGACAAAGCCGCCCACCACAGCGCCACGGGTGGTCAGACCCTTCCAGAACATGGACAGGAACAGCACCGGGAAGTTAGCCGAAGCGGCGATGGAGAAGGCCAGGCCCACCATGAAGGCGATGTTCTGCTTTTCGAAGATGATGCCCAGGACGATGGCGATCACGCCCAGCACCAGAGTGGTGATCTTGGACACGCGCATTTCAGCAGCTTCGTCAGCCTTGCCCTTCTTGATCACCGAGGCGTACAGGTCATGCGACACGGCAGAGGCGCCAGACAGAGCCAGACCTGCCACCACGGCCAGGATGGTGGCGAAAGCCACAGCCGAGATGAAGCCCAGGAACAGGTTGCCGCCCACGGCCTTGGCCAGGTGCACAGCAGCCATGTTGTTGCCGCCGATCAGCTTGCCGGCTGCGTCCTTGAACTCGGGGTTGGTGCCCACCAGGAAGATGGCGCCAAAACCGATGATGAAGGTCAGGATGTAGAAGTAACCGATGAAGCCAGTGGCGAAGAACACCGATTTGCGGGCTTCTTTGGCGTTGGACACGGTAAAGAAGCGCATCAGGATGTGCGGCAGGCCAGCGGTGCCGAACATCAGGGCCAGGCCCAGCGACACAGCGTCAATCGGGTTGGACACCAGTTGGCCCGGCTCCATGATGGCGGCGTGCTTGTCGTGCACTTCCACAGCCTTGCTGAACATCGCTTCCGGGCTGAAGCCGACCGAGGCCAGCACCATGAAGGCCATGAACGAAGCGCCGGACAGCAGGATCACCGCTTTGATGATCTGCACCCAGGTGGTGGCCAGCATGCCGCCGAACATCACGTACAGCACCATCAGCACACCCACCAGCACCACGGCGGAGGCGTAGTTCATGCCGAACAGCAGTTGAATCAGCTTGCCGGCGCCCACCATCTGGGCGATCAAGTACAGCGCCACCACCACCAGGGTGCCGGTTGCCGCCAGGATGCGCACATGGGTTTGATTCAGGCGATAGGAAGCCACGTCAGCGAAGGTGAACTTGCCCAGGTTGCGCAGACGCTCGGCCACCAGGAACAGAATCACCGGCCAGCCGACCAGAAAGCCGATGGAGTAGATCAGGCCGTCGTAGCCTTTTTCGAACACCATGGCGGAAATACCCAGGAACGACGCGGCGGACATGTAGTCGCCCGCGATGGCCAGGCCATTCTGGAAGCCGGTGATGCCGCCGCCAGCGGTATAGAAATCGGAAGCCGAACGGGTGCGACGCGCCGCCCAGTAGGTAATGCCCAGGGTGAAGGCCACAAAGGCGAAAAACATCACGATGGCCGAGATGTTCAACGGGGCTTTCTTGACTTCACCCTGCAATGCATCCCCGGCGGCGAATGCCGCCACTGGCGCGAGCGCCAGCGCGGCGTAACCTGCATATTTGAGCCAACGATTCATTTACTTGGACTCCTCGACGATTTCCTGGTTGAGCTGGTCAAACTCGGTGTTGGCGCGGCGCACGTAGATGCCGGTCAGCACGAAGGCCGACAGGATGATCAACACGCCAACCGGCATCCCGAGGGTGGTCACGCCGCCGCTGAGCGAGGCGCCCAGCGATTTCGGCGCGAAAGCCAGGATCAGGATGAAGCCGTAGTAAATCGCCAGCATCACAATCGACAGCGTCCAGCCAAATGTCGTCTTCTTGTGGACGAGCTCGGCGAACTTCGGGTTTTGTTGCACCCGTTTCAGAACGTCTTCGTTCATGTGTTTCCTCCTTTGTGACACAAACCCCGGAAAGGCTTGCTTGCGAGGAATCTACTTAACGTTAGCGTCAACGTGCTAATCGCAATTTCTGATGAAAAAAATCAGCGATTTGAATGCTGCATAGCAATAGACTAATATAAACAAATGGTTACATAGTGAAAATGACGCCAAGATGGGTTGGCGGAGGGGGGCAAATTTCTAGTAGAATCACTCTAAAAAACACACCTTCGACCCGCACATGACGGCGGGCGACTGGGCCATAACAGCATCCGGGGGCCGACCAGGCAGGGCGATCCGGATGCGCCCGCCGGCTGCCAAGCAGTCAGGACGGGCACAGACATACCCCCCACATCACTGCCTGCTGGGGAGAGAGATCGTCATGGAAATTTATCAACTGCGGACCTTTGTCACCGTGGCGCAACAGGGCCATCTGACACAGGCAGCAGAGCTGTTGCATTTGAGCCAGCCTGCGGTCACCGCACAAATCAAGGCGCTGGAAGAAGAAGTCGGCATGCCGCTGTTCGAACGCACCGCCGGCGGGGTGAACCTGTCGCGCATCGGCCAGGAGCTGTTGCCGCAGGCGCAAGCCATCCTGGAGGCCAGCCGCGAGCTGCTGTACCGCTCGCGCAGCCTGAAGGGCCAACTGGCCGGACGGGCGGTGATTGGCGCCATCACCACGCCAGAAATGATCAATATCGGCCCCTGGGTGGCTGCGCTGATCGAAAAATACCCGCTGCTGGACATCCAGTTGCAGCACGGCGTCACCGGCGGCGTGCTTAACCGCGTGCGCAAAAAGGAGCTCGACGCCGGGTTTTACATCGGCAAAAACCCCTATGTAAACGTCAACACCGTGCATCTGACCGAAATGCGCTTTCGCGTGGTGGCCCCGCCAAGTTGGCGCGAACGCATTGCCAGCATGAGCGCCAAAGAACTGGGGAAACTGCCTTGGGTGGGCATTTCCCAGCAATCCAGCCTGCACAAGCTCACCAGCGAGTTATGGCGAGAAATGAACATCTCACCGAAGAAAATCACCGAGGTAGACCACATCCCCTGCATCGCCAGTCTGGTGCGCGCCGGGGTCGGGCTGGCCATCATGCGCGAAGACGAAGCCACGGCCATGCAGCACAGTGGTGATCTGGTGCTGGTGGGTGACTACGGCAAAACCACCGACCTGCACTTCATTTACAGTGCCGACCGTGAAGGCGATCCGATCATTGAGGCGCTGCTGACCGAACTGGCCGCCATGTGGAAGCACTGAGCCGGCACGCCCGGATTCCACGTCACGCAGCGTATAGCCCACCGCCCATGGATGATTCATGGCCGGTGGGCTGTTGCCGTTGCGCAACCGGCCAGACCGCCATCTACCAGCCTGGATGCCGCCTCTTCAACCCGATGCAAAGATGACAGATATATTGCATATCTCCCGACTTGCCCACACACCTTAACCCTTCAGCAGTTTTTCAGTCGTTTTTTCTGCGATTTCAATCTCTCTGGCCACGCAAAACACGCCAACCATATTATGATACCGGCCAGCCTCAGCCCGCCATTTGGCTGAGAATAAATAAAAATCGGTTCAATAATAAACACACCCGCAATGAAAATTGGAATTGTCTGGGAACATGGCGTCAGCAAATGGACCATGGCCCCCTTTGAAGAATTGCTGGACAAACACGATGTCACGGTGTTTGTCGGTGAAAAAAACAAATTCTCCACCGAGGGCGTGCGCATTCCCCAGCAGGCACTCACCCGACGGGGTGAACTGCGTGCGGCGCTGGCCGACCCGGCCTTCGCCTTGGCCCATCTGCGTACACCATACAAGAGATTTTATTTTTATCTCAATAGTTTACGCGCCGCCGTCGATGACAGTTTTGATGTCATGATCTGTGGCGATGGCAGCCGCTCGCTGAATACCCTGGCCACGCTCAAACCATCACGGCGCTACAAGCTGGTCGTGTCTTATAGCGAAAATATTCCAGTGCGTTCGATTTTTGACGCCAAAACGGATTTGATCAAGAAGCGCGCCTGGTCCGCCATCGATTTGCTGACACCGTGGTGTGAGCATATTCGCCTGGGCATGGAAGACGAAGGCGTGACCCCGCCGATTCAGACCATTCCAATGGGCATATGCCAGGATATTTTTCAGCCACGGGAAAAAGACCATGCCTTGTGCGCGCAGTATGGTCTGGACCCTGATAAATTCATCTTTTCATATATTGGCAAGCTGGTGAGCTGGAAAGGCGTGCAATATCTGCTCTACGCCGCCAAGGTGCTCAAACGTCAAGGCCGGACAAATTTTCAGATCGCCATCACCGGACGCGGCGCACAGCTGGATAATCTGAAAAAAATCATTGCCGACCTGGGGCTGCAAGAAGAAGTGGTGTTTACCGGCTTTTTGCCGTACACCGAGGTGGGACGTCTGCACAACCTGGCCGATTGCCTGGTGCTGCCCAGTGTGCCGACGCTGACCTGGCAGGAACAGTTTGGCATGGTGCTGGTGGAAGCCATGGCCTGCCGCAAACCGATTCTGGGCTCACGTTCTGGCGCCATACCGGAAGTCTCGGCCGGCGCCAGCCTGCTGCATACCCCAGGCGACTGGCGCGAGCTGGCCGCCGACATGGCGCGTTTACTGGACGATCCGGCCCTGTGTGCACAATTGGGGGAAACCGGCTATCGGCGGGTGTGCGAGCGCTATACCAAGCAACATACCGCCCGTCAGTACGAAGCCGCGCTGCTGCGCCTGCTGGCAGCGGGTTAAGAGCGGCTAACAAAACCCTCCTGGCGTCGTTGCGCGGCCTTGCCGTACTTCTTGTACTGTCTGCGGCCGCACGCCTAGCCAGGAGCGCTGCGCTGGGTTTTGTTAGCCGCTCTAAGTGCCGCGCAGCCAACGCGCCAGGCGTTCATGCGCGGCTGAACGGCTGACATGCCTGATCAGGATCGCTTTACCGGCTAGGGTGAGCCATCGGCGGCAATAGCCGCCGATGGGACCAGACTACAGCTTGAAGTGCGACACAATCTCGCGCAGGCTGGCGGCCAGCGCCTGCGCCTGGCGGGTGGCCTGCGCGCTGTGCTGCACAGCGCTGTCGTTGTCCGCCGCCATGCTGCTGATGCGCTCGGCGTTACGGGCGATGTCGGTGCTGGCCAGCGACTGCTCGGCGGTGGCATTGGCAATTTCGTGGATTTTCTCGATCAGCGTGCTGTTATTGCCGTGGATCGAGGCAATCGATTGCGCGGCCTGCTGGGCCAACTCCACCCCCTGGTTGACCTGGGTCAGCGCCACACTCATTTCGCCGGCGGCGTGGCGGGTGTCCTGCTGAATGGCGGTGATCATGCCGGAGATTTCCACCGTGGCCTGGCCGGTGCGCTCGGCCAACTTGCGCACCTCGTCGGCTACCACAGCAAAGCCGCGCCCTTGTTCGCCAGCGCGGGCGGCCTCAATCGCAGCATTCAGCGCCAGCAGATTGGTTTGGTCGGCCACATCACGAATCACGTTGACGATGGCGTTGATCTGCGTCGAGCGGCTTTCCAGCGCCGCCAGATTGTCATTCAGATGGCGCACGGTGCCGGCAATCTGGCCGATTTCGCTGGACGAACGCTCCACCACTTGCGCCGATTCGCGGGTGAACTCCACCGTGCGGTTCACCACTTGCTCGGCGTCGCGGGCGCTGTCGGCAATGTGGGTGATGCTGGTGGTGACTTCTTCGATGGTGGCCGCGGTGGCGCTGGCCGCTTCGGCCTGGCGCTGCGAACCGTCCGCCACCTGACCAGATACTTGCCCCAACTCGTCGATATGCTTGCCCAATTGCTCGGCGTGCTGGCGCACTTCGCTGAACATGCTGTGCAGTTGACCCACAAAGGCGTTGAACGCCTCGGCCACCTTGCCGATTTCATCCTGGCTGGTGACTTCCATGCGCCGGGTCAAATCGCCCGAGCCGCTGGACAGATAGCTCATGGCGCGCGACAACGCATTCAGCGGACGCAGCAGGCCGGACAGCACCAGATACAGCACGCCAGCCAAGACCAGCACACAGCCCAGGGCGATCAGCAAGGATTGATTGCGGGTGGCCACCGCCGGCGCCAGCACTTCGTCCATTGGCACGCTCACCATGGCGGCCCACGGCGTGCCGGATTGGCCGATGTGGACCGGGGTCAGGAAGTGCATCCAGTTGCCCTCCGTAGCATAGCGAAAAGTCTTGCCTGCCTTCACCGCTGCCAACGCTTCGGCAGGCGCATCCTGTGCCGGCTTGCCCAGCTTGCCGGTATCCGGATTGGCGATATATACCCCGCCATTGGACAAGACACTCACATAACCATGATGAAACGGCTTGACCTGAGCCAACTCGGCTTGCACACCGGCCAGCGGCACATCCACCCCGGCAGCACCGATAAAGCGGCCATTGCTGTCCTTGATGGGCGCCACAAACGAGGTAAGCAGCATTTTCTGGCCAGCGACATCGTATTCATACGGTTCCAGCACCGTGTCAACACCGCGCTGCTTGGGCACCAGATAATAATCACCATCACCGGGGCGGTCATACTCCAGCACGTCACCCTTACCGCCACCGGGGATTTCCTGACTGATGCTGCCGTCCGGTTTGCGCGTGAAGTACGGCACATAGCGACCGCTGCGGTCATGATGCGCGGTATTGGCAAACTCGGCATCGCGTCCGTCCAGCGCATTGGGCTCGAACAGCGTCCAGATATTGATAAAACCGGTATTGGTTTGCAGGATGCGTTTTTGCAGCGCGTCCAGCGTCGGGCGCGAAGGCATGCTGCCCTGGCGCATGCCTTCCAGGGTTTGCGCCAGCAAGGAAGCGACCTTCATTGAGGCATTGAGCGATTGCTCGGTCTGCTCGGCATAGCGGGCTGCCATCTGCTCGGCCAGTTCTTCGCCCTCACGATGGGCATCGCGGCTGGTGGCCAGACTGGTAAAGCCAAGAATCACGGCCAGACCGACAGAGACGGTCAACATCACCGCCAGCATGATTTTTTTACGAAAACTCAATGATTTCAGCATTAGAGGGCTCTCCCGGTGGTGTTGCACTGCGTACGATCGGCAGGATGACCCCACACGCCCGCAGGCGCGGAGAGCTCCGGCTCTGATTATGTCAAGATAATTATTTTTGACGGGCCGGGCTGGGGTTGCCCTGGCCGGCGTCGGCGGCAAAGCCGCATCCCTCCTGAACTTACATCGGCATGATAGCCAGATTCATACAGGAAATTCAGCCTATATTTTATGAAAATGCATTCAATAAAGTCAGCAAGTGGCGAAAGAGCACTCGTACAAAGAATGACAAGAATTTTCATTGCTAACGAACCAGCCTGACCATGCTTCCAGGTGCTGCCGGATGTTTCATGCAAGCCAGTTGAATTGGCCGAATCGGGGCGGTCAGTCTGTCATGATCCTGCAATGCAACATTTTTCTGCCTGTCACGTGCACGGCAGCGGGCTTCCTGCTATCGTGAGCCACTTCCGTCACCCTTGCCGAATGTTTGCCATCCGCCAATGAGCACACCTGAGTTTGTCCAGTGGTTCCGTGAAGCCGCTCCTTATATCCACGCTTTCCGTGGCCGCATCTTTGTCATCGCCTTTGGCGGCGAGGTGGTCAGCCAGGGCAAGTTTGCCGGCCTGAGTTACGACCTGAATCTATTGGTCAGCATGGGTGTGCGCATTGTGCTGGTGCATGGCGCGCGACCGCAGGCCGAAGCGCTGCTGGCGGCGCATGGCCTGCAAACCCGCTTTCATGGCGCCTGCCGCATCACCGACCCGGATACGCTGGAAGTGGTCAAGCAGGCGGTGGGCGTCACTCGCGCCGACATCGAAGCCGGCTTGTCGATGGCCTTGCCCAATTCGCCGATGGCCGGCGCCAATCTGCGTGTGGCCGGCGGCAATTATCTGGTGGCGCGGCCGATGGGCGTGCGCGACGGCGTGGATATGCAGTCCACCGGGCAAATCCGCAAGATCGACACCCCAGGCATTCACGCCCGGCTGGATGCCGGCGAACTGGTGATGCTGTCCACCCTGGGCTATTCACCCAGCGGCGAGATTTTTAACCTGACGCTGGAAGAAGTCGCCGCCGCCACGGCGATTGCGCTGAAAGCGGAAAAATTGATTTTTCTCACCGACACGCCCGGCATCATGGATCAACATGGCGAGCTGCTGCGCCAGCTGACCGCCAGCGAGGCCGAGCAGTTTTTGCAAGAGCACGCCGACGAGCACAGCGACGCGGCGGTATACCTGCCGCAGGCCATCCGCGCCACCCGTCAGGGCGTCAAGCGCGCCCATTTGATCAGCCACCGCACCGACGGCGCGCTGCTGACTGAACTGTTCACCCACGATGGTATCGGCTCAATGATTTCGCCCGAGCCGCTGGTGCGGCTGCGCGAAGCCACCATTGACGATATTGGCGATATTTTGTCTTTGATCGAGCCGCTGGAGCGCCTGGGCACCCTGGTCAAGCGCGGGCGTGAGCAGTTGGAAATGGAAATCCAGAAGTTCTCCGTGCTGGAACACGATGGCCGGATTATTGCTTGCGTTGCCATGAACCACTTTGCCGACGAAGGCATGGCCGAGCTGGCCTGTCTGGCCGTGGATCCGGAATGGGCGGGTGAAGGCTATGGTGAAACCCTGCTGCGCCACGTGGAAACCCAGGCCCGGGCACTGAATGTGGCTACGCTGTTGGTGCTGACCACCCAGACCGCACACTGGTTTGTTGAACGGGGGTTTGTGGCGGGCGACATCAGTGAATTACCCCGTGCCAAGCAAAAAATTTACAATTACCAGCGCCGTTCCAAGGTTTTTTTCAAGAAGCTCTAGACGGATTTCGTGGTAAATGCGGATAATATAGCCGCATTTCATAACATAAAACGATAATCATATAGCTGAATGATACTTGCCAATGTAATATCGGCAAGCTTTCTGGCGCACAGGGAGACGGTGTCATGCGAAGAATGGCGTGGGCGGCTTGCGTCCGGCGAACAGACACGTGCGCAGCCATCATGGCCGCTGGTGCGCAAACGGGGACGCCTGCGTGATGTGGTTGACCCGCGCGCATTCATTGCGTTTTCGCCTGATCGGCCTGGGGCTGCTGATCAACCTGCTGATTGTCGGGATGATCTCTCTGGTAACCCTGGATGCCGTGCACGAGGTGGCACGCAACGATCTGGTCAAACAGCTGGGCACGCTCGACCGCCAGGCCTCGGCGGCGCTGACGCGCCCGGCGGCTGAGCACGATCTCAACACCCTGTACTGGCAGGTTGAGCACTTTTCTCATTATCCTGACGTGGTCTATCTGGCCGTACGTGATCGCGACGGCCGCGTGCTGGCTGGCGGAGGCTGGGCGCCAGGCAAGCTGGCGCCCGAGCCTGACCGGGTGGACCGCTTCTGGCTGTTTGCCCCGCGCGACCAAGTGTTTCATCACCGTCTGGAACTACAGGTGGGTGGCCAGACTGTCGGCGAAGTGGTGTATGGCCTGTCGATGGCAGACGCCCGCGATGCGCTGTCGCGCGCCATGGGCTGGTGTGCGCTGGTCGGGCTGTTCAGTGTAGTGACACTGTTTGGCCTGCAATGGCTGCTGGGTGCCTGGCTGATGCGCCCGCTGCGCCGGCTGGGCCGCGCGGCCCGGGCGATTGCCGATGGCCAGTATGATGTGACCATGCCCGAGCCCGGCCATGACGAAATCGGCCAGCTCACGGATCATTTCCAGCACATGCGCGATGCCTTGCGCCAGCAAATTGGCGAAATCCAGTCGCAAAAAAACATGCTGCACGCCATTGCGGACTATGCCTACGCCTGGGAATTGTGGATCAATCCGGCAGGCAAGCTGTTCTGGACCAGCACGGCGTCCGAGCGGGTGATCGGCTACACCCGCGAAGAATGCATGGCCATGCCCTCGGTGCTGGAAACCATTGCTCATGACGAAGACCGTGCCCGGCTGCGCCATGCGCTGGACCACGCCATTGAGGCACGCACCTCTGGCCAGGGCTTTGAGTTTCGCGCCTGCCACCAGCGTGGCCACTGGCTGTGGCTGACAGTCAACTGGCACCCGATCTACAACACGCTGGGCGGCTATCAAGGCTGTCGGCTCAGTGTCATGGATTCCAGCGAAAGCAAACACAATCAGCTGGCGCTGGACAAGGCCTTTGCCGACTTGCAGGCCTTGCAACAGCTTAGCGAAGTGCACCTGCGCCAGGCCGAGCGCGAACGTGCCCGGCTGAAAGCACTGTTTTCCGCGCTGTCGATCGGCATGGTGTTCACCGACCGTACCCATCGCATCATCTATGCCAACCCGATGTTCTCGCGCCTGCTCAGCCTGCCCGCGCCGGATGCGCTGTTGGGAGAAGATCTCTCGCAATTGACGCCAGCACTGTTTGTCATGCCCGAGCACTCCGTGCACGGCGAGGAAGAGGCTCCGCGCAACGAGCTGAAACTGGACGACAAGCGTGTGCTGACCTTCCAGCATATTGATGTACACGACGACGAGCACGGCAGCCTGTGGATCTTTGAAGACGTCACCGCCGAGCGCGCCACTGCCGAGCAGCTGATCTTCCTGGCCGAGCGCGATACGCTGACCGGGGTATACAACCGCCGCCGTTTCGACACCGAGCTGGAACGCATGGTCAAGCGTGCAGACCGGCGCGAGCAACCGATGGCGCTGGTGATTTTTGACTTGAATGATTTCAAGATCATCAATGACAGTCACGGCCACGCCGCAGGTGATCAGGTATTGATCGACATTGCCCGCACGGTGAACAAAACCGTGCGACAGAACGAAGTATTCTGCCGGCTGGGTGGCGATGAATTTGCCGTACTGATGCCAGAAGCCAGTGCATACGATGCCAGCATGCTGTCACGGCGCATCGAACAGCAGGTGACCGCGCTGGATTTTGAATTCGACGGCGTCAAGCGCCGGGTCAGCGCCAGCCTAGGGATTGCGGTGTATCCCTCGCATGCCAACGATGCCCAAACCCTGGTGGCAGCCGCCGATGCCGCCATGTATCAGGCCAAGAAACAGGACAAACGGGGTTGCTGGGTGGTGTTCGACAGCAGCATGAAACTCGACGCCAGCCAATTGCTGCATACCCACGATTATCCGAACGAGCCACAACGGTTGGAGCCCACTGTCTTTGCCGACACCGGCCACGACGACGCCCAGCCATCCATGATCGACGAATTGTTCGGCTGAGCATCAAACAGTCAGTCAGCCAAAAAACACACGGCCGGGGTCAGTTCGCCCCGGCCGTTTACGTACATGGGTGACACTCGCCGTTAGAGTCGCCCACAAAACCCAGCGAAGCGGTCCTGGCTAGGCGTGTGACCGCAGACAGTACAACAAAGTACGGCAAGGTCACACAACAACGCCAGGGGGTTTTGTGAGCGGCTCTTAAGACAGGCCGATCCATACTTTGAAGTCATCCCGATTGCTGGCCACCGCATGCAGCACGGCGGTCAGCGATTCAAAAGCATCTTCACCCATGTCATTGCGCGCGGCGATGGCGTCGTGCCAGAACACCTCCACTGGACCTGGCGCGTCATTGAGCGCGTCTTCCAGCGCATCCAGATTACGACCAAAGTGTGCCGGCAGTTTCAATCCACTGCTGATCTGGCTATAAAAAGTGTTCAGAGAGTCAATCCGGGTCAGGTCACATTTTGTTATTGGCATGCTGGAATCTCGACAAAGGTCTGGTAATGGTCAGTGGTTACAAAGCGCTGGCGAGCAGAAAACACCAGCCGCTTGGCGTTGCGCTTGCCCCCGCGGTAATCAAGGTCGGCCTCGGTCCATTCGGCGGCCGGCAAGCGCCGCTCGCGATTGGCAAACCGGTCGCCGCCCATGCGCTTACCCTTAAGCGCATCAATCTGATTGAACGGCGTGCCCGGTGTCCAACCGGCAGCACGGGCCGTGCGCTTGTCTACGTAGCGATCTGCCGGCAGGCGGCCGCTGCGTTGCAACTCGGACAGGGTGTCCGCCAGGATGCGGGTGTCCTGCACCGGAGGATTCAGTTTGTCATTGGCAGCGCGCACCACATCCGGACATGCCGGCAGGGCCCAGGCGGGTACGGTGGCCAGCAAGCCAAGGCACAGGAAAATTCGAAGCATGGGATAAATTCACTCCAGTAAAAGTCTTATCGTAAAAGGTTCACGCCAATGCAGCAATCCATGACAAATGTTTCATGATTCACATCAAATGCTTGGTCAAATTGTCCGATGGATGGCTTGAGAGAAATCCCCAGCTGTGGCACGCTTGGACGCCTCGATAAAATCCGGCGTTCAGATGCATTTTTGCGCGCTTTCCTGTGTCAGCCAAGCAGCTGGCGCCGGAGTGCCGCCAGGCTCCGCCGCCCCCGTGTCAGGCTGGATTCATCCATGGCACCTTGCCGGTTTTGCCGGCCTCTACAGAATCAGCCATCTGCGTGGCCCCGAACTGAAAACGCAGGGAGAAATACATGTCGCACCCCACTCCGGATGTTCCCGATGTGCTTCCCGAAGACACTGCCCTGGTATTGCCACCGTGCCCGGCAGTACTGGCCGGATTGTTTGAAGCCGTGCAACGAGATCACGATCTGCGTGAAGTTGCCTCGCTGATCGCCGCCGATCCCGCCATTTGTGGTTCAGTGCTGCGCACTGCCAACAGCGTGGCGGAAGCCGGGCATACCTCCCTGCGCGACCCCTTGCAGGCGGTCACCAAGCTGGGCGTGCGCCGGGTGCTGGGCATTGCCTGCGCGATTGCCGCGCCGGGCGCATTTCCGCTGCCGCCACAAGTGGCCGAACGCTTCTGGCGCTTGTCGCGCACTACGGCCGAAGCCGCCCGCCAAGTGGCGCGCCGCATCCCCGGCCCGGCAGAAGAAGACGCCTATCTGTACGGCCTGTTCCGCGATTGCGGCATCCCGCTGCTGATGCTGCACTATCCGGATTATGAGCAAACCGTGCAGGACGCCATCGCCGAAAACATGCCGTCCACCAAGCTGGAATACTTCCGCTATGGCACCCACCACGCCATGGTGGGCGGCTTGATCACCCGCCACTGGAAAATGCCGGACGAGCTGGTGTTGTCGATCCGCCACCAGCACGATGCCACCTTGTTTGGCGACAACACCGGCTCGGTGGCCCCCAGCATTCGCACACTGGCGGCAATGGGCTTTTTTGCCTCGTCTGCGGCGCGCAATGCTCTGGGTGAGCTGGAAGACCCGGAATGGGTGTGGTGCGGCCGTCAGGCGGCGGCCTATCTGGGCTTTCAGCCAAAAGAAGCCGTCGAGTTGGTGTGGGATGTGGCCGAGGCAGTGCGCGAGGTAATGGGGCGCCAGCATTTGCCCGAATAAACCGGCCCCAGTAAAAATATCCGCCAAAATAAAAAACCGCCATCACTGGCGGTTTTTTATTCGCTTGCGCTCATCGCGCAAAATATTTCAGGTATTTTGAATCACAATCTTGGGAATGCGCGAAGAAAAATCTCGCGCCCGTTCCGCCACCCGAATCGCCACCTGCCGGGCAATCGCCTGATAACGGCGGGCGATTTCGCCATCCGGCTCGGCCGCCACGCTGGGCTTGCCCTGGTCGGCGCTCAAGCGGATGGACAAATCCAGCGGCAGCTGGCCCAGCACGGTCACCCCGTATTGCTCGGCCATTTTTGCCGCTCCACCCTCACCAAAAATTGGCTCGGCGTGACCGCAGTTCGAGCAGATATGCACGCTCATGTTTTCCACCAGACCCAGAATCGGCACGCCGACCTTCTCGAACATCTTCAGGCCCTTCTTGGCGTCCAGGAGGGCGATGTCCTGCGGGGTGGTGACAATCACTGCGCCGGTCACCGGGATTTTTTGCGACAGCGTCAGTTGCACATCGCCAGTGCCCGGCGGCATGTCGATCAGCAGATAGTCCAGATTGTCCCAGCGGGTGTCGTTCAGCAGCTGTTGCAACGCCTGGCTGACCATCGGCCCACGCCAGATCATCGCCTGATCGTCGTCCACCAGATAGCCGATCGACATGCTCTGCACGCCCAGGCTTTCCAGCGGCAGCAGCGATTTATTGTCCGGCGATTCCGGGCGGCGGCCTTGCAGGCCCAGCAGCAGGGGTTGCGAGGGGCCGTAGATGTCGGCGTCGAGAATGCCCACCCGCGCGCCTTCGGCGGCCAGCGCCAGCGCCAGGTTCACCGTGGTGGTGGACTTGCCCACCCCGCCTTTGCCCGAGGCAATGGCGATGATGTTTTTCACGCCGGGCAACAGCGCCACGCCACGCTGGGCGGCGTGGGCGACAATCTGGCTGCTGACGTTGACTTCGGCGTCAGTCACCCCGGCCAGGGTGAGCAGATGCGCGCGCACCTGCTCGGCCAGCGCCGCCCACTGCGAGCGCGCAGGGTAGCCCAGCACCACGTCCAGGCTGACGCGACCGCCGTCGATCTTGAGGTTTTTGATGGCCTTGGCGCTGACCAGATCCTTGCCGGTGTTGGGGTCGAGGCAGGATTTCAGATGTTCAGTCACCTGTTCGGGGCTGACGGCGGCGCTGCCGCCGCCAAACAGGGTTTTGATCAGATTCATGCTGGAGGTTCCATTGGGTGTGGCGGGTCAACTTGTTACAATAGGGCTTTTACTGCTTTTTACAAGATTCGGAATCCCATGACTGCCCAGAAACGCCAGATTCTTGTGACCAGCGCCCTGCCCTACGCAAACGGCGCCATCCACCTTGGCCATATGGTCGAGCATATCCAGACTGACATCTGGGTGCGCTTTCAAAAAATGCGCGGCCACGACTGCCATTATGTCTGCGCCGACGACACCCATGGCACGCCGATCATGCTCAAAGCCGAGAAAGACGGCGTCACCCCCGAGGCGCTGATCGAGCGCGTGCACGCCGAGCACCTGCGCGACTTCACCGGCTTTCACATCGGCTACGACAACTATTACAGCACCAATAGCGAAGAAAACCGCCATTATTCCTACGACATCTACCGCAAGCTGAAAGCCGACGGCAAGATCGTCAGCCGCACCATCGAGCAGCTGTTCGACCCGGAAAAACAGATGTTCCTGCCCGACCGCTTCGTCAAGGGCGAATGCCCCAAGTGCGGCGCCAAGGACCAATACGGCGACTCCTGCGAGGTGTGCGGCGCCACCTACAGCCCGACCGAGCTGAAAAACCCCTACTCGGCGGTGTCCGGCGCCACGCCGGTGCTGCGCGAGAGCGAGCATTTCTTCTTCCGCCTGGGCGAATGCGCCGACTTCCTGCGCGAGTGGACCGCCGGCGCCAGCACGCTGGCCGACGGCCGCAGCCAGGCGCACTTGCAAACCGAGTCGCTGAACAAGATGAACGAGTGGATCGACGGCGGCCTGCAAGATTGGGACATCTCGCGCGATGCGCCGTACTTCGGCTTTGAAATCCCCGATGCGCCGGGCAAGTATTTCTATGTGTGGCTGGACGCGCCGATTGGCTATATGGCCAGCTTCAAGAATCTGTGCGAACGCAGCGGCCTGAACTTTGACGACTACTTCAAGGCTGACTCCACCGCCGAGCTGTACCACTTCATCGGCAAGGACATCCTGTATTTCCACGCGCTATTTTGGCCGGCCACCCTGCAATATTCTGGCTACCGCACGCCGACCGGGGTGTTTGCCCACGGCTTTTTGACCGTGGACGGCCAGAAAATGTCCAAGTCGCGCGGCACCTTCATCACCGCGCAAAGCTATCTGGACTGCGGGCTGAACCCGGAATGGATGCGCTATTACATCGCCGCCAAGCTCAGCAGCAAGATCGAAGATATTGATCTGTCGCTGGATGACTTTGTCGCCCGCGTCAACAGCGACCTGATTGGCAAATTCATCAATATCGCCAGCCGCGCCGCCGGCTTTATCAGCAAGCGCTTTGCCGGCCAACTGGCCGCCGCGCTGCCGCAGCCCGCATCGCTGGCCAGCCCGGTGTGCTACGCCGGCGAGCTGGAAGCCGGCGCCGCGCTGCTGGCCCACCTGCAACAGCAGGCCGACAGCATCGCCCAGGCGCTGGAAGCGCGCGAATACGCCCGCGCGCTGCGCGAGGTGATGGGCCTGGCCGACAAGGTCAACGCCTATGTGGACGCCAACAAGCCGTGGGAGCTGGCCAAGCAGGAAGGCCAGGAAGCGCGTCTGCACGAAGTGTGCACCGTGCTGATCAACGCCTTCCGCCTGCTGATGATCTACCTCAAGCCAGTGCTGCCCAAGCTGGCCGCCGATGTGGAGGCCTTCCTCAACATCGCCCCGCTGAGCTGGCAAGACGCCAGCCAACTGCTGCTGGGCCACACCATCCAGCCTTACCAGCACCTGATGACCCGCATCGACCCGAAACAGATCGAGGCGCTGATCGAAGCCAACAAGCAAACCGTGGAAGCCGCCAAACCGACCGCCGCCGCTGTCGAACCGTTTGCCGACACCATCGGCATCGACGATTTCGCCAAGCTGGATTTGCGCGTGGCCACCGTGCTGGACTGCAAGCTGGTGGACGGCTCGGACAAGCTCTTGCAATTCACCGTCGATCTGGGCAGCGAAACGCGCAATATCTTCTCCGGCATCCGCAAAGCCTACGCCGACCCGGCCAGCCTGATCGGCCGCAAGGTGATCGTGGTGGCCAACCTCGCCCCGCGCAAAATGCGCTTTGGCGTGTCACAGGGCATGATTCTGTGCGCCAGCGGCGTGGACGACGGCAGCGGGCTGTTTTTGCTGGATAGTGACGATGGCGCGATGCCGGGGATGCGGGTGAGTTAAGCGCCACTCACAAAACTCTCCTGGCGTCGTTGCGCGACCTTGCCGTACTACCCGTACTGTCTGCGGCCGCACGCCTAGCCAGGATCGCTTCGCTGAGTTTTGTGAGCGACGCTAAACACCGCTGAGCCCTCCCTTCTGACAGGTTTGCCTCGCCGGCCGTACCGGCGGCGGCATCTCTGCTCAGCGCGGCTCACCAAACCGCGTCAGGCGTGCTGCCAAGCCCGCCAGGCACGGTTGGTGAGCCGCTTTTCGTCTGCGCGCCATCATCATGCTGGCTGGGCTGCAAGCTGACAGTCCGCCCGGTGCGAGGCGCAGCATCTCCTGTGTTCCAGAATCTCCCGCCTACACACTCTTTGACGGATTGTTCACGCCCAATCCCGATGACATAAGTATAATATTGCAGCCTTTTCCTGATTAAAGATCGAGCACGCTGATGTCCTCTACATATATCCACGGTTTTTCCGCCAGCGAGCAAGCCCGCTTGCTGGCGCAGGCCGACGCGCTGGCGTCGGTGGTGTTTGGCGGCCTGGATTTGGCCGATGTGCGCACCCTGCTGGAAGTGGGCTGCGGGGTGGGGGCGCAAACCCGTCAGTTATTGATGCGCTGGCCGCATATGCAAATACACGCCATCGACCAAAGCCCCAGCCATCTGGCGGCGGCGGCGGAGCATTTGCGCGCGGCGCGGGCCGATGGTCAGGTGCGCTTGACCCGCGCGCGGGCGGAGCGCCTGCCGCTGGCGGCGGCGCAGTTTGATGCGGCGCTGACCATTTGGGTGCTGGAGCATGTGCCCGAGCCGGCTCAGATTCTGGCCGAGATGGTGCGCGTGCTGAAGCCCGGCGGGCGGGTGATTCTGACTGAGGTGGACAACAGCACTTTTCGGTTTTTTCCGCACAATCCTCTGATTGAAGATTGGTGGGCGCAGTTCAACGCGGTGCAGCGCCAATCCGGGGCGGATCCGTTTATTGGCCAGCAATTGGCGGCATTGGCGCAGGCGGCGGGGCTGACGGAAATCTGCGTCACGCCATTGCCGATTGTCTCCAGCCGGCAGACGCCGCAGCGTCGGCTGGGCTTGTTGCGCTACACCCGCGATTTATTGCTGTCTGGCGCGGACAGCCTCAAGCGCGCCGGGCGAGTGAGCGAGGCCGATGAACAGGCTTTGCTGGCGGAGTTTGCCGCGCTGGAAGCACGCCCGGAGGTGGATTTTCAGTATCTGGCGGTGCGGTTGTGCGCGCGCAAACCGTGATTTAGAGCCGCTAACAAAACCCAGCGAAGCGGTCCTGGCTAGGCGTGTGACCGCAGGCAGTACAAGAAGTACGACAAGGTCACACAACAACGCCAGGGGGTTTTGTGAGCGGCTCTTAGTTCGGCTAAAACAGCGGACCGCCGCCATGGCATTTTATATTAGGGTTTACCCTGATGCGGAATCCCCCAATGGCGGGGCGTCTTGAGTTTGCCTATTGTTCGGGTACGCACGGCTTCCGTGTCCGTGAACGTCAAACAATAGGTCGAGGAGAAATCGAGATGAAACTGAAACTTGCCGCTGTGCTGGTGGGCGCTGCCCTGGGTCTGTCGTCGGTGGTGGCGCACGCCGCTGGCGAAATCGTCATCAAGTTCAGCCATGTGGTGGCTGTCGATACGCCGAAGGGCAAGGCCGCAGAATACTTCAAGAAACTGGCCGAAGAGCGCACCAAGGGCAAGGTGAAGGTGCAGGTGTACCCGAACAGCCAGCTGTACAAGGACAAGGAAGAACTGGAAGCGCTGCAACTGGGCGCCGTGCAGATGCTGGCTCCGTCGCTGGCCAAATTCGGCCCGCTGGGCGTGAAAGAATTTGAAGTGTTCGACCTGCCGTACATCTTTGACGACTACAAAGAACTGCACAAGGTCACCCAAGGCCCGATCGGCCAGCAACTGCTGGGCAAGCTGGACAGCAAGGGCATCAAGGGCCTGGCCTTCTGGGACAACGGTTTCAAGCAATTCTCCGCCAACAAGCCGCTGAAAAACCCGGCTGACTTCAAGGGCATGAAGCTGCGCATCCAGTCGTCCAAGGTGCTGGAAGAAGAAGTCCGCTCGCTGGGCGCGATTCCGCAGGTGATGGCCTTCTCGGAAGTGTACCAGGCGCTGCAAACCGGCGTGGTGGACGGCACCGAAAACCCGGTGTCCAACTTCTACACCCAGAAGATGCACGAAGTGCAAAAGCACATGAGCCTGACCAACCACGGTTATCTGGGCTATGCCGTGATCGTCAACAAGAAGTTCTGGGACGGTCTGCCGGCTGATGTGCGCACCGCGCTGGACGGCGCCATGAAGGACGCCACGGTCTACGCCAACCAAATCGCCGAGAAGGAAAACAACGGCGACCTGGAAAAGGTCAAGGCTTCTGGCAAGACCACCATCTACACCCCGACCCCGGCTGAAAAAGCCGCACTCAAGCAAGCACTGACCCCGGTGCACGCCAAGATGGCCGGCCGCATTGGCCAGGACGTGATCGAGGCCATCTACAAAGAAACCGGCTTCAACCAAGGCAAGTAATACCCGCCATCGTCCGCCTGGCCTAGCGTCAGGTGGGCGCTCCGTGGCCACTCTGCATGCTGCGCTGATGCGCTGGCAGGGGGCTGTTTTGCGTGTGACACGAGGATTTCCCCATGCTCCGCTTTCTTGACCATCTTGAAGAGTGGCTGATTGGCGCTCTGATGGCGGCGGCGACCTTGCTGATCTTTGTGGCGGTGATTCACCGCTACGGGATGGGCATTGAGGCGCTTCAGCCGTATCTGCAACACATTCACCTGTCCTGGGCGCAGGAATTGTGCATCTACATGTTTGTGTGGATGGCCAAATTCGGCGCCGCTTACGGCGTGCGCACCGGCATTCACGTCGGCGTTGACGTGCTGATCAACCGCATGCAGGACAACACCCGCGCCAAGTTCATCGTGTTTGGCCTGTGCGCCGGCGCGCTGTTCACCGCAATCATTGGCACCCTGGGCGCCAACTTCGTGTGGGAAATCGCCCACACCGAACAAACCTCGGCCGACCTTGAGCTGCCGATGTGGCTGGTGTACCTGGCCGTGCCCTGCGGTTCGTATCTGATGTGCTTCCGCTTCCTGCAAGTGACCTTCAGCTTTATCCGCACCGGCGAGCTGCCCAAGCACGACCACAGCCACGTGGAAGGCATGGACGACCAGACTGACGACATCAACTGGTTCGCCATGGACGACAACCTGCACCCGCATGGCGTGGCGCACGACAAACGGGAGGGCAAATAATGAGCACGCTGATCATCTTTACTCTGCTCATCGTTCTGATGCTGACCGGGATGCCGATTTCCATCTCGCTCGGTCTGACGGTGCTGACGTTCTTCTTCACCATGACCGATATTCCCATCGAGTCGGTGGCGCTCAAGCTGTTCACCGGCATCGAGAAGTTCGAGATCATGGCGATTCCGTTCTTTATTCTGGCCGGCAACTTCCTCACCCACGGCGGCGTGGCGCGGCGGATGATCAACTTTGCCACGGCGATGGTGGGCCACTGGCACGGCGGCCTGGGTCTGGCGGGTGTGATGGCCTGCGCGCTGTTTGCCGCTGTGTCGGGCTCCAGCCCGGCCACCGTGGTGGCGATTGGCTCCATCCTGCTGCCGGCCATGGTCAAGCAAGGCTTCCCCAATAGCTTTGGCGCGGGGGTGATCACCACCTCGGGCGCACTGGGCATCCTGATTCCGCCGTCCATCGTGATGGTGATGTATTCGGTGGCCACCAACACCTCGGTGGGCCAGCTGTTCATGGCCGGCGTGGTGCCGGGCCTGATGCTGGCGGGCCTGCTGGGCCTGACCACCTGGTATCGGGCGCGCAAGTACAACTACCCGCGTCTGGCCAAGGCCAGCTGGGGCCAGCGCGCCAAGGCCTTGCGTGAGAGCGTGTGGGGCTTGCTGTTGATCGTGGTGGTGATTGGCGGGATTTACTCCGGCATCTTCACCCCGACCGAAGCCGCCGCCATGTCTGCTGTGTACGCCTTTATCGTCGCGGTGTTTGTCTACAAGGACATGACCCTCAAGCAAGTGCCCAAGGTGCTGCTGGATTCGGCGTCGATGAGCGCGATGTTGCTGTACATCATCACCAATGCCGTGCTGTTCTCCTTCCTGATGACCAGTGAGAACATCCCGCAAAGCATGGCCGCCTGGCTGCTGGACATGGGCCTGGGCCCAATCAGCTTCCTGCTGATGGTGAATATTCTGTTGCTGCTGGCCGGCAATGTGATGGAGCCGTCGTCCATCGTGCTGATCTTTGCGCCGATTCTGTTTCCGGTGGCGCAAAGCCTGGGCATCGACCCGGTGCACTTTGGCATCCTGATCACCGTGAATATGGAAGTAGGCATGTGCCATCCGCCGGTGGGCCTGAACCTGTACGTGGCTTCGGGCATCACCAAGATGGGCATCACCGAGCTGACCAAGGCCGTGTGGCCGTGGCTGCTGACCATGATCGTGTTCCTGGGTATTGTCACCTATATTCCGGCAGTGTCGCTGTGGTTGCCGCGCACCCTGGGCATGATGTAACAGCCCGGTGAGCCAGAACAGGCGTTTCGAGTGGAACCACACCCCGCACGAAACGCCTGTTTTGTTTAGCGCCGCTCACCAAACCCCTGACGAGGCGCGCGCAGACCCGGCAAGGCCGCGCGATGACGCCAGGCGGGTTTTGCATGCAGGTTATGCGGACATGGCATGGCCCCATGCATGACCGGCTGAGCCAAGGCGGACATCCGCGCTTATAATGCAAGGGCTGGGGCTTATCCTGCCCATCCCCTTTTAACTGCGCCGCACTGGCTGACGCCCACCCCGCGTCAAGCTGGCCCGCAGAACCGGACACGATACGCAGTACGCCAAATCAAGAGTCGCATCACGACCGAAACACCTGAACTCCCAAGACACGAAGAACCGCACCTGATCAGGAGATCCAGCAATGGATGAGCAACTGCGCCAGAGCGCACTCGAATACCATCAATACCCGACCCCCGGCAAAATCCAGGTGGCCCCGACCAAGCCGCTGACCACCCAGCGCGATCTGGCCCTGGCGTATTCGCCGGGCGTGGCCGCCGCCTGCGACGCCATCGTCGAAGACCCGAACAATGCTTACAAGTACACCTCGCGCGGCAATCTGGTCGCGGTGATTTCCAACGGCACCGCCGTGCTGGGGCTGGGCAATATCGGCCCGCTGGCCGGCAAGCCGGTGATGGAAGGCAAGGGCGTGCTGTTCAAGAAGTTTGCCGGCATTGATGTGTTTGACATCGAAGTCAACGAAAACGACCCGGACAAGCTGGTGGACATCATCTGCGCCCTGGAGCCCACTTTCGGCGGCGTCAACCTGGAAGACATCAAGGCGCCCGAGTGCTTCTACATCGAGCAAAAATGCCGCGAGCGCATGGGCATTCCGGTGTTCCACGATGACCAGCATGGCACCGCCATTGTCTCTGCCGCCGCCGTGCTCAACAGCCTGCGCCTGGTGAACAAAGACATCGACAAGGTGCGCGTGGTGGCTTCCGGCGCTGGCGCCGCCGCCATCGCCTGCCTGGAGCTCCTGGTGGCGCTGGGCGTGACCCGCGCCAATATCACCGTGTGTGATTCCAAGGGCGTGATTTACCAGGGTCGCGACGAGAAGATGGACGAATCGAAAAAACGCTTCGCCATCCCCGACAATGGTCAGCGCAAGCTGGCCGACGCCATGGTCGGCGCCGACATCTTCATGGGCTTGTCCGGCCCCAAGCTGGTCACCCAGGAGATGGTCAAAAGCATGGCCGCGCATCCGCTGATTCTGGCCATGGCCAATCCGGAACCGGAAATCCTGCCGCATCTGGTCAAGGAAGTGCGCCCGGACGCCATCATCGGCACCGGCCGTTCGGACTACCCGAACCAGGTGAACAATGTGCTGTGCTTCCCGTTCATCTTCCGTGGCGCACTGGACGTGGGCGCCACCACCATCAACGAAGAGATGAAGCTCGCCTGCGTGCGCGCGCTGGCCGACCTGGCCATGGCCGAGCAGAACGAAGTGGTGGCCTCGGCCTACGGCGGCGACCAGGATCTGTCGTTTGGCCCCGAGTATGTGATTCCCAAGCCGTTTGACCCGCGCCTGATCGTCAAGATCGCCCCGGCCGTGGCGCAAGCCGCCATGGATTCCGGCGTGGCCACCCGCCCGATTGCCGATATGGACGCCTATATCGAACAGCTGGCGCAGTTTGTCTACAAGACCAATCTGTTCATGAAGCCGGTGTTCACCCAGGCCAAGAAAGACAAAAAGCGCGTGGTGATGGCCGAAGGCGAAGACGAACGCGTGCTGCACGCCACGCAGGAAATCGCCTCGCAAGGCCTGGCCTTCCCGATTCTGATCGGCCGTCCGAGCGTGATCGAAAAGCGCATCGAAAAGCTCGGCCTGAAGCTGCAAGCCGGCGTGGATTTCGAGCTGGTCAACAACGAATCCGACCCGCGCTTTAACGACTACTGGACCGACTACTACAACCTGATGAAGCGCAAGGGCGTCTCGCAAGAGCAGGCCCGCCGCCGGGTGATCGGCAACACCACGCTGATTGGCGCGCTGATGGTGCGTCGTGGCGAAGCGGATGCCATGATCTGCGGCACCTACGGCACCTATCGCCAGCACTTTGACATTGTCGAAAATGTCATCGGCTACGCCCGCGAAGACAAAGTGGCCAGCGCGATGAATGCGCTGATTCTGCCGACCGGCAATATCTTCATCGCCGACACCTACGTCAACGCCAACCCGGACGCCGGCCAGCTGGCCGCCATCACCGAGATGTCGGCCAAGGCGGTCAAGCGCTTTGGCATCGCCCCCAAGGTGGCGCTGCTGTCCAACTCCAGCTTTGGCACGGTGCAAAGCCCGGGCGCCGGCAAGATGCGCGAGGCGCTGGCGATGATTCAGCAAGCCGACCCGACGCTGGAAATCGACGGCGAAATGCAGGGCGACGCCGCCCTGCTGGAAACCATCCGCCTGCAAGCCATGCCGAGCACCACGCTCAAGGGCGCGGCCAACCTGCTGGTGATGCCGAACGTGGAAGCCGCCAACATCAGCTACAACCTGCTGCGCGTGTCGGCCTCGGACGGCGTGACCATTGGCCCGATCCTGATGGGCATGGCCAAGCCGGTGCACATCGTCACCGCCATCTCCTCGGTGCGCCGCATCGTCAATATGGTGGCGCTGGCGGCGGTGGATGCACAGAACCAGGCGGCACAAAAAGCTGAGTAAGCGACGCTAAGCCCCCGACCTTGGTTTGAATGTCGAACCAGGCGCCAACGGCTTATACTGAATGGGCAGACCCGCCAAGCGGGCTGCCCATTTTTCATGGCCGCCCTCGGGCGACACACCACCATACGGGGACTTCACCATGCATCCAGATTTCAACCCTGGCGACCCGTTCGCCCTGTTCCGGCAATTCTGGCAAGCCGCCACCCCGCCCGGCGCACAGCCTTTCCTGCCGCCGATGACCGAAGAAGACCTCGACCGCAAACTGGCTGAGCTGAAAGTGGTGGAAGACTGGCTGACCATGAACCTGGGCATGCTGCATCTGCAAGTGCGCACGCTGGAAATGCAAAAAGCCGCCCGCGCCGCGCTCAAGCCCAAAGAATAAGGCCTGAATCGGCAGCCTCTGCCCGCCCATGCCGCCCCCCGGCATGGGCGGCGGTGTTTTCTGGCCGTATGATCTGGGTTTTTGCCCAAGGATTGCCGCCATGCCCACATTGCCCCGTTTGAACCTGATTGGCCCCGGCAAGGTGGGCCTGGCGCTGGCGCTGGCCTGGCATCGCGCAGGCGCGGTGCACGTGGCCGGTGTGCTGGCTTCGTCCGCCGACAAAGCGCAGGCGGCGGTGTCCTGGCTGGGCGCCGGCAGCGCAGTGGCTGAGGCAGCGCAACTGCCTCCGGCAGAATTCACCCTGATCGCCACCCCAGACGGCAAGATTGCCGACATGGCGGCGCGCCTGGCGGCGGCAAACGTGACGCCGGCTGGCGCGGTGGTGTGGCACGCCAGCGGCGCGCTGGACAGCGCCGTGCTGGCCCCGCTGGCGGCGCAAGGCGCGCAGTGCGCCAGCGCCCATCCGGTGATGACCTTTGCCGACCCGCTGCGCGCGCAAGACAGCCTGGCCGGCATGCCGGTGGCGCTGGAGGGCGATGTGCAGGCTTGTGCGCGCATTCATGCGCTGTTTGCCTGCGTGCGCGCCCAGCCATTCAGCCTGGCCGCTGGCAGCAAAGCCGCCTACCACGCGGCCTTGGCCATGGCGTCGAATTATTTGGTGACCTTGGTCGAACTGGCCAGCCAGACGCTGCGCCAGGCCGGCGTGGCGGCAGACGCCTGCCCGGCGCTGCTGGCGCCGCTGATGCGGCAATCGCTGGACAATGCGCTGAGCATGGGGCCGCTGGCGGCGCTGACCGGGCCGATTGTGCGCGGCGATGCGCACACGGTGGCCACCCATCTGGCGGCGCTGGCCAGCGCGCCTGAGCGGGCGCGCAGCTACGCCGAACTCGGCCACGCCACCCTGACGCTGGCCACACCGCGCCTGAATGCGGCGCAACACCAAGCGCTCAGCGCAGCACTGGATGCTCGGTCATAAAAAAACCGGCCCGCGCATCCACGCGGGCCGGTTTTGCTGTGCTGCTGTCGCAGTATGGCTTAGATGTAATTGAACAAGGACAAACCCTGTACCTTGGCAAAGCTGTTTTGCGAAGCATCCAGCGCCAGCTTGGCCAAAGACAGCTCAGAAGCAGCCGATGCGACATCCACATCTTGCAGACGACTGAGGATGGCTTTGTATTGCAGCGAGAAATCCGCACCCACTTCCACCAAGGCATCAGCTTCATTGCGGTTGGCGCCAATCCGCGCCTCTACCGACAGAATACGGGTCTGCGTGTTGTCGATATTGGCAATGACATTTCCCAGGCGATTGGCAAAGTCGGTAGCGTCTGCCGGGGTAGCTGCGTTGCTTTGCAGTACACGGGAAAGATCGTTCAGGGTATCAAAAATACTGCGCGTCTTGCTTGGCTCCAGGGTCAGCACACCACCATTGGCCGGCGCCTCGCTGGTCATGGCAAATTTGGCGCCAAAATCGATATTATAAGGGGCCGGGTTGGTAGAGAAATTCAGATTGATGTCTGCGCCGCTCTGAAATTTAGGGTAGGACTTGGCAAATGGGCCAATCGCCGGATTACCCACAGCCACTTGCTCTGCACTGGCAGTATACAAATCAGAGGCGGCAGCCGCAGTGGCGCCACTCTTACCTGTCACCAGCGAGGTATAAGCCGCGCCATCAAATAAAACAACATCATAGTATTTATTGAATTCAGTAGCTTGGCCTGCCACTCCATCATCTTCAGAGCCAAACACCACCTCAATGCGGGCGCCAGCCTGAGACAAAGCACCGGTCGGCAAGGCCAATGGGCCCGCGACTTGGGCATCAAACTTGGCGCGATCAACCACCGAGCCCAAGTCCACCTGCACATTGGACAAAGCACTGCCAGCACCCAGCTTGAACAAGCCATTGCCTTCCGGAATCGAGCCAAACACATATTGACCGTTGTCCGTCACCGGCACTTGGCGTGCGCTGGAAATCATCATTTCCTGGCGGTTGGCATCACCATTGTATTGCACGATGCTGGAGCCAGCCGCAACCACCGAACCAAATTGCTGAAGTTCGCTATATGGCTTGGTTTGGCTGATGCTGCCGCCAAACAAGGCTTTGCCATTGCCATCCAAGGTGTTGGCATAGCCCAGCAGCTGCTTGTACAAGCCTTCCAGCTCGGAATTCAGCATGTTGCGGTCTTCGTTGGTCAGCGTGGTGTTGCCAGCCTGAATCGCCATCTGACGAACTTGTTGCAGTACATCCCCAGCGGCTTGCAGCGAAGTTCCACTCAATGCCAACGAGCTTTCTGCAGCCTTGGCGTTTTGGTTGAATTGCTCAATACGATCTTTCGCCTGGGTTTGATCCAAAATCTGCGATGCCGCCACCGGATCATCCGACGGGCGATTGACCTTGCGCAAAGTGGAAAGCTGCTCCTGAACCTTGTACAGTGCGCTTTGCTTGCCAAGCATATTAGAGACATTATTCAGATACAGCGAATTGGTGCTGACGCGCATGATGGATGCTCCTGGAATTTATTAATTCACTGCGTTCAGAATCGAATCAAACAGCGTGTTGGCAATTTCGATGCACTTGCTCGACGCCAGATAAGCTTGCTGGAAGCGCAACAGATTGGCGGCTTCTTCGTCCAGATTAACACCGGACACCGATTCGCGGGTGAGGGTAGCCTCTTTCAGGGAGGCGGTGGCCGCTTCGCCAGCGGCTTGTGCTTCAGCGGTTTTGTTGGCCACCATACTGACCATACGGCTATATGATCCCACAAACGAGGTGTTTGGTTTGCCGCCGCCACTGCCTTCCATGGTGTTCTGCGTCTGGATATTGGTCATCTGCAACATATTGAAGCTGTCAGATACACCAAACTCAGCCGTGGTTTTCAAGCGGAGGGTGAAGCTATCGTTATTATTGGGAGTACCATCCACCTTAAACGAGATGCCAGCGTCTTCGCCTGCAGTGGTAACCACTTTATAACCCCCTGCGGCTTCAGGGTTGAGGATCACCTTGAAGCCCGCCGCTGGAGTGGTTACTGTCCAGGCACCTGCCACGTATTGCAGCCCCACCGAAGGCTGCATGGGCACCATATTCTTGCTGTTCACCGGGTTTTGCCAGGCACTGGCAATGCTGGCTGAACCAGTATTACCCGCGACTGGCTTACCAATAACATTGGCCGACGCGGCCACTTCGCTGGGCTGGGTCACGTTGACGCTCATTTGAGCAATGGCGCCGCGCGTAGGCTGCAACATAAACGAGTCGCCAGCAAAGGATGTACCCGGTGCAGCAGCACGTGTAGCCGCAATTGAACCACTCAGGCTGGTACTGACCGCCGTCATCTGCGCAGCGGTCATGGTGTGTCCCTTGGCAGCGGCAGCAGCATAGCCTGCTTTTTCGGCGGCAGCGATAGCTGTGGCACCGGCAGGCGAAGCGGCTTCAGCCAGCACGGCAGCCATGGCTTCAGCAGCAGCGCTGGCGGCAGTGGCCGGCATACCCGCACCCGTACCAGCACCAGTGGCTGCTGTCAGGGTAGCAGTGGGCAGCGGATTGTTCAATTCAACCTTGACGCCATCCAGCACGATACCCGCCGCCAGCTGTGCAGAGGTGATGGTGGTCCCCAGCGCCGTACCATTCAGGTCAGTCGGGCTCATCAAGGCGTTATCCGGCTGACGCTGAATACTGAAGTTGCCGGGGCTGGTGCAGATGAACTTGTAGTCGTTGTTGGTCATCTGACTGTAACCAGTCAGATTGGTTGAGCCAGGAATGTAACTGATGACGCTCGCTTGCAGTTTCAGCGTGCCAGTGTTATTCGAGTTGGCGGGCACGCGCAGATCAGCCGCAAAACTCTTGATGGCAAAAAACTCTTGCTGCGAGCTCACCTTGCTGGCCACCGGCACGCCATTCACATCCACACCGAGCAGATGCTGGGCATTCATGGATTGGGCAAAACCAATGGCAATGCGGTTCAGCGCGTTTTGCGCCACATCCAGCGCATCGTGACGGAAATTCAGCAAGCCCCCCAGCGAACCGCCATCAATCTGCGTGCCGGGAATCTCAAACAGCATATTGTTTTCTTTGTACGATACCGCATAGCGTTGCGGATCGTCACGCGATGGCGTCGCAGCCAGTTGCATGGGAATCTCACCCAGCACCAGACTTTGGCCACTACCAATAAACACGTTGTAAACGTTGCCATCCTGTTTGACCACCGTCGCTTTGACACTCTTGTTCAGCTCCAGCACGGCTTGATCGCGGGCATCCAACAGATCGTTGGGGACAATCTGGTCACCCAGAGACAACTGCTGAATTTGCTTGTTCAGCTCAGCAATTTTGTTGGCCTGGGCATTGATATTGTCTACGGTAAGCCGGATACCGGTATTGACGCCTTCGCGGATTTCTTCGATGCGCGCATCCATGGTCTGCATGCGGGTCACCAGCGCCTGCGCTTGGTTGACCACGGCCTGACGGGATGGAATGCTGGCCGGCATATTTGGTTGGGTCAGCACCTGCAAGGATTCAAAAAAGCTTTGCAAGGCCGGCGTGATGCCAACAGTGGGGTCAGCAATGATGCCATCCAGTTGATCGAGCTGAGCTTCCTGGGTGGAATAGTAGCTTTCCATTGCCGTATTGGACTGCACCACTTTTTCCAGGTGGGAGTCATACACGCGGCTGATGGAAGTGGTTTGCACACCGTTGCCGATATAGCCGGCACCGGTGTAGTTAGCCATATTGGATGCCTGACCATTAACCTGACGATGATAGCCTGCCGTATTCAGGCCGCTGATGTTGTGGCTGGTGGTGGTCAGCGAGGCACGGGCGGCGTTAAGGCCGCTGACGGCAATTCCAAAAATACTCGACATGATGAATCCCCTTGTATCTTGTAGCTATCGACCAAAACACGGTCAACTTGATTGGTGTCGCGCCACTCAGCTGGACGATTTACTGGCCAGCTGCGAGAGCTTGGCGGCGTAATTCGGGTCGGTGGCATAACCACCACGCGCCAGGCCACGGGCAAAGCCAGCGGCGTCGGTGCCTTGGTTGAGCGCACCTTGGTAGCGTGGGTTGTTCTTGATCAGGCGAGCGTAATCGGCAAAAGCATCCTGATAGTTGTCGTAAGCGCGGAAACGCTCCACCCGCTTTTGCGGCGCGCCATCGACGTATTCCGTGGTGAGAATGTCCACGGTCTTGCCTTTCCAGCTACCACCGGCTTTGATGCTGAACAAGTTGTGACTGTCGCTGCCGTCGGCATGGCGAATGGGTTTTTTGCCCCAGCCGCTTTCCAGTGCGGCGTGCGCCACCACCAGATGCGGCGCCACCCCCAACTCCTGTGCGGCTTGCTGGGCATGCGGCAGCAAAGTCTTGGTGAACTCTGCCGGGCCACCGGTAGCCGGTGCACTGGAGGCGCTGGACGCAGCAGGCGCTTCCATCTTGACGCGCGGCTCAGAAAGCTTGGCCAGTGCAGTTTCCAGTGTTGAGCGCTGCGTGCCGACTTGTTTGCCCCAACTGGGTGGCGGCATGGTCTGCACCATGCTGCTCATATCGCGCGCCTGGCCGTTGATGCCGGTGCGGGCTGCGTCTTCACCCATGTCCACACCTGCCGCCTTGGCCAGCTGTTTTTCCAGTGCGGCAGCCAGCCCGGTGCCCCGGCCACTGCCTGCCAGTTGCTGGACCAACTGCTGATCGAACATCCCTTGATAAGTATCCAGGGCATTACTGTCTTCCTCGCCATCAAACGAGGTTTGCCGCATGGTTTTCATCAGGGTGTTGAGGAACATGGCCTCAAACTGCGACGCCACCTGCTTGATGGCGTTTTTCGGGTCGTGCTTAGCCGACGTCTTGAGGCTTTCAACGGCGTTGAGGTCAAGCACATAGCTTTGCGAAATGTCAGCCGGCGTGGTCGCCGCGCGCGTGCTTACTTGCATGAAAGGCTATCCCGTTCAAATGGCCTGGCACGTTCAGCAAGGAATATGCCAGGCCTGGTTGGATCAAATCAGGGTCAGATCACCTGCAAATCGGCCTTGAGCGAACCTGCGGCTTTCATCGCCTGCAGGATGGCCAGCAAATCCTGCGGGGTGGCGCCCACGGCATTCAGTGCCTTGACGATTTGCGACAGATTGGTGCCCTTGGGCACATTGATCATGCGCCCACCGTCTTGATTGATCTGGATATCTGCCTGATTGGTGGTGGTGGTCTGCCCATTGGACAAGGCATTGGGCTGGCTGACGCTGGGGGTGTTGGTCACCGTCACCGACAGGTTGCCGTGCGCCACGGCGCAGGGTTCAACCGTCACCGCCTGATTCATCACAATAGAGCCCGTGCGGGCATTCAGGATAACGGTAGGGGACATATCTGCCGTGGTGACGGCAAGATTTTCCATCTTGGCCAAAAACTGCACCCGCTGATTGGGGTCGGACGGTGCATTGACTTCAATCACCCGACCATCCAGCGCACGCGCCGAGCCTTGGCCAAAGGCACTATTGATGGCCTGCACCACACGATTGGCGGTGGTGAAACTGGCGTCGTGCAGCTCCAGGCTAACCGTCTGGCCATTGCCCACCGTGGTAGGTACTTCGCGCTCAACCGTAGCGCCTGCCGGCACCCGACCGGCATTGAGCTGGTTGATCTGCGCCTTGCTGCCACCCGCTTGCGCACCCGCGCCGGCAATCACCACATTGCCCTGGGCCATGGCATACACTTGGCCATCCGCACCTTTCAGCGGGGTCATCAGCAGCGTGCCACCGCGCAGGTTCTTGGCATCACCAATCGAAGACACCGTAACATCCACATTCTGACCAGGCTTGGAAAACGGCGGCAGCGAGGCGGTGACCATCACGGCAGCGACGTTTTTCGGGTCGATCTTGGTTCCGGCAGGAACTTGCACACCCAGTTGGGTAAGCATATTGGACATACTCTGGCTGGTAAACGGGTTGGACGAGGCTTTATCGCCACTGCCATCCAGACCCACCACCAGACCATAGCCGACCAATTGGTTGTTGCGCACGCCAGAGAACGAGGCGATATCCTTGATGCGTTGTGCCGACCAAGCCGACAGGCTGAACAGCGCCAGCGTGAGTGCAAGCAGCCATTTTTTCATGCTGGGTTTCCTTGGGTTAGAACGGCAAGATGGTCATGAAAAAGCGTGCCAGCCACCCAGGCTGGGCGAAAGCGTGGTTGTTGCCCTGGTTTTGCAGTTCAACACGAGCGTCAGCCAATTTGGTAGAGGACAGCATATTACCCGGCTTGATGTCACGTGGGTTGACAACCCCAGACAGGCGAATAAATTCATGTTCGCCGTTAACACGCACCTGCTTCTCGCCGCTGACAATCAAATTGCCATTACTGAGCACCTCCACCACGGTAACGGTGATGGAACCAGTGAAAACACTGGTAGATTTAGCCTCGCCCTTGCCATCATTGCTGCCACTGGAGCTGGCGGACACATTGACGCTCCCCAGTTTTTTCTCGATGGCGCCGGGGAAGAACGGCAGATTGACGGTTGGCGTGCCTGCGGTATAGCTGGAATCCCGCGACAAGGATGTTTCTTCCTTGTTTTGCGTGGAAGTCTTTTCTTCGATGACCACAGTCATGGTATCGCCGACGTAGCGCGGCACCCGATCTTCAAACAAGGGGCGGGTGGTGGCGGTTTGGTAAATCGAACCGTTGGTCGGACGCACATCCGGCGGTGCTGCCGGGCGGGCAGTCAACGGACCTTGCACGATGGAAGTTGGCGGGGTGTTGCACGCAGCCAGCAACAGGCTGGCCAACAGCATCCAGGTTTTCTTGGGCGCCAGCATGGGCACGCTCTCCTGATGGGCTTGGAATTCGGACAATGCGCCTTCGCATCGGCGCTCAGGGTACTTGACCCTACATTATGCCACGTTCGCTCACAAGAAAATGCCCGTCGCGGGACGGGCATTTTTTGTGTGGCGCATGATGCGCTACGACGCTCGCGTTAGAGTTGCGTCAGACGCTGCAACATTTCATCACTGGTCTTGACTGCGCGCGAGTTGATTTCATAGGCGCGTTGAGCCGTGATCAGATTCACCAACTCTTCGGTGACATTGACGTTGGAAGCTTCGATATAGCCTTGATTCACCACACCCAGGCCATCATTGCCCGGATCGCCGTCTACCGGCGCACCGGAAGCGGTAGTTTCCAGGAAGAGGTTATTACCGATGCTTTCCAGACCTTGCGGGTTGATGAAGCTGGAAATCTGGATATTACCGACGTTGGTCGGTTGCGCCTGACCCGGCAGCTTGATTTCCACTGCGCCAGTACGGGAAATATCCACGCTCAACGCATTGGCGGGCACGGTAATCTGCGGATCCAGCAGATAGCCGGAGGTGTTGACGATCTGACCTTGATCATTGAGCTTGAACGCGCCATCACGGGTATAGCCGATGGTGCCATCCGGCATCTGCACACGGAAAAAACCCTTGCCGTTAATAGCCAGATCCAGGTTATTTTCGGTGCGGGTCATATTACCTTGGGCAAACAGACGATCCACCCCCACCGGGGCCGCGCCAGTACCGACTTGCAGGCCGGTCGGATGGTTGGTGGTGTTCGAGGTTTGCGAGCCCGGCTGACGCAGCACCTGATACATCAGGTCTTCGAACACGGCGCGCTGGCGCTTGAAGCCATTGGTGCTGACGTTGGCCAGGTTATTGGAGATGGTGTCCAGCTTGAACTGGCTGGAGTCCATGCCAGTTTTGGCGATGAAGAGCGAGCGAATCATGTCTTGGTCCTTTTTCCGGCCATCTGGGCGGCCGTGCGGGAGTTAACCGGCGGCTTAGCCTGCCAGACTCATGATGGAAGTGGCTGATTTGCCATTCTGGTCAGCAGTCTGCATCAGCTTGATATTCAGGTCGTAATGGCGCGCATGGTCGATCATTTGCACCAGCGATTCCACCACATTCACGTTGCTGCCTTCCACCACGCCAGTGGTCACGCGCACGTTCTCGTCACGCGGCGCTTCCTGGCCGTCATTACGGCGGAACAGGCCATCCACGCCCTTGTAATAATCGTTACGATTGGCTTCGGCCACCAGCTTGAGCTGACCCAGGATTTGCGAGGCACGATCCCCGCCTTCAGTGGGCACGGTAGAGATGGTGCCGTCTTCGGCAATCGCCACGCGGGTATTGTTTGGCACCGTGATCGGGCCGCCATCGGACAGGATGACCCGGCCACTGCGGGTGCGCATAATGCCGTTTTCGTCCACCACATAACCGCCATCGCGGGTATACGCCTCTTGGCCGTCCGGTGCTTGCACGGCAAAAAAGCCTGCGCCTTTCAGGGCAAAATCCTGATCGTTGCCAGTGCTGACCAAGGGCCCTTGACTACGGTCGTGGCCAATCGTGGAATCCACCACAAAGGCGCGAGTGGGGGTTGCCGGGGCATCTGCCACGACAGGCAAGGCGCGGAACGCCACCAGTTCAGCCTTGAAGCCATTGGTGTTGGCGTTGGCCAAGTTGTTTGACGTGGTAGATTGTTGCAGTTGCACATGCTTGGCGCCGGTCATGGCAACGTAGAGCATCTTATCCATGGGAGTACTTGATCCTTTGCGAGGTCATGGCAGCTGAAAGATTATCACGCAGTATACAGCTATCCGGCATGGCGCGGGGCCATGCCGGATCATCAGAGCTTCAAGGCATTAACGCAGATTGATCAGCGTCTGCATCACGGCATCCTGCACCTTGATGGTCTGCGCGTTGGCCTGGTAGTAGCGCTGGGCAGTGATCATGTTCACCAGCTCGGAGGTCAAGTCAACGTTGGAGTCTTCCAGAGCGCCAGACTGCACCAGGCCAACGTTGGTCGAGCCAGGGTTATTCAGGGTCGGCGAGCCAGAGGACAGCGTTTCCATCCAGCGATTGGAGCCGACCGATTGCAAGCCCTGGCTATTCTTGAAGTTGGCCAACACCACCTGGCCAATATCTTTGGTTTGGCCATTAGAGTACCGCGCCTTGATTACCCCGGTTTTATCCACCTGCAAACCGGTCAGCGCGGCCGAAGCATAGCCCACCTGACTGAGCTCGTTCACGGCAAAGGTGTTGCCGAATTGAGTGGTGCCGCTCTTGCCCGAACCGATATCCAGCGTCACGGTCAGCGGGTTAGCGCCAGCAATGGAGGTGTAGGAACCAAACGCCAAGGAACCGCCGGCTGGAGTATTCAGTGTGCCATCCGTATTGAAGGACAAACTTTGTGCCGCACCACCATTCAGCATGGTCGGGTTAGAGGCCGACGCAGGCATATTCGGATTATTGATGCGAGCGTAGACATCCCACTGATTGTTTGCCGTTTTGCGATAATACGTGGTCAGCGTCAGCGGGTTACCCAGGCTGTCATACAGCGTAGCCGAGGTGGAGTGGTTGTAGGTGGTCGGGTCGGTTGTACTAAATGGTGTTGCCGCTGGCGGCACGGTTTGACGCGAATCCAGGTTAGTGGTCAGACGCACCATCTTGATGGGGGTGGTGCCGCCATCCGAAGCCACCGGCTGGATCATGTCGGTATTGACTTTCAGGGTTTGCAGCTCACCTTCGCGCATCTTGGCCGGGTTGCTGTCTGGCACCACGCCCCAGCCCATCAGCTTGTCGCCGTTATTGACGATGTAGCCATCCTTGTCCACCTGGAACTGGCCATTGCGGGTGTAGGCTTGGCCGTTGGTGGTTTGGGTGATGAAAAAGCCGTTGCCAGAAATAGCCAGATCCATCTGGTTATTGGTGATGTTGATATTGCCCTGATTCATTTGCTGGGCCACTGCCTGCACGGTGGCGCCAATGCCATTCTGCACGGCAGACACGCCATAGTAGCTGGCGGCGAACATGTCGGCGAACTCAGCGCGGGACTGCTTGAAGCCGACGGTGCTGGAGTTGGCGACGTTGTTGCCGATCACGTCCAGTTGCTTGGCTGCTGCGCCGACGCCGCTAAGACCTTGTTGAAAACCCATGAGTATTCTCCGTATGTTCTATCTGTGCTCTGGCGTACGCGCCAGTAAGTTCAATCTTGAAATCGTATGCAGAATTCGGGATCAGATCAGCTGACGCAGGGCATCGACACCGACTTCTCTGCCATTGGACAGATGCAGCACCGGCACACCACTATTCCACGACAGGGCTTCCACCTTGGAGTAAGCCAGCGGCGTAGCGTTGACGGCATCCCCGTTGGCCTTGGCCGACACATTGATGCTGTAGGTGCCATCAGGTTGCAACACGTCATCATTGTTCTTGCCGTCCCACTGGAACTGCATCACACCGGCTTTCTGGTTGGTCAGCTTTTCGGTGTAGACAACATTGCCATTTTTGTCGTTGACCTTGATTTCCACCGTGTCGGCATCTTTGGCCAGCTCCACACCGGCAATGGCTTTACCACTGCTCAGCTGCATCTGATTGCCGTCAGACAGGGTGATGTGGCCAATCAGCGCGGCCGCTGCCACGGTCTGACTGGTTTGGTACATACCGCTGAGCGAGGTCATGGTCTGGTTCAGCTTTTCGATGCCCTGCACGGTGCTGATCTGCGCCATCTGACTGGTCACGGCGGCATTGTCCAGCGGATTCAGCGGATCTTGAGTCTGCAACTGGGCCACCAGCAACTTCATGAAGCGATCCTGAGCTTCCTCAATGCTGCTTTTCTTGGCCGTGGCGGCGCCGCTGTCGCCATTCAGGAAGCTATACGGATTAGTGTCGGTAACGGCAGAAGAAGTGGTAGCCATGATGTTCTCTCAAATGTCCGGGGGTTATTGCTGGCCGATGGACAGCGTTTTCTGAAGCAGCGACTTGGCGGTGTTCATCATTTCCACATTGGTCTGGTAAGAACGTGCCGACGAGATCATGTCGGTCATTTCTTCCACCGGATTGATGTTGGGCATGGTGATGTAGCCATTGGCGTCAGCCAGCGGATGTTTCGGGTCGTAAACCATGCGAGCCGGGGATTGGTCTTCCACCACGGCGGTGACGCGCACGGTAGCAACTTGCGGCGTTTCCTTGTTGATCGGGATGGCGGTAAACACCACCTTCTTGCCCTTGTACGGGTCGCCATTGGAAGACACCGCGCTGTCAACGTTGGCGATGTTGCTGGACACCACGTTCAGGCGCATGGACTGGGCGGTCATGCCGGCGCCGGCGATATCGAAAACCTTGGACAAAGACATGGTTCAATTACCCCTTGATGGCGTCAGACAGGCCGGAAATCCGGCGATTCAGGAAGGTCAGCGTGGATTGGTATTTCAATGCGTTGTCAGCAAAGGCCGAACGCTCAAGATCCATATCCACGGTGTTGCCGTCAATCGACGGTTGCACTTCGGTGCGGTATTGCAGCTTGAAGTCTTTTTCGCCTTGCTCGGCAAAACCATCCAGATGGGTCTGGTGGGTTTTTGCCATGCCCATCGACGATTCGGCTTCGCCGATGGCGCGGGTCATGGCGTCTTTGAAGTCGAAATCGACTGCCTTGTAATAAGGCGTATCCGAGTTGGCGATGTTGCTGGACAACACCTCGGTGCGGTAGGCGCGCAGCCCCAGCGCTTTTTGCTGGAAGTCAAAATGTTTGGCGATTTTATCGAGCATGGTCGTGTACTCCGTCGGCAGTTTCCTGTTAGCAATAAACGGGCCAGACTAAGAGAAACCAGGTGCATTGCTATAAACACCTGTTTTTTAGATGATTTTTTTAAATCCATTGCGTTTGGACGTTTAGCGGCCCACGCCAAGCGCATTCACCCGGCAAGTTTTGCCGGTCTCGGCAAAACTTGCAACTAAAAAAACAGCACCAGCGGTCGATAAGGCTTCTGATCAGCCCTGCTCGCGCGCCGCCCACATCTCGTGCAAAGCCTGAACAAAGTGGCCGGCAAAACGGGGCGCATCCATCAACGGGCTCGCCATCACACGTTCGCGCAAGCCCTCACGCAGGGTGCGCAAACGAGGCAGGTCGTGCGCCAGCGCCACGGCTTTGGCAATGTACTGCGCTTCACTGTCGACAATCAATTCATCCAGCCCCGTATTGTGCAGTAAGGTCACCCCCATGCGCGAAACAAAACTGCGTCCGGCCAAGGTGACAAATGGCACACCCATCCACAGGCTATCGCAGCTGGTGGTGCCGCCACAGCATGGAAAAGGATCCAGTGCCAGGTCCACCTGGCGATACAACACATATTGCTGATTTGCCTGTCGTGGCAAGATATCGATCTGTGTTGCCTGCGCACCTGCCGTCACGAATCGCTGGCGAATATCCTGGACAAAGGCGGCATCCTGAGCGCCATGTACCTCCAGCAGCAGCCGGGCATGCGGCGTCTGCCGCAAAATTTCTCCCCAGCATGCAATGACCGGCGGCGTTACTTTGGCAAAGTTATTGAAACACCCAAAGGTAAAACGCCCATCCTGGTCTGCTGGCAAGCCGGCAAAAGGATCTGGAGACGCCGAGGGTTGATAACAGCAAAACACCTCGGGCATGCGATACAGCCGTTCAGTATTCAGGTGCTCGGTCATGCCAGGCGGCTCGGCGTGCACATCGGTGATACGCCAGTGCATGCCTGGCAGGCCAGTGGTGGCCGGGTGGCCAAGCCAGGTCACTTGTACAGGCGCCGGTTGTTTGGCAAACACAGGCAAACGGCCGCCGGCAGTATGGCCAGACAAATCAATCAAGATATCCACTTCATCATCAATGATTTGCTGAGCCAATTCGTCATCGCTCAAAGCGGCTGTCTCGCGCCAGACATCGCACTGTTTTTGTAGGCGTGCGCTGACACTGTCGAAGGTTTTGCCACTGTAGTAAGCCAGCACCTGCATGCCCTGCGCGCGCAGGCCACCCCAGACCGGTTCGACAAAATAACTGACTGCATGATGAAAAAAGTCTGCTGAAACAAACCCCACCCGCTTGGGCGTAGCCGCAAGCGTGCGCGACCAGGTACAACGCGGCCCAGCTTGTCTGGCGATCAATTGTCCCAGTTCGCAATGATCGGCATACAACTGCTCGGGGGTAATGGCATGACTGTACACACCAGTAAATAAGAGGTTGCTGTGAATCAGTCGATTGTTCGGCGTCATCTCCAGCGCAATGCGCAAGTGTTTTTCAGCCTCTTCCAGATGTGACTGATCTTTCAGCACATTGGCCAGATTGGCGTGAGCCGAAGGATAGTTCCAGGCCAGCTCCAGCGCACGGCGCAAGGCGGTTTCTGCTTCCATCAACTGGCTGTGTGAGCGCAGCGCCGCACCCAGATTATGGTAGGCGACAATATGTTGAGGGTCTTGGGCAATGGCTTGGCGCGCGTGGCGAATGGCGTCAGCAAAGCGATTTTGCAAGAACAGCGCATCCGCCAGATAGGCGTGCAGATTGGCGGATTTAGGCTGCAGCTTCAAGCCACGCCGATAACTGTGTTCGGCTTCTTCGTACTGCGCCATCTGGGTGAGCGCCACCCCCAGATTGCTGAGGATTTCCACATCCTTGGGGGCCAGTTGGGCCGCCTGGCGCATGGCCTGCACGCCTTCGGCGTTACGCCCAAGCTGGATCAGCACCGCGCCCAGGGTTTTCCAGCCCAACACATGGCGAGGGTAATGTTCTGTCATGCGCCGCGCCGCCTGCTCGCAGGGCGACAGCTGACCCTGATCAAACAGCGCCACCAAGGCTTTTTGCTCGTTCAACGAGGGCTGCCCTTTGCCGGGCTTGACGCGTGCCGGCACCACCGGGGCGTTAAGGCGTTGCAGCAGCGCCTCCACCTCAGGCCCAGCCAGCCCGCCGCGTTGGCCTTGCTCCAGCCATTGCCGCGCCTCATCCGCGCGATTGGCGCGCAGCAGCGCATCAATATAACTCAACCAGAAACGCCCATGTCCCAGGTGGTTGATCAGGGCGGTATGCAATAGCGGCAGGGCTTGATCTAGTTGGCCCAACTGCATGGCGATCACCCCCAGATTGTGGTTGGCATCCGGATGGTTGGGCATCGCCTGCAAGACCACACGGTAGAGCATTTCCGCTTGACTCAAGCGGCCAGCCTGGTGGTGAGCAATAGCCGACTGAAAGGCGGCGTTCAGGTCAATTTCGGTGGCAGCGGGTTCTGACATGGTATGGGACAGCGGACGAGAATGTCAGCAGTGTACCCCAAGCCACCAGTCAGGCGGCATCCGGCATTACAGATGCAGCAGGCGAGCCCCTTGGTAAAACAATGCCGCCACGCACCAGGCCAGCGCCAGCGAATAACCCACCGACAGCGCGGCAAAGCCATTACTGCGCGATTCTTTACGAATGGCGGCAATGGTAGACAAGCAAGGCGTGTAAATCAGCGTGAACAGCATAAAGCTGTACGCCGCCACCCAGTCCAGCTGCTGGCTGATCACCTGGGCCAGGCCGGCCTCCGGCACGCCATAAATCACCGCCATACCACCCAGCAGAATTTCCTTGGCCACCACCCCCACCATCAGCGCTACCGCCAGTTCATGATGGATGCCCAGCGGATCCAGCACCGGCGCCAGCCATTCACCCAGTTGAGTGGCCAGCGTCGGGCCGCCGGCCGCCGGCAGATGGGTCAGCGCCCAGATCAACACCACGCCAGCCAGAATGAAAGTGCTGGCCAATTGCAGAAACGCCTTCACCTCGCCGCCAGCGCGGGTGAACAGATAGGTCAGCACCGGCAAACGGTAGGGCGGCATTTCCATCACCAGCGCCTCACGATGCGGCAAGGCGCGCTTGAACAGCCAGGCGGTCAGCATCGCCACCAAAAAACTGGCCAGATACAGGCTCAGCAACACCCACGGCGCCGCCTGGGCAGAAAACAGCGTGCTGACAAAAAACAAAAACACTTGCAGCCGCGCCGAGCACACCGAAAACGGAATCACCAGCATGGTCAGCCAACGCAGCCGACGCTCACGCATGATGCGCGTGCCCAGAATAGCCGGCACATTGCAGCCAAAGCCCATCAGATGCATGACAAAGCTGCGGCCATCCAGCCCCAGCCGGGTCATCCAGGCGTCCATCAAAAAAGCCGCGCGCGCCAGATAACCGCTGTCTTCCACCACGGCCATCAGCACAAAAAACACAAACAGGATGGGCACAAAGGTCAGCACCGTGCTCACCCCCTGCCACACACCTTCCAGCAGCAAGCTTTGCAGCCACGCGGGCGCGCTGGCCAGCGCCGGTTGCCACCACTGCGCCTGCACCCAATCCAGACCAGCGCCCAGCTCTTCTTGCATGGGCGTGCCCAGCAGATAGGTGGCCTGAAAAATCAGTGCCATCAGCACGGCAAACATCGGCAGCCCCAGCCAGGGATGCAACAACAGCTGATCAATGCGGGTGGTCCAGGTGGCTGGCAGGGTGGCCGGCACATGATGCACGCCCGCCAGCATGGCGCGCGCTTCTTCCAGGCCGGCAGGCAAAGCATCCAATGTAGCAATCGCCACCGGCGCCTCGCGGGCCGGAATCTGCGCCGCCAATTGCGTCAACGCCGCGCGCACCGCCGGCCAGTTTTCACCTTTGCGCGCGCTCATCGCCAGCACCGGCGCGCCCAGACGGGCGGACAAGGCATCCAGGTCGGCGCGAATGCCCAGCTGGCGCATTTCGTCCTGCATATTCACCAGCACCACCAGCGGCAAGTCCAGTTGCGCCAGTTGCCACACCAGCCGCCAATGGCGATCCAGCTGCGCGCCGTTGACCACCACCACCAATCCATCGAACACGCTGCCGGCCAGCACCTCGCGCACTACCGCTTCGTCTTCGCTGTAGCCGCTCAGGTCATGAATGCCCGGCAGGTCTACCACTTCCACCGCACGCGCGCCCAGCACCACCTTGGCGCTGGCCAAGTCGATGGTCAGCCCCGGCCAATTGCCCACCCGCTGCGACAGCCCGGTCAGCCGGTTGAAAAACGTCGATTTGCCGGCATTGGGCAAGCCCACTACAGCCAGGCGCCGCCCCTGGCGCGCCGCTTCAATGGCGGACAGACCCGCACCGGATGGCGGACACTTCGGACAACTGGCCGTCATGCTTACGCCCCTTGCAGCTCGACGCGGATGCCTTCGGCCAGCAGCCGGCGCAACAGCAGTTGGGTGGCGCCCACCGCCACATGCAGTGGCCCGCCCAGCGCCGCCCGGCGGAACACTTGCACCTGTGCGCCAGGCAAAATGCCAAAAGCGGACAAACGCTGGCGCTCGGTGTCGGGCAGATCAATGGCCACCACCTGGGCGCGATGGTGGGCAGCAAGCGTGGCAAGCGAAGTCATGTGGGCTCCTTACGCGGAAAGATGTTGCATCACATTCTCAGATAATACGCTGAATGCCGGATTTTGGGCACTGCTTGCGCGGTGTGACAGGAACAATCCAAGTGGGGATTGATCTCTGAACAGCGGATTAATATGTGGCCGGCGCGGCGCCAGCGTAGCGCAGCACAACAATA
Source organism: Rivihabitans pingtungensis (assembly GCF_003201855.1). Classification (GTDB taxonomy): domain Bacteria; phylum Pseudomonadota; class Gammaproteobacteria; order Burkholderiales; family Aquaspirillaceae; genus Rivihabitans; species Rivihabitans pingtungensis. Next base: position 54,324 of record NZ_QJKI01000010.1, on the reverse strand, counting down.
CAGCCAGCAACAAGTGCGCCAGTTTGCTGGCCTTACAAAACAACATGAATAGCTGTTAAACTGTCGGGTTAACGTTTTTAGCAAATCATTCTTCAGACGCCACCCCGTAGCGGCCCTGGCGGCCAGACAGGATGTGGCGCGTTTTCCCCAATTCTCGTAGCGCAGGCGCACATGAGCATCAAATCGGACAAATGGATTCGCCGGATGGCGACAACAGACGGCATGATCGAGCCATTCGAGCCCAACCAGGTGCGCGAGGTGGATGGCCGCAAAATTGTGTCCTACGGCACCTCCAGCTATGGCTACGATATCCGCTGCGCCAACGAATTCAAGATTTTCACCAATATCAACAGCACCATCGTTGACCCGAAAAATTTTGATCACAACAATTTTGTCGACTTCACCGGCGACGTTTGTATCATTCCGCCCAATTCGTTTGCCCTGGCGCGCACGGTGGAATACTTCCGCATCCCGCGCAATGTGCTCACCGTCTGCCTGGGCAAGAGCACCTACGCCCGCTGCGGCATCATCGTCAACGTCACCCCGTTCGAGCCGGAATGGGAAGGCTATGTGACGCTGGAGTTCAGCAACACCACGCCGCTGCCGGCCAAGATTTATGCTGGCGAAGGCTGCGCGCAAGTGCTGTTCTTTGAATCCGACGAAGTGTGCGAAACCAGCTATAAAGATCGCGGCGGCAAGTATCAAGGCCAGGTGGGCGTCACCCTGCCCAAGACCTGAGCGCGGCCGCTGGCCGTCTGCCGCAGCGAGCAAATCGTCGGCGTAAATTGTCCGCCGCCGTCCCCGTCGTGGTCTATGCTGGGTAAAGAATCTCCTGAGTTGGGTCCACGACTGAATGGCGCATCCGCCCCCCCTTGCGGCTGCGCCATTTTTTTAGAGTCGCTCACAAAGCTCAGCGCAGCGATCCTGGCTAGGCGTGCAGCCGCAGGCAGTACAAGAAGTACGACCAGGCTGCACAACAACGCCAGGAGGGTTTTGTGAGTGGCTCTATAATTGCAAATTCACGGATTTCCGATTGACGCACAGTGTGTGCGTCTTATAATTCGCCCCCATTGTTGTTTCCGTTTTTTGCCATGCAGCACGTCGGCCGGTGCCCGACGCGCCAAGCTGGCTGGAGGTCATCATGACAAGCCGTGTACTTACTGCCGTTTCGGCCCTGTATCAACCCTCATTCTTGCAACATATTCCTGTCACCTAGGTTTCTGGAGACCCCGATCAATGGACCGAATCGCTGCCGACGCACTCGCCGCCGCCCCTGAACTCTCTCTCGACTTTGCCCGCGTCAAGGCCCAACTGGCCAAGGGCTACGAAAAACCCTTCCTCATCCTCGATACGCAAATCGTGCGTGAAAAATGCCGGCGCTTTTTTGCCGCCATGCCGCGCGTGCGCCCGCACTTCGCCGTGAAATCCAACCCGGATCAACGCGTGCTGCAAGTGCTCAAGGAAGAAGGCGTCGGTTTTGAAATCGCCTCGATCGCCGAGCTGGATCAGCTGCTGGCGCTCGGCGTGCCGCCGGCGGAAATTTTCTACAGCAACCCGATGAAATCCCGCGCGTATGTCGAATACGCCGTGGCCAAGGGTGTCGAGTGGTTCGTCATTGATTCGGTGGAAGAACTGCAAAAGGTGCATCGCGCCTCGCCGACCGCCAAAACCTACCTGCGCATCTACACCACCAATGTCGGCAGCGACTGGCCGCTGTCTGGCAAATTTGGCGCCTACGAAAGCGAAATCCGCGACATCATCGCCGAAGCCGAGCGCCTGGGCGCCGATCTGGCCGGCGTGACCTTCCACGTGGGTTCGCAATGCCTGAACCCGGAAAACTGGAAAGTCGGCCTGGAAACCACCCGCGCGGTGTTCGACCAGATGCTGGCCGCCGGCCTGAAACCGCGCCTGGTGAATATCGGCGGCGGCTACCCGGTGACCCACACCAAAGACATCCCGACCATCGCCGAAATCGGCGCCGTGGTGAACGCCGGCCTGGCCGCGTTTGGCGACGACGTGCAGGTGATTGGCGAGCCGGGCCGTTATCTGGTGTCTGACGCCGGCTACTTTGTCTGCCGCGTGGTGGGCACCGCCACCCGCGAAGGCAAGCGCTGGGTGTACTTCGACGCCGGCATGTTCGGCGGCATCATCGAAACCACCGAAGGCCTGAAGTACAATATCCTGACCGACCGCAGCGGCCCGGAAATTATCTGGACCGTGGCTGGCCCGACCTGCGATTCGCTGGACATCTGCACCCGCGATCAGGCGCTGCCGCAAGACCTGGTGGAAGACGACTTTATCTACATCAAAAACGCCGGCGCCTACACCACCGCCTATGCCAGCACCTTTAACGGCTTCCCGCTGCCGGATGTGATCATCCTGTAAGCCGCCGTTCACCCCACCGCCGCCCCCGCCAGTTTTGCGCTGCCGGGGGCGGCGGCGTTTGAGCGACTCTACATACGCCATTCGCACCAGACATGCCGACGCAAGGGACTGTCCGCCGCCAGCGCCGGATGGTCAAATTCGCCCTGTTCCAGCATGCCCAGCCGCGCCATCAAGGCGCGCGAGCGCAGATTGCCCAGCGCGGTGAACGCCACCATGCGCGACATGCCCAATTCGCGCGCTGCCGCCAGCGCCAGTTGCGCGCCCTCATGGGCCAGCCCTTGCCCCCAGGCCGGCCGAGCCAGCCGCCACAGCATTTCCACCGCCGGCGCAAACGGGAAACTGGCCGCCACCGGGTTCAGCCCGACACAGCCCAACAGCGCATCATCATCGCGCCGCGCCAACACCCAGGCGCCCCAGCCGCGCTCAGCCAAGCCGGCGCGCAGACGGGCAGCCAGAGCGTCACTGTCGCTGCAGCTCAGCGGCGCCGGAAAATGCGCCATCACCTGCGGGTCGGCATTCAAGGCGGCAAAAGCCGGCAAATCCTCATCACGCCAGTGGCGCAGATGCACCCGTGGTCCGCTCAGCGGTAAAGCTGTGTGCATGTTCAATCTCCTGCCGCCCCTTTCGGCCAGGCGGAACTTTTGTCTGTCATTGGCGCTCGTGACTGGATATGCCATGCATGCGCATGGTGCTTCAGGAGCACTTATGTTGAAAAAACTGCTGGCCTCGATTGGTGTAGGCAGCGCACAGGTAGATACCCAGATTGACAACCCGGAGCTGGCCCCTGGCCAATTATTGCAAGGCCAGGTGCTGGTGCAGGGCGGGCAATCCGCGCAGGATATCGAAAAAATCGAGCTGGTGCTGATGACTCAGGCCGAAGACGAAAGCGCAGACAGCGAACGCAGCGTGGCTTGGCCCTTGTGCCGTCTGCCGGTGTGCGGGCCATTCACCATCGGCGCTGGTGAAACCCGGTATTTTCCGTTTCAGATGACCTTGCCGCTGGAAACCCCGGTCAATGCCCTGCGCACCCGTGACCGCCGTGTGCCGCTGGTGTGGATTCACACCGACCTGGCGATTGCCGCCGGGGTGGACAGCGACGATCGCGATCAATTGCTGGTGCGGCCCGGCATGGCGCTGCAAACCCTGCTGGACGCCTTTGCCCGGCTGGATTGGTATGTGCACAGCTCGGACGTGGAGCTGGGTTCGGCACGAGTGGGGCCGATCAGCAGCACGCTGGGCTGCTATCAGGAAATCGAGCTGCGCCCGCATGGCGGCAGCTGGCGCATTGAAGAAATCGAGCTCACTTGCCTGTGCGATGGCCACCACACCCATGTGCTGATTGAGGTGGATCATCGTCTGGGTGGAGATCACTTCTATAGCCTGGTGATGGGCCCGGACTTTGCCCGCCGCGACTGGGTGGCTATTCTGCGCGACACCTTGCCCTTGTAAGAGCCGCTAACAAAACCCGCCTGGCGTTGTTGTGTGACCTTGCCGTACTACCTGTACTGTCTACGGTCACACGCCTAGCCAGGCGCGCTGCGCTGGGTTTTGTTAGCGACTCTAAGCACCGCTCACAAAACCCGCCAGGCAAACAGCAAAAAGCCCGCATCACTGCGGGCTTTTTGCTGCGGCGTTGCTGAATACGGGCGACGATTACTTGCCGTACACCGGGAAGCGGGCGCACAGGGCTTTCACCTGTTCGGCCACATTGCTCAGGTTGGCGTCGTCGTTCGGGTTGTCCAGCACGTCGGCGATCAGGTTGGCCAGCTGACGGGCTTCGGTTTCGCCAAAACCACGGGTGGTCATCGCCGGGGCGCCGATGCGGATGCCAGAGGTGACGAACGGTTTTTCCGGGTCGTTCGGAATGGCGTTCTTGTTGACGGTGATGTGGGCGCGGCCCAGGGCGGCTTCGGCGTCCTTGCCGGTGATTTGCTTGGCGCGCAGGTCCAGCAGGAACACATGGCTTTCGGTGCGGCCGGAGACAATGCGCAGGCCGCGCTTGATCAGCTCTTCGGCCATGGCGCTGGCGTTCACCTTGACTTGCTTGGCGTAGGCCTTGAAGTCATCCGAGGCGGCTTCTTTGAAAGCAACGGCCTTGGCGGCGATCACATGCATCAGCGGGCCGCCTTGCAGGCAGGGGAAGATGGCCGAGTTCAGGATTTTTTCGTGTTCGGCGCGAGCCAGAATCACGCCGCCGCGCGGGCCGCGCAGGGTCTTGTGGGTGGTGGTGGTCACGAAGTCGGCAAACGGCACCGGGTTCGGGTATTCACCGCCGGCCACCAGGCCTGCGTAGTGGGCCATGTCCACAAACAGATAGGCGCCCACTTCGTCGGCGATGGCGCGGAAGCGCGCCCAGTCGATTTCCAGCGCGTAAGCAGACGCGCCGGCGACGATCATTTTCGGCTTGTGTTCACGGGCCAGACGGGCCACTTCGTCATAGTCGATGGCTTCGGCTTCGTTCAGGCCGTAGGCCACCACGTTATACAGCTTGCCGGAGATATTGACCGAGGCGCCGTGGGTCAGGTGGCCACCATGCGCCAGGCTCATGCCCAGGATGGTGTCGCCCGGCTTGAGCACCGACACATACACCGCCTGGTTGGCTTGCGAGCCGGAATGCGGCTGCACATTGGCGTATTCGGCGCCAAACAGGGCTTTCAGGCGGTCAATCGCCAGTTGTTCGACCTGGTCAACGTATTCGCAACCACCATAGTAACGCTTGCCCGGATAACCCTCGGCGTACTTATTGGTCAGCACCGAGCCTTGTGCTTCCATCACGGCGGGGCTGACGTAGTTTTCCGAGGCGATCAGTTCGACATGGTCTTCCTGACGACGGAACTCGGCGTCCATCATCGCGGCGAGTTCGGGATCGTAGGCATGAATGGTCTGGTCGGCAGCAAACATTGTTTGGATTCCAGTTCGGTGGAGAAAAAAGATGAAACGAATTTTACACGACTTGCCGTAAACGGGGCCATGAAATGGCGACACCCCGACATGAAAACGCTTCATCATGCCGGGGTGTGGCGGGTGGACGCACGCATCCACCCAAGGGGAGAGCAAGAGCCGCTGACAAACTCAGCGCCGCGACCCTGGCCAGGCCGCGCAACAACGCCAGGCGGGTTTGCTGGGCGGCGCTAAACCGCGCGGGTCAGGACTGGCCGGTGACCGCCTGCTTGACCTGCTCCAGGCCGCTCGGATCGTCCAGCGTGGTCAAATCGCCCGGATCGCGGCCTTCGGCAATCGCCTGAATCGAACGGCGCAGCACCTTGCCCGAGCGGGTTTTCGGCAGCTGGGTGACAAAGTGGACCTGCGAGGGGTTGGCAATCGCGCCCAGCTCTTTGCTGACGGTGGCGATCACTTCCTTGGCCAGGCTGGCGCGCAGGGTTTCGTCGGCCAGCTGGGCCGGGTCTTTCACCACGGCAAACGCCATCGGCACCTGGCCCTTGAGCTGGTCGGCCACGCCCACCACCGCGCACTCGGCGATGGAATTGTGGGTGTTGACCGCTTCTTCGATTTCGCGGGTACCCAGACGGTGGCCGGCGACGTTGATCACATCGTCAGTGCGGCCCAGGATAAAGTAATACCCGTCTTCGTCTTTCAGGCCCCAGTCAAACGAGGAGTACACCAGCTTGTCCTTGAAGCCCTTGAAGTAGGTGTTGACGAAGCGGTCATCCTGACCCCACACGGTGGACAGGCAACCCGGCGGCAGCGGCGGCAGCACCGCCACCACGCCTTTTTCGCCCGGACCGACTTCTTCGCCGCTGACTTCGTCCAGCAGCTTGAGGTTGTAGCCATAAGCCGGGAAGGACGGGCTGCCAAACTTCACCGGGGTGTTTTCCACGCCCGGCATGGCGGTCAGCATCGGCCAGCCGGTTTCGGTCTGCCAGTAGTTGTCGATGATCGGCACATTCAGCGCGTCGGAAATCCATTGCGCGGTCGGCTCGTCCAGCGGCTCGCCGGCCAGGAACAGATAGCGCAGGGTGGAAATATCGTATTTTTTCAGCCAGGCCGGGTCCTGTTTTTTCAGCACGCGCACTGCAGTCGGCGCGCTGAACATCACGGTGACTTTGTACTTCTCGACAATCTGCCACCAGATGCCCGGATCCGGGCGAATCGGCAGGCCTTCATACACCACGGTGGCCATGCCGCCAATCAGCGGGCCGTAGACAATATACGAGTGACCCACCACCCAGCCGATGTCGGAGGTGGAGAAATACGCCTCGCCCGGATTGCCGCAGTAGATATGCTTCATCGACGCCGCCAGCGCTACCGCATAGCCGCCAGTGTCGCGCTGCACGCCCTTGGGCTTGCCGGTGGTGCCGGAGGTGTACAGGATGTAGCTGGGGTGATTGGACTCCACCCATTCGCACGGCACGTTGGCGTCCAGATGGCGCTCGCGCAGGCTGGCGTAATCCACATCGCGGCCGGCGACAATCGCCATGTCCGGGTCCAAGCCACGGTTGACGATCAACACGCTGGCCGGCGGATGCTCGGACTGCGCCAGCGCGTCGTCCACCAGATGCTTGTAAGGAATGATCTTGCCGCCGCGCATGCCGCCGTCAGCGGTAACCATCACCTTGGGCTGGGCGTCGTCCACGCGGGTGGCCAGGCTGTGCGCGGCAAAGCCGCCAAACACCACCGAGTGAATCGCCCCCAGGCGCACGGTGGCCAGCATGGCGAAAATCGCTTCCGGGATCATCGGCATGTAGATCAACACGCGGTCGCCCTTGCCCACGCCCAGGTCTTGCAGACAGGCGGCAAAGCGGCTTACCTCGCGGTGTAGCTCGGCGAAGGTGTAGGTTTTTTCCGTGTCGGTTTCGGTGGACACAAAAATCAGCGCGTTCTGGTCGGCGCGATCTTTCAGGTGGCGGTCCACGGCGTTGTGGCACAGGTTGGTTTCACCGCCGACAAACCAGTCGCGGAACGGCGGGTTGTCAAAACGCAGCACCTGCTCGAAAGGCTTGTGCCAGTCGATCAGCTCGGCCTGTTCGGCCCAAAAAGCTTCTGGTTGCTCAATGGAACGGCGATGAAACGCCTGATAGGTTTCGGCCATGGGGTCTCTCCTCCAGCACAAAGACAACCCCGTGGCGGCACATTTTGGTGGTGTTGGCGGCTCGGCACGGGGCGAATATTCTCCTGACCAAGCAATTGCTTGGTAGGGAGCAACCCTACACGCTAACGTCGGGCCGGTCAAATCTTCATGCTGTTGCACTGCGCCAGCCATCTTGCGCGGCGATTGAATGCTGCGACGCAATAATTTGCCAACAAGCGGTATAGATTAGACCCATGCCGTTTTAATCAGCCCATTTTCCGCAGTGCAAAAACGCCGAGCGGGTGTGACGGAATTACCGCATCAGGCACGGGGTTTTCCATCCCGCCGGCCTGGGCCCAAGCCTGAAAGCAGGGCGGGAGCCCCCCACCCTGTGTCATTTCTTGCGCAAACTCACACTGGCCACCCCGCCCACCACCAGCGCCGCACCAGCCAGTTGCAACAGCGACATGCTCTCGGACAACACCAGCCAGCCCAGCAGCAGCGTCATCACCGGCCCCAGCGTGGACACCAAGGCCACCTGATTGGCGCCAATCTGGCGCATCGCCTCGTTCATCAGCACCACCGGCAGCACCGTGCTCAGCAAGGCCATCGCCAGCCCGTAGGCGTACACCGGCCACGGCAGATTCAGCGCCGCCGACAGCGGGTGAGTGAGGGCAAAATGCACCATCACCGCCAGCGTGGCCACCATGCACAGCCAGGCCGACAGCCGCAGCGCGCCCGCCTGCTTGACCAACTCGCCCACACCGATCAGATACAGCGAATAACTCAGCGCGCTGGCCAGCACCCAACTGACCCCCAGCAAGACATTGCTGCCGGCGCCCAGCGCCTGCCAGTCATGCGTCACCGCCAGGCCCGCGCCCAGGTAACACAGCGACAAAGCCAGCCACTCGCGCCCAGCCACCCGGCGGCGGAACAACAGCGCCGAAAACAACAGCACAAATGTGGGGTAGAGAAACAACACCAGCCGCTCCAGCGTGGAGGACACATACTGCAAGCCGATAAAATCACACACGCTGGACAAGTAATACCCCATAAAGCCCAGCGGCAACACCAGCGCCCACGCCCGACGCGGCATCGGCGCCGCCCCACGCGCGCCCATGCCGGCCATCAGCATGAAAAACGGCAGCGCAAACACCATGCGCAACAACAATAAAGTGACAGCGTCCACCGAATAGGCATACGCCAGCTTGACGAAAATCGCCTTGGCGGAAAACCCGGCCGCCGACAACACCGCCAGCACCACGCCTTTGCCAATAGAGAACCCTCCCAAGCGGGGAAGGCGAATCGACGCCGCAGACATCACACGCTCCTGAGTCTTGATCTGCCGGGAAGTATGCGCAGGATACACCCGCTTTCCCATCAGTATTTGACACACTCAGGCTTCGTGAAATACGAAGGCTATGCGAAACTCAAAACCGGCTTTCCACGATCAATGTTACGGCAGCGCACCGTGACGCCGCTCGCCAAGCAGGCCAAGCCGCGCTCAACGCCACAGCCGCCACGCCACCGGCAAGGCCAACCAAAAGCCCGACGCCGGCATCAGCGTCACCCCAATCAGCACCAACACCAGCAAACCCACCGCCAACGTCGGGCTATGCCAAGCCGGCGTTTGCCGCTCCAATTCATCCACCGCCAGGCCCAGCAAGGCCAGCAGCACGCCAAACAGAAAAAACCACGCCACTGCCCCGCGCAGTGGATCACGCCCGACGCTATCCACCACCCCGGCCGCCCACAGCTCGCGCCACACCGGGGCAAACTCGACGCCCGCCACCAGGGTGTGCACCCCGGCAATTGCGCACAATGCCCGCCCACGCCAACGACGCCCACCCATTGCCAAACCCATCGCCCATCCTCCTGTTGCCCATCTCCGGCATGCCCCGGTAAGCGCGCAGAATACGCCCGCAGGTGGCGCGGGTCTTGTACGCAGACGACATCTTGCCGCCCCGGCCGACGGCGCTTACACTGCCAGACAGACGGCTGGGGAAAGCATCCCGAGCAGGAGCCGCTGGGAAACCAGTAGCCAGATCCTGACCTGGTTAGAGTTTAGACAACCGTGGATTCGGGCCGGTTGACAGTCGTACACGGGCGAGTCAGGCGACGTCCAACTTTTCGGTGAAATGCTGCACAGGCATCTGCCAGTCACCCTGAACAGGGCTTAAGAATGCCTCACAGGCATCAGTCAGTACACTTTCAGGCTCGTAGCGCATCGAGCTTCGATAGGAAAAAATCTGTGGTCTGAAAATACCTTAACACTAAAAAATCGGATCGCTCTACAATCAGCCAACAATCTAAGAAGGTGGGTCAAATGGCAGTTTATGCAATATGGAATAACAAAGGCGGCGTTGGCAAAAGTTATTTAACTTTCCAAGTTGCATCTGAATATGCGCAGCAAAATCCAAACAAGAAAGTTTTAGTTATTGATCTTTGCCCGCAGGCAAATTCATCGTCGATGCTGCTTGGCGGAATGGTCAATGGTGAGAATGCACTTGCTGCCTTGCATAGCACAGTTCCGAGAACATCAATCGCCGGATATATTAATGATCGAATCGTAAGTCCATATCAGAACCCAAGGACCGGGAGCCAGTATGTAAAACCGCTTGCCGCAACCAATCCGGCACTGCCAAGCAATCTTTATTTGATTGCAGGTGATGAGCAGCTCGAATTACAATCGTCAAGGGTTCGTGCAGCAACAGAACGTGGGCCAGATGATGCTTGGCGTCTCGTCCATATGTGGATTCGTGATCTGATTGCTGATGTTGCAGACGCGTGGGCCCATCATGAACATGAATATACCGTGTTCGTTGACTGTAATCCCAGCTTCTCCATTTATACAGAACTCGCGCTGTCGGCTTCAGACAGACTGATTATTCCTTTTTCAGCGGATGGTTCCTCGAAGCGCGCCGTTCGTTCTGTTTTAGCCCTCGCTTATGGTGTTAGCCGGCAACCTGGACAGGCACAGTCTGAGTTCTTCTTAGGAACTCTGAGGCACCAGATGAATCGGCCTAAAATCTACATGTATGTAGGCAACCGGTTGACGCAGAGCTATTACTCCTCAGCCGCAGCTTTCAAAACTGTTGTCGGAGAGATTGGCGACGAAATCTATGATGTGTGGTGCGCGAACCCGAATGAATTCAGCATCCATCCAGCGGGCTCGCCTTTTCCAGCCAGCAAGAGAACATTTAAAGCGATGTTCCAGAAAGAAGTTGGCGATGCCAACACGGCTTCTGTCGTATCTAGCACCTTGGGAACACCGATATGTCAGATGACTTCTGGCACTAAATTGGTTCTCGGTAAAAATGTCGTTGTGAATCAGTCTCAGCTAGATAAGCAGGCACCAAATATCCGGGACGTTGTTAGTGCCATTGAGTAACTGTCAAGTAACGGCTTTATTTTTCAGGGTGGCAGCTCAAGGCTGTCACTCGTTTGTCAAGTCCCGGCCTCCCAGCGAGGCCGTTTTCACGTCCCGCATTCTTCAATACGCCCACTCCAGCCAAGCATACGCTTGGCTGCGTTGCGGCAGTTGCCGGATCAGCGCACTGGCGGGGCCGGCGTGGCGGCGCAGGCCGGCTTCCAGTTTCAGGCGGTCGCCTTGCCAGCTGAGTGCGGCGGTGAGCATCAGCCCGCCGTCCTGCGGGTGATACAGCGCGTCCAGCGTGGGTTGCCAGCCGTCGTGCGTCCAGCTTAGCCGGGCAAACAGGCTGTCGCGGCGCAGATTGCCCGAGGTGGGGAACATCTGCGCTTGCCAGGCTTGGTTGCCGGCCACCGCCATGGCTGGCGCGCCGGCAGCGGCGTAGCGGCTCAGCTCGGCATTGCGCGCGGCCCAGCCGCGCCAGTCGGCGGCGGACGGCGCTGTGTCGTCGCGCCAGGCTTCCAGCAGCAGGCTGATTTGCTCGGCGGTGGTCCAGCTGCCGCCGATCAGCCATTGCCGGGCGCTGCCTTGCCGCTGGTTCAGCCAGGGGTTGCTGGCGCTCAATGGCGGGCTGTCGGCGCTGTGGCGCAGGGTGTCGTGGTGGCGCAGGTAGCGCGCCGAGGCGTGCAGTTCCAGCGATTCGTTCACCACCCAGGCGGCGGCCGCGCCCACGCTGGCGCCAGTGTGGGCGCCCAGGCGGGCAAAGCCGTGCCAGTCGGCGTCGCCGTCGCGCTGGTACACCCGCGCCGCCAGCGCCGGCTCGCTGCCGCCCGTGGCGCTGCGCCGGGCGGTGGGGTTGACCGCCGCCAGCGACCAGGCGCGCTCGGCGCTGAAATATTCGCCCAGCAGCATGCTGCGCCCTTCCAGCGGCAGATTCAGCAGGCTGCGCCGGGTTTCTTGTTGCACCAGGTCGTTGGGGCGAAAGCCCTGACCAACATCCCAGCTGAGCACTTTTTTGCCCACGGTCCATTGCCAGGGGCCGCTGCCGCCGCTGAGTTGGGCTTCATTGAATTGCATGCGGCCTTGCTCGTCCTCGCCGCTGCGCCGTCGCTGGCGCGCCAGCGCCTCCACCCGCAGTTGCGCGCCGCCCAGCATCAGCGCGCCTTGCAGCTGGGCTTCGCTGTTGAGCGTGCTGGGCGGGCTGATGGCCAGGCCGGCGGCGTCGGCGGCGGCCAGCGGGCCGGCATTGGCGGCGCGGCCGCCTTGCCAATAGGTGCGCAGCACGCCATGCCAGGCGGGATCATCGGCCTGGCTGGGCGTGGCGGCCAGCAGCGCGGCCAGCGCACAAGCGGCGCGGCGCCACAGCGGGGGCAAGCAGGTCATCGGGCTTAGTCCAGGCTGGGGTTGCGCACCAGGAACATCGGGTTCAGCCAGGTGTCGGGAATGCTGCGCGGCTTGCGGCTTTGGTAGCTCACTCGGGTTTCTTTTTGTTTGTTCAACTGGTCGGTCAGAATCATGTCGGTGACAGTGCTGCGCGCTTTGTCCAGGGTGAAGCGCGCCTGCTTGGCCAGTTTGTCGGATTGCACATACAGATCAGCGCGCACCGGCTCGTGGCGGGTTTTGCCCAGCCACAGCTCGATGCGCGAGTAGGTCACCCCCTTGCGTGTGGCGTGCAGGCTCAGGTGCAGGCATTGGCGGGCGGCCTCATTGGGCTGGCAGGGTTCTTCGCCCACCAGTTCGGCGCGGTAGTCGCCGCTCCAGCTCAGTGTGGCGATGTCGCCGGTAGAGGCGTCGCCCAACAGTTTTTGCATCGGCGTGATGCGCAGCGGGCGCTGGCTGTTGGGCATCAGCAGCCAAAAGTCATCGCCCAGCATCAGCACTTTTTGGCCTTGTTCGGCCGGGCTTTGCATCAGCACCAGCGATTGGCGGCCGGCCTGGGCAAACACGGTGTAGCGGCGTTCTTTGTCCAGCTCGCCGCTGGCGTGGTAGGTTTGCACCAGGGTTTCCACTTGCAGGTTGTCGGCGCTCATGCGGTAGCGGTCGGCGTCGCGCAGCAGGGTGTCGAGGTCTTGTCCCCAGGCGGGGGCGATGGCGCAGAGCGCCAATAAGCAGGCTGTTCGGGTCATGGTGGGTCTTTGTGCAAAGCTAAACGTGTTCAGAATATGTGCGCGCGCTGCGCGCAGTATTTGGTTGGGGCGGGGTTTCACCCCGCACCCGACCCTATTTCTTTGTCTCGCCAAAGAAATAGGGGAAAGAAAGGCGACCCGGGCGCGCGGTCAGCCCTGCGGGCTGACTGCCCTGTGCTTCTCGAAAGTCAGGGCCGCCACGGAATGGCGCGTCGGCTGCGCCGCCGCTTAGCCGTGGCGGACACCTCCCTGACTTTCTGCGATGCTCGGCGCGCTTAACGGGGGGTAGACCGGCTAAGCACAACCGTCAGCACATGAAGAGCCGCTAACAAAACGCTTCTGGCGTTGGGGTGTGCGGTCGTGCGCCTCGCCAGGATCGCTTCGCTGAGTTTGGTGAGCGACGCTAAAAATCAGCCCATCATCACTCAGGTATGCGCCAGCGCATCCACCACCGGCAGGCGCACGGTTTTGCGCGCCACCAGCAGCGAGGCGGTCAAGGTCAGCAGCAGCATCAGGCTCATCACCACGGCGTACATGCTGGCGTCCACGGTCACCAACAGCGGGTAGCCGACGCTGCGGCCGGGTGGGGGCGGCATGTCCATCGGAAACACATGCAACAGCGCGCTGATGGCCAGCGCCAGCGCCGCGCCCAGCAGGGCGCCGGCGCCGCCCAGCAAGGCGCCTTCCAGGCCCAGTGTGCACAGCAGTTGGCTGGGCAGGGTGCCCAGCGCGCGCAGGGCGCCGATTTCGCGGGTGCGCTCGATGATGGCCATGGCCATGGCGTTGGCCACCACGGACACCACAATCACCGCGATGATCAGGCCCAGCGCGCCAAAGATGCGGTTATACAGATTGCGCACCGCCCGGTAGAACGCGGCTTGTTCTTCCCAGGTTTGCACCGCCAGTTGCGGCAGTTGCGCGGCCAGGCGCTGGCGCGCGGGCTCGGTGGCTTCCATGCGATCGAGAAACACGCCCAGGGTGGAGACTTTGTCGGTCACCAGCAGCTGCTGGGCGGTGGCGATGCTGGTGTACACCATGCGCTTGTCCACTTCCGGCACGCCAGTGGTGAACAGCCCGGCGACGACGACGTCCACCGCGTTCATGGCGCCTTCGGTGGTGCTGGCCAGCAGGGTGAGGCTGTCGCCGGGGCGGGCTTTCAGGTTGCGCGCCAGGTCGGCGCCCAGCATCACTTGCGGCTGGGCGGCGTCGGCGGCCAGGGTTTTGCCGGCGGTGACGGTCAAAAACGGGCCTTTGACGGTGAATTCGCCGTCCGGGTCCACCCCGGCGGCCAGCATCACCGTGGATTTGTCGCCATTGCTGATCAAGCCGGTAAACGCCACGCGCGGCAGCACATGGCGCACCGCCGGGTCGGCCAATAGCGTGGCGCGCAGTTGTTGCACGCCGCTTAAGCCGTGTTGCAGCGGCACGTCTTCGTCGCGGTCAAACTGCGCGGGCGTGCCCAGCACCAGATGGCCGCTGTCGCGGGCGGAGGCTTCGGCCAGGCTTTCGTAGGTATAGAGGGCAAAGCCGCCCGCCAGCAGCATGCCGGCCGCGCCCAGCGCCACAATCGACACCGTCACTAGCGAGCGGCGGCGGTTGCGCAGGGTGTTGTGCCAGGCAAATTTCAACCAGGTCAGCAAGGCGCGCATTGGATTCTCCCGTCCAGTAAATTCACCACCCGATCACAGCGGGCGGTCAGCCGGTTGTCGTGGGTGGCGATGACAAAGGCGGCGCCTTCGGCGCGGCCGCGTTCGCGCATCAGCGCCAGCACTTGCTCGGCGGTGTGCGAATCCAGGCTGGCGGTGGGTTCGTCGGCAATCACCAGGCTGGGGCGCTTGATCAGCGCGCGGGCAATCGCCACCCGCTGGCGCTGGCCGCCGCTGAGCGCATCCGGGCGGTGGTGGGCGTGTTCGGCCAGGCCCACGGCCGCCAGTTGCGCCGCCACCCGCGCGCGGCGCTCGGCCGGCGGCACATCGGCCAGAAACAGCGGGTAATCGACGTTCTCGGCCACGGTCATCACCGGAATCAGATTGAAGTTCTGAAACACAAAGCCCAGCGCATCGCGGCGCAGCAGGGTGCGCGCGGTTTCATCCAGCGCATTGACGGGCTGGCCGTTGAGCTCGATGTCGCCGGCGTCCGGGGTGTCGATCAGCCCGCACAGGTTCAACAGCGTGCTTTTGCCGCTGCCGGACGGGCCGGTCAGCGCCAACAGCTCGCCGGCCTGCACGTCCAGGTCCACGCCGCGCAAGGCGTCGATGCGGTGTGCGCCCAGTTGGTAGTGTTTATGCACACCGGCCAGGCGCAATACTGGCCCATTCTGTGGCGACATCAAGACCGCGCTCATAAGCCCACCCCGTATTGTTTGGCGGTTTGCCGCACACGCTCGCGCAAGGCGGCAGGCGCGGCGGCCAGTTGCGGATGGGCCTGCACTTGCGCCAGCAGCCGCATGCCCTGCTCGTGGCGGTGCATCACCGTGGGCACCGCCAGAAAGGTGCGCGCCGCCACATACTGAACTTCCAGCGTGGTGGCCGCGCCGCTCGGGCTGAGCCCTGGCTGGCCCGTTGCCAACATGGCCAGTGATTTATCCAGCATGGCCAGGCCATCCTCGGCCTGACGCATTTTTTTCCAGGGCATCCACATGGTTTTGGCCAGCATGGCCGTGGCCGCGCCACGGTAGGCCAGCAATACCGCATTGCCTGGTTCGGACTGGGACAGCGCAGAAAATGCCTCAGCTGCGGGCTCGATGGCGGCATCGTCGCCATCGCTGGCTTGTAAAAACACATGCAAAGCCGGCATGAATTGCGCTTCGTTGACGGCGTGCGCCGGCATGGTGATCAAGCAAAGCGCACAGCAGGCACCAAGCCACAGGGATTTGAACATCAGAAGCCTCGCTATCAGGGGGTCATGCTGACAGTATGGCGAGGTGGCTGCGCGGGCTCAGTAAGCATGTGACGAAAGGGGTTATTCACGGCGTCAGCCGGGATGCCAGGCCCGCCAAACGCGGGCTCGCCATGTCGGCAAATTTCCCCGATGATGGCGAACCCATGGCTGTCTGGATCTCTGCAATGCGATTTGATTTTGTCGATCTGCGCCTGTTGGTGCATGTGGCCGAAGCCGGCAACCTCACTGCCGGCGCCGCGCGCCTGCCGATTGCCCTGTCGGCGGCCAGCCAGCGCATCCGCAAGCTGGAAACCCTGTTTGGCGTGAGTTTGTTCGAGCGCGAGCGCGACGGCGTGCGGCTGACGGCCGATGGCGAGCGTTGCGTCGAGCATGCCCGGCTGCTGCTGCGCGGGGCCGACCGCATGCAGCGCGAGCTGACCCACCCGGCGCAGCAAGGTCGCCATGTGTTGCGCCTGGCCGCCACCACGGTGACCACGGCGGAATTTTTACCCGATGTGCTCGGGCGCTTTTTGGCGCTGCACCCGCAGGTGGACGTGGAAATCGACGAACGGCAAAGCGCGGCGGCGATTCAGGCCATCCGCGACGGCGAGCACGATCTGGGCATTATCGACGGCAACACCGGCGCCGAGCGGCTGGCGCTGCTGCCGTTCAGTCGCGACAAGCTGGTGCTGGTGGCGCACGCCGGCCATCCGCTGGCGGCGCGCCAGCAGGTGTCGTTTGCCGAAGCGCTGGATCATCCGTTTGTCGCTCTGCGCCCGGACAGCGGTATGCAGCAATTTATCGAGCGCGCCGCGCTGCTGCACGGCGGCAAGCTGCAAGTGCGGCTGCGCGTGCCCAGTTTCGAGGCGCTATACCGATTGGTGGCGGCGGGGGCGGGTTTGGGGGTGTTGCCAGAAGCGGCCGCGCTGCGCTATCGCAGCGCCGGCCAGCCGGTGACCATTGTCGAGTTTCGTGATCGCTGGGCCGAGCGCGAGTTAAAGCTGTGTGCGCGCGACTTTGTCAGCCTGTCGCCCTTGCAGCAGACTTTCGTGGCGTTTTTGACGCCGGCCTGACGCCGTGCTGCCGGGCCCGCTCAATAGCCGTCGTAAGGCAGCCACACCGGCACATAGCCGACGTCCGGTTCAGCGGCCAGCAGCTCGGTGTTGATGCCAGCGCCGGGCGCGGCGAGCAGGGTGTCGTTCTGATAGATCAGCGGCAGGCGCTCGCGCCGGTAAGGCGGCATGCCGGCTTCTTGCAGCAGGTTTTTCAGGGTTTTGGTCACGCCGTTTTGCGGCAGGCTCTCGCCGCCCTGGCGCGGGCGCAGGGTCAGGCCGCCGGTCAGCGCCACCTGGCGCAGGCCGCCATTGGCAATCGGGTTAAAGCGCAGCCGGCCGCCCCAATCGGGGAAGTCCAGGGTGAGTTGCTCGGGCGAGAATTCAAAGGCAATCGGCGCGGAGGGGGTGGTGAACGGGCGAATCAGATAGGCGCGCTGGCGATAGCGGGTGAGCCGCCAGGCGCCAACGTCGATCATCGGATTGGCGTCGGGCGCGGCGTCCAAAAGCTGCACCAGCGCTTCGTCCAGCCCATCCGGGGTAAGCGCGCCGCCGCGCTCTTCCACCCAGGCAAACAAGGCATTGCGCGCACGCGGCAGCGACACATGGGCGAGTACGTCCAGGTCGAGCGAGCTGTCGGCGCCAACCATCAACTCCAGGTCGGACGCCGCCAGTTCGTCCAGCAGCGCGGCGGCATCGGCGGCACGGCGCACGCTGCGCAATAGCTGCTCGCGGTAGTCCGGGTAGCCTTGCGCCAGGCGCGGCAGGATGTCGTGGCGCAAAAAATTGCGCCGCAAGCGGGTGTCGTCGTTGCTGTCGTCTTCGATCCAGATCCAGTCTTCCACCGTGGCCAGCGCTTCCAGTTGGTCGCGGGTGGCGTTCAGCAGCGGCCGCCATAACTGGGTGTGCTCGGTCAGCGCGCGCGTCACCGGCATGGCGGCCAGGCCGTGCGGGCCGGCGCCGCGCAGCAGTTGCAGCAGGATGGTTTCCGCCTGATCGTCGGCGTGGTGCGCCAGCGCCAGCACATCGGCCTGGCTCTGGGCAAAAATGGCGTAGCGCGCCTGACGGGCTTCGGCCTCCAGGCTGTCGCCGCCGCCCCAGTTGACCTCCACCTTGGCGGTGCGCAAGGGAATGTTCAGCGAGGCGCACAGCCATTGGCAGAATTCCTGCCAGTCGCCGGCGCGCAGATTGATCTGATGATTGACATGCACGGCAGACAGGCGAAAGCCGCGCCGTTTGGCCAGGTCGGCCAAGAGATAGGTGAGGCAGACGGAATCCACCCCACCGCTGAGCGCCACTTCGATATGGCGCGCCTCTGGAAACGCCTCGTGCAAGGCGCTTTCCAGATAGTCCACCCAATCAAGCCTCAGCGTCGTCCTTGAATCGGCCATAGTTCATCAAGCGGTCAAAGCGTTGTTTGAGCAGTTCATCCACCGGGGCGTCCTGCAGATCGCGCAACGCTTCGGCCAGCGCGCGCTTCATGGATTGCATCATCGCCGCATGGTCGCGCTGGGCGCCGCCCAAGGGCTCGTTGATGACTTTGTCGATCAGGCCCAGGGTTTTCAGTCGGCTGGCGGTGATGCCCAGGGTTTCGGCGGCCTCGGGGGCTTTTTCGGCGCTCTTCCACAGGATGGAGGCACAGCCTTCCGGCGAAATCACCGAATACGTGGAGTATTGCAGCATGTTCAGCTGGTCGCCCACGGCAATTGCCAGCGCGCCGCCAGAGCCGCCCTCGCCGATCACCGTGCAGATGATGGGCACGCGCAGGCGGGTCATTTCATACAGATTGCGGCCAATGGCTTCGGACTGACCGCGTTCTTCTGCGCCGATGCCAGGGTAGGCGCCGGGGGTGTCAATAAAGGTGATGATGGGCAGATTGAATTTTTCTGCGGTTTTCATCAGCCGCAAGGCCTTGCGATAGCCTTCCGGGCGCGGCATGCCAAAGTTACGGTAGATCTTTTCTTTGGTGTCGCGGCCCTTCTGGTGGCCGATCACCATCACCGACTGGCCATTGAAGCGGGCCAGGCCGCCCACAATGGCCGGATCGTCGGCATAGGCGCGGTCGCCGTGCAGCTCGTGAAAGTCGGTAAAGATGCTTTTGATGTAATCCAGCGTATACGGGCGCTGCGGGTGGCGCGCCACCTGGGAGATCTGCCACGGGGTGAGCTTGGCGTACACAGCCTTGGTCAGTTCCTGGCTTTTCTTTTGCAGACGGCTGATCTCTTCCGAGATGTCCAGCACCGAATCATCCTGGACAAAGCGCAGCTCTTCGATCTTGCTTTCCAGTTCGGCAATGGGCTGCTCGAAATCGAGAAAAGTGGTTTTCATGCGTGACATCGGTCGATTTCAGAATCGGGCAATCATACAGGAGGCCTTTGGCGTTTGCCATGAAACGGTTGTTCGGATTGTGGCGAAATGGCGCAAAAGCGCCTGCATACCGGGCACTGCCTTGATCCAGGGCAGATGGAGATTGGTTTGTGTATTTACGCATAAGACCATCGCGGCAGGCTGGCATGCGAATACGGCAAACACGGCGATTATCGCCCGCAGGCAGGTGCGCACGCATGCACAGCAGGCACGCCCAATTGCCGATTTATCAAACAACATGCTGTTTTCAAAAAATATTCAAGGTAGTTCACCCGCCATCCGACATGGTCCGGCAAGAAAAAATGCACATTTTTGCAAAAAAACGCTTGCACACCTCATGGGCCTATGGTTAAATGCGCACCTCTTCGCTGCAGCGCAAACAGCAACGCAGCGATGGGCGGTTAGTCTCAGTTGGTAGAGCACTGCCTTCACACGGCAGGGGTCACTGGTTCGAGTCCAGTACCGCCCACCATTTAGGAGTGGTAGTTCAGTTGGTTAGAATACCGGCCTGTCACGCCGGGGGTCGCGGGTTCGAGTCCCGTCCACTCCGCCAACCCCAAGCAGTACTCAGCAATACCGTGCATTCGCGCAATCTCTGCCCGCTGGAGTGGTAGTTCAGTTGGTTAGAATACCGGCCTGTCACGCCGGGGGTCGCGGGTTCGAGTCCCGTCCACTCCGCCAATTCAGAGAATATCGCGTTTGCCATTGCACTGTGGGTGATTAGCTCAGTTGGTAGAGCGTCTGCCTTACAAGCAGAATGTCGGCGGTTCGACCCCGTCATCACCCACCACGCTTCTATAGCGTTACAATTCGGAGTGGTAGTTCAGTTGGTTAGAATACCGGCCTGTCACGCCGGGGGTCGCGGGTTCGAGTCCCGTCCACTCCGCCAATACTCAGTAAGATATCGCCACCGCCAGGTGGTTTTTTTACGTCCTTACGCCAGCGGTGTTCTGCCGCATCCTGTCTTTTCCGGCTTTTCACTTCTGTCTGTCTTGCTCTGCGTGGTTTTTTTATCTGTTTGCCATGCAAACGAGTGTTCTTCACGACAGGCAAGCAATTTCTCGCGTGCGCGCTAGAATGGAATCAGAAACACGTCATTCAGTCCATGTCCGGCGTGTTTCACCACCATAACAGCCCGCCGGCGCCGGAGATTCGCCACGGGCGCACAATGAGGAGATTCAGTCATGGATGCTCTGTTTCACCCCCTGCCAACCAGCCAACTGCCCGTCAATACCGATTTATTGCATCTGGACGAACGTCCGGCCCGCCCGGTGACTTACGACAGTCCGGCGCTGGAGGTGATGACCGACCTGCGCGTGCTTGATCCGGTCAGCATTGCTGAGGACGCCACGCTGGACGCCGCGCACACGCTGATGGTCAGCCGCGCCATTCGCCTGCTGTTTGTCACCGACGGCGACCATCACCTGACCGGGGTGATCACCGCCACCGACGTGCTGGGTGAGCGGCCAATGCAGTGCATCCATCAGGATGGCAAGCGCCACACGGAAATCCTGGTGCGCGACGTGATGACCCCGCGCACCCAGCTGGACACCTTGCAGCTCAAAGACGTCAGCCACGCCAAGGTGGGCCAGCTGATCGCCACCATGAAACAGCTGGGCCGTCAGCACACCCTGGTGGTGGAGCACAACGCCCACACCGGCCACCACGAGCTGTGCGGGCTGTTTTCTACCTCGCACATCGCCCGCCGCCTGGGCGTATCGCTGAATTTTATCCGCGTGCCGCAGACGTTTTCCGAAATTCAGCACACGCTGACCCACCCGGCCTGAGCGGGTTTTGCCCGCCAGGAGCATGCAGACAAAACCGCCATTTCCACACGAGTGGGCATGGCGGTTTTTGATTTTGCCGGGTTTGGCGCCTGCTTTAGCGTTCAGCCGCCGCATAGTTCGCCGATGATCTGACGCAACTGTGCGGCGGTTTCGCGCGGGCGCTCCAGCGGAAACAAATGACGACCGGGGTGTTCGTATAATTTCAGGCCAAAGCGCCGGCAGGCAAAGCGCACATCGCTGGGGCGCATCACCTCATGGCGGCTGCACGCCACATAGGCGCCGGGCACCGCCAGCCGGCCGCGATAGGCGGCAAAGCTGTGCGGCAGGGTGGCGAAAATCCGGCCTTCGATCTGCGGCTGAAAGCGCAGGCGCACGCCGTGCTCGCTGGCGTCGGCGCCGTGTTCAATATAATCGCGCAGCGCCTGCGGCGAAAACTCGGCAAACAGCGCCTTGCCGGCAAAGTGCTGCACCGCGCTATCGGCGTCCGGCCAGTGCGCGCGGCGGCGCAAGGCCGCGCCGGCCGGGGTGATGCGCTCGGTTTGCCCCAGCAATTTGCCCAGCCAGATCAAGCGCCCGCGCCAGGGGTTGAACAGCGGCGCATCCAGCAACACCACGGCGCGAAACGCCTGCGGCCGGCGCAGCGCCGCCAGCAGGGTGATCACCCCGCCCAGCGAATGCCCCACGCCAATCACCGGCTGGGTGTAACGCGCTTGCAGGGTGTGCAGGGTTTCTTCCACCAGATGCGGCCAACTGTCGGTCACCGGATAGCGCGGATCGTGGCCGATCATGTCCAGATAGCCCATGTCGTAATCCGGCGACAACTCAGCAAACAGCTGGCGGTACACCGGCGCCGGAAACCCGTTGGCGTGAGAAAAATGAATGATGTCGCGCATGCTTTGTGAGCTCCCTGTCTGGCGGCCGATTGCGCTTGGCGCGGCGCACAACACCGGCCTGGCCTTGCCGTATTTTTTTGTACTGTCTGCGGTTGCGCGGCTCTGCGCTGAGGAAGGTGAGCCGTGCTGATACACCCAGAGCCAGTGTCGGCCTGGCGATAAGGTCGTCGCACCGAACAAGCAAACAGTTGTTTTAATTTCTCCGCCAGCATTGTAAACACCTCAATGCAGTTCCCGCCATGGTGGCGGCAAATCTTGCTAACATCATGCTCTCCCGCCGCTGCCTCTGGAGCTGTCATGATGCGTCCCAACCCTGCCGACTGGCTGGCCTTTCACGCCCACACCCGCCCGCAGGCGCGCGCGCTGGCTGCGCCAGCCGAGGGGGTGCTGTATGACTACGCCAGCCTGCATGCCCGCGTCGAGCGCCTGGCCGGCGGCCTGGCTGCGCGCGGGGTGACGGCCGGCGCGCGGCTGGCGGTGCTGGCGCTGAATCACAGCGACACCCTGTGCCTGACGCTGGCCTGCGCCCGACTGGGCGCCATGCTGCTGCCGCTGAACTGGCGGCTGACCGCCAGCGAGCTGCAATACCAGCTCGACGACGCCGAACCGGCCTGGCTGTGGCATGACGATACCCACGCCGCGCTGGCCCACCAACTGAGCGGCCCGGCATGCGCGCCGCTGGCCACGCTGGACGACTGGCTGGCCGCGCCGCTGCACCCCACGCCGGACATCGACCCGGAAACCCCGCTCTTGCTGCTGTACACCTCGGGCACCACCGGCCGGCCCAAGGGCGCCTTGCTGTCGCAACGCATGCTGGCGGCCAATGCCGACAATACCGCGCTGTCCTGGGATTTGTCCGGCGCGGACAGCAGCGTGGCGCATGCGCCGTTTTTTCATACTGGCGGACTGAATGTGCTGACCCTGCCGCTCTTGCAGCGCGGCGGCTTCAGCGTGTTGCTGCCGCGTTTTGACCCCGGCCAGGTGCTGGACGCCATCGTCCGCTGGCGCTTGAGCGTGCTGTTTGCCGTGCCGACCATGTTCCAGATGCTGGCCGACCACCCCGACTTTGCCGCAGCGGAACTGGGCAGCCTGCGCTTTTGCATCTCGGGCGGCGCGCCCTGCCCGATTCCGCTGATCGAGCACTGGGCGGCGCGTGGGCTGACCTTCAAGCAAGGCTACGGCCTAACCGAAGCCGGGGTGAACTGCCTGACCCTGCCAGAAGCCTACGCGGTGTCGCATCGCGGCTCGGTGGGCTTTGCCAACTGGGGCACGCAAACGCGCATTGTCGATGAGGCCGGCCAGGATGTGGCCGTCGATCAGGTGGGCGAGCTGTGGCTGGCCGGGCCAACCTTGTGTTCTGGCTACTGGCGACGGCCAGACGCCAGCGCCGAGCTGTTTGCCGGCCGCTGGCTGAAAACCGGCGACCTGTTCCGCCGCGACGCCGCCGGTTTTCATTATGTGGTGGACCGCAAAAAAGACATGTATATCAGCGGCGGCGAGAATGTTTACCCGGCCGAGGTGGAAGCCGCCATCCAGCGCCACCCCGGCGTGCGCGCCGCCGCCGTGGTGGGCGTGGCCGATGCGCGCTGGGGCGAGGTGGGCCATGCTTTTGTCGAAATGGCCGCCGGCCTGACCCTGAACGTTGACGCCTTGAATGCCCATCTGGCCAGTTGCCTGGCGCGCTTCAAGCGCCCGCAGCGCATTGAGCAACTCGACGCGCTGCCGCTGACGCCCTCGGGCAAGGTGCACAAGGTGGCGCTGCGCGCACGGGCCGGGGGCTGACGGCAAGCATGCCGATCACCCACCGGCATGAGCCGGCAAGTGATCTCCCGAACAAGGTGAATGGAAAAACCACAGTCAGCGGTCGGCTTTGCCGGCCATACTGGCCAACCCGGCCAGTTTGCGCGCCAGCCACGCGGGCTGGCGCCCGGCGTCCTCGGCGCGCTCCACCCGACGGATGGCCTCGCGCACCAGCATGGCACCGGGCCAGCGCCAGGGCTCGGGCGGAAAATGCGCCAGCGGCCCGCGCACCAGCGGGCTGCGCGTCCACTCGCTATCCACCCCCAGCAGCATGTCCCGGAGCACTTCTCCCCCCAATCGGCTGGGGGCCACGCCATTGCCGGAATAGCCCATGCCATAACACACCCGTCGATGGCCGGGCAGCCAGCCAAAAAACGGAAAACCACTGGCGGAGCGATCTGAGGCGCCGGTCCAGCTGTGTTGCACATCTGCGGCGGAAAAATCCGGAAAAAACCGCGTCAGCGCGGCTTCCAGCATCGGCCGCTGCGGGCTGGGCGCATCAAAATACGGCAGCATGCGATTGCCAAAGGCAATCTGGTTGCCGCCCTTGCCCAGCATCAAGCGGCCATCGGCGCTGGCCCGCCAGTAATGCACAAAGGTGCGCAAGTCGCACACGGCCTGGCCGCGATCCAGCCCCAGGCGAACAATCCGCTCCGGCAGCGGCGTGGTAATGATCATGTCGGACGACACCAGCAGCACGCTATTGGCCAGGGGCGCCGGGCCATTGGCCATGTCGGCGTTCATCGCCAGCACCGCCTGGCGGGCGCGCACGCAGCCCTTGGCGCAGGCCACCGTCACCCGGTCGGTTTCCTGCAAATGGGTCATGGCGCTGTGTTCGTGAATCTCCACGCCCATGGCCTCGGCCACTCGCGCCAGCCCGCGCGCCAGCTTGGCCGGCTGCACGCTGCCGGCAGCGTCTGTCCAGGCGCCAGCCGACAAAGCGGCGCTGCCGGACAGGGCGGCGGTGTCGGCGTCGGACAGCATGCGCCAGCGCGAGCCGCCTGCCGCCGACAGCGCGGCCAAAGCGCCATCCAGCGCGCCGCGTTGCGCGGCATTGCTGCCGGCATACACCGCGCCGCCCAGACGCAGGTCGGCGTCAATGCCGTGCTGGCGGCAAAAATCGGCAATATCGAACACCGCTTGTTCTGACGCACGCGCCAGCCGCAGCGCCTCAGCCTGGCCAAACCAGCGCGTCAGCGACGGCAGCTTGGCAGACCAGGTCAGCAGGCAACCCCCGTTGCGCCCGGAAGCGCCGCTGCCACAGCGGGCTTTTTCCAGCAGCACGATGCGCCAGTCGGGCCGCGCCTGACGGGTGAGGATGGCGGTCCACAGCCCAGTAAAGCCACCGCCGACAATACACAGATCGGCTTCTTGCTCGCCGGACAACGGCGGGCGGACAGGGCCGGCATCCTCGGCCAGCGCCTGCGCCAGCCAGAAAGGCAGGACGGGTGCGCTCATGGCCGCTCGCCGGCGGCCAGCCGGGCTTCAATGGCGTCCAGCACGGCCGGCAAGTCGGCCAGGGTGTCGATCACATAATGTGCGCCAGCCGCGCGCAACATGGCTTCTGCCGGGGCGCGCCGCGCGGCCTGTTGCGCCGGGTCGAGCGCCTGCCAGTCCTCGGCACTCAGCCCGACGGCATTGCCGCTGGCAGATAAGCCCACGGTCCACATGCCGGCGCGCAGCCCTTCGGCAATGCCAGGCTCGGTGTCGTCCACCTTGACGCAGTGGCGCACATCGCCAATGGCCAGCGCCAGCACATTGGCCAGCGCCATCCACGGCCCAGGCCGCCCGCCAGCGGGCAGGTCATCGGCGGCGACGGTGTAATCCGGGGCATAGCCCAGCGCGGCGGCGTGCGGCAGCAGCGCGTCCATCACCACCCGCGGGTAGCCCGAGCAGCTGCCGATTTTCAGACCGCGTGCGCGCAATGCATTCACCGTGTCGATGGCGCCGGGAATCGGCGCCGAATACGCGGCCACCCGCGCCACTTGCAGCGGCATGAATTTATCATACAGCGCATCGACATCCGCCGCGTCCATGTCGCGGCCAAAGCGGGCGCGCCAGCGGGCGGCCACGCTGGGCAGATGGCCCAGCGCCTGAATATGGTCCCACTTGGCCAAGCCCATCGGCACACGGGCTTCGGCCATCGACACCGCCACGCCTTGCGCGGCAAACACATCCAGCAGCACTTGCGTGGGGGCGAACGAGCCAAAATCCACGACCGTGCCGGCCCAATCAAAAATCACAGCTTCCAGAACTTGCTCATGCGGCATGACAGATACTCCTGATGATTAATGCACCGCGGGCAACCAGCCCAGACGACGCAAAGTGGACAAAATGGCGTGAGCAGCCTGTTCGATCTCCGCCTGGTCGATGGCGCCAATGCAGCCAACGCGGAAGGTTTCCTGCTCGGTGAGCTTGCCGGGGTACAGCACGAAACCCTGTTCGCGCACCGCCTGGTAAAACGTCTGAAACTGATAGTCCGGGTGGTCTGGCGCATGAAAAGTGAAGATGATCGGCGCTTGCAGGCTGGCCGGCAGCAGCGGGCGCAAACCGCCAGCGCACAGCGCGTCGCGCAGTCGTGCGCCATTGGCGGCGTAACGCGCCAGCCGCGCCGGCTGCCCGCCTTCGGCGTGGTATTGGTCCAGCGCCGCGCGCAGCGCCGCCAGCACATGGGTGGGCGGGGTAAAGCGCCACTGGCCGGTGCGTTGCAGGTAGTCGTACTGGGCCAGTAAATCCAGCGACAGCGAATGGCTGTTGCCCTGACTGGCCAGCAAGCGCTGGCGGTCGGCAATGACAAAACCCATGCCCGGCACGCCTTCCAGGCATTTATTGCTGCTGGCGATCAGCGCATCCACGCCCAGCGCGGCCACATCAATCGGCAAGGCGGCAAAGCTGGACATGGCGTCCACGATCAGCCGCCGGCCAGCGGCGGCGGCGACGGCGGCAAGCTCGGCCAGTGGATTGAGAATGCCGGTGCTGGTTTCGCAATGAATCAGACCAACATGGGTGATGGCCGGGTCATCGCGCAGGCGGGCAGCCAGCTCGGCCGGGCAGGGCGGCGCATCATCGGCAGTCACATACAGGCTATGGTCGCGCCCCAGGTATTGGGCGATCTGCGCCATGCGCTTGCCGTAAGCGCCATTGACCAGCACCAGCAGCTTGCCGTCGCGCGGCACCAGATTGGCCACCGCCGCCTCGACGGCAAAGGTGCCCGAGCCTTGCAGCGGCACGCACACATGGCTGCGCTCGCCGCCGGCAATGGCCAGCAGGTCCTGACACACACTGGCGGTGAGCGCGTTGAAGCGGCTGTCCCATGAACCCCAGTCGGTGAGCATGGCGGTTTTGGTGGCCAGGCTGGTGGTCAGCGGGCCGGGGGTGAGCAGAATGGGTTCTCGCATGGTGATGTTCCAGTCACGAAGAAAAGTCATCTAGACGTCTTTGTCGGGTGAAAATAAACCGGGCGCACAGGCCCGGCGTCCGGCATCAGGAAGGGCGTCGCCAGCGCTGGCTGCGTCGCAGGCTGGCGTGCGAGAGCAGGGCAAACAGCAGACAGGCCAGCGCCGAGGCCGCCACAATCAGCGTGGCCATCGCCGCCGCTGCCGCGGTGTCGCCAGCGTCGTCCATGTTCAGCACGGCGATGGCGGCCAGCACGGTGTCCGGGGTGTACAAAAACACCACGGCAGACACGGTGGTCATGGCCGACACAAAAAAGTAGCGGGCGATTTCCAGCAGCGCCGGCAGGCAAGCCGGCAGCGTCACCCGCCACAGGGTGAGCCACAGCGGCACCTTCAGCGAGGCGGCCACGGGCTCGAAGTCGGCATCCAGCTGCGCCAGCGCCGTGCGCGCGGTCAGGTGAGCGGTGGTGTAAAAATGCGCCACCGAACACAGCACCAGCAGGGTCAGCGTGCCGTAGAGCGCTGACAGCGGATTGCCCGGCTGATTGAACACAAACACATAGCCTAGGCCCAGCACCAGCCCCGGCGTGGCCATCGGCAGCATGGCCAGCGCGTGCAAGCCCAGGCCGGCCACCCCAGCCACCCGCAGCTTGCAGGACGCCCAGGCGCCAATGAAGGTCAGCGCCACGCCGGCCAGCGCGGTGTATATGGCCATCTTCAGGCTGTTGGCAAAGGCCAGCCAGCCGCCGCCATCCACCAGATCAAAATCAAAATGCTGCCAGGTCAGGCTCATGTTATACGGCCACAGCTGGATAAAGGCCGCGGCGATGGCCACGCCCAACAGCACCAGCAAAGCGCCGCCCACCGTCAGGCAATACAGCAGCGCCAGCGCGCGCGGCCAGACGCCGGCCAAGAGCTGCAAGGGCTGGGCGCGCGCTGACACCTGGGCGTGCTGACGGCGCTGCAACAGCCGATCCAGGACAAACGACAGCACCGCCGGCAACAACAGCAACAGACCGATGGCGGCGCCACGGGCAAAATTCTGCTGGCCCACCACCTGCTTATAGGCCTCCAGCGCCAGCACCGGGTACTGGCCACCCACCACTTTGGCCACGCCAAAATCGGTGAGGGTCAGGGTGAACACCACCATCGCGGCAGAGAGCAGACCATGGCGGGATGCCGGCAGGGTGAGCGTGGCAAAACGGCGCAGCGGGCCGGCGCCCAGCGTGCGCGCGGCTTCGTACAGCCGCGCATCGCCGACGGCCAGCGTGGTCAGCAAAATCATCAGCGCATGCGGAAAAGTATAAAACGCCTCGCCCAGCACAATGCCGCTCAGACCATACAGCCCACCCTCAGCAAACCAGTGTTTGAGCAGGCCCTGATTGCCGAACAGATACACCAGCGAAATCCCCGGCAACAACGAAGGGGCCAGCAGCGGCAGCAAGGCCAGCAGCCGGAATGCCGCCCGGCCGGGCAAGGCCACCCGAGTGAGGGCGGCGGCATAGCCATACGCCAGCGGAACCACCAGCGCTGTGGTCAGCGTCGCCGCCCACAAACTGCCCACCGCCGCACGCCGCAGCCCGGGCTGCGCCAGGGTCTGGCCCAACACGGCCAGGCCGCCATGCAGCGCCTGCCCCAGCATGGCGGCAATCGGCCACAACACCAGGATGGCCAGCATCGCCAGCAATAGCCACAGCAGCAGGCGGGCGGCGTGTTCATCGCGGCTGGCGCGCACCCGAGAAGACGTCATTACCCGCCACATGGCGAAACCTCCGCAGCAAACACCTGCAGACGCGCCAGGTTCAGCGACAGCGGCACGCGCCGCTGCGGCGTCAGTTCCAGCTCGGCCAGTTGGGCGTGGGTCAGGTCCGCCTGCACCTCGGCGCCGCCCCAGGCCGGCACATGCAGGCCAACCCGGTAAATCGGCCCCAACAGTTCCAGCTTGCGCACCTCGGCCAAGTCAGCATCGCGGCTGGCCGACCAGCCAGCGTGCAAAATCAGATCTTCCGGACGGATAAACAAGGACAAGGGCTGGCCATCCGCCAGGCCGTGGCTTTGCGCCAGCGTCAGCACGCGCTCGCCCAATTGCGCCTGTTGACCGCCCAGCGCCCGCCCCGCCAGCCAGTTGCCCTGGCCGACAAAGCTGGCGACAAACCGGCTGGCCGGCTCGCGGTATACCGTGTGCGGGCTGGCGCATTGCTCGATGCGCCCGCCGTGCATCACCACCACGCGATCGGCCATGGTCAACGCTTCTTCCTGATCGTGGGTGACCATGATGGTGGTGACGCCCAGTTTTTGTTGCAGCGCGCGGATTTCCCGACGCAGATGCTCGCGCACCCGCGCATCCAGCGCCGACAGCGGCTCATCCAGCAACAGCAGGCTGGGCGACACCGCCAGCGCCACTCGCTGCTGCTGGCCGCCCGAGAGCTGGGCCGGGTATTTTTCAGCGATGTCGTCCAGGCCGATCAGCGCCAGCAATTCACTCACCCGGCGCTGTTTGTCGGCGCGGCGACCGCCAAGGCCATAGGCAATATTGCCGGCGACATCCAGATTGGGAAACAGCGCATACGACTGAAACACCATGCCGTAGTCGCGCGCAGCAGGCGGCAATCGGGTGATGTCGCGGCCATTGAGCAGAATGCGACCGGCGTCGGGCGCATCCAGCCCGGCAATCTGGCGCAGCAAGGTGGTTTTGCCACAACCGGATGGCCCCAGCAGGCAAACAAACTCGCCCTTGTTCACACTCAGCGTCAGCTCGCTGAGCACGGCATGCCGGCCAAACCGTTTGCTGACGCCGTCCAGCAGCAGGTGCGGCGCAGCGCTGGCGGCATCGGCCGGCGTGCTGGCGACATGCAGCGCC
Source organism: Rivihabitans pingtungensis (assembly GCF_003201855.1). Lineage (GTDB taxonomy): Bacteria > Pseudomonadota > Gammaproteobacteria > Burkholderiales > Aquaspirillaceae > Rivihabitans > Rivihabitans pingtungensis. Next base: position 24,380 of record NZ_QJKI01000010.1, on the reverse strand, counting down.
GTCATGCCTGGGCCGCCTGTGTCGCCCGGGCGGCAATCGCCAGATAGTGCGCCAGCGGCGGCGTCACCAGGCCCGGGGTCTTGGCCTGGTCGTCGTAACGACGCAGCCGCAGGGCATCAGCGACATGCGGATGACGAGCAAAACGCGCGCAGGCAGCGGCATCCATTGCCCCGCCCTGCAGGGCCAGCGAAGCACGCGAGGCGTCCGACAGGCTGGCGTGGTAGCCAGGCTCAATGCTGCACAGATAGCGCTTAGCGGCCACATGCAGGGCAATGGGCTGCAAGACATCGTCGGCAAACAAGCTGCGCAATACCTGGGTGGCCACGGCTTCGTGATGGTCGTTGATGCCGTTGGCGACATCGTCGTCGCCCTGCTCGCACACCAGATGACCCAGATCGTGCAAGAAGGCGGCGGTGATCAGCGCATCAGAGGCGCCGTCCTGCTCGGCAGCCAGCGCCGCCTGCAGTGCATGTTCCAGTTGGCTAATCGCTTCGCCGCCATACAGGCGCACGCCATGCTCGCTGAGCAAGGCTGCCACTTGCTCAAGGCTGTTCAGAGGGGAATAAGGCATGAAACTCTCCCGCGGCGGGCCATGCCCGCCGCGTCAGGCAGGATGGATTACGGCTTGGGCTCGGACTTGGCGTCGTAGCGCTTGCTCCACTCGGCCAGAATGCGGTCGCGGTTGGCCGCCGACCAGCGCAAATCCTGCTTAACCAGGCGCTGCTCATAATCCGCCGGAATGTGCGCATTGGGCTTGGCCACGCCAGGCATGGCGACAATGGCAAAGTTCTTTTCATACAGCTCATTGGCGGCCGGGGAAGCCGACCAGTCGGCCAGTTTTTTGGCGGCGTCCAGATTCTTGCTGCCCTTCATGATGGCCGTGGCTTCCACGTCCCAACCCAGGCCTTCTTTGGGGAACACCACGTCGATCGGCGCGCCGCTGTCCTTGAGCTTGGCGGCGCGGTATTCAAAGGCAATGCCAATCGGAAACTCGCCGGCAGCAGCCTGCTTGCACGGCTTGGAGCCGGAATGGGTGTACTGGGCGATGTTCTGGTGCAGCTTGTCCATATAGTCCCAACCGCCTTTGTCGCCAAACAGCGTCAGCCAGGCGGTCACGTCAAAGTAGCCGGTGCCGCTGGACGCCGGATTGGGCATGACGATCTTGCCCTTGTATTCCGGCTTGAGCAGGTCTTTCCAGCTTTCCGGTTTTTTCAGGCCCAGCTTGGCGGCTTCGACGGTGTTAAAGCAGATTGCCGAACCCCAGACATCCATCCCCACCCAGGCCGGCGGCTGAGTGGAGTCCACATAGGCCTTGTTCAGCTTGGCCAGGTTTTTGGGGGCGTACGGCAGCAGCATGCCTTCTTTTTCCAGCACCAGCAGCGAAGAGGCCGCCACGCCCATCACCACATCGGCTTGTGGGTTGGCTTTTTCCGCCAGCAGCTTGGCGGTGATGATGCCGGTGGAGTCACGCACCCAGCGCAGTTTGACGCCGGGGGTGTCTTGCTCGAATTTTTGCTGATAAGCCTTGAGCTGATCGGCTTCCAGCGCGGTGTACACGGTCAGGGTGACATCGGCCAGCGCAGACACGCTGCACAGCGCCAGCGTCATGGCCAAAAGAGAGCGGGTGGCGAACATGGTGGGATTGCCTTGGGTCGGTGGGTGACAGGCTGGCATTGTGCCTGCGTCAGATTACAGGCGATTTACATCTAGATGTCTAGATGTCTTTAGTGACAAATACAAACCCCACCATCTGACCGGCGCCAACACATCGCCGGTTTACAAAGTGTCCGGCGTCACTTCAATCTGCACGCTGTCACCGCCAAAGCGGGTGATGCCATATTCAATGCGCACACCGTCAGCGTCGGCGTACACGCTTTCCACATACAGCACCGGCTGCTGACGGCCCTGTTGCAGGGCAGCGGCCACTTCCGGGCGCGGCAGACGGGCGCTGATGCGGCTGAGCACCCGGCTGAACTGGCGGATGCCCACGCGGGCAAATGCTTCGCTGGTGCTCTTGCTGTCGCGGTAAATATCAATAAAGCCGTCAAAGCGGGGCAAGGGGAAATACTGAGTGCAGACGCTGACCACCCGCTCATCGGCCAGATCCAGCGACTCCACCCGCAACACCGGCGCACCGGCATCCAGCGCCAGCAACTGCGCCACCCGCTCGTCAGCCGGCTCGAAATGGCAGGACTGGATATCCACCTCGCTGACCAGATGCTGCTCGCTCAGGCTATGAGAAAACCGGCTGCTCTTGCCCAGCCGGTAGGCGATCATTTCTTCGCGCACAAAGGTGCCGCGCCCACGCTCGATGCACACCAAGCCCTTGTGCTGCAAACTCTGGATGGCCTGGCGCACGGTATGGCGGTTGACGGCAAACCGCTCGGCCAGGCTTTGTTCATTGGGCAGACGGCCGGTGAGCTGGCGGGTGAGAATTTCCTGGCTCAGGGTGGCTTCGATTTGCAGCCACAAGGGCGCGCCCGTCGGGCGGGAGATGCGAGCAGACATGATGGCCAAACACAATCAAAAACACAGCAAGCCGCCAACATAGCATATTTTGCCAACCTGGGCCGGGCGCCGCGCCAGCAAGGTCAGGCCAAGCGCCACGTCTGGCAGGGTGATGCTCCCGCTGCGGCGTGAAAGCCGTCCAGCCCGCGTCACCCGGCATGCATTGGCACATGGCAAAAAAAAGCGATGGGTATCCAGCCCATCGCCAAAGTTCAGCGGCATGTCATCTGTCGAGGCCAAGCCACTTTCCGGGGTATCTGCGCCCAGGCCGCCGCCTGGGCGGGGTGAAACTTACGCTTGCTGTTCGGCGGTGCGTGCCGCCGCCGGCTGGGCGTGGCTGTCTTGCTGGTGCAGTTCCACCAGCGGGGTCGGGTCGTCCAGCTCACGGGCCAGGGTGGCCTTGTCCAGCGAGTTTTCCCAGCGCGCCACCACCACGGTGGCCACGGCGTTGCCAATCAGGTTGGTCAGCGCGCGGGCTTCCGACATAAAGCGGTCGATGCCCAGAATCAGCGCCAGGCCGGCCACCGGGATGGTGGGCACGGTGGCCAGGGTGGCGGCCAGGGTGATGAAGCCCGAGCCGGTGACGCCGGCCGCGCCCTTGCTGGTCAGCAGCAGCACGCCAAGGATGGTCAGCTCTTGCGTCAGCGTCAGGTCGATGCCGCAGGCCTGGGCGATAAAAATCGCCGCCATGGTCAGATAAATCGACGTACCGTCCAGGTTGAACGAGTAGCCAGTGGGCACCACCAGACCGACCACGGTCTTGTCACAGCCCAGTTGTTGCAGTTTTGCCATCAGTCGCGGCAGGGCGGATTCGCTGGAGCTGGTGCCCAGCACAATCAGCAATTCTTCGCGAATGTACTTGATCAGTTTCCAAATCGAAAATCCGTTGGCTAGGGCAATGCTGCCCAGCACGCCAAACACAAACACCACACAGGTGAAGTAAAACGTGCCCATCAAGGCCGCCAGCGAGGACAGGCTTTGTACGCCATACTTGCCAATGGTGAAGGCCATTGCGCCAAAAGCGCCAATCGGAGCCAGCTTCATGATGAAGCCGATCACCACAAACAGGCCGTGGGAGATTTGCTCCAGCAGATTCACCACCGGGCGGGCGCGCTGGCCCAGCGCCGACAGGGCAAAGCCAAACAGCACCGAGAACAGCAGCACCTGCAGAATCTCGCCTTCGGCAAACGCGCCCACCACGCTATTGGGGATGATGTGCATGATGAAGTCCACGGTGGACTGTTCGCTGGCCTTGCTGGTGTACTTGGCCACCGCGCTGGCGTCCAGCGTGGCCGGGTCAACATGCATGCCAGCACCGGGTTTGACCACATTCACCACGATCAGGCCGATGGCCAGGGCCAGGGTGGTGACCACTTCAAAATACAGCAGCGCCTTGCCGCCCACCCGACCGACTTTTTTCATGTCTTCCATGCCGGCGATGCCGGTGACCACGGTACAGAAAATGATCGGCGCGATCATCATCTTGACCAGCTTGATGAAGCCATCGCCCAGCGGCTTGAGCGAAGCGCCCACCTGCGGCCAGAAATGCCCAAGCAACACGCCCAGCACAATGGCGACAATCACCTGGAAGTAAAGAGAACGGTAAAACGGTTTGCGGGGCGTCATCGGCGCGGACTCCGGAGGGGCAAAAAACCCGCCGCCGCGCCAATCAGGGGGAGCGCGGCAGCGGCCACAGTATTGCGGGTAACCGGCGGCGATATTGCGCGGATTTGTTGCAATATGAAATTAGGGCTGGCCCTATTCGGGAAAACCCTAATGAACCGTGATTCAGGCGGTAGCGCTGCGCTTGACGAGCCCCCACAGCTGCGGCATGCTTGGCCGCACATTCAAACCAACGTTTGAATTTCGCCGATCCGGCGAACCCGAATTGCGCACACGGCGCGCAACGCACGCGCCAGGCCATCGAGTCAACACGAGGAAGATAGAGGAGACCTAACCATGCAATTTGCCACTCGCGCGCTGTGCCTTGCCGCCAGCCTCACCCTGTCGTCGCTGGCGCTGGCCAATAACGACTCTCCGGTTGGCACCTGGAAAACCATCGACGACGAAACCAAGCAGGCCAAGGCGCTGGTGCAAATCAGCGAATCCGGCGGTGTGCTCACTGGCAAGATCATCAAGCTGTTCGCCAACCCGGACGTGCTGTGCGACAAATGCGACGGCGAGCGCAAAGACAAGCCGGTGCAAGGCATGACCATTCTGTGGGACCTGAAAAAGAACGGCGACGCCTGGGAAGGCGGCAAGATCCTCGACCCGAAAAAAGGCCAGGTGTACAGCAGCAAGGCCAAGCTGGTGGACGGCGGCGCCAAACTGGAAGTGCGCGGCTTTATGGGGGTGTCGCTGCTGGGTCGCTCGCAAGTGTGGGAACGCCAACCGTAAAAAACATCACCGGACGCGCCAGGCGCTGCGGGGCGGCAGCCTTGGCGCGACGATTCAGCCTGACGGGCGCTGCGGCGTCCGTTTTTCAGTGCGGCGCCTATCCGAGGGATGGCCCGCATCACCGGGCATTCATCCATGTCTGCCCACCCCGCTGACCCGCGCCAACACGGCGCCAGACAGCGGGGCGAGCATACTGTGCCTGTCAGTCCGCCAGGGCTGACGCAGGGGAAAACGAGCCAGCGCCCTCTCCCGCCGGCTCGTGCATCAGTGGGGTTGAAACGGCGTGACCGGCGACAAACCGGCGCGCCGTTTTTTTTGCTGGCATGGGTACAATAGCCGCATGAAAAGCTCCCGCCTGACAGTCGCGCCGGCCACGGCGCAAAAGCTGGCCCGTCTGGGCCTGGTCGAGCCGATGGATCTGGTGTTGCACCTGCCGCTGCGCTACGAGGACGAAACCCGCATCACCGCCATTGCCGACGCCCCCTATCAGCACAGCGTGCAGATCGAAGGCGAGGTGCGCCAATGCGAGGTGCGCCGGCAGCCGCGCAAACAGCTGCGCGTGTTGCTGGCCGACGCCAGCGGCGCGGTGTGGCTGCGCTTTCTGCATTTTTATCCCAGCCAGGAAAAACTCTGCGCCGTCGGCCAGCGCCTGCGCGCGGTGGGCGAGGTGCGCCGGGGGTTTCAGGGTGACGAAATGGTGCACCCGAAAATCCACGCCGTTGGCGACAACGACGTGCTGCCCGAGGCGATGACCCCGGTCTACCCCACCGTGCAGGGGCTGAACCAAAGCACGCTGCGCCGGCTGATCGGCCAGGCGCTGGCGCTGGAAGACCTGTCCGACACCTTGCCGGCGGCGCTGCGCGCCGAGCTGGCCCTGCCCGACTTTGCCGACGCGGTGCACACCCTGCACCACCCGCCGCCCGACTGCGCTCAGCAGGCGCTGGCCCTGCGCAGGCTGCCGGCCTGGCAGCGGCTGAAATTTGACGAGCTGCTGGCCCAGCAACTGGCCATGCGCATTCTGTATCGCCAGCGCCGCCATGGCGGCTCGCCGCGTCTGTGCGGCGATGGCCGGCTGCGCCAGGCCTTGCTGGCGCAGCTGCCGTTTGCGCTGACCGCCGCCCAGCAGCGCGTGCTGGCCGAAATCGACGCCGACCTGGCCAGCCCGCACCCGATGCGCCGGCTGTTGCAGGGCGATGTCGGCAGCGGCAAAACCGTGGTGGCGGCGCTGGCGGCGCTGACCGCCATCGAGGCCGGTTATCAGGCGGCGCTGATGGCCCCCACCGAGCTGCTGGCCGAGCAACACTACCTCAAGCTGCGCGACTGGCTGACCCCGCTGGGGCTCACCGTGGCGTGGACCTCTGGCAGCCAGAAAAAAAGCGAACGCCAGGCGGCGCGCGCGGCGATGGCCAGCGGCGCGGCGCAGCTGACGGTGGGCACCCACGCGCTGTTTCAGGACGACATCGACTTTGCCCGGCTGGGGCTGGCGATTGTTGATGAACAGCACCGCTTTGGCGTCGGCCAGCGCCTGGCGCTCAGCGGCAAGGGCGGCGAGCCGCACCAGCTGATGATGAGCGCCACGCCGATTCCGCGCACGCTGGCGATGAGTTACTACGCCGACCTGGATGTGTCGGTGATTGATGAATTGCCGCCGGGGCGCACGCCGATTGTCACCAAGCTGATCAACGCCGCCCGCCGTGGCGAGGTGATGGGCGCGGTGGCGCATGCCGTGGCGCAGGGCCGCCAGGCGTATTGGGTGTGCCCGCTGATCGAAGAAAGCGAAACCCTGCAATTGCAAACCGCCGTGGACACCCATGTCGAACTGCAAGCCGCGCTGCCCGGTGTGGCGGTGGGCCTGGTGCACGGGCGGATGAAAAGCGCCGACAAAGCGGCAGTGATGGCGGCGTTCAGCCGCAATGAGGTGCAATTGCTGGTGGCCACCACGGTGATCGAAGTGGGCGTGGACGTGCCCAACGCCAGCCTGATGGTGATCGAACACGCCGAGCGCATGGGCCTGGCGCAATTGCACCAGCTGCGCGGCCGGGTGGGGCGCGGCGCCGCCGAAAGCCGCTGCGTGCTGCTGTTTGAAGCGCCGCTGTCTGACCTGGCCAAGGCGCGGCTGAAGGTGATGTACGACACCACCGACGGCTTTGAAATCGCCCGCCAGGATTTGCAGCTGCGCGGGCCGGGCGAGTTTCTGGGCGCGCGGCAAAGCGGCGCGCCGATGCTGCGCTTTGCCGACCCGGAAGCCGACCAGCCGCTGCTGGACGTGGCCCGAAACTGGGCGACGCGCCTGCTGGCCGAGCACCCGGACGCAGTAGACGCCCATTTGCGCCGCTGGCTGAGCGGCAAAGAGCAGTTTCTGCGCGCCTGAGCGCAGCCCATCCTTATCTGTGGCGACAGCGGAGCGGCCGCCAACCCCTTTTGTGCGGCGGCAATCCCGCCGCCGCACAAGCCGCCAACGGCCTGACCCTGACCGTTTTTACGCCATTTTTACACCCGCCCTCCCAGTCTTGATCCTGTCTTTACGCCGTGCCGCCTAGAGTGGCAGTGTCGATTTCCGACAGGAGAATTTCATGAACGATCTGATCTGGCTGACCGTGTTGCTGGCGCTGTACGCCGCCACCCGCGGTCTGGTGACTGTCTGCGCGGCGCGTCAGCGCAAGGGGGCGTGATGGATGCGCTGACGGTGTGCGCCGGCCTGCTGGCGCTGGGGCTGGCCGTGTGGCTGATTCATGCCCTGCTCAATGCGGAGGACATCGGATGTTGACCGCATTTTTTTGGTTGCTGGCGCTGTTCATGGCGGTGCTGACGCTCAGCGTGCGGCCGATGGGCGCCTGGCTGGCGCCGCTGGCCAGCGGACAAGTACCAGCACGACTGGCGGAGTTTGACCGCGCCTTGCTGCGCCTGATGGGCGTGCGTGACACGGCGATGGACTGGCGCGAATACGCCCGCGCCGTGCTGCTGTTCAGCCTGCTGGGCGCGCTATTGCTGTATGTGCTGCAACGCGTGCAGGGCTGGCTGCCGCTCAACCCCGGCCAACGCGGCGCGGTGACGGCGGATTCGGCGTTCAACACCGCGGTGAGCTTTGTCAGCAACACCAACTGGCAAGGCTACGCCGGTGAGGCGAGCATGAGCCACCTGACGCAGATGCTCGGGCTGACCGTGCAGAACTTTTTGTCTGCCGCCACCGGCATTGCCGTGGCCTGCGTGCTGATGCGCGGCTTTGCCCGGCGGGAAACCAGTAACTTGGGCAATTTCTGGGCCGACCTGACCCGCATCAGCGTATATCTGCTGGCCCCGCTGTCGCTGCTGCTGGCGCTGGTGCTGGCCAGTCAGGGCGTGGTGCAAAGCTGGGCGGCCACGCTGCCGGTGGCCACGCTGGCCGGCGGCGAGCAAACGCTGACCCTGGGCCCGGTGGCCTCGCAAGAAGCCATCAAGCTATTGGGCACCAATGGCGGCGGGTTTTTCAACGCCAACTCGGCCCATCCGTTTGAAAACCCCAATGAGCTGAGTAATTTCCTGCAAATGCTGGCGATTTTTTTGATTCCAGCCGGGCTATGCCATGCCTTTGGCCGAGTGGTGGGCGACCGTCGCCAGGGCTGGGCGCTGTATGGGGCGATGGCGCTGCTGTTTGTGCTGGCGGCCAGTGCGCTGGCGCTGGCCGAGGCGCAGGGCAACCCGCTGCTGAACGCGCTGAGCGCCGACGCCAGCGTCGGCAGCCTGGAAGGCAAGGAACTGCGCTTTGGCGCAGCGGGCTCCAGCCTGTTTGCCGCCGTGACCACGGCGGCCAGCTGCGGCGCAGTGAACGCCATGCACGATTCGCTCACCCCGCTGGGCGGCATGCTGGCCATGTGGCTGATGCAGTTGGGCGAAGTGGTGTTTGGCGGGGTGGGCTCTGGGCTGTACGGCATGCTGGTGTTTGCCGTGCTGGCGGTGTTTGTCGCCGGGCTGATGGTGGGGCGCACGCCGGAATATCTGGGCAAAAAGATCGAAGCCTTCGAGATGAAGATGGTGGCGCTGGTGATTTTGCTGTCGCCGGCGCTGGTGCTGCTGGGTTCGGCGCTGGCGGTGGTCAGCCAGGCCGGGCTGGCGGGGCTGGCCAATGGCGGCGCGCATGGGTTTTCTGAAGTGCTGTATGCGTTTTCTTCCGCAGCCAATAACAACGGCAGCGCCTTTGCCGGGCTGTCGGCCAATACGCCGTTTTATAACGGCCTGCTGGGGGCGGCGATGTGGCTGGGGCGCTTTGGCGTGATCGTGCCGGTGCTGGCGCTGGCCGGCGCACTGGCCGCCAAGAAAACCCTGCCGCCGTCGGCCGGGGCCATGCCCACCCATGGCGGGCTGTTCATTGGCCTGTTAAGCGGCGCCGTGCTGATGGTGGGCGCGCTCACCTATTTGCCGGCGCTGGCCCTGGGCCCGATGGCGGAACACCTGGCGCTGTGGGCTGGCCGCTGAGCGCCGCGCGCACAATAAGGAAATCATCATGACGCAACACACTCTGCCGCTGTTCGACGCCGCGCTGCTGCGTCCGGCGCTGCTGGATGCCTGCAAGAAACTCTCGCCCCGCGCCCAACTGGGCAACCCGGTGATGTTTGTGGTTTACCTGGGCAGCCTGCTGTGCTCGGCGCTGTGGGTGCAAGGGCTGCTGGGCCACGGCGACGCGCCCACCTGGCTCACTGGCGCGCTGGCGCTGTGGCTGTGGTTCACCGTGCTGTTCGCCAACTTTGCCGAAGCCCTGGCCGAGGGGCGCAGCAAGGCGCAGGCAGCCAGCCTGAAGGGCCTGAAAAAAGCCGCCTGGGCCAAAAAACTGGGCGCGCCACACCGCTACGGCGCACCGTTTGCCACCGTCGAGGCCGGTGAGCTGCGCAAAGGCGATGTGTTCATCGCCCAGGCGGGCGACATCGTGCCCTGTGACGGCGAAGTGCTCGAAGGCATCGCCGCCATCGACGAATCCGCCATCACCGGCGAATCTGCTCCGGTCATCCGCGAATCCGGCGGCGACTTCAGCTCGGTCACCGGCGGCACCCGCGTGCTGTCGGACTGGGTGGTGGCGCGGGTGACCGCCGATCCGGGCGAAACCTTTATCGACCGCATGATCGCCATGGTGGAAGGCGCGCGGCGCGGCAAAACCCCCAATGAAGTCGCCCTGACCATCCTGCTGCTGGCGCTGACCCTGGTGTTTTTGCTGGTGACCGTCACCCTGCTGCCGTTTTCGCACTACAGCGCCCAGGCCGCAGGCGCGGGCGAGCCCACCTCGCTGGCAGTGCTGATCGCCCTGCTGGTGTGCCTGATTCCCACCACCATCGGCGGTCTGCTGTCGGCAATTGGCGTGGCAGGCATGAGCCGGCTGATGGCCGCCAATGTGATTGCCACCTCCGGACGGGCAGTAGAAGCCGCTGGCGATGTGGACGTGCTGTTGCTGGATAAAACCGGCACCATCACCTATGGCAACCGCCAGGCCAGCGCGCTGTGGCCGGCGCCCGGCGTGTCGCAGGCGACACTGGCGCAGGCGGCATGGCTGGCCTCGCTGGCCGACGACACCCCGGAGGGCAAGAGCATTGTTCAGCTCACCCAACCGCTGTTGCCGCCCGCGGCCAATCCGCTGGATGCCGCGCTGCGTCAGGGCGAGCGGCCCGAGGCGGTCAGCTTTGCGCCGTTTACCGCCCAGTCGCGCATGTCGGGCGTGAATTTGCCCGAGCGCGCCATCCGCAAAGGCGCCGCCGATGCGGTGCGCCAGTGGCTGGCCGCCAATGGCGGCGAGCTGCCCGCCGCGCTGCAACAGCAGGTGGACCAGGTGGCCAGCCGTGGCGGCACGCCGCTGGTGGTGGCCGAGCCGCAGCGCGCGCTGGGGGTGATCGAGCTGAAAGACGTGGTCAAGCCCGGCATCCGCGAGCGTTTTGCCCAATTGCGCGCCATGGGCATCCGCACGGTGATGCTGACCGGCGACAACCGGCTGACCGCCGCCGCGATTGCCGCCGAAGCCGGCGTGGATGACTTTCTGGCCGAAGCCACCCCCGAAGCCAAGCTGGCGATGATTCGTGACTGCCAGCGCCAGGGCCTCTTGGTGGCGATGACCGGCGACGGCACCAACGACGCCCCGGCGCTGGCCCAGGCCGATGTGGCGGTGGCCATGAACAGCGGCACCCAGGCCGCGCGCGAAGCCGCCAATATGGTGGACCTGGACTCCAGCCCGACCAAGCTGATCGAAGTGGTGGAAATCGGCAAACAGATGCTGATGACGCGCGGCGCGCTGACCACGTTCAGCCTGGCCAACGATGTGGCCAAGTACTTTGCCATCATCCCCGCCGCCTTTGCCGCCACTTATCCGCAGCTGAACGCGCTGAACGTGATGGGACTGAGCAGCCCGGCCTCGGCGCTGCTGTCGGCGGTGATGTTCAATGCGCTGATCATCATTGCGCTGATTCCGCTGGCGCTGCGCGGCGTGCGCTACCGCCCGCTGGGCGCAGCGGTGCTGCTGCGGCGCAACCTGCTGCTGTACGGCGTGGGCGGCATGGTGCTGCCGTTTGCCGGCATCAAGCTGATCGACCTGGGCTTAAGCGCACTGGGCTGGGTGTAACCCGTCTGGTTTGGCGCTTGGGCGCCAAACCAGGCAACATTGACTTACGAGCCGCTCACAAAACTCAGCGCCGCCATTCTGGCCAGGCGAGTGACCACAGACCGCAAGGCCACACCACTCCGCCAGACGGGTTTGACGAGCAGCTCCATCAGGACACGACATCATGATTTCCACATTACGCCTCTCTCCTGCGCTGGCCCCTGGCCTGCGCCTGCTGGGCCTGTTCACCCTGCTGCTCGGCCTGCTTTATCCGCTGCTGGTCTACGGCCTGGCCAATGCGCTGTGGCCCTGGCAGGCGCAAGGCAGCCTGTGGCTGCGCCATGGCCAGCCGGTGGGCTCGGCGCTGATTGGCCAGTCGTTTGCCGGGCCACAGTGGTTTCATGGCCGCCCCTCGGCCATCAGCGTCGAACCGGGGCAAACGCCGGTGTCCACCGGCAGCAATCTGGGGCCCAGCCAGCCGCAGCTGCTGACACAAGCCCACGAGCGTCTGGCCGCCTGGCGCGCCAGCGAACAACAGGCTGGCCCGGCGCCACAAGACATGCTCACCGCCTCGGCCAGCGGGCTGGACCCGCACATCAGCCTGGCCGCCGCGCTGGTGCAAGTGGCGCGCGTGGCGCAGGCGCGTGGGCTGGATGCCGCCCAATTGGCCGCCCAGGTGCGTGCGCAGGCAGCACATCCGTGGTTTAGCGATGGCCAGGCCGCGCTGGCGCGGGTGAATGTGCTGCAGCTGAATCTGCTGCTGGAGACGCCATGAACCCGCCCGCCGCCCGCCCCGACCCGGATGCCCTGCTGGCGGCGCAGCCGCGCCGGCGCGGCCGGCTGAAGCTGTTTTTTGGCGCGGCCCCCGGCGTGGGCAAAACCTGGGCCATGCTGGCCGAGGCCGCTGAACGGCGTGCGCAGGGGCTGGACGTGCTGGTGGGCTGGGTGGACACCCACGGCCGCGCCGACACCGAGGCCATGCTGGCCGGGCTGGAGGTGCTGCCGCGGCAAGCGCGCGCCCATCGCGGCGCACAGCTGTGGGAATTCGACCTGGACAGCGTGCTGGCGCGCCGGCCGGCGCTGGTGGTGGTGGACGAACTGGCGCACAGCAACGCCCCCGGCAGCCGTCACCCCAAGCGCTGGCAGGACGTGGAAGAACTGCTGGCCGCCGGCATTGATGTGTACAGCGCAATGAATGTCCAGCACCTGGACAGCCTGAACGACGTGGTGGCGCGGGTCACCGGCGTGGCGGTGCGCGAAACCGTGCCCGATACCGTGTTCGACCACGCCGACGAAGTGCGGCTGGTGGATTTGCCGCCGGACGATCTCTTGCAACGGCTGGCTACCGGCAAGGTGTATCTGCCCGAAGTGGCCGAGCGCGCCGCCGGGCAGTTTTTTCGCAAGGGCAATCTGATCGCCCTGCGTGAGCTGGCCTTGCGCCGGCTGGCCGACCGAGTGGACGGCCAAATGCGCGCCCAGCGCGGCGCAGCGCCCAGCCCGGTGTGGGACACCTCATTTGGCCTGTTGCTGCGCCTGAATGGCGACGCTCGCGACGACGACGCGCTGCGCCAGTGCGCGCGGCTGGCGCGGGCCTTGGCCGCGCCCTGGCATGCCGTGTGGCTGGACAGCGGCCACGACGACGGCCAGCGCGCCCACGCCCTGGCCAGCCTGTCGCGCGCCGGCGAGCTGGGTGCCGTCACCCTGCTGCTGTCGGGCGGCGAGCCCGCTGCGCTGCTGGCCGGCTACGCCCGTCGGCATAATCTGTCGCTGCTGGCCTCAAGCGATCACGCCAGCGCCCTGACCCGCGCGCTGGCGCGCCAGGCGCCGGAGCTGAATCTGCTGTGGCTGGGTGGCGCCACGCCCGCCCCAGCGCCACGCTGGCGGCTGGCCTGGCAGGCGCTGACGCCAGGCTGGAGCGGCGCGGCGGCCGCTGGCGCGCTATGCGCCGCCATCACCGTGCTGGCGCTGCCGCTGCGCGGCGTGCTGGACGCCACCAATCTGGTGATGTTCTACCTGCTGGGCGTGCTGTGGACCGCGCTGCGCCACGGCCGTGGCCCGGCGGCGCTGGCGGCGGTGCTGTCGGTGGCCTTGTTTGATTTTTTCTTTGTCCAGCCGCATCTGTCGTTTGCCGTCTCGGATGTGGAATACCTGATCACCTTTGCCGTGATGCTGATCGTCGGCCTGGTGGCCGGCCAGTTGGTGGCGCGCGAGCGGCACAGCGCGGCGCGCGCGCGCCAGCGCGAGGCGCACACCCGGCTGCTGTACGAAATGGCGCGCGAGCTGGGCTCGGCGCTGCTGCCCGAGCAAGTAGCCGACATCAGCGCGCGCGCCTTGCGGGCGGCGCTGGACGCCGACATCCACCTGTGGCTGCCCGACGCCAACGACACACTCAGCCTGGATGCCCCGGCGTCGTGGGAAGACGCCGCCATTGCCCGCTGGTGCCACGACCACGGCGAAGCCGCCGGGCAGGGCACCCACACCCTGCCCAGCGCCCCTTGCCTGTACCTGCCCTTGCAGGCGACCATGCGCACCCGTGGCGTGATGGCGATTCACGCCGCCGACCCCACCCGGCTGAGCGACCCGGACAACCGCCGCTTGTGCGAGGCCGCCGCCACGCTGGCGGCGCAAACGCTGGAGCGACTGCACTATATCGACGTCGCCCAGCACACCCTGGTGGCGATGGAATCCGAACGGCTGCGCCATTCGCTGCTGGCGGCGCTGTCGCACGATCTGCGCACGCCGCTGACCGCGCTGTCCGGCAATGCCGAAACCCTGCGCAATGCGCTGGCGCGCGCGCAACGCCCCGAAGCCGAACAAGCCGGCCTGTTGGTGGAAGACAGCCGGCGGCTGGCGCGGCTGGTGACCAATCTGCTGGAAATGGCGCGGCTACAAGCCGGCGCGGTGACCTTGCGGCAAGACTGGCTGCCAGTGGAAGAACTGGTGGGCAGCGCGCTGGCGGCGCTGGGGCCGGCGCTGGATGCGCACCCGCTGACGCTGGAACTGGCCGCCGACTGCCCGCTGGTGTACGGTGACCCCTTGCTGCTGGAGCGGGTGTTGGCCAACCTGCTGGACAACGCCGGCAAATACAGCCCGCCCGGCGCCGGCATCAGCCTGTCAGCCGCGCGGGAAGGCGACTACACCGCGCTGCGCGTGCGCGACCACGGCCCCGGCCTGCCGGCGGGCGATGCGGCGCGGCTGTTTGAGCCATTCAGCCGTGGCGAGCGCGAATCAGCCATTACCGGCGTCGGGCTGGGGCTGGCGATTTGCCGCGCCATTGCCGACGCCCACCAGGCGCGGCTGGAGGCCGCCAACGCCGCGGATGGCGGCGCGTGTTTTACCCTGTGGCTGCCCTGGCGCGATGCGCCGGCCGCCCCTTTTGACGGCGAGAACAGCGAACATGCATGAAGCCACCTTGCTGGTGATCGAGGACGACGCGGCGATTCGCCGCTTTGTGCGCTGCGCGCTGGAAGAACAGGGCCACAAAGTGCACGAGGCCGACACCCTGGCGCGCGGGCTGATCGAAGCCGGCACGCGCAAACCCGATGTGCTGATTCTGGATCTGGGCCTGCCGGACGGCGATGGCGTGGATTTGCTGCGCGATTTGCGCAGCTGGAGCCAGACGCCGGTGTTGGTGCTGTCGGCGCGGGTGGACGAAACCGACAAGATCGACGCGCTGGACGCTGGCGCCGACGACTATCTGACCAAGCCCTTTGGCGTGGGTGAATTGCAGGCGCGGGTGCGCGCGCTGCTGCGCCGCCGCCATGGCGCCGACGCCAGCCCGGAAGTCTGGCTGGGCGAGGCGGTGCGGGTGGATTTGCCCGCCCGTGCGGTATGGCGCGACGGCGAGCCGGTGCACCTGACCCAGCTGGAATACCGACTGCTGGCCACGCTGATTGCCGAACGCGGCAAGGTGCTGACCCACCGCCAGCTGCTCAAGGCGGTGTGGGGGCCCACGGCGGTGGAGCACAGTCATTATCTGCGCATTTACATGGCGCATCTGCGCCAAAAGCTGGAGGCCGACCCGGCGCGGCCGCGCTTTTTGCTGACCGCCACCGGCGTGGGCTACCGGCTGGCGGCGGGCTGAGCGCGCTCAAGCCGTTGGCGTAACCTCAGCAGTGCAATGCGGGCAGCGGCTGGCTTCGGCGCGGATGCTGCTCAGGCAATGCGGGCAGTCGCGCATGGCCGGGCCGGCCGGCGCAGCTTCGGCCGGGGTGTCGCGCTGCAGCTTGTTCAGGGTTTTCACCAGCATGAACACGGCAAACGCGACAATCAAAAAGCTGATCACCGCATTGATGAACAGGCCAATGTTCAGCGTCACCGCGCCAGCTTTTTTGGCGGCTTCGACGGTCAGATACGGCCCATGCACCGTCGCGCCTTCTTTCAGCACGATAAACAGCTGAGAAAAATCCACATTGCCAATCAGCAGGCCAATCGGCGGCATGATGACGTCGTCCACCAGCGATTTGACGATGGCGCCAAACGCGCCGCCAATCACCACACCAACGGCCAGATCAATCACATTGCCGCGCATGGCGAAGGTTTTGAACTCTTTAAGCATGCAGCTTCTCCCATAAATTGGATTTAAAGCCGCTCACAAAACTCAGCGAAGCGCGCCTGGCTAGGCGTGTGACCGCAGACAGTACGCGTTGTACGGCAAGGTCACACAACAACGCCAGGAGGTTTTGTGAGCGGCGCTTAATCAGTCGTTCATCATCGCCGCTTGACCGCGCAGTTTCAAGGCGATAAGCGCCAAAATCGGCAAAATCAGCATTATCTGGCGTAAAAGCCGCCCACAAAACCCTCCTGGCGTCGTTGCACGGCCTTGCCGTACTCCCTGTACTGTCTGCGGCCGCGCGCCGAGCCAGGCGCGCTTCGCTGAGTTTGGTGAGCGGCACTAAAAACCCAGTCCATACCCGTCAGCATGGGCAGAGTGGCCGTCATCAGACTGTGATATTGCCCGGCTATGCTTGCCGGTCTGGATTTACCCATGGAGGCCGTCCATGCTTGCCAACCTTATTCTAGCCTCATACGCGCCGACGGCCGTGCGTCCCCCTGCGCCGTGGTGCGCGGATCTGGCGGCAATTTTGGCCGGGCCGGATTTGCACGCGGTGTTTCAGCCGATTGTCGATTTTGCCGACGCGCGCATTGTTGGCTACGAAGGGCTGATTCGCGGCCCGTCCGACAGCGCGCTGCATTCGCCGCTGAATCTGTTTGCAGCCGCCGAACAATGCCAGCAGCTGCTGGCGCTGGAGCGCGCCTGCCGGCAAGTCACCCTGCGCCGCTTTGCCGAGTTGCGCCTGCAAGGCGCGCTGTTTCTGAACATCAGCCCGCAAGCGCTGCTTGACCCGGCCTTTCGCCCCGGCGAAACGCTGGGCTGGATGCGCGCCGCCGGGTTAAGCCCGGAACAGGTGGTGATCGAGCTGACCGAAACCCGGCCGGTGGGCGACTATGCCTTGCTGCGCGAAGCCACCGCGCATTATCGGGACATGGGGTTTCGCATTGCGCTGGATGACTTGGGCGAGGGGTTTTCCAATTTGCGCCTGTGGTCCGAGCTGCGCCCGGACTATGTCAAGCTGGACAAATACTTTACCCAGGGCATCGCCAGTGATGCCGCCAAGCAACAGTTTGTCCGCTCGATTCAGGCCATCGCCCACGCCACTGGCGCGCGGGTGATTGCCGAAGGCATCGAAACCGCCGATGACCTGGCCTGCCTGAACGGGCTGGGCCTTGGCCTGGGTCAGGGCTACCATCTGGGCCGGCCGCTGGCGCAGCCGGCGCGCGCGCTGGATGAGGGGGTGACGGCGGCGCTGGCGGCATTTTCACCTTGCCATGCGGCGCATCCGTGGCCATAATCCGGCCAACCATGCAGGAGAGAGCCGCCCCGGAGCGGCCGCCGAAGGCGCAAGCGCACCCGCAATCGCTCAGGCTAAAGGACTGCATCGGCCTGGCTTGCTTCAAGAAGCGCTAACAAAATGCAGCGAAGCGATCCTGGCTAGGCGTGTGACCGCAGACAGTACAAACAAGTACGGCAAGGTCACACAACAACGCCAGGAGCATTTTGTTAGTGCTTCTTTAAGAGCGGCTAACAAAACCCAGCGCAGCGATCCTGGCTAGGCGCACGACCGCAGACAGTACGTGTAGTACGGCAAGGTCGGGCAACAACGCCAGGAGGGTTTTGTTAGCCGCTCTTAGCGGCCGACCAACTCTGGAGAGCGCCGGCTTACGCCGGACACCGAAGGGGCTAACGGTGCAATAAGCCAAGCATAAGTACAGCTTGGCGGCGCCGGAAAATCTCAGGTCATCAGGACAGAGGGGTGTGAAGCACATTGCTTATCGACCCTTCAGGATTCCGAACCCATGGCCGACTCCGCCCTGCATACCCCGCTTTACGCCGAACACCTCGCCGCTGGCGGCAAGATCGTTGATTTTGCCGGCTGGGCGCTGCCCATTCATTACGGCTCGCAGCTGAAAGAACACGAAACCGTGCGCAGCGACGCCGGCATGTTCGACGTCTCGCACATGACCGTGGTGGACCTCACGGGCGCCGACGCCAAAGCCTATCTGCAAAAACTGATCGCCAACGACGTCGACAAACTGGGCTTTGTCGGCAAGGCGCTGTACGCCGGCATGCTCAACCCGCAAGGCGGCGTGATTGACGATCTGATTGTCTATCTGACCGACTGGGGCTACCGCGTGGTGGTCAACGCCGCCACCCGCGCCAAAGACCTGGCCTGGATGCAAGCGCAAACCGCCGGCTTTGCCGTCGAGTTGAACGTGCGCGATGACCTTTCCATGCTGGCCATCCAGGGCCCGAACGCCCGCGCCAAGGTGGCCGCCGCCCGCCCGCAACTGGCCGAACTGATCCAGTCGCTGAAGGTGTTTCAGGGCGTGCCGGTGGGTGACTGGTTTGTCGCCCGCACCGGCTACACCGGCGAAGACGGCCTGGAAATCATGCTGCCCGACGCCGACGCGCCAGCCTTCTGGCGCGAGCTGCTGGCCGCTGGCGTCGCCCCCACAGGCCTTGGCGCGCGCGACACCCTGCGCCTGGAAGCCGGCATGAATCTGTACGGCCACGATATGGACGAAACCATCAGCCCGCTGGCCGCCGGCATGGGCTGGACCATCGCCTGGGAGCCGGCCAGCCGTGATTTCATCGGCCGCGCCGCGCTGGAAGCCGAACGCGCCGCCGGCCCGGCCATGAAGCAGGTGGGCCTGGTGCTGGAAAGCCGTGGCGTGCTGCGCGAAGGCATGACCGTCACTGTCGATGGCGCCACTGGCGTGATCACCAGCGGCACCTTCTCGCCCACCTTGAAGCTGTCCATCGCCATTGCCCGCGTGCCGGCCGCCACTGGCGACGTCGCCACGGTGGATCTGCGCGGCGTGGCCACCCCGGTGCGGGTGGTCAAGTTGCCGTTTGTTCGCAACGGCAAGCAGGTTTACGCCTAAGCGAAGCTCAGCACTGCGTTAAACGACACACCATACCCGCCCGACCCCGTCGCCCGGACGCATTCATCCGCCGCGATTTGGGCGGCGCGCGCAATCCCTTTATCATGTCGGGGTGGCGTGTGCGCCGCGTTCCGGGCCCTTTTGCGGCGGCCAGCCCTGTCTGGTCGCCAACCCAATTGCTTGATTGACTGAATCTTCAGGAGAAACTCATGAGCCAAGTTCCCGCCGAACTGAAATACAACGACAGCCACGAATGGGTGCGCCTGGAAGCCGACGGCACTGTCACCGTTGGCATCACCGCCCACGCCCAGGAAGCCTTGGGCGATGTGGTGTTTGTGGAAACCCCGGAAGTGGGTCGTGAACTGTCCGCTGGCTCCAGCGCGGGCGTGGTGGAATCGGTGAAAGCCGCCTCCGACATCTACAGCCCGATTGACGGCGCCGTGCTGGCCACCAACCCGGCGCTGGAAGGCGAGCCCGAGCTGGTCAACAGCGACCCGTACGGCGAAGGCTGGATGTTCCGTCTGCAACCGGCCAACCCGGCGCAGATCAACGACATGCTCGACGCCGCCGCCTACAGCGATCTGATCGGCGCCTGATAGCGCGCCAGCGGGACGCCGCCCTTGCCCGGCGCGGCGTCCCGCTTTGTTTTTGGGGAACCTGCACACATGACCACCCTGACTGAACTGGAAAACCACGACGGTTTTATCGAACGCCATATCGGCCCATCCGCCGCTGACATCGACGCCATGCTGGGCGTGGTGGGCGCGCAATCGCTGGACGAGCTGGTGACGCAAACCGTGCCCGCCAGCATTCTGCTGGAACAAGACATCCCGCTGCCGGCGCCGCGCGCCGAGCACGAAGCGCTGGCCGAGCTGAAAACCCTGGCCCAGCAAAACCGCCTGAGCAAGAGCTTTATCGGCATGGGTTACGCCGACACGCTGACCCCGGCGGTGATTCTGCGCAATGTGATGGAAAACCCCGGCTGGTACACCGCCTACACCCCGTATCAGGCCGAAATCGCCCAAGGCCGTCTGGAAGCGCTGCTGAACTATCAGCAAGTGATCATCGACCTGACCGGCCTGCCGCTGGCCAACGCCTCGCTGCTGGACGAAGCCACCGCCGCCGCCGAAGCCATGACCATGGCGCGCCGGGTGTCCATCAGCAAGAGCAACCGCTTTTTTGTCGATAGCCAGATCTGGCCGCAAACCCTGGATGTGCTGAAAACCCGCGCCGAGCCGTTTGGCTTTGAGCTGGTGCTGGGCAACCCGGCCGACGCCGCGGGCGCCGATGTGTTTGGTGCGCTGTTCCAATACCCGAACGCCCGTGGCGAAGCCCACGACCTGAGCGCGGCGATTGCCGGCGTCAAGGCGCAGGGCGGCGTGGTGGCCCTGGCGGCTGATTTGCTGGCGCTGGCGCTGCTGAAGTCGCCGGGCGAGCTGGGCGCCGACATTGCCCTGGGTTCGGCGCAGCGCTTTGGCGTGCCGCTGGGCTTTGGCGGCCCGCACGCGGCTTTCTTTGCCTGCCGCGACGAATACAAGCGCGCCATGCCCGGCCGCATCATCGGTGTGTCGATCGACGCCAACGGCGGCCAGGCGCTGCGCATGGCGCTGCAAACCCGCGAGCAACATATCCGCCGCGAAAAAGCCAACTCGAACATCTGCACCTCGCAAGTGCTGCTGGCCAATATGGCCGGCCTGTACGCCGTGTACCACGGCGAAGCCGGCATCCGCCGCATCGCCGGCTATGTGCACCGCCTGGCCAATCTGTTTGCCGCCGCCGTGCGCACCCAGGGCGGCACGGTCATCAACCAAAGCTGGTTCGACACCGTGCTGGTGGCCACCGGCCCGCGCACCGACGCCGTGCTGGCCAGCGCCGAAGCCGCCGGCTACACCCTGCGCCGGGTGGACAACAACACCATCGGCGTGGCCTTCCACGAAGCTGCCAGCCGCGCCGACGTGGCCGCGCTGGCCCAGCTGTTTACCGGCCAGCCGGCCGACATCGACGCGCTGGATGCCAGCGCGACCGATGCCATCCCGGCCAGCCTGGCGCGCACTTCGCGCTACCTGACCCACCCGGTGTTCAACACCCACCACAGCGAAACGGAAATGCTGCGCTACCTCAAGCGCCTGCAAAACCGCGACCTGGCGCTGGATCACTCGATGATCTCGCTGGGCAGCTGCACCATGAAGCTGAACGCCACCAGCGAGATGATCCCGGTCACCTGGCCGGAATTCGCCGGCCTGCACCCGTTTGCCCCGCGCGAACACGCCGCCGGCTACCTGGCGATGATCGACAGCCTGTCCGAACAGCTGAAAGCCATCACCGGCTTTGACGCCATCTGCATGCAGCCCAACTCCGGCGCGCAGGGCGAATACGCCGGCCTGCTGGCCATCCGCCGCTATCACGCCAGCCGTGGCGACGCCCAGCGCACGGTGTGCCTGATCCCCAAATCCGCGCACGGCACCAACCCGGCCACCGCGCAGATGATGGGCATGCAGGTGGTGGTGGTGGCCTGCGACGACAACGGCAATGTGGACGTGGCCGACCTGAAGGCCAAGGCCGAGCAATACAGCGCCACGCTGGCCTGCCTGATGATCACCTACCCGTCCACCCATGGCGTGTTTGAAGAAGCCATGCGCGATATTTGCGACACTATCCACGCCCACGGCGGCCAAGTGTATATGGACGGCGCCAACCTCAACGCCCTGGTGGGCCTGGTGCAGCCGGGCAAGATCGGCGCAGACGTGTCGCACATGAACCTGCACAAGACCTTCTGCATCCCGCACGGCGGCGGCGGCCCCGGCATGGGCCCGATTGGCCTGAAAGCCCACCTCGCCCCGTTCATGGCCAACCACAGCGTGGCGCCGATCGCCAATGGCAGCGAAGGCCAGAGCGCGGTGTCGGCCGCGCCGTTTGGCAGCGCGTCGATTTTGCCGATTTCGTGGATGTACATCCGCATGATGGGCGCCGCAGGCCTCAAGCGCGCCACCCAGGTGGCGCTGCTGAACGCCAACTATGTGGCCACCCGCCTGCAAGGCGCCTTCCCGGTGCTGTACACCGGCAAGAACGGCCGCGTGGCGCACGAGTGCATCATCGACCTGCGCCCGCTGAAGGCCGCCACCGGCGTGACCGAAGTGGACGTGGCCAAGCGGCTGATGGACTACGGCTTCCACGCCCCGACCATGAGCTTCCCGGTGGCCGGCACCATCATGATCGAGCCGACCGAGAGCGAATCCAAGGCTGAACTTGACCGCTTTATCGACGCGCTGCTGAGCATCCGCGCCGAAATCGCCAAGGTGGAAGCCGGCGAATGGGCCGCCGACAGCAACCCGCTCAAGCACGCCCCGCACACGCAAAGCGATGTGATCAGCCGCGAGTGGAGCCGTGCGTACAGCCGTGATCAGGCGGTGTTCCCGCTGGAATGGGTGCGCGACAACAAGTTCTGGCCGTCGGTCAACCGCATTGACGATGTGTATGGCGACCGGAATCTGATGTGCTCGTGCCCGGGCATGGAGAACTATCAGTAAGCTTGGCGCGGCTGACGCAATCCTCCTGGCGTGCTGGCGCGACCTTGCCGCACTGCTCGCCAGGGATCGCTGCGCTGGATTGTGTGCGCTGCGTTTGAGCGTGTGACGCCAAAAAAACCGCCCACCGGCCATTGCCGGATGGGCGGTTTTTTTATCTGCACGCCGCGCATCGCTCACAGAGGCGCTGGGCCGACGTTTTGCACAGGGTGTGCGCCACACCCTGTGCTTGGCGGGTGATCAAAATCGGGCGTTGGCGCGCCGATTTTTTCCA
Source organism: Rivihabitans pingtungensis (assembly GCF_003201855.1). Lineage (GTDB taxonomy): Bacteria > Pseudomonadota > Gammaproteobacteria > Burkholderiales > Aquaspirillaceae > Rivihabitans > Rivihabitans pingtungensis. The sequence continues at coordinate 1,678 of NZ_QJKI01000010.1, read as the reverse complement.
TCAAACACCATGAAGAGGCTCATCCATGAAAGCACATCATTCTTTCCTGCACTGGCCACGCGCCGTCGCCAGCCTGGGTTTACTGGCCCTGGGTCTGTCTGCTCCGGCACTGGCCGCCCCCTGCCGCGACATCGCCACGGTGCAACAAAGCGCCAATGCCGACCAGAACACTGCCATGGGGGGTCATGTCACCCAGCACATCTACGGCATGACGCCACCAGCCGGCAGCTCGCAACTGGGCAAAACTTTATTTGAAGCGCGTGGTAAATACGACGCGGCCTGGCGCCAGTATCAATATATCTCCAACCCGATTGCCTGCTCGGGCAATGCCCCGTTTCAAGTGGTGTCATTGACTGCGCTGGGCATGGGCAATCTGGGCGCCTATTCGTGCACCCAGGCCGACGTCCAAGGGCGCTGCACCAAGTGGGACAGCTATATGGCCAAAGAAATCTCTTTTGGCTTCATCCTGCGCAATGGCCAATGGATTGTGAACACCATCTACCCGGTGGCGCTGAATTAAAAGAGCCGCTCACAAAGCTCAGCGCAGTAGCCTTCGCGGGGCATGCCATTGCAGGCAGCACAAGAAGTACGACCAGGCAGCGCGATGACGCCAGAAGAGTTTTGTGAGCGACGCTAAGCATCTACCCAACTATGGGTTGATGACGGCACCGTATCGGCGATTGTCGAAGCTTCTCAATGCTTGATGACCATGCCCTGTCCCGTGGGCAGCTCAAGGACATGGTAGCCATGTTGTTGGAACCAAGGGTCTTCGATCAGTTTTTGCTCTCGATAATCTAACCAACCATAATCATCCAGAATCAGAATCGCGCCTGGCGTCATGCGCTCAAATAAGCATTCCAGAGCCCCCAGCTCAGCTTGGGCATGGTTAAGATCGAGGTGCATAAATGCAATCTTGTCAGGCGCAACGTCTGCCAGCACATCTGGCACGCGCCCCTGAGTAACGATAACATTGTCGTAATGTTTGAATTTTTCACGCACTTTGTCAGCCAAGTCTTCCCCATGCTCGGTCAGTTCGCTATGTGGCGTCGTGTCATTATGTTCAAACAAGTCATATAAATAATACTTTTTTTGTGGATACTGATCAAAATTGACCGTATCACAGATAATTTTTGCTGTGGTGCCTTTATAACAGGCACATTCCACCAGATCACCCTCCAGGTGCAAGGCGTTGCGCACGCCCCAGAGAATCACGGCTGTCCGCCAGAGTACAGCGCGCTCTACTTCAGTCTTGGCATTACGGCTAAAAGCTTGGATGAATGCAGTGTCTTCAAGGAAGCTCAGGTTTCTTCCCATGACAAAAAAATTGTCTCCCGCATAAACACCCTCCGTAACCAGGCTCTCCAATATCATATTCAAGCCTTGGCTAAATTTATTTGGATCGGCAACGCCAAAGAATATCGGTTTGATATATTTTGTCATAGAGTTTCTATTTTCTGCGCAGGGTGTGCTACTTGATGAAGTATATCGCACCTCTTGAAGCCGATCAGGCGAACCTGTTTCTGCTCAAGGGTGTGCGACTGACAAAAATAAAAGCATATTGGGTCTATTGTGGTACTTGGCACCATCCCCTTACACACATCGTGCTACAACAGCTCACGAGCGAAACGCATCCCCTCAACGCACACAGCAATGTCACGTAGCCCAAGCCACAACGTCT
>NZ_QJKI01000009.1 GCF_003201855.1 Rivihabitans pingtungensis | reverse complement strand
ATGGCGGGCATGGTGATTTCCTCAGCGGGGTTGTGCTGTCCTGTATGCAGCGGCTGTGCCTATTATCTGTTCAGATCATGGTGACTGGCTACTAGGGCTATTTCTTCCTCTGCCTCGAGAAGGTCTCCACAAAGATCCTTTGCATAGAGTCTGAACGGGTCGTTACGCCCAGAGGCAAGTTCTTCTGCAAATTCTATAGCTTCAGTCAGAAGACGGTCTTCCTCTATTGAAGGCTCTGCCAGGAAAGACTCATCTACATTCGTCCATTCAATAAGAGAGGCTCCGAGTTCTCCTGCCACGAAGGCTAGGAGCCTTTCTGCTTCCTCGTTGCGACTACCGTCAGTGTTTGAGCAGACATCGATTAGTGCGTTCTCTAAAACCATTCCCTCGCGCAAGGCGACAAGCAGAAGGTCTCTGATGGTCCTGCTGCCTCCATCACGAGAGAGTGGAACGGCTCTGACGGGCAGGTGAAGATCTGTGTCTCCCCAGTCCTCGTCGCGGTCCACGATTTTGTGCCGTCCGATGGCCTCTTGAACTTGTCTGGCTACCTCTGCGACGGTCTCGTCACCGGCGGGGGCCGAAGCCACTTTCTCTGCCTCCCAGTCGTCCGCGAAGAGGCCGTGCAGCGGCTCGTCATCCAGCACGAGTATCTTCGTTTCGTCTATAGGCGAAACTTTGGTGGTCGCGTTGCTAAGCATCTTAGCTGGAAGAGCAGACGAATCTTTGGTTAGTGTTGTCGGCTTTCTGTCGTCGGGCAACGATTCGGCATGAAGCGCTCCATCTGACAAGTGCTTGTCACTCAGCTCGACGGCCGAGGTACTTTCAACCTCCGAGACAACATGCTTGGAGCTTTCCTCGGCAGGTTTTTCCGAAGACTCAGATGCAGCGAGACCAACTATGGTCTTTGTCAGGATGGCAATAGTCTCCGGGCACCCGCTTTTGAGGGCGTGAGCCAGTGCATCCATTCCCTCCTGATCTGCGAGCGTTGGGTTTGCCCCTGCGCTTAGGAGCAGTCTGACCGCTCCCTGTCTTCGCTTACCAGCGGCGAGGATGAGAGGGGTTGCTCCTGACTCATCTCTCGCATCGAGATCGTCGCCTCGACGAATGTGCAGTTTGATTGCCGTCTCGACTCCCGAGATTGCCGCAAGACGCAGAAGCGGGTTGAGCTTTTTCACGGGGTTATCCACGGCTGGAATCCTCTATCAGATAGCCTAGGGTGATGGATGTTAAAGACGAGCCTAAAATCTATGTGGGTGAACCTCTCGTGCGACGCCCCTCCCATCCTTTGAACGCCAATGTCCGTTTCCAACGGATTCTCTCAGTTATTTACGATGACGTTCGATTTTACCGGTGAGCAGACGACCTGTACATATCCTACTAAGTGCATCGAAATTTCTCGAATATAGGCTGATGGACTGATGAGGCTGCAAGTAAGCGGAAATGCTCTCAAGCTCTGTTTTTAATAGGGGTTCATAAGAATAAATATTTGATTTTTAATGGTAAATTTAATTTTGCTGAGATCGGTGCATGGATTTTAATTGTCTAAAATCTTTATCAAGTCCTCAGCAATTGCGCCGATTCTGCCTGGCCGGATGCGCTACAATATCGGCCATGACCTCCCATCCTGCCGCCTTTGCCCCCGAACTGCTGCTTGTGCTGGTGCAACAGCGCATGCCGTTTGGCAAATATCAGGGGCGGCTGCTGGCCGACCTGCCGCTGGCTTACCTCACCTGGTTTGCCCGCCAGGGCTGGCCGCCGGGCCAACTGGGCCAATGCCTGGCGCTCGCCTATGAAATCAAGCACAACGGCCTGAGCGAAGTGCTCGCGCCGCTACGGAAAGACCCCGCTGAATGAGTATCCAATGGTTTCCCGGCCATATGTTCAAGGCCAAGAAGGAACTGGCCGACAAGTTGTCCGATATTGACGTGGTGATCGAAATGGTGGACGCCCGTCTGCCGATGTCCTCGTCCAACCCGATGCTGGCTGCGCTGATCCAGCACAAGCCCAGCCTGAAAATCCTCAATAAGCAGGACTTGGCCGACGCCGCACAAACCCGCGCCTGGCTGGAATGGTTTGCCGGCCAGCGCAACACCCGCGCCATTGCCCTGGATAGCGGCGATGGCTCGCCCAAGCAAAAAATCCTGGCCGCCTGCCGCGAGTTGGCCCCGCACCGGGTAGACAGCGTCAAGCCGCTGCGCCTGGTGATCTGCGGCATTCCCAACGTTGGCAAATCCACGCTGATCAATGCGCTGACCGGGCGCAAGGTGGCCAAGGTGGGCAATGAGCCGGCCGTCACCAAGGCGCAGCAGCGCATCCAGCTGGCCGACGATGTGATTTTGTTCGACACCCCCGGCATGCTGTGGCCGAAAATCGAGCACGAAACCTGCGGCGAGCACCTGGCCGCCAGCGGCGCGGTGGGCCGCAACGCCATGGACGAAGAAAGCGTGGCGCTGGCGCTGATCGCCACCTTGCAACGCCGCTACCCGGCCGAACTGGCCCGTCGCTACAATTTGGCCGATGTGCAGGCGGAAGATTTTGTCGTGCTGGAAACCATCGGCCGCAAACGCGGCGCGGTGCGCAGCGGCGGCCATGTGGACATGCAAAAAGCCGCTGAAATCCTGCTGACCGATTTTCGCGCGGCGGTGATTGGCCGCATCACCCTGGAAACCCCGGAAGAATGGCGCGACATCGCCGCCGAAATCGAGCGCCGTCGGGTGATCGAGCGGGAAGAACAGGCGCAGCGCGAGGCCGAGCGCAAGGCGCGTCGCGCCGGCGGCCGGCGCGCGCGCCCTGGTGAGGATGACGAGGACGACGAGCAGGCCTGAGTTCAGTCGCGTGTCAGGCTTGGGGCCTGCCTGACAGCGCATATTGCATCGGCCCCGATTTCTTTCCTGACCCTGGCCGCGCACGGCCCACACTGAGCGGACGCTTTTGCATGCTGATTCAAACCGTAGATTTTAAAGTTATCACCGACGGGCGCGGCTCGTTGATCTCGCTGGAGGGCGGCAGTGCTGACGTGCCGTTTGATATTCAGCGGGTGTATTACATCTTTGGTGTGGGTGAAGGCGTGGTGCGCGGCGCACATGCGCACAAGCGCCTGCGCCAGGTGGTGGTGTGCATGTCCGGCAGCTGCCGCATGGTGCTGGATAACGGCCTGGGGGTGAAAGAAGACATCGTGCTGGATACGCCCACACGTGGTTTGCTGATCAGCAGCATGACCTGGCGGGAAATGCACGACTTCAGCCCGGATTGCGTGCTGGTGGTGCTCGCCGACAGCCATTACGACGAAAGCGATTACTACCGCAATTACGAGGATTTTTTGCGCGCGGCGCGCGGCGAGCCCGCCGTCTGAACCTGCGACCAGGCAGGCCAGGCGGCGGTCGCGGTTGGCCCTATTTCAAGGCACGCAGCTGCATGGCTAGGGACTGGAGTGCATCCCGGATCGCGAGGTTCTCCGGGGTGTCCGCTGGCCAGACGGCGTAGAGCCAATCCAGCTGATTGCTGACCGAATCCCATTCGCGCGCGCTGCTCAGGCGCGCGCGCAGGCTGGCGTAACGCGCCAGCAGCTGTTTTTGCGCCTTGGGCTCGGTCAGCGGCAGCGGATTGCCATCCATGCCGGTCAAGCAGGCCCACAGCGCTGCCGTGCGATCTGCGTCGATTTCGGCGACGGCATGAAAGAAACTGGCCTCGCGCTGGTTGTGCTGGCGGGCATCGTCCCGTGCCTGTGTCAGATAGTTGCCCAGGTGGGCAGGAATGGCTACCCCGTCCCGCACGTGATGCAGCGCCTGGCCGTCCAGCCAGTTCAGCAGCGGATAGTAGCGCAGGCCATGCTGCGCCAGCGCCGCTTGATCCGCCTGCTGATAATGTTCACACATTTCCCTCAGCCAGTGGGCGTGGCCAAGTGCCTGGCGGGCGGCATGGTCCTGGCCGAGCTGGCTATGCAACTGGCCAATGCGTTTATACATTGAGGCCAGCAGGGTATGCCGTTCACTGGTGGCTTGCAGCGCCAGCAGGGTGCGCAGCCGTTTTTCACCCAAGCGCAACAGGGCCAAAGCTTCGACCTGCTCTCCCTTGGCATGGCGCTCCACGGCATGGCGGACTTCCAGATTACCCAGTTGCTCCAGCGCTTTCACGCTCAATCCGCCATCTTCCTGCGCCAGCGCGGCACGATAGTGCTCGATGGCACTGGCCCGGTCGCCCAGGTCAGCATAAATGGCCGCCAGCCTGGCGCGCACTGCGCCATGGGCAAAATAGCGGGCCCGGCAGGCGGTTTCGATCTGCGCCAGGCGCTTGCCGGCTTGTTGCTGCTGGGTCTGGCCCAGATTGGCCTGGATGCGGGCGTGCAGTTGCTCCAGATCGCCCAGCGCTTGGCCCACATGGCTGTAGTGCAGGGCTGGGGCATCTTGCGTGGCGGTCGTGTCTTGCTCTTGCACCAGTTGGTAGCATTCATCGCCATACGCTTGATAGGCGCCCCAGGTATTGCGCTGCGGATAGGCCAGGTAGGCCGCTTCGCGTGCCTGTTGCAGCGCATCGCCAAAGCGCTTGCCTTGCAGCATGGCGCGGTGGAAGGTCAGGGCGAATTCGCGGGCGGCCAGATCATCGACCGCCCAGCCGGCGGCCACCACGGCCTTGCAGCCCATTTCGATGAATTCAGTGGCCAGGCTGGCTGCCAACTCCCCCCAGCGTGGGCGGGCATCGGCCTGCATGCTGCCCAGATGGCAGCAGTTCAGGAAGACCAGCTCGGGCACATGGCGCAGCTTGCTGATTTGTGCGCTGGTCAGGCGGGTGTCATGATCCAGCACCAGTCCGCCCGGGCGTGCCGGATCGTTGCTGGCTTCGCCGTGGGCAGCCAGGTGCATGACCTGATATTCCCCATCAAATAGTTCCAGTACCAGTTGCTCGCCCGTGGCGGCAATCAGCGTGCTGACCTGAAAACCTGCGCTGTCACGGTACAGTGCCGCCAGCTCGCTGGCTTCCTGCTGGGCGCCGGCCAAGGTGGGCAGGTGGCTTTGTGTATCGCCCAGCGCCAGCATGCGTGGGGTGTTGACGGTGCGCACCGCTCGGCGCCCGTACGGGCTGGCCAGTTGGCGCACCAAGCCGATGCGGGTGGCCAGTGGCGCTTCGGTGCCGGGGCGGTCGTCGCGCATCAATTCCCAGGGGTAGACAGCCGAGGCGGCGTCCACCCCCAGCACCAGACCACGCAGTTCGTGCAGGGTGGATTTCATGCCATTGGGAATCATCAGCTCGAACAAGGCGCGCGACAGGCCGGGCTGATCGGCGGTGGAATGGGTGGCACTGCGGATCAGACCATCCACCAACTGGCGCTGATTGGGTTCCTCGTTGACTTCATTGCGCGCGCGGTCGGTGACCAGGGTAAAGCGCAGGCTGCCTGCTTCACGTCCTTCGGTGATGTGTACCCGCTGCCAGCTGTCGCCACTGCTGGTTTGCCGGCCGCGATAGCCGCCGCTGGCCTGGTGTACCTGGCCATCGTGACGCAACTGGCCTTGGTAGCGCCGCTCGCGCACCAGCTCCTGCAGGGCGCTGGCGGCCAGAATGATGGCGCTTTCTTCTTCTTCCCAGATGTGCAGTTCGGCAATGCGCACGGCCATGTCCTGGCCCTGGGCGCCCACACCGGCATCGGCCAGGCGTTGGTTGGCCTGGGTCAATGCGTCAAGCCAGCAGCGCATGCCCAGTTCCACCGTCAAGCCGCCATAGCCGCTCCCCACCAGCAAACCATGGATCACCAATGCCGGCCCCTCGGTGTGGGCATGCTGACGGGCGTATTCCAGCAGACCCTGGCGCAAGCTGTGCGTCAGTTGACCGGGTTTCAGTTCGCCAATCGGGCCCAGCCCCACCACCAGGGCGCCACAATCATGATCACGGCTGGGCGGGCAAAGCAGGGTTTCTCCTGGCTGATGTGGGTAGCGTCCAAGCATTTGTGCCTGACGCAGTTGCCCATGCAACAGCTGATCCATAAACAAGGCCGTGCCGCGTAGCGAATCGTTGGCATAGGCGCCCAGGGTCAGCACGCCGCGTGCATTGGCCATGCTGCCGTGATGCAGGTGGATGTCGCTTGGCGGCGTCTGGTGCTCGCTGGTCTGAAGGCGGGCATCCTCGCCGCCCAGGGCGGCGGCCAGCAGTTCGTCCTGACTGGGATACAGGCCATGGATGTCAGTTGGCGCCGCCACAAAGCGCAGGACGCTGGTGCTGTCGCGTGCGCCTTGCGGCACGCTGGGCAGACTGCTGCGGCCGGTGCGCAGCAGCGCCAGATAGTCGGCAAATGCGCCAGCGTGGCGCAGTAAATCGCCATGGGCGGCGTCTACATAGCTCACCGCCAGGCCTGGCGGGCAGCCGTCTTTCCATAGCACCCGGCCATCGCCTTCTTCGCTCCAGGCAATTTCCAGTTGGTTCTGATGCATGCGCACCGCCGCCGGAGTGGGCGCCCGGCCGGCGACGTACACACAAGATTCGGCAGGCAGGCTGGCCTGGCGCAGGTGCTCAATCACTGCGCGGGCGCGTTGCAGGGCGGCGCTTTCTGGGGCTTTCCAGTGGCCGGTTTGGCTGTCTGGCGCCAGTGTGCGCCAGGCCTCGTCAGACAGATAATCCGGCTGCGGGCTGCCATCGGGCCAGGGCAGCAGTTCCAGCACGCCGGGGTAGTGGCGCACCAGCTCAAGAAACTGGCCTTTTTCGGTGCTGCGTTCGCCCAACTGGCTTAAGCGCCGCACCAGCCGATCGCGGCCCAGCAGCACGGTGAGCATGCTGACAGCGCCTTGATTGGGCGTGCCAAATTGCACCAACCGGCCGTTCAGGGCGGCCAGCGTGCGCCAGCGCGGTTGGCCATCCGCACCGGCCAGATTCAGCCCCAGCCGGGCTACCAGCCCACCCATCGAGTGGGCGGCAATATACAAGGGTTTGTCGCGCTGCCTGGCCTCTGTAGCCGCCTGATCGAACGCTTGGGCAAACTGTTGGGCGCTGTCGGCAATCGACAAGCGCCAGTCATAGCAGAACGGCCGTGCGTCAATGCCCTGGCTGTCCAGATAATCGGCAAAGCCTTGATAGTAGAGATGCGTCCAGCCATCGGTCTGGATGTGTTGTTCGCTCTGGCCGTCGTCGTTTACTGCCAGCAGGCGCATCTGCCCGGCCACCAGGCTGAAGGGCTCCAGCCAGATGCGGTTATTGCCTTGCGCCAGATGGCTGCCCATGATGCCAGGCAGAATCAGCGCAATCGGCCCTTGCCGTGCCGCCTGACTGGCCGAGCGGGCAATCAACTGGCGGGATGGCGCAGCCAGCTCGGTAAAGCGCTGGTTTTCGCCAGCCAGGGCATCCAACAGTGCCGTGACGCTTTCGTCGCGGCAAAAATAACTGAAATGGGTGACTTTTTCACCCGCCAGCGGTAACTGCCACAATCCGCGCCGGCGAACAGCGCCGCCGCTCATGGATGGGGTGTTGACCACCAGATCGGTCTGGCCACCGTAAAACGATTCGGTCAGCCGGCTGGCCAGCCAGCTCAGCAGGCTGTCGCCCTGGTAGCTGCCGGCCAGCACATGCACGCTGGCGTCGATTTCCACATTGGCGCCATTGAGCAGGGCCACCAGGGGGGAGTCCGGCATCATGGCGGCCAGGCCGGGCAGCACACTGGCGTCAGTGCGCTCGCGCACCACCGCCAGCAAAAAATTTTTCAGCGCGGAATACGCGTGGCAGACCACCGGCAGGCCCAGCAGCTTGAGCCCGCCACCCAGTACATTCAACATCACGCTGGCCCAGCGATCCAGCCGGCCAGAGGCCAGCGTGGTGCCGCGCACCGGGGCCGCCACCCGCACAAAGCGCTCGATGCGCAATTGCTTGGCTTGCAGCACTTTGCCCAGTTCGGCCAGCAGGGTGGCGTCTTCAGCCTGAGTCTGGCCGACGCGGGCAAAACTGGCCAGCTCATCAGCGGTAAACGGGTCGCTATGCAGGCGGTTGGCGCGCGCCAGCAACTCGCCCACCATGCCGCCGCGCGAATGCGAAATCAGGTGCAAGGTCTGCCGCTCAGGCAGCGCACGGGCGAGGTCCAGGGCGTTGCGAATCGGGCTGTCGGTCAGCGTGCGGTGTTCAAAACCATAGATGCGGTTGCCGTAGCGCTCGGCCAGTGTCGTGCGGGCCGAGGTTTTCCACAGTTCGGCAAAACTGCCGGTGGTGGACGAGGCGGTGCCGTGGATGAACAGCAAGGCCGGCTGTTCGCTGGCGGGCATCGGTTTTTCCAGCGCTTGCAGCGCCCAGCGCGTGTTGTCGATGCGGTACAGGCCCTGGCGGTTTTCCAGCTCTTTATCCTGAAATGTGCCGGCAGCGGCCAGGGCGGTCATGCCGGCCGGGCCTTGCTGAAAAACGGTCAGCGACTTGAGCAGCCACGCGCCAGCGCCATCCCGCGCCTGTCGGTCGCCAAGGGTCAGTTGGGCACCGATTCGCAGCACGCCGGGGGGCGCATCGGCATCACGGGCATCGGCCCCCAGCACGCTGTCGGCATCCTCGGCGGGCAGCAGCCATTGCATGCCGTTGTCCAGTTGCAGCAGCAGGACGTCCTCGGACTGCAAGGCCAGTTGTTGGGCCGGAGCGTCAGCGCCACGGGCACCGGCGTTCAGCGAGAAGGTCACGCCGCGCCAGTCAGCGGCTTCTGTGCTGTCGCTGCTTGCGGAGGGGGGCAGTGGTGTGCCGCATATTTCCAGAATGGCCATGTGCTGAACTTCCCGGGCGAATGGACGATTGGCACAGCATAACGGCTTTTGTGCAGACCAATCTGACCAAGCATGACAGCAGTGGGATCTGGTGCGGGCATGGCGTGATGGGCATCACGCCATGGGGCTTCAGTGGCTCAGCCAGCGGTTGAATTCCGCCCGCGCCGCCTGCGCGGTTTCGCTGGCGGTCAGGCCGATGGGGCCAACGCCGCGCCGCGCCAGCCGTTCGGCGCCGCGTCCGGCCAGCCACACCGCCAGCGCGGCGGCGTCGAAGGCGGGCGCGCCTTGCGCCAGCAGGCCGGCAATCAGGCCGGTGAGGGTGTCGCCCTGGCCGGCGGCGGCCATGCCGGCGTGGCCGGTGGGGTTCAGCCGGTAGTGGCCGCCGGGGCGGGCAATCAGGCTGCCGGCGCCTTTGAGCACCACCACCGCCTGAAAGCGCTCGGCCAGCAGGCGGGCGCTGGCCACCCGGTCGGCCTGGCTGTCGGCGATGCGGCTGTTCAATAGCCGTGCGGCTTCGCCAGGGTGCGGGGTGAGCACGCACGGCGCCGGGTGCTGGCGCACCCGCTCGGCCAGCTTGGCGTCGGCCGCCAGCAGATTCAGCGCGTCGGCGTCCAGCACGCAGGGCAATTGCCGCTCCAGCGCGTGCGCCAGCGCCAATGCCGCGCTGGCCCCCTGGCCCAGGCCGGGGCCGACCGCCAGCACGGTCAGTTCAGCTTCGTCCAGCAGGCTGGCGGCGTCGCGCAGCATCAGCTCCGGGTAGTGCCCATCCAGCGGCGGCGCTTCACCCAGAAAACCGGCAAACACCTTGCCGGCGCCCATCAACAGCGCGGCCCGCGCCGCCAGCAGCGCCGCGCCGGCCATGCCGCTGGCCCCGCCCACCACCGCCACGCTGCCGTAACTGCCTTTGTGGCTGTTGTGGCGGCGCGCCAGCATCGGCAGTTGTTGCGGTTCGGGCAGGTTCAGTTCGCCGCTATTGGCGGGCCAGGTGGGCGTCCATGCTTCGGGCAGGCCCAGGCTGGCGATGCGGATGTCGCCGCAGTAGTCGCGGCCGTCGCCGGTGTACAAGCCCGGTTTGGGGCAGATAAAGCTCAGCGTGGCGGCGGCGCACACCGCCACCGGCTTGGGCTGGCCAGTCCAGGCGTCCAGGCCGGACGGGCAGTCCAGCGCCAGAATCGGGCAGGCCAGGTCGTTCAGCCGCTCGACCGTGCGTCGGGCGGAGTCCTGCAAGGGCCGGCACAGGCCAATGCCAAACAGCCCATCCAGCGCCAGCGCGTAGCCATGCGCCTGATCCCAGCTGGACAGCACGTTGCCGCCAGCGGCGCGAAAGGCGTTCAGCGCGGCAATCGCCTCCATGCTGCCCGGCTCGCCCATCGGCAGCAGCGCGTCCACCCGGTAGCCGCGCGCCAGCAGCAGCGCGCCGGCCACCAAGGCATCGCCGCCATTGTTGCCGCGCCCGGCCACCGCCAGGATCGGGGCGTCTTCGTGGTGGCGGGCGGCAATCCACTCGGCAATCGCCAGCCCGGCGCGCGCCATCAGGTCTACGCCGTGTTCGCCCGCCGCGCGCTCGATGGCGCGAATGCTGTCCAGATCAAGCAAGGGCATCATGTGCGTGGTTCTCCCCAGCGCGCCATCAGCGTGTGCGGAATGCGCAGTTGATCCAGGATGCGGGCGACGACAAAATCCACCATGTCATCCACCGTACTGGGGTGGGTGTAAAACCCCGGCGCTGGCGGCAGGATGGTGACGCCCAGCCGGGCCAGCGTCAGCATGTTTTCCAGGTGAATCACCGACAAGGGGGTTTCGCGTGGCACCAGGATCAACGGGCGTTTTTCCTTGATGCTGACATCGGCGGCGCGTTCGATCAGGTTGTCGCTCATGCCATGGGCGATGGCGGCCAGCGCGCCCATTGAGCACGGGCAGATCACCATGGCGTCGGCCGGGTTGGAGCCCGATGCCGGCGGGGCAAACCATTCTTCGCGGCCAAACACCGATAATTGCTCGCCGCAGCAGTATTGCTCGCGCCACAGCGCTTGCAGCGCCTTGGCCTGGCTGGGCAGGCTCAGTTGCATTTCTTGTTGCGCCACCACTTGCGCGGCGGGCGAATACAGCAGCCACACCCGGCAGCCGGCGGCGAGCAATTGCTCCAGCAGGCGGATGCCGTAGGGCAAGCCAGAAGCGCCGGTAAAGGCCAGGGTGACGGTGGCGGGGGGCAAAGCAGTCAGGCTCATGGGGTGTCGGGCTCTTGGGGGGAAGGCGGCTGGCGCAATAAGGCGGCGCAAGCCAGGCCGTTGACCAGGCCGGTCAGGGAGGCAGCCAGGGCAAACGGCGGCACAAAATACAAAATGCCGTCAGACGGAATCAACCACAGTCGCGCCAGCGCCAGCTGGCCGGCAATATGGCAAAACGCGGCGATCAGGCTCAGGCTGACCGCGCCAAACCAGCGCCCCGGCAGCAGCCGGTGCGCCAGACCCAGGCCCAGCAGGCTGCACAACCCGCCGGTGAGGCTGAGAAAAAACCCCGGCGTAAACAGGCTGCCCAACAGCAGGCTGGCGGCAAAGATGCGCAGCAGGCTGACGCTGACCGCCACCTGCCAGCCAAAGCGGGTCAGCGCCAGCAGGGTGACAATATTGGCCAGCCCCGGTTTCAGGCCGGGCAAGGGAGTGGGAATGCCGGCGTCGATCAGCGACAGCGCCACCGCCAGCGCAGCCAGGCGCGCCACGCGCACATCGTCGGCGCGGGCATGCAGGGTGAGGGTGGGTGGGGCGGTGGGCATGGCGGCGTTAAAAGTTCAGGCTGTCGTAAGGGGTATTGCGGCGCGGGATGTCGATCGAGGTGCGGTTGGGCAGGCACAGCGCGGTTTGTCCGGGCCGGCTCAGCCAACCCTGGCGCACGCAATACTGGCGCGGGCTGGGGTCGCGCAGGATGCGCGCGCGCCCGGCAGCGATTTGCACTTCGGTGACGCCCAGCGGGCCGGGCACTTCGATGCGGCGGTCGTGGCGCAGGCTCAGCCGGGCAAACACCTGGCCGTTGGCGCGGATCACCACTTCTTCGGCCACACCGTCGCGCCACAACCAGACAAAGCTGGCCAGCGCCAGGCCTACGGCCAGCGCCAGCATCAGCACATCACCGGGGCGCAGCAGCGCCCAGGCCATGCTCAGATGATGTCGCTGCGGCACAGCAATTGGCGGTGGCGGATCAGCACCTGCTCGTCGGCAAACGCTGCCGCCAGTCGCTCAATCAGGTATACCGAGCGATGTTGACCACCAGTGCAGCCGATGGCCACCGTCAGGTAGCTGCGGTTGTCGCGGGAGAATTCCGGCAGCCAACGGGCCAGCATGCCGCGAATGTCCTCGAACATCAGCTCCACCTGCGGCTCGGCGGCCAGATAGCGCGCCACCGGCTCGTCCAGCCCGGTCAGCGGCCGCAAATCCGGGTCGTAATACGGGTTGGGCAGACAGCGCACGTCAAACACAAAATCGGCGTCCAGCGGAATGCCATGCTTGAAACCAAACGATTGCACAATCAGCGTCAGCCGGCTGTTGTCAGCCTGCACCAGCTGGCGAATCCAGCCACGCAGCTGGTTGGCGGTGAGTTCACTGGTGTCGATGCGCTGGCTGAGCTCATGAATGGACGCCAGCATCTCGCGTTCTTTTTCGATGCACTCGGGCACCGTCAGGCCTTCTTCCGACAGCGGATGGCGGCGGCGCGTTTCCGAAAAGCGCTTGATCAGGGTTTCGGTTTTGGCTTCGAGAAACAGCAGGCGCAGGTCGATATTCAGCTTGCGCAGCTGGTGCACGGCGGTGGGAAACAGCGACAGCATCGGCGCGCTGCGGGTGTCCACGCTGATGGCCACGCGCTGGTAATTGTAGGCGTTGATGTTTTCCACCAGCTGCGGCAGCAGGGTGGAGGGCAGATTGTCCACGCAGTAAAAACCGGAGTCTTCCAGAATTTTCAGCGCCACCGACTTGCCCGAACCGGACAGCCCGCTAATCAGGATCAGCTGCATGTTCTTGCTCCCGGAGAAAACGGGTTTGTCGTTCGATGAAATCGCGCGTGCTGTCGATGCCGCGCAATTGCAGAATATAGTTGCGCACCGCCGCCTCGACCAGCACCGCCAGATTGCGTCCGGCGGCCACCGGCAGGGTGACTTTGCGGATGGCGACGTCGAGGATGTCCTGGGTTTCGCTCTGGATGTTCAGGCGGTCCAGCTCGCGCATGGATTGGTCGGTGGCCTTGACCAGATGGATGATCAGCTTGAGCACTTTTTTCGGGCGCACGGCGGTTTCGCCAAAAATCGCCCGGATGTTCAAAATGCCCAAGCCGCGCACTTCCAGAAAATCGCGCAGCACGTCCGGACAGCGGCCTTCCAGCGTTTCCGGGCCAATGCGATACAGCTCGACGGCGTCGTCCGCCACCAGGCCATGGCCGCGCGAGATCAAATCCAGCGCCAGCTCGCTTTTGCCCATCGACGATTCGCCGGTGATCAGCACGCCCACTTCCAGCACGTCCAGAAACACGCCATGCATGATGGTGGAGGCGGCCAGCACCCGCGCCAGATAAATGCGCATCACGTCCATCAGATAGGGCGAGGGCTGCGACGAGGTCAGCAGCGGCACATTGTGCTGCTCGCACTGCGCGCGCAGGCCCTTGGGCAGGGGCTGGTCATTGGCGACGATGATGGCGGAAATCGGCAGGGCGAACAGCTGATCCAGCATGCGCTGGGCATCAGTTTCGCCCAGGCCGTTCAGGTACTGGATTTCCGCCAGGCCAAACACCTGAATGCTGTTGGGGTGAATCAGGTTGACGTGGCCCACCAGCGCCAGCGTGGGGCGCTGCTGGTCGGCGTGGATGCGGTTATCGGTGCCGGAGCTGCCGGCCACCCATACCAAATCCAGTTTTTTGACATTGTCCTGATACAGGCGACGAACACTGATGCTAGGCATGGGCAGGCCATTCGGCCAGCAGGCGGTGCGCCTCGGCCGGGTCGGTGGTGGTCAGCAGCGTTTCACGTAGCTGCCGGTTGGAAAAACGGTGCGCCAGCTCGGACAGCACCTGCAAATGCAGGTCGTTGGCCTGATCCGGCACCAGCAAGACAAACAGGCTTTGCACCGGCTTGCCGTCGGGCGAATCATAGGGGATGGGCGCTTTCAGGCGGATATAGGCGCCGCTGGCTTCTTTCAGCCCCTTGGCGCGGCCATGCGGAATCGCCACCCCTTGCCCCAGGCCGGTGGAGCCGAGTTTTTCTCGGGCGAACAGGCAATTGAACACATCGCTGCGGGCGATGCCGCAGCTGTTTTCAAACAGGATGCCGACCTGCTCGAACACCCGCTTTTTGCTGGAGACGTCCAGATCAAGCAGCACGTGCTCGGGAGACAGGATTTTGGCAATCAGACTCATTGCGTGACCCACGCTTTCACGGAATCGCATCATTCTACGCCGGTTTGACCGGGCTGGCAGCCGACGCGCAAGGCTGGCCGGTCGGCGCTGACACAGGCCAGCAAAGCCGACAGCATGTTTTGCCCATGGCGCAGCAGCGCGCGGCGTCATGGGCAAAACAGACTGGGGGAAATCACCGCCGGCGGGCATCTGGGAGATGGCCGCCGGCTTGGTAGGCGCGGCGCGCAGCAGGGCGCGCCGGCAAAAGAATCAGGCTTCGTCGGTCGCCGGCGTCGGGGCGCGCTCGGCCGAGTGGTGATCGGTGATCTTTTCCTTGTGCTTGAGCACCTGGCGATCCAGCTTGTCGGCCAGCGCGTCCAGCGCGGCGTACATATCGGTGCTGGTGGCTTCGACGTGAATGTCCTTGCCCTTGAGGTGCACATTCACCTCGGCTTTTTGTTCCAGTTTTTCCACCGACAGAGTGACTGCCACCGAGGTGACATTATCGACGTGGCGGGTGATGCGCTCGAGCTTGGCCTCGATGTATTCGCGCAGCGACGGGGTGACTTCGAGATGGATGCCGGTGATTTTCAGGTTCATAACCTTACTCCTTCCTGGTGGTGCGTCCCGCCACTGGGCGGAACTGGTTGAAGCGGCGCAATAGACACTTGTCTGTTGCGAAAGCCGGCACATCAGGACATTTCATGCCCTGGTAATGTTTACATCGGCCGGCGCATGGCCGGCTTGAGCGCATCCGGCCAGTCGTGAATCAGATCGACTTGCGCAGATTGACCGGCGGAATCTGCATGGCCTCGCGATACTTGGCCACCGTGCGCCGGGCCACCTGAATGCCCTCATTGCCCAGCATATCAGCCAGCGCCGAATCGGACAGCGGTTTTTTCGGGTCTTCGTTGGCGATCAGCTGGCGCAGCCGCGCCTTGATGGCGGTGGCCGAGCACTCGCCGCCCGAGTCGGTTTCCAGTGCGCTGCCGAAGAAATATTTCAATTCAAAGATACCACGCGGACATAAAAGGAATTTTTGCGTGGTCACCCGCGAGATGGTGGATTCGTGCAGGCCCAGCTCGTCGGCAATGTCGCGCAGCACCAGCGGGCGCATGCCCACCTCGCCCAGCTCGAAAAACTGTTGCTGACGCGCCACGATGGCCTCGGACACGCGCAAAATGGTGTCAAAGCGCTGCTGCACATTTCGGATCAGCCATTTGGCTTCTTGCAGTTGCGCGGTGAGCTGCGAGCCGCCTTCGCGGTGGTGTTGCAGCAGATGGGCGTACAGCGAGTTCACCCGCAGCTTGGGCATGGCTGCTGGGTTAAGCTGGGCGCGCCAGCCCTCGGCGCCCTTGGTGACGATCACATCGGCGACAATATACTGGGTGTCGTCGCGGCCAAAGCCGGCCGCCGGGCGTGGATTCAGCGAGGCCACCAGCTGGGTGACCGCCTTGAGCATGTCGTCGTCGCAGTGCAGCTGGCGCTTGAGCTTGTTGAAATCCCGGTGCGCCAGCAGCGACAGATGCTCGGCCACCAGCAGCCGCGCCAGTGCGCGCACTGGGCTGTCCGGCAGGATATCCAGTTGCAGGGTCAGCGATTCGGCCAGCGAACGCGCGCCCACCCCGGCCGGCTCGAACTGCTGCAACAGGCGCAGGCCCACTTGCAGCTCGTCCGGCTCGACGCCCAGTTCTTCCGGCAGGTGGGCGGCCAGCTCTTCCAGCGATTGGGTGAGATACCCGTCGTCGTCCAGCTCTTCAATCAGGAAAGTCACCACCGCGCGGTCGCGCGGCGGCAGCGCGTGTTCGGCCAGTTGATCCAGCAAATGCTCGCGCAGGGTTTTTTCCGCCACCATATTGGCGTGCGGATCGAAGTCATCATCGTGGTTGCCCGAGCCGCTGCTGGACCAATCCGACAGCTCCAGGCTGTCGGCCGGGCCATCGTCGTCGCGGCTGGCTTCCTGCGCCTCAGGCGCGGCCTCGCTGGGCGCATCGCTGTTGCTGGGCGTCTCACTGGCGCCGGGCAGCGGGTCGGGCTGGCCTTCGTCACGCTCCAGCATCGGGTTGTCGTGCAGGATGTTTTCGATTTCCTGCTGCAAATCCAGTGTGGACAGCTGCAATAGCCGGATCGACTGTTGCAGTTGCGGGGTAAGCGTCAGCTGCTGGCTGACCTTGAGTTGCAGGCTTTGTTTCATGGGCGCCGCTCTGTCATGCTCGTCACTCGCCTACAGGCGGAAATGTTCACCAAGATACACGCGTCTGACGTTTTCGTCGCTGACCAGTTGCTCCGGGCTGCCTTTGGCCAGCACCGAGCCTTCATTGATAATGTAGGCATGGTCGCAAATCGACAAGGTCTCGCGCACATTATGGTCGGTGATCAGCACGCCAATCTGGCGCTCGCGCAGGTAGGCGATGATTTTCTGGATATCCAGCACGGCGATCGGATCCACCCCGGCAAAGGGTTCATCCAGCAGGATAAAACGCGGTCGGGTGGCCAGCACGCGGGCGATTTCCACTCGCCGCCGCTCGCCGCCCGATAAGGCCAGCGCTGGCGATTCGCGCAGATGGCCGATGTTCAGCTCATCCAGCAACTGGGTGAGTTCTTTTTCTGCTTCTTCACCCCGACGACCTGAAATTTCCAGAATGGCCAGGATGTTTTCTTCCACGGTCATTTTGCGAAAGATCGACGCTTCCTGCGGCAAATAACCCAGCCCGAGTTTGGCGCGCTGGTGGATGGGCAGATGGCGGATGTCGTGCTGGTCCAGGCGCATTTCGCCGCCATCGGCGCTGACCAGGCCAACAATCATGTAAAAACTGGTGGTCTTGCCGGCGCCATTGGGCCCCAACAGCCCCACCACTTCGCCGCTGGCGATGTCCAGCGACACATCCTTGACCACCGTGCGTTTGCCGTAGCGCTTGTTCAGACCACGCACCGAAAGCACACTGCCGGTCATTGTTTTTTGTCCTTGTTGTCCTTGCCGTCGTTCTTCGGCTGCAAAATCACCGTCACCCGCCCGGCATTTTTATTGGTGGCTGCGCCCTGGCCGGTGCCACCATTGGCGGCAAAGGTTTCGTCCTTGGTGTTATAGACCAGGGTCGAACCGATCACGATGTCCTGGCCACGCTTGACGCGGGCATTGTCGAACAGCTTCACCAGATTCTTGCCGCTGTCGTATTCGATGCGCAGGCCCTGGGCATCCATCCATTCGTCCTTGCCGTCGATCTTCTGGCGGAAGGTGGCCGGGTTGCCGCGCGCCACCGCCACATCACCGCCGCCATTTTTGTCCTGGGTGACGGTGACTTGGGCGGCGCGCAGCAAGATGGTGCCTTGGGTGACCACCACATTGCCTTCGTAGACGGTGACGCCCTTGAGCTGATCCAGGCTGGCGCGGTCAGCTTCGATCTGGATGGGTTTGTCGCGGTCGCCTTGCTCGGCCAGCGCGCTAGCTGCCGCGCAGACAAAACTCAGGGTGACAAGGCTGGTCAGCCATCGGTCAGTGACGGGTGGGAACATGGGTTACCTTTACCTTGGACAGCAGTTGCACCTGTTGGGTGGCATCGTTATATGTAAAGCCGGTGGTGTGCACCACGCTGGCGCCGCGCTCCAGCACGGCGGGCGCCGGGGTTTGCGCCGTGCGTTTTTCGGTATCGACGGTCAGCCGGCTGGTGACCAGCTTGGCGGTGGGCAGGCCCGGGGCATAGCGCAGCAGGGTGACTTCACGCGGAAACACGCTGATGCGGGTTTTCGGGTTGTACAAACCATCGGTGCCGATGATTTCCAGATGCAGTACGCCACGCTGATACTGGCGCAGGTGTGGCGCCAGCAGGTGGATGGTGGGGTCATTGGGCAATTGCCAGGCGCGCTCGCCTGTCAGATGCTGCTTGATGCCGCCACTGCGTTCAAACACTGTGGCAGAAAACCCTTCCAGCACATAATCCGGCGTGGCGGCGTCCTTGTCGTGCCCGACGCTGGCGCTGAGCCAGTCGGTCAGCGATTGCAGCCAGAAGCTCAGGCCGCCCAGCAGCGCCAGCAACACCAGCGGGAACAGCTTGACGTGACGACGCGGCGTCATGCCAGATACCGCGCCAGCGCCGCGTCCAGCTTGCCTTGCGCTTGCAGAATCAGTTCGCACAATTCACGCACGGCGCCACGCCCGCCAGTGCGGCCGGTGACATAGTGCGCATGGCTTTGCACCAGATGCGGCGCATCCGGCACCGCCACCGCCAGGCCCACCTGGCGCATCACTGGCAAATCAATCACATCATCGCCGATATAGGCGCAATCCGCCGGGGTCAGTCCGGTGTCGGCCAGCAACTGGGCAAAAGCCTCGGCTTTATTGCCGATGCCCTGATACAAATGCGCCACGCCCAGCGCCTGGGCGCGCACTTCCACACAGCGGGTATTGCGGCCGCTGATGATGGCCAGCGTCACGCCGCTTTGCCGCAGCAGGGTCATGCCCAAGCCGTCCTGAGCGTTAAATGCCTTGAGTTCTTCGCCGCTGTCGGTCAGGTAGATGCTGCCGTCGGTGAGCACGCCATCGACGTCCAGCACCAGCATCTTCACCGCGCGGGCGAGGGTATGCACGTTTTGCATGAAAAATCCTGGCTCACACCACACCAGCGCGCAGCAGGTCGTGCATATTCAGCGCGCCTGTCAGCCGGCCGGCGGCGTCGAG
Source organism: Rivihabitans pingtungensis (assembly GCF_003201855.1). Classification (GTDB taxonomy): domain Bacteria; phylum Pseudomonadota; class Gammaproteobacteria; order Burkholderiales; family Aquaspirillaceae; genus Rivihabitans; species Rivihabitans pingtungensis. The sequence continues at coordinate 94,223 of NZ_QJKI01000009.1, read as the reverse complement.
CGCCAAAAGTCCGTTGATCTTGTCTTGTTGCATGCGTTGCAGCGCTTCCGCCGCCAGTCGTTCGGCGCCGATATGGCGCGGCGCGCGGTTCATCACCGCGCCCACCGGGCCATCCAGGTCGAAGGCGTCGCGATCCAGCAGCCGGCGCAAATCGCCATCGGTGAACACTCCGACCAACTGGCCATCGTCGTCGCACACCGCGGTCATGCCCAGGCCCTTGCGGCTGATTTCATACAGCGCGTCTTTCAGCCGGGTGTCCGGGCGCACCACCGGCAGCGCCGGGCCGCTGTGCATCACATCCGCCACCCGCACCAACAGGCGCTTGCCCAGGCTGCCGCCCGGATGCGACAGGGCAAAGTCTTCCTCGCGAAAATCGCGCGCATCCAGCAGGGTCAGCGCCAGCGCGTCGCCCAAGGCCAGCGCCGCCGTGGTGCTGGAGGTCGGCGCCAGCCCCAGCGGGCAGGCTTCGCGCTCGACCGCCGCGTCCAGATGCCAATCCGCCTCGCGCGCCAGGGTGGATTCCGGCCGGCCGGTGATGGCCAGCAAGCTCACCCCCTTGCGGCGCAGCGCCGGCAACAAGGCCACCACCTCGGCGGTTTCGCCGGAGTTGGACAAGGCCAGCACCATATCGTCACCGGTGATCATGCCCAAATCGCCATGCGCGGCCTCGGCCGGGTGCATGAAAAATGCCGGCGTGCCGGTGGAGGCCAGCGTGGCGGCGATTTTGCGGCCAATATGCCCGGACTTGCCCATGCCGGTCACCACCAAGCGCCCACGACACATCAGCGCGGCGTCCACCGCGCGCAAAAACACCGCATCCAGGCGGGCGGAAACATTCAAAATGGCGTCGGCTTCGGTGGCCAGCACATCGCGGGCCAGCGCCAGCCGGCGCGAGGAAACAGCGTCGTCGGTCATACGGCAGTTACACGGCAAGTGACCGTGGTCAAAGAACGCAAGTATAACCAAGTTGCCTGCCTGCCGCATGGCGCGGGCGATGGACGGGGTGGCCTTGGCGCCGTGTGGGTGTCGTGATCCCGGATCAACGCCGGCTGGCGCCAAAGCGGCAAGCCCTTGTCAGCCATCTGCTGTCCCAGCGAGGCAGGGCCAAAACGCCGGTTCGCCACGGCGCGCGCGCTTGCGCAAAATCACCTCCTGAGCCTCGGCGCGGCGCCATTCCGATTCATGTCAAAAGTATATTTCTTAACAAACTTGTCTCATGCCGCCCCCATCGGTTATACATGTGCGCCTAGAGTCGCTCACAAAACTTTCCTGCCGTCGTTGCGCAGCCTTGCCGTACTTTTTGTACTGTCTGCGGCCGCGCGTCTAGCCAGGATCGCTGCGCTGAGTTTTGTGAGCGACTCTTATCTACAGAAGAATGTGCCGGCCGTTTGCGCCCCACGGAGAAAATCGTCGTTCATGCATTCGCTCGCCCCCGTTGTCGCCATCTTGCTCGCCGCCGTGTTGGTGGTGGTCCTCTGCCGCCTGTTGCGCGTGCCGGCCATGCTGGGCTATCTGCTGGTGGGCTTCATCGTCGGCCCCGGCGGGCTGCAACTGATCGCCGACACCGCGCAAACCCGTTTTCTGGGTGAAATCGGCATTGTGTTTCTGATGTTCACCATCGGCCTGGAATTCAGCCTGCCCAAGCTGCGCGCCATGCGCCATATCGTGTTTGGCCTGGGCGCGGCGCAAGTGGTGGTCACCTTATTGGTGGTGATGGCGCTGGTGGTGCTGGCCGGCGCTTCGCCGCTGACCGGCTTTGCCCTGGGCTCGGTGGCGGCGCTGTCGTCCACGGCGATTGTCTCCAAGCTGCTCACCGAGCGGCTGGAGCTCAACGCCCCGCATGGCCAGCTCTCGATTGGCGTGCTGCTGTTTCAGGATCTGGCCGTGGTGCCCTTGCTGATTCTGATCCCCGCCTTTGCCTCGCATTCCACCCATCTATGGCAAGACCTCGGCCTGGCGGCGCTGAAGGTGATGGGCGTGATGGTGCTGTTGTTCAGCATCGGCCAGCGGGTGATGCGGCCGTGGTTTCATCTGGTGGCGCGCCAGCGCTCGTCCGAGCTGTTCATGATCAATGTGCTGCTGGTCACGCTGGGGGTGTCTTACCTGACTGAGCTGTCTGGCCTGTCGCTGGCGCTGGGGGCGTTTGTCGCCGGCATGCTGATTGCCGAAACCGAATACCGCTATCAGGTGGAAGAAGACATCAAGCCCTTCCGCGATATCCTGCTGGGCTTTTTCTTTGTCACCATCGGCATGCGCCTGGATGTGTCGGTGCTGACCGAGCAATTCACCCTGGTGCTGGTGTTTGCACTGTTTTTGGTGCTGGGCAAGGCGCTGCTGATGTTCGCTATCGCCCGGCTGTTTCAGTACAAATCGGGAGAATCACTGCGCAGCGCGGTGGCGCTGGCGCAGGGTGGCGAGTTTGGTTTTGTGTTGCTGGCGCTGGCCGGCAACCTGGATTTGATCGCCCCGCAAGTTGAGCAATCCGCCATCGCCGCCGTGTTGTTCTCCATGCTGGCGTCACCGTTTTTGATTCCGCGCAGCGACTGGCTGGTGCGCAAGCTGATTCGCGCCGACTGGATGATGCAAGCGGCGGATTTGCACCATATTCTGGTGTCCAGCATGCTGCGCAGCGAACACGTATTGATTTGCGGCTATGGCCGCAGCGGCCAGGCGCTGGCGCGGCTGCTGGAGCGCGAATCCATCCCGGTGTTTGCCCTCGATCTGGATCCGGAGCGGGTGCGCGAGGCCGCCGCCGCTGGCGACGCCGTGGTGTTTGGCGACGCCGCCAAAAAAGAAGTGTTGCTGGCCGCCGGCCTGATGCGCGCCAAGGCGCTGGTGATCACCTATTCCGACACCCATTCGTCGATCCGCATTCTGCAAGTGGTGCAGCAACTGCGCCCCGACCTCACCGTGATTGTGCGCACCGTGGATGACTCCGACATCGACCTGCTGCGCGAAGCCGGCGCCGATGAAGTGGTGGCCGAAGTGATGGAAGGCAGCCTGATGCTGGCCTCGCAAGCGCTGATGGCGCTGGGCGTGCCGCTTAACCGCGTGCTGCGCCGCATCCGCAGCGTGCGCGAAGAACGCTACAGCCTGTTTCGCGGCTTTTTCCGTGGCGTGACTGACGAAAGCCTGGCCATGGACGACGCCCAACAAGCCCGCCTGGCCGCCGTCACCCTCACCCCCGGCTCCGCCGCCGTGGGCAAAACCCTGGGCGAGCTGCACCTGGGCGCGCTGTGCGTGCAAGTGCGCACGGTGAAACGCCGCTCCGCCCGCCACATCGCCCCCGACCTGGATTTTGAACTGCACGCCGATGATGTGCTGGTGCTGCTGGGCACGCCGGAGCAGATTGCCACGGCGGAGTTGCTGTTGTTGGGCGGGAAGCACTGAGCGCCGCAGGTCAAATTCTTTCTGTCGTGCGCTTCATGGTGGTATGGCTAGCGTCTTGGCCCGTTGGCGAAATGCACGGGGCGAGAGCCCCGTGCTTTGTGCAAATAATCGGCGGGCAAAGCGCGGATCTGTATAACCGATATCGCAACACAGATCATCCACTGGCGTATCACTGGTAAGCAGCAGGTGTTTCATGCGGGCCATCCGCACCAATTGCCAGTAGCGCGATGCGCTCAGTCCACAGGCCTTGCGAAAGCGCCGCTTCAGGCTACTTTCGCTAGCGTTTATGCGGGCTGCCAGCATGGCCAGGGTGAGGGGTTTGGCGTAATTCGCATCGATAAAATATTGTAGTTCAAGAATGGCGGAATCAGCATGCTGTTTATAGCGGTGTAACTCGGCCAGCCATAACGTGTGGTTTACTTCGCCATTTTGACTGGTCAGCGCTAGGCTTTGGCTAACTACATGCGATGACAGACTGGCCAGCAGGCGCTGCGCCAGCCAAGTCAATGCGGCATCCAACTGAGTGGCGCTGGCAAAGCGACCCCATTCGAGCAAGGAATGCTGGTGGCTGACGGTCAACTGTGGATAACGCCGTTGCAGTGTCTCGGCAAAACGCCAGTGAGTTACTACTTGCCCACCATTCAGCACCCCGCTTTGGGCTAGCATAAAGGTGCCTGTGGAGAGTCCCAGCACCGCTTGACTCTCACGAAAAAAACGCCCTAATCGCGCCCAATCCAGCGCCGGATTATCCAGCAGCTGCTTTAACTGTCCGTATTCCACGCCCGGCACTAGAGCCAGGGTTTGTGGGTCGGGTTGTTCTTCCAGCGCCTTCACTGGCAACGACAAGCCATTTCCCAGCCTCACCTCTCCATCAGTTAATCCATATAAATGGACTTCAAGGCCTGGTGGTACGCCATGATGCGCGGCCACCAAACTATGAATGGCGACAAAATCCAGAATACCCATCAGCTGCGAACCCCAGCAGCCATCCAGCACAATTATCGCCAATTTCAACATGTGAGCTAATCCACCCGATTATTGCCCGATTGCGCCAGTCACGCGCTGTGTGAGCGAGGTTAGCATTATATCGATCTTCACTTTCGAGGTTATCATCATGTCAAACCTTGCTGCAAAAGCATATTTTGTCCAGGATTCATTCGCCAGGCTACTTGGCGTTGAGCTGCTGTCTGCCCAGGATGGGCAAGCCTGTGTGACCTTTTTCGCCAGTTCTGAGCATTGCAACGGTTTGGGGGGAGTACATGGAGCGGTAATTTTTGCCTTAGCCGACATTGCCTTTGCTGTGGCTTGTAATACCCGGGGACATCAGGCGGTGGGTATCCATGCCTCCATCCACTACATTCATGGCGCTCGCCCCGGTCAGATGTTGGCTACGGCTCATGAGGTGTCATGTAAGTCGCGACTTGGGCATTACTTGGTTAATGTCACTGACAGCCAAGGCGTGTTGCTGGCGCAGTTCAGCGGGATGTCGTATCGCCTGACTGTTCCTGCGGTTTCGTGTTGAGCGGGCCGTTAGTTTGTCCATATGCTTTTTTCTGATCCTGTCACCCGTGAGCCTTTTATGAACGATGCTGATTTTCCCTTGGTCGTTGCTGATGACGTATGGCTGAATGGCCCGTATGGCCCATTGTTTGTGCGACGCTGGCGCAATTCTGCTGAGTCTGCCTTGGCGCCGATGGTGCTATTGCACGACTCGCTGGGCTGTGTAGAGTTGTGGCGTGATTTTCCGGCTCGGCTGTGTGCCGCCACCGGCCGCGATGTTATCGCCTATGATCGCCCTGGCTTTGGCCGCTCGGCAGCGCGCCAAGACCCACTCGCCCTGGATTTTATTGAGGCCGAAGCGCGGGAGGTGTTCCCGTGGTTGCAAGAGCAACTGGTACTGACTGATTTTATTGCATTGGGTCACAGTGTGGGGGGCAGCATGGCTGTGCACTTTGCCGCTGGCTCAGTTGCTTGTCAGGCCGTGATCACCATTGCCGCACAGGCGTGTATTGAGCCTCGCATCTTGCAAGGCATTCGCCAGGCACGGCAACAGTTTCAAGATCCTCAGCAATTTGCCCGTTTGCAGAAATATCATGGCGACAAAGCGGAATGGGTGCTCAATGCATGGATTGATACTTGGCTCAACCCAGACTTTGCGGATTGGTCGCTGGCGGCGACGCTGCCGCGTGTAGCTTGCCCCTTATTGGCAATACACGGTGAACATGATGAGTACGGCAGTGAACAACAGCCAAATATGCTGGTAGCGCTGAGTGGCGGTCAGGCACAACGGGAGATCATGGCCAAGACCGGCCATGTGCCGCACCGCGAATCGCCATCGCAATTGGTGCAACGGGTGGCGGATTTTGTGCTGGTGTGTTGAGCGAGCTTGCTCTGCTCGGTGTGCTAATCGCGTTCAGATAGCCATCCACCTCCGCCTGCAACCATTCCGCAAACACCTGCACCTTGGCTTTGCCCTGGCTGCGGCTGGGCCACACCAGCCAGTAGGGGTTGGCGTAGGGGGCGGTCAGCTCGCCCAGTTGCACCAGTTCGCCGCTTTGCAGCAGGTCGTGCGCCAGTGAGCGGCGGGTCAGGGTGATGGCCTGGCCTTGGCGCACGGCTTCGATCACCAGATTGGAGTCGGTGAACATCGGCCCATTCAAGGTCTGGGTGGGCAGGCCGGCGGCGTTCAGCCAGTGGCCCCAGCCTTCCACCGAGCGGATCAGCGGGCAGGCCAGAATCTCTTGCGGGGTGTGCGGCAACACGCCGCCGTTAAAGCTGGGCGCCGCCACCGCCAGCAGCTCGTCAGTGAACAGCGGCAGCTGGGTGAGCCCTTCCCAGCCGCCAGCGCCCATGCGGATGGCGGCGTCCACCCGCTCCACCTGAAAATCCACCATCTCCAGGCTGGCGCGCAGGGTCAGCTTCAGCGCTGACTGGGCGCGCATCAGGCCGGGCAGGCGACGCACCAGCCAGTGCGCGGCAAACGAGGGCAACACGGCCAGCACCAGTTCGTCCTCGCGCGGCAGCGCCAGCACATCGTCGGTGGCCTCGGCCAGATCGGCCAGCGCCATGCGCAGCCGCAAGGCGTACATCCGGCCGTCTTCTGTCACCGACAAGCGCTTGCCATGGCGCAGAAACAGGCTTACGCCCAGGGTGTCTTCCAGCACGCGCAATTGCTGGCTGACCGCGCCATGGGTGACATGCAGCTCATCGGCAGCCTTGCCCACGCTGCCCAGCCGCGCCACGGCCTCAAAAGCGCGCAGCGCCGCCAGCGGCGGCAGACGGTTCATGTTAGCCATACTCACCAAAACTCCCAAAATAAATCGATTTTTGCGATGTTTATCCTAAGGTAAATTTAGCAAATCTTAAATGCAATTGGGGTGTGCGATGAGAGCGTCGGGTGATTTTCGGGTGGTGGTGGGCGCGGGCGAGCTGGTGCGGCTGGATTGTGATGCGCCGGTGCGCGTGCTGTGCGAGCAAGGCGCGTTGTGGATCACCAGCAGTGCGGCGGCCGAGGATATTTGCCTGAGCGCCGGCCAGCAGGCGCAGGGCTGTCAGGGCGTGGTGTTGCTGGAAGGCGAGGGCGTGCTCAGGGTCAGCCTGCTGGATGCGCCGGCGCGTCAGGCTTGCTCTAGACCAACTGGTCTAGTAGACTGTGCCACATGACTGCCGCCTGCCCCCCGCACACCGACACCCGCGAACATATCCTGAGCACCGCCGAGCCCCTGGTCCTGGGCAAGGGCTTTACTGCGCTGGGTTTGACCGAGCTGCTGAGCGCGGCAGGGGTGCCCAAGGGCTCGTTTTACCATTATTTTCGCTCGAAAGAGCAATTTGGCCAGGCCTTGCTGGAGCGCTATTTCGCCAATTACGACGCCCGGCTGGCCAGCCATTTTGCCGCCGAGCCGGGTCGCATGCGCGACCGGCTGCTGAGTTATTTTGCCGGCTGGATCACCCAGGCCTGCCAGGCCGACAGCCATGGCAGCTGCCTGGCGGTGAAGCTGGCCGGCGAGGTGTGTGATTTGTCCGAGCCGATGCGCGAGGCGCTGGCGGTGGGCATGGCGCAGGTGTGCGCGCGGCTGGCCGACGCCATCGCCCGCGCGGCGGCGGAAGGCTCGCTGGCCACCTGCGCTGATCCGGCGGCGCTGGCCGATGCGCTGTACGCGATGTGGCTGGGCGCCGCCTTGCGCACCAAGGTGATGCGCGACAGCAGCCCACTGGTGCGCGCGCTGGCTGATACCGAACAGCGGCTGGCGTGGCCATCGCGCTGAGCGCGGCTCACCCAGCAAAGACGCTTGCTTTACCCCGCCGCACCCAGGTGCGGCTTGCATTTGCCAACGGACTAGACGACTGGTCTATTGGTGTGTTGTTTTCAACGCCTGACCCACAAAAAGGACGCCTCCATGCGTGCAGACCACCTGCTCACCCCGGTGCAGATCGGGGACATCACCCTGAACAACCGTATTGTCATGGCGCCGCTGACCCGGCTGCGCGCGCACGAGCCGGGCGATGTGCCCAATAGCGCGCTGGCGGCGGAATACTACGCCCAGCGCGCCGACGCCGGCCTGCTGATTGCCGAGGCCACGCAGATTTCGCCTGTGGGCAAGGGCTATGCCGGCGCGCCGGGGATTTACAACGAAGCGCAAGTGCAGGCCTGGCAGCCGATCACCGCCGCCGTGCACGCCAAGGGCGGGCGCATGGCCTTGCAGCTGTGGCATGTGGGCCGGGTGTCGCACACCAGCTTGCAGCCGGAGCACGCCGCCCCGGTGGCCCCATCGGCGATTGCCGCCGACGCCAACGCCACGGTGCGCAACCCGGATGGCCAATTGGGCCGGGCGCCGTGCTCGCTGCCGCGCGCGCTGGAAACCGCCGAAATCGCCGACCTGATCGAAGACTACCGCCAGGCCACCGACCGCTCGCGCCGCGCCGGCTTTGATCTGGTGGAAGTGCACGCCGCGCATGGTTATCTTTTGCACCAGTTTCAGTCGCCGCTGGCCAATCAACGCACCGACCAATACGGCGGCAGCGTGGAAAACCGCGCGCGGCTGACGCTGGAAGTGGTGGACGCGGTGATTGGCGAATGGGACAGCGCCCATGTCGGCATCCGCATTTCGCCGCTGGGCATTTTCAACGGCCTGGACGACACCGGCCAGGAAGACATGGCCTGGTATCTGGCCGACGAGCTGGCCAAGCGCAAGCTGGCCTATCTGCACCTGTCCGAGCCGGATTGGGCCGGCGCGCCAGCCTTGTCCGACGCCTTCCGCCACACCCTGCGCGCGCGCTACCCAGGCAAGATCATCGCCGCGGGCGGCTACACCACCGAAAAAGCGGAAACCCTGCTCAAGGCCAAGCTGATCGACGCCGTGGCCTTTGGCCGGCCGTTTATCGGCAACCCGGACTTGGTCAGCCGCCTGCGCGAAGACTGGCCGCTGGTGGAGTTCAACCCGGCCACGGTGTATGCCGCTGGTGCGGAAGGCTATACCGATTATCCGGTGTATTCGCCGGCCTGAGCGTGCTCGGCTCGATCAGTGGGCTGCCCCCTTCTGATCTTGTTGCACGGTCTGCATCTGCTGAGCCAGAGACTCGGTACGGTGTAAGCTTGGCCAAAAAAACACCCCCTGCGGCCAGTAGCGCTCAGCGCTGCCGCAGGGGGTGTTTTTGATCTGGCTTACCTTACGGCAGGCTCAGCACCACTTTCACGCTGCCATCCACTGCGGCCTTGTCGATATAGCCAATCGCCGCCGGGTTGCCGGCGACGAACTTCTTCACCTCGGCGTTGCCGCTGACTTCCTTGGGCGGATTGCCCTTGCCGGTGAACAACAGCTTGGCCCAGGTGGCCTTGATCTGCGCGGCGTTGCGGCCGGTGGCCTTGCTGTAAAAGTCTTCTTTCAGCTCGGCCTGATCCACCAGCGCGGCGCTGGCGCCGCCCAGTTGCTGGGTTTTGCCGACAAACAAATCAGCCACCTGCTCTTTGCTCAGCGTGGCCACGGCCGATTTGGCCGACACCACCACCACGGTTTCCGCCCCGGCGGCGGCGCTCAGCGCGCTGGCCAGCAGCATGCAGACAATGCGGGTTTTCATCGGCGGCTCCTCAGAACACAAAGTCCATGGCCACCGTGGCCACATGACGGGACGACAGTGGCTTGCTGTCGCTGCTGATCAACAGGCCAGCGGCGCTGCCGTGGTCGGGGCGGATGCGGTCATACTGGGCTTTGACGGCGATATTCTTGGCCACATCCCAGCGTGCGCCCAAGGACCAGCTTTTCTGGCTGGTGTTGCCCGAGGCCAGCAGGCCGTTTACATAGGCCGACAGCATCGGGTTGGCGATGCCGCCATATTGCGTGTCGCTGGTGACGCGCTGGCGGGCGGTCATCACATAGGGGGTGACATTGCCAAAGCGCCAGCCGGCCATCACATACCAGCCGGTGGTGTCGGCCAAAAAGCCACCGGCCTTGCGGATGGTGTATTCGCCCTGCGCCAACAGCTTGCCGTTGTCGTAGCCCACGCCCAGGCCGGTGAACGAAGAATGTTTGTCCTGGTATTCCAGCCGGCTGGCGGCGCCGTTTTCGCCCATCATGCGCAGCGTGGTTATCAAGCTGTCCACCGGGCCGGCGTTCAGCGACACCTTGGCGTCGATGCGGCCAATGCGCAGCGACCAGTCATCCCATTGCCCGACCAGATTCATGCCATACACCGTGGCGTCGCCCTCGGCGCGGGTGGCTTGCGGATCAGAAAACCGCGCGTGGATGTTCGAGCGGCCGGCAAACGGCTGCACGGTCAGCGCCAGCGGGCCGGCCTGGGTGCGCCACAGCGCGTCTACCCCGTTAAAGTGCGAAATCGGCAGCTGGGCGTAGACTTCCACCGGGCCGCGCACCGGCGTCATCGAGTAACCCACGTTCAGATAATCCGACAGCACAAAACCCGGCAGCGCCAGCCGGCCGGCGCGCAGGCTCACCTCCGGGGTGAGGTCGTATTTGCCGTAGGCCCATTCCACGCGCGGGTTGAAGTTGTTGTTGACGTTTTTCTTGCTCAACAGATGCAAGGTGGCGGAAAACTTATCCGTCGGCCGGGCGATGATCTGCACGCCCAGCTTGCTGTCGGTTTCGCCGCTGCCGGCATGGCCGGCGCCATTGGGCTCGGCGGTGCCCACCCGGTACTGGGCGTTGTCGCCGGACATTTGCGTCCAGGCCAGCGTGCCGTAACCGGACACAGAAAAAATAGGCTCGTCGGCCTGGGCGGCGCCGGCCAGGCCAAGGCCCAGCGCCAACAGCGGAAGAACGGGTTTCATGCAAGACTCCAAAAAGCGCGCCCAGGCAAGCCGCCTGGCGCGGCAAGGGTGAGACGGGTTCACAAACGGAAACGGGTGGCCTGGGCGTGCAGGGTGGCGGTGATGTCGCGCACCTGGCGGGCGGCGTCGCCCAGTTGGCGGGCGTGTTGGTCGTTGGCCTGCGCCGAGCGCTCCAGCTCGGCCAATTGAGCATCCAGCGCGGCGGCGCGGTCGCGCTGGCGGGCGGTTTCGCTGGCGATGTCGGCGCTGCGCCCGGCCATGGCCCCCACATGCTCGGCCACCGCCGACAGCGCCTGGTCCGAGCCATCCAGGCTGCGCGCGCCGGCTTCGCTGTGGGTGAGGTTGGCGCTCATGCCGGCGGCGGCGTGCTGCACGCGGCTGCGGATGTCGCTGGCCAGGGTGTTGACCTCGATGGCGGATTGCTGGGTGGCTTGCGACAGCTTGCGCACCTCGTCGGCCACCACGGCAAAGCCGCGCCCGGCCTCGCCAGCGCGGGCGGCTTCGATGGCGGCGTTCAGCGCCAGCAGATTGGTCTGGTCGGCAATATCGCCGATGGCATCGACAATTTCGCCAATCTGGCGGGCGGTGGCCTCCAGCTCGGTGATGCGCTGTGCGGCCTGGCTGACGCCATCGGCCAGCTGGCGCACCGCGCCGACGGTGTCGTCCATGCGCGCATGGCAGTCGGTGACGTGGCGGCGCGCCTGCTCGGCGGCGCTGGAAGTGGCCTGAGCGCCGCCGGCCACCGCGCCAATCGAGGCCACCATCTCGCGCACGCCGTCCACCGTAGCGCCCAGCGCCTGGCGCTGGGCGTGTTGATGCTGTTGCGAACCCTGCGCGCAGCCATCCAGGCTGGCCACCACCTGATCCAGCGCGCCGATATGCTCGACCAGCTGGCGGGTGCTGGCGTGCAGGTGGGCAATAAACTGATTGAACGCGTGCACCAGCGCGCCGATTTCGTCGCGCCCGCCCGTCGGCAGCCGCACGGTCAGGTCGCCATCGCCCTGCGCCAGGGTGTGCAGATTGTCGCGCAGGTGCAGCACCTGGCTGGACACCTGGCGCGCCACATACCAGGCGCCGCCCAGCCCCAGCAGCACGGTCAGTGCCAGCAGGCCGCCCAGCGCCAGGCCAAAGCGGCGCGAGTCGGCTTCGATCTGGTCGATGCGCGCGGCCAGGCCGTCGCGGCTGTGCTGGCGCAGTCGGCCCAGCGCGGCTTGGGTGACGTCCAGCGTGGATTTCAGCGCCTGGGCATGTTCGGCGGCGCGCGCCATGTCCAGCTTGCCGGCGGCCATTTGTTCCGCCATCTGGTAGGCCTGGGCAAAATACTGGGCCGAGGCCTGGCTGGCCTCTCGCACATCGGCCGCCACGCCGTCGGCGTTCTGCAAAGTGGCCAGCGCCTGGCTTTGCTGGCCGTGCAGGGTTTTTGCCAGCGCCAGCGCGTCGGCGTCGCCGGTGGTGGCGGCGCTATTGAGCAGGTTGACGATTTGTTCTTGCCGGGCCAGCAGGTTCTGGCTGGTTTCCAGCTGGCTTAAGCCCTGCTGGCGGACAAAGTCCAGATCAGCCTGTTGGCGGCGGCTGTTCACGCCGTGCAGCACAAACAGCAGCGCCAGCCCCAGGCACAGCAACACGGGCAGCAGCAGGAATTTTTGACGCAGGGTAAGGCGGTTGAGCATAAGGGCCATCGCGGAGTTGTCTGAAAAACGCATACCGCGTGCCGTTGGCCAGAGAGACTTGCTGTCTCGTCAGCTACGTTGTGGGTGAACGGCGGCTGACTCCACCCGCCCGGCGTGGTGGTGCGCTAAGAGCGGCTCACAAAACTTCCCTGGCGTAGTGGTGTGACCTTGCCGTACTTGCTTGTACTGTCTGCGGTCACATGCCTAGCCAGGTGCGCTTCGCTGCGTTTTGTGAGCGGCGCTAAGTGCTGGGGGGGTTGCGGCGTGTTCAATGCGGTGCTTATGGGATTTTAGTATTTTAATAAATATAATGTAAATTACACAATTGTAATCGCTCGGGTGGCATGCGCAAGTCTGGCTTGTCGTATGCCGGGCAATCCTCATACCATTGTCAGATTTTCTCCGTCGGTAGCGTGTTGCATCACGTTGCCTCAAGACTCAAGCGAATTGCCTGTGACGACTCAAACAACTCTTCCCTCCGGGCACGGCGCCCTGCAATATCGGCCAGACATTGATGGCTTGCGGGCTATCGCCGTGTTGGCTGTGGTGCTGTTCCATGCCTTTCCTGTCTGGCTCAAAGGTGGGTTTGTGGGGGTGGACATCTTTTTTGTGATTTCCGGGTTTCTGATTTCCGGCATCTTGATCAAAGAAGCCCAAACCGGGCGCTTTAGCATTCTGACCTTTTACCAGCGTCGGGTTCGGCGGATCTTTCCTGCGCTGATCCTGGTGTTGCTGTTTTGCTCGGTGCTGGCTTGGTTCATCCTGTTGCCTGGCGAGTATCAGCAATTGGGCAAGCATGTGCTGTCTGGCGTGGGCTTTGTCGCCAATCTGGCCTTGTGGGCAGAAAGCGGCTACTTCGACACTGCAGCCGAAGCCAAGCCCTTGCTGCACCTGTGGTCGCTGGGGGTGGAAGAGCAGTTTTATATTGTCTGGCCCTGGCTGATCGCCTTGTGCTGGCGCAGCCGTCTGCGTTTGTGGTTGGCGCTGCTGAGCGTGGCCGTACTGTCTTTGCTGGCCTGTTTATGGTGGACGCCACGCGATGCCACCGCAGCGTTTTATGCGCCTTATACGCGCTTTTGGGAGCTGCTGGCCGGCAGCGCGCTGGCGTATTGGGCCGTGTTGCGTGCGCAATCCGGCCGTGCGGCGCCCCCCCCGACCTGGTTGGCCAATAGCCTGTCCTTCGCCGGCTTGGCGCTGATGGCCGCCAGTTGTCTGTGGCTGGACAAGTCGCAGCCGTTTCCGGGTTGGCGCGCTGCTTTGCCGGTGTTGGGGGCGGTGTTGGTGGTGGCTGCCGGCCAGGCCTCTTGGCTGAATCGATACGTGCTGAGCAACCGGCTGATGGTGGGCATCGGCTTGATCAGCTTTCCGCTGTATCTGTGGCATTGGCCTTTGCTGGCGTTTGCGCATGTGCTCAGCAACGGCACGCCAGATCGACTGGCCCGCGCGCTGGCCGTGGCGGTGGCAATTCTGCTGGCCTGGCTGACCTACGAGCTGCTGGAAAAACCCGTGCGTTATCGCTACAAGGGGGCTGCCCCGATCTGGATTTTGCTGGCGCTGTCTGTGGTGCTGGCTGCATGGGGTGGGGCTGGCATGCTCGGCTGGGTGTCGCCTCGTCACGTCAACCCTGATTTGCAGCGCGTGCTGGAAGCCAGCCGGGACTGGGATTATCCCGGCGTGATGGCCACACAGATGGTCCAAGGCCATCCTGTCCGGCGCGACGCAGCGGGCGCGCGCGTTACCCTGCTGGTGGGCGATTCTCATGTTGAGCAGTATGCGCCCAGGGTGGCCGCCTTGCGGCGCCTGGCGCCCGAGCGGCTGAACACCACGTTGTGGAGCACGATTGGCGGTTGTCCGCCGATTGAATCAGTAGTGGATTCGACCGGCGGGTTTTGCTCATCGGCATGGCGGGCGGCGCAAGCTGTGCTGGCGAGTCAGCCCGTGGACGCCGTCGTGGTGGGCGGATGCTGGAATTGCTATTTTGTGCCGCCTGTTAAGGCCGAGGCCGCGCGTCAGCGCTTTGTGCTGGCTGCCAATGGCCAGCGGCTGGCGCTGGATGGGCAGGCAGGCCGCCAGGCTGCGCTCGCTTCTTTGCAGGCACAATTGCAAGCGCTGGCCCGCCGCCATCGGGTGTATCTGCTGCTGGATAATCCTCAGGATATGCAATTGGAGCCCGCCCGCTATATTGAGGGCAGCCGCTGGTCTGCCCTGCACTTGCGTCCGGTGTCCGACGTCAGCATTGTCTTGCCGCCAGCGGTGCTGGCCTTGCGCGAGCAATTGCGCGCGGTGGCGGCGCGCGCGGGGGTGACCGTGATCGATCCGCTGCCCGCCTTGTGTCAGGCTGGCCGTTGTCCGATTGCTTCAGCTGCCGGTGAATTGATTTACAAAGACAATAACCACCTGCGCGCCAGCTATGTGCGTAGCCAGGCTAGCTTCCTGGATGCCGCACTGCTGGCACCGCGCTGAATCAGGCCGCTCGGGCCTTACAACTCGCCCGAGCGATCCTCTCTGGCAAAACCCGGCAGCAGCGCATCCAGCGCCAGATGGCGGCTAAAGGCAATCACCTTGAACAGCTCGCCCATTTCCGCCGGGCTGACCAGTTTTTGCGCCATGGCCGCCGCCTGGAAATACTCCGGCGTGCCAGGCTCCAGCGCTTGCAGCGCCTGCAACAGACCGGCGTCCAGCAGATAACCCGCCTGCGAGGCATAGCCCTCCAGCTGCCAGCCGGCGGCGTCGGCCGCCGCCCAGATGGCGGAGAAATCCACATGGGTGGTGATGTCCTGCAAACCCGGCCAGAAGAACGGGTCGTCGTGGCTGTGGTGGCGGTAATGGCACATCAGCGTGCCGCGATGGCGCTGCGGGTGGTAATACTCGCTGGCCGGAAAGCCATAGTCGATCAGCAGCAGCACGGCGCTGTCCACGCAGTCGGCCAGGCTGCACACAAAGGCCGCCGCCGCCGGCTGCACTTCGCTCAGATAATTGTCCGGCGGCTCATTCGCGGCAATCGCCGCCGCCAGCGCCGGCTCGGCCAGCGGCGCATCGCGCCAGACAAAGGGCCCATCATCCTCACAGGCCACGCCGCGCTCCTGCCAGACGCCGTCCTGCCAGTGCAACAGCTTGCAGGGCATGGCGTCCAGCACCTCATTGCCCAGCATCACCCCGCGAAACCCCTGCGGCAGCGCCGACAGCCAGCCCACCCGCGCCAGCAGGTGCGGCGCGCCGGCAGCCAGCGTGGCGCGCTGGCGCTCGGCCAGATCCGGCGAGACTTCCAGAATCCAGTAATGCGCCGGCAACTGCCCGCGCGCCTCCAGCGTCAGCAAGATATCCAGCGCCAGCCGGCCGGAGCCGGCGCCAAACTCCAGCACATCGCCGCCAGTGGCCGTCAGCACGGCGGCCACGGTATTGGCCAGGCTTTGCGCAAACAAGGGGGTCATTTCTGGGGCGGTGACAAAATCGCCCGCCGGGCCAAATTTGCGGCTGCCGGCGCTGTAATAGCCCAGCCCCGGCGCGTACAGCGCGTGGTGCATGAACTGGTCAAACGGCAGCCAGCCGCCAGCGGCGGCAATCTGCTGGCGCAATTGCGCGCTCAGTTGCTGGCTTTGCGCCTGGGCGTCGGCGTCGGGAAGGGGCAGGGCGCTCATGATGGTGTCAGGTATACTGTGGGCCGCTGATTGTCGGCGAATTTGCCAGGGTTGAGAAGCCGCCCGCGCCTGCTTTGCCGACGGCGCCCCCCGCGCCCAGCCTGTTTTCGGAGATGTCGCCCATGGATTCCCCCGTCGCCCTCATCACCGGCGCCGCCCGCCGCATCGGCGCCGCCATCGCCCGCACCCTGCACAGCCAGGGCTGGCGCGTGGCGCTGCATTACCGGGGCTCGCGCCAGCACGCCGACGCGCTGGCCGCCGAACTCAACCAGCAACGCGCCGATTCCGCCTGCTGCCTGCCAGCCGACCTATTGGACACCGCCGCCCTGCCCGGCCTGGTGGCCGCCGCCGCCGCGCGCTGGGGCCGGCTGGACGCGCTGGTGAACAACGCCTCCAGTTTTTTCCCCACCCCGCTGGGCCAGATCAGCCAGGCCGACTGGGATGATTTGATTGGCTCCAACCTCAAAGCGCCCTTGTTTCTCGCCCAGGCCGCCGCCCCGCACCTGGCCGCCCAAGGCGGCGCCATCGTCGGCCTGATCGACATCCACGCCGAACGGCCGATGCCCGGCCACACCGTCTACAACCTGGCCAAAGCCGGCCACGCCCAACTGATCCGCGCCCTGGCGCTGGAACTGGCCCCGGCCATCCGCGTCAACGGCGTTGCCCCCGGCGCCAATGTCTGGCCCGAAGGCGAATCGGTATTCGACCCCGCCGCCCGCGCGCACATCCTCAGCCAAATCCCGCTGCAAAGAGTGGGCGAACCCGAAGACCTGGCCAAGGTGGTGGCATTTTTGCTGTCGCCAGCGGCGGGGTATGTCACTGGGCAGATTCTGGCGGTGGATGGCGGGCGGAGTATTGTGCAGTAGCGCGGCAAGGCTAAGAGATAGTGGCAGGAGCGTTGCGCTGAATTTTGTGAGCGACGCTAAGTGCTTGTTTTAGCCGGTGTCTTGCACTAACATCCTGATATTCTGACTTATTCTAGGAGATTGCTGATGCGCGCCACCGTCGTCAGCCGTGAGTCTATTCGACGCGCGAACGAAGCCATGAAGCAACATAAAACCATAGCGGACTATCAACTGCCTCCGGCAGTGGCGAGCACCCTGGAGCGCTCGCACTACTCCATGGCCGAGCTGAACCACCACTTTTCGCAAGTTGCGTCGAGCCCATTCAAGAAGGACTGAGGCTTACCATGGCCACACCACATCATCAAACTTTTGATCGACTGGTCAACGATCAGACCGGGTTTGTCGGGCGGGTGGCCTATACGTTTTACAAAAATGACAAACTCGCCTGGATTCGCGGCTTTCACGACAAACATGGACGCGCGCCAAGTGATGAAGAGCTGGCCTTGTACTTTCATATTGGCATTGATCAAGCCCGGCTTGACGCTTATCTGGCCGAGGCCGAGCGGACGCTGAATGAATTCATCGACCTCACCGCCAGTGAGGAAATACGTCGCGGCATCGAAGCGTATCAACAATCTGATGTGGTGAAGCGTTGCGAAAACATCCTGAACGGCAGCAAAAAAACCACCTGGCAAGCTGTCAAAGAATCCTTGCTGTCCAGTGTGCTGTCTTCTTTTATCATCACCGGCCTTTCGGTATTGCTGTATTTGGGCAGCGTGGCCGTATTTGACGACTTTCGCGGTTTGATCCATCGCCTCACCGCACCGAATCCGGCTGGCTCATCGACCCAACCTTCCTCGCCTCCTTGACCCCGCTCAGCCCACCCTCACCCATTCTCAGGTAAAATCCCCAGCCTTTACCGTCTGTTAGCGTAACCCTCGCATGAACTCCCCCACTCCGGCGCTTGACGCCGACGCGCTCAAGGCTGAGCAAAAAGCCCAGTACAACGCCAACAAGCTGACCAAGCGTCTGCGCCACCATGTGGGCGACGCCATCAACGACTTCAATATGATCGAGCCGGGCGACCGGGTGATGGTGTGCCTGTCTGGCGGCAAGGACAGCTACGCCCTGCTGGACATCCTGCTCGGCCTGCAAAAATCCGCGCCGATTGATTTTTCGCTGGTGGCGGTCAACCTCGACCAAAAGCAGCCGGGCTTTCCCGAGCATGTGTTGCCGGCCTATCTGGACAGCCTGGGCATTGAATACCGCATTGTCGAAGAAGACACCTACAGCATCGTCAAGCGGGTGATTCCCGAAGGCAAAACCACCTGCAGCCTGTGCTCGCGCCTGCGTCGGGGCATTTTGTACCGGGTGGCCGACGAGCTGGGCGCCACCAAGATTGCCCTGGGCCATCACCGTGACGACATCCTGCAAACGCTGTTCCTGAATATGTTCTACGGCGGCAAGCTCAAGGCCATGCCGCCCAAGCTGCTGTCTGACGACGGCAAGCATATGGTGATCCGCCCGCTGGCCTACTGCCGGGAAAAAGACCTGGAGCGCTACGCCGAGCAGCGTGAATTCCCCATCATCCCGTGCAATCTGTGCGGCTCGCAGCCCAATCTGCAACGCCAGGTGGTCAAAGAGATGCTCAACGACTGGGACCGGCGCTTTCCGGGGCGGATCGAAACCATGTTCCGCAGCCTGCAACATGTGGTGCCCTCGCACCTGGCCGACCCCACGCTGTTCAACTTTGCCGGCCTGGCCTTGGGTGGCGCGCTGCCGGACGAAGGCGGCGACACCGCGTTTGACCGTGAAGAGTTTCACGACCCGCAGCCCGACGCCGACGACCGCCCGGCGCGCCCGGTGATCAGCATTCTGGATTCGCGGCCAAAGGACAGCGCCTGTGGCTAAGTTTTTGCAACGCCGCCGCAGCCGCGACAGCGGCCCGGCGCTGCCCGATGTGCGGGTGGCGGAAGAACGCGGCATCCGCTCGCTATACCTGGGCAGTGACACCATTCAGTCGTCGATGCGCTTGTCCGACCCCACCGAACTGGTGCTGACCTACACCCACGCGATGATGGGCTTTTTGCTGTGCCTGCCCAGCGCGCCGGCCGCCATCCTGCACATTGGCCTGGGCGGCGGCAGCCTGCCGCGCTTTTGCCACGCCCGGCTGCCGGACACCCGCAATATCGCCGTCGAACTCAACCCGGAAGTCATCGCCGTGGCGCGCAGCCTGTTTGCCCTGCCAGAAGACGAACGCCTGCAGGTGATTCAGGGCGACGGCGTGCAGTTTGTGGGTGAGCGCACCGCCGAATTCGACGCCGTGCTGGTGGATGCTTTTGACGGCCACGACCTGATTGCCGAGATGGTGGCCGAGCCGTTTTTGCACGACTGCCGGCAAACGCTGACCGAAAACGGCGTGCTGGTGATGAATCTGTGGGGCAACCACCCGCATTACCGCCGCCATGTGGACTGCCTGCGCCAGGCATTTGACGGCCGCGTGCTCACCCTGCCGGCCGCCTCGCACGGCAATGTCGCCGCGCTGGCGCTGGCCGGCCCGGCGGGCCACCGGCTGCGGCTGGACGCGCTGGAAGCCCGCGCCCGCCAGCTGACCGCCGACGTCGAGCTGGACTTTATGGCCATGGTGGCCGCGCTCAAGCGCGACAACCCGCACACAGCATCGAGACTGCTGCCATGAACGCTGACACAAAACCCTGGGTGCTGGTGACCGGCGGCGCCGGCTATATCGGTGCGCACACCTGCGTGGCGCTGCTGGAAGCCGGCTATCCCGTGCTGGTGTTCGACAGCCTGGTGAACGGCAGCACCGAAGCGCTGGCCCGCGCCAGCACGCTGGGCGGCGGCGAGATCGCCTTTGTGCAGGGCGATGTGCGCGACCGCGCCGCGCTGGACGCGCTGTTTGCCCGCTACCCGGTGAGCGCCGTGCTGCATCTGGCCGGGGTCAAAGCCGTGGGCGAATCCGTCGCCCGGCCCTTGTACTACCACGAAGTGAACGTGGCCGGCACCCTCACCCTGGCGCAAGCCATGCACGCCGCCGACGTGCGCACCCTGGTGTTCAGCTCCTCCGCCACCGTGTACGGCGCGCCCGCGCGCATGCCCATCGACGAAAGCGCGCCGCTGGCCCCCAACAACCCCTATGGCCGCAGCAAGCGCATGGCCGAAGACCTGCTGCGCGACCACTGCGCCGCCCACCCCGAATGGCGGCTGGCCATCCTGCGCTACTTCAACCCAGTCGGCGCCCACCCCTCCGGCCAACTGGGCGAAGACCCACTGGGCACGCCGGACAATCTCATGCCCTTTGTCAGCCAAGTGGCCATTGGCCGCCGCCCGGAACTGGCGGTGTTCGGCAACGACTACCCCACACCGGACGGCACTGGCGTGCGCGACTACCTGCACGTCTGCGACCTGGCGCGCGGCCACCTCGCCGCCCTGCACGCCCTGCCAGCCGCAGGCGGCGAACTCACCGTCAACCTGGGAACCGGCCGTGGACACTCGGTGCTGGACGTGGTGCGCGCCTTCGAAACCGCCAGCGGCCAAACCGTGCCGCTACGCTTCGCCCCCCGCCGCCCCGGCGACATCGCCGCCTGCTGGGCCGACCCCAGCCGCGCCGAACAGCTGCTGGGCTGGCGGGCGGAATGTGATCTGGATGCGATGTGCCGGGATGTGTGGCGCTGGCAGCGGGGGAATCCGGAGGGGTATAGGTAGGGGGAAGGTGCTCTTGTGTATTTTTTTGGAGTTATGCTTGCCAAACGACATGAGAAGGCGTATTAATTCTGAATACATAAGGCGGCGATGTCGTGGGTAGTGATTCGTAGGCTTAAAGTGTTCAGGAAAGTAGCTCAAAAAGTCCATCAGGTAGCCCAGCTAACATCCGCCGTTTATGTCTACGTGTACGCTAAAAAGATTGTCACTCCCGCGAAAGAGGGATCCTGGGATGTTGATTTTTCTAGGGCTAGCTTTTAGCGAACACGATTTTTCGAACGAACCAGCACCTCCCTAACGTTAGGGCAAAAAATTTCAGGAGAAAAACATGACCCCATACCGTAATCTTAGTGGCAATTCGAATATAGTTTCATATGAGTCAGCCGACGACTCAATTCACGTCGTATTCAAGTCCGGAACGCATCGCAACTATCTCTACAATCATATTCGACCAGGCAAGGCTGTGGTTGATAAAATGAAAGCCTTGGCTGTTGAGGGGCACGGCTTAAATTCATATATTTCCACGACGGTGAAAAGTAATTTCGCGAAAAAGTGGTAAGTTGGCTTAACAATCCCGTCGAAGGGGGCACCATCAAGTTTGGCTTGTCGATGCCCTCTGCGACTTCACTGCTACCGCGGTTCCTCACGTCAAACGTTAAGTTGCATTAGCCACATGGCCAAGCGTCGCTCCAGTACGAAGAAAACCCGTCAGGCTCCCGCTGCAATCCGCACCGGCTCGCTATTCGTTGACTCTCATGACCGGAAGCTCGTCATATTCACTGACGATATGTTGGTTAATCAATTGCACCGAGATGGGCCAAAAATTCAGGCCTCATTCGACAAACTGTGTGACAAAGACATCTGTGAGCTAAGCGCATTCTGGAGCAAGACGAACGGGCTGCTCTATTCGGGATTGCGGCTGGCTCATCGGAACGACGAAGCCCTCGAGTCCAAGTGCGCCCAGCTACTCCTGAATGCTTCTAGTTCATTTGGTGCTGCGACTACCTTACTTCGATTAGGGTACCTTCTTCAGCCAGGAATGGTCATTCGTTCTATGCTAGAAGCTATTTCAACCACTCTTTATCTGCTTCAACGTCCAAATGATCTCGCTGCTTACGAGAGCGGTAAGCTGCAATCACCTAAGACATTAGGCGCTGCAAAGAAGGCGATTCCGCAGTTTGGGCAGCTCTATGGGTACTTCAGCGAGAATTTTGCCCACATTGGCCACCTGCACAAATCAATCACACCGATAGCCGAATACAAAGAGAGGCACGACGCGCTGGAAGTAAATCTTGGCTTTCTTCGTATTGCAGCTTGGCTCCTATATGTGACAACTGAACTTCTCTTCAACGACCTGGTTGAGAACCGTCGCTATTGGTTTCCTGTACCCAATGGCTATGCTTTTAATCCATCCGAAAGTGAGCGCGCTTGGATGTCCAGCTACTTTAGAATACCAAATATAACTTAACCGTTTGATTAAACGGAATATTATGTGAAAAGCTGTATAAAATAGAGTACAAATCCCGTTTCAATCTAAATTCCACGCTCAGCCCGTAGCGCCTAGCCGCCGTTCCCCCCGTGTGGCGCGCCGAGCATCGCAGGAAGTCAGGGAGGTTTCCGCCACGGCTAAGCGGCGGCGCAGCCGACGCGCCATTCCGTGGCGGCCCTGGCTTTCGAGAAGCGCAGGGAACCCGAAGGGCGCGCCACCCGGGTCGCCTTTCTTTTCCCCCTTTTCTTTGGCGAGACAAAGAAAAGGGGTCGGGTGCGGGGCGAAGCCCCGCCCCAAATCAACCCCGCGCGCAGCGCGGCGCCTGACATTCCCCCCACTCTCAGTGCGCCTCACCCCTGCAACCTAAAATGCGCCACCTCCCCATCCAGCCGATGCACCACGCCCAGTAAATCGCTGGCGGTTTGCGCCGAGCTGCGCGCGGCCAGGCCAAACTCTTCCGCCGCGCTGGCCACCCGCTCGATATGGCTGCCGATATGGCGGGCGGCGTGGGTTTGTTCGTCCAGCGCCAGCATCAGCCCATCCAGTTCGCGGCGGGTTTCGCCTGCCCCTTCGCGAAGTTGGCGCAGCGGGCTGACCAGGTCGCGCACCAGGCGCACGCCAAAGCCCACCACTTCTTCGCCGTGCAGCAGATTGTCCGCCGCCAGCCGGGTTTGCTTTTGAATGCTCTTGATCATCTCGTCGATTTCGGCGGTGGCGCGGGTGGTGTGTTCGGCCAGTTTGCGCACCTCGTCGGCCACCACGGCAAAGCCCCGGCCTTGCTCGCCCGCGCGGGCGGCTTCGATTGAGGCGTTGAGCGCCAGCAGGTTGGTTTGGTCGGCAATGTCGTTGATCACGCCGACAATGCGGCCGATTTCGCTGGTTTTGCTGGCCAGTTGCGCCACGTCCTGGGCGGAGTTGTCGATGGTGTCGATCATCTTGCCGATTTCGCCAGCGGCTTCGCCCAGCATGCGGTCGCTTTCGCTGGCCAGGTTTTCTGCGCGGGCGGCCACGTTCAGCACCCGGCGCGACGATTGCGCCAGGCTGGTGATATTGCTGCCCAGTTCTTCCACCGCGCTGGCCATCGACGCGGTGGACGCGCCTTGCTCCACCGCGCCAGCGGCAATTTGTGCGCAGCTGGCGGACAAATCGCGCGCGGCGCTGGAGACTTCGCCGCTGGCGCCCTGAATATTGCCCACCAGTTGGCGCAGGCCGTGGCGCAGGCCGCCCAGCCGGGCCAGCAGGCTGTGCGGATGGGCGTGGCCGCTGGGAGTCTGGCTGGCCAGGTCGCCCTGGGCGATGCGCGACAGGGCTTCGCTGACCACGCCGGGGTCGCCGCCCAGCGGGCGCTTGACGCCGCGCACCAGCCACACGCCAACGGCGATGGCCAGCAGCAGGCTGACGCCGCCGATCAGTTGCAGCCACAGGGTGAATTGCGCCACGGTTTGGCTGGCGGCGGCGCTGTGTTCGGCCAGCACGCGTTTTTGCAGCGCCAGATAGCTGTCTACGGCTTGCAGATAGGCGCTCAGCGCGGCTTCGCCGGATTGGGCGTATAGCGCCCGCGCGCCAGCGTAGTCGTCGGCGTCCAGCAGCGGGGTGATCTGGCCCAGCGCGGCCAGCAGGGTTTGCCGGCGCGTCTGCACCTGGGCCAGCAGCGCCTGGCTATCGGGGCGGTAGCTCAGCCGTTGCAGCTCGCTGAAGTGGTGGCTCAGGCTGGCGCGGCGTTCGTTTTGGCCGGCCTTGAAGCGGGCGTAAGCGGCTTTGTCTTCGCGGGTGAGGATGCGCGACAGGTCGCGCTCCACCTGGCTGAGCATCAAGGCGGCCTGGCTGGCGTGGTCCACCTTGGCGACTTCGACGTCGGCCAGTTGCCGGGTGTCGGCGTGCAGGCGGGACAAGCCCAGCAGGGCGGTGGCCATGCACAGCAGCAATAGCCCCAGCAGCAGGGCGATGCCCAGCGTGGTTCTGTGGAATAAATTAAGTCTCATGTCATAACCTCGTCGCCCGGCATGTGTGCCCATGCTCGGACTGCGCGGGGCGCAGTGGGCGTAGTGACTGCTAAAAAAGGGAAAGCAAGGTGTTTGAAGCAGCTGCGTGGCGGGCGAAATGCGCGGCGATTTTTAAAACTGCGCTGATTGAGTCAAAAAATCACGTTTTCTAAAAGCAAAACCCAGCAAAATCAAAGGGCTGGATTCCAGTCTGCGCGGGAATGACGATTTTTTCAGCGTGTGCTTCACGCCGCACGTGACGGCGCTCGCCAAGCTCAGTGCAGCGTGCCTGGCCAGGCGTGTAGATCACGGCAAGGCCGCGCAACAACGCCAGGCGCGTTTTGTCAGCCGCGCTTAATCGCGCAGCCAGTCGGGCAGCAAGGCGGCGTCGTAGGCGGGTGATGGGCTGGCTTCGCCGGAGAGTTCGCGGCAAACGGTGTCCAGCTCCAGGCGCAGTTGGCCAAGCGATTGGCTCAAGCGTTGCAAGTCCTGGCGGATGGTGTGGGCAGAAAACGCTTCGGTGATGGGCATGGTGATTCTCCTGCAAGACAAAGGCTGGCAAACGCGGCTGGCGGTGGGTGTCTTGTGCGGTCGGCGTTTGGATACAGGGGTAGATGATAATGGCTATCAATTGTAAAGACAAGTCTGACAAAGGTAAATTTTTTGACGAGCATGTCAAATCCTGTTAAGCCCGCAGCCGAATATTGCCCAGCGCCGCCCGTCCCGGTGTTATCGCAAGAAATTGCCTTTTGGATCATTTGCTTGTATTCCAGTATGCCCAAGGTGGTTTTTTGACCATTGGGCAAGCATCCGGGATAATTTGCCCAAAATTCACACAATATGGATCAACAAGGGTGCGGTATGAGTGCAGCGGTGCGTGGCGGGTTTGTCTGGCGGGTGGGCTTGGGTTTGGGCGGTTTGCTGCTGATTTTGCTGATGGTGTTGGCCCTGGGCGGGCTGGGCGGTTGGCGCATGCAGGCGGCGGCGGAGCGGGTGGCGGATGTGGACGCGCGCAAATTGCGCCATGGCCAGCAGGCCTTGTTTACGCTGAATGCGCTGTCGCGCCAGGTGTACCCGGTATTGGGCGGCTCGCCATCGCAGGAGGATATCGACACGCTGAACAAGGTGTTCACCGCCAGCCAGCGCGAGATGCAAACCCAGCTCGACAGCCTGGCGGCGCTGGGCCCCAGCCCGGAAGAACAGACCATGCTGGCGGCCATCCGTCAGCGCCATGGTGAGTTCAACCAGGCCACGCGCGGCTTGCTGGACTTGCTGGCCAAGGACGAATACGACGCCGCCACCAGCCATTTTTATGCCTTGGGCGTGCCTGCCCTGCGTGAGGATATGCTGGCCATCGAGCGCTTTTTGCGCCATCAGGATCAGCAATTCCAGCAAGGCGCGCAAGCCAGCGCGGCGGCGGCGCAGCATACGCAATGGAGCATGGCCGCCGCCAGCGGCGTGGGCGTGCTGGCCTTTATCGCGGTGGGGATGATGATTTTGCGCAGCGTCAGCCGGCCGCTGGGCGGCGATCCGGCGCAGGCTGGCGCGGCGGTGGCCAGCATGGCCGATGGCCAGTTGCATCAACCCTTGCCGGTGCGCCAGGGCGATGGCCGCAGCCTGATGGCGCGGCTGGAAGCCATGCGCCGTCAGTTGGGCGGCACCATGGGCGAAATTGCCAGCAACACCCGCGCGGTGGAAGACGCCGCCCAGGCGCTGTCCGCCGAATGCCTGCGCATTGCCGAAGGTGCGCAGGCGCAAACCTTGTCCACCGCCAGCATCGCCAGCGCGGTGGAAGAGCTGGACGGCGCCATCCACACCTTGTCCAGCCACACCGAGCATGTGGTGACGCAGGCGCACAGCGCCGAAACCCTGGCCGACCAGGCGCAAAGCCAGCTGGATAGCGCCGCCGCGCGCATGGGGGCGATGCGCGACACGCTGTCACAGGCGCATGGGGACGTGGGCGAGCTGGCGGATAAAACCGAATCAATTGGCCAGGTGGTGGCGGTGATTCAGGGTATTGCCGAGCAAACCAATCTGCTGGCGCTGAACGCCGCCATCGAAGCCGCCCGCGCGGGCGAAACGGGCCGGGGTTTTGCCGTGGTGGCCGACGAGGTGCGCAAGCTGGCCGAACACACCGCGCGCGCCACCCAGGATATTGCCGGCACCATCAGCGCCATCCAGCAGCAAACCCGCCAGGCCGCCGAGCGCTTGAATCATAGTCAGGCCGGGGTGGACGCCAGTGTGGAAGAAATCGCCGAGCTGCATCCGGCGATGGAGCAGCTGCGCGCCGGCGCCGGCAAAACCCGCCAGGCCGTCGAGCAACTGCAAAGCGGCCTGGCCGAGCAAGCCAGCGCCGCCGGGCTGATTGGCCAGCAGGCCGAGCGGGTGGCGCAAACCGCTGAAGCTTTTGTGCACGGCGTGCGCCGCTCCACCGACACCGCCGACAGCCTGCTGGGCGTGGTGGGCCGGCTGAATGGTCAGCTGGCGCAGTTTCGGGTGTAGCGCCGAGAGCCGCTCACAAAACCCTCCTGGCGTTGTTGCGCGGCCTGGCCGTATTGCTTGTACTGTCTGCGGCCGCGCGCCTAGTAGCCAGTCACCATGATCTGAACAGCATGAGTTTCATCCCCGGTGTCGTTCCCGCGAAGGCGGGAACCCAGACGGCGCCACAGCGTGCGCGGTGGGCATGGCGCGGGTGAGCGCTCACCCGGCTGTACGCTGTGGGCACACCTGGATTCCCGCCTGCGCGGGAATGACGCGGTGTGGTGCGACGAGGGGTTCTTCGTGGCACATGAACCCTCGTGTTTCAACGTGACTGGCTACTAGCCAGGATCGCTTCGCTGAGTTTTGTGAGCGATTCTTGGCGCGGCTGACACAACCCCTTGGCGTTGTTGCACGTCCCCGTAGTCTGCGGCCGCGCGCCGGACCAAGGCCGCTGTGCTGACTTTAGTGAGTGCGCTTAGCGCGGCTTGCGTGGGCTCAGTTGCAGCAGTTTTTCATGCACCGGGCCCGGTACGTATTGGCGAATCACCGCCTCCCAGCCCTTGGGGCCGACCAGGCCTTTGACCATGGTGGACGACACCTCGGCAAATTCGCGCGGCGGCAGCAGGAAGATGGTGGTGATGTCCGGGTGCAGGTCGGAGTTCACATAGCGCATGGTGCGCTCGAATTCGTAATCGCTGGCGGTGCGGATGCCGCGCACAATGTAATTGGCGCCCACGGATTGGGCGTAGTCCACCAGAAACTGATTCTCGAAGCTTTCTACCCGCAGATTGGTGTATTGGCGGGTGGTTTCGCGCAGCATGGCGGCGCGTTCGTCGGCGCAGAAGGTGTAGTGCTTGTCCGGGTTGTAGCCGACCGCGACGATCAGTTCGTCGAACAGGTCTACGGCTTTGTTGATCATCCACAAATGGCCGTTGGTGACCGGGTCGAAGCTGCCTGCGTACACTCCGCGTTTCACTGCATGTTCTCCGTCATGTCTGGGCCCCTTGGCCGCCAGGGGGTGGGCAGCGCGGGGCGTGTCGATTTGTCGCGACTGTAAGCGGACAAGGGGGGCGGGGTAAAGCATTTTTTTGGCATGGTGAGATGCCGGTGTTGCATTGCAGAAAATGCGGGTCATTTCTATAGGCAGGATGGGGCTGGCGCACTGTTTGGGCTGTGGGGCGCGGCGACCCATAAGACCAAGCTGTATGTCGTGCGCAAACGGTGGCGCATCGCCGTTTTTCTCCCCGTAAAGCGCGCTGAGCATCGCAGAAAGTCAGGGGGCTGTCCGTCACGGCTAAGCGGCGGCGCAGCCGACGCGCCATTCCGTGGCGGCCCTGACTTTCGAGAAGCGCAAGGGACCACCGACGCCGCAGGCGGCGGACGGGCGCGCGTCCCGGGGTCGCCTTTCTTTGCTGACTTTCTTTGGCGAAGCAAAGAAAGTCAGTCGGCATGCGGGACGAACTCCCGCCCCAAATCAGGCTCCGCGCGCAGCGCGGACTCCAACAAATAACCACCCTCACCGCTTGCGCAACACCACACTCCCCACCGAATACCCGGCGCCAAACGAAGCGAGCACGCCCAGCGCGCCGCTGGGCAAATCCTGCTGGTGCAGGTGCCAGGCAATCACCGAGCCGGCCGAGCTGGTGTTGGCGTAGCGGTCCAGAATCACCGGCGCTTCGTCCAGGCTGGCGTCGCGGCCAAGCAGGCGGCGGGCAATCAGCTGGTTCATCGACAGATTGGCCTGGTGCAGCCAATAGCGGCGGATGTCGCTGGCGCGCAGTTGCAGGCTGGCCAGGTGCGCTTCGATATGCTCGGCCACCATCGGGCAGACTTCTTTGAACACCTTGCGGCCCTGCTGCACAAACAGCTTGTCCGGCTGGCCGATGCCTTCTGGCGCGGCGCGGTTGAGAAAGCCAAAGTTGTTGCGGATATTGTTGGAAAACTGCGTCGCCAGTTTGCAGCCCAGCACTTCAAAACCCTGCTCGCTGCGCGCGGTATCGGCGCGTTCCAGCACCACGGCGGTGCAGGCGTCGCCAAAAATAAAGTGGCTGTCACGGTCGCAGAAGTTCAGATGCCCAGAGGTGATTTCCGGGTTGACCATCAGCACCGCCTTGGCTGCGCCGCTGGATAGGGCGCTGACGGCGGCCTGCATGCCAAAGGTGGCCGACGAGCAGGCCACGTTCATGTCGTAGGCAAAGCCGCCGCAGCCCAGCGCCTGTTGCACTTCGATGGCCATGGCCGGATAGGCGCGCTGCATATTCGAGCAGGCGACAATCACCATATCAATCTCTGCTGCGTCGCGTCCGGCGGCGGCCAGCGCGTCGCGCCCGGCGGCCACCGCCATTTCGGCTTGCAGCGACAGGCTGTCGTTGTCGCGCTCGGGCAGATTGGGGCACATCCGCGCGGGGTTGAGCACGCCGTCGCGGTCCATCACATGGCGGCTGTGGATGCCGGAGGCTTTGACGATGAATTCTGCTGACGACAGCTCCCGCGCGGCGCGCTGGCCGGCGGCAATCGCCTCGGCGTGGCGGGCGTTGTCGGCTTCGGCCCAGGCGTTGTAGGCGGTGACCAGTTCTTCGTTGCTGATGCGGTGCGGCGGCGTGAACAGGCCGGAGCCGGTGATGACGATGGCGGGTGCGCTCATGGTGGCGGTTTCCTTGCGATGGCAACTATGCATGCGTTTGTTTGAACGTGATGATAGCGCATCGCGCAGATGACCGGCAGATGACAGGCGGCGCAGGCAGTATCACCCCCGCATTTCTACGGAGTGAGGGGCCAGTTCATTCTTGACCAAATTACTCGGATATTATACCCTTCAGGCAGTACCCAAACCCGCTGAATTCACCCCACTGCACACGGCCGTTGCCGGCCCAGGAGACTTTCGCCATGCGACTCACCACCAAGGGGCGCTTTGCTGTCACCGCCATGCTTGACCTCGCCATGCGCGACGCAAATGGCCCGGTCACCCTGGCCGGCATCAGCGAGCGCCAGGGCATTTCCCTGTCTTATCTCGAACAGTTGTTTGGCAAGCTGCGCCGCGCCGAGTTGGTGGAAAGCGTGCGCGGCCCGGGCGGCGGCTACTGTCTGGCGCGGCTGGTGGAGGACATCACCGTGGCCGACATCATCATCGCCGTGGACGAGCCGCTGGACGCCACCCAGTGCGGCGGGCATGAAAACTGCCACGACAATCATCGCTGCATGACCCACGATCTGTGGACTGACCTGAACAAAACCATTTTTGCCTACTTGGCCAATGTGACGCTGGCGAGCCTGGTGGACAAGCAACGCGCCAAAGAAACCGCCGTCGTGCAAGACCGCCGCCGTGTGGCCGCCGTGCAGGACGGCGCCGCGCCCGCCTTGTGACACATCATTGTCCGCGCTGGAGAATCTGCTGAAATGACCGCACCCGCGAAAAACTACCCGATTTACCTGGACTACTCGGCCACCACCCCGGTTGACCCGCGCGTGGCCCAGGCGATGATTCCCTGGCTGACCGAACACTTTGGCAACCCCGCCAGCCGCAGCCACGCCTACGGCTGGGAGTCGGAAGAAGCCGTAGAAAACGCCCGCGCCGAAGTGGCCAAGCTGGTGAACTGCGACCCGAAAGAAATCGTCTGGACGTCCGGCGCCACCGAATCCAACAACCTGGCGATCAAAGGCGCAGCCCAGTTCTACAAAACCAAGGGCAAGCACCTGATCACCGTCAAGACCGAGCACAAGGCCGTGCTGGACACCTGTCGCGAGCTGGAGCGCCAGGGCTTCGAGGTCACCTACCTGACCCCGCAAGACAACGGCCTGCTGGATCTGGACGCCTTCCGCGCCGCCATCCGCCCGGACACCATCCTGGCCTCGGTGATGTTTGTGAACAACGAAATCGGCGTGATTCAGGACATCGCCGCGCTGGGCGACATCTGCCGCGAGCGCGGGGTGATCTTTCATGTTGATTCGGCCCAGGCCACCGGCAAGGTCGAGATCGACCTCGCTAGCCTGAAAGTGGACCTGATGAGCTTTTCGGCGCACAAGACCTACGGCCCGAAAGGCATTGGCGCGCTGTATGTGCGCCGCAAGCCGCGCATTCGCCTGGAAGCGCAAATCCACGGCGGCGGCCACGAGCGCGGCATGCGCTCGGGCACGCTGGCCACCCACCAGATTGTCGGCATGGGCGAAGCCTTCCGCCTGGCCCGTGAAGAAATGGCCAGCGAAAACGCCCGCATCGGCGCGCTGCGCGACCGCCTGTGGGCCGGCCTGTCGGATATCGAAGAAGTGTATCTGAACGGCGATCTGGACCGCCGCGTGCCGCACAATCTGAATGTCAGCTTTAATTTTGTCGAAGGCGAAAGCCTGATCATGGCCATCAAGGAGCTGGCGGTGTCGTCCGGCTCGGCCTGCACCTCGGCCTCGCTGGAGCCCTCTTACGTGCTGCGCGCGCTGGGCCGCAACGACGAACTGGCGCACAGCTCGATCCGCTTCACCATCGGCCGCTTCACCACCGAAGCCGAAGTGGACTTCGCCAT
This sequence comes from Rivihabitans pingtungensis, assembly GCF_003201855.1. GTDB lineage: Bacteria > Pseudomonadota > Gammaproteobacteria > Burkholderiales > Aquaspirillaceae > Rivihabitans > Rivihabitans pingtungensis. The sequence goes on along the minus strand of NZ_QJKI01000009.1, from coordinate 63,212 downwards.
CCATCTGCTCAAGGCCAAGATTGGCAAGCTGCGCGAACTGTCGCCCTTGTGGGACATGTTCAAGGAAGGCGTGGACCTGAACACCGTGCAGTGGGCTGCGCACTAAGTCGCGCCGGCATCAAGCGTCGCTCAAAAAACGCAGCGAAGCGAGCCTGGCTAGGCGTGCGGCCGCAGACAGTACAACTAGTACGACAAGGCCGTACAACGACGCCAGGCGCGTTTTGTGAGCGGCGCTAAAAACAAGGAGAACCAAACATGGCATATAGCGAACAAGTCCTCGACCACTACGAAAACCCGCGCAATGTCGGCTCGTTCGACAAGGGCGACGGCACGGTGGGCACCGGCATGGTTGGCGCGCCGGCCTGTGGCGATGTGATGAAATTGCAGATCAAGGTCAACGAAGCCGGGGTGATCGAAGACGCCAAGTTCAAAACCTACGGCTGTGGCTCGGCGATTGCTTCTTCCTCGCTGGTGACCGAATGGGTGAAGGGCAAGACGCTGGACGAAGCGCTGGCCATCAAGAACACCCAGATTGCCGAAGAGCTGGCCCTGCCGCCGGTCAAGATCCATTGTTCGATCCTTGCCGAAGACGCCATCAAGGCGGCAGTGTCCGACTACAAGGCCAAACACGGCCACTGACCCTGCAAACTGTCCGGGCGCCCAGCGCCCGGCCTCACTGGTGGAGAGCATGATGGGCATTACCCTGACCGAACGCGCCGCAGAACATGTGCAAGGCTTTTTGAGCAAACGCGGCAAAGGCCTGGGCCTGCGCCTGGGGGTGAAAACCTCTGGCTGCTCGGGCATGGCCTACAAGCTGGAATTTGTCGATGAAGCCGGCGAAGAAGACCTGAGCTTTGAATCGCACGGCGTGACCTTGTTCACCGACGCCAAAAGCCTGGCCTATATCGACGGCACCGAGCTGGACTTCGTCAAGGAAGGGCTGAACGAGGGCTTCAAGTTCAACAACCCCAACGTCAAGAACGAGTGCGGCTGCGGCGAAAGCTTCAACGTCTGACCCGGCCTCGCGGAGCGCGCATGGACTTCAATCAGGATTTCTTCACCCTGTTCCAGCTGCCCCGGCGCTTTGCGCTGGACCGCGCCGCGCTGGACGCCGCCTATCGGCGCATTCAGGGTGAAGTTCACCCCGACCGCTTTGCCGCCAGCCCCGAGGCCGAGCGCCGGCTGGCGCTGCAATGGGCCACCCGCGCCAACGAAGCGCATCAAACCCTGCGCCAGCCGCTGGCGCGCGCGCGCTATCTGCTGGCGCTGGCCGGCGTGGACACCGCCGAAGACACCAACACGGCGATGCCGGCCGAGTTTTTGATGCTGCAAATGGAATGGCGCGAAGCCATGATGGACGCCCGCGCCGCCCGCGACGCCGACGCGCTGGAAACCCTGATCCGCGAAGTGCGCGCCGACGCCCGCGCGCTGGAGGCCGAACTGGCCGCCGCGCTGGACGACAGCGGCGACTTTGCCGCCGCCGCCAGCCTGGTGCGCAAGCTGCGCTTTCTGGAAAAACTGGAAGCCGACCTGGGCGAAGCGCTGGAAGCCTTGCTGTTCTGACCCCTTGCCTTTTTTCACACCGCGCCGCCCGCGCCTGACCCTGGCGGCGCCCTGACAGTTGATCACGCTCATGGCCCTGCTGCAAATCGCCGAACCCGGCCTCTTCGCCGCCCCTCATCAACACCGCCTGGCGGTTGGCATCGACCTGGGCACCACCAATTCGCTGGTGGCCACCGTGCGCAGCGGCGCCGCCGTGGTGCTGCCCGACGAACACGGTCGCCACCTGCTGCCCTCGGTGGTGCGCTACACCCCGGACGGCGAATGCGTGGTGGGCCACGCCGCGCGCGCGCGGCAAAACGAAGACCCGCACAACACCATTGTGTCCGCCAAGCGCTTTATGGGTCGGGGCCTGGCCGATCTGGACAACCCGGCGGCCATGCCCTACCAGTTTGTTGATGCGCCGGGCATGGTGCAGCTGCTGACCCGCGCCGGGGTGAAAAGCCCGGTGGAAATCTCCGCCGACATCCTGCGCGCGCTCAAGGCCCGCGCCGAAGCCAGCCTGGGCGGCGAGCTGGTCGGCGCGGTGATCACCGTGCCGGCCTACTTTGACGACGCCCAGCGCCAGGCCACCAAGGACGCCGCCCGGCTGGCCGGGCTGAACGTGCTGCGCCTGCTCAACGAACCCACCGCCGCCGCCATCGCCTATGGCCTGGATAACGCCAGCGAAGGCGTGTATGTGGTGTACGACCTGGGCGGCGGCACCTTTGACGTTTCCATCCTGCGCCTGTCGCGCGGGGTGTTTGAAGTGCTGGCCACCAGCGGCGATTCGGCGCTGGGCGGCGATGACTTTGACCACCGCATTTACTGTTGGGTGCTGGAACAAGCCGGCCTGTCGCAATTGTCGGCCAACGACACCCGCCTGCTGCTCACTCACGCCCGCGCCGCCAAAGAAATGCTCACCGATGCACAAGAAGCGCCGATCCAGGCCACGCTGTCCGACGGCCAACTGGTGCAACTGACGCTGACGCTGGAAACCTTCGAGCAGATCACCCGCACGCTGGTGGACAAAACCCTGCTGCCGGTGCGCAAGGCGCTGCGCGACGCCCGGCTGTCGGTGGAGGATATCCAGGGCGTGGTGATGGTCGGCGGCGCCACCCGCATGCCGCATATCCGCAAGGCGGTGGCCGAGCATTTCCGCCAGCCGCCGCTGACCAACCTCGACCCCGACCAAGTGGTGGCGCTGGGCGCCGCCATGCAGGCCAATGTGCTGGCCGGTAACAAGGGCGACGACGACTGGCTGCTGCTGGACGTGATTCCGCTGTCGCTGGGCCTGGAAACCATGGGTGGCCTGGTGGAAAAAATCATCCCGCGCAACAGCACCATCCCCACCGCCCGCGCACAAGAGTTCACCACCTTCAAGGACGGCCAGACCGCCATGGCCCTGCATGTGCTGCAAGGCGAGCGCGAGCTGGTGGCCGATTGCCGCAGCCTGGCGCGCTTTGAGCTGCGCGGCATTCCGCCGATGGTGGCGGGCGCGGCGCGCATTCGCGTCACCTTCCAGGTGGACGCCGACGGGCTGTTGTCGGTCAGCGCCCGCGAGCAAAGCAGCGGCGTGGAAGCGCGCATCGAGGTCAAGCCGTCCTACGGCCTGACCGACGACGAAGTCAGCCGCATGCTGACCGAATCCATCGCCCATGTGCACGACGACATCGCCGCGCGCAAGCTGGCGGAAGCCACGGTGGACGCCGAAGGCCTGCTGGCCGCCATCGACGTTGCGCTGGCCAGCGATGGCGACCTGCTGGACGCCGCCGAGCGCAGCGCGCTGGACGCCGCCATCGCCGCCATGCGCGCCGCGCTGGCCGCCCGCCAGACGGTGGGCATCAACCAGGCCATGGCCACGCTGAACGAAGCCAGCGGCGACTTTGCCGCCCGCCGCATGGACCGCAATATCCGTCGCGCGCTGACCGGCCAGAAAATCAGCGAACTGTAACCTTACCCCCGCCGCCGGCGCTGCGCCCGGCGGCGTCTGCGAGACACCCACCATGCCGAAAATCATCGTCCTGCCCCACGCCGACCTGTGCCCGCAAGGCGCGCTGTTTGACGCCGAACCGGGCCTGAGCATCTGCGACAATCTGCTGAACAATCAGGTGGACATCGAACACGCCTGTGAAATGTCCTGCGCCTGCACCACCTGCCATGTGGTGATCCGCGAAGGCTTTGCCTCGCTGGAGCCGTCCGACGAGCTGGAAGACGACCTGCTGGACAAAGCCTGGGGCCTGGAAGCCACCTCGCGGCTGTCCTGTCAGGCGCTGGTGACCGACACCGATCTGGTGGTGGAAATCCCCAGATACACCATCAACCACGCCAAGGAGAACCATTAATATGCAATGGACCGACAGCCTGGACATCGCCATCGCCCTGTGCGACGCCCACCCCGACATCGACCCGAAAACCGTGCGCTTCACCGACCTGATGCAATGGGTGCTGGCGCTGCCGGAATTCAACGACGATCCGGCCCACTGCGGCGAACGCATTCTGGAGGCGATTCAGCAGGCGTGGATTGACGAGGTGGAATAAGTCCGTGCATCCCCTCCTGCCTGCATGGCAGCGCAGGGTGTGCCGAGTCAGATCAAGTCAATTTCTGCCGCCAGAAAAAACCAAAGCCCCACCTTGCGTGGGGCTTTGCTGTATTGGCAGTACATGCCAGTGTGGCTACTCACTGCTGGCATCCTCCCGCCCCAGCCGCACATAAATCGGCTGATACGGCGCATCCTGGGTGATGCTGATCAGGCCTTCTTTGGCCAGTTCCAGAATGGCGATGAAGTTCACCACCACATAGCTGACGTTGATGTCCAGCTCGAACAGTTCAACAAACGGCACATGGCCACGGCCTTGCAGCTGGCGCAGGATGCGGGTCATTTGTTCGCGCACCGACAGGCTGTCTTGCTCCACCTGGTGGTGGCGGGTGTGTTTGGCGCGGGCGAGGATGGCCATCCACGCCTGGCGCAGGTCGGCCGGGCTGACTTCCGGCAGGCGCGCTTCGGCGCTTTGCTCCACCAGCACCGCCAGCCAGGCAAAGTCGCGCTCGGCCTGCGGCAGTGCGTCCAGTGCCAGCGCGGCCAGTTTGATTTGCTCGTATTCCAGCAGGCGGCGCACCAGCTCGGCGCGCGGGTCGTCCACTTCGCCTTCTTCGTCGCGCGGCGGGCGCGGCAGCAGCAGGCGGGATTTGATTTCGATCAGCAGCGCCGCCATCAGCAGGTATTCGGCGGCCAGCTCCATGCGTTCGGCGCGCATGGCGCCGATGTACTCCATGTACTGGGCGGTGACGCGCGCCATCGGGATGTCCAGCACATTGAGGTTTTGCTTGCGGATCAGGTAGAGCAGTAAATCCAGCGGGCCTTCAAAGCTTTCCAGAAACACCCGCAACGCGTCCGGCGGGATGAACAAATCCGCCGGGGCATCCAGCACCGCTTCGCCAAACACGGTGGCCAGCGGCGGCGCCGATGCGGGGGCGTCGGCGGCAAGCAGGGCGGGTGCGCTCATTGGCGGCCCACCAGGGTGATGCACGCCGGCATCAGGCGTAGCCCAGACCCATGGCTTCGCGCACGTCGCGCATGGTTTCCTGGGCAATGGCGCGGGCGCGCTCGCAGCCGTCAGCGACGATGCTCTTCACCAGGGTGGGGTCGTCCAGGTATTGCTGGGCGCGTTCGAACATCGGTTGCTGCTCGGCCAGGATGCCGTCGATCACCGGCTGTTTGCATTCCAGACAGCCAATGCCGGCGCTGCGACAGCCGCTTTGTACCCAGTCGTGGGTGTCGCGGTCGGTGTACACCTGGTGCAGCTGCCACACCGGGCATTTGTCCGGGCTGCCAGGATCGGTGCGGCGCACGCGCGCCGGATCGGTGGGCATGCCGCGCACTTTTTTGGTGACGGCGGCGGGGTCTTCGCGCAGGAAGATGCCGTTGCCGTAGCTCTTGGACATCTTCTGGCCGTCCAGGCCGGGCATGCGGCTGGCTTCGGTCAGCAGCGCCTGCGGCTCGACCAGAATCACCTTGCCTTTGTTTTCCAGATAGCCAAACAGCCGCTCGCGGTCGCCAATCGACAGGTTTTGCGTGTCGGCCAGCAGCGCGCGGGCGGATTCCAGCGCTTCTTCGTCGCCGTCTTGCAGGTAGCGGGTGCGCAGCTCGTCGTACAGGCGGGCTTTTTTGCTGCCCATTTTCTTGACGGCGGCTTCGGCTTTTTCTTCAAAGCCCGGCTCGCGGCCGTAGATGTGGTTGTAGCGGCGGGCGATTTCGCGGGTGATTTCGATGTGCGGGATCTGGTCTTCGCCCACCGGCACGAACATGGCGCGATAAATCAAAATATCCGCCGACTGCATCAGCGGGTAGCCCAAAAAGCCGTAGGTGCCCAGGTCTTTGTGCGACAGTTTTTCGATTTGGTCTTTGTAGGTGGGCACGCGCTCCAGCCAGGACAGCGGGGTGATCATCGACAGCAAGAGGTGCAGCTCGGCGTGCTCGGGCACCCGGCTCTGGATGAACAGCGTGGCTTGTGATGGGTCCACACCGGCGGCCAGCCAGTCAATCACCATGTCCCAGGTGCTCTTGGCGATGATGGACGGGTCGTCGTAGCTGGTGGTCAGCGCGTGCCAGTCGGCCACAAAGAAAAAGCACTCATGTTCGCTTTGCAGTTTCACCCAGTTTTTCAGCGCACCATGGTAATGACCCAGGTGCAGGCTGCCGGTCGGGCGCATGCCGGAAAGAACACGTTCGGAATACATGGGGGAGCTTTCGCGGTTGAATTGGCAGGGGGCCGCGCCGGCGGCCCCGAATGACGACAAATTATAACAAGGCGTTCAGAAAACGATAGCAGGCCTTGATCAGCGGGTTCATCAGCAAGGACAGCAGGCCGGTGAACATCAGCGCAATCAGAATCCACATGCCGTAGGGCTCCAGCCGCGACAGCTGCCAGGCCTGGCGGTTGGGCAGCACGCTCATCAGCATGCGCCCGCCGTCCAGCGGCGGAATGGGCAGCAGGTTCAGCGCCATCAGCATGACGTTGATCAGCATGCCAGCCTGCGCCATCAGCGCCAGCGGCTCGGTGTAGTCGTTGTTCATGCCCAGCGCCAGCTTGAACATCAGCGCCCACAGCACTGCCATCAGCAAATTGGCCCCCGGCCCGGCCGCCGACACCCACAGCATGTCGCGCTTGGGATGGCGCAGATTGCCAAAGCGCACCGGCACCGGTTTGGCCCAGCCAAAAATAAAGCCGCCCACCGCCACGCACACCAGCGGCAGCAGCACCGTGCCGATCCAGTCGATATGGCGCAGCGGGTTAAGCGTCATCCGCCCTTCCAGATAGGCGGTGTTGTCGCCAAAGTGGCGGGCAGCATAGGCATGCGCCGCCTCGTGGCCGGTGATGGCAAAAATCACCGGCAGGGCGAACACCGAGATTTTTTGAATAAGGTTGAGTTCGTCCATGCGTGTCCCGATTCAGAATAAAAACCGCTCACAGAACTTCAGTGCAAGCAGCACGGCAAGTAACCACGCCAGGAGAATTTTGTGAGCGGCGTTCAGCGCGCCCGCGTCGGCGACGCGGGCTAGGTGCTTGGAGCCGGCGTCAGCGCGCGGGTTCAATGACGTTCGAGTTTGACTAGGCCAGGCCCAGTTTGTCCAGCGGCCCGGCGCCGGCGCGGATCAGTTGCGGCGCGCCGTCGGTGAGGTCCAGCACTGTGGTGGGCTCGATGCCGCAATAGCCGCCGTCGATCACCAAGTCCAGCTGGCTTTGCAGCAGGTCGCGGATTTCAAATGGGTCGCTGGGCGGCATCGGTTCGTGAGGCAGCATCAGCGTGCACGACAGCAAAGGCTCGCCCAGCGCCTCCAGCAGCGCCAGCGCCACCGGGTGGTCGGGCACGCGCAGGCCGATGGTGTTGCGCTTGGGGTGCAGGGTGCGGCGCGGCACTTCCTTGGTGGCTTGCAGGATAAAGGTGTAGGCGCCGGGGGTGATGGCTTTCAGCAGCCGGTATTGGGCGTTGTCCACCCGGGCATAGCTGCCCAGTTCGGACAGGTCACGGCACACCAGGGTGAGATGGTGGCGCAAGTCCAGTTGGCGGATGGCCAGGATGCGCTCCATCGCCCGCTTGTCGCCCAGATGGCAGCCCAGCGCGTAACAGGAATCCGTCGGGTAGGCGATGACGCCGCCTTGCTGGATGATTTTCACCGCTTCGCGGATCAGCCGCGCCTGCGGGTTTTCGGGGTGAATGTGAAACAGTTGGGACATGATGGTCTTCAGTTGGCCGCCACGGGCGTGGCGCGCGGCGGGGTGAAGCGGCTCCACACCGGGACGCACACTGGCGGCAAATCCTGGGTGAGCCCCACGTCGCGGCCGCCTTCGCCAGGGGCATGAAAGTCGCTGCCGGCGCTGGCCAGCAGCTCCATGCGCGCGGCCAGCAGGGCAAATTTATGGGTTTGATCCAGCGTGTGGCTGGCGCTGACCACTTCGATGGCCTCGCCGCCCACCGCTTTGAAATCCTGCACCAGCTCTTCTTGCAACTGGCGGCCAATCTCATAGCGCCCCGGATGGGCAATCACCGCCACGCCGCCGGCGGCGCGAATCCAGCCCACCGCATCGGCCAGTTCGGCCCACTGGTGCGGCACATAGCCGGGTTTGCCCTTGACCAGATATTTGCGAAACACGGTGGCGACGTTTTTCACCTCGCCGCTTTCCACCAGAAAACGGGCAAAGTGGGTGCGGCCGATCATTTCCGGGTTGCCGCACAAGGCCATCGCCCCGTCAAACGCGCCATGGATGCCGATTTTGGCCAGCGCGGCTTCCATGCGCCGCGCCCGCTCCACTCGCCCTTCGCGCACCGCGCGCAGGCCAGCGGCCAGCGCCGGGCAATCCGGGTCGATGTCCAGGCCGACAATATGAATGGTGCGCGTGCGCCAGCTGACGGAAATCTCTACGCCGCGAATCAGGTCCAGCCCGTGCTCACGCGCCGCCTCGCCGGCCTCGGCCAGGCCGGCGGTGCAATCGTGGTCGGTCAGCGCCAGCATGCGCGAGCCGCGCGCCGCCGCACGCGCCACCAGCTCGGTAGGCGGCAAAGCGCCATCAGAAGCGGTGGAGTGGCAATGCAAATCCAGTTTGGCCATGGCGCATACTCGGGCAAAGCAATAAGTTTACCAGCTTGCTTGGCGCGCTGCCGGGGCGTTGCGCTCGGCCTCGCTAGAGGCCGTTTGCCGCTGCGTCCACTGCCAATGCTTGAGCCGGTAATCAGAGAGCTGAGCCTGGTAGACGTCCAGCACGCAGTTGTCGCAACCGCTGCCGCAGCAAGCGCCGTCGGCGGGCGGCTCGGGGGCTTCCGGCTCTGGGTCGAACAGGTCGTCAGACTGGCTCATGCGCCCACCACGCGGATGGTGAAGCCGTCGCCGCTGACGGTTTGGCCGGCGCGAATCTTGCAGGTTTTGCGCAGCTCTTGCGTGCCATCGACGCTAACTGCGCCGCTGGCCACCAGCGCCTTGCCGGCGCCGCCGCTGTCGGCCACGCCGCAGATTTTCAGCAGGTCGTTGAGGGCGATGTATTCGCCAGTCAGGGTAAAGTCTTGTTGCATGGGGAAAGGTCCTTCAAAAAGCTGATTATACGTGATGGCTGGGCATCAGCCCGGCTTCAGGTTGGCTTAAGCTTGCGCGCGCAGCATCGCGGGACTTTTACCATTTTGGACCTGCGCCCACACCATGAAGCTTTTGACCCTGCCCTGGCGCGCCCCGCGCGCGACCTTGCTGCCTGCGGCATTTTACCGGCGGCAATGGGCTTTACTGGCCGTGCTGGCGGCGCTGTTTTACGCCGTGCTGGGCGATGGCCGGCTGGATCACTGGCTGGCGGCGTTCAGCTTTGATCCGCTCAGCCAGCACTTTCCCTTACAGCACAACTGGTGGCTGGAGTATGTCAATCATGTCTGGCTGAAAGACGTATCTATTGTGATTGGCGTGGCCGCGCTGGGGCTGGGGGTGTTTGGCCCACGTTTTGGCCTGGATGCCGAGGCTGCCAGGCGCTGGCGGCTGGCCTGTGCTGCGATGGTGGTCGGCAGTCTGAGTGTATCTTTGCTCAAACAGGCTTCACCGTATCACTGCCCATGGGATTTGCTGGAGTTTGGCGGCCACGCGCCGTATGTGCCGCTGCTGGCATCTTTGCCGGCGGGGGTGTCAGCGGGCAAGTGTTTTCCGGCCGGGCATGCCTCGGGTGGCTTTGTCTTGATGGCCTTGTATTTTGTTTATGCGGGTGAGCGTCCGCGTCTGGCGCAAGCCTGGCTGTGGGGCGGGCTGGCGTTTGGCCTGCTGATGGGCGTGGGCCAGCAATTGCGCGGTGCGCACTTTCTGTCACATACGCTGTGGTCGGGTTGGGTGGTGTGGGCCACCATGCTGGCGGTGAACCAGTTACTGGGCCGGCGTTGAAAAAAAATAGGTGAATTCACCGATAGACTGTATCGGATGGATGTCAAGCATCGGTAAAATCCGTTAAGCTGAAAATACATCCTTTTCCGGAGCTGTCATGAATCCCGGTTCTTGCCTGGTCGATGATCCTGGCGTTGCCAACCTACAGCTGCTCAGCCATGCCGAGCAGCAGGATATCCTGTTGCTGCAACAGGCCATTCTCGAATCGGTGGCGCAAGGGCACGACCCGCTGGACATCATCAACGAAGTTTGCCGCCTGGAAGAGCGGCTGCTGCCCAATGCCGTGGGCTCGGTGATGTTGCTGGATGAGGATGGCAAGCTGAACGTCTACGCTGCGCCCAGTGTGCCGCCGGAGGGCGTGGAGCGCCTGCGCCTGCTGTGTCCGGGGCCAAATTCTGGCTCGTGTGGCAATGCCTTGTACCGGGGCGAGCCGGTGTTTGTCAGCGACACACTGACCGACCCGCGCTGGGCCGATTTGCGCGATCTGGCGGTGGATTTCAATCTGCTGGCGTGTTGGTCGATGCCGATATACGGCGCCGGGCGCGAGATTATCGGCACCTTTGCGCTGTCCAGCTTTGAGCGACGCGCGCCCACCGAGTTTCACCACAAGCTGCTGGAAATCGGCGCGTCGATCATTGGCATCGTGCTGGAGCGTCGCCGCGAGGCAGACAATCTGCGGCTGATGGCCAAGGTGTTCGAGAACAGCAACGAGGGTATTCTGGTCACCGATGCCCAGGCGCGCATCGTGTCGGTCAACCCGGCATTTGTCAGCATGACGGGCTACAGCCGCGACGAGGCGCTGGGGCAAACCCCGCGCCTGTTGGCCTCTGGCATTCATGATCAGGTTTTTTATCAGCACATGTGGGCCAGCCTGCTTGAGCAGGGCCACTGGCATGGCGAAATCTGGAACCGGCGCAAGAATGGCGAGGTGTTTCCAGAATGGCTGAGCCTGTCGGCGGTGCACGACCACAATGGTGTGCTGAGTCATTATGTCGGGCTGTTTTTTGATCTGTCCGAGCGCAAGGCCGCCGAGGCGCGCGCCGAATATTTGATTCACCACGATCCACTGACCGATCTGCCCAACCGCCTGCAAGCCAAAAACCGCCTGAACGAGGCGATTGCCCGCCGTCAGGACGACGGGGAAGGCGTGGCCCTGCTGTATGTGGATCTGGATAATTTCAAGACCATCAATGATTCGCTGGGCCAGGCAATGGGCGACCAATTGCTCAAGGCGGCTGCCCAGCGCATGCAAACCTTGCTGCAAAGCCAGGAAATGCTGGCGCGTCACGGCGCAGATGAGTTTTTGCTGATGGTGCCGCATGTGCGCGAACCGCGTCAGCTCACCGAGCTGGCCAGCCTGCTGCTGAATGCGTTTGCCGCGCCGTTTGACATCAACGGCCAGCAACTGCACTCCACGCTGTCGATTGGCGTGGCGCTGGCGCCAGACGATGGCGACGATTACGACGCGCTGCTGCAAAAAGCCGAAACTGCCGTGCGCGCCGCCAAAGAAGCCGGGCGCAACACCTTCCGCTTTTTTACCGGCCAGCAGGGCGGCCAGGCTGCCGAGCAATTGCTGATCCGCAATGGCCTGCACAATGCGCTGTTGCGCAATGAATTCATCCTGCACTATCAACCGCAGCTGGACCTGACCACCGGGCGCATTGTCGGCGCCGAGGCCTTGGTGCGCTGGCTGCACCCCGAACAAGGCATGGTGCCGCCGGGCAAATTCATTCCGGTGGCAGAAGAAAGCGGCCTGATTGTGCCGATTGGCGAATGGGTGCTGCACGAAGCCTGCCGCCAGCTGGCGCAATGGCGCGAAGAAGGGCTGGGCGATCTGGTGGTGGCGGTCAACCTCTCCGGCGTGGAGTTCAAGCGCGGCTATCTGGTGGAAAGCGTCACCCACACGCTGGCGCGCACCGGCCTGCCAGCCACCTGCCTGGAGCTGGAGCTCACCGAGTCCATGCTGATGCACGATGTGGAAAACGTGATTTCCACCTTGCAGCGGCTGAAAGCGCTGGGCGTGCGCCTGTCGATCGACGACTTTGGCACCGGCTACTCCTGCCTGTCGTACCTCACCCGCTTTGACGTGGACACGCTGAAGATCGACCAGTCTTTTGTCCGTCAGCTGCACCTGGGCGACCAGCACGCCGCCATCATCCGCGCGGTGATCCAGATGGCGCACAGCCTGGATCTGGCTACTATCGCCGAAGGCGTGGAAGACGCCGAAGTCGTGGCTTTCCTGCGCGCACACGCCTGCGACCAGGCGCAGGGTTATTTCTTCAGCAAGCCCTTGCCGGCAGAGGATTTTGCCCGCTTTGTCCGCCAGTATCGTGCTGTGCTGTAGTCACGATGGCGCATGCCTCTGGAATGCACCCGACACGCCCCGCCCCGTGCCCTTCCGCTGAAAAATGTCATTGGCGTGGCTTTGGCCAATTGCCAAAGCCAACGTTTTCGGTGACAATGCCTGACTCCTGTGCGGGTGTAGCTCAATGGTAGAGCAGAAGCTTCCCAAGCTTACGACGAGGGTTCGATTCCCTTCACCCGCTCCAGCCCGCCAGTCGGCCTGATTTCTGCCCCACCCGTGGCCCTTTTGACCCCTGGCGCACTGCCGCCTCACGGAGCTTGATTGCCCCATGAAATGGACATCTGGTCTTCTCCGGCTGACTCCCTATCGCCTTAAAATGCTGGGCGTGTTGCTTGCCCTGCTGGTGCTGGTGTTCATCACCGCCCTGTCGGTTTTTTACGCCCGCTTCGACCCTGAACAAGTGCGCATGCAATTGGCTGATGCCTTGCAGACCGATGGCCGCACCTTGAGTATCGGGCAGATTTCGCCTGCGGTGTTTCCCCGTCCCGGCATCAAGATTGATCAAATCAGCCTGAGCGCCCCCAATGCCAGCCCGGATGGCGACGGCCCGCTGTTTACCCTGCGCCGCGCCGAAATCCGCCTGGCCTGGCTGCCGCTGTTGCAGGCACAAAAAGTGGTGCACGCCATCAAGCTGGACGGTGTGCGCCTGAACCTGCGCCGCGAGGCGGATGGACGCTGGAATTTTGCCGACCTGCTGGAGCAGAAAACCGCGTCTTCCCTGGTGGTCAAGCTCGATTCGCTGAAACTGGCTGATCTTAACGCCACGGTGGACGACCGGGTGTTCAAGCGCGAATTCAGCCTGAGCGAAGGCTCGATGGAGGCCAGTGGCATGCTGGGCAATGCCCAGCTGAGCCTGGCCGGTCTGCTCAAAAGCGGCGAGCATCAAGCTGCCGTGGTACTGGAAAGCCCGCTGAACGTTGCCGAAGAACAACTGACGCTGGACCCCTTCAAGCTGACGGCCACTGGCCTGGTGGCCGGGTTGACCGACAGCCGTGCCGAGCTGACCGGCACCGTGCGCGTCAACCTGGTGTCGCGGCAGATGACCGCCGAAAACCTGCAAGCCAGCCTGAGCAGCCGCGAGCCGTCGGTTTCGCTGACCGCGCGGATGCCCAGTGCCGACTGGTCGCAGGGCAAGGCCGGTTTTCAGGCGCCCTCGCTGGATTTCAACGCCGCGCTGAACAACAAGGGCTCCAGCTATAGTTTTTCTGGCCAGCTCAAGGATATTTCCGGCAACTGGCAGGCGCTGGCCGCCACCGAACTGACCGGCGCGATGAGCTGGAAAGCCGGCGAACACACCTTGACCGCCCAACTCAAGGCGCCAGTGACGCTGAGCAATTGGGAAATCTTCCGCCTCACCCCGGTGACGGTGGACACTACGCTGGCCACCCCGCTGCTGCCGCGTGGCCAACTCAAGGCTGCCGCCAAGGGTGAGCTGGTGGCCAATCTGGCCCGCCAGCAAGTCACCAGCAAGCTCAATGGCCAGATCGACGGCCAGCGTTTTGACTTCAATGCCCGCCAGGATGGCTTTATCACCCCGGCGCACACCGTCAATCTCAGCCTGGGCAAACTCGATCTTAACCGCTATCTGGCCGAATCCACCGGCAATCAGGTCGGCCTGTTTTATGGCCAGCGTAAATTCGACTTCGACTGGATGAACGCACTGAATCTCTCTGGAGACTTGCGCATTGCCGAACTCACCGCTGGCCGTTTTGCCATGCAGCAGATTGGCGCCAAGCTGAGCATGCGCCCGGAAAAACTGCTGCTGGAAGACGTCACCGCGCTGATCTACGGCGGCAACCTGAATGGCCGACTGGAACTCACCCCCGGCGAGCAACCCAAGCTGGTGATGTTTGAAACCCTCAGCGGCATGCGCATCCGCCCGCTGCTGCGCGACCTGTTCGACATCGACCGGCTGGACGGCAAAGGCCGGCTGGAAGCCACGCTGACCGCCGAAGGGCAAACCTTCACCCAATTGCGCAAATCGCTGAACGGCACCGTGCGCGTCGGGCTGACCGAAGGCGCGCTGATGGGGGTGGACATGGTGGAAGCCATCAAGCGCCTGCCCACCGAGCTGGCGCGGCTGACCGACGACCCCAGCAAGCGCACCGATTTTCAGAGCCTGTCCGCCCAGTTCAACTTCAGCAACGGCGTGGCGCGCAATCACGACCTGCGGCTGAACTCCAGCCTGTTCAGCCTGCAAGGCCACGGCAAGGTGGATTTGGTCGGCAATATCATTGACTACGCCATGCGCGTGCAGCCCAATATCCTGGTGTTCACCAACACCAAAGAAATGAACGTGCCGCTGAAAATCACCGGTGCACTCAACGCCCCCACCTATGCGCTGGACTTCAACGCCCTGGTCAAGGACAAAAAGACCATCCTGGAAAAACAGCAGGTGCTGAAAGAACAGCTGAGCAATCAGTTCAATTTGTTCAAGACCACGCCGTAATGCCCCCCCCTGCGCCACCAGGCCTCAATGCCTTGCCTGGTGGCATGCAATCTGCTTGTCATCGCCTGCCGTTAAGCTTAGGCTGTTGACCCCATGCCCTCTTTCATCATGTCTTTAAGCGCTTCTCTGTTGTTCGCGCTCAAAATCGCCCTGGCCACTTTGCTGGCCTGGCCTTTGCTCACCTGGCTGGGCATCGAGCAGCCGGTATGGGCGGTGGTGACCATTGCTGCCGTCAGCGACCCCAAGCTCACCGCGACGGCGGACTTGGTGCGCGATCGGGTGAGCAATACGCTGATTGGCTGTGTGGTGGCCTTGCTGACCGTGTGGACGGTGGGCGCGCATCTGGGCTCGCTGGCGGCGGCGCTGGCGGTGTCGGTGGTGCTGGCGCGCACCATTGACCATTACCCCGGCAGCTGGCGGCTTACCCCGATCACCGTGGCCATTCTGCTGGGCAGTGGCATTGGCCTGCCAGCCTCGGCAGCGCTGAATCTGGCCGGGCTGCGCGCGGCGGAAATCATAGTCGGTTCGCTGCTGGCGCTGGGCTTGGCCTGGGCGTTTTCCTGGTGGCCGCACCGTCGCTGGCGTAACTGGCGACTGGCGCGGCAGGGTTGAGCAGCCGTCTGGCCTGCGTGAGCGGCTCAGGCTTGCGCGGCGGCCCGCGCGCGCAGCGTGGTGACCGCTTCGCCGCCGATGCCCCAGTTGTCGGTGTCCACTTCGTCAATCACCACCACCGTGGTGGCCGGGTTTTTGCCTAGGGTGTCGCGCAGCAGCGCGGTGACGCCGGCAATCAGCGTGGCTTTTTGTTCGGCGCTGGCGCCTTCGCGGGTGATTTTGATGTTGACGTAGGGCATGGCGGGCTCCTTTTGGTGAGTAAAACAGCAGTATTCGTGGCCGGCCTGCCGTGGCGGGCGTCAGGGCGGCGGCAACAGGCTGAATAGTTCGGCCGGGTGAGTCAGGGTCAGCGCCGGCTGGCAGGGGCGCAGGCCGTCCAGGCTGGCGTAGCCCCAGCCGACGGCGATAAAGTCCACCCCGGCGCATTGGGCGGCGTCGCCGTCGGCGGGCTGGTCGCCCAGATAGGCGGCGTGTTCGGGGGCGATGTGCAGGCGGCGCAGCACCTGGCGCAGCCGCTGCGCCTTGCCCAGCAGCGCGCTGCCGCATTCCACCGCGGCAAAGCGCGCCAGTCGCGCCTCGCCCACGCTGCGCGCCACATTGGCGCGGCTGTTCGAGCTGACCAGCGCCAGCCGCTGGCCGGCGTCCAGCTGGGCATCCAGCCAGTCCGCCACGCCGGCAAACAAGGGCGCGCTGTCCGGCGCGGCCTGCATCAATTGCATAAAGTGCCGCGCCACGCGCGGCAGCTTCCACCACGGCAGGCCAACATGGCGGGCAATCTGTCGCGGGCCGCAGCGGCGCAGCGCCGGCAGTTCGTCGGCCGCCACCGGGCGAAAGCCATGGTGGGCGGCCAGCTGATTGAAGGTGTGCCGGAAAAACGGAAAGCTGTCGGCCAGCACGCCGTCAAAATCCAGCATCAGTAAACGGTAGGCCATGGTCAGGGGCGCAGCAGAAAAACCCCGATATTACGCCACCCGACCCGGCCGCGCGGCATACCAGGCGCCAGCCGATACCGCGCACAAGCCTAGCAGCAGGCTGGCGGTCAGCGGCTCGCCCAAGAGCGGCACGGCGGCCAGCCCGGCCAGCACCGGCACCAGGCCAATCAGCGCGCCAGTGCGCGCCGCGCCCAGCTGTTGCACCGCCAGCAAAAACAGCCACATGGCAATGATGGTCGGGCCAATGCCCTGATACAAAGCCTGGGTGATCAGCTGGGTGGCGCTGGCCTCGGCCAGGCCCTTGGGCAGCCATAGCACGTACACCGGCAGATACAGCAGCGCCGAGCCCAGCGCGACAAAGCGGGTGAGCACCCACGGCGAAAACGCCCATTGCCGCACCAGCACGCTGTACACCGCCCAGGTCAGCGAGGCCACCAGCATCAGCGCGTCGCCCGGCAGCGTGCGCCAGTCGCCAGCTTGCAGCAGCGGCAGCGCCACACACAGCACGCCCAAGGCAATGCCCGTCAGGCCGATCAGTCGGTTGCGGGTGGGGCGTTCGCCCAGCGCCAGCCACAGCAGCGCCGTCACCAAAAACGGCTGCATGCCCGGCAGCAGGATGGCGCCGTGCGCCGCCGGGGCGTATTTGAAGGCGGTGTACACCACCACGCCATACAGCACGCCGCCAATCGCTGCCAGCGTCCACAGCCGGCGCTCGCGCCACACCGTGCGCGGCAAGTCGCGACAGAAGGGCAATAGCAACAGCGAGGCCGCGCCCAGGCGCAGCGCCAGCACGTCGTAGCCGGTCAGCGGGCTTTTGCCGCCCCAGCGGGAAATCAAAATAAAGCCAGTCCAGATGCAGACCACGCCCAGGGCGGCGGCGTAGCCCTGCCAGGGCGGACGAGAAGCAGTGTGCATGGCGGGCGCTTTCGGGCGGTCAGGGAGCTTGACTGTAGCGCGTGGCAAATCATCCTGTAAAATGAATAATCCTGATAAAATCCATCTCAAAAACAGAACATGGACCTGGACGACTTGCGTATTTTTCGGGCGGTGGTGCGCGAGGGCGGCATCACCCGCGCCGCAGCCCGGCTTAATCGGGTGCAATCCAACGTCACCACCCGCATCCGCCAGCTGGAAGCGCATCTGGGCGTGCCGCTGTTTGTGCGCGAAGGTCGCCGGCTGAGCCTGGCCCCTGCGGGCGCGGTGTTGTCTGATTACGCCGAGCGCCTGCTGGAGCTGGCCGACCAGGCGCGTGCCGCCGTGGCCGACGCCGCGCCGCGCGGCCGCCTGCGTCTGGGCTCGATGGAAAGCACTGCGGCTGCGCGGCTGCCTACCCGGCTGGCGGCGTTTCATGAGCGCTACCCGGACGTGCAGCTGGAACTGCACACCGGCGCCACCGCGCCGCTGCTGGCGCAACTGCGCGCGGGGGAGCTGGATTGCGTGCTGGTGTGCGGCCCGGTGGCCGACGCCCGGCTGTGTGCCGAGCCGGCGTTTATGGAAACCCTGGCGCTGATCGCCCCGGCGGGCCATCCGCCGATTACCCGCGCCCGCGACGTGCGCCCCCTCACCCTGCTGACCTTTGCCCCCGGCTGCGCCTACCGCCATCGGCTGGAGCAATGGCTGGCCAGCGACGGCGTGCTGCCGGAGCGGGTGATTGAGCTGGCGTCCTACCACGCCATGCTCGGTTGTGTGGCCGCCGGCATGGGCATTGCGCTGGCGCCGCTGAGCCTGCTGGACGGCATGGCGGCCAGCCATGCGGTGTCGGTGCATCCGCTGCCGGCTGAACACGCGCCAGCCCCCACCCTGCTGGTGCGCCGGGCGGGGGTGGACAGTCCGACGGTGATGGCGCTGCGTGAGGTGATGTTGGCGGGGTGAATGGCGAGGGCGCAAAACGGTCTGTCACCGCGCGCATCTGGTTACCAAAAAGCGCGGCTGTATCCATGCTCTGGCGCTAGCTGGGCTGGAACACCTCGGCCAGACTGCGCGCATCCAGCACGCGGTCGCTCCAGGCTTCCAGTTGGGGGAGATCGGCGCGTTGAATACGGGTCACCGTGTCGGCGGGCAGTTCACCAAAACGACGGGTGAGCAAGCGCAGCAATAAACGGGCTTCGCCTTCCTGTTGCCCCTCCTGCCGACCTTCCTGCCGACCCTTTTGCAGGCCCTTTTGCAGGCCCTTTTGCAGGCCTTCCTGCTTGCCGCGTTGCTCGTATTGTTGTGCCCATTGGTCAAAGCGTTCCGCCAGGGTCATTTTCAGCTCCTTCAAGTCACGCACCTTGGGCAAGGCCAGGGTGTGTTTGCTTTGCCGCAACAGCACGGCGCGAATCCAGATGGCAAATGTGCGATTTGGCGCCGCGCTGCGCGCGGACTGAATTGAGACGGGGATGCGCCCCGTACGCGCCCTACTTTCTTTGCTTCGCCAAAGAAAGTAGGCAAAGAAAGGCGACCCGGGCGCGTGGTCAGCGCCTGCGGCGCTGACTGCCCTGTGCTTCTCAAAAATCAGGGCCGTCCCGAAATGGCGCGTCAGCTGCGCTGCCGCTTAGCCGGGCCGGACTGCCCCCTGACTTTCTGCGATGCTCGGCACGCTTAACGGGAAAAAAACCAGCTAAGCGCGACCTGATCATGCAGGACGGCAGCGCTGCATGAATATTTGGTTTGTATGGCTTTTTTATTTATAATCAAGTAATTATGTCCAACTCCCCAGCGCTGGGCGAGTGCTTGTCGCCTTATCGCGCCGTCACCCGAAAACACTGATGAATCTTGCGGTTGCGAAAATCTTCCGGCACCGATTTGGCACTGATGTCTTCCACCCGATAGCGCTCAGCCAGTGCCGGGTCGAGCTTGAAGCCGCGCAGGTTGTTAGAGAAATACAGCACGCCGCCGGGGGCGAGCAGGGCCATGGCGCCGTCCACCAGGCGTTGCTGGTCGCGTTGCACGTCGAGGATGTCGAGCATTTTTTTCGAGTTGGAAAAACTCGGCGGGTCCATGACGATCAGGTCAAAGCGCTCGTCTGCCGCGGCGGCGTCTTGCAGGTAGCGGAACACATCGGCGCGCACCAGGCTGTGGCGGCTCAGGTCCAGGCCGTTGAGCTCGAAATTGCGCCGTGACCAGTCTTGGTAGGTGTTGGACAGATCCACCGTCACCGACGAGATGGCCCCGCCGGTGGCGGCGTACACGGTGAAGCTGCCGGTGTAGGCAAACAGATTCAAAAAGCGCTTGCCGGCGGCGTGTTCGCCCACCACGCGGCGGGTGTTGCGGTGGTCCAGAAACAGGCCGGTGTCCAGATAAGCTTCCAGATTGACGATAAAGCGGCGGCTGGTTTCGCTGACGATGCGCTCGCGGCCGGTTTCGCCGGTTTTTTCGTATTGCGCCAGGCCTTTTTGCCGGCGGCGGGTTTTCAGGGCAATGTCGTCCACGGCGATGGCCAGCACCTCGGCCACCGCCTGGCGGATGGCGTCCAGCCAGGCGGCGTGGCTGTCTTCGTCGATTTGCCAGCCGGTGTCCACTTCTTGAATGTGGGCGCTGGCGCCGTAGACATCGACAATCACCGGGAATTCCGGGATGTCGCGGTCGTACAGCCGGTAGCACTCGGTGTCCTGGCGCTTGGCCCATTTGGCCAGGTGGCGGTGGTTTTTGCTCAGCCGATTGCTGAAGGGGGTGAGGTCGCGCATGACGGGCTCCGTGGGTCAGTAGGCGCCGTCGCGCGCCAGCACCACTTTGATGGTTTTGATCAAAATCACAATGTCGTACCACAGCGACCAGTTGCGCACATACCAGCAGTCCAGCGCCACGCGGCTGTCGTAGTCGATATCGTTGCGGCCGCTGATTTGCCACAGGCCGGTGATGCCGGGGCGCGCCATCAGGTAAAACACCTTGTCTTCGCCGTAGCGCTCCACTTCGTCGGCAATCACCGGGCGCGGGCCGACCAGGCTCATGTCGCCGCGCAGCACATTGATCAGCTGCGGCAGCTCGTCCAGGCTGGTCTTGCGGATGAAATTGCCCAGCGGAGTGATGCGCGGGTCGTTTTTCAGCTTGAAATCACGCTCCCACTCGGCGCGGGCTTCCGGGTCGCGCGCCAACAGCTCGCTCAGCCGCGCCTGGGCGTCGATCACCATCGAGCGGAATTTCAGGCAGCGAAACGGTTTGCCGTGACGACCGATGCGGGTGTGGCCAAAGGTGGCCGGGCCGCCGTCGCGCGACACCAGCCAGGCCACGCTCAGCAGCAGCGGGGCCAGCAGCAGCAGAAGCAGGCTGGCGGCGACAATGTCAAAAGTGCGCTTGATAAAGCGTGAGGCGCGGCGCGACAGATTATTGCGCACGCGCAGCAGCAGCACTTCGTGGCTGAAAAAATGGGTCAGCTCGGCGCCATACAGCGGCAGGCCTTTCAGCGGCGGCGCAATGCTGACGTCGGCGCCGGCAATGCTGAAGCGCTGCACCAGCTGTTGTTGCACGTCCAGTTGTTCGGTTTCCAGCGCAATCAGAATGGCCGGCTGGTGAAAGCGTTCCAGAAAGCGTGGGGCGGGTTCTTCCAGCAGATAGGGCAGCAGCGGTTTGCCGCAGATCGGTTGGTCGTCGAGGTTTTCCGCGTCGCGCACATCGGCGCACGGGGCAACAAAGCCTACCACCTGATAGCCCAGCCAGCGCTCGCTTTTCAGCGCGGCAAACGCTTCGCGGGCGTTTTCGCCAAAGCCGAACACCAGCACCTGGCGCTGCCACCAGCCCAGCCAGATCATCAGCCGTCGGGCCAGCACCCGGCCCAGCACTACGCCAAACAGCGACACCGCCCAGGTGGCCACCCACCACAGCCGCGAGAACGGCGACTTGAGCATGAACATCAGCGCGGCGTCCACCACCGCCAGCACCAGCATGGCGATGACCACATCGCGGGTTTCGTCCCAGAACGGCCGGCGCTGGGTGTAATGGCCGCGCACCAGCCAGAACCAGCTGATGGCGGCCAGCACCAGCATCAGCCAGACGGTCAGCCGCAGGCCACTGTCGGCACTGGCGACAAAGGCCGGCAGGTCACGCCAGATGCGCACACGTTCGGCCAGCCAGAAGCCCAGCCGGTTGGCCAGCAGCAGCATGGCCAGATCTGTGGCGATCAACAGCCATTTACTCAGGTGGGGACGGGTATTCGGGGCGGGGTAGTCGTCGATCATTTTTTCTTGTTCAGGGTTGCGTCGCGCGGTGGGCCCGCGCGTGGCGGCGATTTTCCTTGAGCCGGGCAACGGCGACAAGCGATGTGCCGCAAATTTGTGTGAAGAATGCTTGACAGTGCACCTGCCGGTGGCTGACCCCGGTCAACTGCGCGGCGGTGGTGTCGGCCTGCATGCTGTGTTGTCCCGCCATGGCGCCGGCATGCCATGTGTCTGATCGACAGTGAGCGGGGCTTGCTCGGTATGCCGGCTTTTGGAGATAGCACATGGAATTCAATGTCAAGGATTACGGCGCATTGGGCGATGGTGTCAGTAATGATACCCAGGCGTTTATCGCCGCCAGTGCGGCGCTGAGTGCCCACGGTGGGGGTGTGTTGCGCATTCCGCAAGGGGTGTATGTGGTGGGCGAGCAAACACTGGCTGGGCAGCTTGGCCTGGGCTATGCCTATCGCAGCACGGACATCATTTCGATTGTCAATTGTCAGCAGCCAGTGGTGATTGAAGGCAACCATGCCGTGCTGCGTGCGGCACCAGGCCTGCGCTACGGCAGTTTCGACCCGGTGTCGGGCGAGCCCTATGCCCCGGCCGCCATGCCGTTTATTGATCCGGATTACGCTGCCGGCGCTTATCGCATGCTGGTGCTGGCGAATAACCGCCATGTGCTGGTGCGCGATCTGGAACTGGATGGCGCGTCGGACACGCTGATTCTGGGCGGCGGCTGGGGGGATCTCGGCCGTCAGCTTAACGCCTATGGGGTGTATGCACTGAATAACAACACCTTGCAGGTGGAAAACGTCCATACCCACCACCATGGCCTGGACGGCATCCTGGTGTCGCAGGTGGGCACCACCGCGCAGTCGCCGCGCACGCCAGCCACGCTGATTCGTGTGCGCAGCGAATACAACGGCCGTCAAGGCTTGAGCTGGACCGGCGGCAATGGTTTGACGGCGATTGACTGCCAGTTCAATCACACCGGCCGGGGGGCGCTGTCGTCCTCGCCCGCTGCCGGCATCGACATCGAGGCCGAGGATGGCGTGGTGCGCAATGGGCTGTTTATCAATTGCGAAGTCATCAATAACGTCGGCCCCGGCATGGGGGCGGATAGCGGTGACAGCGCGGATATTACCTTTCAGCGTTGCACCTTTATTGGCTCCACTAACTACCCGCTGTGGCCGCGCAAGCCGCGTCTGCATTTTCTGGATTGCACCATTGCCGGCCAATTGGTGAATGTCTACGCCGAGCAAACGCCTGGCGACGGCAATGCCACCCGCTTTACCGGCTGCCGCTTTACCGATCAGCTCAACTGGAATGGTCAGGTTCATTTGTATCCCGGCTGGTATTTGCTGGATCTGGGCGGTGGCAGTCAGGGGGTGATGTTTGATCGTTGCAGCATGGATACCCAGCACGGCCCGCTGATCTACACCGCTGGAGAAATCACCCTGCGCGACTGCCGGTTGACGCAGACCACCAGCCACGAGAGCACCTTCAGTGCGTGTTATGTGGGCTACAACCTGGCCTTCAGTCCGCCTGGTGCTTTCACCACGGGCATGGCGCGTGTGCTGGGGCAATTGCTGGTCAACGGCGAAGAAGCGCCGCAATACGTAGGCATCCAGCGCAAGCAGTGTCTGCAAGGTAATAACGGCAGTGCATATGCCGTCCGTCAGAGCATTGCCTATGCCTACTCTCCAGAAGCCGCTGTGGGCGCCGGCCAGGCCAATCGTGGCGACATTGTCTACAACCCCTACGCGGCGCCGGGAGGCTATGCCGGCTGGATTTGCGTAGAAGCCGGCAGTCCTGGCATCTGGAAGCCGTTTGGCCCGATTGCCCTGTGATTTAGCCTGAGTTTTTTTGCTGCACCGGCTTGATGCTGACATTGCTCAGCATCGGGTTAGAAATCTCTCTGTGGAATGATGATCTGCGATCCATGGTGATTTGTTGATTTTTCTGGGCTTGCCTGGAGGCAACGCTCTCTATTTTGTTTCCATCCTGAAAGGAGGATGCCATGACCACTCCTATTCCCATCACGATTGATGTGACGGCTGCACCATATGCGGCAGACAACACAGGCGTCAGCAATGCGACTCAGGCTTTCATTGATGCCAGTGCCGCGCTGTGTGCTGCCGGGGGCGGCACCTTGTTGATTCCGCCTGGCACTTACACGGTGGGCCGACAAGTCCGTGCCACCCAAAGCAATCAGGGTTATGCCTATCTGGGTGAGGACATCATTACCCTGAGCGGTTGCAGCCATCCTGTGGTGATCGAAGGCACCGGTGCGACCCTGACCCTGGCAAACGGTCTGAAATTTGGCAGTTTTGATTGGTCTACCGGAACGGCCTATACCCCGGCCAGCCTGCCGTTTACCGATGCAGACTATGCCGCCAGTGTCGGGCGCATGCTGGTGGTGAAAGACAATCCGGGCCATGTGGTGGTGCGAGGCCTGGAGCTTAATGGCAACGCCAGCGCACTGTCGCTGGGTGGCCAGTGGGGCTCCAGTGGTTATGATCTGGCTGCTGATGGCATCGTGGTCGAGAATGCCGATCAGGTTGCCCTGGAACGCATCTATAGCCACCACCATGGCCATGATGGCCTGGCCGCATATGGTGTGACGGCCAGTGCCAACAGTCCGCGCGCTCCGCTGTCACTCTTGCTGTGCCGTAGTGAATACAACGCACGTGCGGCATTGTTCTGGCAGGGGGGGAACGGCCTGCAAGCGGTGGATTGCAAGTTTAGTCACAGCGGCCGGGCCACGTTTGCCACCGCGCCGGCAGTGGGTGTCATGATCAAGGAGGGGGCACGCAACGGCCATTTCCTGAACAGCGAAATGCTGAACAACGTGGGTGAAGGGGTGCTGGCCTCCAGCACTGCTGCCGACATCAAGGTCGAGCGCTGTTCGCTGGTGGGCACCACGGCAGCACCCTTTGCCGTATCGGCCGCCCGTGTGCACTTTGTGGATTCCACCCTGGCAGGTCAAAGCAGTGTGGTGCGTGCTGGTGTGTCCCAGGCTGATGGCGATGCCACCCGTTTTAGCGGCTGCTGGCTGACAGATCTGCACAAGTACAACAATCAAGTGTTTATCAGCACGGGTGGCAATCTGCTGAACTGGGGCGCCGGCAGCCTGGGGGTGCAGATGGATCGTTGTTCGGTTGAGGTAGCCACCGGCGTGCTTGGCCAGACCAATGGCGCCATCTCTGCCAGCAACTGCCGCTTCCGCCAGACCAGTAGCGGGGCTTCTGCGATTGTGGCCAATTTTCATGGCGACACCATCTTTGATACTTCCGGTAGCAACGATCTGAGCACCAGCTTGATCCTGGGTCGCATGCTGTTTAATAGCGCTGAGCAACTGCAATACGACCAAATGCAGCGTCGCTTGCGTTTTTATGCCAATACCGGCAGCGGCGGCCGCATGCAGAGTGTGGGCTATTGCTACAGCGCCACCGCATTTGCCAGTGCATTCGGTGGCGGGACCAAAGGCGACATTGTGTACAACACCGCACCCACCCCTGGGGGCTATCTGGGCTGGGTGTGCACAGTGACTGGCACGCCAGGGACCTGGAAGCCGTTTGGTCTGATTGCCAGCTGATTCTTCAATCCTGGCTCACACTTTGAAATCACGATATTGACAGAGGCAATCTCATGGCTATTTTCAACGTCAAAGACTATGGCGCGTACGGTGATGGTATTCAAAATGATACCAATGCATTTATTGCCGCCAGTGCAGCACTGACTGCGGCAGGTGGTGGCACCTTGCTGATTCCGGCCGGGGTATACATGGTGGGCAAGCAGGATTTTGCCGGCAAGGCCAATCAGGGCTATGCCTATCGCGCCACCGACATCATCACGATCAGCAATTGCACCAAGCCGGTCATTATTGAAGGCAGTGCAGCGGTGCTGCGCATTGTGCCGAATCTGAAGTTCGGTAGCTTCGACCCGATCACCGGCAATCCTTACTATCCGGCGAGCATGCCGTTTACCAATGTCAATTACGCAGCCGGCATTGGTCGCATGGTCGTCTTGTCGAATAACTCGTCACAGGTGTTGGTGCGCAATCTGGAGCTGGACGGCAGCATCAACAGTGCTGTACTGGGCGGAAGCTGGGGGGATCAGGGTTATCAACTGGCAGCCTACGGTTTGTACACCAAGGATTGCCCCAATTTGCGCGTCAGCAATGTGTACTCCCATCATCATTGCCTGGATGGGCTTTACATCGCTCAGTCGCCAGCCAATGCCACGGCCACCACGCCGCGCACGCCTGCCACGCTGATCAATGTCCGCTGCGAATTTAATGCTCGCCAGGGCTTTTCCTGGGTGGGCGGCGGCGGGGTGACTGCCATTGGCTGCAAGTTCAATCACACCGGCCGTGCAGCCTTCGGCTCTTCACCACAGGCAGGGGTGGATATCGAAGCTTCGGGTGGTGCGCTGGTGCGCAATGGCTTGTTCATCAACTGCGAGATGATCAATAACGTGGGTCTGGGCATGGGCGCCGACAGTGGGGATTCTGCGGATGTCAGCTTTATCAACTGCACTTTCCTGGGGACAACCTACTATTGCGCCTGGCCGAGCAAGCCGCGCATGCACTTTGCCGATTGCACTTTCTCGGGTATTACCGTGCGGGCTTATGCCGACCCCGTCAACAGCAAAGGTTACGCCACCCAGTTCAGCCGTTGCTTGTTCACTGACAAGCTCAAATACAACAGCCAGGTATATGCGCCCGGCAGCACCAGCTATCTGGTGGATTTTGGCGTCAGTGGCGCCGGCGTGAAGCTGGATGCCTGCGTGATTGATGCCGCGACCACTCGCATTGGTTACTCGTCCAACTATGGCACGGTGACCGCAACGAATTGCCAGTTTTATCAGCAAGTCACCGGCAGTGGCACGGAGAGCGCCTTCCGCGCCATCTGCGTGGGCGATACCGTGCTCAATAGCGGGTCGCTGGCACAGCTGGATCAATCCGTGGTGCTGGGGCGTGCCAGCTGGAATGGCACTGAATATCCGCAAACCACCAATATGCCGCAGCGCCGTCAACAACTCTGGGCCAATAACGGCAGCGGTGGCAGCCAGCAACATATCGGCTATGGCTCCAGCCCGGCAGATTTCCTGGGCAGCAACAGCGCGCAGCTTGGCGACATCGTGTTCAATTCCGATGCGGTTTCCGGCGCGCCGGCTGGCTGGGTGTGCGTGAGCAGCGGTAGCCCGGGCACCTGGAAAGCTTTTGCCACCATTGCCAGCTGAGCTGTCTCTCACTGCCTTTCATGATTTATTTCTGGAGTTCAATCATGCAGAACATTATCAATGTCAAAGATGCGCCGTACAACGCCGTGGGTGATGGCGTCACCAATGACACTGCCGCATTTGCCGCTGCCAGTCTGGCGCTAAGCGCGCAAGGAGGGGGAACCTTGCGTATCCCGGCCGGGCATTATGTGGTTGGTGCACAAACCCTGGCCGGCCAGACCGGGCTGGGCTACGCCTATCGAGCTGACCCCATCATCAAAATTACCAATTGCAGCCAGCCGGTCATTATTGAAGGCAATGGCGCCGTGCTCTCCATTGCCAACGGCCTGAAGCTGGGGGCTTTTGACCCGGTGACGGGTATCGCGGTGACGCCTTCGCTGCCTTATACCGATGCCGATCATGCCGGCCATGCCTATCGGATGATTCATCTGGAAGGCAATACTGGTGGGGTCGCAGTCAGCGATCTTGAGCTGGATGGCAATGCCGACCAACTGATCTTGGGGGGGCAGTGGGGGACTCAAGTGGGTCGCAGTCTGAATGCTACCGGTGTGTGGTTGAAGGATAACGCATCCATCTTGCTGGAAAACCTGCACATTCATGACCAAGGCCTGGATGGCGTCTCGGTGGCTGCCACCAATGCCACTCAGGAAACCCTGCGCAAGCCGGTGACGCTGCACGATGTGCGCTGTCTGCGCAATGCGCGCAATGGTCTGCGTTTGGAGGGCGGCAGTGGCCTGACCGCCATGAATTGCCAGTTTAATTTCAGTGGCCGTGGTGTGTTTGCTTCTGCCGTGTCGGCCGGGGTGGCCGTGGTGCCGGACAGCACATCCTTTGTCAATCAAGGGGTGTTCATGGACTGCGAAATGATCGACAACGTTGGCCCCGGTTTTTATTCCACCGGCACCAACAGCTCGGATCTGTCGATTTATTCCAGCACGCTCATCGGCACCTCGTCCTACGCCGCCCAGCCCAATAGCCCGCGTGTGCATTTCACGGATTGCACCCTGGCAGGACAAGTGGTGACCCCGTTTGCCGAAACCACCACCGAACGTGGTCGTGCCACCCAGTTTACCCGTTGCCGTTTTACCGATGCCCTGGACTACAACGGCCAGGTGTACACCCACTCAAGCTGGTATCTGCTGGACTTTGGCAATAACAGTGCGGGCGTCAAGCTGACCGAGTGCCAGGTGGACACCGTCACGGCCAAGCTGGGCTACAGCAATGGCTTGATGATCATCACCGATACCCGCATGACCCAGGCCAACAACACCGGGACATCCAATATCCAGGCTGTATTTGTGGGCAACTGCGCCATTGATACGGCGGGCAGCAACCCGCTGACCAGTTCGGTGGTGCTGGGGCGACTGATCATCAATGGTGCCGAAACCATTGTGTACGATCCGCCACAACGCTTTAACCGCTTGCTGGGCAAGGATAGCGGCGGTGACAAGATGCAACGCATCCAGCATTTCCATACGCCGGGTGCTTCGGTGTTGGCCAGCGCACCGGCCGTGCAAGGGGATGTGGTGTACAGCACGGCCCCCGCTGTAGGAGGCTATGCTGGCTGGATTTGTGTGCAAGGTGGCGATAGCACCACCAGCGTCTGGAAAGGCTTTGGTCAGATCGTCAACTAAGCCTGCCATCTTCCCCCGCAGGGCGTATGCCCTGCCTTTGCCAGCCCGGCGCGCCTTGTGCGCGCCGGGCTGGCGTCATGCTGGATAGGCGGCCACATGCGCCACCAACTCATGCAGCGCTTGCGCGGCACCGCGCAACTGACGTGCATCCTCGGTAATGCGGCGGACCCCGCTTGGATTTTGCTCGCTCATGGCGTTGACGGTTTCCATGCCGCTGGCGATGTCTTGGGCGGTGGTGGCTTGCTGATCCACCATCAGGGCGATTTCTTGTGCGGTGCCGGCGGCATCCGCCTCGCGCACGCATGCATGGACGCTGGCGATGGCCTGCAAGGCATCGTCAGTGCGTTGACCCGCAAATATCGCCAGTGCTATACGCGGTGCGCTCAGTCAATTTGCGCTCCTCGAAGTGCACAAATGATGGGCATCTCAGGAGACTAGAGGACTGTGTGCGTGAGCTCAGGCTCCCATCGTTGAGTCATCCCGTTGTAACGTCATTTCTGCATACTATGGTGTGTCATGAGCCTAAATTCCTCAATTTGCTTGATAGCAAGCATCTGGTTACCACGACAATCAAGAAAGCCTTTTATGAATGCCCAGGCTCCGTTCTGTGCTCAGCGCATCAGTCTGCAATTGACTCGCCTCTGCGAAGCGATGGCGAGCTTGCGCGCTGAAATGGCGCGTGTATGTCAGCAATTGCCCGCACCCTCTGTGCCTCGTAGTCAATGAAAAATAAATGCATGTTTTACTTCGGCCGGCTGCATTGTCGGCTTTTTTTATCGCCAACGAACCGTTAAGGTAAAGACGACATGAAGTTCACTCCGCTGACGCTTAAGCAACGGGTGATGCTTGGCATTGCGGCATTATTTGCGTTATTGCTGGCGCTGGCTGCGGCTGGCTGGCATGGCGTCCGGGACAACCGGGCAACCATTGAGCGCATGGCGCAAGTGGATGCCCGCAAGGTCAGCCTGGGGAACGATGTCGCTTCTATCTTGAGTCAGATGGCGACTGAACTTTATCTCTTGGTGGAAGAAGATCAGCCCGAGCGTTATGAAAAATTCAAACAAGGCTTGCCCGAAAAACTGTCGATCATGAGTCAGCGCCGCAGTGAATTGCTGGCGTTGGTGACTGAGTCAGAAGAGCGGCAGATACTCAATGAACTGGCCGGACGCAGGACTGAGTTTGTCAGCAGTGTCGAGCAGGTATTGAAGCATCTGGATACCGGAGAAACGCCACAGGCCCGTGATCAGTTTCAGCGACGTTGCTTGCCGGCGTTGGTCTTGTATTCACAAACCATGGATCGTTTCCAGCATATTCAGCACCAGAAGCTGGATGCTAATGGTAAGCACGCCAGCGAAAAAGCCCGACAACTGGAAACGATTCTGGCGGGGCTGTCTGTGGCGGCGGCCGTTTTGGCGATTGGCGCAGGCATATGGATCGTGCGCAGTGTCACGCGGCCGCTAGGCGGGGATCCCCGTGTGGTCAGTGATGCAATGTCGCATATTGCTTCGGGCAATTTAACCATACAAGCGAGCTTACTTAACGCTGCGCCAGAAAGCTTGTTGGGCAAACTGGCCGCCATGCGTGCCGGCTTGAGTGCCTTGATCGGCAATGTACATGGCGCTTCCTTGGAAGTTGGTGCGGCGGCACGAGACCTTTCCGCCTCTTGCGAGCAAATTTCTGTTGGTGCGATGACACAAGGCCAGTCCACAGCCACTATGGCCGCTGCGGTAGAAGAATTGGTGGGAAATATTGAAACGCTTTCCAGCACCTCGGTGCGTGTGCAAGAAGTGGCTGAGCGCTCAGAGGCCTTGGCGGGGAATAGTGACCATCTACTCAGTCAGGCCGCCACTGAAATCAACCGGATGATCGACACCATCGACAATTCGGCCCAGGATGTGGCGCAACTTGCTCGGCGTACACATGAAATCGGCCGTATTGTTGGCGTAATTAACGACATCGCCGATCAAACCAATCTCCTGGCGCTGAATGCGGCGATTGAAGCTGCTCGCGCGGGCGAGCAAGGCCGGGGCTTTGCTGTGGTGGCCGATGAAGTGCGCAAGCTGGCGGAGCACACGACCCGCGCCACGACCGAAATTGACGAGATGATCCGCAGTATCCAGCAACAAACCGAGCTGGCGGCCGAGAATTTATTGCAAGGTGAGCAGGTGGTGACATTTGGCGTGACGCTGGTGCGCGAACTGGTCGATCCGCTGCGCCAACTGCGCGAAGGCGCAGGCGACACCCGCCGAGAGCTGGGCGAGCTGATTTCCGCGCTGGAAGAACAAAGCCAGGCTGCCCGCCATATCGGCAGCCATGTTGAACGGGTGGCCAACGCGGCGGAACAGTTTGGCGCGGTAGCGCGCGGCTCCGCTGACACCGCCAATATGCTGCTGGGCGTGGTCACCCGGCTGGATGGCGAGGTGGCGCACTTTCGCCTGGCGTGAGTCGGTGGCGGGGATCAAGCATAAAAAACGGCGCGCCCACTGGGCGCGCCGTTTTGCATGACGGACCAACCGGCCAGGCTTACACCTGGAACTTGGCCACGGCGGCATTCAGCTCGTCAGCCAGCGCTTCCAGCTGCTGGGCGCTGTGCCGCGCCTGGCTGGCGGTGTCTGCCGACTGCGCCACCATATTGGCGATGCGCTCGATATGCTCGGCCACCCGTTGGTTGGCCACGCTTTGCTCTTGGGTGGCGCTGGCCACGTCGCGGATATTGTCCAGCGCCAGCGCCGCGCCCGCGCGGATTTCTTCCAGCGCGCGCGCTGCTGATTGCGCCTTGCCCACGCTGCTTTCTACCTGCGGCGCGGCAGCGCTCATGCTGCCCACCACCTCGCGGGTGTCGCGCTGCACGGCGTCGATCATGCTGGCGATTTGTGTGGTGGCGTCGGTGGTGCGCTCGGCCAGCTTGCGCACCTCATCGGCCACCACGGCAAAGCCCCGGCCTTGCTCGCCGGCGCGGGCGGCTTCAATCGCCGCGTTCAGCGCCAAGAGGTTGGTCTGGTCGGCAATGTCCTTGATCACCCCGGCAATGCCGCCGATTTCAGCGGCGCGCTGGTCCAGCGCGGCAATCTGGCTGGAGGCGTGCGACAGCTGCTCAGACACCTGCTGGATATGGCTGGCGGCGTCGTTCACCAGGCCGCCGCCGTCCTCGGCCAGGGTGGCGGCGCGCGCCGATTGGGTTTGCGTGCGCTGGGCGTTGCCCGAGATATTCTGCACGCTGCTGGACAATTGCTGGATGGCCGCTGTGCTGGAGGTGGCGGCGTCGGTGGCGTGGCTGGCCATGCTGGCCATATTCACCATTTGCTGGTTAATCCCATGGGCAGACTGGTTGAGCTGGTTGGCGTTGTGCTGGATTTGCTGCACCATGCCGCGCAGATGCTCCTGCATGCGCGCCATGGCGCCCAGCAGGCTGGCGTCGTTCACCCGCTCGTCAATGCGCTGGTTCAGCTGGCCGCTGGCGATGGCCTGCGCCACGCGGGTGGCGTGCGAAGGCTCGCCGCCCAGCGCGCGGTAAATGGCGTGAGAAATCCACACACCAATGCCCACCATGCAGATAAACACCGCCGCGCCAATGCCGACAAACTGCCAGACGCGCTTCCAGAACAAGGCGTCGATATCATCCAGAAACATCCCAGTGCCCAGAATCCAGTTCCATTCCGGGATTTTCAGCACGCCATTCAGCCGGGGGTATTGCACATCGCCATCCGGTCGGCGGGTGTAAAACAGCACATAGCCAAAGTCGCTTTTTTCCAGCACCTCGCGGTAGCCTTCGATGGTGGTGCGGCCATCCGGCAACTTGCCGCCCGGATCAATCTTGCCTTCTTTGCGCTTGTCCGGGTGGGCAATGAACAGGCCGGAATAATCACGCAGCACCATATAGTCGCCCTTGTGGCGCATGCCACGAATGGCTTGCGCCGCCTGGCGCTGGGCCTCTTCTCGGCTGAGCTTGCCGGCTTTTTCGGCCGCCTGGAACTGGGCGATCAAGTTGCCGGCCATGCGCACATGGGTTTCGATGCCGGCCTTGCGCTCGGACAGCATGGCGTCGCGCACCACGTACAGTGAATAGGCCGAAAGGGCGATGAACCCTGCCGCGGCAAACAGCACAATCAGGGCCAGACGATGGGATATTTTCATGAGACGCATCCACGGTGAAATATGCTACGTAGAAATACTGATTTTATGGCGTGCATGAGCATGTGCATGAGGCTCCTCGACATGGGTATGGCCGGTCAAGGATGCGTCAAAATGTTTTATTGTGCTGATTTAAATGAATTTTTTATTGCTTTTGTGGAGTGTGTGCCATAGCGATGATAATGCTGCTGCGAGATTTTAGGCAAGCAAATTATGCCTTGGTGCTATTACGTGGCGGGGGGTAAAAATCAGTAGAAATCTGATGGGGGCATGACGCAGCAAAACGGCGCGCCCAAAGCGGTGCGCGCCGTTGTGTGAAGTGGGATGGGGGTTGTGGCGCTTACACCTGAAACCTTGCCACGGCGGCATTCAATTCACCTGCCAAGGCTTCCAGCTGGGTGGCACTCTGCCGGGCCTGCGCAGCCGTGCGGGCTGAATGTTCCACCATGCTGGCAATGCGCTCGATATGGTCGGCCACGCTCTGGTTGGCGGCGCTTTGTTCCTGGGTGGCGTTGGCCACATCGCGGATATTGTCCAGTGTCAGCGCCGCGCCGGCGCGGATTTCTTCCAGCGCGCGTGCGGCCGATTGCGCCTTGCCGACGCTGCTTTCCACCTGCGGCGCGGCGGCGCCCATACTGCCCACCACCTCGCGGGTGTCGCGCTGTACGGCGTCGATCATGCTGGAAATTTGCGTGGTGGCTTCGGTGGTGCGCTCGGCCAGTTTGCGCACCTCGTCGGCCACCACGGCAAAGCCACGGCCTTGTTCGCCGGCGCGTGCGGCCTCAATGGCCGCGTTCAGTGCCAGGAGATTGGTCTGGTCGGCAATGTCCTTGATCACCCCGGCGATGCCGCCAATCTCGGCCGCGCGCTGATCCAGCGCGGCAATCTGGCTGGATGCCTGCTCCAGCTGTTCGGAAACATGCTGGATGTGACTGGCCGCATCATTGACCAGCGCCCCGCCGTCGGCAGCCAGGGTGGCGGCGCGTGCGGATTGGGTTTGCGTACGTTGGGCGTTGTCCGAGATGTGCAACACGCTATTCGACAGTTGCTGAATTGCCGCCGTGGTCGAGGTGGCGGCATCCGAGGCCTGATTGGCCATATCGGTCATGTCAACCATCTGCTGGTTGATGCCATGCGCCGAGTGATTCAGCTGGCTGGCATTGTGCTGGATCAGGCTGACCATGCTGCGCAGCTGTTCCTGCATACGTGCCATGGCGCCCAGCAGACTGTCGGTGCTGGCCTGGCCATCAATGCGCTGATTCAGCGTGCCGGCGGCAATCGCTTGCGCCACTTGTGCGGCATAGGCGGGCTCGCCGCCCAGCACCCGGTAGATCGACCGGGACATCCACACCGCCAGACCAATGACGCAGCTCAGTACGACCACGCCAATGCCAAGAAACTGCCATACCCGCTTCCAGAAGATGGCATCGATATCGTCCAGAAATACCCCTGTGCCAACAATCCAGTCCCAATCCGCAATTTTCAGCACGCCGTTGATTTTTGGCACGTCCACGTTGCCGTTCACACGCTTTGTGTACAAAGACACGTAACCAAAATCGCTGTTTGCCAGCACATCCCGATATCCCTGCATCAGGGTGCGACCGTCTGACAAGGTGCCCCCACCATCTGTCTTGCCTTCTTTGCGCTTGTCCGGGTGCACAATAGATAAGCCAGAAAAGCTGCGCAGATACATGTAATCGCCTTGGTAGCGCATGCCGCGAATGGCTTGTGCCGCCTGGCGCTGAGCTTCTTCCCGGCTGAGCTTGCCGGCTTTTTCGGCGGCCTGGAATTGGGCAATCAAATTACCGGCCATGCGCACGTGAATTTCAGTGGCTGCTTTGCGCTCGGAGATCATCGAGTCGCGCACCACATACAAAGAGTAGGCGCAGAGAATGACAAAGCCTGTTGCGGCGCACAAAATAATGAGGGCCAGGCGGTGGGAAATCTTCATGGGCTGCACCTACTCTTGCAGAAAGAAACCGTAGAAATACTGAATTGTAAAACCAAGTTAAGACGGTTTCATGAAGCAAGGCAAGCACTATCTGCCGCACACACGCCGAGCGGCGCAAGAAAAATTCAAAAGAAAAACCATTATCAACAAAATGAGATAAAAAACAGCGCGATATCATGACGGGCTTTTTGCCTGGGACTAAGCCGGACAATATCGCGTCACTGGCGGTGAGTGGCTGTTTAGCGTGACTTGGCAAACTCAGCGAAGCGACCACTGGCCAAGTGGGTGACCACAGACTGTATGGGTGTACGGCAAGTTCACACAACAACGCCAGCGGGTTTTGGGCGCGACGCTTAAAACCCGAAGCGCGCCAATTGACTGCCGAGTGTGCGCACCGCTTCGTGCAAGGTCAGTGCCGCATTGGCGCTCTGGCTGGCGGCGGCGCTGTTTTGTTCGCTGATGACGGTCAAGGCTTCGATGTCCTTGCCGATGGTATCGCTGGCTTCCTGTTGCTGGGCCAGGGTTTCCATCAGATGATCCAGCTTGTCGTGGGCTGTGCGGGCACTGTCGCGCATTTCTTCCAGTGGGCGGGCCAGGCCGTGCATCAGCTCCACGCCAAAGCTCACCAGTTTTTCACCTTGCAGCAGATTGTCGGCAGCATGGCGGGTTTGCTCTTGCACCCATTGAATCGAGCCGCCAATCTCGCGGGTGGCGCTGCGCGTGGTTTCTGCCAGCATGCGCACCTGATCGGCCACCACGGCAAAGCCACGGCCCTGTTCGCCGGCGCGGGCGGCCTCAATTGCCGCGTTCAGCGCCAAGAGATTGGTCTGGTCGGCCACATTGGCAATTAATTGCACCACGCGGTTGATTTCTTCCGAGCGCTCGGCCAACTGCGACACATCCTGGGCCGAGCGCTGGATGGCGGCAACCATGTCCTGAATGTCCAACGCTGCCTTGACGATCACTTGATCGCTTTCGCTGGCCAGCCGCTCGGCCAGGCTGGCGGACTCCAGGGCAAAGTGGGCTTCTTCGCGGCTTTGCCGTACGCCAATCTGAAAACGCTCGATGGCAAAAGCCATGCTCAGGGTGGATTCACTTTGTGCTTCGGCAGCGCGGGCAATCTGCTGTGAGGCGCCGGCTACTTCTTCGGCGCTGCCATCCACCTGGCTGCTGGCTGTCTCTGCTAGCCGGAAGCTGTCGCCGATGGCATCCAGCAGGGCATTGAAAGCCTGAATGCTGTGAGCCACTTCATCATCATGGCCGCGCAGTTGGCAGCGGCGGGTCAGGTCAAGGTCACTGGCGGTTTGGCTGGCGGTGGCTTCCAGGGTGCGCAAGGGGCGGACAATGGTGCGGATGATCCAGCGCGCCAGCGCCAGCAGGCCGATGCTGAGCGCTGCGCCACCCCACAAAATCACCTGAAACAACAGATGGCGCAACTGGTCTTGTTCGCTTTGCTCCCGGTCGATCAACTGCTGGGTGGCTTGTGCCAGTGCGCGCCAGCTGTGTAGGGCAGCTGCGGCATCATGTTGTGTGGCGGCCGTGAGCCAGGCTTGCCATGCCGGCTGCAAAGTGGCTTCGGTGAACAGCTCGGGTGCTTGTGTGCTTAATTCGCTCAGCACGGGCCAGGCCGGCTGCGGCGTGGCGCGCAAGGCGCTGTCCATTTGGTTCAGCCGCGCCAGCGCCTGGCCGTGATCATGGCGCAGCCGGTGCAGTTGCGCGTCGGCCAGATAGCCGGCCATCAATCCCAGCGCGCCCATGGCGGCCAGCGCCAGCATAGCCACCACGCTGAAAATATACAGTTTGTGGCGGATGGTCAGACGCATTCGGCATCTTCCTCTTGGTTGGCATCGTCGGTGTAGGTATCGGTATGGCCGATGGCGTCGAGCAAATCACGCAAGCGTTGCTGGTGTTGGTCAAGTCGTTCGCAGGCCTCGTGCAGATCTCGACGGATCATGTCGGCGTGCGAACGCAGGGCCGAGTGTGTGCGCATGGCTTCACCTGTCTGGAAGGGGTTTGCCATAGAGTATGCGTTTGAAATGTTAAGTTCTTGTAAAGTGTGACGCGGTTAGGAGCAGTGATTGCAGCGTGCCGTGAGCATATGGTTTGTTTTTTTGAATTGTGATGGCATAAGTTGACGCCAAGGGGCATTCCACCCTGCGTGGTGCCTGGGCAAGCCGGCAATGAAACAATCGAACGATTGAGACTTCCGACCGGGCTAACCTTATAATTCGTCTGCGCTGTTGACCCACGTCAACGCGCGCCAGGGGCCTTCCCGGCCACACTTGCGACTTCCTTTTTGAGCCAGACCCACCATGACCGAGCATGCTTTTTCTCCCCTGATCATCAAAGGCCGCACCCTTTTGCCCATTGTCCAAGGCGGCATGGGCGTGGGCGTGTCGGCGCACCGGCTGGCTGGCGCGGTGGCCAAGGAGGGGGGAGTGGGCACTATCGCCAGTGTCGATTTGCGCCATCTGCACGCCGATCTGGTGGAAGAATCAGCCAAGTTCACCGAAGCAGCCGATTACGATCGTCTGAACCTGATTGC
The DNA here is from genome assembly GCF_003201855.1 of Rivihabitans pingtungensis. Taxonomy (GTDB): domain Bacteria; phylum Pseudomonadota; class Gammaproteobacteria; order Burkholderiales; family Aquaspirillaceae; genus Rivihabitans; species Rivihabitans pingtungensis. The sequence goes on along the minus strand of NZ_QJKI01000009.1, from coordinate 26,264 downwards.
GCTGGATCGTGAGGTCAAGGCCGCGCTGGACATCGCCCAAGGTCATGGCATGGTGTCGGTGAACGTGATGAAGGCCGTGGATTCCCACGCGGCCTATGTGCGCCAGGCCTGCGAGTCGGGTGCGCAAGCCATCACCATGGGTGCCGGCCTGCCGCTGGACCTGCCGGAAATGGTGCAGGGTTATCCGGATGTCGCCCTGCTGCCGATTTTGTCCGAGTCGCGCGGCATCGGCATTGTCATCAAGCGCTGGATGAAGAAAAACCGCCTGCCCGACGCCATCGTGATCGAGCACCCCAAGTACGCTGGCGGCCACCTGGGCGCGGCGAAAAAAGAAGACATCGACAACGACCGCTTTGAGTTCAAGCGCGTGCTGGACGAAACCTTCGAGCTGTTCAAAACCCTGGGCCTGGAGCGGGAAAAAATTCCGCTGATCGTTGCCGGCGGGGTCAACAGCTATGAAAAAGTCAAAACCTATCTGGGCTGGGGCGCTGCCGGCGTGCAGGTGGGCACCGCGTTTGCCGTCACCCACGAGGGCGACGCCCACCCCAACTTCAAAAAAGTGCTGGCCGACGCCAAGCCGGAAGACATCGTCGAATTCATGAGCGTGGCCGGCCTGCCGGCGCGCGGGGTGATGACGCCGTTCCTGAAGAGCTACCTCAAGCGCGAAAGCATTCTGCAAGCCAACGCCAAGGCCGACCCCAAGCGCTGCACCCAGGGCCTGGACTGCCTGAGCGTGTGCGGCCTGCGCGATGGCCTGTCCAAGGTGGGGCAGTTCTGCATCGACCTGAAACTGTCCTCCGCCTTCCGTGGCGAAGTCAGCAAGGGCCTGTTCTTCCGTGGCTCGGAAAGCCTGCCGTTTGGCCACGCCATCCGCAGCGCGCGCGAACTGATCGACTACCTGCTGACTGGTGTGAAGCCGGCCAATCTGGCTGCGTAAACCCCGCCATCTCGCCCCTCCGACCGTGACCGCCGCCTGATGCGCAGACTTGTTTAATTTGTTAAACATGCTGCGTATCAGGCGGCTTTGTTTTATGCTTTCCGACCATGACCTTCTCCAGCTGCAACCCGGCCACCGGCGTCGGGTTTTATTCCCGCCCGGCGTGGACGCCGGCGCAACTTGACGCCAGCATTGCCGCCCTGCGCGCCGTTCAGCCCGCCTGGCGACGCTTGCCAGTGGCCGAACGCGGCCACGCACTGCGCGCGCTCAGTCAGCAATTGCTGGCCCACGCCGACGAACTGGCCGGGCTGATTTCCAGCGAAGTGGGCAAGCTGTTGGCTGAGTGCCGCGCCGAGGTGGAAAAATCCGCCAAGCTGTGCCACTACTACGCCGACCTCGCCCCCGAGCTGCTGGCCACGCAGGAAATCCCCACCCTGGCCAGCCGTTCTGGCGTCAGCTTTGAGCCCCTGGGTCTGGTGCTGGCGGTGATGCCGTGGAATTACCCGGTGTGGCAGGTGCTGCGCTTTGCCGTGCCGGCGCTGGCTGCCGGCAATGCCTGTTTGGTCAAGCCGGCGCCGTCGGTGCCGCTGACCACTGAGCGTTTGCTGGCGCTGGTGCGCGCCGCCGGCATCGACGCGCTGGACGTGGCCTGGATCGACACCCCGCAGGTGGAGGCGGCCATTGCCGCCTCGGATGCCGTCGCGTTTACCGGCTCGACCCACACCGGCCGGCGCATTGCCGAGCTGGCCGGCCGGCACATCAAGAAAAGCGTGCTGGAGCTGGGCGGCAGCAACCCCTGCATCGTGCTGGCCGACGCCGATATTGCCCTGGCCGCCGAAGAAGCCGCGCATTCGCGTTTTCGGGACGCCGGCCAGTCGTGCAACGCCGCCAAGCGCATGGTGCTGGCCCCTGAGATTGCCGAGGATTTTTTGCAGGCGTTTTTGGATGTCGCCCGCCGCTTGCAGTCTGGCGACCCGCGCGACCCGGCCACCACGCTGGCGCCGCTGGCCCGCGCCGACCTGCGCGACGCCCTGCACCAACAAGTGATCGACGCCCGCGCCCACGGCGCGCGCTGCCTGCTGGGCGGCGAACTGCCCGACGGGCCGGGGTTTTTCTACCCGGCCACCGTGCTGGATCAGATCAGCCCCGCCTGCCGGGTGTGGCGCGAAGAAACCTTTGGCCCGGTGGCCAGCGTGCTGCGCGCCCACTCAGACCTGGACGCCATCCGCCTGGCCAATGACACGCCGTTTGGCCTGGGCGCCAGCATTTACAGCGCCGACGTCGAACGCGCCCAGGCGCTGGCCGCCGAGCTGGAAGTCGGCAGTGTGTTCATCAACCGCCACACCAGCTCGGACTTGCGCCTGCCGTTTGGCGGGGTAAAGGCCTCGGGCTATGGCCGCGAGCTGTCCGAGTTTGGCTTGTATGAATTTGTCAATGTCAAAACCTACTGGCAGCGTTGAAGCGCCGCGCGGCGCGTGCTGCGCCGCTGTGCTTCATAGCTGAAAGCGGCCCACGGTGGCGCGCAGGCTGGCGGCCAGTTGGTTCAGCCCTTCGGCGGCGTCGCGCAGGGTGTGGCCGGCGGCGGAGGTTTCTTCGGTCATTTGCGCGACTTTTTCCACATTGGCCGCCACGGTATTGCTGGCGTTGCCTTGTTCGGTCAGCGAGTTGGCGATGTCGCGGATGGCCTTCAGCGCTTGGTCGATGCCGCCGCCCAGCCTGTGCATCACCTCGCCCACCGTGGCGACGCGCTCGACGCCGCTTTCCACTTGGCTGACGCCGTCGCTCATGCGCTGTCTGGCGTGTTCCACATCGGCCTGAATGGCGTTGACCATGGCGCTGATTTCGCCAGTGGAGGCGGCGGTGCGTTCGGCCAGCTTGCGCACCTCATCGGCCACCACGGCAAAGCCACGGCCAGACTCACCGGCGCGGGCCGCTTCAATGGCGGCGTTCAAGGCCAAGAGATTGGTCTGGTCGGCAATCTCGCGGATGACATTCACCACTTGCGAGATTTCCCGTGATTTGCCGTCCAGCTCGGCCAAGGCGCCAGCGCTATGGTGCACGGCGGTGGTGATATTGTTTACCTCGCTGATGGCTGCCTGAGTGGCCTGGCCGCTTTCCTGGCTGAGTGCGCCCGCTGCGCTGGCGGTGTGCGCGGCCTGCTGGGCGCTGGTGGAAATATGGCCGATGCTGGTGGTGAGCTCTTCGACCGCGGCGGCAATCGAGGCGGTGGATTCGCTTTGTGTACTGGTGCTGCCGGCCACTTGTTCAACCGTGGCTGCCAGGCTGGCGGCGGCGCTGGCCAGGTGTTCCGCGCCGGACTGGATTTGGCCGAGCAGGTGTTGCAGGCTACTTTGCATTTTCTGCATGGCCTGCATCACGCTGCCCGGCGTCTGACAGATAATCGGCGTGCGCAGGTCGCCGGCGGCAATGCGCGCGGCCACCTCGGCCACTTCCTGCGGCTCAGCGCCCAGTTGCCGGCCCAAGGTACGCGCCATCCACAGCACAAAGCCCACGCCCAAGAGCAGCGACAGCGCCAGCAGGATCAGGCTGTTGCGCTGGCTGGCGTGGTACAAGGCCAGCGAGTTGTCGTACTCGGCTTTGGCCACTTCCAATTGCACCGCCACCAAGCGATCCAAGGGCCCTTGCATGGCGTTGCGGGTGCGCTCCAGGTCCTGATGCGGAAAATCAGTCAGCGTGGCCGGGTTTTGCTGGTTCAACACCACCACCAAGCCATCCAGCTGACGGTCGGCTTCGGCCAGCAGCGGTTTGAGCTTGGCGATTTCACGCTGCTCGTCTTCCACCAGATAGGTGGCCAGGTAGTCATGCCAGTGCTGGCGGGCCCGCTTGAGTTGCTGGGTAAGCGCCTGCGCCGCCTGTGGGCCAGATTGTTCACGGCTTTCCACCTGGCTGACCAGGCGGCCGGGTAGCGCCAGATAGGCGTCGGATACCAGTTTGATGTCGCGCAGCGGCACTACCCGGTCTTTGTACACACTGTCCAGCCCGGCCACCACCTGTTCCATGCCACGCAGGCCCAACAGGGCGATGGCGACGGACACCGCCAGCAGTACGCCTGTCAGCAGATACAGACGGGTGGAAACTTTCAGGGCGTTCATGGTGAGTCTTTCGTTTCGATGACACTTCACAAAATTGACATGTGACAGAAGCAGTGCCAGTACAGGGGGCTGCGACGAAATGCCACATTGGCAAATCCTGCGCAGGGTTCTAAAGTAAGTCCCGAATGCTCGCGACTCCAAGCGCTTGCCGACTCGCGCGAAACACGCCCCCTGTTTTGTGCCCAATGGCCCACGATGTTGATCGTGGGCCATTGTGTTTTCTGGCCATGGCCTGGCACAGGACGTATTCCGCCTGATGGCGCGGACGCTTACGCTACGGCAGCGATTGGCATGGGTCAATACGCTAAATAGCGTATCTGCTTGTTTTTAGTGATAAATGGCCGATTTTTGCCTGAGTGTGGCATAGAACTGATCATGCACACGGATAGCTGGGTGCAAGATTCTGAAGGTAAACAGCAGGATGTCATGCCAGGAATGGCGGAGGGCGGCTTGCGCCGATCAGGCTGGACAGGATGTGTGCTCAGGTGCGTTGGCGCAGAGCATAAAAAAAGGTGGCCGAAGCCACCTTTTTTGTTCGATTCAGGAAAATCCCGAATTAGAACTTGTGTTGCACGCCCACGGCCAGGGTGCGTTCCTTGCGCTCGTCGGTGCCGGCAACGATCACGTTGTCGTGCTTGACATAGCCGAAGGAGGTGTAAGCGGTGGTGCGCTTGGACAGGGCGTAGTCCACACCGATCACGTATTGGTTGATGCCGTCGTCAGCCTTCACGCCGTTGGTCTTGGTGTCCCACACGTGAGCGTAGGTGAACTTCGGGGTCAGGGCGCCGATGGTGTAACCCACGGTCAGGGCGGCTTCTTTAGCCTTGGTGGCGTTCACAGCACCGCTGTACAGCTTGGATTGGCCGTAGGCCAGAGCCACCAGCAGGTTGTTGGCGTTGTAGCCACCTTCCAGACGCCAGTAGTTGCCATCCTTGGAGCCGGAAGCGTCGGTGTCTTGGAAAGCCACGTAGCCAGCGTCAACGAAGTAGCCAGCGTTTTCGTAGCCAGCGCCCAGGTTCCACACGGCCTTGTTGGAGCGGTTGCCGTTGATGGTGGTGCGAGCTTCGTCAAAGCCGTAGGCAGCGGTGAACTTGAAGCCGTTCAGGTTCGGGCTGTCGTAGCGGATGGCGTTGTTCAGACGGCCGTCCAGGGTGTTGGCGGTGGTCACGGTAGCACCGTTCACGCCAGCGCCGTAGATCCAGGCGTCAAACTTTTCCATGTCGGAGTTCAGGTAGGTGCTCAGCTTACCCAGACGCACGGTACCAAAGTTGCCGGTCAGGCCCACGAAGCTGTCGCGGGTAGCCCAGGTGTTGTTGCCGTTGACGTTGGTGCCGTCGATGGACAGGGCTTGCTCAACTTGCCAGATAGCCTTCAGGCCGTTGCCCAGGTTTTCGCTGCCCTTGAAACCGATCAGGGAACCGGTGTCATCGATGCGGGTGGTGGACTTCTTGGCGCCGCCGGTGTAGGTCAGGGCCTTGCCGTTTTCGATGCTGGCTTCGACGGTGCCGTACAGGGTCACGTCGGCCATGGCGGCCATCGGCAGGGCAGCAACTGCCAGAGCGATCAGTTTTTTCATGGGGAAAATCCTTTCAAGTCAGTCAAAGTTCAGTTGGTCGCGGCCTGGCCGCCCAGAAAGAACGTCTGTGCATCGCGCAAGAGACGGCGACGTCATGGAGGCGAATATAGTCGTTGACGTTGTGAAAATACAAACACAGCCCGAATAGTTGGCTTCCGCAGGGCGGAATTACGCTGACGTCAATCAACAAGTCTATGAATAAAATTGGTTTTTTTGTAAATTGCCGATTGTTGCATTCTTGCCACAATATGGCATGGATGTGACAGTGCAGCGCAGCATCCCACTGCCATCCGTCTGCCCGTACAGAAAAAACCGCGCGCCGGCAGGGCCGGGCGCGCGGTGTGACGGGGCGATGCGCCCAGCACTTTACATATTGGGGTAGTTCGGCCCGCCGCCGCCTTCCGGCGTGCTCCAGGTGATGTTCTGGGTAGGGTCTTTGATGTCGCAGGTCTTGCAGTGCACGCAGTTCTGGGCGTTGATCTGCAAGCGCGGCGCGGTGTCGCCCTCGCGGACAATCTCGTACACCCCGGCCGGGCAGTAGCGCTGTTCGGGCGCGTCGTACTGGGCCAGATTGACCTGAATCGGCGTATTCGGGTTTTTCAGCCGCAGGTGAATCGGCTGATCCTCGCTGTGGTTGGTGTTGGAAATAAACACACTGGACAGCTTGTCGAAGGTCAGCACGCCGTCGGGTTTCGGGTACTGAATCTTGGGCATGTCTGCCGCCGGCTTCAGGCACTCATGGTCGGCGCGCTTGTGGTGCAGCGTCCACGGCGCATTGCCCTTGAACACATAGGTGTCGATGGCCGAGTAAACCAGCGCCGGCCAGAAGCCCCAGTGGAAAGACGGGCGGATGTTGCGCACGCGCCACAGTTCGTCAAACAGCCAGCTATGGCGAAACGCCGTGGTGTAGCTGCTGATTTCGCGCACCGGGGCGTCTTCGCCCAGCGCGGCAAAAATCGACTCGGCGGCCAGCATGCCGGATTTCATTGCCGTGTGCGTGCCCTTGATCTTGGGCACATTCAAAAAGCCGGCGGTGTCGCCCACCAGCGCGCCGCCCGGAAAGGTCAGCTTGGGCAGGCTCTGAATGCCGCCTTCAGACAAGGCGCGCGCGCCGTAGCTGATGCGCCGGCCGCCCTCGAACACCTTGCGGATGGCCGGGTGGGTTTTGAAGCGCTGGAACTCGTCGTACGGACTCAGATGCGGGTTTTCGTAGTCCAGGCCAATCACAAAGCCGACCACCACCTGGTTGTTTTCCAGGTGATACAGGAAAGAGCCGCCATAGGTCTTGCTGTCCATCGGCCAGCCAGTGGTGTGGGTGATGCTGCCCGGCTGGTGATGCTCGGGTTTGACTTCCCACAGTTCTTTGATGCCGATGCCGTAGGTTTGCACATCGCACTCGGCGCGCAGGTCAAAACGCTCGAACAGGGTTTTGGTCAGCGAGCCGCGACAGCCTTCGGCAAAAATGGTCTGCTTGGCCCACAGCTCCATGCCCGGCTGATACGCATCGGTGGGTTCGCCATCGCGGCCCACGCCCATATCGCCAGTGGCCACGCCCTTGACCGAACCATCTTCGTGGTACAGCACTTCGGCGGCGGCAAAGCCCGGATAGATTTCCACGCCCAGCGCCTCGGCCTGCTCGCCCAGCCAGCGGCAGAAATTGCCCAGGCTGATGATGTAGTTGCCGTGGTTGTTCATCTGCGGCGGCGTGGGCAGACGGGTGGCCTCGGTTTCGGTCAGGTGCAAAAAGCGGTCTTCGCCGGCCGGGGTGTTCAGCGGCGCGCCTTTGTCTTTCCAGTCGGGAATCAGTTCATTGAGCGCGGTGGGCTCCAGCACGGCGCCAGACAAAATATGGGCGCCGATTTCCGAGCCTTTTTCCAGCAGGCAAACGCTGAGTTCGCGGCCGTGTTGCTCGGCCAGTTGCTTGAGGCGAATCGCCGCCGACAGTCCGGATGGGCCGCCGCCGACAATCACCACATCGTATTCCATATATTCGCGTTCCACCGCAGTCTCCTTGTCATCCGCCGCAACAGCTGTTTTTTTGAGGGTGTGTTGCGCGAATCATGCATGCAAATGCCCGGCGGGTCAAACGGTCGTTTGAAATTTGACCCGAGCCGGGTTCCTCGTGCGGCAAGCATGCCACAGCTTGCCGGTGACGCAGGGGAAGTGGGCGCGTGCCATCGGCCGCGCCGGATGTCACGCCGTGGCGGCGCGCGGGCTACACCACGCCGTTTTGCCGCAGTTGGGCAATCTCTTCGGCGCTTTTCCCCAGGGTCGTCAACACCACCTCGGTGTGTTGCCCCAAGGCTGGTGGGGCGGCATGGTACACCACTGGCGTGCCGGACAGTTGAATCGGGCACGCCACCTGCGGCACGGGCGCGCCCTGAGCATCCGGCAAATCCAGCCGCATGCCGCGCGCGACGATTTGCGGATCGGCAAACGCCTGGTCGACGGTATTGATCGGGCCATTGGGCACGCCGGCAGCGTCCAGCGCGGCCAGCCATTCATCGCGGGTGCGGGTGACAAACACCTCGGCCAATAGCGGCACCAGCTCGGCGCGATGCGCCACGCGGTCGGCGTTGCGGGCAAAGCGCGGGTCGGCGGCCCATTCGGCATGGCCGCACAGCTCGGCAATGCGGGCAAACTGGCTGTCATTGCCGCAGGCCAGAATAAAATGGCCATCGGAAGTGGCGAACACCTGGTACGGCACGATGTTCGGGTGGGCATTGCCCAGGCGCGGCGGGGTTTCACCGCCCACCAGCCAGTTCATATTGATATTGGCCAGCATGGCCAGCGCACAGTCAAACAGCGCCAGATCAATCGCCTGGCCTTCACCGCTGCGCTCGCGCGCCAGCAGGGCGGCGCAGATGGCGTTGCTGGCGTACAGGCCAGTAAATAGGTCGGTGACGGCCACGCCCACCTTGTGCGGCTCGCCGTCGGCCGGGCCGGTGATGCTCATCAGCCCACTCATGCCCTGCACAATGTAGTCGTAGCCGGGGCGGCTGGCGTAGGGGCCGGTCTGGCCAAAGCCGGTGATCGAGCAATACACCAGGCGCGGGTTGATGGCCTTGAGGGTGGGATAGTCCAGCCCGTATTTTTTCAGGCCGCCCACTTTGTAGTTTTCCAGCAACACATCGGCTTCGGCGGCCAGTTGCTGCACAATCGCCCGCCCTTCCGGCTGGGTGATGTCCACGGTGATCGACTGCTTGCCCCGGTTGGCCGCCAGAAAATACCCAGCGGTGCCATCCGGCAGATTGGGCGGGCCCCAGTGGCGGGTGTCGTCACCGGCGCCGGGTTTTTCTACTTTGATGACGGTGGCGCCCAAATCCGCCAGCAACTGGCTGGCCCAAGGCCCGGCCAGCACCCGCGACAAATCCAGCACTTTGATGCCGTCTAATGCTCCAGCCATGGTGACTCCTCTTCAGACTCACTCACCCGCTCCGTGTTGTCTGTTTTAGCGTGGCTAATAAAACCCTCCTGGCGTTGTTGCCCGGCCCGTACTGTCTGCGGTCGTGCGCCTAGCCAGGAACGCTGCGCTGAGTTTTGTTCGCCACTCTTAGCCAAGGGGGATGAGGGAGCCTCGCAAAAAAAACCGAAAAAAACGCCCGGACCTGAGGCAGGCCGGGCAAAGATGATGGAGGGAACTCCCTCGACCGCGCATGATCTTGCTGACGCCCGACGGCGCAAGGGCGGCCGGGCCTCGGGTTAATCCGCTGGCGGCTGACCGGCGCCGCTGCGTTTAGCCAAATGCCTGAATGCCGGTCTGCGCCCGACCCAGAATCAGCGCATGCACATCGTGCGTGCCTTCATAGGTGTTCACCGCTTCCAGGTTCATCACATGGCGGATGACGTGGAATTCGTCGGCAATGCCGTTGCCGCCGTGCATGTCGCGGCTGACGCGGGCGATGTCCAGCGCCTTGCCGCAGTTATTGCGCTTGATCAGGCTGATCATTTCCGGCGCGGCCTGGCCTTCGTCCATCAGCCGGCCCACGCGCAGCGCGGCTTGCAGGCCCAGGGTGATTTCGGTCTGCATATTGGCCAGCTTCAGTTGCACCAATTGGGTGGCAGCCAGCGGGCGGTTGAATTGCTTGCGGTCCAGCGTGTACTGGCGGGCGGCGTGCCAGCAGAATTCCGCCGCGCCCATGGCGCCCCAGGCGATGCCGTAGCGGGCCTTGTTCAGGCAGCCGAACGGGCCTTTCAGGCCTTTGACATTCGGCAGCAGGTTGTCGTCCGGCACAAACACATTGTCCATGACGATTTCACCGGTAATCGACGCGCGCAACGAGAACTTGCCGTGAATCTTCGGCATGCTCAGGCCCGGCATGCCGCGATCCAGAATAAAACCACGGATTTCGCCCTCGTCGTCCTTGGCCCACACCACGCACACATCAGCAATCGGGCTGTTGGTGATCCACATCTTGCTGCCGTTCAGCGTCCAGCCGCCGTCCACCTTGCGGGCGCGGGTTTTCATGCCGGCCGGGTCGGAGCCGGCGTCCGGCTCGGTCAGGCCAAAGCAGCCCACCCACTCGCCGGTGGCCAGCTTGGGCAGGTATTTGTCGCGCTGGGCGTCGGTGCCGTAGGCGTAAATCGGATGCATCACCAGCGAGCTTTGCACGCTCATCGCCGAGCGATAGCCAGAATCCACCCGCTCGACTTCGCGGGCCACCAGGCCGTAGGCCACATGGCTCAGGCCGGCGCAGCCCCAGTTGTCCAGCGTGCAGCCCAAGAGGCCCAGCTCGCCCATCTCGCTCATGATTTCGCGGTCGAAGCGCTCTTCGCGGTTGGCGGTCAGCACGCGCGGCAGCAGCTTGTCCTGACAGTAGGCGCGGGCGCTGTCGCGCACCATGCGCTCTTCTTCAGTGAGTTGCGCATCCAGCAGCAGGGCATCGTCCCATTGAAACGCCGGGCGAGAATTGGACATGACGGGTCTCCTTGCAATCAGTCGGGTCGGGTGCGCCGGGCGGGGTGTGCTGGCGCATCGGGTGGTTGTTGTTCCGCTTTGCGGAATAATGTTCTACAATGCAGAACACTTTAGCCAAACCTTAGCCTGATGTAAAGTGGCAGGATGACGCATGGCCAAGTGCGCGGGCAGATGTCAGCCTGCGCCATGGTCACTTTGCGCGCGCCACACAGCGCGCCCGACGTATGGACACCCTATGGAATCAACAGAATCTGAAAGCAAGGACCGCCTGTTTGTCACCGCGCTGGCGCGCGGGCTGGCGGTGCTGGCGGCGTTTCGCGGCGGCGAGCCGCAATTGTCCAATCAAGACCTGGCCAGCCGCACTGGCCTGCCCAAAAGCACGGTGTCGCGGCTGACCTACACGCTCACGCAACTGGGTTATCTGGATCAAGACCCGGCCAGTGGCCGTTATCAACTGGGCCTGGCGGTGCTGGAATTGTCCGCCGCCACCCTGGCCAGCTTTGACGCGCGCCGGGTGATTGCGCCAAAAATGCAGCAATTTGCCGAGGCGCATGGCGTGTCGGTCAGCCTGGCGGTGCGCGAAGGGCTGGACATGATGTATCTGGAAACCGTGCGCAGTCGCGCGCGGGTGACGGTGCAACTGAGCGTGGGCTCGCGCGTGCCGCTGGCCACCACGGCGATTGGCCGCGCCTACCTGGCCGCCATGCCGGCGGCCGAGCGCAACACGCTGATGCCGGCGCTGGCGGTGCAATACGGCGCCGACTGGCCGCAGATTGCCGCCAGCCTGGACGCCGCGCTGGCGGATTATCAACAGCGCGGCTATTGCAGCTCGTTTGGCGAGTTTCAGCCAGAAGTGTTCGCCGTGGCCGCCCCCGTGCCGCCGCTGGCCCCCGGCCAACCCTGGATGAGCCTGAACGCCAGCGGCCCGGCGTTTTTGTTTACCGAAAGCGCCATGCGCGAACGCATTGCCCCGCCGTTGTTGGCCTTGGTGCGCGAGTTGGGCGCGCGGCAATAAAAAAACCGCCGGCAAGCCGGCGGTTGATTGTCATCCGTACAGGCTCAAGCCCGGGCCAGATGCCCGGCATGAAAGCGCAGGTGCGCCTCAATCAGGCTGGCGATGAAGTAATAACTGTGGTCGTAGTCCGGGTGCAGGGTGTAATCCAGCGCCCAGCCATGCGCCTTGGCCGCGGCGCACAGCACGTCGGGTTGCAGCTGTTCCGGCAAAAAGCTGTCGCCGCCGCCTTGGTCCACCCGCAAGGGCAGACGATGCGCCACAGTGGCCATCAGTTGGCTGGCGTCGTGCGCCAACCAGGCCTCGCGCGCCTCGCCCAAGTAGGCGGCAAACGCCTGCTGGCCCCACGGGGTGTCGGCCGGATTGACGATGGGGGCGAAGGCCGACGCCGAGACATAGCGGCCAGGGTGGCGCATGGCCAGGGTCAGCGCGCCGTGGCCGCCCATCGAGTGGCCGCTGATGGCGCGCAGCGGGCCAATCGGCAGTTCGGCTTCCAGCAGCGCCGGCAGCTCATCGACGATATAGTCTTCCATCCGGTAGTGCTCGCTCCAGGGCGCTTGCGTGGCGTTCAGGTAAAACCCGGCCCCCTGGCCCAGATCGTAGCGCTCGGCGTCGGCTACGTGCGCGCCGCGCGGGCTGGTGTCGGGGATGACCAGCGCCAGCCCCAGCTCGGCGGCGGCGCGCTGGGCGCCGGCCTTGGTGGAAAAATTCTCGTCGGTGCAGGTCAGCCCGGACAGCCAGTACAGCGCCGGCACGCGCGCGCCGGCCTGCGCCTGCGGCGGCAGGTACACCGAAAAAGTCATCTCGCAGCGGGTGCTGGCGCTGGCGTGGCGAAAGCGGCGCTGCCAGCCGCCAAAGCAGCGCTGGCTGGACACTAATTCAAGCGTGGCGCTCATTGGCGGCTCACTTGGCGTCAAAGTGAATCACCGTGCGGATCGACTTGCCTTCGTGCATCAAATCAAACGCCGTATTGATGTCTTCCAGCGGCATGGTGTGGGTGATGAAATCGTCCAGGCGGAATTCGCCTTTCAGGTAGCGTTCGACATAGTTGGGCAGCTCGGAGCGGCCGCGCACGCCGCCAAACGCCGAGCCGCGCCACACCCGGCCGGTAACCAATTGGAACGGGCGGGTGGCGATTTCTTCGCCAGCGCCGGCCACGCCGATAATCACCGATTCGCCCCAGCCCTTGTGGCAGCATTCCAGCGCCGAGCGCATCACATGCACATTGCCGATGCATTCAAACGAAAAATCCACCCCGCCGTCGGTCATCTCGACAATCACCTCCTGAATCGGCTTGCTGAAGTCGTTGGGGTTGATCACGTCGGTGGCGCCCAGTTGCTTGGCCAGGTCAAATTTGCTGGTGTTGATGTCGATGCCGATGATGCGGCTGGCGCCGGCCATGCGCGCGCCAATCACCGCCGACAGGCCAATGCCGCCCAGACCAAAAATCGCCACCGTGTCGCCGGCCTTCACCTTGGCGGTGTTCATCACCGCGCCCATGCCGGTGGTGACGCCACAGCCGAGCAGACAGACTTCTTCCAGCGGGGCTTCTTTATTGATCTTGGCCAGGGCGATTTCTGGCAGCACGGTGCGCTCGGAGAAGGTCGAGGTGCCCATATAGTGGTAAATCGGCTTGCCGTCTTTGTAAAAACGGGTGGTGCCGTCCGGCATCAGGCCCTTGCCCTGGGTGGCGCGGATGGCCTGGCACAGATTGGTCTTGCCGGATTTGCAAAACTTGCACTCGCCGCATTCCGGGGTGTACAGCGGAATCACATGGTCGCCCACCGCCACACTGGTGACGCCCTCGCCGATGGCTTCCACCACGCCAGCGCCTTCATGGCCAAGAATACAGGGGAACACGCCTTCGGAGTCCTTGCCGGACAAGGTGTAGGCGTCGGTGTGGCATACGCCGCTGGCGACGATGCGCACCAGCACCTCGCCTTTTTGCGGCGGCATCAGGTCCACTTCTTCGATGGTCAGCGGCTGGTTCGGCGCCCAGGCGACGGCGGCGCGGGTTTTGATCATGGTCATGGCGGTATCCTGTGCGAAGGCAATCAAAGGGGTTGGGCGCGGGCGTAGCGGCGCGCAGCATGCCAGTATTGTAATCTCTGCCCTGCACGCGATAATCCCCGTTTACGGAAAGACATTATTACTCTATGGAAACAATCCAGCCCTGGGAAGGCGTGGTTGAGTTCGTCACCGTGGCCGAGCAGCACAGCTTTACTGCCGCAGCGCGCAAGCTGGGCATGTCGGTGGCGCAGGTCAGCCGCCAGGTGTCGGCGCTGGAAGCGCGGCTGGCCACCCGTTTGCTGTATCGCACCACCCGTCAGGTCAGCGTCACCGAGGCCGGGCAGTTGTATTACCAGCACTGCCGGCCGCTGCTGGATGGCCTGTTGGCCGCCGAGCAGGCGCTGTCGCTCAGCCAGGCCCACCCCAGCGGCCATTTGCGGCTGACCGCGCCGGTGTATTACGGCGAGACGGTGATTGCGCCCTTGCTCTTGCAGTATCTGGCCCATCACCCGGCGGTCAGCGCCGAGCTGAATCTGGATAACCGCAAGGTGGATTTGGTGGCGGAAAATTTTGATCTGGGGATTCGCCTGGGGCCGATGGACGGCAGTTCCTTGATGCTGCGCGAGCTGGCGGTGCGCGTGCACCATGTGTGCGCCTCGCCGGCCTATCTGGCCCGCCACGGCGCGCCGCAGACGCTGGCCGAGCTGCGCCAGCACGCCTGTCTGGTGGGCACGGTGGAAAGCTGGCGTTTTCTGGATAGCGGGCAGGTGCGGGAGGTGCATGTCAGCGGGCCCTTGCGCTGCAATAGCGGCGTGGCGCTGCGCGCGGCGGCGCTGGCGGGGATGGGGCTGGTGCAATTGCCAGATTACTATGTGGACGAGGCGCTGGCGCGCGGCGAGCTGATGCCGGTGCTGGAGCGTTACACCCTGCGCGATGCGGTATGGGCGGCCTGGCCGCGCAGCCGCTTCACCCCGCCCAAGGTCAGCCGTTTTCTGGATGAGGTGCAGGCGGCGCTGCAAACACCCGCCGCCAGGGCTGCATGGCCGATGGGCTAAAGCCGCGCCCCTGATAAAAGCGCTGGGCGGCGTGGTTGTCGGCGTCGGTCAGCAGGGTGACGCGCAGACAGCCTTGCTGTTGGGCGTGCGCCAGCGCGGCGTCCAGCAGCAGGCCGCCCAGGCCGGCATTGCGCCAGGCCGGGTCGATCACCATGTCTTCCAGCCAGGCGACTGGCCCGCCCAGCGCGGTGCTGACGGTGTACAGCAGCGACACCATGCCGCGCACCGCGCCATCGGCCTCCGCCAGCAGAATGTCACCCAGCTGGCGGGCAAACAACAGCTCCAGCCCGGCCGCTTGTTTGGCCGGGTCGGGCTGAAAGTCGGCCTCCTGGGCAAACAGCACGCTGAGCAAGGCGCTCAGCGCCGGGATGTCGGCCGGGGTGGCCAGGCGCAGGCTGGCGCTCATGCGCGCTGGCCGGCGGCGTACTGGCTGATGGCTTTCACCACCGAGCGCGCGCCTTCCATGATCTGGTCCATGGTCTGGCCTGCTTCGCGGGTGCGGTTGACGCTTTGCGTGGCCTGCTCGCGGATTTCGCTCATATTGTGCACCGCCACCTGGGTTTGCGTCTGGATGTCGGACACCATCTTGCTGATTTCAGCGGTGGAGGCGGCAGTGCGTTCGGCCAGTTTGCGCACTTCGTCGGCCACCACGGCAAAGCCACGGCCGGTTTCGCCAGCACGGGCGGCTTCAATGGCGGCGTTCAAGGCCAGCAGATTGGTCTGGTCGGCAATGTCCTTGATGGTTTGCACGATCGAGGTGATTTGCTGCGAGCGCTCGCCCAGCGCCTGCACGCTATGCCCGGCTTCTTCGATGCTGCCGGCCATTTGCGCGATTTCGTCGCTGCTGTTGCGGATATTGTCGGCGCCGGTGCTGGACAGCGCTTCGGTTTCTTGCGCCACTTCGTAGGCAAAGCGCGCACTTTCGCTTTCCTGGCGTTGCGATTCCACCCGTTCAGTCATGTCGGTGGCAAATTTGACTACGCCAATCACCGTCTTGCCGTCCGGGGCAAACACCGGGTTGTAGCTGGCTTCCAGCCAGCGCACCGCGCCGTTTTTGGCCTGGCGCTTGATCTGGCCAGAGTAATACTCGCCGCGTGCCAGCTGGCGCCATAGCGCCTGGTATTCTGGCGATTGGGCAAATTCATTGTCGCAAAACAGGCGATGATGGCGGCCTTTGACTTCGTCCAGCCGGTAGCCCAGCACATTCAGAAAATTCTCATTGGCGTCCAGCACCGTGCCGTCCGGGGTGAATTCAATCACCGCCATGGCGCGGTTGATGGCGTTCAGCCGGGCTTGGTTGTGCGCTTCGGCTTCCACGCTGGCGGTGATGTCCGAGGCGTATTTGCTGAACGATTCAATTTGGCCCTGAGCATCGCGCACCGGACAGTAGGTGGCTTCCAGCCAGATTTCCCGGCCGTCGGCAGTGCGGCGGCGCACCCGGTCGCTGAACGGCTCACCCCGGCGCAGGCGATCCCAGAAGGCGCGGTAATCCGCGCTATTGGCGTAGTCGGGAAAGCACAGCTGGCTGTGCGGCTTGCCTTGCAGATCGGCCAGGCTGTAGCCCATGGTTTGCAGAAATAATGGGTTGGCGTTGACCACCTTGCCATCGCGATCAAAGCGGATCATCGCCATGGCGCGTGATACCGCGCTTTCCTGAGCGGTCAGCGCCTGAAGTTGGGCTTGCAGTGCGCTGATTTCCTGCTTCAGTTTTTGATTGAACATAGTTGATTTTCCGAGAGGATCAGGCTTGATGGCGGGGTAGCGTGCTAGCTGCTAGCCATGCTTAAGAGCAGCTAACAAAACGCCCTAGTGTTGTTGTGTGACCTAGCCGTAGCTTGTGCTGTGCTAGCCAAGGCTGCTTTGCATGAGACTTGTGTATGCGCGCGCCAGCATAGCCTTGTGGCATTGTCTCGTCAAACCAACAAGTCAATCTGCATGGTTTGGCGTTTGGGCAAGTGATGTCTCAAATGTACCCGTGCTAAGATTAAGTAGAAATACCTAATCAAGCAAGGCAGAAACAGTCCGGGTTGTGCTGTATTGCCGCTTACAAAACCCTGCGCAGCGATCTTGGCTAGGCGTGTGAGCGCAGACCGTACAAGCAGTACGGCAAGGTCGTGCAACAAAGCCAGGAGGGTTTTATCAGCCGTAGGATAGCTGCAAGCGCATGCCGTCATAGCCCACTTCTACCCCAGGTGGGCAGTCGGCGCTCAGGCTGTGGTACTCCAGCTCGTGGGTCATGTGAATCAGCACGGTGCGCGCGGCGCCCAGTTGCGCGGCCAGCGCCAGCGCCTGGGTCACGCTCAGGTGCGAGGGGTAAGGCGTGCGGCGCAGGCAATCCAGCAGCAGCAGGCGCACGCCGGCCAATAAGGGCCAGCTGGCGTCGGGAATCGCCGAGACATCGGTGAGGTAGGCCACATCGCCAATCCGCCAGCCCAGAATCGGCCAGGGGCCGTGCATGACCGGGATGGGTGTGACTGTCACGCCAGAGAAGCTGAACGGGCCTTCCACTGCGTGGGTTTCCAGCACCGGTTTGTCCCACTGCGCGCCAGCGGCGTGCAGCGCGTAGCCAAAGCGCTCGCGGATATTGCCCATCATGAACGGGCTGCCAAACAGCGGAATCGCCCCGCGCTTGAGGTAGCAAAAGGCGCGCAGGTCGTCGATGCCGTTCAGGTGGTCGGCGTGCGGGTGGGTGTAGAGCACGGCGTCCACCTGGCGCAGGTTTTCGCGCAGCGCTTGCTGGCGCAAATCCGGGCCGGTGTCGATCAGGAAATTGACGCCATTGGCGCGCAGCAGCGCGCTGGCGCGGGTGCGCCGGTTTTTCGGGTCGGGCGAGGCGCAGGTCGGGCAGTCGCAGCCAATGGCCGGGGTGCCCGAGCTGGAGCCGCAGCCCAGAATGGTCAGCTCAATGTCCACGCGACGCCTTGGCGAACAGGGTAAAAAAGTTGTCGGTGCTGGCGGCGGCCAGGTCTTCCAGCGCCATGCCGCGCAGCTCGGCCACATGGGCGGCGACATGGCGCACATAGGCCGGTTCGTTGGTCTTGCCGCGATGCGGCATGGGGGCCAGATACGGCGAGTCGGTTTCCACCAGCAGCCGCTCCAGCGGCACGCGGCGGGCGACTTCTTTCAGCGCGGTGGCGTTCTTGAAGGTGACAATGCCAGAAAACGAAATATAAAACCCCAGCTCCAGCGCGCCCTCGGCCACTTCCCAGCTTTCGGTAAAGCAATGCATCACCCCGCCGGCCTGCTCGGCGCCGGCTTCGCGCATCACCGCCAGGGTGTCTTGCGCCGATTCGCGGGTGTGAATCACCAGCGGCAGGCCGCTGCGCCGGGCGGCGCGGATATGGCGGCGAAAGCGCTCGCGCTGCCATTCCAGATCACCTTTGCACCAGTAGTAGTCCAGCCCGGTTTCGCCAATGCCGACCACTTTCGGGTGCTGGGCTTCGGCCACCAGTTCGTCTTCGCTGAAGTCCGGGCTGTCCTGCACATCGGGGTGCACGCCGACGGTGGCGTAAAAATTGTCGTATTGCTCAGCCAGTGCGCGCACCGCCGGGTAATCCGGGCGGTTTACCCCAATCAGCAAGGCGTGGCTGACGGCGTTGGCGGCCATATTGGCGCGCACGTCGTCCATGCGGCTGGCCAGGTCGGGGAAGTTCAGATGGCAGTGAGAGTCAACCAGCATAGGGGGCTCGTGAAGGTCAGGCGGCGGCAAACAGGCCTTGGTAGGCCAGCAGCAGCTGTTCCAGCTGCATGCGCACGTTAAGGGTGTGGTGGCCAAAGCGCGAGGCGTGCAACAAGGACTGCTCGAAGGCCGGCAGCCTGGCGACATTCAGGCGCGGCGCCAGCGCGGCCAGCGCCGCGCGTTCATCAGGATAATACCGGATCAGCCCGGCCAGCCTCAATCCAAGCAAATCGTGCAGCCAACGCTGCATCCAGCCCACTGGCGCGGCCAGCGGCAGCTTGGCGGTGTCCAGCGCGCCGGCGGCGTCCAGAATCGCCGTCATGCCCGGCTGCGCCAGCGCGCTCAGCAGCTTGCGCCGCAGGGGCCGCCAGGCGGGGTCGTCCAGCGCAAACGGCGCGCCGCCAGCGTGCGCCAGCTCGACGGCGGCGTCGGCCTCGCCGTGGGCGTCCAGCCAGGCCAGCGCCTGCGCCTGGCTGGGCGCGGTGAGCGGAAAAATCCGGCAGCGGCTGCGCAGCGTGGGCAGCAGCTTTTGCAGCGCGTCGCTGACCAGCAAAAACACCACATCGGCCGGCGGTTCTTCCAGCACTTTCAGCAGGGCGTTGGCGGCGTTGAGGTTCATGCTTTCCGCCGGGTCGATCAGCACCACCCGCCGGCCGCCGCGATGCGAGCTGAGGTAGGCAAAGTCGATGGTGTGGCGCACCGCCTCGATTTTGATCACTTCCAGCTTGCGCGCGGCGGGTTTGCCGTCGGCTGCGGGCTCGTCGTGGTCGGGGCGCAGCAGGCGAAAATCCGGGTGGGCGTCCTGGGCAAACCAGTGGCAGGCTTCGCACTGGCCGCAGGGGCGTTGGTCGGCGCGCGGGTGTTCGCACAGCAGCGCCTGCGCCACATGGCGGGCAAACACGTCCTTGCCGATGCCAGCGGCGCCGGTAAACAGCAAAGCGTGCGGCAGGCGGGCAAATTGATCGGCAAAGCGCGTCCAGTCGGCGTCTTGCCAGGGCAGCAGGCTCATGCGCGCGCCCCTTGCGCCGCCAGCAGCGCAGCCACCGCCGCCAGCGCGTCGGCGCGCACCTGCGCCAGCGGCTGGTCGGCGCGGATCAGCACGATGCGCGTGGGGTCGGCGGCGGCGCGCGCCAGGTAGGCGGCGCGCACGCGCTGGTGAAAAGCGGCGGCTTCTTGTTCAAAGCGGTCCAGCTGGCGTTCGCCGGCCATGCGCGCGTGCGCCACTTCGGTGGGGGCGTCGAACAGCAGGGTGAGGTCGGGTTGCAAGCCTTGCTGCACCCAGTCTTCCAGCGTGGCGATGCGTGCGCTGTCCACGCCGCGCCCGCCGCCCTGAAAAGCAAAGGTGGCGTCGGTAAAGCGGTCCGACACCACCCAGCGGCCGCTGGCCAGCGCCGGGCGGATGACGGTTTGCACATGTTCACAGCGGGCGGCGAACATCAGCAGGGTTTCGGTGTCCAGGGTGGCCTGGGTGGCCGGGTCCAGCAGCAGGGCGCGCAGGCGTTCGCCCAGCGGCGTGCCGCCGGGTTCACGGGTGAGCAGGGCGTCGATGCCGTGTTCGGCCAGCAGGGCGGCAATCGCCGGCAGGTGCGAGGTTTTGCCGGCGCCGTCGATGCCTTCAAGGGTAATGAAACAGGCCATGTCGTTCAGTCTTTCTTGCCCAGAATATAGCGGCGCACTGCGCGGTTGTGTTCTTCCAGGGTGAGGGAGAATTGCGAGCTGCCATCGCCTCGGGCGACAAAATACAGCGCGCCGCCATCGGCCGGGTGCAGGGCGGCATGCAGCGCCGCGCGGCCGGGCAGGGCTATCGGCGAGGGCGGCAGGCCGGCGCGGGTGTAGGTGTTGTACGGGGTGTCGGTTTGCAGATGGGCGCGGGTGAGGTTGCCGTCAAATGCTTCGCCCAGGCCGTAGATCACGCTGGGGTCGGTTTGCAGGCGCATGCCCAGCTTCAGGCGGTTGACGAACACCCGGGCGATCATCGGCCGGTCGGCGGCCTGGCCGGTTTCTTTTTCGATCAGGCTGGCCATGATCAGCGCTTCGTATGGCGAGGCGTAAGGCAGGTCGGGGCCGCGCGCCGCCCAGGCGCGCTCCAGCTCGCGGCGCATGTTTTGCGCCGCCTGGCGCAGCACCAGAATATCGCTGCTGCCGCGCAAAAACATATAGGTGTCGGGAAAAAACAAGCCTTCGCCGTGGCGGGCGTCCAGCTTGAGTTTGGCCAGCAGCTCGGCTTCGCTCCAGTCGCGGGTGTCGTGGCGCAGCGCCGGGTGGCGGTCAAGTTCGGCGCGGAATTGGCGCAAGGTCCAGCCTTCGCGGATGATCACCGATTGCAGGCTGGTTTCGCCGCGCACCAGTTTGTCCATCACCCCCGGCATGCTCATGGCCTGATTGATGCGGTAGTCGCCCGCTTTCAGCCGGCCGGCGTTGCCGCTGAGCTTGGCCCACAGCATGAACAGTCCGGCATGGCGGATGGCGCCGCTGTCTTCCAGGGTGTGGGCAATGTCGCTTAAGCCCTGATTGGGCTGGATGGTGAATTCCACCGGCAGATTGGCCGCTTGGTATGGGCTTAGCGCCATCCAGGCGCCGCCGGCGCTCAGGCCCAGCAAGAGCAACAGCACTACAACAATTCGTTTCAGCATAGCGGTTCAGCGCGCAACAGACAGGCTGCTATTTTGGCAGGGGGATGGCGAAGAGAACAGGAACAGGCATAAAAAAACCGCCGGCGGAGTCCGCTGGCGGTTTTTTCGTGAAGCGTCGCGAATTAAGCTGCGCCGGTCACTTGCAGGGTGATGGTCACCACCACGTCGTGGTGCAGGGCGACTTCCACCGAGTATTCGCCGATGGCCTTGAACGGGCCTTCCGGCAGGCGCACTTCAGCCTTTTTCACTTCCACGCCAGTGGCGGTGATGGCGTCAGCGATGTCGGCGTTGCCGACCGAGCCGAACAGACGACCGTCCACGCCAGCCTTCTGGGCGACGACAACGGTGGCGCCTTCCAGCTTTTCGCCACGGGCTTGGGCAGCAGCCAGGATTTCGGCCTGTTGCTTTTCCAGCTCGGCGCGGCGGGCTTCAAATTCCTTCAGGTTGGCTTCGGTGGCGCGCTTGGCCTTGCCTTGCGGGATCAGGAAGTTACGGGCGTAACCGTCCTTCACCTTGACGATGTCGCCCAGCTGACCCAGGTTGGCCACTTTTTCCAGAAGAATGATTTGCATGTTGCTTGGCTCCTAAATCTTAGTGCTGGTCGGTGTACGGCATCAGGGCCAGGAAACGGGCGCGCTTGATGGCGGTCGACAGCTGACGCTGATAGCGAGCCTTGGTGCCGGTGATGCGGGCCGGGATGATCTTGCCGTTTTCGGCGATGAAGTCTTTCAGCAGATCGACGCTCTTGTAGTCGATTTCCTTGATGCCTTCGGCGGTGAAGCGGCAAAACTTGCGACGCTTGAACAGTTGACGTGCCATGTTAATTACCTTTTTCAAATTCAACGTGTTGGATATGCAGCACCAGTTTCGGGTTGCGCAGGCTGCGGGCGGCCAGAAAGCCATGGGCGGTGATCACCCGGCCATCCAGTCGGTTGGCCAGCTCGCTGGCGCTGGGGCCCACCAGCAGGGCGGGGGCCACGCAACGCACGTCGCGCTCAAACCCGCCCGCGCTTTGGCGCGAGCCATGTTCCAGCGTCAGCTCCAGCACCGGCACGCCGGCAGGCGTGTAGCGCAGGGCCTCGGTGACGCGGGCAAGCCCGGTCAGCGCAACCTGATTCAGCCAGTTACTCGGCTGCGGCCGGGGCTTCGGCAGCACCTTCTTGGGCGGCGGTGTCCAGCAGATTCTTGGCCTTCTCTTCCTTCATCATCGGGGAAGGTTCGGTCACGGCGCGGTCCATCTTCACGGTCAGATGGCGCAGCACGGCGTCGTTGAATTTGAATGCGTGTTCGAGTTCTTCCAGCGTTTCGCAGTCGCACTCGATGTTCATCAGAACATAGTGAGCTTTGTGGATTTTCTGGATCGGGTAAGCCAGTTGACGACGGCCCCAGTCTTCCAGGCGATGCATCTTGCCTTCACGACCGAGCACCATGCCCTTGTAGCGTTCGATCATCGCCGGCACCTGCTCGCTTTGGTCAGGGTGGACGATGAACACGATTTCGTAATGCCGCATGTGAACTCCTTTTGGCTTGCAGCCTTCCGCCATGCGTAGCGGGAAGGCAAGGGTTGCGAAAACCGTCGATTATACGGGAGGTTTGCCAGTGGGCGCAAATTGTCAGCGGGATTTTGCGCAGGAGGTGCGGCGTATTGTGGTATGGGCATGCAGTTTGGGCATGTGTGGGGTGTTACGTTTTTATTTTTGAGTACTTTCAGACGGGTGGGGCG
This sequence comes from Rivihabitans pingtungensis, assembly GCF_003201855.1. Lineage (GTDB taxonomy): Bacteria > Pseudomonadota > Gammaproteobacteria > Burkholderiales > Aquaspirillaceae > Rivihabitans > Rivihabitans pingtungensis. The sequence goes on along the minus strand of NZ_QJKI01000009.1, from coordinate 3,608 downwards.
CTTTGTCCGTCGTGATGACCGCCCATAAAAAAACCGCGCCGTGCAGCGCGGTTTTTTGCCCTGACTCAGCGGGGATTCACTCCAGGCGCATTTGCGGGAACAGAATCACGTCGCGGATGCTCGGCGCATCGGTCAGCAGCATCACCAGACGGTCGATGCCGATGCCGCAGCCGCCGGTCGGCGGCAGGCCGTATTCCATGGCGCGCACGTAGTCGGCGTCAAAGTGCATGGCTTCGTCGTCGCCAGCGTCTTTTTGCGCCACTTGCTTGTGGAAGCGGTCGGCCTGGTCTTCCGGGTCGTTCAGCTCGGAATAGCCGTTGGCCAGTTCACGGCCCACCACAAACAGCTCGAAGCGCTCGGTGATGCTGGCGTTGCTGTCCGAGGCGCGGGCCAGCGGCGAGACTTCCACCGGGTAGTCGATGATGAAGGTCGGGTTCCACAGCCGGCCTTCGGCGCATTCTTCAAACAGCGCCAGTTGCAGGCTGCCCAGGCCAGGCGCCGGGGGCAGCTTGCCGCCCAGGCGCTGGATTTCGCCCTTCAGCCAGTCGGCGTCGGCCAGTTGCGCGTCGGTGTAGTTCGGGTTGTAGTGCTGGATGGCGCCGACGATGGTGAAGCGGTCAAACGGTTTGCTGAGGTCCACCGGCTGGCCGTTGTAGCTGATTTGTGTGGTGCCGCACACCGCTTGCGCACACGCGCGGATCACGCCCTCGGTCATGTCCATCATGCGTTCGTAGCCACAGTAGGCTTCGTAGAACTCCATCATGGTGAATTCGGGGTTGTGGCGGGTACTCATGCCTTCGTTGCGGAAGTTGCGGTTGATTTCAAACACCCGCTCCAGGCCGCCGACCACCAGGCGCTTCAGATACAGTTCCGGGGCGATGCGCAGGTACAGCGGCATGTCCAGGGCGTTGTGGTGGGTGACAAACGGTTTGGCCGTGGCGCCGCCGGGGATGGTGTGCATCATCGGCGTTTCCACTTCCAGGTAGTCTTCCTTCACCATATATTCGCGCACGGTCTGCACAATCTTCGAGCGCTTGATGAAGGTGCTGCGCGAGTGTTCATCCACAATCAGGTCAACGTAGCGCTGGCGGTATTTTTGTTCCTGGTCGGTCATGCCGTGGAACTTGTCCGGCAGCGGGCGCAGCGACTTGGTCAGCAGGCGCAGCTGGGTGACTTGAATCGTCAGTTCGCCGGTTTTGGTTTTGAACAGCGTGCCCACCGCGCCGAGGATGTCGCCCATGTCCCAGTGCTTGAAAGCTGCGTGGGTGTCGGCTCCAGTGATGTCATTGGTGATGTACAGCTGAATGCGGCCGCTGACGTCTTGCAGGGTGGCAAAGCTGGCCTTGCCCATCACCCGCTTGAGCATCATGCGTCCGGCCACAGCCACTTCGATTGGCTCGGCGGTCAGGGCGTCCTTGTCGGTGTCGTCGTAGGCGGCGTGCAGTGCGCCAGCCTGGTGGCTGCGGCGAAAGTCATTGGGGAAGGCCGGGCCTTGTTCGCGCAGCGCCGCCAGCTTGTGGCGGCGCTCGGCCATGATCTGGTTTTCGTCGTGGTGTTGTTCCGGGTTTTGCGTCGGTTCGGTCATGATGTCGTCAGTCACAATCAATAGAGTCAGGCACGGGCCGGCGGCGTCGGGCCGGCCCGCTGGGGTGTCTTGGCGTTATACGCCTTGTTTCAGGCTGGCTTCGATAAAGCCATCAAGGTCGCCGTCCATCACGCCCTTGACGTTGCCCACTTCCACATTGGTGCGCAGATCCTTGACGCGGGATTGGTCAAACACATAGCTGCGGATCTGGTGGCCCCAGCCCACGTCGGTCTTGCTGTCTTCCAGCGCTTGTTTTTCCTGGTTGCGCTTGCGCAGCTCCAGCTCATACAGACGCGCCTTCAGCATGCTCATCGCCTCGGCGCGGTTTTTGTGCTGCGAGCGGTCGTTCTGGCACTGCACCACAATATTGGTCGGCATGTGGGTGATGCGCACGGCCGAGTCGGTTTTGTTGATGTGCTGGCCGCCAGCGCCGGACGCACGGTAGGTGTCCACGCGCAAATCGGCTGGGTTGATGTCGATTTCGATCGAGTCATCCACTTCCGGGTAGACAAACACACTGGCAAACGAGGTCTGGCGGCGGTTATTGCTGTCAAACGGGCTGTTGCGCACCAGGCGATGCACGCCCACTTCGGTGCGCAGATAGCCGTAGGCATAATCGCCATCCACCTTGATGGTGGCGCTCTTGATGCCGGCGACTTCACCTTCGGATTCTTCCAGCACCTCGACCTTGAAATCCTTGCGCTCGCAGTAGCGCAGATACATGCGCAGCAGCATCGACGCCCAGTCTTGCGCCTCGGTGCCGCCAGCGCCGGCCTGGATATCAATAAAGCAGTGGTTCGGGTCCATCGGGTTGGAGAACATCCGGCGGAATTCCAGCGTCTCCAGGGTTTTTTCCGCCCCCAGCAGATCATCCTGCACGGCCAGAATGGTGTCGTCGTCTTCTTCGCTCTTGCCCATCTCGAACAGCTCGCGGCTGTCGTCCAGGGTTTGCGTCAGCGTGTCGATCACCAGCACCACATCTTCCAGCGCCTTTTTCTCACGACCCAGATCTTGGGCGCGCTTGGCGTCATTCCAGATATCCGGGTCTTCGGTCAGGCGAGAGACTTCTTCCAGGCGTTCCTTCTTGCCAGGGTAGTCAAAGATACCTCCGGATCTCGTCGTTGCGGGCGGCGAGATCAGTCAGTTTGGCGTCGATCTGGTTGAGGATTTCAGTTTCGATCATGGGTGTGCGTCCTGTTGTGCAGCGCAAAATAAAGTCAAGCCGACAAGTATACTCCAGCCCGGCGCTGGGGTGGAGCCGCCTATCTGTTTGCTGGCCAAGGGAAAAATCGCCCATTAGGCCGATGCCGGGCGATGAGTGGCGGATTTTACATATATAAGGAATAAATCGGGACTGGGCAAGAAAAAGCCCGATGCGGCGGCATCGGGCTTGGCGCTGCTCACAAAATCCTCCTGGCGTTGTTGTGTGACCTTGCCGTACTTGTTTGTACTGTCTGCGGTCACACGCCTGGCCAAGATCGCTGCGCTGAGTTTTGTGAGCAGCTCTTAAAGGGTGTTCTGTTTGGTGGAGACGAGGAGGATCGAACTCCCGACCTTCGCATTGCGAACGCGACGCTCTCCCAGCTGAGCTACGTCCCCAGTGCCAATGATTATATCGAGGCAAAAAATGAGGGGCAAGCGGCGGCGGGAGGGGAAATCGCGCAGTCGGACAACCAAAACCTTACCGTTTTGCCGATTTTTGCCGTCTCGAGCAAAAAATTGCCCGTGCTGAAAGAAGTTTTGCTGCGGTGTTTTGCGAGAATTCGCCGGGTAGGTGCAGTTTTTTGCAAAAATCTTCAAAAAAGATTCACTGTAAATTCAGTGGTTTGTCGTGTTTTTCGCATTTTTCTGCAAAAAAGTGTGTTGCAGGGTGTTGACGGTTTCGGGGGTGGTGCGTATAGTTCGCATCTCTGCTGCTGACGCAGACGACGAAACGAAGCGAAACAAACCGCTGACGTTACCGGGTTCTGATTCAGAAAGCAACTGATCTTTAACAGAAAAGACAACCGATAAGTGTAGGCGC
>NZ_QJKI01000008.1:32406-138196 GCF_003201855.1 Rivihabitans pingtungensis | reverse complement strand
CGCTTCCGGCGTTTGGCCAGAGCTTACGAGAAGCTGCCGCAGACGCTGGCTGGATTACATTACGTGGCGTTTGCCATGTTGATGCTGCCGCACCTTCCTGATGTTGTTGGGATGGTTCAGAACATGCTCTAGAGGATTATGGTGACAGAGAACAGGCACCAAAAACAAAACTTAAAGACAGCAAAAAACAATAGCATTTTTTTGACGAGAAAGCCATGTCATCGAATGTGATCATAGCTACTGCTCATCATAAATGCGACACATGTACCCTGGCCATATCAGCATGCTCACAAAACCTTGCGTCACCGCCCTGGCTTGGCGAGCCACAATAAACAGCAAATTCATACGCAATATCAGCGGAGTTTTGTGAGCAGCGCACACCAGTCGATGGGTCAGGTAGTGGGCTCCAACATCGCCTCCAGCATCTTGCGCGCGTCGCCGTCGATGACGATGGCTTTGTTTTGCTTCTCGTCGAACAGCACAAACGTGATATCGGCTTCCGACACCACCGTGCTCATATCGTCCAGGGTGATGCGCTGGTGGATCACCGCGCTGCGGTTGGACAGCGATTTCACCCCGGTGTGCACCACCAGCTGCTCGTTCATGAAGGCCGGGCGGCGGTAGTTGATGTTGATATTGACCACGACAAAGGCCAAGCCGGATTCGGTGAACCATTCCAGGCCGTGGGTGGCTTCAAAGTAGGCCCAGCGCGCTTCTTCCAGAAACTCCAGATAGCGGGCGTTGTTGACGTGGCCGTAGAGGTCCAGGTGATAGCCGCGAACCTTGATCGGGGTGTGATGCATGGGGGGAGGCTCCAGAAAATAAACCGGCGAATGATGTTAAGAGCCGCTCACCAAACCCTCCTGGCGTTGTTGCGCGGCCTGGCCGTACTGCTTGCACTGTCTGCGCGCGCCTGGTCAGGATCGCTTCGCTGGGTTTTGTGAGCGACTCGGCGAATGATGTCAAAACAGGCGGGCCACGGCCCGCCTGTCATGAAGATAGCGCGATGCGGGGAGTTTAAACAAGTGTTTGCTTATGCTCCCGGCTTTTATGCTCCCTACCCCGTCAATCAGTCTTCGTCCTGGCTCAAATCCAGCTCGGCAAACTGCTCGCGCTCCAGCGGCTCTTCCACCAGGTCGGTCAGCACCGAGTGGATTTCCACGTCAAACCATTGCTGGAACAGATTGGGGGTGAGCTTTTCCGGCCACAGGGTGTCATCGTCGCACCAGTCGGCCAGTTCGGCTTCAAACAGGCCGCGCCAGCGGGTGCGGATAAAGTCGCGGGCGTCTTCAAAGTCTTCTGCCGGCGGAATCAGCAGGGCGTTGCAGTCCTGGCGCAGCGCGGTCAGCGTCAGCGCTTCGTCCTGCTCGAAGGGCAGGGCGTTGAGCCAGTCGAAAAACGGCTGCTTGGGTTTGATGATGGCGATGCTGCGGTTGACTTCATACATGGGCGGGTCTCCAAATCGGCAAGTTTATTCTGCAGCGAGCTGGTTCTCGCGGGTAAAAGTCCAGGTGCGCACAATGCGCAGATAATCGAAATCGCGCTTTAGCGCCTCAGGGAAAGACGCATACGGCGCGGCCAGTTTGACAATGCGCCGGGCGGCGTCGTCCAGCTCGGCATGGCCAGAGCTGCGATCCACGCGAATATTTTTCAGGCTGCCGTCGGCGTTGATCTCCACGCTGAGGATCAGACTGCCATAAATCCCGTTGCGGCGGGCTTCTTCCGGGTAATTCAGGTTGCCGACGCGTTCGATTTTCAGCCGCCAGTCTTCCACATAGCGGGCAAAACGGTATTCGCGGGTGCGTCCGCCAAAATCGGCGCGGCGCGGTTGCGATTGCAGCGCGCTGGTTTTTTCGGCGATTTCGCCTTCCAGCCGGGCGATCTCGCGCGCCTGGGCCAACAGGTCGGTGGGGTTCAGCCCCTTGTCCGGGTGCTGCGGGGTGTGGCGGGCAATCGCCTGCTGCGGCGCCGGCCGGCTCTTGGCGGCGGAAATCACTTCGCTTTCGCTGGGCGGCGTGGGCGCCACCGACGGGCGCGGGCTTTGCGCCACGCTGGGCCGGCTGGCTTCATGCTGCACCGAAGTGGCCGGCAGCGGCGTGCGCGCGCGCAGGCCAGGGTCGATGGTGTTGCCGGCGCCGTTCATGTTCACCTGCGCCAGCGCATCGGCTTTTTTCGGCGCCTCGCTGTGCCGGCTGTTGACCAGCACCACATCCAGCGTGCGGTCGCCCAGCCAGGCGCGCGGATCGGGCGGCACAAAGCGCACGCCAAGCACCACGGCCAAGTGCAGCAGCAGCGAAGCGCCAGCCGCCAGCAGCAGGGTGCGGGGTATGGCAGAAAAAGAAGAAAGCCGGGCAGTCATGACGGTGTGGGCAGCCAAGTCGGTCATGCTGGCAAGTGTAACACGGGGTAGGGTGGGGGTTGCTTGGTGCGTGGACGTTCAGCGCCTGCGCTGGCGCGCAGAGGCTTGATTGAGGGCGGGGCTTCGCCCCGCACCCGACCCCTTTTCTTTGTCTCGCCAAAGAAAAGGGGGAAAAGAAAGGCGACCCGGGACGCGCGCCCATCCCTTCGGGCTGGGTGCCCTGTGCTTCTCGAAAGTCAGGGCCGCCACGGAATGGCGCGTCGGCTGCGCCGCCGCTTAGCCGTGGCGGACTGCCCCCTGACTTCCTGCGATGCTCGGCGCGCTTTACGGGGGGGTAAACCGGCTAAGCGCCACCGTCTGCTGCCTCAATACGGCCGCCCTGCGCGCTAGCGCAGTCCACCCCCTACGCCAACAAACTACGCAACATCCACGCAGTCTTCTCATGCACCTGCAAACGCTGGGTCACCAAATCCGCCGTGGATTCATCCGCCGCCGCATCCGCCGGGGCCAGCAGGGTGCGCGCGGTGCGGCACACGGCTTCGTGGCCTTCCACCAGCAGCTTGATCATGTCGGTGGCAGCCGGCACGCCCACCACTTCTTCGATGCTGGTCAGTTTGGCGAATTCGCTATAGGTGCCCGGCGCCGGGTAGCCCAGGGTGCGGATGCGCTCGGCCACCATGTCCACCGCCGTCCACAGCTCGTTGTATTGCTCCTCGAACATCAGGTGCAGGGTGCGAAACTGCGGGCCGGTGACGTTCCAGTGAAAATAATGCGTGCGCAGATACAGGGTGTAGGTGTCCGCCAGCAGCCGACACAGGCCTTGGGCGATTTCTTCGCGTTCTTTTTCACCGATGCCGATATTGACGGCTTGCACCGCCGGGGTTTTGGCTTTGGCCATGGTCAGCTCCTGGATTGGGTTAAACTTGTGCAATGAACACAACAGACTGGTTGACACTGTCCGGCTCGACTGCGCGCTTGGCGCTGCATATCCAGCCGGGGGCGAAAAAAACCTCGGTGGCCGGGCCGCATGGCGATGCGCTGAAAATCCGCCTGGCCGCGCCGCCGGTGGACGGCAAGGCCAACGCCGCCTTGCTGGCGTTTCTGGCCGAACGGCTGGGCGTGCCCAACCGGGCGGTCAGCCTGCGCAGCGGCGACACCAGCCGGCGCAAGCTGGTGGAAATCCAGCCGTGCCCGCTGGATGCGGCGGCGATTCGCGCCGCGCTGGCCAGCGAGTAGCCCGGTTTGACCGCGTCAGCGTCAAGAGCCGCTCACAAAACTCAGCGAAGCGCGCCTGGCTAGGTGCGCGGCCGCAGACAGTACAAGGAGTACGGCAAGGCCGTGCAACGACGCCAGGAGGGTTTGGTGAGCGGCGCTAAGGTCAAGATTACCCCGGTGGCGCGGGCAAGGCCATGACAAAAATTTTATCGCAGTGATAGTCTGATTCAATCCGGATAGATCACCTGCGCCGTTCACAAAACCCAACACAGCGGTCCTGGCCAGACGAGCGCAGACAGAGCAGGAGGGTTCTGTGAGTGGCCCTTCACAGATCAGCTCTGACCAAATAGCTGTTGCCAGGAGCCAGAGCCTGCTCATGAAGCGCCCGCGGCCCCAGCATGAAAAACGCCGCCCGCGTCAGAAAATCCAGCGTGGCGGCGTGTGCCTGGGCAGTGTGGCAACCAGGGTCAGGTGGTGTATTCACCGTTGATCTTGACATAACCGGCAGACAAATCGCAGCCCCAGACCGTGGCCCGGCCTTCTGCCAGCCCCAGGCTGACACGGATGACAATTTCATCACGGGTCAGTACGGTCTTGAGTTCGGCCAGGGCCGCCTCGCCCAGCTGGCGGGGGTAGACTTCCATATCGCCAAACGCCACGCTGACCTTGGCCGGGTCGATATCCAGTTCGTCATCGCACTTGCCAATTGCCATCACCACACGCCCCCAGTTGGGATCGGCGCCATGGGCGGCGGTCTTGACCAGCGGCGAATTCACAATGGCCTTGGCCACCCGTTTGGCCTGACGATCATCGCGGGCGTGCTCGACCGTGACCTCCAGCATCTTGGTGGCGCCCTCGCCATCGCGGGCGATTTTTTTCACCAGTTGCAGGGAGATATCCAGCAGGGCAGCCTCGAACGCGGCCAGATCGACAGGCCCGGCCAGGCCATTGGCCAGAATCAGAGCCGTATCGCTGGTGGAGGTATCGGTATCGACACTCAGGCAGTTAAAGCTCTTGTCCATCACTCGCCGGAACACGGCATCCAGTTGCTCGCGCTCAATCGCGGCATCGGTCATGAAGAAGGTCAGCAGAGTAGCCATGTTCGGCTCGATCATGCCCACCCCCTTGGCGATCCCCAGCAGCACGGCATCACCGACCCTGGCCACTGCCAGCTTGGGCACCAGATCGGTGGTCATGATGCCGCGAGCAGCCGCAGCAAAATCGGCAGCGTGCAGATGTGTGCGCAGGCTGGCCAGATGCGGACGGATTTTTTCCATCGGATAACGTCGGCCAATCACCCCCGTGGAGGCAATCAGCACATGCTCGGGCGAGATGGCCAGCGCCTGGGCAATGCCGGCCACGATATCGCGGGCATCGCGTTCACCCTCGGCACCCGTGGCCACGTTGGCATTCTTGGAAATGGCCACAATGGCGCGATTGTTGCCGTGTGCCAGGTGCTCACGGCTCAACAGCACGCTGGGGCCGGCAAAACGGCTCTGGGTAAAGACGCCGGCCGAAACGCAAGGCGCCTCGGAATATATGCAGACAAAATCCTCGGTCTCATCCTTGATGCCGATATTGGATACGGCAGTCAGAAAACCTTTGGGTTGGGGCAGGGCATGTTCGGTCATGTGTGCTTCTTCATGTGTGATCAGGCAACAGGGGGATCAGCGCGGCATCACGCCGGCCAGCACGGCCTGACGTAGCGCCACCATGTCGATGTCGGCAGGCTCACGATCCTGTTCGAGAATTTCCCGCAGCACGGCGTGGCATAGCGCATCCTTGAGCAGACGTGTGCGATCGGCGCCACGTTCACTCAGCTGGCCGGTGAAATAATCTTCACAACCAGTGCCTTCATGAATGCCGACCTTGGGACGCCATAGGACTTCAGCATTTATTTTACCGTGGAACGCCTGGCGTAAAATGTATTTTTCTACCCCATTCTTGTGTTTCAGATACGGATCAATGGCAAAGGCCAGATCCACCACCTCGCTATCAAAGAACGGGTAGCCAATCTCCATGCCCATGGCTGCGCCCAGACATTGCGAAGCCTCGTTGGACCAGGCGGTGCTGGCATATTCGGAAGACACCAGTTCTGCTACGGTACGGGTATCGTGGCCGGCCTTGGCAAATCCGGCAAACAGCACATCCGAGCCATATCCGGAAAGCATGATATCTGCGCGGCTGCTGATTTGCTTGTGTGCCAGATGCACCGGGATCAGATATTCGATGAATGTACTGAAGCCATGTTCAACCAGGGCAATCACTTCCGGCAAGGAATGCAGGAACTGGCTTTCGTCGATCAACAGCCGGGTGACCGGCAAACCCAGCGCACGGCCCAGGGCATCGGCCTTGTCGAATTCATTGCGGGCAGTACTGCCCAGGGTAAATAGATCAAGCCGGGTAAAGTGCGCCTGGGCCAGACTGGCCACAATGCTGGAATCCAGCCCACCCGAAACCAGGCAATGGGCATGCTGGCCGGGCAAACGCTGGATCACCTGGCTCAGGGTGGCATAAATCCGGGAGGCTGCCGTGGCTTCATCCAGGATATTCACTGTACGCAGCACCGAGTAATAAGGCTGTTCGCTTGCCGAAGGCACATCGGCCAGATCAATCTGTACACAATATCCGGCGCTTACCCGCCACACATCGGCCAGGCAGGTGGCGTGACGTTGACAGCTGGCATCACGTGCCAGAATGTCGGTCAAGGGCAGAAGGGTACGCCGGGCCAACGGCAGCGCCTTGAGCTCGGTACTGGCCCACACCGTGCGGCTGACCGCATCAATGCTGTAGTACAGCGTCGGGCCGGGGGTCTTGCTGGCAAACAGCACCAGCGCGCCATCATCTAGCAAGGCGCCGGCAAACAGTCCTTCCAGCAAGGCAAACCCGTGATAGCCGTATTCCCGGTACAGGTGATGCAACCAGCCAGACCGGCCATCATCCACATGGCCCCGCTCGGCCAACAAACGACGGATGGCGTGCTCATTGGTGATCTGGCCACACAACCAGACATTGGCAGACGTGGTCGCGGCCATGGCCGCCACGGTGATGCTTTCCAGTTGGCCATGCCGGGTAGCCTGCCGGCGGATGTCGCGCATGCCGGACGCACTGAGGCGCACTGGGCGCGTGGCCAGATCAAGGCCCGCCTGATGAGTCAGCACAAACCCCTGCATCATGCCACCACCTGTTCTGTGGCCAATTGGACAAAATGCAGATGGGTAAGGCTTTCGCACAGCAGATGGGCCGCCAGCAGCACAGTAATATTGGCAACGTCATAAACTGGCGCCACCTCCACCAGATCCAGGCCGATCAGCTGAAAAGCGGACAATTGCCGCACCAGGCCCAGCATTTCCGCGCTAGTGAAACCGCCCGGCACCGGGGTGCCGGTGCCCGGTGCGAACGCGGGATCCACCGCATCAATGTCAATGGAAACAAAGTACGGCATGTCTGGCGGGCAATACTGGGCCAACTGGCAGCCCTGGCGACGAAAGTCATCCATCAGGACATAACGGATGCCATGCTGGTCGGCAAATGTCAGGCCATCATCCCGCACAAAGCCGCGCAATCCAAACTGAAAAATCGCCTCAGGTGCCACCAGGCCCTCTTCAACGATATTGCGGAATACCGCGCCATGGTGATAGGCAAAACCATCCACTTCATCGAAGGTGTCCGAGTGCGCATCAAAATGGATTACTCCGAATTGTCGGGCACCATATCTGGCTGCCATGGCCCGAATGACGGGCAAGGAAATGGAATGATCCCCCCCCAGGATCACTGGTGCATGCCCCTGTTCCAGTATATGGCGAACATGTGCTTCGATGGCATCCAGCGAGCGCAATTTGGCGTATGGCTCGATGCGCGGGCTGTTGCCCATCACGTCAGCCAGCACATAGGGGTTACGGCGCCCGCTGGCGAGAGAAAACGGCCGGATCTTGGCGGCCTCACGCAAAATGGCTTCCGGGCCCTCCTTGGCACCTTTGCGCCAATATGCCCCTTCTTCATAGGGCACGGTGATTACCCGGGGTTCGACAACGCTCATGCTCACTTCTCTTTCTGCTCAATCACGCCAGGACAGGCATGGTAGGCGGACAGACAGACGGACACCATGAGACAAAATATCCCCCTGGCAGCGGGACATCTGGCCTCATGGCGTCATCCGGCCAGACCGGCGATGCTGGTATTTTTGACGCGTGTGGCTTGCCATGACTTCACCCACTCCCTTGCACCTGCACCAGGATATCCATCGCTGGCTGACGGCATATCAGGCAGCTTTCGAACACCTTGACGCCACCGCCGTTGCGGCGTTCTGGCAAGCGCCCACACTGGCACTGGATAGTCAGGACGCCAGGGTATGCGTCGATGCGGAAGCCCTAACCACGGCATTCACCGCAGCCATTGATCAGTTGCGTCTGGCCGGCTTGCGTACAGCGCACTGGCAGCTGGATCAAGTCCGAGCGCTGGGGGAAGGGCTGGCTGACTGTGTGGTGCGCTGGTGGCTACGCGATGCGGCAGGGCAGTTGATCAAAACCTTGCACAATGTGTATGTGCTGCGCCGGACAGAACACGACTGGAAAGTGGCGGCGGTTTATTTGCTGGAGCCCGGGCAATCCATCCTGTCGATGACGCCCATCGGAGATGGAATACCAAGCCCCTGAGCCATGCTCACACCGCGCTACATCGCGGCGGCCGTGGCAATACTTACAGAACCGGCCAGCCCTGCTGGCGCGCATGCTGCAGCAGGGCTGCACATGTGCCGGCCACGGCATGGGGCTGACCCAACAAGGATAGATAAGGCACATCGGAAATATCATCGCCAAAACCACTGCACCCGGCAGGATCGGCCTGGTGCGTCTGCAAGAATTTGCGCACTGCCTGGGCTTTGCCCTCGCCAATCATGGGCAGGCCATCCAGCTCACCGGTATAACACCCCTCACTCACCCGCAAAGGGGCACACAAGCAGGTGTGTATGCCAATCCTGGCGCCCACGGCCTGCGCCACTTCACGAAATGACCCGGTCACCATAACGCCGCTGACGCCCTGCTGACGCAGAGCCTGCCAGGCGGCCAGCGTGCCGGCATGAAAAAACCCGGGTTGCGCCATACGGCAGAGCAACCATTGTTCGGCCTGCTCGCGGGCCAGGGCCAGCGGCAAGCCAGCAAAATGCCGCTGATAAAACCAGGCATTCTGGTGAGCCCTGGATACCCCTGAAGCACGCCATTGCGCCAGTTGCTGCATGGTGGCCGCCCATTGATCACGCTCACTGACGCTGGCCATCCGCCAGGCCTGAAAAGACAGCAGGCTGGTGTCGCGAATCAAGGTGCCATCCAGATCAAAAAAGGCATAACGCGGCATGCTCATGCTCCCGGAGCAAAACGCTCGGCCAGATAGGCCGCCACCAGATCGGCACTGGCGGCCGGGGCATCCAGCTGCAAGGCATGGCCTGCGCCAGCCAGTTGCACCGGCCCACCACGCCACCATATGTCGGCCGGCACTGCGGATGCGGCGCCCTGTCGCAAAAAGCGGTCGGCACTGCCACACAGCCCCGCCACAGGCCATGGCGCCCGGGCCAGACAGCTACGCTCATCACGCATGGCGCCCTGCTGGAGACTGGCGAGTAAGGCGGGACGAAAGGCAGGGTCGGTGCGCAAAATCAGCGGGAGCAAACTTTGCCATGTCCCGGCTGCGGGGTCGGCCACAAAACATCCGGCCAGCTGGCGGGCTTCGTCTGATGTCAAGGCTCCGGTAAACAGCAGCCCACCGGAGGGATCGGGTAAAAACGCCTCGCTCAGAGTATCAAGTGATAATGGCGGGGCCGATAACAACACCAGGCCGCAGGCACCGGCAAAGCAATCCAATGTTTCCAGCAAGGCATGGCCACCCAGGCTTTGCCCCAGCAGTGCATAGTGATGCAGCCCAAGTGCGGCGACCACTTCCACGGCAACCTCGCCCAGCCGGGCAATGGTGTAATCCTGCGCCGGGTCAGCCGCCGGCGTTGAGGCACCATGGCCGGGAAAACTCATGGCAATCAGCCGATACCGGGCCCCCAGCGGCCCGGCCAGCCAGTCAGAAAACACCTCTGCCGCCGCAGAGTTGCCATGGCACAGCAAGACGGCGGGCCCGGTGCCCATGGATTCCAGAATTTCAATCTGGCCACAGGACAGCGACAACATGGATGTGCGCATGCACCCTCCTTGCACAAAACAGCGCCAGATAGTGCCAGAGGCGATATCCGGCAGGCACGATCACCCCGGCGCGCTGTCCGGAAGTCGTGAAAGCCGCTCACAAAACCTTCCTGCGTTGCTGCGCGGCCGTGTCATACGGCTTTGTGCTGTCTGCTGTCGCAGACAGCACCAAACATCAGGAAGATCGTATGGACGGTGTGACGTCGGCTTACCCAGCCCCCACCGGCGCTTGCGCCGGCACCAGCCAGTCGGCCAGCCAGTCGCTCAGCGCGTCCAGTTGTCGATGCTCGCCGGCAAAAGCAATCACCCCGTCCGGGCGCCACAGTTGCAACTGCCCGAATGGCACTGGCACAGGTACCGATGCCGGCCAGGGAGCGGCAAAGACACCGCTTGCGACAGGCATGGCCGCTGGCGACCCCAGATACACCACCCGCAATTGCGTGGGATAGCGTTGTGCCAGCGTACTCAGCCCGGGCAGATCCGCATCCGCACCGGCTCCGACCATCAGCCACAAGGCATCCGATGGCGGGTGCTGTCCATGGCTCGCCAGCCAGGCCACCACATCCAGCATCGGCAAGGCAAAGCCGCCGGCCAGAGGATTTTGCTTCGGCACGAGCATGCCTTGCGAGTAGTGTTGTGCCAGCCCGGAATACTGGCGTGGCAGTTGTGTGCGCCAGACAGCGCGGTTACCCATCTTGGGCAACAGCGGGGCCAGTGGTGTCAGATCGGTATTCAGGCGGGCAATCAGCCGGGTGGCAAGATCCGTGGCATCCCCATTGGCCCGCACAGCTTCCAGACGTTCCGGCTCATAGCTGTCCAGCAAAGCGGCCAGGGCCTGGCCACGCAGGCACAGTGACAATTTCCAGGCCAGATTGAATGCATCCTGCATGCCGGCGTTCATGCCCGTACCGCCAATCGGGCTGACCAGATGCGCAGCATCGCCAGCAATAAAGCAGCGCCCTTGCCGCAAATACCCGGCCACCCGCCCGTAAAATGGGGCACGGGACAGCCAACTGGACGCACTACGGAAGATGTCACGACCCAGCAACCGGGTCACCGGTTCACGTACCATGGCATCCACCAAGGGCTGCTCCGCAGGCACATCACCGTCGTATTTGACTACCACACGCCAGCATCGCCCATGCAAGGGGATCAGGATGAAAAAATCCTGCGGATGCACATGGTAATACACCTGCCCCGGCTCACCCGGCCAGTCCAGTTCAAAATCGCCGAGTACGAAATGCATGGGATAACCATGCCCATCCATGGTGGCACCAAGATGCTCGCGCACCAGGCTGTGCTTGCCATCACAGCCCACCACACAGGAAAAATGCTCGCGCCGGGTCTCGCCATCCATGCCGCGCAAACTGGCCCATACCCCATTGTCGGAAGATGCCAGGCCCACCAGCTCGGTTTGCCAGCGTGGCTGACCGCCCCCCAGCATGGTCAGGGCGGCCTCCAGCTGTTGCTCGGTATCCGGCTGGGGCTGGGAAATCAGCGAACGGATCGGAAAATCCAGATGGCGAAAATCAATGGCACTGAATGCGCGGCCCTGCCAGAGCAGATTCAGACGCTCCAGCCGGCAGCCATGGGGGCCGGGCTGCATCGGGGTGCCCAGCAGGGTAAACAGAAACTGACAGGCAATATTCACCGCCAGGCCCTTGCTTTCATGCGAGGCATGGGCCTTGCGGTCAATCAGGACATGAGGCACACCATGGCGGGCCAGCGCGCAAGCCAGGGTCAGCCCGGTGGGGCCAGCCCCGACAATCAGCACTGGCTCGGCAGACGCCAGGGAAACAGGACGAGGATCATTCATGACATTACACCAGGGCAGCGTTGTCGGGATGGGAGGCCAACAGGGTGTCAACCAAAGCCCTGGCCTTGCGCTTTTCAATGCTTTCCAGCGCAGCCTGCTTGTACAGTTGCACATCAAACTGCATGCGGCATACTTCGACATCGGCCTGCTGGAAAACCACCCTCAAGGCAGCCTGCACATGCTTGTTGCTGGCCTCACCCCAGGGTTGAATGATCACCCGCAGGTGAGTAGGCACCGGAAAGGCATAACTGGCAAAGCTGGCGGTGAGTTTGTCCAGCACGATGCCCCATTTGCCAGCCACGGCGGGATATTGTCGCTCGATGGATGCAATCACCGCCTGGCGGCCGGCCTCCATCAGCAGCATGGCGCTGACATGCTGACCCGTGACGTGATCACACAGACGGTCGTCCGCATCATCCAGAATAAGGTGGTAGTCATAGCTCAATTCGCCCGGTGCTCCCGCCTCGGCAATCAGCACATGGGCCCGCCGGGTTTTGTGGGTCAACCACAGCGGAGCCGGGTCACCTTGGGTGGCCAGCCCATCCAACACCACCTCCGGCGGCAACAATGCCAGCAACTGCGCCCGCGCCGATTCGGCAATACCCTGCCCGATGATCACCCGCCCTGGCATCTCGGGCGGCACCTCGGCAAACAGTCGCAAAGCCTGGGAAATGCCCAGCACACCCTCATGCCGGGAAAATGTATCGTAGGCATCGCCCACTATCAGATAACAGCTCATGCTCATCTCCACCATGGCTGGCCGGGGCAGCCAGCCATGCGTTCAAATGCGTTGCGCCACAAAGTCCACCATGTCGGCTACCGTGATCACCTGGCCATATGCCTCGACATCGGCCCCGATATCCAGTCCAAAGGCTTCTTCCAGATACAGGCCCAGGGTGAGAAATCCGATCGAATCCAGGCCCAGATCCTGTTCAAGCCGGTCGTCCGGAGAGACTGGGGCATCCAGCGGGCGCGATGTCGATTGGTGCAGCAAAGGCAATAGCCGGGCATAAATTTCGGCGGAATTCAAAACATTCATGTGAGGGTCTCGTGGCAGAGGGATATGGCTCAGCCCAGGCAGGTAAACAACTGGGCCTTGAGTACCTTGCCCAAGGGGCTCTTGGGCAAGGCATCGATGATGTGCACCACCCGGGGGCGCTTGTAGCCGGACAACGCCTCAGCGCAATACTGAAAGACATCGCGCGGCTCCAGATGCGGCTGGCCAGGCTGGCGCACGATAAACGCCACCACATCCTCACCCGCGGCACCACGCTGCCCCACTACCGCCGCCTCCTTGATGGCAGGATGGGCCAGCAGGGTGTTTTCCACCTCCGCAGGCGACACCTTGTTGCCACCCACGTTGATGAATTGGGACAGCCGCCCGCACATCACAAAGCTGCCATCGGCGGCACGGCGCACCACATCCTTGGTGTGCAACCAGCCATCACGAAACATCTCCCGCGCCTCTTCGGGGTTGTCCAGATAGCCACGTGCCATGGAAGCGCAACGCACCAGCAACTCGCCCGGCTGATCCACGGCACATTCCTGGCCCGATTCATCCACCACCCGGCAGACCATATTGGCCGTGGGCCAGCCCAGCGACATCGGGTTGTTGCCGTGCTTGTTGAAGGTAATCAGGCCGATTTCCGTCAGGCCATACACCTGATTGAGATTACGCCCGAAGGTGTCATGAAAGGCGCGGGCGGTCACCTCGGGCAGCGGGGCGCTGCCACTGATCAGATAGCGCACACTGTCCAGCCGCACCCGCTCTGCCGGCACGGCCAGCCAGAGCTGATACATATAGGGTAAAGAGCCAAACACGGTCACCTGCCAGTCAGCCAGCATGCGCAGGATGCGACCGGGGGTCAGCCCGGCCAGGCGGGGCAGATGCACCACCGCCCCCGCCAGCAAGCCGGCCAGGGTGTGCACATACATGCCGTAGCAATGGCTCAGTGTCAGCGTGCACAAAAAAACATCCTTGTCGCTGATATCCAGCGTGATGTTCCAGTTGTTGACCTTGTGGAAAATATTGTCCCGGCTCAGGATGATGCCTTTGGGTTTGCCAGTGGAACCGGAGGAATACTGCACCACCAGATCGCCGGCTTGTGCCGGTGTGGCATGGCAGCGCAGTGGGTCCAGCCAGAGCGTCACCGCCGGCTCATCTGGCCCGGACAAGGACAGCACCTGCCAGTCGGATCGCGCCTGCATGGCTTGGGATAATGGCGAACCCTCATCCAGCAACAGACAGGCACCAGGCTGAAAATCAGCCAGCAACACATCTACTTCCGGCAAAGACAAGCGGCTGTCGATCGGAGCCAGGCATGCCCCCATGCGGGCAATGGCCAGATAGGCAATGACAAACTCGATTTCGTTGACGCCATCCAGCGCAATATGCGCACCTGCGCGCAGGCCCGCCTCGCTGAGCGCCTGGGCCAGACGTTCACTGGCTTCACGCAATTGGCCGTAACTGATCTGGCGATGCTCCTGGATCAGCGCCGGCTTGTCGCCATGGCGCAAGGCCATGGCGTCAAAATGTGCAATCAATGTGCTCATGCAAGCTTTCCCCATGCAGCCGGTCAATCAGAATGACTCACGGAATGAATCCCGATCGCGGTATTCCATCGGCACTTCGATCACCAGCGGCTGACGCCGGTCATGCGAACGGATGGCGGCTTCCAACGCCTCCATGCTGTCAGCACGCACCCCACGACAACCATTGGCCTGGGCCAGCTTGACGAAGTCCACCGAGCCCAGCCGGACCACTTTGGGGTTATGGGTTTTGTTATTACGCTTCTGGTACAGCTCGATCAGCTCAAAAGCCCCATTGTTCATGACAATCACAATGGCCGGCAGTTGATAGCGTACAAGCGTCTCCAGATCGCCACTGCCTGAATGAAAGCCGCCATCGCCGCACACCAGAAAGGTTTGTCGGTCGGGGCAGGCAATTTGCGCAGCAATGGCGCTGGGCAAGCCAGAACCAAAGCTGGACAGCCCTGCATCGGTAAAAAAGCGCCCGGATGCGGGAGGATCACTGAACAAGATCGCGTGGTGACGGTAATAGCCGATATCGGTACACAAAATGCCGTCCCCCAGATTCCGATTAACCGTATCCAGCACCTGGATGGGAGTCAGACGGCCATTGACGGTGCGCTGCCCGTCAATGATTGAGCGGTATACGGACTTGAGCGTGTCCATCGGCCGCGATGGCTTGCGATCCACCCCGCGCTCGGTCAAGTCATAGAGAATCAACGGCAGATTGCCCACTGCACTGACATCAGGAGAAAACTTGGCGTGAATTTCCGTGATGGCGTGACTGCTGATGGCCACAACCTGCTTGGGCTCACCGTATGCCCACATTTTTGGCAGCAGATCATCCACATACTGATAGCCGACACACAGCAGCAAATCCACCGGGGTATACATGTCGGCCAGTGCGTGATAGCCCATGATGCCTTCCATGTATGGACTGGCCGCACCGTAATTCAGTGGATCGGCAAATGGCGCAATCCCTTTGGCGTTGGCGGCAGTGACAAACGGAATATTCCA
Source organism: Rivihabitans pingtungensis (assembly GCF_003201855.1). Lineage (GTDB taxonomy): Bacteria > Pseudomonadota > Gammaproteobacteria > Burkholderiales > Aquaspirillaceae > Rivihabitans > Rivihabitans pingtungensis. The sequence continues at coordinate 123,078 of NZ_QJKI01000008.1, read as the reverse complement.
GGCCCGGCAAAAATCCAGCACGGCTTTTTCTGCGCCAATGCGTACCGTGCCTTCGCCAATCAGGCACACCGGTTGGCGAGCCTGCTTGAGCATATGGTGGATTTGCGCCAGCGTCTGTTCATCTGGCGGGCCTTCTTCGCACAGAATCCGTTGCGGCAATTCACGTGACAAATCGTGACTGACGCGAATGGGTTGTTTGAAAAAATCAGTGGGAATCGCCAGATGCACCGGCCCGACCGGCTCGGTCACGGCAAGACGAAAGGCGCGATCAATAGCCCAAGGTAAATCCTGCGGGCTTTTCAGCTCATACGACCATTTGCACAACGGTGCCATGACTGCAGCTTGATCCACACACTGGTGGGTCAGGTTGTAATAATTGTCGTCACTTTCCAGCTGGGCCGAGATCAGAATCAGCGGTGAATGGTTCAACATCGCCGAGGCCATGGCCGTGGTCATGTTGGTGGCACCCGGCCCCATGGTGGAAAAGCACACTTGTGGCTTGCGGGTGAGTCGGCCAGTAAAATCGGCAGCAATCCCGGCAGTGAATTCAACCCGGGTGGTCACATACTCCAGGTCTTCGACTTCATTGAACAGAATCCCGGCATTTTCTCGCCCAGGCACCCCAAACACACGTTTGATTCCACGACGCCGAATTTCCTTCAGTAATACCTCGGCAAATTTAAGCGTGGTTTCAGCGTGCCCTGCTTGAATGGGCGCAGCATCTGCTGCCATTACAGTATCAGTCATGGAGTGTCATCCAGATAAAGTTGCGTACCAATAAACTCATGCCCATCACCCACCAGTCGCCGGACAAGACGACACGATATCCATAAAACGGGACATGACTCGATCCACCCAATCTGCACTTTGCAGCGGGACGGTATGATTGAAAGTCAGAAACAAGGATTCATTCAGACGCACGCCATGCACGGCCAGCGCCAAATTACCCAGCGAGCGATTCACACTGGGATAAAAATGACGGATGCGCAAATCACCATATGCCGATTGCAAGCGGGATTCGCCAAAAGTCAAGCCAAGGTCACTGACAAAATGTGTCAGATGGCGCAGCGGCATCAGCGCCTCACGCAACTGCGCAACATCCACCGAAACCGGCACACGGGTCTGACGCATGACCGCCCGGGCCAGCGCATGCTGATGCTCACGCGCCAGACTGCCCACCTCCTGCCCAGATACCCGGTGCACAGTAGGCAGGACCGTCATACAACAGCCCACATCGTGCTCATCGATCTGTGCGGCACACAGCCGCCGCAAGGAAAACGTGGTGTACAAGGCCCATTGCTCACGCCCCGGAGTGTGCGCATCCACGGCCAGCAACAGCGCGGCAGACAACACAGAATTCAATGTGACGTCCTGCCTGGCTGCCCAGTCCATCAGTCTGGCCAATTGCCCGGCATCTACATGCATGGTCGCCAGCGCCGTGCGTCTGGCCTGCAAGGGCATGGTGGCAAGGTGTGGCAAGGGCGGCAGCACTGGCAGCTGGGCCTGCTGCTCACGCTGCCAGCCCACAAACTCGGACCAAGTCATCTGCATCTTGGTAGGCAGTACGGTTTCGGCCGCTGGTGGCACGCTGCGCGGCCGGGCATCCTGAGGTGGGCACGCCGGATGCGTGCAGTAGGTCAGTACACGATGCAAAAAAGTATCCGCCGCCGTTCCATCCATCAGGGCATGGTGCAAGCACAGCAAGAGATCGTGGCATGGCGGCTGGCCCGGTGTGACCTGGGTAGGGGTAAGTACCACCAGGCGCCACAGCTGGCGTGCCGCATCCAGCGGCTGATCGTTCAACCGGGCCAGCACCTTGCGCCAGTCATCATCCTGCTCACGCGCCACCACCGTGACCGGCAAGGCACCAGACGCCCCATCCACAAAACAAGGCTGCCCGTCACATTCGGCAATCACGGTGCGCATGATTGGAAAGTCATATACCGCACGTTGTAATGCCTGGTGCAGGTGTTGAATATTCAATTCACCTTCCAAGCGCACGGCCAACGCACCTTGCGTTGAGCCATGAAACATGGATTGCATCAAATGCATTCTGGCTTCCATATAGCCAAGTTGACGATGAATCAATTTGTTCACCTTCATTTCTCAACGCCGATTAACGGGCAATACCCAGGCAAAAACATGGCCAAGCATCCTTTCGCACAGAAAATATGAATGCCCATATTAAAGTCCGAACACAAGATGGCCCATGAGGCGATTTGCCCGGAGGCAATATGTCCCTACGGCAGGATCACACCCGGGTATTCAATAGAGCACTGGCAAAAGTTTATATGGATACAGGTGGGGCATAATGTCCCACTGGCTTATCATCCCCGGAGGGTTGTTGTAGCATGTCCAACGTATATTGATGACAATAGAATTGTCAGACACGCTACGTAAAAATACTTAACCCCGTGATGCCGGCCGCTTAACACAAGACAATCGCGCAGCGATGCATACCATGGAAAAATAGAAATGAATGATTTGACTGCCCGGCTTGGGCGTAAACAGCCACCAAGAATTGGTTTGGGCTGCATGGGAATGAGCGAGTTTTATGGCGCATCGGATGACGACGTGTCATTACGGGCGCTGGCCATGTCATATGAAATCGGTTATAGGCATTATGATACGGCCGACATGTATGGCCAAGGGCATAATGAAACCTTGCTGGGCAAGTTTTTGGCACAACATGGCCCATCTGCCCGGGACAACATGGTACTGGCATCCAAGTTTGGCATTGTGCGGGATCCGGCCAACAAGTATCACATCACCGCCAATGGCCGCAGTGACTATGTGCGTGAATGCTGCCATGCCTCATTGCGTCGCCTGGGGGTGGAACATATCGACCTGTATTACCTGCATCGACGTGACCCCGACTGCCCGCTGGAAGAAACGCTGGGCGCCCTGTCGCGCCTGAAGGAAGAAGGCAAGATTGGCGCCATTGGCCTGTGCGAAGTGTCGCTGGATACCCTGCGCACCGCCCATGCCATGGTAAAAGTGGATGCCCTGCAAAGTGAATATTCGCTCTGGAGCCGCGACATCGAACACGACATCCTGCCGGCCTGCGCCAGCATGGGCATTGCCGTGGTGGCATTCAGCCCATTAGGGCGCGGTTTCCTGACGGCCAGAATCGATGACAAATTCATGAGCCAGGCAGACCCAGCGCAAGACTTGCGCACCCGCCTGCCCCGCTTTCAGCCAGAAAACCTTGAGCACAACCTGGCGTTGGTACGGCAGTTAACCGAACTGAGCACCCCCCTGGGCATCACATCGGCACAACTGGCCCTGGCCTGGCTGCTGCACAAAGCGCCCCATCTGCATGTGATCCCAGGTAGCCGTACTTCGCAATACCTGCTGGAAAACCAGGCCGCAGCCACGCTCAACATTGACGCTGGCCTGTTTGCCCAACTGGATACCCTGTTTGCCCCGCAGGCGATTGCCGGGCAGCGCTATCCAGGGCAAATCCTCAGGCAATCCAATCAATAAACACCACAAGACAGGAGATCGCCCGACGCCCGCTACCCAGCCGGGCGAGCAGCGCCATGTCTGCTTGCTTACCCAGTCATGAAGCCAAGCACCAGAAGGACAGTCAGCGATGAACACCCCCACCCATATGGTCTCCCCGCCCTGCCGGGTGCTGTTACTGGATAAAAGCCCCTGGGGGGCACGCATGCGCGACAGCCTGCTGGCCGCGGGCGCACAGGTAGAGAAAGTCAACGATGTGACAGGGGCACTGAATGCATGCCGGCGCGTCAACTTCACCGCCTGCATCATCGATTTTGTGCTGGACGGGCACACAGCACAGGACACCATAGCAGCGATCCACCAACTTCAGCCCGGAGCACGCATCATTGCCGTCAGCAACCATGCCCAGGTCAGCCATGCCTCCGCGGCCCTGCATGCCGGGGCTTACGACTATCTGCCCAAACCCGCACCACCTGCCCTGGTGCTGCATGCGCTGGGGCTGAATGCCCACACGGTATCGTCTGGCGCACAACTGACACTGGCCAGCATGAAAAAAATGCTGATTGAAGACATCTTGCTGGAATCGGGCTCCATTTCAGCGGCAGCCCGGGCCCTCGGTATCGAGCGCAGCTCATTTCGCCGCATGGTGTCGCGCTACGTTGGCACCACAGCATCCACAAGCAAAAAAACCTGCTAGACACCGCCCCTTCCACCACCGGAACCCTGCTGCCGGCTGTGGTGCAGTGGGGAGCCCTCTCTCATACGATAGTCATGGAGCATTTGATTTCCCCTCGACACGACACCCATGTCGTCATCGCCAACCCATTTCGCCACCCCGCCGAGATACTGGCCCGGGAATTTACCCACCGGGGCTATGTTCCACACCTGTGCGCCAACGGCAAATCCCTGCTGGCACAGGTGCGCGTGCTCAGGCCGGCACTGGTGGTAAGTGAGCTACGCCTGCACGATGGTCCCAATCTGAAGGGTTTAAGCAAGATTCGCCAGGAATTTCCCGAAGTGCATATCGTAGTGGTCACTGGGCACAGTTCAATCGCCACCATGGTCGCTTGTCACCGCATTGGCATCCATGGTTATCTGCCACGGGGCAGCTCGGCCGAACACATCCTGTCCAGCCTCAAACCCTCCCTGCCACCGCCGGTGCACCCACAACCCGGGCAAGCCAGTCATTTCAACCGGTTGTGCTGGGAATACATCAACCGGATAGTAGAATACGCCGGATCGATTTCGCAGGCGGCAGACCTTCTGGGGCTGGATCGACGCTCATTGCGTCGCATGCTGAGCAGCTTTGCCCCACATGAATGACAACCCAACACCTGGGCTCAATCCTGCCCCGGCAGGCGTTTTTTTGGATCATCCACCCGGCTGAATTCGCCCTCAATCACCGAATCATTCGCCGCGCGCGGGCCTTCGCCCGGCGCACTCTGGCCAGCGCCCAGTTGCGGGCCGCGCAGCGGCAACAGCAGAATCAAGGCGATGATGTCGCTGATGACGCCAGGGAAGATCAACAACACCCCGGCCAGCAAAAAGCGCAGCGGCCACAGCATTTGATACAGCGACATCTGCCCGCCCTGGTTCAGCGCGCCCCAGGCGGTCAGCAGCAGGCCCAGGCGCTGGTTGCGCAAAATCCACATGCCCACCAGCGCGCTGGCCACCAGCCACAGCAAGGTGGCCAGACCGCCAATGCGGCCGGCCAGCAACACCAGCCCGATCAGTTCGATGACGGGAAATGCCAGTACAATCCAAGCAAACCTGCGCATGAAAGCCTCTTGAAAACCAAATGTCTGAAAAAATCGTCCTGCTCTTGTGCAACGCGCCCACGGCCTGCGCCGCCGACCTGGCGCGCGCGGTGGTCGGCGAACGGCTGGCCGCCTGTGTGAACCTGTTGCCCGAGGTGCAGTCTGTCTACCACTGGCAAGGCCAGCTGGAAGAGGCGCGGGAAACCCCGTTGCTATGCAAGACCACCGCCTCGGCGGCGCCGGCCTTGATGGCGCGGCTGGCGCAACTGCATCCGTATGATGTGCCGGAGATTCTCAGCTGGCCGATCGCCGATGGTTTGCCATCCTATCTGAGTTGGGTGGCGGGTGAGGTCATTTCAAGCCCCTGTGAACGGAAAACCGTGTGATGTCCGTGTTTTTTTCTGTATGGCGCGGCTGGCTGGCGCTGCTCGCCGCCTGCCTGGCGCTGGCGGCGACGCCGGCCCTGGCGCTCGACCCCAAAGACCTGTTGCCGCCCGAACAGGCGTTTCAGGTGGAGGCGCAGCGCGTCGGCCCGGCCTTGCGACTGAATATCCGCATTGCCGACGGCTACTACCTGTACCGCAACAAGCTGGCGCTGGCCAGCGCGCCGGCCGGGCTGACTGCGCCGCCGGCCTGGCCGCTGGGCAAGCGCAAGCACGACCCGTATTTTGGCGAAACCGAAATCTACCGGGGCGTGTTCAGTGTGGACGTGCCGCTGGTCGGACCGTGGCCGGATCAAGGCCGTTTGCAACTGAGCCTGCAAGGCTGCGCCGACGCCGGCATTTGCTACCCGCCCGAGCAGCGCACGCTGACGCCGGACAGCCGCCCGGCCAGCAGCTGGCTGCAAGGCGGCCCGCCGCCCGCCGGGCAAGACACGGCCCTGGATCGCCTGAGCCTGCCAGCCCTGCTGGCTTCTTTTTTTGTCGCCGGGCTGGGCATGGCGCTGACCGCCTGCATGTATCCAATGCTGCCGATTATCTCGGCGATTGTCGCCGGCCAGGGCGCGCGGCTCACCCGCATGCGCGGGCTGACGCTGGCGTTTGCCTATGTGCAGGGGCTGGCGTTCAGCTATGTGCTGGTGGGCGTGGCCGCCGGGCTGACTGGCAGCCTGCTGACCGTGTGGCTGCAACAGCCGGTGGTGATTTTGTCCGCCGCCGCGCTGATGGTGGTGTTTGCCCTGGCGATGTTTGACGTGATCGCCATCCAGCTGCCGTCGGCCTGGCAATCGCGCCTGAACGACGCCTCCGGGCGGCTGGGCGGCGGCCGGCTGGCGTCGGTGTTCGCCATGGGTGCGTTGTCGGCGCTGATTATCGGCCCGTGCGTGGCGCCGCCGCTGGCGGTGGCGCTGGGCTATATCGGCGCCAGCGGCGACGCCTGGCTGGGCGGCGCAGCGCTGTATGCGCTGGCCATGGGCCTGGGCGCGCCGCTGCTGGTGGTGGGCGCGCTGGGCGGCGCGGTGCTGCCGCGCGCCGGGGCGTGGATGAACCGGGTCAAGGCAGTGTTTGGCGTGGTGATGCTGGCGCTGGCGGTGTATCTGGCCGCGCCCTTTTTGCCCGGCTGGCTGCCGCTGGTGTTGTGGGCGGCGATTGCCCTGGGCAGCGCGCTGGCGCTGTGGCGGCTGGGCGGCGCGCCGGCGCGCGGGCTGGCGCTGGCCGCCGCCGCGCTGGGCCTGGCCTGGCTGGGCGGCGCCGCCACCGGCGCCACCCAGCCGCTGCGGCCATGGGCCGGGTTAAGCGGCGCGGCGCATGCCGAGTTTCCGCCGTTCAGCCGCATTGCCGACAGCGCCGAGCTGGACGCCCGGCTGGCCGCCAGCCAGCAGCTGGTGTTGCTGGATTTCTACGCCGACTGGTGCGTGGCCTGCAAGGAAATGGAAGCCGAAACTTTCCCCGACCCGGCCGTCAGCGCCCAGTTGCAGCGCTTTGTGCGCTTGCAGGCCGACGTCACCGCCAACCGGCCGGAACACCAGGCCCTGCTCAAGCGCTTTGGCCTGTTTGGCCCGCCCGGCATCATCGTGCTGACGCCAGATGGCCGCGAGCTGCATCGCGTGGTAGGCTTTACCCCACCTGCCGATTTTGCCCGCCAACTGGCGGCCTTGCCGTCGCCATAAGCGCAACTGACAAACCGCTGCGCGGCGGCGCGGCGGCGCAGCGTTCCAGCCCCGATATTCACCCGGCGCGCGTCCCCCCACGCGCAGCCTGACGCACCGCCCACTGGCCAGCGGCCCGGCGGTGCGCCGTGTTTTTGAGCACCCTCATGTTTGCCGGAATCCTGTTTGCCGTCACCGCCTGCCTGGTGTGGGGCCTGGGCTTTGCCGCCCCGCTGTTTGCCCCGGAATTCACCCCCGCCCAACTCAGCGCCGCGCGCTTTATCGTGTTTGGCGGTTTTTCTGCCGCGCTGTGCCTGCGCTGGCGACCGCCGCCACTGCGCCATCCGCTGTGGCGGCAGGCGGTGCTGGGCAGCGTCAGCGGCAATTTGCTGTATTACCTGTGCCTGGTGGGCGGCATCCGCCTGATCGGCGTGCCGCTGCCCACGCTGATTGTTGGCATGCTGCCGGTCACCCTGGCGCTGGCGGCCAATCTGCGCGGCGGCGAGCTGCGCTGGGCGCGGCTGTGGCCCTCGCTGGCGCTGATTGGCGCCGGCCTGTTGGCGGTGAACGCCGACGCGCTGGCGCGGCTGCCGGCCAATGGCCTGGGTGATTTTGCCCTGGGCGTGGGCCTGGCGCTGATGGCGCTGGCTTTCTGGACCTGGTTTGGCCTGATGAACGCCCGCCTGCTGCGCGCCGGCGCGCTCAGCGCCAGCGTCTGGAGCGCCATGCTCGGCGCGGCGGTGCTGCCGTTTGCCTTGGCGCTGGCCGCGTGGGCATTCAGCCAGCCCTGGCCGCAGGTCAGCGCCGACGCCTGGCTGCGTCTGGCCGCCGTGGCGTTGGTTACCGGCGTGATTGGCGGCTGGTGGGCGTCCTGGCTGTGGAGCCAGGCCAGCGTGCGCCTGCCGGTCACCCTGGCCGGCCAGCTGATTGTGGTGGAAACCCTGGCCGGCATCGCCTACGGCCAGCTTTACACCTGGCAATGGCCGGATTGGCCGCTGCTGCTGGGCGGCGCCTTGATGGTGGCGGGGGTGGTGTGGGCTTTGTCCGCCGCCCGAGGCGGCGGACATTAAGCGCCGCTCACAAAACTCCCAGGCGTTGTTGTGCGACTTTGCCGTAGAACTCGCACTGTCTGCGGCCACACGCCAGGCCAGCATCACAGCGCTGAGTTTTGCGCACGGCGCTAAAAAAATTTCACAAACCTATTGACGCGAGTCAGCAACATTCAGTACAGTATGCACCTCTCGAGTGGGTCGTTAGCTCAGCGGTAGAGCAGCGGACTTTTAATCCGTTGGTCGAAGGTTCAAATCCCTCACGACCCACCAGAGACAAAACTTCTGTGTTATACTGAAGTTTCAAGTGGGTTGTTAGCTCAGTTGGTAGAGCAGCGGACTCTTAATCCGTAGGTCGAAAGTTCGAGCCTTTCACAACCCACCACCCCAATTCTGCAAAAGGGCCACGGCCAAAACCTTGGTCCTTTTGTTTTGCCAGCGTTATGGCAAATGCTTTGGACGGAGCCGTTCCAAGTAATTTGGAATGACCCCAAAGCCCATGTAGCTCAGGGGTAGAGCACTCCCTTGGTAAGGGAGAGGTCGGCAGTTCAATTCTGCCCATGGGCACCAATCTTAAAAAACCCTGTCAGCTTGCGCTGACAGGGTTTTTTATTGCGTGCAGATGTCAGCGAAGGGCAAGCGCCAGCGCTGGGCCGTGGCAGAAAAACCACATCGGGATAAACCGCGCCGGCCTCACCGCTGGCGTGCCGTCACCACACGCCAGCCCTCCCGCTACAAGGCCTTTGGCTGAATCGGCTTGAACCCGGTCACCCCGGACTTCACCTCGCCCTGCAAACCCGACCAGCGCGACACCACCAGCGCCGCCATGCGCTGACGGAACACGCCAATGGCAAAGCGCTCGGCGTTTTGCCGGCACGCCGCCGGGGTGATGCGCGCCGCGTGCTGCTCAAACTGCCGCACCGCCTCGCGCAGCGCCTCGACGGTTTGTTCTTCAAACAACACCCCGGTCGGCGGGTTTTGCTGCAAGCCGCGCACCGTCTCGGCCGCGCCGCCGCGCCCGTAGGCAATCACCGGCGTGCCGCAAGCCTGCGCCTCGACCGGGGCGATGCCAAAATCCTCCTGCGCGGCAAACACAAAGGCGCGGGCGCGCTGCACATGCTCGCGCATCGCCTCAAACGGCAAATGCCCCAAAATCTGCACATTGCTGCCGGCCTTGGCGCGCACCTTGGCCATCTCCGGCCCGTCGCCAATCACGATCAACTGCTTGTCCGGCATGCCGGCAAACGCCTCGACAATCAAATCCACCCGCTTATACGGCACCATGCGCGACACCGTCACATAAGCCTGGCCGCGCGCCGCCGCCGACGGGATAAAGGCGCTCAGGTCCACTGGCGGATAAATCACCTCGGCCTCGCGCCGATACGCCTTGCGCACCCGCCGGGCGATAAACGCCGAATTGGCGACAAACTGATCCACCCCATTGGCGGTGCGCACATCCCACAGCCGCAGCCGGTGCAATAGCCAGCGCGTCAGCAGGCTTTTCAGCCCGCGCGCCATGCCCGCTTCGCGCAGGTATTCGTGCTGCATGTCCCAGGCGTAGCGCAGCGGCGAATGCACATAGCTGACATGCAGCTGATCCGGCCCGGTCAGCACCCCCTTGGCCACCGCATGGCTGCTGGAAATCACAATGTCAAAACCGCTCAAATCCAGCTGCTCGACCGCCAGCGGCATCAAGGGCAGATACTGACGAAACAGCCGCCGCGCCAGCGGCAGGCGCTGGATAAAGGTGGTGTGCACCGGCTTGCCCTGCAAAAACCCGCGCGACGCCTCCGGCACAAAATCCACCACGGCAAACACCTCGGCCTGCGGGAAGGTCAGCAGCAACTGCTCCAGCACCCGCTCGGCGCCGGCGTAGTCCTGCAACCAGTCAACAACAATGGCAATGCGCGGGGCGGGCGGCGTGGGGTGCATGGCGGGTCCTGAATAAATGGCGGAACGGGGATTATCGCGTGTTTGCCGGCGTTTGGCTGCCTGCATCCGGCAAGCGGCCCATGCTGCGCCATCCGGCCAGCCCCACCATCAATACCGCCACGGCAAACGTCAGCCGCATCCCCGCCGCCACTGCCTCGGGCGCAGCGTGGGCCATGTCACTATTGCCCACGCCCCAGGCGAATAGCGCGCCCATCAGCGCTGCGCCGCTGGTCAGGCCCAGATTGCGCGAGACATTCAACAGCCCGGCCAGCACCCCGCGCTGCTGGGGGGCGGCGCATTGCATCATCGCCGTGTTATTGGCGGTCTGGAACAGCGCGTAACTGACCGTCATGCTGACGATGGGCAGCAGATAGCCGGCCAGGCCGCTGCTGAGCGGCAGGCGCGCCAGCAGGGCGGCGCCCACGGCCAGGCCACACAGGCCGCCGCCAGCCACGCGCGGCGCGCCAAAGCGGTCCACCAGACGACCGGCAGGTGCGCTGCTCAACGCGGCGGCCAGCGGGCCAAGCGCCACCGCCAGGCCCAGCTTGCCCGGCGTCAGCCCCAGGGCAAAGGTCAGATAAAACGGCCCGACCACCAGGGTGGCCATCATCACCGTGGACACCAGCAGGCTGCCAAGCAAGCCAGCGCGCAAGGCGGGGTGGCGCAATAGCGGCAGCGGAATCAGCGGCGCGGGCGCGCGGCCTTGCCGCCAGACCAGGCCCGCCGTCGCCAACAGCATGGCCGCCAGCCAGGCCAGGCCGCTGAGGGTGAAGCCGGCGGCGCCGGCCAGCGCATAGCACACCAGGGCCAGCGCCAGCCACAGCGCGCCCTGGCCATCAAACGGCGCAGCCGGCCCGTGGCGCGGTCGGTCGGCGGGCAGGATGCGCCAGCTCAGCAGCCAGGTCAGCGCGCCCAATGCCGCGCTAAGCCAGAACATTGCCGGCCAGCCCGACCAGGCAATCAGCCCGCCACCCAGCGACGGCCCCAGCGTGGAGCCCACCGCCGACAAGCTGCCCAGCCAACCCATGGCGCGGCCGGCGCGCCCTGCCGGCGCCCAATCGCTGACCCCAGCCATGCTCAGCGCCATCATGCACGCCGCGCCCAGCCCTTGCAGCGCCCGCGCGGCAATCAGCATCGGCAGGCTGGGCGCGGCGGCGCACAGCGCCGAGCCCACGCTGAACACGGCGATGCCAATCAAGAGCAAACGTCGGCGACCCAGGCTGTCGCTCAAGCGCCCGACGCTGACGCTGAGCGCAGTAAGGGTAAGCAGATAGCCCAGCGCCACCCACTGCACCAGGGCAAACGGCGCGCGCCAGGCTTGCGCCAGCGCGGGCAGGGCCACATTGCCCAGGCTGGAGCCCAGCGCAGACAGCAGCATGGACAAACACAGGCTGAACAACAGCATGGGCGACCACGGCGGCGGGGCGGGGTCAGCGAGGGGCGAGGAGGATATCGTCATGGCGTGCTTTCGGTGGGTGATTAAGAGCGACTCACAAAACCCAGCGCAGCGGTCCTGGCCAGGCGTGCGACCGCAGACACGGCAAGGTCGCGCAAGCACGCCAGGAGCGTTGTGTGAGCGGCTCTCAGTCAGGCCAGTCTAGGCAGCGGGCTGAGCAGGCGGAAGACGCATGGTTTTCAAGGTATTGTTGCGTGTGGCGCGAGGTATTGATGTGCTACCGTATCCTGATGAACCTTCCGGATTTGAATTTATTGATCACCCTGGATGCTGTGCTCAGTGAGGGCAGTGTGGCGGGGGCGGCGCGGCGTTTGGGTTTGAGTCCGTCGGCGATGAGCCGGGCCTTGGCGCGTTTGCGCGAGGTGACCGGCGACCCTTTATTGGTGCGCGCCGGGCGGGGCTTGACGCCCACGCCGCGTGCCGTGCTGTTGCGCGAGCAGGTGGGGCCGGTGCTGCTGGCGGCGCAACAGTTGTTGCAGCCGGCGGCGGCCCTGGATGTGGCCGGGCTGGCGCGCACGTTCACCCTGCGGGTCAGCGATGGCTTTGTGGATAACTTTGGCCCGACCTTGCTGGCGCATGTCGCGGCGCAAGCGCCAGCGGTGCGCTTGAGTTTTGTGCAAAAAATCGACCGCGACAGCCAGGCTTTGCGTAGCGGGGCGGTAGACCTGGAAACCGGGGTGATTGGCGCGGATTCGGCGCCGGAACTGCGTGTGCAGGCTTTGTTTCGTGATCAGTTTATTGGCGTGGCGCGGGCGGATCACCCCTTGATAGGGCAGTTGCACACCCTGGAGGGCTATTGTCAGGGCAGCCATGTGGCGCTGGCGCGCCAGGGCATGCCGCATGGGCCGGTGGATGTGGCTTTGCAGGCGCTGGGCCGGCAGCGGCGGATTGTCGCCCAGGTCAGCGGCTTTGCCACCGCGCTGGCGCTGGCGCGCGCCAGTGAGTTGATTGCCAGCGTGCCAGCGCGCCACACCGGCCAGTTGCGCGACGGCATGCACAGCTTTGCCCTGCCGTTTGCCGCGCCGACGTTTACTGTGTCGCTGATGTGGCATCCGCGCATGGAAGGCGACGCGGCGCATCGCTGGTTGCGCGGATGCGTGCGGGCGGTGTGCGCGGCTTCGTTATAATCCGGTTTCTTTTTACTCCCCCAGGTAAGCCCCCATGAGTCTGTTGCCGCATCAACTGGAATTGCTGTCCCCGGCCAAAACCACCGACATTGGCCGCGAGGCCATCCTGCACGGGGCAGATGCGGTGTACATCGGCGGGCCGGGGTTTGGCGCGCGGCACAATGCCGGCAATTCAGTCAGCGAGATTGCCCAGCTGGTGGAATTTGCCCACCGCTACCACGCGCGGATTTTTGTCACCCTCAACACCATTCTGCACGACGACGAGCTGGAACCGGCGCGGCAGCTGATTCACCAGTTTTACGATGCCGGCGTGGACGCGCTGATTATTCAAGACATGGGCATCATGGAGCTGAACATCCCGCCCATTCAGCTGCACGCCTCCACCCAGTGCGATATCCGCAGCGCCGACAAAGCGCGTTTTTTGGCCGACGCTGGCTTGTCGCAGCTGGTGCTGGCGCGCGAATTGTCGCTGCCGGACATCCGCCAGGTGGCCGCGCGGGTGGGCGACGCCGCCACCATTGAATATTTCATCCACGGCGCGCTGTGCGTGGCGTTTTCCGGGCAGTGCTATATCAGCCACGCCGAAACCGGGCGCAGCGCCAATCGCGGCGACTGCTCGCAAGCCTGTCGCCTGCCGTACACGCTGACCGACGAACAAGGCCGGGTGGTGGCCTACGACAAGCATTTGCTGTCGATGAAGGACAATAACCAAAGCGACAATCTGGAAGCGCTGATCGACGCTGGCGTGCGCTCGTTCAAGATCGAAGGCCGCTACAAGGACATGGACTATGTGAAGAACATCACCGCCCATTACCGCCTGCTGCTGGACGAGATTCTGGCCCGCCGCCCCGAGCTGGCGCGCGCCTCCAGCGGCGAATGCCATATCAGCTTTACCCCCAACCCGGACAAAACCTTTCATCGCGGCAGCACCGATTACTTTGCCACCGGCCGCAAGGGCGATATTGGCGCCTTTGATTCGCCCAAATTCGTCGGCCTGCCGCTGGGCGTGGTCAGCCGGGTGCACGCCCACAGCTTTGAGCTGGTGTGCCAGGATCCGCTGAGCAATGGCGACGGCCTGAACTTCATGAAAAAACGCGACGTCATCGGCGTGCAGGCCAACACCGTGCAACACCTGGGCGCCGACGCCGACGGCGAGCGCTGGAAAATCACCCCCAACGACCCGGCCGTGCTGGCCCAGCTCAAGCCCGGCATGCAAATGCACCGCAACCGCGACCACGCCTGGGAACAAGCGCTGAGCAAAAAATCCGCCGATCGCCGGGTGGGCGTGTGGCTGACCCTCAGCGACGACGCCGACGGCCTGGCGCTGACGCTGACCGACGAAGACGGCCTGAGCGTCACCCGCCATGCGCCGCTGGCGCTGGAGCCGGCCCGCGACGGCGAACGCGCGCTGGCCAGCCTGCGCGAACAACTGGCCAAGCTGGGCAACAGCATGTTTGTCGCCCGCGACATCACCCTGCGCCTGCGCCAACCCTGGTTTGCCCCGGCCTCGCTGCTGAACGCCCTGCGCCGCGACGCCGTCGCCGAGCTGCAAGCGCTGCGCGTGGCGCAATGGCCGCGCCCGCCACGCAAAACCCCGGTAGAGCCGCCCGCCGCCTACCCAGAAACCTCGCTCAGCTACCTGGCCAATGTGTATAACCACCTGGCCCGCCAGTTTTACACCCGCCACGGCGTCAGCCTGATCGACGCCGCTTACGAAGCGCACGAAGAAGCCGGCGAAGTCAGCCTGATGATCACCAAGCACTGCCTGCGCTTTTCCTTCAATCTGTGCCCGAAACAGGCCAAGGGCGTGAAAGGCGTGATGGGCCAGGTGCGCGCCGACCCGATGGTGCTGAAAAACGGCAATGAGACCTACACGCTGAAATTTGAATGCCGGCCGTGCGAAATGCACGTGATGGGCAAAATGAAAAAACACATCTTCCAATCGCCGCCGCCAGTGTCGCTGCCGGCTGTGGCGCCGGTGACTTTTCACCCGCGCCGGCCCGGCTGAGCACCGCCCCCGTCTGGCGTGATTGCGCACAGCGCGCGCCACGCCACAAAAAAACCGCCCTCCCTGCCCACGCAGAGAGGGCGGTTTTTTTACCCTCACCCCATACCCTGTGGATAACTTACCCACAGGCCGGTCACACCCCGCCAACCATCCCCTTTACCACCCCTGTGGACAGTTTATCCACAGGCAGCTTATCCACAGCCTGCCGCCACCATCCCGCAGTGCGGCAGCCGGTCTTTTGTCAAAAAATATCATATAGAAATCAATATTTAAGCTGTAGTGCGGTGTAATTGCACTGCACCATACTTTCTTCCTATAACCGCAACAGCCACGCATGCATCGCCAGGGCCAGCCAGCGACCACCCCATGCGGAGACACCACTCAGGCCGCCGCTGTGCTGCTGGGCGTGGTGAGTGGCCATCGTCGCCACGACGATATGTAATAAATTTTTTACAAAATACAGTGTTTCACGCACAGCAGCGCGGCCAGAAGCGGATTTTTCCGCCATGGGCCCAGACCCACACGCCGCCCGCCCTGCGCCCAAGCCATCCAATTTCAACCCAGACACCCACAAGGGAGCCCCGACCATGAACTGGCTGTCTACCCACCCCCGCTTTCTGGCCGAACTGGGCCAAACCCTGCACCACGCCGACCCACAGCGCGCCAGCTGGCCGCAAGCCCGCCACCCGGCGCAGCAACAGCTGCTGGACGGCCTGCAACGCCATCTGGCCGCCAGCCAGGCGCGCGAAGCCGCGCTGCAAGCCCAGCTGGACGCACAAAGCGCCGAACTGGCCGCGCTGCGCGCGCAACACACCGCCTTGCAACACGAACAACACACCCTGCAAGTGCGCTTTAGCCTGGTTAACCAAGCCGCCAGCGAAGGGCTATGGGACATGACCGTGGAGGCCGGTGACCCCGTCAACCCGGCCAATGAATTTTGGTGGTCCAATCAATTTCGCGCCCTGCTGGGTTTTCATGACGAACGCGACTTTCCCAATGTGCTGGGCAGCTGGGCCAACCGCCTGCACCCGGAAGACAAAGACCGCGTGCTGGCCGCCTTTGCCGCCCACCTGAACGACCGCAGCGGCCGCACCCCTTACGACATCGACTACCGCCTGCAACTGAAAAACGGCAGCTACCGCTGGTTTTGCGCGCGCGGCGCCACCCAGCGCGATGCACAAGGCGTGCCGCTGCGCGTGGCCGGCTCGCTGGCCGACATCGACGACCAACGCCGCCAGCAAGACGTGCTGCGGGTGACGCTGGAGCGCTTTGACATGGCGCGCGGCATGCTCAGCGAAGGCCTGTGGGACATGGAAGTCATCGCCGGCGACCCGGTCAACCCGAAAAACCCGTTCTGGTGGTCTGATCAATTCCGCGCCCTGCTGGGCTTTAGCGACGAGCGGGATTTTCCCAATGTGCTGGACAGCTGGGCCAGCCGCCTGCACCCAGAAGACAAAGACCGCACCATCCAGGCCTTTGCCGCCCACCTCAACGACACCAGCGGCCGCACGCCCTACCATATTGAATACCGGCTGCAAATGAAAAACGGCGCTTACCGCTGGTTTCGCGCCCAAGGCGCCACCCGCCGTGACGCCCAGGGCGTGCCGCTGCGCGTGGTGGGCGCGCTGACCGACATCACCGCCGAACGCGAAGCCGAAGCCGGCCAAACCTTCAACGCCCAAAAAGAACGCCTGGAAACCAGCCTGCGCGAAATCGGCGCCATCGTGAACACCATCAGCGAAATCGCCAAGCAAACCAACCTCCTGGCGCTGAACGCCGCCATCGAAGCCGCCCGCGCTGGCGAGCAAGGGCGCGGCTTTGCCGTGGTAGCCGACGAAGTGCGCAAACTCGCCGAACGCACCGAAGTCGCCACGGGTGATATTTATCGCATGGTCGGCAAAGAAGCGGCGACGGCGTAAAAACCGGGCGGCGCGACCGCCCTGGCGCGCCGCTCACCCATCCAGCATGCTGGGCGCTACAATAGCCCATCCCCACCCGCCCAACGCGCCCCCAGCATGAACACCCCCGCCAGCCCCAAAATAACCCTGGCCTTCGGCCACGCCCAACTGGCCAAATCCGTGGCCAACCGCATCCGCAAACACTTCGCCCCCGAGGCCCAACGCGGCCACCGCTCCCCGGTCGAACAATCGCTGGTGGTGGGCGTGTTTGGCGAATGGGGCAGCGGCAAAAGCTCGCTGCTGCACGCGGTGAAGCAGGATTTTGAACAGCAACAGGATGAAACGGCCCCGGTGGTGACGGTGTTTTTCAACGCCTGGCGCTATGAAAAAGAACCGCATTTGATTGTGCCGCTGTTGAAGAAGGTGCAAGCGGAGATCAAGCGAGTTGAAGCAGACGCAGAAAAAAACGCCTCGCGCTGGAGCAAAATCAGCTGGATCAGCTTCAAGGAAAAACTCACCAAAACCTACCAAACATTTGGCAACGCCGCCCTGGCCTTTGCCAGCGCCTACGAAGCCACAGTGACATTCAAAGGGGGCGAATATGGCATTCCCTTTGAGTTCTCGCTGAAAACCAGCCCAAAAGCCGCGCTGGAAATGTTTCGCGCCTCGGAAGATCTCGACAAGAAAAACGCCCCCAAGCCAGAACAGGCGCACTACGCCAAACTCGACGAATACGACACCCTCTATCTGGAATTTGAACGCCAGCTGCGCGAGCTAACCGACAGCGACCCGGCGCTGAATCTGCTGTTCTTTATCGACGACCTGGACCGCTGCCTGCCGGAAAAAGCGCTGGAAATGCTGGAGGCCATCAAGCTGTTTTTCGACGTGCCGCGTTGCGTGTTTGTGCTGGCGGTGGACGACGAAGTGGTGGAGCGCGGCGTACAGCACCGCTACCGCGACTATCTGTTTGAAGCCAGCAAGGCCGCCAGCGCCGACGCCAGCCACCGCCTGCCGATCACCGGCGCTGAATACCTGGAAAAAATCATCCACCTGCCGCTGCGCCTGCCGCCAGCGCAAACCGGGCAGGCGGAGCAGTTTTTGCGTGAGCGTTACCCGGAGTTGTTTGACTATCAGGCCACCCACCGCGAATACTTGGCACTGGCGCCCAAAGCGCTGGAAGAAGAGCACGAAGCCGCCCGCCAGCGGCTGGCGCGCCGCCAAGCCAAAGTGAAAGATGGCCATGACGAGCCAGAACGAGACGAGGCAGAAACCACAGCCGTCCGTCATGCCAAACAACTGCTGCGCCACGCCCAGCAACAGCGCGACCTATGCCAGCTGTTTGCCCGCGCCGTGCCGCCAGTGCCGCGCAAGCTCCAGCGCGCCGCCGAACTGCTGCATATGCTGCTGGATGCCAGCCAGCAGCTTGGCCTGGGCATCGACCAGCAGCCGAGCAAAACCCTGCTGCTGGCGCGGCTGGCCATCTGGCAATGCTTCGCCCCCGAGCTGTTTCGCCTGTGCCGCCGCCAGCCCAGCCGCTTTTTGCGCATTGCCCAGTGGTTTGCCGACGGCCAGCACGATTTTGGCCTGATCGACACCGACGAAAACACCGAAAAAAACCTCTACGGTGAAAGCCGGGGCGAAGCGCTGGCCGCACTAAAAGACCTGCGCCGCCGGGTGGCCGCCTCGCGCCGCCAGCGCAGCGAATTCGACCTGCACGCGCTGTTCACCGCCTACCCCAGCGACTTTAACAGCGACGAAGACCACGCCAAGCTGCGCCAAGGCGACACGCCACTTATCCCCGCCTGGCACGACCCGGCCTTGCCGGGGCAACTCGCGCAACTGGGCATCGACACGGCCATTGATGAATTGATTTTGCAGGCCCATAGCGCTCACCCTGGCCAGCACGCTGGAGTCATGTACGGCCGGGTAGCCGATGTAGACGAGTTCCTCCAGTTGCTATTCAGCAACAACCCCGCCGACCAGCAAGATGCGCTGCACAACCGCCTGCAAGGAGGGCCATTGCCGCCGCCGCTGGTCGAGCGAGTGGTGCGCCATGATGGGTTTACGCAATCCAGCCCGCATTGGCTGGGGCAGCTGTTGACGCAATTGGCGCCACTTGAGGCACGGGCTTTGCCGCCGGTTTTGGTGAAGTTGGCGACGCATCGCGGTTGGTTAACCGCCTGCGCCTTCTCCCCTGATGGCCAGCACATCCTCACTGCCAGCCACGACAACACTGCCAAACTGTGGGATGCTCACTCTGGCGCGCTGCTGTGCTCTTTCGACGGCCATACCGATTGGGTGAACAGCTGCGCCTTCTCTCCTGACGGCCAGCACATCCTCACCGCCAGCGATGACAACACCGCCAAGCTGTGGGATACCCACTCTGGCGCGCTACTACGCTCTTTCGACGGCCATACCGATTTGGTAAACAGCTGCACCTTCTCCCTCGATGGCCAGCACATCCTCACCGCCAGCAACGACAAGACCGCCAAGCTGTGGGATGCCCACTCTGGTGCACTACTGCGCTCTTTCGACGGCCATACTCGTTCGGTTGACAGTTGCGCCTTCTCCACCGACGGCCAGCACATCCTCACCGCCAGCGATGACAACACCGCCAAGCTGTGGGATGCCCACTCTGGCGCACTACTGCGCTCTTTCGACGGCCATACTCGTTCGGTTGACAGTTGCGCCTTCTCCACCGACGGCCAGCACATCCTCACCGCCAGCCGCGACCACACCGCCAAGCTGTGGGATGCCCACTCTGGTGCACTACTGCGCTCTTTCGACGGCCATACCGATTGGGTGCGCAGCTGCGCCTTCTCCCCCGACGGCCAGCACATCCTCACCGCCAGCAACGACAAGACCGCCAAGCTGTGGGATGCCCACTCTGGTGCACTACTGCGCTCTTTCGACGGCCATACTCGTTCGGTTGACAGTTGCGCCTTCTCCACCGACGGCCAGCACATCCTCACCGCCAGCCGCGACCACACCGCCAAGCTGTGGGATGCCCACTCTGGCGCACTATTGCGCTCTTTTGACGGCCATGCCCGTTGGGTGAACAGCTGCGCCTTCTCCCCCGACGGCCAGCGCATCCTCACCTCCTGTGACGACAAAACCGCCAAGCTATGGAATGCCCACTCTGGCGCGCTGCTGCGCTCTTTTGACGGCCATACCGATTCAGTGCGCAGCTGCGCCCTCACCCCCGACGGCCAGCACGTCCTCACCGCCAGTGCCGACAACACCGCCAAGCTGTGGGATGCCCACTCTGGCGCGCTACTGCGCTCTTTCGACGGCCATACCGCTTGGGTGAACAGCTGCGCCTTCTCCCCCGACAGCCAGCACATCCTCACCGCCAGCGGTGACAAGACCGCCAGGCTGTGGGATGCCCACTCAGGCAAGCTACTGCGCTCTTTCGACGGCCATACCAGTTTCGTACTCAGTTGCGCGTTCTCCCCCGACGGCCAGCACATCCTCACCGCCAGCCACGACCACACCGCCAAGCTGTGGGATGCCCACTCTGGCGCGCTGCTGCGCTCTTTCGACGGCCATACTCGTTCGGTGAACAGTTGCACCTTCTCTCCTGACGGCCAGCACATCCTCACCGCCAGCGATGACAACACCGCCAAGCTGTGGGATACCCTCTCTGGCGCGCTACTACGCTCTTTCGACGGCCATACCGATTTGGTAAACAGCTGCACCTTCTCCCTCGATGGCCAGCACATCCTCACCGCCAGCCGCGACCACACCACCAAACTGTGGGATGCCCACCCTGGCGCGCTACTGCGCTCTTTCGATGGCCATGCACATTGGGTAAATAGCAGCGCCTTCTCCCCAGACGGCCAACACATCCTCACCGCCAGCAACGACTGCACCACCCGCCTCTGGGACGCCAGCACTGGTGAACTGATCCACACCCTCTTCATCTCACAAACCGACAATCTCGCCCTCTCCTGGCCCGCCCGACTGCAAGATTTTCAAGGTCGCCGCTGCACCCTGCGCGCCATCGACCCCGATCAGCCCATCGACCTAAGCAAGCCCCGTAACTGGATCCTCCAGGACCAACGCCTGGCCGAGCGTCAACCCGTGCGCACCTGGCCGCTGGATGTGCTGATCAGCCGTTATGGCGATGACGAATCACAAGCGCTGCTGGCGCAGGCGCAGGCAGGTGATGTTGACCCCAACCCCCTCCCTTCACCCCCCGGCGCGGTAAAATAGGTTTTTTTAACTGCCGCGCCCGTGATGCCCACCCCACCGCTTGACCTCTCTCCGCTGCAAGCCCAGTTGCGCGCCTTTGCCCAGGTGCGCAACTGGCAGCCGCACCACACCCCGCGCAATCTGCTGCTTGCCCTGGTGGGCGAGGTCGGCGAGCTGGCGGAAATCCTGCAATGGCGCAGCGACGCCGAGCTGGCTGCGCTGGCGCAGGACAACCCGGCCGAGTGGGAACACCTGGGCGAAGAGTTGGCCGATGTGCAGATTTATCTGGCGCGGCTGGCCGATGTGCTGGGGGTGGACATGGCCGCCGCCGTGGCCGACAAGCTGGACAAAAACGCGCGCAAATACCCGGAGCCCCAATCATGATCGCCCGCCCTCACGCCCCCACCGACGCCAGCGCCGCGCTGGACACCCTGGCCGGCTGGCTGGCCAGCGCCCGCCATGTGGCGGTGCTG
Organism: Rivihabitans pingtungensis; assembly: GCF_003201855.1. Lineage (GTDB taxonomy): Bacteria > Pseudomonadota > Gammaproteobacteria > Burkholderiales > Aquaspirillaceae > Rivihabitans > Rivihabitans pingtungensis. The sequence continues at coordinate 101,633 of NZ_QJKI01000008.1, read as the reverse complement.
ACCGGCGCCGGCATGAGCACCGAATCCGGCATCCCGGATTTTCGTTCGTATCAGGGGCGCTACACGCAAAACGCCAGCCTGGCCGATGTGCTGTCGATTGACTATTTTTTGCACAACCCGGCGGCGTTCTGGGAGGCGTTCAAAGAGATTTTCGAGCTCAAGCTCACCGGCGACAAACAGCCCAACGCCGGCCATCGCTTTTTGGCCTGGCTGGCGGCGCAGGGCAAGACGGTAAGCGTGCTCACCCAGAATATCGACGGCCTGCACCAGCGCGCCGGCAGCGAACAGGTGGTGGAAGTGCACGGCACGCTGCAACAGGCGCTGTGCCCGGCCTGCGGCCGCATGCACGATCTGGCCCATGTGCTGGCCGAGCCGCTGCCGCGCTGCCTGAGCTGCCACACCGCGCTCAAGCCGGACGTGGTGCTGTACGGCGAGGCGGTGCACCGCTTTGACGAAGCGCTGACGCACACGCTGGCGGCCGATGTGCTGCTGGTGCTGGGCTCGTCGCTGGAAGTCGGCCCGATCAACCTGCTGCCGCTGGAAGCCCAGCGCCACGGCATCCGCTGCGCGCTGATCAACCTGGACGCCACACGCATGGACCGCTGTTTTGACCTGATCCTGCGCGCCCCCATCGGCCAAACCGCCCAGGCGCTGCAAGCGCGGCTGGAAGGCAGCCGATGAGCGCGGCGCTGGCCTGCCGCGACGGCTGCGGCGCCTGCTGCATCGCCCCGTCCATCTCCAGCCCCATCCCCGACATGCCAGCGGGCAAACCGGCCGGCGTGCGCTGCGCGCAACTGGACGAACACGCCCGCTGCCGGATTTTTAGCTCACCGCTGCGCCCGGCAGTCTGCGGCGGTTTGCAGCCACAGGCAGAGATGTGCGGGGAAGATCAGGAATACGCCATGCACTGGCTGACGCGGCTGGAGCGGTTGACGGGGTAGTACAGCCATGCGCCCACAGGGCGGGCGCTGGCTTCCCGACACAACAGGCAAAGACGGCTTAGCGTCGCTCACAGCACTCAGCACAGCGCCCTTGGCCAGGCGCACAGACCGCAGACTGTACGGCTTGCAACAACGCCAGGCGCGTTTGGTGAGCGGCGCTTAGCCCACCCGCCCCGCCCCATCAAACCAGGCCAAGGTCCCGGCCAGTTTCACCACGTCGCCGACGATAATCAGCGCCGGGGATTGAATCTGGTGTTCGGCAATCAATCCGGGCAGGGTGGTCAGGGTGCCGGTCAGCACGCGCTGGGCGCGGGTGGTGGCGCGTTCGACCACGGCGGCGGGGGTGTCGGCGGCTTTGCCGTGCTCGATCAGCGCGGCGCACAGCGCCGGGGCGGTGGACACGCCCATATAGATCACCACGGTTTGCTGCGGGCGGGTGATGGCGGCCCAGTCCAGGTCGATGCTGCCGTCGCGGCGGTGGCCGGTGACAAACACGCAGGATTGCGCGTGGTCGCGGTGGGTGAGCGGGATGCCGGCGTATGCCGCCGCGCCGTTGGCCGAGGTGATGCCGGGCACCACTTCAAACGGGATGCCGTGTTCAGCCAGGGTTTCGATTTCTTCGCCACCCCGGCCAAACATGAAGGGGTCGCCGCCCTTGAGGCGCACCACGCGCTTGCCTTCTTTGGCCAGACGCACCAGCAGGCTGTTGATGTCTTCTTGCGGCAGGGTGTGCTGGCTGGCGCGCTTGCCCACATAAATGCGGTCGGCGTCGCGGCGGGTCAGCTCGACGATTTCCGGGGCCACCAGATTGTCGTACAGCACCACATCGGCCTGCTGCATCAGCCGCAGCGCGCGGAAGGTGAGCAAATCCGGGTTGCCGGGGCCGCCGCCCACCAGATACACCGCGCCGACTGGCGGAGCGTTGTGCTCGGCCAGCGCGCGGTCGAAATCGGCGCGGGCACGGGCTTCGTCGCCGTTCATCATTTGCTCGGCCCAGGGGCTGGCCAGCAGGCGCTCCCAAAAGCCACGGCGCTGGTTGGCGTCGGGCATGGCGGTTTTCAGGCGCGGGCGCACTTCCTGGCCAAAGCGGCCCAGCCGCGCCAGGCCGGCCGGCAATAGCGCCTCGATTTGCGTGCGCAGCCAGCGCGCCAACACCGGCAGACCGCCCGATGAAGAAATGGCAACGATCACCGGCGAGCGGTCGATAATCGACGGCATGATAAAGCTGCACAGCCGCGGGTTGTCCACCACGTTCACCGGGATGTTTTGCGCCATGCACAGCGCGCTGACCTGGGCGTTGACGGCTTCATCGTCGGTGGCGGCAATCACCAGGCGCTGGCCGGCGATATCCTCGGGCATAAAGCCACGCGCCAGCTGGCGCACGCCGCCGCTGGCGATCCACTCGGCCAGCTCGGGGTGGCATTCTGGCGCGACGATGGTCAGCCGACAGCCCGCCTCGTGCAGCAGCCGCGCCTTGCGCAAGGCCACATCGCCGCCGCCCACCACCAGCGCGGGCGCGCCGCGCATTTTCATGAAAATCGGTAAAAAGTCCATCGCACGCTGCTCTTGCCGCCGGACGGGCCAGGCGGAATATTGAATTTGGGGATTTCATCATAGCATTGCCGGGCGCCGCGGCTGCGCTGGCGGCGATTTGACGGCCTTGGCCACATCGGCCACGATAACGGCCATTGCCATTGTCCTGAACGAGATTGCCTTGCCCCAGGTGTTCACCGCCCCTGCCGATTGGTCCACCGCCTGGCTGAGGCGCCCCGCTTACGCCGTGTGGGCGGCGGTGGCTCAGCCGCTGGCGGCGCAAACCGACTGGCCCGAGCAAGCGGCGCTGGATGCGCTGTTTGCCCAGGCGCGCGCCGCCGGCTGCCTGCTGCCGCCCGGCCTGCGCTGCGTGCTGGATTTGCAGCCCGACGCCTATTACGAAAGCCATATCGCCGCCACCGGGCAAGTGCCCACCCGCGCGCGCAACTGGCATGATTTATTCAACGCCCTGGCCTGGCTGGCCTGGCCGCGCCTGAAAACCGCGCTGAACGCCCGCCATCAGGCGGCCATCGCCGCTGGCGAAGCCAAGCGCGGGCCAATCCGCGACAGCGCCACCTTGCTGGACGAATGCGGGCTGTTGATGCCCTATGCCGAGCGGACGCTGGCCGAGGCGGTGGACGGCATGCGCTGGGGAGAATTATGGCAAGACCGCCGCGCCGATTGGGGCCGGCTGATCGACGCCTATCCGCTGGGCCATGCGCTGCCGGAGATGCTGCTGGCGCCGTTTATCGGCCTGACTGGCAAAGCCTGGCTGCTGCCAGTGGACGCAGACTTCTTTAGCCTACCCTTCCATACCCGGCTGGCCAGGCTGGACGCCCTGGCGGCCGAGCGCCTGAGCACGCTGGACCGCCCCTCGCGGCTGGCGCCCTTGCCCGTGCTGGGCATCCCCGGCTGGCACGCTGACGCGCAGGACGCCGGGTTTTACGCCAATGCAGATTATTTTCGACCCAGCCGGCGCGCGCCGTCGGTGTGGGCAGCCTGAACCGTGAGCACACCATGAGCACGCCCTCGATCCAAACCCGTCTGCAAGCCGCGCTGGCGCTACAACACGCCGGCCAGTTTGCCCAAGCCATCGACGACTATCTGGACATCCTCAGCCAACACCCCGACCAGCACGACGCCCATCATCAACTGGGCGTGGCCTACTGGAACCACGGCCAGCAAGAAGTGGCGCTGACTCACTTGCAGCGCGCCTTGCAGGCGCCACAAGTGCCGGGCGGGTATTGGCTGGCGGTGGTGGACGCGCTCACCGGCCTGGGCCGGCACAGCGAGGCGCAGCACTGGCTGGTGAAGGCGCGCCAGCGCGGCCTGCCGGCCAGCGAGCTGCTCGGGCGGGCGCAAGCCACCAACCCGCCGCCAGAGGTGCAGGAACAGATGTTCGCCCATATGCAGCGCGAAGAACTGGACGCCTGCCGCGCGCTGACCCACCCGCTCTTGGCGCAATACCCGGCCTTTGGCCATGGCTGGAAAATGCTGGCCTATCTGTTTCAACTGAACGGCGAATACCAACCGGCGCTGGAAGCTGGCCAGCAAGCGACATTCTGGCTGCCCGACGACCCGGAAGTGTTCAACAACCTGGGCATCAGCGCGCGCAGCGTGGGCGAGCTGGCGCTGGCCGAGCAAAGCTATCGTCAGGCGCTGGCGCTGGACCCTAACCGGGTGGACACCCATTACAACCTGAGCGCGCTGCTCTACGAACAAGGCCGCCGCCGCGAGGCCGAACCGCCGTGCCGCCGCGCGCTGGAACTGCGCCCCAATTACCCGGCCGCGCTGAACAACCTGGCCAATATGCTGCGCGAGCGCGGCGAGCTGGGCGAAGCCGAAGCCGTGTGCCGGCAGGCGCTGGCGCTCAAGCCGGACTATGTGCTGGCGCACAACAATCTGGGCATCATCCTGCACGGCCAGGACCGCAGCGACGAGGCCGAAGCCAGCTACCGGCGCGCGCTGGCGCTGGTCCCCACCGACCTGAAATCGCTGAACAACCTGGGCAATCTGCTGAAATCGCGCGGCCGGCTGAACGAAGCCGCCGACTGCTACCGCGCCGCGCTGCAACAAGCGCCGGACATGGCCGAGCTGCACGGCAACCTGGCCAATGTGCAAAAAGACCTGGGCGAGCTGGACGCCGCGCTGGCCGGCTTTAGCCACGCCATCCGCCTCAAACCAGCCCAAGCCGACACCTGGCACAATCTGCTGCTTACCCTGCAATACGCCGACCACGCCCGCGCCGCCGACTGCGCCCACTGGCACCGCGCCTTTGCCGAGCAATTTGAAGCCCCCTGGCGCGGCCGCGTGGCCGCCCACCCCAACAGCCGTGAGCCGGAACGCCGGCTGCGCGTGGGCTGGGTGTCGGCGGATTTTTGCAATCACTCGGTCAGCTACTTCACCCTGCCGCTGCTGCAAGCGCTGGCCGCCCGCCCCGACCTGGGCCTGGAGCTGTACGGCTACAGCCAGGTCCTGGTGCACGACCTGCTGAGCAAACAGCTGGAAGCCTGCTGCACCAAATGGCGGCATGTGCTGGGCCTGAACGACGACGAGCTGGAAAACTGCATCCGCCGGGATCAGATCGACATCCTGATTGACCTCTCCGGCCACACCGCCAACAACCGCCTGCCGGTGTTCGCCCGCAAACCCGCGCCGGTGCAAGTGGGCTGGCTGGGCTACCCGGACAGCAGCGGGCTGACCCACATCGACTGGCGCATCACCGACCGCCACGGCGACCCCGAAGGCGCCGACGAGTATTACAGCGAAAAACTCTGGCGCCTGCCCGAGGTGTTTTGCTGCTACCGGCCGATGATCCGCTTTCCGGAAAAACGCCAGCACCCCGACTACGCGGTGTGGCCCACGCCCGCGCTGGAAACCGGCTACCTCACCTTTGGCTGCTGCAACAATATCGCCAAACTCACCCCCACCACGCTCAAGCTGTGGGCCAAAGTGCTGCACGCCGTGCCCAACAGCCGCCTATTGCTGGAACTGGCCGGACTGGAACAAAGCACCCTCAGCCACAAACTGCTGGCCGACTTCGCCGCCCTGGACGTGCCCGCCGAACGCCTGCAACTGATCCACCGCGACCGCGCCTGGCAATACCGCCGCTACCAGCAAATCGACATCGCCCTCGACCCCTTCCCGGCCAACGGCGGCACCTCCAGCTGCGACGTGCTGTGGATGGGCGTGCCACTGGTCACCCTCAGCGGCGAACGCTTTGTCTCACGCATGGGCGCCACCCTGCTGCACGCCGTCGGCCACCCGGAATGGATCGCCCACACCGCAGAAGAATATGTGCAAATCGCCCAGCGGCTGGCAGCGGATGTGCCGGCGCTGAACGCCATCCGCGAAGGACTGCGGGCAGAAACAGAAGCCAGCCCGCTGATGGATGAGGCGAGGTTTGCTGAGGTGTTTGCGGGGGCGTTGAGGGGGATGTGGCGGGAGTGGTGTAAGTAGTATTTCTTGCATGCATACGATGCAGACAAAGCAAACACTGACAAACAAAACACCACCATGCCAGCCAAGACAGCACATCTGCGCCGTTCAGGAAACCCAGGCCCTGCTGTCGATGCTCGGCATGCGCGGTGCCATCCACGCCGACCTGGCCGAGCCGTTGGTGGCGTGCGCCAAGGCACTGGATGGGTAAGCGGTGTTGCTGTGCGCCATCCGCCCACCCCGCCCGCAGTCTGGTATGATTGCCAGCTTGTTTTCAACCCGCCGTCGAGCTGCCCGTGACCGCACCGCTGTTTCGCCAACTGATCGCCGATGACATGCACGCCGTGGATCAAGTGATTCGCCGCAGCCTGCATTCGGACGTTGTCCTGATCCGCCAGGTGGCGGAATACATCATCGGTGCGGGCGGCAAACGCCTGCGCCCCACCCTGGTGTTGCTGGCGGCGCGCGCGCTGGGCGCCTGTGGCGAGCAGATTCACACCCAGGCGGCGATGATCGAATTCATCCACACCGCCACCCTGCTGCACGATGATGTGGTGGACGAATCCGCGCTGCGCCGGGGGCGCGACACCGCCAATGCGCTGTTTGGCAACGCCGCCAGCGTGCTGGTGGGGGATTTTCTGTACACCCGCGCGTTTCAGATGATGGTCGGCACCCAGGATTTGCGCGTGCTGGACGTGATGGCCGAGGCCACCAACATCATTGCCGAGGGCGAGGTGTTGCAGTTGCTCAACATCGGCAACACCGATGTGGACGAAGACGCCTATCTGCGCGTGATCCAGTACAAAACCGCCAAGCTGTTTGAAGCCGCCGGCCGCGTGGGCGCCATGCTGGCCAAGGCCACGCCCGAGCAAGAGGCCGCGCTGGCCGCTTATGGCATGCACCTGGGCACGGCCTTCCAGATTATCGACGATGTGCTGGATTACTCCGGCGACGCCGCCACCATTGGCAAGAGCCTGGGCGACGATCTGGCCGAGGGCAAGCCCACCTTGCCGCTGATTTATGTGATGCGCCATGGCGAGGCGGCCGACGCCGAGTGCGTGCGCCATGCGCTGTCGCACGCCGACCGCGAACACTTTGCCGCCGTGCTGGCGGCAGTGCAGCGCAGCGGCGCGCTGGACTACGCCCGCGAACAGGCCCGCTTGGCCGCCGAACGCGCCGTCAGCGCGCTGGACGCCATCCCGGACAGCGACACCCGCACGGCGATGATTGAGCTGGCGCGGCTGTCGGTGGCCCGCGAAGCCTAATGGCCGGCGTCATCCTTACCCCCGGCGTGGACAGCCCCTGCGTGGCGCGCTGCTCCACCGCGCTGGGCGACGCGGTGTGCAAGGGCTGCGGCCGCACGTTTGAAGAAGTAACGTTCTGGAATGTGATGGACGACGCGCAAAAGCAAGCCGTGCTGGCGCGCATCACCGCCGAGCGCGCTGCGGCCACACCGCCGGACATGCCTGCGGTATAATATTTTTCTTGGGTCGGCGCTCGCTGACCTTGGCGCAAGTCCCTGTAGTTAAATGGATATAACGGCCCCCTCCTAAGCGATTCTGGAGGGGATCGCAACGATGCTAAGTTGTTGATTTTACTGGATCATCACCCAGTCAAATCCTTCCAAATCCACCCAGTTCCAAGCCAGTCTTGGAACAAATTTGGAACCAGAAGGCACAAAAAAACCACCTCGGAAGGTGGTTTTTTTATGGTGTGCCGATAACTTAGAGCTATCACCAGAAGCACCGTGATAGTGCTTTGGCGTCCCCACCAGGAATCGAACCTGGATCTGATTCTTAGGAGGAACCTGTTCTATCCATTGAACTACAGGGACTTGCACACAGCCTGCTAGTATAGCAACCAACACCCTCTTGGAACAAGATGTATGGTAGAAGAACAACTGCTTAATTATTTGAAAGAAAAGACAAAAGGTAAGTTGTTGATGTCGCCAGAACAACTTGCAGAAGAAATTGGAATTCCAACTAAGCAACAATCCAAGCTAAGAAAGGAAGGAAGATTTCCTATTCCATTCAAGAACATTGGAAGGCTTGTTTACTACTCAATTTATGATGTTGCTAACTTCTTGTTGAATGGTGAAACAACACCTTCTGAGGAAGTTCAAGAAGTAGCACCAGTGGCCACAGTAACAAAACCGAAAGTCAAGAAGTCACCAAGTAGCACGGTTCAGGATCTATCTCACATCTTCATGGTCCGCGCCTTTGCTCAATCTTTGGAAGACAGAGCAACAGCAATGTTGCAGTTGTCTGATAGCTTGAAGAAGTATGCCAACTCCTATGAATTGAAAGAGCGGTTTGAAAACAAGTTCTCTTCAAAAGGAAGTCAGAGCACCAATGATGGAAAAATTTAGTGTTGTGTGATAATAATTGAAACCACACTTCATCACTTCATCAAGGACCCCAGAATGACCACCTATGCTGAACTTCAAGCACAAATCAAGAAGCTTCAAGAGCAAGCTGAACAGGTTAAAGCCAAGGAGCTTGAAACTGTCGTTGCAGACATCAAGAAGAAAATTTCTGAGTATGGGTTGACTGCTGAACAGCTTGGTTTTTCCTCAGCAACTGGGAAGACTTCAAAAAAGGCAGCTACCAAAGAAAGCACCGTGATGTACAAGAAAGGTGATCAAACTTGGTCTGGTGCTACTCGTGGTCGCAAACCTGATTGGGTGAAAGAAATTCTTGAAGCAGGTGGAGACATTGAAGAATATCGTGTGAAGTAAGAACTTCCAGCACAAAACAAAAAGCCAGTCAATTGACTGGCTTTTATTTTCTATTACCAGCTATTGACAATTATTAAATTTTCAATATCTTGGTAATAACAGTTTCCGAGGCTGTGTAATTGGATAATATTAAATTTTAACAATTTGTCAAGACAGAATATTAAAAAATTGCTCAACCAGTGAAAAAACTGTTGAGCAATTTTTTTTGCTCTGAGAAGACAGATTGAAGTGTTATATGTCAATGGGCAGTGAGAGTAATCAAACGACTAAAAAGCCCCATGCCTCAGTTTCGGTCAATCTGTGAAGAAGACATGAATTTGGAAGTGTTTGTTCTTGGTTGCATAGCGACGAATGAAGAAACAGAATTTAAGTGATTGGGTATTAATTAGCAACCAGGAAGAATCCTGTGACCCACACAACAGACAATTTCAAAGGAATGGAAGTATTCAATCAGTCATTTGTGTGACTAAAATAGCATGGCTCATTAAAGTGAGTAGTTTGGCGCAAATATACAGCGACACGGCATAAGATAAGACCGATCGGTAACAGTCGAGAAGTTACCACCAACAGCCAAATGAACGAGCCCAATAGCACAAATGCCCTTGCATAGCAGTGAGGGAGTTACTTTCAAGCTACTGATGACAGGTTATTCATGACGACCTGTTTAAGCGAGATGTTGGGCGGTGCTAGCAATATAGGTTTAGGCTTAGTTCAGAAATGAGCGTCTTGGATACCCTGCACCCTACCGTTAGATTGGTAGAAAGAAACCAAGATTCGGGCAAGTTACTAACGGCTTGCAAGGGCCATTTTTCAAGAGAATGAAAATAGGCAAAGCGGAATTGCACTAGAACTCAAATTCGTGAGATTTTTCTAGTCAGCAAGGGATAAGGCTTTGCCTATTTTTCGTAGAAAAATAGCAAAGCCATGTACTTAATATAAGCATAATTAATAAATAGTACCTAGCAATAATGAATTAAGAGTACAGCAAAGAATAAATTAAACCCACAAACAACAAAGAAGGAAAAATTGCTACGGCGAAAAATTTGACAAGTTGAAAGCTACTTCATATAAAAAACAAAACAAAAAGGTTAGAAAACTATTTAAAAGTGAAACAATTCAAGAAGGTGTTATGGCGATTGGAGTTCAGGTTATGTCTATAAACATCATTATAAACATACTCGGATTGATAGCCAAGGTTCCAAAAGAAAATCTAGGATTAACTACACATGGAATTATAATTAATACGATAGTTTCTTTCGTAATGATTGTATTTATCAAGAAAAGCAAATAAAAAGCACCACGTGGTGCTTTTAAAATTTCTTTTTCTTGGCTGTACTTACAAAATTCTTTTCCAGTGGTTCAAATTCACCAACCTCTTGGATTGCATTTTTTATTTTAAATGCTCTTTTATAGTAAAAAGGAGCAGCTAAAATTCCTGGCGGTATGATTGTTAATGCAATCGCTGCAAACAATCTAGTTTTGTATCCAGTATGAACAGGATGAGAATCAGATAAAACTGCACCAGTTTTCTTTTGGATACCACAAACATAACTGATACCTTCACTTTGCTTTAATTCTTCAGCAAGTGCTATTTGAAAAGCTACATTCTTACCATCTTCAAAATCCTTCTGTAGTTTCAAAAAAACTCCAAGTTTTTGAATTGTTATCTCTTCATCCTCTACAGTCTTAAACTTTACATAATCGTAAATAACATAGTGATAAAGTTGTTTTGAAGCTCCAAACTCAACAGCTTTTCCTTTTATTGTTTTTATAACATCACTCATTGGTTTTCCTTTTTGTTCTATTTTCGCAAATAGAAATAAAATGTCAAACCAGATTGACATTCAAGATAATTATTTATATAAAATAAAAGGGGCAACACTGCTGTAACAGTGCCGCCCCAGTTGCTTATTTAATATGCACAGCTAGATATACACCACAATAAAAGTATAAGCAAAACTTTTAGAGTTTTTTTAGAGAATGATTTTTTAATGTTCATTTTTATTCTCCGTTTTTTCTCATTCTTGCATTAACTCTACAAGGGGAAGTCTCTTTCAGGACCCACAATGAGGATAACATCCGGCGGTCTCAAACATCAAGCACCTCATAGGTGCTTGATTTTTTTGCTTTTACATGAAATTCTTGACACCCTTAACCAAGAACAGCATCATTGTGAAAGATACCACCAAAATTCAGATGGTTCACACTATTTGCTTTTTGTCAATATATTTGTTAGAATAGACGAAATTTAGTTAGGAGTTTTTATGTCTTCCCGTCAAGCAGCAGTAATCAATGGCTTACTAGCCGAAAACATAGGTAAAAATGAAATAGTGCGTCAGAACGAAGCTAGAGCTATCGATGCTGAACAACGTGCATGGGATGCAGAACACAGAGCGCGAATGAATGAACGTGCTGTTGAAACTGCTGAAATTCTCAGAAGTAAGATTGCTAAAATGCAATATGAGGAAAGACAGCAAGCAATAGCACGATCCAAGCTAATTGATGAAAAAGCTGAACTAGAAATTCAAAATGAATTTTACAGAAAATTACTTTCACGTCCAATGAAAGAAATTGCCGATGCTTCAGGCGATTTCAAGAAAACTTATGAAGAACAACAGATGCTTCTAGCTGATTGGATTCTCACTCAAAAAGCTTATCGTGAAACAGCTATGAAGCTAGGTATGGAACTAGGTAAAACACCTGAACAAGTACGAGAAATGGGTATTGGAAATATAAATGCTGTTTTAGAAAATAAAACACAATTCGGTAGTGATGCCAGTACTGATCCAACACTTTCTTCACATGCAGCAGCTATTCTTGCAATTAGAAAGAAAAATGGTAAGGCATGACACAACAGTCATCATTGCAAACTAACAATGAAAAATTTGATGAACTTCTCCAGTCAGAAGCCAGCAAGCAATTTTTAGATTGGTTAATTCAAAAGGCCGAAGAAGAACATTCTGAACAATCTCAATAAAGCACCATATGGTGCTTTTTTATTAACTATTGACTTCCATTGATAGTTTCTTATGTTGTTCTCAAATAGGAGAACAGCATATGTCTTTGGCTTGTACATTAATTTCATCATTATTTTTTGTTATCAAGGATTTTTTTGTGGAACAAACAATCACCCTTGACGGTCAGAAGCCATCAACACCAATTGATTGCAACCAGCTTATGGGCTTTGGATTTGCAGAAATTAAGACACTTCCAAATGGTGTTAAGTTTATTTTCTTTACAGTAGGTGGAATTCCATTCACGGCACCTGCCACACCAGAGAACATTAAAGCACTGTCAAAGTTCATCCCTGTCTACGAGTTGGATTTTGATGACGACTGCAATATGAAAAAAACAGAGATTCCTGAAAGTGCCAAAAATTCTGTGGCTAGAAGAATCACTCAAACAAGAGCCGCTAAAGAGATTAAAGAAACCTACAAAAATCCTAAGCCTGAATAAAATAAAAAAGCACCCGAAGGTGCTTTTTTATTGCTGTTTGACAAAATACTTTGATTTTAATATAAATATTATACGATAAACAAAGGATTTTCATGGAAACAACAATTAAAGGAAGTGTAAATTTAACCACCAACAATGATGGCTTGATTGAAGTAAATTATAAACGAAGTAGTTTAATCCTTGGCATCTTGGCAATCATTAGTTGTGCCATTGTTATTCCATTGTGTTTTATATTAATAGGAATTATCTTGCTACCAATTCCACTTGTTTTAGTGATTGCATTTTACTTAGTTCAGGTAAAAGAAAAACTTCTTGTACAGCCAGGTGACGGATTGATTTTAAAAAAACACAACATTGCATTTAAAGATATTTCAAATATTCAAATAGATGTTAATTGTGGCGTTGGTGCAATCTTGGCGACTGTAAAAGGTAAAGATGTAGTATTAGCTAATCTTTTAAGAGAATCAGTAGCAAAAGAGCTTTACTCAATAATTTTAAGTAGTTCAAAATAAAAAGCACCCGAAGGTGCTTTTTTACATTTTATTATCAGAGTCAGATTTAATTTGTACAGGTTCTGTGGGAGTTAAATCCATTTCCATTTTAACATGTTGTTCTGATCTATTTGTTCCTGCTGGATAATCAACTTCATTGGTTGCAGGATTGAACATTGGAATTTCAAATTGGCTATCAGGGATGCTTTCAGCAGTTACTACTGTTCCAGTAGTTCCACCAACATCACCACCTGATTTAGCTGCTGGATAATCAACTTCATTGGTTGCAGGATTGAACATTGGAATTTCAAATTGGCTATCAGGGATGCTTTCAGCAGTTACTACTGTTCCAGTAGTTCCACCAACATCACCACCTGATTTAGCTGCTGTATAAGCACTAGCAATAGATGCAGTCATAGCAGCAGCATTACTACCATGATTGCTAACAGCTTCATTGAACACATAACTAAAATTTGAACCAAGAACATCTTTAGCTTTTACTAAATCAGATAATGCACGTTGCGCTTTTGCATTGTCAATTCCTCCATGACCATCACCTGCAACGGTTGCTAAATACTGCTCTCCATTACTTCCAAATTGTGCTTGTGCTTGACTTAAAATTTCACCACTAACAACACCTTGTGAAAGTTCATTAGATGCATTTTTAGCACTGCCACCATGACTAGAGAATCCACTGAAAGATGCCTTTTCTAATGCACCAATGAATTTATCTTGAGCTTCAGATCCGTATGGTTCAAGAGATTTCATAGCACTTTCAACAGAGTACATTTTTTCTTGACTATCAAAACTATCTATATTATCGGCGGTAATTCCCATTGCTGATGCTATTCTTTCTCCGGTGCCAGGACCAAACTTGCTATCAAGTTTTTCTTTGAAATCATTAAATTCTTTATCGTTTTTCAATCCTTGCATTTTTTTATTCTGATTTTCATTTTCTTTGTTTTTCGCAGTTGCAGAATGAGCCTTTCCAAGATCATTCAATTGTCTTCCTGTATTTTGTAAATTCTGACTTAAACCACGGCCAGCAGTAAATGCAGCTATTGCACCAACAGTACCTGTTGAACCTTCACCCATTTTTCCAGCATAGTGACCAAGCTGATCACCGCCACCACCAATCCATCTCATCAATTCATCAGGAACGACATGCATTAAACCAAAAGTTTTCTTTACAAAAGAGAACATTATCGCAACATAGATTGCAGTTCCAGCAATGATACCAATGAAGAAGCCCAATCCTTTACCATCACCTTGACTGAATGAAAACACCTGGAAGAACACTTTATTGATGAACTCACCCATCACAGATGAGATTGTGATTGCAGCAATAAATCCAAAAATTGCTAATGCTGGTCTTAATAATAAACTAAGAACCATCATGTAACCGTTACCACCACGACCAGTTAAATCATCACCATTTGGATGAAGATGCATAATCGCCCATAGTGGCGCAGCAAGGATTGCTATAACAACTGCAATCAACCATCCACCTAATATTCCAAGCCACATCATAAAAGGTAGCATTGGAATCAAGTAACTTGCTGTGAATGATGTAGCTGCTAATGCTACAATTGGCAAACCAAGGAAACCAATAATAACTAACAACATATTGCTTACTGTTGTAGCGATTGAAGATTTTAAAAGTGCTGCAATACCTGCTGCTGCACTCACACCAAGTAATGTAACAACTAAACCTGTCCATAATGCTTGAAGTCTGTTACCCATCTCATTGATAACAATTACTGGATGTCTTGTGTCATTTTTCAACTGATACAAATCAATTGAAGTAAATCCACGAGTTATTGCATTAACAATACGACCAGACCAACCAAGTTCTTCTGTTTCTCTTGAACTCTCAATAGTTTGTTTCTGATTGATAGCATTAGCAGCAGAACCATAATCAGGGTTTCCAGAAGCCAAAACTTTCAATCCTAATGCTTGTGTAGCTTCAGCATCATCATTGAATGCTGATTTTGCAAATTTACTATCTGGAACACCTGCAATTGCATTTGTTATTTTATTGTTAGTCACTACTGTGTTCATGAAGTAAGCACCAGCCATGAACCAACCATACTGATGTGCAGTTTTGGTTGTGTCACTAGGTGACATTGCAACTGATGTTGCTGCTGATTTTATTGAATCAAGATAGGTTTTTGATGCTGCATCAATCTGTTTATAAATATCGGCTGCACCTGCTGCATCTAAAGTATCTTTTCCCATCAATGAATCAGCAGCAGTTCCCATGCTTGCAACTAAAGCAGCAGTAGCTGTTTCATGTGCTTTATTTATTGGTTGAATATCTGTTGCTGCAAATAAATTATCTAAAGGTCCAAGATGCCCGGTGTTAGTTGTGGAAGGACCAGCAGCCACAGTTGAATTTGGAATTAATTCACCAAAATTCACTTCACCACAATCATTTGTAGTCCAACCAGATGTAAGACCTTTTTGATCACCAAAGTTATAAACACGCTTTGTACTATCATAAACCATGCTGTAGTTGTATCTACTAGCAATAGTAAGAATACTGTCTGAGTGTTGAACACCATAAGCATTGGATTTAACACACACTTGAGCCATAAAAATGTTTTCAGCAAGTGCTTTAATTTTGTCTTGAGTATTTTTATTGACACTTAAATTTGCTGCTACACCTGGTGTTTGCATGTATGAATCCCATACAGAATCAGCCAATCCGATTCCTTGAAGAATTAGCCACATCACCAACTGTTGCATGATGCAGTAACCATTACCCACGACTGGAAGAACTAAAGCAGTTCCAAGAGCGTAACGAATTGGAATCCAAACTGATGAGAATTTCTTTCCAAGCATTTCTCCATCATGCGCAGTTCCTAAAGTTCCTGCTAACAATGTGTATGTGGCTAAAATTCCACCTACAATCAAAACTGCACCGTTAAATGTTGATATTGCACCAGCAAAAGCATCATTACCACCATTGACTAAACCACCAAAAATCTGATTGATGACTTTCACACTGATGTCATCAGATACTGGGGTAAAAGGCCCTGCAAATGCCATCCCAGGAAGTAGCATTGCTAGTAAGACATACAATATTTTATACATACTATCTCTCCATTATTTTTCTAGTTGTTTAATTAGATTACTAAACAAAAAACAAAAGGCAAGTATTTAACTTGCCTTTTTATTTGCACCTCAAGAATCGGAGTGATTCTTAAACTAGATGGAGAGATGGTTTAATAAATTTAATCAAAAAATTTATATTGTCAATGTGTAAAACAAAAAAAGCAGATGGTTTATACATCTGCTTTTTATGAACAAGATAATTATCTTTGGGAGATTTTATTTCGTTCACCTGTAAATATAATGAACAATTTTAAATTGTCAAGCACCATAAGGTATTTTTTACAATCCAACCCCAGAGTTCCAGTCCCAACATCTCACCGCGTTTTCGAATTTCTCATTGAGGATCATAATCCTTTCCACAATACAGCGACGAAGATTCAATTAAAAGTGATCACCCATCAATTGCCTATCACTAGGAGGGTTCAACATGCAATAGATAAACTTACTTATGAAAGGAATTACCATGTCTAAAAAATCAAAATCATCTCAGTTTGCTTTTCCTGTAAAACTCATCCCATACGGTCTTGTTTCATTCTCTGAATTCTTTTACTCAGATTATGCACAACGGCTATACACCAAGACCCAAGGTATGGATGATTATCAAAAAGCCGTTGCTTTTCTTAGTACCTACCAAACTCTAGAGATTTGTGAAGCTATCCAACAAGCTGGTCATGGTGATCTTCTTGATAGTGATGAATTCCAAGACAAAATCGTTGATCTTGTAGAAAAACTTCTTTTTGAGAACTTTGAAGAAATGTTGACTAACTTTTGTGCTGAACGTACAAAATTAGCTGCTCAAATTGAAGTTCAGAAAGGTGGTGTGTAATGACTACTACTACATGCCTTCAATATTGCATCAACGGAATGGGAAAACCTCTATTTGACTTTGCCAAAACAAGGGATGGCAAAAAGTTGATTGAGGTATGGAAGAAGATGATGTTCAATCGTGATGAACAAATCAAGGAAACCTTGATCGCTTTCAATAGCTACTTCATGGTCGAAGCAGTAATGAGGTTGAAACGAATCCCTAAAAATCCTCAAAGTGTCATCAAGTTCATGGGCTCTGAAGACTTTGACCATCTTCACAAGGAAATCATCAAGACGGTTCATGATAACTACTCAATGTTGATGAATTGCTTGAGCAGCAAAGACAAACGAAAGCTACATGCCTTGTTTGACTAAAAAAAAGCACCTCAAGGGTGCTTTTTTGTTGCCAGATGATAATTATCAGGTAGCTCTCTACCTGGTGGATCGTTGAACCTTTCACCAGTATACTGAACCCAACCACTAGGAGGGCTACGGCATGGACAAGAACGAACAACGATTGAAGATGATCGGTGCAAGCATCAAGCGAAAGCGAGAGGAAACCGGCTACACACAAAAGTTAGTAGCAGAGCATCTAGACATCACAGAGAAGACTTACAGTGAGTATGAGCGAGGTAAAACACAACCTCCATTACTCAAACTAATAGCAATAGCTGAATTCTTTGAATGCCGTCTTGATGAACTGCTTGTTGGTATCAGTCCTGCACCAGATGACCAGGCACAGCACATAGCATCACTTCTACATGGTTTGAAGCGAGCCGATAGACACCACATTGTGAAGATTGTGGAGAAGATTGTTTTGATTGCCAAAGGCAAAATCAAAGTAGACACCTGAAAAGGAGTCAAAATTAGAGCAGCTTGGTTGCGGAATTAGTGCTCTCATCAATCAAAAATGCGGTTTAGTTCATCGCTAATAACAACCAGCTATGATGCAATTATAACAAATTAGAAAATATAATCAATAGCAGATAAATGAAAAACACCTAGGGCGCTTTTTTATTGCCAGATGATATTTATTACTTGGCAATCTTGTTCTTGTCTTCATCTTCACTTGGTGGACAAGGTGAAGGTATCACCATTGAGAGACTTGATTCTGATTCCTGTATTCATCGCTTCTCCTTGATTCCAGAAGAGCATAACGCAAACGTTCCCGGCTGGGAGCACCTACTTTGTTTATGGTCCAGGATCTGAACCACAAACAAAGCAGGTCGATGAAAAGACTAGTTCACCATAATTATTTATGATAAGATAGTTGACTTCTGGCATCAACTTCATATGTTCTTCTTAAAAAGGAGAATAGCATATGAAGAAGAAATTAATTTTTGCAATCATCAGAAATAGAAAGAAACCTATGAGCTTTGAAATCCTTCGTTCAAGAGAATACTTCTACCCTTTAGATGAACATGGTAATGAAAAAAATGTAGAATCTCTTAATTTTCGAGTCAGATATTGTGTTAGGGAAAACGGTTCAAATAAAATCCTGAAGTGTTTTTCGACTCTTGAAAAAGCCAAGAAATTTACTCAAGAAATGGAAGATGAAGCAAAGAAAACTAACGATAAGAAGAACAAAAAAGATATCTAAATAAAAAGCACCTTCGGGTGCTTTTTTATTTTCTACTCGTTGACTAAACCCTATTCCTGCAAAGTGGATCACGTAGTGTAGAAGGTGCTACGACACCTTTTTATTCATGAACCCCCTGGGGGGTGGCATCAGCCGGGGAGATTTGCATTTTTATTTTTCAACATTTCAAAATAGAGGAAGTAATTTTCTAATATCATATTTCCTAAAAATTCATTTTCTATTTGCTCTTTTCTGTCAGGAAATTTGCTGATAAATTTTTCTAAATTTTTGTACAAGTCTAAAAATTCACTATCAGTCATTGGTTTTGATAACTGAAATTTCATCCTCTCAACAAACCCATTAAATAACAATTCTCTCATTTTGCCAACCTCTTTTTTATTATCTCTTCTATTCTTTCTTTTATTGATTTTATTTCAACATCAATTTCAATTAAAGTTTCTTCTGTTGTGCATCCTGAGACACTTTTATAGATCAAATCAGATAACTGTTCGATTAAAGAAAAAATTTCTAAGTAATCATCTCTTTCTGATTTTAACTCACTAATTTGCTCTTTTGATTTTTCTGTGGCTTCATTAGACTTCAACCAATTAATGCAGTTGAGTATATGATTTATTTTTGCTTCAACAATAGATTTTTGATGATGAAGTTCCATAAGCTGATGCCAGCTTTCAATTGTTATTATCATTATGATTTTCCTTTTGTTTTGCAACAAATTTTGATTTTTGTATCAAGGTATCCTTGATTAATTTTTCTAAATCCACACCAGTTTCATTTGCATACTCTTCCAATATTTTGCAATTTTCTTCACCAATGAACTTGAAGTAAACTGCTGCACGAGCTTGCTTTTTTCTCTGCACATACTCACTAACTGCATTTCTAACAACCATTCCGAAGTTATCGGATTGACCTGCACCAATCAAAAAATCATTAATCCACTCAGCATCTTCATTGCGAATAAATGCAGTTTTCTTTTGGCATCCTTTCATAATTATCTCCTTGTTTTTACTATCCTACAAAATCGGAAAGCAAAAGCAAGAGAGCATTCTGATTTTATCTGCTATCGACTTTTACAAAAAAATTCGACATTAAATTTTAATTTTGTAGAATAAAATTAAGGAACTTGAAAAGAGTGATTTTTTTAAAATCCAAAAAAGCGAGACTAATAAACCATACGGGCTTAATCCCATAAATGGGCTTAACCGATGGATTTATCTCTCGCTAGGGCGCTGCCCTAGAACCCTGTAAAAGCTCAACAACAATAAGAAAAGGAGCAGACATGAGCAATGAAGTTAAACCAAAAAAACACCCAGGTCGTCACGGTAATGCCGATGATCATCAGTTCAAAAGAACTTACTCTTTGGATGTAAAGCTATCACCAATTGAACACGATGCATTGAAATCTGAATGGAAAAAATCAGACTTTAATTCAGTTGCACAGTTCGTTAGAAATAAAATTTTTGGTGGTGATGAAACTAAGATTGATCTTTACTGGGATCAAAAACAAGAAGATAAAAATTTAACTAGAAACATACTTTCAGAGTTAAGTAGAAGTGGAAATGCATTAAATCAGATTGCAAAAAAATTAAACTCAACAAAAGAATTTACTACACAAGAAGCAAGACTTTTTTTGAAGGATTTGGCAATCGCTCTCAAAGAAAATGATGAAATTAAGAAAAAATTTCTTGATGAATTCACAAAGAAATAAATGATAAATGTAATCAACGATAATGGAACTGGCTCAATTGCAGATGCAATTAACTACTTAAAAAGTGATTTCGATCATAAGAATGTTAAAAGAAGTGTGAAGCCCAGAGATTTTGCAGGTAGTGCAGAAGAATGTCTTGTTGTCGCTGATTCCATCGAAAGAAAACATAAATATGTTTCTGGAACTCTATCTTTTCGTGATGGAGAAAAGCCAACTGATGCACAACTACAAAAAATAGTTGATGCATTTCGTAAAACATTTATGGCGGGACTTGAACCGGGAGTGAACTATGTTGATTACTGGAATATTCATGAAGACAAAGGAAACATCGAATTAAATTATGTTATCCCGTTGGCTGAGTTGACCACTTCGCGCCAAATGAACCCATTTCCGCCAGGTAAAGCTAAGGAGGATTTTAAGGATGCTTTTGATGCCTATATTAATCATCAATTGGGTTACGACCAGGTTGTACCTGATCCAATCAAAGCATCTGAATCAAAATTTGAAAGAAAAATTTTACCAAAATCTAATTCAAAATCTGCTGATGAATTCCGTAAAAATAAACCAACTAAAGATGAAGTATCTGATTATGTTGCACACCAGATCATCAATGGAAAAATTTCAAGCAGACAAGAGTTATGTGATTGCCTTGAGAATTTTGGAGAAATCACAAGAGTGAATAATAAATTCATTTCGCTAAAACCTCATGGCAGTGAAAAAGCTTTTCGCCTAAAAGGTCCTGTTTATGAGTATGGTGCAGACTTCAAAAAAATTAAAATTGATCATCAAACAAAAAATGCTGATTTCAAAAAGCAGTTAAATGATTCTGATTTTGAAAAGGTAAGAGCTACACTTGAAAGACTTACAAAATCCAGGAGAGAGTTCAACAAAAAATTGATTTCTAAACCTTTTGGTAGAAAAAACAAGGATCGTGTTTATGGTGATAAGAGAGAAAAACCTGCCGATGATGGTGGTGGAACTGGCAGTATTGGAGGTTCAGGTTCTACAAGTATGACACCTGTTCTTGTTGAAAAAGAAGTTCCAGTAACTAAAACAGTTCAAGCAACATCAGATACACAACAGATTGAAATCAAGCCGATTACAGCTAGTATTTCAACTTCATCAGGTAGTAAATCTGGGTCTGCTGGTTCTAATAATGCGCCAACATCATCAGATATAATTTCATCTGGTGGTTCAAGTTCCGATAGTTCCATTGGTGGGATGCAATCACAACTGAATGATCTTAGAACTCAAATTAGTAATTGTAAGAATCCTGCTAAGGCTCAAGCTTTAAAATCACAAGCTGATAGTCTCGAACAAAAAATTGGCGTTGCTGTTGCTGCTGAAAGAATTAAAAAATTGAAAGAATCTTTCAAAAGCAGCACTCATAATAAACTTAAAAAGTGACTTGACTCTTCCATTTTATTTGCTAAAAGATAAATATCATCTAGCAAGGAGAATTATGGATTATTCAGAAATAATGGCAGAAAATGGAAGGAAAGGTGGTATTGCCAAAGCGAAAAAATACAAACCACTTATCAGAGAAGTAGTTAGATTGTTTGTCACACGACCACGAATGACACAACAAGAGATTTCCCAAAAGGTAGGTGTCTCACAAGCATTTGTAAGTGAACACACAAAAAACCCTTACACAAAATTGCAACGATACGAACGATTTATTAAAGATATTGTTGGTGACTTGACCGATGAAGAAATAGACAAAATTCTCTTAAAAGCAAAATTAGAAGAAAAATTTCTGGCTCATCAAGATGATGTTAAAACCGTCAAGGATCATAAACGTTCTAAAATTTAAAGCTATATGATTTTTATCATCTGGCAATCGAAAGAAAAAAACAAAGGAGACAATATGAAACAAAATGGAATAATCACAAATTCAGAAACAACCACTTACTATAAAAATGGCAAGATTCATCGTGAAGATGGACCTGCCATTGAATGGATAAATGGCAACAAACATTGGCTTTTGAGTGACCGTTTACATCGCACTGATGGACCAGCTATTGACCTTGTAGAAACAGAACTTGGTACTGTTAAAAAGTGGTCTATCAATGGCAAATATCATCGTGAAGATGGTCCTGCTGTTGAATTTGGCAATGGCTATAAAGAATGGTGGATTGATGGCGAGCAAATCACAGAAGAAGAATTCAATCAGATTCAAGAAAGCAAACAGGCATAAAAAGCACCCGAAGGTGCTTTTTTTATTTTGCATTTGCCCACAATTTAGTACCAATGTCACTATGGCGCAAAGTTGCATATCTCTTCAAAGTTGATAGTTCAATGTGACCTGAAATTTTACTAATTTCAATATCAGTTAGGCTTGTATTGATAAAATACCAACTTACTGCACTATGTCTTAAATCGTGAATTTTAAAATTCTCAACCTTAGCATTCTTGCAAATTACCCTGAATCGACTTCCAAGAACTGAACTACTTTTCCAATAATCACCAAACACAAGTTGCTGATCATCTTTTTTCAACTTCATCAATCGATTTTTGATGAAGTCATAAAACTCTGGTCTTAGTGGAACTTTACGATCTTCTGCATTCTTTTTATCTGCAATTTTCGTGTTTTCTTTTGGAACAAAAATGTATGAATAATGGGGATTTTCTTCATCTAAATGGATTTCATTCCATTTTAAAAGAAGACTTTCACCAGCACGCATACAAGAATAATACTGCCAGTAAATGAAGCATTTCCATTCTTCTTGCTTCACATACATCTTGTTTGTTGCATCTAGTAGCCTATCTAGCTCACCAGCCTCAAGAATCCGGTCCCTTGGTTCCCATGCTTTCGGAGGTGGGTTGTCATCAAATGGTTTTCGGTCAAAAGTGTAATCATGATGTTTGGCATGCCACATCAGAGCAGTTTTGATGCTGTAATAATATTTACGAACCGTACTCTGACTGTAAGTTTTCTTCTTCAACTCACCAGTTTTTTCATCAACAACCTGATGACCTTTGTAAAGTGGGTGAGCTTTCTTCTTTTTGGCTTGGTCAGGAATGATCTGTTCCAGCTTGGTTTTCAGGTATAACTCAAAGGTACCAGCTTTGAAGTTGGAAAGAGGGACTTTCCCAATTTCCAATTTTAATCTTTCAATGTCATACTTCTTACCTTCTGAAACGGTGTTGTGCTTCAGATATTCATCAAAAATTTGAGCTAAAGTCATTTTCTTGATTTTTGTGATGTCTACAGACTCACCACGATCAATCTTTGACTTCACTTCTCTGATGAATTTTTCAGCTTCTTTCTTAAGTTTGAATGTTTTGCTGACAGCTACACCTGCTTCACGGATGCGCACCAGGTAGGACACATCACCAGAAACACCTGTTCTTTCAGTGATCAACTTACCAGCCATCGAGACTTATCCTTTCTAATCCATCCAACTCACCAATGTGGAACTTGGAACAATTTTGGAACATTTTCGATAGGATAGCGTACTTGATCGCTGTAAGTACATGTGGCACAATAGTTTTTTGTAGATGTATTGGTTCCCTCCTAAGGGGCAGTTACAGGTTCGATTCCTGTCGGGGGCGCCAGGCTGATATTTAGCGACGCTTACGAGTCGCTCACAAAACCCAGCGCAGCGCTCCTGGCCAGGCGCACGACCGTAGACAGTACAACAAGTACGGCAAGGTCGGGCAACGACGCCAGGAGGGTTTTGTGAGCGGCTCTTATTCCACTCCAGCTATCCTGCCGCTGCACATTGGCCAGGCATGGGCGACGCCAAATTCAACCTCGCCCAGCATTAGCCCCCTCCAACACGCCTACCCCAACAACCGCCGATACAGCCCCAGCAACTCTTCCGCCATCGCTTCCAGCGTGTAAGGCTCGACGGTGGCGCGGGCGTGGGCGCGCAGGCTTGGCCAGTCGGCGCGGGCTTGCAGCCAGCTGGCGATGTCGGCGGTGAAACCGGCCACGTCCAGCGCATCGCGCACCCAGCCGTTTTCCCCTGACCGAATCCACTCGGCCGCGCCGCAGCCGGTGCTGGTGAACAGCGGCAGGCCGCAGGCCAGCGCTTCGACGCAGACATTGGGGAAGGGGTCGTACAGGGTGGGCAGGATCAGCGCGTCGGCGGCGGCGTAAAAGCTTTTGACGTCTTTTTGCGCGCCGGTAAAGATCACCCGCTCGGCCACGCCCAGCGCGCGCGCTTGCGCCTGGTAGCGGGCGGCGTGTTTGTCGTGGCCCACCACCAGCAGATGCACGCCGGCCAGCGGGGCGATGGCGGCCAGCGCGGCGGCCACGCCTTTGCGCTCAAAGCCCGAGCCGACATACACCAGCAGCGGCGCTTGCGCGGGGATGCGCCAATGGGCGCGCACGGCGTCGCGCTGGCTGGCCAGGCCGGGGTGAAACGCCTGGGTGTCCACGCCGTTGTAAATCACCGCCAGCTTGTCGGCCGGCAGGCCGAAATACTGCTGGATTTCATCGGCCACCATGCGCGAGTTGCAGATCACCGCTTTGAGCGCCGGATCGGCGAACATGCGCGCTTCGGCGCGGCAGATGTAATGGTGATAGGGGTTGAGCTTGAGTTTCAGCCGGCCCAGCGCCGACAGCGCGCGGCCGCGTCGGGCCAGCCAGGCGCGATGCACGCCGTCGCCAGCGCGAAACACGTCGCAGCCGGGGATGCGCTCGTGCGCCTGCACCAGGTCAAAGCCTTCGCGGGCGATGGCCTGGCGCACGCCACGGGCAAAGCCGGCGTCGCGCCAGACATTGCCCAGATAAAACGGGTTGACGGTCAGGCTGTGGTAGCCGGCGTGGTCTTCCCAGCGGCGGGTGATCAAGGTCACGTCCAGGCTGCCCTGGCGGGCCAGGGCGTCCAGCGCGCGGCTGACAAAGCGCTCGGCGCCGCCAGCGGGGTTATAGCGTTGCCGCACAATCGCCAGACGGGTCATCGGCCGGTCTCCTGCAACAGTTCATCCAGCGCCGCCAGCACGCGCGCCGGGGCAATCAGGCTCAGGCATTCGCTGAGCTTGCCGCCGCCGCAGCCATCGCGCCCGCACGGCCGACAGGGCAGGTCTTCGCGCACCACCCGATGCGGCGTGCGCCACGGCCCCCATTCGATGTCGCCAGACGGGCCAAACAGCGCCACGGTGGGCGTGCCCACCGCCGCCGCCATATGCATCGGCACCGAATCCATGCCAACAAAGGCGCGCGCGCCTTGCAGCGCGGCGCCGAGTTCTTCCAGCGTCAGTTCGCCGGCCAGGCTGGCCACCGGCCGCGCCAACCGGCCTTGAATATCAGCCAGCATGGCCAGTTCGGCCGGGTCGGGCGCGGCGGTGAGCAGCACCGGCCAGCCGCGCGCGGTCAGCGCGTCGATCAGCGCCGCCATATGCGTGGTGGGCCAGGTTTTGAACAGCCAGCGCGAGGTGGGGTGAATATGGATGAACTGCCCGGCCGGCAGGCCCAGCGCCGCCAGTTTGGCGTCCACCCGCTGGCGCGCCTCGGTCGATGGGCACAGCACCAGCCCGCGCTCTGCCGCGCTGGCGTGCAGGCCCAGGCGGCGCAGGGCGTCCAGGTGCAGCTCGACGGTGTGCCGGCGGTTGCCGCCCACCACCGGGTAGCGGTGGGTGAAGGCCTTGGCGAAGCGCCGGCTGGTTTTGCCGGCCGGGGCCACTGCCCAGCGCGGCTTGAGCAGGCGCGCCAGGGTGGCGCCGCGATTGTGGTCGGTGAGGTGGACGATCAAATCATAGCGGCGCGCGCGCAGGGCCTGAAACAGCGCCCATTCGTGACGCAGCTGCGCCCAGCGGCCGGCGCGCTTCCAGTGGCGGTCGATGGTGAACAGTTGGCTCAGCGCCGGGTGGCCGCGCAGCATCGGCGCGGTGTCGGCGTACACCAGCGCATCCAGCTCGGCCTGTGGGGCGCAACGCTTGAGGGTGGTGAACACCGGAGAGGTGAGCAGCACATCGCCGTGATGGCGCAGTTTGATCACCAGCACGCGCTTGAGCGCGGCGGGGTCGATGGCGTCTTGCAGCATGAAAACGATAGGGCCTGTTTGAGGTTGAGGGCGCGCCGCCCCAATAGGGCGGCCGCGCCAGCGGCCAGCCTCAGGCGGCGCAGTCCAGCGCGTTAAGCTGCTGGAGCAAGTCGTGGATTTTATCCGGATCGTCGGCGCGCAGGATACGGCCGGTCAGGGTGTGCAGGCGATCCAGGTGGGTGTTGAGCACCACTTGCTTGACCGAGAGCATATTGGCCGGGTGCATGGAGAACTTGCGCAGGCCCATGCCCAGCAGCAGGCGGGTGAGGCGGGCGTCGCCGGCCATTTCGCCGCACACCGACACCGGCAGGCCAGCCTTGTTGGCGGCCTTGATGGTGTGCTGAATCAGATACAGCACCGCCGGGTGGGTGGGGTCGTACAGCGAGCTGACGGCGTCGTCGTTGCGGTCGATGGCCAGGGTGTACTGGATCAGGTCGTTGGTGCCCACCGAGAAAAAGTTGACGTGCTTGACCAGCGAGTTGATCACCAGCGCGGCGGAGGGGATTTCAATCATCGCGCCGACTTCGAGTTTCTCGTCGAAGGGGATGTTTTCGCTGCGCAGTTCGTGGCGGGCGAGGTCCAGCTGGGCCAAGGCCTGCTTGAGGTCGGTCAGGCCGTTGATCATCGGGAACAGCACGCGCAGCTTGCCGTGGGTGGAGGCGCGCAGCAAGGCGCGCAGCTGCGAGCGGAACAGCTGCGGTTCGGCCAGACACAGGCGGATGCCGCACAGGCCCAGCGCCGGGTTGTCCGAGACGCCATGCACCGACCATTTGGGGTTTTTGTCAGCGCCCAGGTCCATGGTGCGGATGGTGACCGGAAAGCCTTTCATATCGGCCACCACCTGGCGATAGGCTTCGAATTGCTCGTCTTCTGAGGGCAAGGTGTCGCGGCCCAAAAACAGAAACTCGCTGCGGAACAGGCCAATGCCCACCGCGCCAGCGGCTTTGACGTCTTCGACGTCTTGTGGCAGTTCGATATTGGCCACCAGCTCGATGGGCGCGCCATCCAGGGTGACGGCGTTGGCTTTTTTGATGCTGGAGAGCTTGCGCCGCGCTTCGCGCCAGGCGCGCTGGCGGCGTTTGTATTCGGCCAGCACTTGCTCGTCGGGCGCGACAATCACCACGCCCTGAATGCCATCGACGATGACGATTTCGTCTTCGCTGATCAGCTGGCGGGCGTTGTGGGTGGCGATGACCGAGGGCAAATCCAGGCTGCGCGCCAGGATGGCGGTGTGGCTGGTGGCGCCGCCGACGTCGGTGACAAAGGCGACGTAGCTGGAATCCTTGAAATACACCATGTCGGCCGGCGACAAGTCATGGGCAATCAGGATGGCGTCGTCGTTGAGCGGGTCGGGCATCGGCAGCACGCTGCTCTGGCCGGCCAGGTTCTTGAAGATGCGCTCGACCACTTGCAGCACGTCCTGCTTGCGTTCGCGCAGGTATTGTTCTTCGATGTCTTCAAACTGGGCCACCAGTTGGTCAGACTGGGTTTTCAGCGCCCATTCGGCGTTGCAGCGCAAAGCATCAATCACCTTCAGCGGTTCGCGCGAGATGGTGGCGTCGTTGAGCAGCATGATGTGCAGCGACAAAAACGCCCCCAGCTCGGCCGGCGCGTTTTCCGGGATGCTGCCCCAGAGCATTTCCAGCTCTTTGCGGGTGGCGCGGATGGCGGTTTCAAAGCGCTGCTTTTCCGCTGGCAGCTCGTGCGCTTCCAGCGTGTAGTGCGCCACATCGGCGGCGCTTTGTGAAATCAGGTGCGCGCGTCCGATGGCGATGCCGCCGCCAATGCCGATGCCGTGCAGACTGATGCTCATGGCGTTTCCTCCCCCTGCGAGACTGTTATCGGAAGCGCGATCTTTATGGTTCACCAAGCCGGATGCCTGGCGGTGCGCGCTTCTGCCTTGGGTGGTCTAACCCATTGGCTGCGCGGCGCATGCCCTATTGTGTTGCTGTCCCCGAGCATGGACGCACAGCGCACGTCAGCCGCGTGAGGCGACGTGCCGTATCAACGTGCTTATTCTGCTTCGTCGAACCGGTTGTTGATCAGCGCCACCAGCGCAGCCAGGGCGGCGTCTTCGTCGTCGCCGTGGGCTTCGAGGTCTACTTTCGAGCCTTTGGCGGCGGCCAGCATCATCACGCCCATGATGCTTTTGGCGTTGACGCGACGGTTATTGCGCGAAATCCAGATTTCACTGGCGTAGCGGCCAGCCAGTTGGGTGAATTTCGACGATGCCCGGGCATGCAGCCCGAGCTTATTGATGATTTCAACTTGCACTTGCGCCATGCGCATCCCCCGGCACGATATACATCACCCCTTCCAGGCCGCCAGTCACCGCCTTGCTGACCACGGTTTCCAGCGGTTGCCCGGCGTAGCACAGGCTGCGCACCAGCATGGGCAGGCTGACGCCGGCCACGGCTTCGATGCGGCCAGGCTCGATCAGCCGGCTGGCGATATTGGAAGGAGTGCCGCCAAAAATATCCGACAGCAGCAACACGCCGCTGCCGTCATCCAGCCCCCGCACCAGCTCGCGGGCTTCGGCCAGCTTGCGGTCGGGGTCGTCGTTCTTGTCCACCGCCATCACCGCCAGGTGTGGCAGCTCGCGCTGCAAAATATGCTGTGCGCACTCCGCCAGGGTGACCCCCAGGTTGCCATGCGTCACAATCAAAATGCCTACCATGAATACCCTCTTGCTTGCCGGGGCTGCTTCGTCTCTGGTGTTCGCGGGCCAGAGGCGCACTGTCAGGCCGCCGGCACACTCGTGGATGTCTCACGATGCCCTGATTGTAACAAGCTCGCGCCCGGCGTGGGGGGCAATGTCATCGGCAAGTTCACCGCGCAAAACCCCGCGCCACCATCGTCCAGCCAGCACGCTGGCCACCGACAGTGCGCATGCCGTGTCACCAGGCCAGCAGGGGATGGACAGTGTTAACGATGCGAACCGGCCGGCGGGTCATACCAGCCCGGCGGACGCTGCCAGGTTTCTTCATTGGGGTGTTGATAGCGTTGGCCACGACGCTGGCCGGGGGCTTCTTCGTGCCAGCCCGGCGGCCGACGCCATTGGTCGGTGCGCGAATCATAGCGATAGGGCTGTTGATACACCGGCGCCGGATTGATGGTGATCTGTACCGATGGCGGCTGTGGATAATGTTGTTGTGGATAACTGGGCTGTGGATAACCCTGGCGTTGCGCCCAGGCGCCCGCCGAAGCCAGCGCCAGCAGGGAGAACAGCAAGAAAGAAGGTTTCATGGGCAAACTCCGGTCACATGGCGCGCAATGACGGCAAACCAGCATGGCATGCACGCCGCTCGCCATTGCACTGTAACCAAGCGCCCCGGCAATTGCCAGCCCGCCACCTGGCGCCTCAGCATGCGCCAACACAAGCGCCGCCATACAGGCGGCGCAAGCAGGATAAGGGAAACTCAAGCACTTTTAGCGCGATTGCAGCGTATCGGCGCGACGCTCCAGGCGGTCTGCTCGCCGGTCGGCGTGCTTAGCATGGCGCTCCAGGCGACGCTCACGGCGTTCGGCCACCTTGGGATGCTTTGCATCCGCCACGTCGATGCGGTCGGCGCGGGCGCGCAGGGTGTCGGCACGCTGTTCCTGTTGCTGACTGCGCTGCTCCAAGCGGTCGGCGCGCACGTCCGGGCTGGCGGCCCAGGCAGATGAGGTAGTGATCAGCAGGCACAAGGCGGCCCAGCGCATTTTCGGGCAAACAGACATGGCTATCTCCGGTCAAGATTCAGCGCAGCGCGCCGGGCTGAGGCAGTCCGACGCGCGTGGGCAAGGCGAGGTTACTGCTTGGCGGCTTCCGGCTTGGCTTCAGTCTTTTCGACTTTCTTTTCTGCCTTGTGCTCGGCCTTCTTCACGGCTTTCTTCTCGGCCTTGTCGGTTTTCTTCACCTCGGCCTTCACTTCCGGCTTGGCTTCAGCCTTGGCGGCCGGGGCAGCAGCAGCGGCCGGGGCCGGCGCGGCGGCGGGTTTGGCTTCCGGCTTGGCGGCGTCGGCGGCAAAGCCCAGGCCGGCGGACACGGCAAACACACCAGCGATCAGGGATTGGGTCAGGGTCTTGGCGTTCATGGCGGTTATCCTTCTATCTCTCAAGCGTTCAGGGTTTGGGGCATATCCCCAGGGGTTTGGGTGTCGCTGCGTTGTCTTGCAGCCGATGAGTGAAGATTACCCGCTGCCCTGAATGCGGTCTGTGAGTGAGGCGTGTCGGAATGTAACCGCGTGTACATGTACATGGCCGCCAAGTGCGCGCCACACCATCCGTCACCCGCCATCAATGCGGCTCGGCAACTGGGGTCAGCGGCAAGCTGATCTCCACCCGCAGACCGCCTTCTGGCCGGTTGCGGGCCACTATCTGCCCGCCGTGGCTTTCGACTGCGCGGCGGGCAATCGCCAAACCCAGGCCATAGCCGGTGCCGGTTGGGTTGCTCGGGCTGCGGTAGAAGGGCTGGAAGATGGCATCCAGCTCGCTATCCGCCACGCCGGGGCCGTGGTCGCTGACGCTGATGCGCACTTGGCCGCCCTGGCATTGGCTTTCTACTTCCACACACTGGCTTTCCGGGGTGTAGCGAATGGCGTTGCGCACAATGTTTTCTACCGCGCGCATCAGCAAATCCGCACGGCCGTGCATATGGGCTTCGCCGCCGCCACGATAACGCACGCATTTATGCAGTGATTCCGCCTCGAACTGGGCGTCGCCAATCACCTCATCCAGCAAGGCCAGCAAGTCGAAGGATTGTGACGACACGCCAGGCAAGCCGGAATCCAGCCTGGCCAGGGTCAGCACTTCGTCCACCAGTTCATCTAGCCGGGTGACTTCACGCTCCAGGCGATCCAGCGTGGCATCCAGTTGTTGCGGGTTTTGCCGCACCAGGCCGATGGCGGCTTGCAGGCGCGCCAGCGGTGAGCGCAGTTCGTGGGAAATATCATGCAATAACCGGCGTTGCGCGCCAATCAGTGCTTCCAGCTGGCCGGTCATGCTGTCAAAATCCTGGGCCAGATCGCTGAATTCATCGCGTCGCCGCCCCATGCGTGCGCGCACTCGGGTATTGAGCTTGCCGGCAGACACCGCGCGAAACGCCTGGCGCAGATGACCAATCGGTTTGGCCACATACCAGGCCAGGCCGGCGCTGAACGCCAGGCTGGCCAGGATGCCGGCCAGCACATGCACCCAGGGCAGCGGCAGGCCGGGGCCGCCGCGAAATTTGTCGCCGCGCTCAAAGCCTGGCGGGCCACCGTGCCCATCGCGTGGCCGGCCATCGTCGCCCCGGCGGAAATTACCGTCGGGCAAGGGCGGCATAAAGGGCAGCAGGCCGATGCGCGGGCGAAATTCGTGGCCAGGCACAAACAGCACATAGGTGTGCTCGGACGACAGGGTGACGCTGCGCACGCGGGCATCGTCGCCCTTGCCCGCCGCCAGTTGTCGGGCGGTGGCAATGGCCTCGGGCTCGACTTTGCGGCCCAACAGCTCGCGGTTTTGTTCGTCCACGGCAAAAATCGGCGCTTCGCGACCAGACCAGTCAATCAGGATACGGCGCAGCGTGGTTTCGTCGCCATGCACCAGCACGGATTCAGCCATGTGCAGCAGCAAGGCGGTGCGCGGCCCTCCCGACAGCGGCTGATGCTCGTGCTTGGGAATATGCCACCACACCACCAGCCCGGCGCCCACGCCAGCCAGCAGCAAGGTCAGCCAGAAGGCCAGCAGGATTTTCCAGAACAGGCTACGGCGCAGCAGGCTGGCGCGTGGCCACAGGGCGGCAGGCATCCTCACTCCCGGATAAATTGATAGCCAATGCCGCGAATGGTTTCAATCCACGACTGGCCATCCGGGCGACGGCCCAGTTTGTGGCGGATGCTGCTTAGGTGCACGTCAATGCTGCGGTCAAAACGCGTCAGCGAGCGGCCCAGCGCCTGCTCGGACAGCTCGCGCTTGCTGACCACCCGGCCAGCATTGCGCGCCAGTTGCAGCAGCAGATTGAATTCGGTGCTGGTCAGCTCCAGCGGTGCATTGCGCCATTGCGCGGTGCGTTTGCCTGGCCACAGTGTCAGCTCGCCAATCTGCAGCAGATTGTCTGCCGACTCCGTGGGCGTGCTGTTCACCCGGCGCAACACGGCGCGGATGCGCGCCACCAGCTCGCGCGGGGTGCAAGGCTTGGGCACATAATCATCCGCGCCCATTTCCAGGCCAATGATGCGGTCTACATCGTCGCCCTTGGCGGTGAGCATGATGATTGGCGTGCTGATTTGCGAACGCACGCGGCCCAGCACTTCCACGCCGCTGGCGCGCGGCATCATCACATCCAGCACGATCAGCGCGTATTGGCCAGACAATGCCTCCTGGGCGCCAGCTTCACCATCGTGAGCCAAAGTCACGGCAAAGCCCTCCTGCGCGAGGTAATCGCGCAACATCTCGGCCAGTTCGACATCGTCATCGACCAGCAATAGCCGGTTCATGGCGGGATTTCCTTGTAAAAGCGTCATGTCTTGCATGATAACGGTTCCTGATTGGCGCTCTGAGCGGCTTTGCCAGGCTTTACCCAGCTTTACATAGCCTGACTGACGGCAAAAATCGCCATCGGCACGGATGGCGGCTATTTGGCAAATGTTAAATCCATTGTGCATCAGCCATTTGCCCAGCAGCGTGTTTTGGCAGGATTTGCCAGGCCAGGCGGCAAAAACTGCCAGCCGGCCCATCCATGCCAGGGGTGAATGTTTCCGCCATCGACCCCGCGCGGCAAAACTCGATGACATTTAACGCAAATTTACCC
Source organism: Rivihabitans pingtungensis (assembly GCF_003201855.1). Taxonomy (GTDB): domain Bacteria; phylum Pseudomonadota; class Gammaproteobacteria; order Burkholderiales; family Aquaspirillaceae; genus Rivihabitans; species Rivihabitans pingtungensis. The sequence continues at coordinate 69,043 of NZ_QJKI01000008.1, read as the reverse complement.
GACTTTACCAACAACAACCTTTAATTTCATGAACTTAGGTGAGATTCTTGCAATCACGCAGCCGGCAGTCATCGCTTTGGCGCATGCACTGCCCTACCCACTTACCGTGACATGCTTATAAGGAGCCTCACCATGTCGATGAGCATCTCAAGCAGCACCAGCGCCGCCTCGGCCATGATGTTTTCCCGCACTGGCGGCGCGCGCCAGCGCCCCGACGCCAGCCAGATGGCGGACGACCTGTTTTCCAAACTGGACACCCAAAACAAAGGCTATCTGGAATCCAGCGACCTGGCCTCGGCCTTGGGCAGCAACAACAGCTCGACCAGCAGCGCCAGCGCTGAAGAGGTGTTCAAATCGCTGGACAGCGACAGCGACGGCAAGCTGACCAAAACCGAGCTGAGCGACGGCCTGAAAAAAGTGCAAGATCAGCTGGAGAACAGCTTCCAGGCCATGCGCACCAAGGGCAAGGGCGATATGCCGCCCCCGCCGCCGCCGCAAGGTGGAAATGGTGATGCAGACAGCGACACCGACAGCAGCAGCACCAGCAGCAGCCAATCCGCCAGCTATGACCCGGCCGACACCAATAAAGACGGCACAGTCAGCGCCACCGAAGCCTTGGCTTACGCGCTGTCCAATTCCAGCAGCACCTCCAGCAGCAGCGATGCCTCGACCAGCAGCAGCTCGACCGACACCACCGCCAGCAACACCGATATCGCCAATGCACTGGCCAGCATGATGCAGAACGTGCTGCAACCGGGCCAGGCTGAAGGCCATCACGGCCACCATGGCGGCGGCAAGAAGGACGAAGGCCTGACGGCAGATCAAATGACCGAAATCGCCAGCAAGACGGACGATAGCGATCTGGCCAGCCTGATGAAAACCCTGGCCAGCAACTTTGAAGCCGCTGACGCCAATGGTGACGGCAAGGTGACCCACGACGAAGCCATGGCTTACCAAGAGCAAAACCAGGCCACCGGCGCCACCACCACGGCCAGCACCAGCTCAAGCAGCAGCGCCAGCGCGCTGGATGAGAATGTGGTGAAGCAAATCATGCAGCTGGTGCAAACCTACAGCGGCCAATCCAGCAGCAAGGCACAAAGTTCGCTGGGCACGGTGTCCATCGCCGCCTGATGATTCACGTGAAACATCTGGCGTGAACGCAAAAAACCCTCGGGCAACCGAGGGTTTTTTGTAGGCTGATAGTAAGGTTGGCGCAGTGGCAACGACAGATAGCATGCACACCCTTACCAGGAGAACAGCATGCCAATCACCTCAGCCACCCACGCCAGCAGCCCCGCCCTGCATGCACAACTGAGCCGTTGCCAACAGCAACTGGCCGACTGGATGGCTTGCCCATCAGGCAAAACACCAGAAGGTCAGCGCACCATTGCCAGCTTGAATACTCAAGCCAGTGAGCTCAAGCACGCACTGACAAGCACGCAAACCTCAACGGCCACCCCTAGCGCCAACCCTGGCGCCGTTGGCATGCAGGTGGACACCTGGGCATAGCCAAGGGCATGCGGCAGCTTACAGCTTGTCGTACAGCTTGCCGCCGCCCTTCACAAACTCCACCGACTTCACTTCCATGCCTTGCTGCAAGGCGGCTTCGGCGCTGATGCCTTGCTGGGCGGCGTAGTCGCGCACGTCCTGGGTGATTTTCATCGAGCAGAAGTGCGGGCCGCACATCGAGCAGAAGTGCGCCACCTTGGCGCTGTCCTTGGGCAAGGTTTCATCGTGGAAGCTCTTGGCCTTGTCCGGGTCCAGGCCCAGATTAAACTGGTCTTCCCAGCGGAACTCAAAGCGCGCCTTGCTCAAGGCATTGTCGCGAATCTGTGCGCCAGGGTGGCCCTTGGCCAAGTCCGCCGCATGGGCGGCCAGCTTGTAGGTGATGATGCCTTCTTTGACATCATCTTTATTGGGCAGACCCAGATGCTCTTTCGGCGTCACATAGCAGAGCATGGCGCAGCCATACCAGCCAATTTGCGCGGCGCCAATCGCCGAGGTGATGTGGTCGTAGCCGGGGGCGATGTCGGTGGTCAGCGGGCCAAGGGTGTAGAACGGCGCTTCGTCGCACCATTCCAGTTCTTTGTCCATATTCTCTTTGATCAGCTGCATCGGCACATGGCCGGGGCCTTCGATCATCACCTGCACATCGTGCTTCCAGGCAATCTGGGTGAGCTCGCCCAGGGTTTTCAGCTCGCCCAGCTGGGCGTCATCGTTGGCGTCGTAAATCGAGCCAGGACGCAGGCCATCGCCCAGGCTGAAGGCCACATCGTAGGCCTTCATGATCTCGCAGATTTCCTCAAAATGGGTGTAGAGGAAGTTTTCTTGATGGTGGGCCAGACACCATTTGGCCATGATCGAGCCACCCCGGCTGACGATGCCGGTCATGCGCTCGGCAGTCATCGGCACATAGCGCAGCAGCACGCCAGCATGGATGGTGAAGTAATCCACGCCTTGTTCGGCTTGCTCGATCAGCGTGTCTTTGAAGATTTCCCAGGTCAGGTCTTCGGCCTTGCCGCCGACTTTTTCCAGCGCCTGATAAATCGGCACCGTGCCAATCGGCACCGGGCTGTTGCGAATGATCCACTCGCGGGTTTCATGGATGTTTTTGCCGGTGGACAAATCCATGATGGTGTCGGCGCCCCAGCGGATGCCCCAGGTCATTTTTTCGACTTCTTCGCCAATGCTGGAAGTCACCGCGCTATTGCCGATATTGCCGTTGATCTTCACCAGGAAGTTGCGGCCGATGATCATCGGCTCGGATTCCGGGTGGTTGATATTGGCCGGGATGATGGCGCGGCCACGGGCGATTTCGTCGCGGACGAATTCCGGGGTGATTTCTTCCGGAATGCCAGCGCCAAAGCGTTGGCCGGGGTGTTGACGGGTGAGCAGACGCGCCATTTTTTCGCCTTGCGGGCCGCTGGCCTTCAGGCTGGCCAGGTATTCACGGCGACGCAGGTTTTCCCGAATCGCCACATATTCCATTTCCGGGGTGATGATGCCACGGCGAGCGTAATGCATCTGGCTGACATTGGCCCCGGCCTTGGCGCGGCGCGGCGCGCGGGTGAGGTTAAAGCGCAACGGGTCGAGCTTTTCGTCGGCGGCGCGCTGACGGCCGTATTCGCTGGACAAATCCGCCAGCAGCTCGGTGTCCTGGCGTTCTTCAATCCAGGCGGCGCGCAGCGCAGCCAGGCCAGAGCGCACGTCGATGCGCACGGCCGGGTCGGTGTACGGGCCGGAGGTGTCGTACACGGTAATCGGCGGGTTGGCTTCGCCGCCAAACGAGGTGGGGGTGTCGGCCTGGCTGATTTCACGCATCGGCACCCGGATATCCGGGCGGCTGCCAGTCACGTAAATCTTTTTCGAGTTGGGCAGCGGCTGGACAGCGGCCTGGTCAACCTCGGCGGTCTGGTTGAAGGGGGTGTGCGGTGCGTTCATGGCGGATTTTCCTCGTGTTCGGCAAAAAAACGGGAAACCGCACAATACGTGCGCCATCCCGCTTCCCTACGCCGATATGAGCCGGATCAGGTTCAAAGGGTAACTCTCATTCCCGGGGCCGGCAGGCCAACGGGAAACCCCTAGCGGACAGTGCTGTGAAGCTAAAGCAAATATGGGATAATTGCAAGGTACTGTCATGGCTCGATAAACCTCGTTCGGAGTGGTCAATGGATTTTGAAAAAGCCCGGTTCAACATGGTCGAACAACAGATTCGCCCGTGGGATGTGCTCAATACGCAGCTGCTGGATCTGCTGTTTCACGTGAAACGCGAAAACTTCGTCGCCGACAATCAAAAGGCCATTGCCTTTGTCGATACCGAACTGCCCCTGCCCAACGGCAGCCGCATGCTGCAACCGAAGATGGAAGCGCGCATCCTGCAAGAGCTGAACATTGCCGCAGACGAAAAAATCCTGGAAATCGGCACCGGCAGCGGTTATCTGACCGCCCTGCTGGCCAGCGTGGGCAAACATGTCTACAGCCTGGACATCGACGCCAATATGACCGCGCTGGCCAAGGCCAATCTGGCGCGCGCCGGCATCCAGAATGTCACCCTGGTGACCGCCAATGGCGTGGGCGGCTTGCCGACCAATGCGCCGTTTGACGTCATCGTGGTGGGCGGCGCCTTGCCCAGCGTGCCGGAAGAACTCACCAGCCAGCTGGCGGTGGGCGGCCGCATGCTGGTGGTGGTGGGCGATCTGGCCCCGCTGGCCGCCACCCTGGTCGAGCGCGTCAAAGAAGGCCCCAGCGGCCTGCGCAGCACCGTGCTGTTTGAAACCCATCTGGACGCGCTGCAAGGCGTGGGCCAGCCGGAACGCTTTGTGTTCTGATGGGCGCCGTTCAAGAAATCACCGCCCGCGCCCTGGCAGACTGGCTGAACGACGCCAGCCGCCCGGCGCCGCATCTGTTGGATGTGCGCGAAGAATGGGAATACGCCCATTGTCACCTGGCCAATAGCCAGCTGATGCCGATGCACAGTGTGCCGCTGCACATGAACAGCCTGCCGGACGATGCGCCACTGGTGGTGATCTGCCACCATGGCGTGCGCAGCTATCAGGTGGCGGCGTATTTGCTCAACGCTGGCTTTGCTGAGGTATTCAGCCTGGCCGGCGGTGTGGCCGCCTGGGCCGATCAGGTGGATCCGGCCATGCCGCGCTACTGATTGCCCAGCGTGATTTACCCCGCACAACGGCCAGCCCCTGCTGGCCGTTGTGCATTCATCCCCAGCTTATCCACAGACGCGGCGCCCGCCGCCTAGACGATCATGTCCGACCTCAGCTTTCTTGCCCCCGCTTACGCAAACCTAGACGCAGACTGGCGCCGCGCCTTGTCTGCGGTGTGGACGCAGCCAAAATGGCGCGCGCTGGACCACGCTTTGCAGCAGCGCCACGCCGCTGGCGCGCAAATTTATCCACAGCGCGAAACCGTGTTTCACGCGCTCAACCTCACCCCGCCTGATCAGGTGAAAGTGGTCATTCTCGGCCAAGACCCTTACCACGGCGAAGGCGAGGCGCACGGCCTGGCGTTCTCGGTGCCGGCCGGGGTGAAAATCCCGCCCTCGCTGCGCAATATCTTTGCCGAACAACAACAAGACCTGGGCGCACCCACGCCACGCCATGGCGACCTGAGCGCCTGGGCGCGGCAAGGCGTGCTGTTGCTGAACAGCGTGCTGACCGTAGAAAAAGACTGCGCCAACAGCCACCGCAAACTGGGCTGGGAGGTGCTCACCCACGCGGTGATCAAACACCTGGCCGAACGCGACACCCCCACGGTGTTTTTGCTGTGGGGCAGCGCCGCTCAAAAACTGGGCGCGCCAGCCGCAGCCAATCCCCAGCATGGTGTGCTGAACAGCGTGCATCCGTCGCCATTGTCGGCGTATCGCGGCTTTTTTGGCTGCCAGCATTTTTCGCAGGCCAATGCCTTTTTGCGCACCCATGGCCGTGGGGAGATTGATTGGCGTTTGCCAGATGGAGGCAGCGGAAGCTTATTTTGACCGCAGATGCGTGATAAAAAAGCCGGCGAATGGATATTCACCGGCTTTTTTATTGGGCGGAATGCTCCACGTGGAACATTCGCCGTGTCTATTTTTTACACTCAGCGCCGCTCAGCAAACCCAGCGCAGCGGCCTTGGCAGGCGTGTGACCGCAGACAGTGTGGGTAGTACGGCAAGGTCGTGAGCGGTTCTAGCACTGGTGATACGCCCGATACCAATCAACAAACCGCCGCATGCCGTCAGCCAAGGGCGTATCCGGCGAAAACCCGACAGCGTCGCGCAGTTTTTGCGTATCGGCGTAGGTAATCGGCACATCGCCATCTTGCATGGGCAGGTAGATTTTTTCTGCTTCACGCCCCAGCGCCTGTTCGATGGTGCTGATGAAAGTCATCAATTCCACCGGCTGGTGATTGCCAATATTGTACAGCGTGTGCGGGCAATCCCCCTGCGGCAGCTGTGCCAGCACGCGCAGGATGCCTTCGACAATATCGTCGATATAGGTGAAATCGCGCTGCAAACGGCCGTGATTGAACACCTTGATCGGCTCGCCACGCAGGATGGCTTCGGTAAACAGCCACGGCGCCATATCGGGCCGACCCCAGGGACCATACACGGTAAAAAAGCGCAAACCCGTGGCCGGCAGTTGATACAGATGGCTGTAGCTGGCGGCCATCACTTCGTTGGCTTTTTTGCTGGCGGCGTAAAAACTCACCGGCTGGTCGGTGCGGTCATCTTCGGCAAACGGCGCTTTGGCGTTTTTGCCGTACACCGACGACGAGCTGGCGTACACCAGATGCTGCACCGGATGTTGGCGGCAGGCTTCCAGAATATGGGTCATGCCCAGCAGATTGGACTGTGCATAAGCATGCGGATTCTGGATCGAGTAACGCACCCCGGCTTGCGCCGCCAGGTGAATCACTGCATCCGGGCGCTGTTCGGCAAACAGGGCATCCAGCGCCGGCCAGTCGGCCACGTCCAGTGGATAAAATTGCAGGCCGGGCTGTTCACGCAAGGTGGCCAGCCGGGCGTGCTTGAGGCTGACGGCGTAATAGTCGTTGAGATTATCCACAGCCACCACCTGGTGGCCGGCCTTGAGCAGCGCCTCAGCAGTGGCGCGGCCGATAAATCCGGCAGCGCCGGTGAGCAATACTTTCATTTACTGGCGACTCTTGCGTTGTAGTTCATAAAGCTTGGCGTATTTCATCATGCTATTCATGCAGCCAATGCTGATATGCACAAATCCGGGCAATCCATCTCGCCATCCCTGGCGAACCAAATAAAACTTGATAAAGCGCACCAAGGGGCTGAGCAGCATTTTACTGGCAGATGGGCTTTTTTGTTTGGCTAATAATGCCTCGGCTTGTAAATCGGTGTATTGATTCTGTTTGCGTAAATATTCACCCAGCACCTCGCCGGATTCATGCATCAAATCACCCTGTAGCTTGCCGATAAGTCCTTGATATTGCACAGTTTCGTGCACTGCATCATCTGACCATTGCGCATGTTGGCGGTGAAACAGCCGCAAGCTCCAATCAGGATAGCCTTCACCGTGCTTTAAAAACCGCCCCATGAATTTATTACATCTGGGCATGGTGAACGCCCAGGTTTTATGATCAGCATTCAGCTGTTGAATACTGTGTTTTAGCCGATCCGATAACCATTCATCCGCATCCAGACATAATACCCAATCATATTGAGCTTGCTGAACAGCAAATTGTTTTTGTTTGCCAAACCCTAGCCAGGTTTGCTGAATGACACGGGCGCCAAATTGTTCAGCGATTGCCATTGTATTGTCTTGGCTGCCGGAATCGACCACCACAATATCGTCAATAAAGTCGCAGCTGGCCAAACATTTGGCCAAGGTGGCTTCGGCATTCAGGGTGATAAGCACCAGAGACAGTTGCATGACTTGTCTTAATAATTGAATACAAATTTAAAAGGACGATGAAACAATAGTCCGGCAAAGTCTGTGGGTAACACTGTTTTACATTGATAAATCAACAGATTACGTTGTTTGCGCTTTACCGGATGACCCACCTTGTCTGATGTTGGCGCATTGTGGACAACTTTGCCGCTTGGGTGTTTTGCTGAGTTATCCACAGCTGTCTGACGGTCTGTCGGCAAAGCGCGGTGGACAGTTATTTTGCCTGCAATCGCTTTCAAACACGATCCCATTTTAAAAAAAGACGATGAAACAATACTTGGCAAAAACTGTGGATAACATGGTAAATCTGTATAAAAATCATCGCTTTGCCTTGTGTATGGGCTTGGGGTAAGTTCTACGGCGGGCCGGTGGTGAGTTTGTGGATAAGTTTTCCACAGGTGGAAAACCTTGAGTTATCCACAGCTGGCCCCGGGGATTTCGCTTGGTTAACCCCCAGGCCGCCCGTACAATCGCGGCATGTCACGACTTTTGCTTGTTCGCATGTCGTCCATGGGCGACTTGATCCACACCTTGCCTGCCTTGACCGATCTGGCCTGCCGCTTTCCGGATTTGCGCGTGGATTGGTTGGCGGAAGAGGCGTTTACCGATATTCCCCGTCTGCACCCGGCGGTGGCCCAGGTGTTGCCGATTGCCTGGCGGCGCTGGCGCAAACAGCTGTGGAGCCCGTCGGTGTGGCGGCAGATGCGCGCCTGTTATCAACAGCTCAACGCCACGCCGTACGATCTGGTGTTGGATGCCCAAGGCCTGCTGAAAAGCGCGCTGGCCGCGCGCCTGGTTCGGCGCACGCCGCTGGGCGGCTATGCCGCCGACAGCATCCGCGAGCCGCTGGCCAGCCGCTTCTATCACAAGACCTATCACGTCAGCCGCACGCTGTCGGCCATCACCCGCAACCGCCTGTTGCTGGGCCAGGCCTTTGGCTATCAGCCTGATCTGGCGCACATCCGCTTTGGCATTCAGCCCGGCGCGCGCCCGGCCTGGCTGCATGCCGAGCGCTACGCCGTGCTGCTGACCGCCACCTCGCGCGCAGAAAAAGAATGGCCCGAGGCGCACTGGCTGCGCCTGGGCGCCGCCTTGCACGCCCAGGGGGTGGCCGTGGTGTGGCCGTGGGGCAATGCCGTCGAGCAGGCGCGCGCCTTGCGTCTGGCCGATGGCCTGCCCGGCAGCCAGGCCGCGCCCAAGCTGCGCCTGGCCGAAGCCGCCGGCCTGCTGGGCCACGCCTGCGCCGTGGTGGGGGTGGACACCGGGCTGACCCATCTGGCCAATGCCCTGGATGTGCCCTTGGTGGCGCTTTACACCGACACCGACCCGGCCTTGACGGGCGTGGTCCCGTCGGCGCGGGCGATGAATCTGGGTGGGGTGGGGCAATGCCCGGATGTCGAGGCGGTGCTGGCGGCGCTGGCGCGCTGCCAGGCTGGGGTGGCGGCATGATCTGGCCGCTGCTGTACGCGGCGCTGTGGAAGCTGGCGCCGCCCTTGATTGGCCATTACCTGCGCCGACGCGCGCGCAAGCAGCCGGAATACCTGCAACACTGGGATGAGCGCTGGGCGCGCGGCGAGCCGCGCGCAGACGACGCCCACGGCGCCATCTGGGTGCATGCGGTGTCGGTGGGGGAAACCCGCGCCGCCGCGCCGCTGGTGGCCGCTTTGCGCGCGCGCTGGCCCGACAAACCCCTGTTGATCACACAAATGACCCCCACGGGCCGGGAAACCGCCCTCAGCTTGTATCCCGACGCCTGCGTGCGCTACCTGCCCTACGACGCCCCGGATGCCGTGGCGCGCTTTCTAGGCCGCTATCAGCCGATGTTTGGCGTGCTGATGGAAACCGAACTGTGGCCGCACCTGATTGCCGGCTGTCGCGCGCACGGCGTGCCGCTGTTTCTGGCCAATGCCCGTTTGTCTGAGCGTTCGGCGCGCGGCTATCGGCGCGCGGCCGGGCTGATTGGCCCGGCGCTGGCCAGCCTGGACGGCGTGGCGGCGCAAAGCGAAGACGACGCCGCCCGCCTGCGCGCGCTGGGCGCCCGCCAGGTGGCGGTGTGCGGCAATCTGAAATTTGACATCACCCCGCCGCCACAAGCCGCCGCGCTGGCCGCCCAGCTGCGCCAATGGCGCGGAGAACGCCCGCTGTGGATGGCGGCCAGCACCCGCGAGGGCGAAGAAGCCCTGCTGCTGGACGCCCTGCCCGCCGACAGCCCGGCGGTGCTGCTGCTCACCCCGCGCCACCCGCAGCGCTTTGCCGAAGTGGCCGAGCTGTTGCGCGCGCGCGGCATCCCGTTTCAGCGCCGCAGCAACAACACCGCCCTGCGCGCCGACACCCGCGTCTGGCTGGGCGACAGCATGGGCGAGATGTTTGCCTACTATCAGGCCGTCGATCTGGCCTTTATCGGCGGCAGCCTGCTGCCGCTGGGCGGGCAAAACCTGATCGAACCGGCTGCTGTGGGCTGCCCGGTGCTGATTGGCCCCTCCACCTTCAACTTTGCCGAAGTCACCCGCCTGGCCCTGGCCGAAGGCGCCGCCCGCCAGGTGGCCGACGCTGACGAACTGCACCGCACCGTCGCCACCCTGCTGGCCGACCCCGATGCCCGCCAGCGCATGGGCGCCGCCGGTCTGGCCTTCGCCCAACGCCACCGGGGCGCGACAGCGCGCACCCTGGCGCATTTATTGGGCTGTGTGGGGGAGGCGGTGGATTGAGGGATCACGCGCGGCGCACGAGCCCACGCTGAACTGGCGGGTGCGCCTGGCGTGGCAAGGCCGCGCAACAACGCCAGGACAGTGTGGCGAGTGGCGTTTACAGCCAAGGCCGTAGCCACGGCCAAGTGATGTGTTGCAACTGATTCGGCCAATATTGCACCGCCCACTGCCAGGCAAACGCCCAGATATTGAACGTCATCAACACCAGATTCACCCGCAGCCAGCGGCGCACCGGGATTGCCAGGCGGTGTAATTCGGCTTTCAATTCTTCGGTATAGCCTTTGTGAAAATCCCCGGCTCCTTCCAAAGCCTTGCCATGCGCCGCCCGCACCGGGTAAGCCGCCAATAGCAAGCCAAGCAGAGACAGCGCCAGCAGCACCAGCAGACCATAGCGCAGCCCCAAAGTCGGCAGCGGCAGATGGCCATAGACCACCGTCACCCAGTGCGGAAACAGCGCGCGCACATCGTCAGGCAAATATGCAGCCAGCAGCCAGCCGACAAAACCCACCCACACCGACCACAAAACGGATTGCACGGCCCGAGTGGTCCAGTAGGCGGTTTTATGGCGCATGGTTTCATCATTGGCCCACAGCACCGGACTGAGCAGCAGCGCCACCGGCCCCCACAGCCAGGCGCTGGCTTTGAGGTTCCAGCGGTAGAGCAAGGCGGGGAGGTAAATGAGGGGGGCAAGGGTTGTAAGGGTCAGAAAGCTAAGTATCTTGTTGTCAAGTTCGCCCTCTATCTTGTACCCGAACAACCCTTGCAAACTCAATTGACTGTCAATTTCTCCCGCTCCCGGCAAGAGCTCCGGTAGATGGCGGGCATCAATAACGCAAACGGTTTCGCGCCAATTTTTCGGAAAAGCGGTTAAGCCCAAGCGCCAATATTGAAGGGTTGCCAAAAGACGGATGAATATAGCGCGAACGAAGAAGCCGAACATTATGGTGGGCAGCATTAACAGTATCAAAGAATAATTTAAATGTTTTGTGGGGCTGATATTTATAAATGTAACAACAAGCATACCAACAGCTACACTCGCAACGATATCCAAACCTACAACTATGCTTACACCCACAACTACGCCTGCAACCGTACCCACATATGCACGCTCATGTACAGCAGTGGATGTGGTTATAGGGCCATAGACAAAAATTAAAGTTAAAGTAAAAACAAAGGTAACCGCTCCTCCTCCCAGCATCGCTCCGCGCCAGAACGCCGCCCAGCCGGTTTGCCCCTGCAAGAAATGTTGTGCTCCCCAGTAGCTCAGTCCTGCTGCCAGTCCCACGGCTACGAGCCCGGTTAGCCAGTCCTGGCCTGTGGATACTTCCTTATTCTCCATATACCCCGCCAACATCTCTTTTCCCGCTTCCACCGACTCCGGCGAGCGCAGCAGCAGCACGGGGGCGGCCATCAGGCCGATGAGGGTGAGCCAGGGCCAGGGGGACAGGCTGCTCAGCCCCCAAAAAAAGGCCATGGCCAGGGGGATTTCCAGCAGCGCCAGCCGGGAAATCTGCCCGCGCTGGATAGAATCTTCGGTGCTTATCCACACCCAGCCAGATGAATGGGTTTTTTCGCTCATCAAGGTTTCTCTGCCAAGAAAAAATGCATGGTTTATGACGGAATCGGATAAATCTCAGGCGCCGCTGGGCGGTGCAGGGTGAAATCTGAACATCTTGGTAAAGATGCCACTTGCCATCATCGGATGACAAGTCATGCTGGAGGTGAGCGGTACTGATGAGGGCGCTCTCGGCGCCAGGGCCGCTGTGCTGATGTAGAGAATGACTATTAATTATATATTTACGTATTTCTACGTATATGAATATATGCCAAATCAGAGCAAGATGATGCGATTTTTGCAAAATAAGTAAGCTCACGTGCTTATGCCTGCACTCGCTACGCTTGTGCCTCTTGGCGCGGCTCACAAAACCCTCCTGGCGTTGTGACACGACCTTGCGGTACTCGCTGCCGTACTGTCTGCGGTCGTCCGCCTAGCCAGGATCGCTTTGCTAAGTTTTGTTGGCCGCGCTTAATCACCATCCGCATCCACTCATAAGCAGTAGAAGAAACATGAACTGGTACAAAGCACTGCTGATCTCGCTGATTTGCCTGGCGGGCTGCAATGAATCTCGCAATACCGCCAACCAGGCCAGCCCGGCGCCCGTTGCCGAAGCCAGCCAAAGCAAGGTTACCCTCGATGCGGTGCGCAATGAGCTGATGAAGCACAACTTCGGCCAGGCCAACCAGCTTGCCGACCAACTGACGGCGGCCTCGCCCAGCGTGGTCGAAGCCTGGGTGGTGGCGGCCGAAGCCAAGGCCGCCAACCAAAACCGCCTTGCCGCCCTGGCTGCGCTTGAACAGGCGTTCAACCACGGCTTGCGTGAAGTCAGCCTGATCGAGCAGAGCCGCTACCTCGCCGACATTCGCAACGGCGAAGAATATCGCACCCTGCTGCATCGCTTCGGCCTGCGCACCCATACCACCCAAGCCGCAGTGGGTGACGTGTCCATCGTGCAAGGTGGCGGCGTCACCGAAGTGCGTGCTGGCGATGTTTCCGTAAAACTCCCCGACTAAATACTGGATTTAGCATGAAAAAAACCACACTGGCGCTGGCCCTTGCCACGATATTGGCCAGCACCTTTGCCCATGCATTGGAAATTGAAACACGGGGCGTGGGCACTGCCCAGAAAAGCCTGTTCAGCAACGCCGCCGATATTCGCGGCGCCGCCATGCGGCAGGCAAAACGCAATGCCGTACTGGCCGCGCTGGATAAAGTGGTTGGCGCTGGCACCCGCAACAACCCAAAGGTGCAAGAACAACTGGAAGAGCTGATTGCCCAAGTTGGCGAGCAGGTGTTCTACGATCCGATGCCGGACATGGTGGGCGACACGTATCGCATTAATATCACCTTGCGCATGGATGACAAGCAACTGCGCAGTGTGATCAGCGATTTGGGCCTGGCTCTTAACACCAACACGGTGCGCAGCCAGTCTTTTCTTGTGCTGATGGATGAATTTTTCACCACGCCGACCGATCTGCGCGCACCGCTGGAAGAGCTGATCGAATACAAGCACGAAGCGGGCAACTCGTATAAAGAAAAAGAAGCCGCTGCCCGCTCCAGTAAATCGGCGTATGTGGCTTCCGACAAGGCCGCCTATGCCGTCAAGGGCGCGTCTGCCAGCACGGTCAATGCCGGGTACGACAGCCGGGTGGCCGCTGCTCAAAACGACGGGCAGGGCGGTAAAGCGGCGGTGGCCGCACGTGACAGTGGGCGCTATTCCGCCGCCAGTGGCAGCACTTATCAGGCTGCCGGCGCGCGCAGCACCACCGTGGCTGCTGCATCCTCCAGCAGCGCAGCCTACGCGCATCAGGTCAACGCGGAAGAGCACGACAACACCTACTTCAAGAAACTGGTCAAATACCAGCCGCAAAATACCGGCCCGGACAAAAAGAACTACACGTACAACGAGCTGAAAGGCCAGTTTGTTGATCTGGACATTAAAGTAATCGACAACACACTGTTCCGCAGCCGGTATTTTGGCAACAAGCCGGTGACGCTGGACAAGCTGGAAAACAGCGCCGAGCTGGAAAAATACGTCAACTTTGCCAGAAAAGAAGCCACTGCCGATTACTTCATGCTGGGCACTTCGGTGATCTACGATCGCGGCATCGACAGTAACTCTGGCATGCACGCCTGTACCGGGGTGGCCAGCACCAAGAACTTCTCGACCAAAACCGGCGAAGACATCGGCTCGAGCACCCAGTCGGAAAACGCGGTCGGCCAGACCTCGGACGATTGCCGCGCCAAACTGGCGATCAAACTGTCGCAAAGCCTGGCCAGCCAGGTTGGCAAGCGCGTGCAAGACTATTACAAACGCCGCACGATGTACGGTAGTGAATATATCGTTCGTCTGACTGGCAGCAATATTTCGCTGATGACCCGCGTTGCCTTCAGCCAGGCGCTGAAAAATGTGCCCGCACTGGAAAATCAGGTGCAACGTCAGGCCAACGACCGGCAGGTTGAAATTGTCGCGGCGTATAAGGGCAGCGACCCGATTGACCAAGCTATCGCCATGGCGCTGGCGTCGGATCAGCAATTTTCCCGTCTTGATTCCAGAACCGACGGCAATATCATTACGCTGTGCATGAACGGCTGCGGCAAAGGCAAGTGATGAATAAAAAATTACTTGTCAGTGCTTTGTTTCTTGCGCTGGCGCCAATGTTGGCCAGCGCCGGGGAAACCATTCATGTTTACCCGGTGCCCGGTATTTTTTTTGATGAAGGCGCGGACAATCAAAAAGGCGTCGCCAGCAAGATCAGCCCTGAAATCGGCAAGGTGCTCAAGGCCAATATCCGGCAGAACGTCGGCTATGCAGGCCAGGCAATTGCCAAAAACTTTAACAACCTGACCCAGCAGATTGATGCCAAAAACCGCTATCGCACGCTGGCGGTTTCGGTGCAGGTGACCCGCGCGTCACGCTTTGAAGTCAATAAAAAAGACGGCACCCGCGATATCTACCTGCCGTTAACGCTCAGCCTGTATTTCAGCAACCCGCTCACCGGCGAGGTGCTGCAATCGTTCAACCAGACCCGGGTCACCACCTTTACCAGCACGCCCGACACCATTGCCGCCAAGATCAGCCAGTACACCCAGCAGAGCTTCGAGCGCACCCTGGATGAACTGCTGACCCATGCCGCCAGCCAGTTCAAGCCCTATGTGGTTGAGGCGACGGTCAAGGAAACCTGGAAAGGCTATGGCATTCTGGACAAAGGCTATGCGGCCGGGATTGGCAAGGACGATATCCTGCTGGATGCCGGGGGCAACGAGATCAAGATCGAGCATGCGGGCCAGGATTACGCCGTCGCCACGCCGATTGGCGGCAAGATTTCCTCTGGCGGCCGCTACGCCAGAACGTCGATGATGAAGCTGTCCGACGTCAAGAAGCCACGTGTGCTGGTGGTGGTCAGCGATGGCAATGCGGATATTCCGGATGCCGTGATGAGCCAGCTGTTTGCCGATCAGTTGGGCGCGGATGCCCAGTTTGCCGTGCTGCCGCTGAATGCAAACTATGGCAAGGTTCAGGCCGCAATCGACTCCAACACCCAAATCGGCTCGGCTGTCAGCGGGCAACGTGAGCTGCCTGATTACTTTATCCGGCTGGTTGTTCCCGATGTGGTCGAGTACGAAAAACCGACCAACCTCGCTTACAAAACACAGCGTCACTACAAATCGTGGGCATTTGCCGAACTGCTGGCAAAAAATGGCCAGGTGCTATTCGCCCGCCATGCCGACGAAAGCCTTCAGGACGTTGTCACCAACGGCATCGGCATCGCGGCGGCTGACCGCCGCGAAGTGGCGCTGAAAAACGCGCTGGTTGAATTGGCCGAAAAATTTTCTAAAGAGGTCAAGTTCAAGCACGCCACGCTGGAAATTACCGATACAGACAATGGCCAGCTCTGGGTGAACGATACCGCCCAAGTGCTGCAACCCGGACAAGCCGTGCGCATTTACCGGGAAATCAGCAAAGACGTGCTGGTCCCCACTTGGGAAGCGCGGGTTGAGGCGCGTGAAGGCCGTCGTATTGCACTGCGTGCTCAACTGGAAATTGCCGGCTCACCCCCTGCTCCGAGCAAGGGCGACAAGCTCCTGATTGATCAGATCAACACCCCGGCTGGCGGCGCCATGCGACTGGCCTACTGCCCCAATCCAAAAAGCCAGGTCGGCAGCCAGTTTGTGCCTCGCTACGATGAGCTGGCCTACGCGGTGGCGGCCCAAACCGGCTTCAATATGGTCAACCGTTCGCTCAAAGGCCTGGTTGAACGCCGGGTTGGCAGCGCCAGCGGCTTCAAGGCGAATATCAAGCTGCCGGAAGCTGCATTTGATCAATGCCTGGAATCACTGTACCGGATTGATCCCGTCGATAGCCCCTGCGAAGGCGATGCGTGCAGTACCCGTTACAAAGTCAAAACCGCATTCCGGCAAAAGCAGGGTGACACGGTCAGTCAACAGATGATTCTTGAACATACCTTCAAGACCAGCGGTTATCAGCAAAATATCGACAGCACCCAGCTTGGCCAATTGCAACGGGCAGAGTTGTATGAGGATGTTGGCGAATTGCTCAAACAAACCGCAAAAAATCTTTTTCAAACCAAGTAGCAAACCAAGGCACATCATGAAAAAAGCAAAAATTGCAGCAACCCTGCTGGCCCTGTCCATGGCCGCTGGCCATCAAGCGCATGCGTTTGGTCTGGGTGACCTGACTAAAGCCGTCACCGGCACCACCGCGAGCACCAGCAATGTGTCCGGTGACGATGTGGATGCATTCATCCAGACCGCTCGTCAGGCTGATCAATTGATCAACCAGTCGGCCCGGTTGATCTATCTGGCGCTGGCCAGCCAAGAAGAAAAGGCCAAGCACGAAGCCGCCATAAAAGCGGCTAATGAGATGACCGATGTGTCTGAAAAAAAGGCCAAGCTTGAACAGATCAATGCCGACACGGCCACCGCGCTGCAAAAGACGCTGAACAATCAGGAAACCGTCAACAGCATCAACAAGATGAACGCTGCACAGCGCAAAAACCTGGCGGGTTCTGCGTTCAACTTCATGCTTGGCCTGATGAAAGACAAGGAACTGGCCCAGCGCAGCACCAATCTGGTCAGCGGCGTGAGCAGCAACCCGATGCTGGCGCCCAAATTGGTCAATCTGAAAGAAGCCGTCAATTCGGTCAGCGGGCAAGTCACCAATGGTGTCAAAATCGCTGATGGCTTGGTGAGCCTGGCCAAGGCCGGCAATATGAAGATCATGCCGGCATCCACTTCCGATAAGCCGGTGGCGGTGTCTGAGCTGTAAACACCGATCTACAAAGTGCGGCCAAGCGCCGCTCAACACCCAGCGAAGTGACCCTGGTTAAGCGTGTGACCACGGACAGTACGCGTTGTACGGCAAAGTTGTACAACAAAGCCAGGAGGGGTGGGTGAGCGACGCTACATAAAACTTAGCGGCCGCGCGCCTGGCCAGGCGCGCGGCCGCTAAGTTTTATGCCAAGGTCTGCTGTGGCTATCCCCACCCCGCACTCAACGCGCACGCCGCCGCCAGCGGGTCTTCCGCGTCAAACACCCCGCCAATCACCGCCAGCATATCGGCGCCGGCCGCGACAATCTCGCCTGCATTGGCCGGGGTGATGCCGCCAATCGCCACGCGCGGCGCGCCCAGCGCGGCGCTGTCGGCAAACAGGCTGAGCGGGGCGCGCACGGCATTCGGTTTGGTGGCGGAGGGGCAGACGGCGCCAAAGGCCACGTAGTCGGCGCCGGCGGCGATGGCGGCGTGCGCCAGCGGCAGTTGGTCGTAGCACGAGGCGCCGAGGATGGCGTGTTCGCCCAGGCGGGCGCGGGCGGCGGCGATGTCGCCGTCGTCGCGGCCCAGGTGCACGCCGTCGGCGCCCACTTGGGCGGCCAGCGCCACGTCATCGTTGATGATCAGCCCGACGCCGGCGGCGCGGGTGAGCGCGCGCAGGGTTTGCGCCTGCGCCAGGCGTAGCGCCGGGTCGGTGGATTTATTGCGGTATTGCAGCAGCGCCGGCCGCGCCGGCAGCACGCGCAGGCACTGGCTGAACAGGCGCAGGCTGTCGGTGGTGTCCGGGGTGATCAGATACAGCCCACGGCGGGGCAGGGCGTCAGGCCAGGCCATCGGGCTCTCCTGCGGCGGGGGCTTCGTCTTCGGCGGTGGCGTCGCCGCGCGCCCAGAACAGGCGGTCGGGGATGGCCTGGCCCATGCCGGGGCGGAAGGCGCGGTTGAGGGTTTCCCAGGTGTAGGCCTGCGCCTCGCGCACGGCGTCGGGCATGCTCAGGCCATTGGCCAGCGAGCCGGCGATGGCCGAGGCCAGCGTACAGCCCGAGCCGTGGTAGCTGCCGGGCAGCCGTGGCCAGTGTTCGCGCGAGGTCATGCCGCTGCGGTGATACAGGGTGTTGCACACCTGCACGGTGTTGTCGTGGGTGCCGGTGATCAGCACGTATTCCACACCGGCCTGCAAGAGCCGCTGCGCCGCCTGCGGCAGCGAGAGCTCGTCTTCTTCGTCCGGGTTGCTGGCCGCCAGCCGGCGGGCTTCGATGCTGTTGGGGGTGACCAGCGTGGTCAGCGGCAGCAGCAGATCGCGGATGGCTTCGCACAGCTCTTCGCGCGCCAGCTCGTCGCCGCCGCCCGAGGCCAGCACCGGGTCGAGAATCAAGGGCACGTCCGGGTAGTCGGCGGCGATTTCAGCAATCACGGCGGCGTTTTCCACGCTGCCTATCATGCCCACCTTGAACACCGAAACCGGCATGTCTTCCAGCAGAAAGCGCGCCTGATCAGACACTTGCTCGGCATCCATCACCCAGAAGTTTTCCACGCTGCGGGTGTCTTGTACGGTGACGGCGGTGATCACGGACAAGGGGTGACAGCCCAGGCTGGCCAGCGTCAGGATGTCGGCCTGGATGCCTGCGCCCCCGGAAGGGTCAGCGCCAGCCAGGGTCATGACGATGGGCGGAAATTCGGCGATTTGGGACAAGATGGATTCTCGAACGGGGTGAACAATGTAGAATTTCATTTTACCTGTCCCACCCCGGAGCAACCACATGAAAACCTGGATGTGCCTGATTTGCGGCTTTATCTATGACGAGGCGCAAGGCCGTCCCGAAGACGGCATCGCGCCGGGCACCCGCTGGGAAGATGTCCCGATGAACTGGACCTGCCCGGACTGCGGCGCGCGCAAGGACGATTTTGAAATGGTCGAGTTCTGACCACTGCACAAGGGCTGGCTGATGGATTACCTGATTATCAAGGCCTTGCATCTGTTTTTTGTCATCGCCTGGTTTGCCGGGCTGTTTTATCTGCCGCGCATTTTTGTCAATCTGGCCATGGCCGGCGATATGGTCGAACTGGCGCGGCTGAAGCTGATGGCCGGCAAGCTGTACCGCTTTATGACCCCGCTGGGGCTGATTGCCCTGGCGCTGGGCCTGGTGCTGTGGCTGGGCTATGGCGTCAGTGGCGGCTGGCTGCACGCCAAGCTGACGCTGGTGGCGGGCTTGATTGTCTATCACCTGATGTGCCGGCACTTTTTGCAGGTGTTTATCGCCGACGCCAACACCCGCAGCCACACCTGGTTTCGCGTGTTCAATGAAATCCCGGTGCTGATTCTGCTGGCGGTGGTGCTGCTGGTGATCGTGAAACCTTTCTGAAGATATCTGGCGCAGGAGCGCCATCCGCAATGGCAATGGAAATTGAACGCCGCTTTTTGGTCAGCGGCGACGGCTGGCGGCAGGCGCCGGGCCGGGTGCTCAAGCAGGGCTTTATCGCCGTATCGCGCGAGCGCGTGGTGCGCGTGCGCGTGGACGGCGAGCAAGGCTGGCTGACGGTCAAGGCCATGGTCACCGACGCCTCGCGGCTGGAGTTTGAATACCCGATTCCGCTGGCCGACGCCGAACAGATGCTGGCGCAGGTGTGCCCGGCGGCAATGGAAAAAATCCGTCGTCGCGTCACCGTGGGCGCGCATGTCTGGGAAGTCGATGAATTTTTTGGCGACAACGCCGGTCTGGTGCTGGCGGAAGTCGAATTGCAGGATGAAGCCGAGCCGTTCGAGCGGCCGGCCTGGCTGGGGGCGGAAGTCACCGCCGACGGCCGCTACACCAACGCCCACCTGAGCCAGCATCCGTACTCGCGCTGGCCGCAGGGGCACACTACGCAGGATGCACATTCATGAGTCGCAACCACACCCTTTTTGAACGCGCCCGCCATTCCATCCCCGGCGGCGTCAACTCGCCGGTGCGCGCCTTTGGCAGCGTGGGCGGCACGCCGATTTTTTTCCAGCGCGGCCAGGGCGCGTCTCTGTGGGACGCCGACAACACCCAATATATTGACTACGTTGGCTCCTGGGGCCCGGCCATTGTCGGCCACGCCCACCCCGAAGTGATTGCCGCCGTGCAGGCGGCGGCGGTGAACGGCCTGTCGTTTGGCGCGCCGACCGAAGCCGAAATCCTGATCGCCGAAGAAATCATCAAGCTGGTGCCGTCGATTGAATCGGTGCGCCTGGTGTCGTCCGGCACCGAAGCCACCATGAGTGCCATCCGCCTGGCGCGCGGCTTTACCGGCCGTGACAAGATCGTCAAGTTTGAAGGCTGCTACCACGGCCATTCCGACAGCTTGCTGGTGAAAGCCGGTTCGGGTCTGCTGACCTTTGGCACGCCCAGCTCGGGTGGCGTGCCGGCGGATTTCACCCGCCACACCCTGGTGCTGGAATACAACAACGTCGAACAGCTGACGCAAACCTTTGCCGAGCTGGGCGACCAGCTGGCTTGTGTGATTCTGGAGCCGTTTGCCGGCAATATGAATCTGATTCGCCCCAGCGCCGAGTTTGTCGCCGCGCTGCGCGAGCTGTGCACCCGCCACGGCGCGGTGCTGATTTACGATGAAGTGATGACAGGCTTCCGTGTGGCGCTGGGCGGCGCGCAAGAGCTGCACGGCATCCGCCCGGACTTGACCACGCTGGGCAAGGTGGTGGGCGGCGGCATGCCGATTGGCGCCTTTGGCGGCCGCGCCGACATCATGGCCTGCATCGCCCCGCTGGGTTCGGTGTATCAGGCTGGCACGCTGTCCGGCAACCCGGTGGCGGTGGCTGCCGGGCTGACCACGCTCAAGCTGATTCAGGCTGAAGGCTTCCACGCCCGCCTGGGCGAGCGCACCCGCCAACTGGTCGATGGCCTGGCCGCCGCCGCCCGTGAAGCTGGCGTAACGTGCAGCACCGACAGCGTGGGCGGCATGTTCGGGCTGTATTTCACCGCTGAGGTTCCGCGCAGCTACGCCGAGGTGATGCAGTCCGACCGCGAGCTGTTCAACCGCTTCTTCCACGCCATGCTGGCCGAAGGCGTGTATCTGGCGCCGTCGGCGTTTGAGGCGGGTTTTGTGTCTGCTGCGCACACCGAAGCCGACATCGACGCCACCGTGGCGGCGGCGCGCCGGGCATTCGCCAAACTGGCGGCGTGATGCTGCTTTGCGCCCACTGCGCCATAAAAAACGCCCGCGTCAGCGGGCGTTTTTTATGGCCGTTGCCGGCCAAAAGCCCAGCTTCCCGCCAGGACGGTGAACGCCGCAATCAAACCCACCAGCACCCAAAAACCATGCGGGTGCTCGGCCAGCGGTATCCCTCCGACGTTCATGCCAAATAAGCCCGCCACGATATTGATCGGCAGCGCCAGCACGGTGACCAGGGTCAGGGTGAACAGCGTGCGGTTGCTTTGCTCGTTGAGCTGGGCAGCCAGTTCTTCTTGCAAGAGTTTCAGCCGCTCGGTCAGCGCGCCCAGGTCGTTCAGCGCCACGGCAAATTCTTCGCTGGATTCGCGCAAGCCCTGCACCGCGTCGGCGTCCAGCCAGGCCGGTGGGCGGTTAAGCAGGCGAAACAGCGCCGCCGGCTCGGGGGCCAGCAGCCGTTGCAGGCGCACCAGCACCCGACGCATGCTGGCCAGCTCGGCACGGCTGTGGCGCGGGCGTTCGGCCAGTTGGCGGTCTTCGATGGCGTCCACCGCCTGCGAGGCGTCGCGCACGATCTGCGCCAGCACATCGGCCTGACCGCTGAGCAGATGCACCAGCAAATCCACCGGCGAGCCAAAGCGCACGCCGCGCTTCACCGCTGCGCGCAGTGCATCCACCGAGCGCAAGGGCTTAAGCCGGGCGGTAATCAGCAAATGCGCGTCGGCGTACACCCACAGCGATGAGACTTCCACCGCCGGGCTACCAAAAGTGAAAATCACATCGTTGATTACCGCGCGCAGCGCCTCGCCGTCCAGTTGCTCGATGCGGGTCGAAGCTGGGCCTTCGCGCAGGCCAGCGTAAAAATCTTCTGGCAGGCCCAGGTGCGCGCGCAGCCATTTTTCGCTGCCGCTGTGCGCCAGATTGACGTGCAGCCAGACAAAACCTCCATCGTCCAGGCCGGTGCGCAGGCGCGCCGGCCACTGGGTGGCTGGCAGCTCCAGCCCGGCGGTGTCGGGCCGAAAAGCAAAACCATACAGCACGCCCGCCTGATCTGCGCCGTATTCCCGCGAGATTTCCATTGCCTTGCTCCTGCTTTGCGCCATCCAGCGGCCAGCCTGCCAGCGGGATATGACAAAACGTCGTGCCTGCTGTGCGAATTCCTGACCCGTCGTTCAGTCTTGGCGCGGCACTTGCGCGCCCAGCGCACCCATGCCATGCTTGTCTGTCGGCAATCCGCGCCGTGTCTGTCTTTCACCGCGCTGCGCTCTGTGCTTTTGCTCGGGGCGTTGCCTGCTAGCACCGTTTCAAGCGTTTGTTTCCGTGTTCTCGCGGGGACAGTGAAATCTTCCGTGGCCACAGAAGGAACCCGAATCATGCAGTTTGATGAAGTCAAACCCGAACACTTTTCCACCATCTCCCGCGACCCGTTTCCGCATATCCTGATCGACCGCGCCCTGCTGCAAATCAGCGGCGGCGACGCCCGCGCCGCCAAGTTCCGCGTGGACGCCCTGGCCGCTGCCGGCTGGGCACACAGCGGCCTGGTGCCGTTTGGCCGTTATCCGGATCAAGCTGCCGCCGCGTTCAATCGCCTGCGCACCGTGCTGGAAATCACCGAAAAACCGGCACAAGTGCTGGCCGAGCTGCAAAAGCAAGGCTGATGTCGGCGGTCGGCGGGTGGTTCACAAGCCGTGCATTCATTGCTAGAATGCGCGCTTGTGTCTGAAACACCCAGACCGGCGCCGGTATAGCTCAGTTGGTAGAGCAGCGCATTCGTAATGCGAAGGTCGTAGGTTCGACTCCTATTACCGGCACCATAACAAGTATATTTTTCAATGAGTTACGCAGTGTTTGGCGTAAATTTGGCGTAACGCGGCGAGCCCACGGTCATGATCGTGGGCTTTTTTGCGGCCGCGATGATGTTTGTGCATGCATGTGTGTGTGCATGCGTCACGTCAAAATGTGTGCGCGCATGTGTTGATGCACAAAAAAATGGTAACTTAGGTAACTACCACACAAATTAACGGATAACCAATTGATTTTAAACAGTGTTTTTGTTTTTTGAAATGGTAACTTTTTGGTAATTAATTAGTAATTTGTTACCTTATTAGATAGTTATCTATGCATATATAATTACGTTAATAATCAGATGGTTACAGGCATGTTACCTTTTTGATTACCAAAAATTACCCGCTTTGGTAATCAATGAATCACTGAAAAATCAGCAGTTTGTGTGTGACGGCAAGCACCTGGTGCCCCCGATTACCATTTCGCGGTGGCATTACCGTGCCAACCGCTGGGCGCACGGTTTGTGCATGCAATTGGCGCATGAAAATGCATGATCCGCTGGGCCCCATAGTGGGGGGCTCGCGCCGCGCCAGCACTACATCCTGGCCTGTCATGCATGCGCAAAAAAACAGGTCGGTTTAGCGCGCGGGCGGGGCGGGGTCTCGACTGCGCGCGCTGGGTGTTGGCGTGGGTGTATTGCCTAAAATTTAGGCACATGTCAACGCATAAACGAAAAAATGCACCATTTAGGTGCATTTTCTGGTGGAGTGGTGGTGGGCATCACCTGTTGCTGATGATCAGCTCA
Source organism: Rivihabitans pingtungensis (assembly GCF_003201855.1). GTDB lineage: Bacteria > Pseudomonadota > Gammaproteobacteria > Burkholderiales > Aquaspirillaceae > Rivihabitans > Rivihabitans pingtungensis. The sequence goes on along the minus strand of NZ_QJKI01000008.1, from coordinate 45,333 downwards.
CCGCGCGGGGCATCCCGGTTGATCGATCCGACCGTGTATGTGGTGCTGACAGTCTCAACCTGCAGCCCAGCAAACACCTCGCGCATCTCTGGGATGTCGTTGACCGACACCACCACCTGCCCTCGGCAGTGCCGGGCGAACTCGGCCATGCGGACATACTCATTCAGGGCGAACTCCACGCCATACCCTGCTGTGCCCCAGTACGGCGGGTCCATGTAGCACAGCGTGTTTGGCCGGTCGTAACGCTGGGCGCACTCCAGCCACGGCAAATGCTCAATCGTGGTCCGGGCCAGCCTGAGATGAGCGGCTGACAAATCCTCCTCAATGCGCAGCAGGTTGAGCCGTGGCGGCGCCGTCGCCGCCGTCCCGAACGTCTGGCCAGCCACCTTGCCCCCGAACGCCAGTTTCTGCAGGTAGAAAAACCGCGCAGCGCGCTGCACGTCCGTCAGCTGCGCTGGGTCAATGTCGCGTGCGGCCAGAAACTCCTGGCGCGACACCAGCGCCCAGCGAAAATGCCGGACGAACTCGTCCAGGTGGTGTTTGACCACCCGGTACAGGTTCACCAGCTCGCCGTTGATGTCATTCAGCACCTCGACCTCAGAGGGCTGTTTGAGAAAAAACAGCGCAGCGCCGCCGGCAAACGGCTCAACGTAGCAGGTGTGATCGCGGAACAGGGGTAGGATGCGGCGGGCCAGACGGCGTTTGCCGCCCTGCCACGGGATGATGGGCAATGGTTTCACTGAGAGCCTCCAGGGCCAGGCGCTCGTGGCGCTCTGTGTGGTTGGGGCTCTCGGCCCTCAGATGGTTGATGCACCCACAGCGCGGGCATTTGATGGTTAGCGAGAGGTAGACCCCCTCACCCAGTTTTCGGCGGCAGTTGCCGCAGCGGATGTCATTCTGTTGCATATACACGGTGCATAATGTAGCCTGTTGCCCGCTGTGTGCACAGCACGGTGCCCAGGCCGTAATGCAGCCAACCCTGCAGGAGGTGGCCGCCCTGGGTGTTCCCGCACCCTGGACGGTCGCACCGTCTCATTGCCGGCTAGGCCGGCGCCGCAGCGGCCAGTGCCGCCAGCGGATACTCACCAAACGTCATCACCTCCTCCCCTAACCAATCGTTGACCTCCATCAGCCGCTGTGTGAGCGGCCCGATCTCATTGATCGCCAGGATGCGGGCGGCCTTTTCCGCGTCGCCGAATCCTCCCGTATTGTTGGGGATCACCCCGATCAACTGTGGCGGCACCCGATGCGCCGCCAGCAGGTCATCGCGGCTCATGTTTTTGATGCCAACGAATTCATCTTTCGCTGCAATTTCAGCGATTGGAATTAACTGGATGCCATCTTTTTTACCATTCGGGGCATAAACAAAAAGGTTTTTGAAATTCCCGACCCCTTTGCTATTTCTCAGTGACATTTTAATGTCTTTAATGTCATCGCTGTTATGCGTGGCATCAGTCATGTACAAAATGAACCCAGCATGACTGCCGTTTTCATAATATCGGCGACGGAATAGGGTGGCGGACTCATTCAGCAGCGCTGATTGCAACGCCGACATATACTGAGGCACACCATATACATCCTGATTGAGATCAGGTTCCATCAAATGGAAAACCTGAGTGAGTTCAATTTCCTCATTCCAGCGCGGAACATACCAATACTGTCCGCGCTCAATGCCACGGCGAGTATATTTCGTCAGTGGGCATTGTAATTTTAGCGTACCGCCCAGCAAATTTTTTTGTGGAACCAGGTAGGCATTGCCGAACACCATGAACTCCCAGCAAAACCGCGCAAACGTTTGCCGGTCCATGATTTTATTGGGTTTGAACATCCCCGCCAAAATATTGCGTTTCAGGATCATCGGCGATTCGTGCCATACCGCACTACGCGCAACTCTGGCCAATCCATCCAACGAAATCGGCGGGTCATACCATTTTTGCAGTGGGACACACTCGATATAATCCAGCAGACCGCGAGCGGATAATACCGGCTCAGGATCGCCAAACGAAAAAACCTCAAATGATCCATCCTCGGTTTTTTCGGCGGTCATGTCTACCATATCAATACGCTCCCCGTGTTGTTTTCGGTCTTGCCTTCAAGAGGCTCATGCATCAGTGCGTGCATCACAGCCCATGCCAAATCTCCATGGTTGGAATTCTTGTCGCGGCTGGCATCGTAAGTCACTTTTCCGCCACTCGCTGTCATGGTTTTCTTGATTGCCATAAAACTAGCCGACATCTCTGTCCAGCCTGCATCAAACTCCAGCCGGCCATTGCCGAGCACGTCCAGTGTTTTCAGCACCATCATGGTTTTTGTCTCAACGGAATAATTCAGCCCCACCACGGCAGGGAAAAACAGTTTTACCAACTGGTAGACTGCTGCGCCTACCCCTGTTTTATCAATTCCAATATATTCTACGTTGTATTTTTCTGTAATGCCTTTTATGAAATCAGCCTGCGCCTTGAAATCTGCCCCATTAAACTCATGGCGCTCTAGCACACGGAATTTACCACCAACCACGGCTGGTGGCGCTATCACAACCAGTGCGGCAGAATCGCCTGCATCGCTGGGGTCATACCCCAGCCACACCGGGCGGTCGCCATATGGCCTGGCCGAAAATGGTTTGAAATCCAGCCAAATATCCCAGCTGTCCACGATACAGCGGGTCAGCATGCTAAACGGAAAAACACTGGTGCCATCGTCGATGAACTGGCAATCAAACAACATGGCAAATTCCGCAGGAGAATATTCCCGTCGGAGTTGCTCGATATCGAACAAATCACAGCCACTGCGCTCAGCATCAGACAACGTGACAATATGCCGCCACATGCCGTCAGCGCAGAGCATCCCACCCGCCAGCGCTGCATGCGAGATGTCGATTTTGATCCGGTCGGTTTTTGCCCGGCCTCGGTTGTACAGCTCACCCGACCAAAATGGATACGCCTCATGCGACATTGTGCTGGGCGTCGAGAACAGCGTTTGTCGCCAGCGTTTCTGGCTTGCCATCCCCGACGCCACGGTACGCAATTTCTGGAAATTCTGAATCCAGAAAATCTCATCGATATACAGATTTCCGTGGTAACTCTGGGCAGTCCGGCTATTTGTGCCCAAAAATATCAGCTCTGCCCCATTTGACAGTTTGATATTGTCACCCGTCAGTTTTACCCCAACCTCAGCGGCAAAATCGACTATGTAACTACGAAACTGAAACGCCTGCGCTTTACTCGCCGACAGGAAAATCTGATTTCGGCCTGTCTCCAGTGCATCAATCAACGCCTCGCGGGCAAAATAATACGTGGCGCCAATCTGACGGCTTTTCAGAATATTTCTGATCCGCTCAGATTTGCCCGCTCGATACCAGATTTTCTGGTACCCAAACATGTTTTCATGGAATTTATCAGTGAGAGCTTCAATTTGCTCATCGCTGAAAAAATTCTTTTTAGGCTGTTTTTTTGGCTTTGCATTGCGAGCCAGAATATTAGGATTTAGGTCTGATTCTCGACCTGTGCCCTCATATTTACGCACCCGAGCGAGCCTCTCGATCTCCCGCATCAGGAGGTCGATTTCCTTGTAATCGCACCCCTCTTTTTTCTCTTTCGCAATTAGTACATGCAGTCGGGCTTCCAGGCTGCTGCCAATGCGCTCTGCTTCATCTGATCTATCCCACCCATCACGCCGTTTCCAGCTGTGTACCGTCGGCACCTTTTCACCGAGGAACCGTGCAATGCTAGATACCCGCCATCCCTGCCAATACAAGGTTCTGGCCTGCCGGCGCGGGTCAATGTCGGTAGAAGATGTGGACATGGCGCGATTGTGCATCGCGCGCGCGAGATTTGCCGGCTCGATATGTTGTAGGAGGATTATCTACAGGAAAACCGCATGGACGCGATTATTTGGGTCAGTAATATGGCGTTATCGCTACTGGAGGATTCCATGCCGAAACAATCCAAACCATTTGTCGTCGCCACTGAGGGGATGACTATTGATGGCCGCGCCATCACCCGCCAGCAAATCGAGCAGATGGCGAAAAACTACAACCCCGAACTTTACACCGGGGTGTGTAATTTAGAGCACTATTTGTCGTTGATGCCGGACAGCACCTTTTCCTCTCAGGGGCGGGTGGTGTCACTGTCGACAGAAACCAAAAACCTGTTTGGCGCTGACCGTCTGCAATTGCTCGCGGTGGTGGAGGTGGATGAGGGCGTTGCCGCGTTGCAGGACAAATGGAAAAAGGCGTTTTCGTCAATCGAAATGGTGCCGAATTTTCTGGGCAGTGGGCAGGCCTATCTCACCGGCCTGGCGTTTACCGATTCCCCCGCCAGCATTGGCACTGAACGCATCAAATTTTCCAGCAATGCCCAGGGCGCAGAGTGTTACTCCAGCGCCCAGCAAATCAGCGTGGATTTCGGCGCGGCGACCCCTCCAGCCAATGACCCGCCAGGCGCCGAGAAAACCATGATGGCGGCGCTCAGCGAGATGCTCGCGCGGGTATTTGGCGCTGGCCAACAACCCAGCCAGCAGCCACAACAACCGCAACAACCGCAACAGCATGAATTCGCCACCATCGAGCAGGTGAAAAAACTGTTTGGCGCCAGTGCCGAGCAGTCCGCCCACCTGGCCGGCCAGGTTGAAAAACTCACCGCCACTGTGGCTGCCACCAGCGCCAGTCTGGCCGAGCTGACCCAGAAACTGTCGACCCAGCCCTCTGGCGCTGGCATCCCGCCGGCGACTGGCGGCCAACAATATCAACAAACCGACTGCTGAGGCACACGATGACCCCGCAAACCAAACTGGCGCTGGATCAATATTTCCGAACCCTGGGTCAGCTGTATGGCCTGAGTGGGCCGCTGGAAATGAACTGCAAATACAACGTCGCGCCGAGCGCGCAACAAAAGCTGGAATCCCGGCTGCAGGAATCCTCCGATTTCATGCGGCGCATCAACAACGTCCCGGTCAACGAATTGATGGGTGAAAAACTGGGGCTGGGCATTGGCTCGCCGATTGCCAGCACCACGGACACGACCCAACACGACCGTCAGCCGATTGATCCATCGACCATGGATCAGATTGGCTACATCTGCACCAAAACCGATTTTGATACGCTGGTGCGGTACGAAAAACTGGACATGTGGGCCAAATTCCCGGATTTCCAGGCACGTTTGCGCGATGCCATCCTGCAGCGCACCGCGCTGGATGTGATGACGGTGGGTTTCAACGGTGTATCACGCGCCGCCAACAGCGACCGCACCGCCAATCCGATGCTGCAAGACGTTAATGTTGGCTGGTTGCAGAAAATCCGCATCAACGCACCGCAGCGTGTGCTCAACGAAGTTGACGATGGGTCTGGCGAAATCCTGGTTGGCAGCTCGGCAACCTCGCAAAACGGCTATAAAACGCTGGACGCGGTGGTTGTCGATGCCGTCGAAAATATGCTCGACCCCTGGTATCGCGAGGATACTCAGCTGGTTGCCGTGGTCGGACGCAAACTGATGCACGACAAATATTTCCCGCTGATCAACTCGGTGCAGGCGCCCACTGAACGCCTGGCAATGGACGCACTGGTGTCGCAAATGCGCGTTGGCAACCTCAGCGCGATGCGTGTGCCTGGTTTCCCGCCGGACGCGATCCTGATCACCAGGCTGGACAACCTGAGCCGCTACTACCAGACCGGCGGGCGTCGGCGAACCATTGTTGACAACCCCAAACGGGACCAAATCGAAAACTACGAATCGTCCAACGACGCCTACGTCGTAGAGGACCATGGTGGCGCCTGCCTGATCGAAAACATCACGCTGGTGGCATGACCATGGCCGAACGCAAACCACTGACCCCGGCCGCCGCCAAATTCCAGCGCGCGCTGGCTGCCCGCGCCAGCGGCGCGCCGGCCGCTGGCGCCAACGGCGCGTTGCCAGAGGCCACGGGCACGCAGTACGAGCTGATGCTGGCCAAACTGCTGGCCGACCGCCGCGACCTGAAACAGATCCAGTCCGTCGAACGGAAAATCGAGCACAAACGCAAAATCCTGCCTGACTACACCCCCTGGGTGGAGGGCGTGTTGTCGGCCGAGAGCCCGCGCCAGGACGACGTGGTGATGACCGTGTTGGTTTGGCGGATCGATGTGGGCGACTACCCCGGCGCGCTGGACATTGCCAGTTACGCGTTGCGCAACCGGCTGACCCTCCCTGACCAATATCAGCGGTCGCTGGGCTGCCTGCTGGTCGAGGAAATCTCGGATGCCGCACTGCGCGCCATCGCGTCCGGCCAGCCGCCGGATGTGGTTGCCGTGCAGGCGATCATGGACATGGCTCGTGATGAGGATATGCCAGACGAGGTGCGCGCGAAGGGGTTCAAGGCGATCGGCCTCGGCCTGACCGAGTCCGATCCGCCCGCCGCCCTGACCGCGCTGCGCGAGGCCATGCGCCTGCACGACAAATGCGGCGTCAAAAAAGATATCGAACGCCTGGAGCGGGCCACCCGCTCTGCGCAACAGGACACCGCCGGCCACGCCGGCGCGTAAACGAGCGAACCCCGCACCCGGCGGCAGGGGGTGATGGGACGGGTTAACCCGCACCCGGCAACCCCCTCCACCGCCGACAGCAGGAGCGGCAGCAATGGCACAGCAATCCAATCAATTTGTCGCCGTCCAGGTCACTGCCGGCGGCGCGCCGGCAGACGATGGCGAGCCCATCACCAGCGCCGCATTCTGGCCCGCCATCGACCCGAAAATGGCTCGTCAAACCATGCGGCTGGACGGCACGGTCACCGCCATGCGCCTGCGCAGCGCGCTGATCACCGCCATCGCGCAGATCAACAGCGATCTGCAACTCTGGCGCACGCGGCAGCAATCTGCCGGCGCCTCGGCGCTGGCCGATGTCACAGCCGAGCAGATCGACGGCATCAGCACCGTCGTGCACGCCTACGTGCAGGCCGTCTATTGCACCGCCACGGCGGCGCTGCTCGAGCGCATGCGCGATTACGACACCACCTGGGAGGGCCACACCCGTGCCGACCGGGCAACGTGGCCAATTGACGACTACAAACGCGATGCCTGGTATGCGATCCAGCAAATCCTGGCGGCGGGTGTGCCTGGCGATGACCGCCACCGCCACAACGTGATCGAGCTCCTATGAGCACAGCCATCGCCCAGCGCGGAGACACCATCGAGAGCCTGGTCTGGCGCGAGCGTCGCGCCGCCGGTGCCATGGTCGCCAACACCATGCAAATCAACCCTGGCCTGGCCGAGCGCTATCCACTGACCCTGCCTGCCGGCCACCCCGTAACACTGCCGGATGTCGCCACCGTCACCCCGGTGGTCGCCACCGTCAATCTGTGGAGATGAACATGCCCCCTGAAATTGACTCGACGCTGCAGTCGATGCAGCAAACCATCGCCGCCATGCGCGAGGATCTGCGCCGGATGGCCAACACCATCGAGGTGGTCGGCCGTCTCGAGGAGCGGATTGGCTGGATGACTCAGGCCGTTAATGGCCAAACCGCCGAGATCCGCGCGCTGGATACCCGGATGCGCGTACTCGAAAACGCCGCGCCGCAGGCCGCGCGCACGGTCACGCTCGTTGAGCGAGCGCTGTGGGCGCTGGCCATGGCCGGCGTATTTGCCGCAAAGCATGGGGGGTTAATCTGATGGTGGATCTCTCTGATGCACTGCATCGCGCCGGCGTACCTGTTCGATTTGCCTCTGCACTAGCAGCGGCATGCCATCAATACCAGATCAACACCCCGCTGCGCATGGCCGCCTTCATCGGCCAGTGCAGCCATGAATCTGGCGGGTTTCGCACGCTGAACGAAAACCTCAACTACTCGGCCCAGGGCTTGCGCAATACCTGGCCGTCGCGCTTTCCCGACGATGCCACCGCCAATGCCTACGCCCGCCAGCCGGAAAAAATCGCCAACAAAGTCTATGGCGGCCGCATGGGCAATGGCCCTGAAGCCTCGGGCGATGGCTGGCGCTACCATGGCCGTGGCCTGATCCAGCTGACCGGCAAGGCCAACTATCAGGCCGCCGGCGCCGCGCTGGGGGTGGACCTGGTCGCCAACCCGGATCTGGCCGCCACGCCGAAATACGCCGCACTGACCGCCGGCTGGTACTGGGACACCCACAAGCTCAACGCCCTGGCGGACAAGCAGGACAACACCGCCATCACCAAGGCCATCAACGGCAGCACGCTGGGCTTGATTGATCGCCAGAGACGCATCTCTGACCTCCTGGAAAAACTGCAATGATCAAACTCATCTCACCGCGTCTCGCGCTCAACTACTGGAGCATCCGCATCGGCCTGCTGGCCGGAGGCATCGCCGCGCTGGAGCCCGCAGTACCTGCTCTGGCCCAGGTGCTGCCCGCCAACTGGGGGCTATACGCAACCGCAGCAATCGCTGTCGCCCGCGTCATCAAACAGCCTGGCATTAATGAGCAGCGCGATGCGTGATCCGCTGCATTGGTCTGCCGACGTGCCAGACACCTATATCCATGATGCAGGCTATCGCATCGTCTGCGCCATGGTCGGCGATGCTGGCCGTCAGCGGCCGGTGCATTGGTGTTTTTACCAGCGGGCGTTTATTGGCGCAGCAGGCGGCGAGCTGGCCGACGCCTGCGCGCTGTGCGCCGACCACGCCGATGGACTGCTCAAATGACCGACCATTTTGACCGCGCCGCCGAGCTGGAGCTGGCACAGCGCACCGCTGCGCTGGCTGACCACGCCGCCCGCCAGCCCGCCATGCCCGGCCTGCTCAACTGCATGGACTGCGGCGACGAGATCCCCGCCGCCCGCCGCGCCGCCATGCCCACCGCCCGCCGCTGCATCGACTGCCAGGCCAGCCATGAAAAAACCCGATAGCCTGCGCGCCGCGATGATGGCGATGATCCCCGAGCTGGCCCACCGCCCGGACAATCTGGAAATGTGGGTCGAGCACGGCCGCATTGCCGCAACCGGCGAGCGCTCCAACGGCTGGCGCTGGCACTACACCCTGCGCGTGCTGATCAAGGATTTTCCCGGCGACATCAACATGATCATCCTGCCGCTGATCCCCTGGCTGCGCCAATATCAGCCCGAGCTGCTGCGCAACCCTGACCGCAACAAAACCGGCCTGAAATACCAGATTGATCAGCTCAATCACAGCAGCTGCGACATGCTGCTAGACATCGAGTGCGACGAGATTGTCATTGTGCGCACCGCGCTGGTTGACGGCGTCGTGCGCGCCGAAATCGTCCCGCACGACACACCAAACAATCCCACCGACCCATCTCACATGGTGATGGCCGAGCGCTGGGAACTCTGGCTGCGTGACGAAAAACTCGCCGAATGGCCGAGCAGACCGTGGGGGTGGCCAGATGTCTGACGACGCAGGGTTGGCGGCACTCGAGCGTGAACTCGCCGCGCTGCTCGCGTGCCTGTCGCCCGGTGCGCGAGCTCGGTTTTTGCGCGCGGCCGGCAAACAGCTGCGCGACAACCAGCAGATGCGCATCGCCGCACAGCAAAATCCTGATGGCAGTGCATACACGCCGCGCCGCCCCCAGGTTGACGACAAAACACACAAACTCAGGCGCAGTCGCGCCCGCATGTTTGCCAAACTCAGCAAAACCCGCTGGATGGCTGTGCGCACCACGGCTGATAGCGCCACCATCCAGTTTGTAGCGGGGGCAGGTCGCCTGGCCAACATCCATCAGCATGGCCTTCGTGACCGCGTCAACAAATATGGCCTGCAGGTGCAATACCCTGCGCGGCAACTCCTAGGTTTTAGCGACGCGGATATCGAGATGGTCCGCGAAATGCTGTTGGCTACTGTCGGTCTGTAGCCGGGCAGACTACAGCCAGCACTCATGCGCGCGCGTGCCGCCTGCGTCATGATCGCCACATGGACCCACATGTTGACAACGCCAACCGGATCGCCGGCTCAACCCGCCACGGCGTGGTCGAGAAAATCGACCACAGCGGCAATCGCGTGCGCATCCGCACCGGCCAGCTGCTCACCGACTGGCTGCCGATGTCGCATGGCCGAGCCGGCGCAACCCGTGACTGGGATCCACTGACCGTCGGCGAGCAGGTTACCCTGCAATGCCCGTCCGGCGACCTCAGCCAGGCCCGCCTGCTGCCGTCACTCAACAGCGACAATGCCCCACCACCAGATGGCGCCAGCGCAGACAACACCATCCGCGAGTACCCGGATGGTGCGCGCTGGGAGCACAACCACGCCACGTCTGAGAGCCGTCTGACTGTGCCTGCCGGTGGCAGCATCGTGCTGACGGCCGGGGCATCGTCGATCACCATCAAAAATAACACGATTACCATCAAAACCCCGCATATCGTGCTGGATGCACCGGATACCGACGCAACCGGAAACCTCACTGTGCATGACCTGCTGAGCTATCTGTCTGGCATGGTTGGACGTGGTCGTGTCGGACGGCACGCAGCGGCTATCCAGGGCGACATCATCCACCACGATGGCCTGATGCAATCCAATGGCGTTGTCGTGCACACACACACGCATACGGGCGTGCATGCAGGTGACAACACCACAGGCGCCCCAGTGGCCAACGGACAGGATGCCAGCGCATGACCACCCCGCTCGCCGCCTGGTCTGGCATGCACGCCCGCACCGGACGCTGGCTGTCCGGCGAGGCGCACCTGCGCCAGTCTGTCGCCAAAATCCTGCACACCGCACTGTACACGCGCATGCTGCGCCGCGAATTCGGGGCCACGCTGGCCGCACTGATTGACCAGCCGGTCAATCCGCTGCTGATCCAGCGCCTGCGCGCCGGAGCCGTGGCCGCGCTGGCGCGCTGGGAGCCGCGCATCCGCGTGTCGCGCATCGATTTTGCCGCCAGCGACAGCGCCACAGACTGGACGCTGGCCATCGACTACGTGCGCACCGGCGACGGCGGCGCAGGGTCGCTGGCCATGGCCCGCGCCGAACTGGCGGCCGCAGCATGAGCCTCGTCGATTTCAGCCAGCTGCCACAGCCGGACATCCTCCAGCCGCTCGATGTCGAGGCCGACATTGCCCGGCGCAAAACCGAGATCATCGCCCGCGCCCCGGTCGACATGCGCGACGCGCTGGCCCGCACGCTGGAGCTGGAGAGCGAACCTCTAACCCTGCTCACCGAGCACGCCGCATACAGCGAGCTGGTGTTTCGCGCCCGCGTCAACGACGCCTGGCGGGCCAGCAGCCTGGTGTACGCCACCGGCGCGGACCTGGACAACCTGGCTGCCGCGCTCAACGTCCAGCGCATCGAGCTGATCCCCGCCGACGACACCACCACCCCGCCCACGCTGGCGGTGTACGAGAGCGACGCCCGGCTGCGCCTGCGCGCCCAGCTGGCCTGGGAAACCCTGGCCATCGGCAGCGCCGATTACTACACCGCGCTGGCGCTGGCGCATAGCGCCGACATCACAGATGTGCATGTTTACAGCCCCGCACCGGTCGAGGTGCGCGTCGTGGCGCTGGCCGGCGACAGCGCGCCCAGCGCCGCGCTGCTGGACAGCCTGCAAACCGCGCTGCGCGGTGGCCGCGCCTCGCCGACCCGCTCGCTGACCGACCATGTGCTGACCGAGCCGGCCAACATCATCCGCGCCCAGCTGCACGCCACCCTGCTGCTGGCCGCTGCCACCGGCGCCGAGCTGATCGTCGCCGCTGCCCGCCGCGCATTTGCTGATGCGCTGGCCGCCGGCGATGCCCGTGGCCGGCAGGTGCGGCTGGGCCAGATCGTGGACAAATCCATGGTGTACGCCGCGCTGCGCCAGCCTGGCGTGCTGCGCGTCGAAACAGATTTTGCCGACGACATCGTCTGCGCCGCCGACACCGCCGTGGTGTTTGACTTGGTGGACATTGGCTGGATGGTGCGATGAGCCTGGCGGCGCTGCTGCCGCACAACAGCACGCCGCTGGAGCGCGCCGTCGTCGACGCGCTGGCGGTGGGCACCGACCCGAGCATCATCCGCCGGTATCACAACCCTGACGCCTGCCCGGTCGAGCTGCTGCCGCTGCTGGCCTGGGAGCGCCACGTTGACGGCGCGGACGCGGCAGCCACGCCGGATCAGCTGCGCGAGCTGATCAAACGCAGTTTTGAGCTGCACCGGCTGCGCGGCACTCCCTGGGCCGTGCTCACCGCGCTGGCAGCTATCGGCTACCCGCGCGCCAGGCTCACCGAGTGGTGGGAGCAAACACCACAGGGCCACCCGGGCACGTTCCGTGTGACGTTGCCCTGGCAGCCTGCACTTGCCGACGCAGCAGAATGGGCGCGGATCAAATCTGCGGTGGCCGCGTACAAAAACGTCCGCAGCTGGCCGGAATGGGCAACTGTCATCGTCCCGATTGACCACCCGGACGACCCAGGCAGCCTGCCGGACGACCCGGACGCCTGGCCGTCGCCAACATTGCAGACCTATGCCCGCGCCAGCCTGGCCACGCTGGCCCGCTACAACGCGCCAACGCCGGCGGGCACAGCGGCCATCCCGCATGCGCGGGCGGCGGCAGGGCTGATTGCCCGGCCGGCGCTGGCAGCGGGCCAGCTCGGCGCGGCCGCAAGCGCCGGCGCTGGTGCAGCAGTGATTGCCCGGCTTGGCGCACTGCCGCCAGACAGCTGGCGCACTTGGTCAGCAGTCAGCCTGCGCCGCGCGCTGCGCGCTGCGCACAGCACAGGCGGCGCGGCTGGCGTGCGAGTGCGCTACAACGCGCCAACGCCGGCGGGCACAGCGGCCATCCCGCATGCGCGGGCGGCGGCAGGGCTGATTGCCCGGCCGGCGCTGGCAGCGGGCCAGCTCGGCGCGGCCGCAAGCGCCGGCGCTGGTGCAGCAGTGATTGCCCGGCTTGGCGCACTGCCGCCAGACAGCTGGCGCACTTGGTCAGCAGTCAGCCTGCGCCGCGCGCTGCGCGCTGCGCACAGCACAGGCGGCGCGGCTGGCGTGCGAGTGCGCTACC
>NZ_QJKI01000008.1:0-32308 GCF_003201855.1 Rivihabitans pingtungensis | reverse complement strand
CCAGACAGCTGGCGCACTTGGTCAGCAGTCAGCCTGCGCCGCGCGCTGCGCGCTGCGCACAGCACAGGCGGCGCGGCTGGCGTGCGAGTGCGCTACCACGCCGCCGCGCCGGCAGCGGCAACGCTGCAGGTTGCAGCCCGCTACGGCATCGGCGTGGCGCTGGTCACCCGGCTGGGGCAACCGGCCAAATTTGACGCCTGGCGTCCGATCCTGCTGACCGATGACGGCGGGCCGCTACTGACTGACGACGGAGGCGCAATCGAGCTATGAGCGACACCACAATCCCCCGCCCAGGCCGGCGGCATGCCGATTTGCCGCCCGCCAACCAGATTACTGGCTCCGAGCTGATCGCAATCAGCCAAAACGGCAAAACCTGCCGGGTAACCGTTTCCGAGCTGATGGCATTCGCCATCGCTCAACACCAGGCCGCCCTGGCGCCGCACCCGCAGTATGAGGTCGGCGACGTCGAGGCCGCCTACATTGCCGCGCAACAACCCAACTCAGGAGCATGACCATGTCTGACACCAACGCCCGCATCGTCGCCCTCGCCACCCGCCTGGGCGTCGACATCAAATCCCTGCGCGACGCGCTCGCCGCGCTGCCCGCCGTGCAGAGCCTGATCAACGACCTGGCCGCCGTCGACAGCACCGACAAAACCTACAGCGTCGCCAAAATCCAGACGCTGCTCGCCGCTGCCATTGCCCAGGCGCGCAGCGAGGCCACCGACGATGCCCTGAGCGCCATCCGCGACGGTGCGCCGCAGGCGCTGGACACCCTGAACGAGCTGGTCACCCGCATCAACGACGACCGCGACGCGTTTGACGTTGTCGCGCAGCTGGCCAATGGCAGCGTGCGTTTTGACGAGCCCCAGACCCTGACTGCCGCGCAGCAGGCACAGGCACGCGCCAACATCGGCCTGGCCGACGTGGATTTCGAGGCGGCGTACATCGCCGCCCGCGACGCGGCCTGATCATGATGCAGTCGCTGCTCAGCGCAATCGCCCAGATGGGCGCAGATGTGCGGCTGCTGGCGCGCGGGCTGGGAATCGACATGGCATTGCAGCCGCTGCTGCCGCCGCTGGACCTCAGCGTCAGCAACAGCTGGCCCGGCGGCAGCATCAGCGCCGCCGCTGGCGACGGCGACCCGATCGCCGAGCTGTGCCTGCCGGACGGCAACATCTGGTTTGGCGGCGGGCTCGCGATGTGGGATGTCGCCACCATTGCATTTGATGTGCCGGTGCAGTTGCACGCCGTGGACATCACCGCGCCCAGCACAGACGCCCGGCCAGACATCATCGGCCTGGACCATGCTGACGCCCCCGCCGGACCCTGGACGCCGCTGCTGACGCACGACGTCGGCAGCCTCACCGCCACTCAACGCATCGCCGTGCCAGCAACCACAGCCGCGTGCTGGCGCGTGTCTGTCATCGCCAGCGCCGGAGCCCCCCCGGCGTTGTTTGCCATCCAGCTATATGGGCATAACCAATGATTACTCTCAAAACTACTGCCGCCGGCCGCGCACTGATCAACGCCGCCCTCGCCGTCGCCGCGCCCGCGCCCGTGCTATCGCGCATGGTGCTGGGCGCTGGCGTCGTGCCGGACCCGGCCACCGCCAGCGCGGCCAGCATTGCGGCCGCGCAAATCGGCCAAGCAGTCCAGCTGGCCATCGCCAAGCACGACGCTGACATCATCAGCGGCAGCGCCGGCTTCCCGGCGCCGACCGCCGCAGATGTAGTCAACTGGGTTGCCCTGCTCTATGCCGACGGCACACCAGCGGCAATCGGCGAAATCATCGGCGGCATGCCGCGCATCCCCGGCATGCTGGTAGAAATGCCCTGGGCCTGGGCCAGCACTGACACCGGCGAGCTCGGCCTGGACATCAGCATCATCGATCTCAATGCGCTGATGCAGCAGGTCGCTGACGGCGCGTATGCATCGCTCGACGTCCGCTCCGGCGGCATCGTCAATACCTATCTGACCCCGTTTGCCACTGCGCTGGGCGCGGTGCTGGAGCATGGCGCGCCGCGCGTGTTGGTCGAGGGTTGGACGGATCAATTCCGGCTGCGCCGGGACAACGCCGTGCGCGTTGTCGGCGTGGTCGCCGGCGACGACAGCCTGGACTTGTCCGAGCACGCCGACACCCTGCAGGACGGCGACTATGTGCTGTTTAGCAGCGAGCACAGCGAGCTGGTGCGCCTGCGCAGCAATCTCGAGCTGGGCCGGCGGCGCCTGGTGGGCGACATCCAGCACACCTACCCGACCGCCACCCTGTCGCGCACCAACTGGCTGATCGCAGCTGGCCAGGCCACCGCGCAGGCTGGCCAGACATATCACAGCGACACCGTGCGCCTGCACCGCGATGCGAACAAAATCCGCGTCATCATCCGCGCCACCACCACTGCCGCACCTGCGGTCAGTCTGCGCTGGGGCGAGCACATCGACCCGACTCTGTCCGTTAGCGATTACACCGACGCAGTGCTGGATCGAGCGCTGCCCGTGCCAGGCCGACCCGGCCTGCTCGACTATGTGTACACCGCCCAGCCAAACGGCGAGTTTGCCGCGCTGCGCGTGCTGGCCACTGCCAGCCTGACCTGCGAGAGCATCTCGTTGCATGCCGACTGGGGCGCAGGCAGTGTCATGCCGGCCCCCCAAGTGCAAGGCGCTGAGGCCGTGCCTGGCCGCACGACGCACTTTGGTATTACCGGGCAAACCCGGCTGATGGGCGGCAAAATCGCAGAATTTGCTGTCAGTATCGACGGCAAAACCCACAAACTCCCAGCGATTAACGACCGCGCCGAGCTGGCGCTGACGCTTGATGGTGAGCTCGGTGCGCAGTACACCATGCAGGTGCTCGCCTGGGATGATCTTGGCAACAACAGCTCCAGCACGTACCACAAAATCACGCTGGTTGACGCAATCACCCACCCCGCCCCAACCATCATCAGCCCGCAGCCAGGCGCCGGCGGCGTGAGCGCCATGCCCACGCTGTCAATCGTGCCGGCAGTCGTGCCATGCGCCGTGCATGTGCGCACGGACTGGGTGCTGCGCGATGTCGCCGGCGAGATCGTGTGGGCGCTGGCCAGCGAGGACAGCCTGCAATCTGTATCCGTGCCAGCAGACACACTGAGCTACGGCGCGCAATACACCGTGCGCGTACAGCTGGACTACAGCGACGGCTGGCATAGCGCTGTGGCCAGCGCCAGCTTTACCACCATGGCTGCTCCAGTGCTGAAATTTGTCGCGCCGGTGGCGCCGGCATGGGCCAGCGAGAGCGTCAACATCGCGCTCAACCAGTTTGCTATCCCGGAAACGACCCACGCCAGCACGGACTGGGAGCTGCTCGACACCGCCGGCGCGCCGGTGTGGCAACGGCTTGCTGACAGCACGCATCTGCTTTCGATTACGTTGCCGGCGCAGACCATGCAGCCGATGCACAACTACACGCTGCGCGCGCGCCAGCACGGCGCGAGCGGTCAGTCCACGCACTGGATCACGCAGCCGTTGGCCTGTGCCGCTGTCTGGGAATTTACCGCGCCGGGCATCAGCAGCTGGACGCCGCCGGTTGATGGCGACTACGAGATCGTCGTTGTCGGGGCGGGCGGGGCAGGAAGCACAGTTGACGGCCGTAATTACGGCCCCGGCGGAAACGGCGGTGGCTCGGGCTACGCAGCGCGCGCAATTGCGCAGCTGGGCGCTGCTCATGGGCCGATTGCATATATCGTCGGGCGTGGCGGATCTGCATCGACTCAAATCGGCACCTGGAACGGAGAGAGTTACGCAGCTAATCCAGGCGGGCCTGGTGAGTCAACAGCGCTGGGCGGGATCATCAGTGCGCTGGGCGGGCTGCCAGGCACTGCATTGTCTGGTGGGGACGGAGCATCTGGCGGTGGGGGCGGCGGCGGGACAGGCGCAGATGCAGCAGGTGCAGGGTATCACGGCGAGGCGGGCACGCTGGGCGGTAGCAACGGCAGCGATGGTGTTAAACGTGACAATGTGTCGAGCCACGTTGGTCGCGGCGCGGGTCCCGGATACTACTCGCTGATAGACCCTGCTGTCGTTCATGCGCAGGCGAGCTCTGATAACACTGCAGGCACGCGCGAATATTCGGGCGGCAGTCAAGGCGGCGGTGGCGGTGGCGGTGGTGGTGGCGGCTTTGGTCAGCAGAGCTACGGCGCTGGCGGCGCAGGGGGATCAAAAAACCCGGCGGGGAATCGATATGGCATGCCAGGCCGGGCGGGCTATATCCGCATCAAACTGCTACAGGAGAACGCGCAATGAGTTGGGCACTGATTATCGACGGCCGCGTACGTCAAACCAGCGACGTCAACCCAGCAGGGCTCTATCCGCCCAACTGGGTCTGGCATGCCATCCCCGACACCCTGACGGGCCTGGTCACTCACGGCTGGAGCTGGGATGCGACGGCGGGTTTTGTGCCGCCGGATATTGAGCTGCTGCGCCAGCAGCGACGCGCCGCCCTCGTTGACGCCCTCAACGCCGCACATGTCGCCCTGGGCGCCGGCGTCAGCACGCTCGAGCAGGCCACCTGGCCAACCCAGCTGGCCGAGGCGCTGGCCCTGACTGCATCCCCGCCAGACACCGACGGCGACAGCCTGCCGCCGTGCCCGCTGCTGACGCTGATGGCCGCCCAGCGCGGCCGCGACGAAACCCCGCGAAACCTGGCCGAGCGAGTGCTGGCAGCTGCTGCGCGCTACACCGCGGCCGCCGGCGCGCTGGTGGCCTGGGGCCAGCGCACGGAATGGGCGCTGGCGGAGGCGGGGACAGCTGAGGCGCTGATGGCGGTTGATGTCACGCCGCCGCGTAGCTGACGCGGCTACAGTAACCCGCCGCGCAGCGCGCGCGCGCGTATGCCATGCTGGACTCCACTATCTAATAGGAGGCCAGCATGGCCGATTCTGATTTCCTGCATGGCGTGCGCGTGGTCGAGCTGGCCGGTGGCCAGCGCCCGATCCGCACCATCCAGACTGCCGTCATCGGCGTGGTCTGCACTGCGCCCGACGCCGATCCCGTCAAATTCCCGCTCAACACCCCGGTGCTGCTGACTGATGCCTACGCCGGCATGGCCAAGGCGGGCCAGACCGGCACCCTGGCCCGCACCCTGGACGCGATCACCGACCAGGCCCGCGCAATGGTCATCGTTGTGCGCATCGCCCAGGGCGACACCGAGGCCGAGACCGTCAGCAATACCATCGGTGGCGTGGCCGCCAATGGCCGGCGCACCGGGCTGCAGGCACTGCTGGACGCGCAGGCGCTGCTGGGCGTCACCCCGCGCATCCTGGCCGCGCCGCAGCTGGACCCGCTGCCGGTGGCCACCGAGCTGATTGCCCTGGCCAAAAAACTGCACGCGTTTTGTTACCTCAGCTGCTGGGGCTGCGAAACCAGCGAGCAGGCCGTCGCCTACCGCGATCAACTCGGCGGCCGCGAGGCCATGCTGATTTACCCGGATTTTGTCAGCTGGGACACCCAGGCCAACGCCGAGCTGGCCGGCTACGCCACCGCACGCGCCGTGGGCCTGCGTGCGCAGATCGACAACGACCGGGGCTGGCACAAAACCCTCAGCAACGTGCTGGTGCAGGGCGCGACCGGCATCAGCCAGCCTGTGTTTTTTGATCTGCAGGAGCCGTCATCCGAGACCAACTATCTCAACAGTCATCAAATCACCACCCTGGTGCGCCACGGCGGCATCAAATTTTGGGGCGGCTACACGCTGGACGACAGCGGGCTCTACCCGTTCGAGAACTACACCCGCAGCGCGCAAATCCTGCGCGACACCATGGCCGAGGCGCACATGTGGGCGCTGGCCCAGCCACTGCACCCCACGCTGGTGCGCGACATGGTTGAGGGCATCAACGCCAAACTCCGCAGCTGGAGCAGCGGGCCAGACCCGTATCTGCTCGGCGGCAGCGCCTGGTATGACGAGAGCGTCAACACGGTGAATGACTTGAAAATCGGCAAACTGGTGGTGGATTACGATTACACCCCGGTGCCGCCGCTGCATACGCTGACCCTGCAACAGCGCATCACCGACACCTATCTGATGGATTTTGCCGCTCGCGTCGCGGCTGGAGCGTAATATGGCCATCCCGCATAAACTCAAAGATTTTAATGTTTTTGGCGACGGGGAAATGTGGCTGGGCATGTTTACCGAGGTCACCCCGCCAAAACTCGAGCGCGAGATGAAAGACTATCGCGCCAACGGCATGAATGGCCCGGTCTCGATTGACCTGGGCAATAAAAAACTGGAAATCAGTCTGAAAGCCGGTGGCTATGTCTGGGCCACCGTGCGCAAATATGCCGTACCCACAGCAGACGGCATCATGCTGCGCCTCGCTGGCTCCATCCAGTCCGACGAAACTGGCGAGGAAATCGGCATGGAAATCATCGTGCGCGGCCGGTTCAGCGAGGTGGACTGGGGCAAAATGAAAGCGGGCGACGACACGGAAACTGAATTCAAAATGCCGTTGACCTATATCAAAATCAGCCTGCAGGGCAATACCTTTCTGGAGATGGATTTTATCCATTACATCGAAATCGTGGATGGTGTTGACCGCCTGGCCCAGCGCCGCAAAAACATTGGCCTGTAACCGATAACATCAGGAGCGCCTCAGCATGGAAACCAATATGGACACCCAGAACGCATTCCAGCATACGCTGGAAACGCCGATCCAGCGCGGCGATCAGACCATCAGCAGCATCACGCTGCGCAAACCCAGCGTGCAAACCCTGCGCGGCCTGAGCCTGGGCTCGCTGGTGCAGATGGACGTTGACAGCATCAGCAAACTGCTGCCGCGCATCTCATCTCCGACGCTGACCGCCGGCGAAATCGCCGCGCTGGACCCGGCCGACCTGCTGGCGCTGTGCGCCGGGATCAGCAATTTTTTTCTGACGCGGGCGCAGCGCGAGAGCCTGCCGGGCTGAGCGTGGATGATTATCTGGCGGACATCGCCGTGGCGTTTGGCTGGCCGCCAATCGCGTACCTGAGCGAGTGGACGCTGGATGACCTGATCGCCTGGCGCGAACGAGCCAGGGTGCGCGTGCAGCCGCCAGACGCCTGACCAGCCACCTACGCAAACGCCCCTGAGACAGGGGCGTTTTTGTTGCTCATCTGGCTACACCATCAGGCAGTTTTTCCCGCCGCGCGCGCGCGTGATAATCCCGGCACACTATCAGCACTGGATCGACAAATACATGTCTGATGCTCGCCTGCGCCTCGAAATCATCATGGCCGCCGTTGACAAAGCAACAGCCCCCATCCGCGCCCTGCAGGGCGGCACGGCGGCGCTGTCACGACAGGTGCGCGACGCCAAAACCGCATTGCGCGAGCTGGAGCGCCAGCAGGGCGCAGTCAATACGTTCCGCGAGATGACTGCAGCCAGCAAACAGACTGGCACGGCATTGCGCGACGCCCGGCAAAAACTGGCCGCGCTGCGCGCCGAGGCCCAGGCATCAGGCGGAGCCAGCGCCGAGCTGGCGGGCAAACTCAAACAGGCCGAAATCGCCGTCGAAAAACTCACGGCCAAACAACGCAAACAGATCGACGCTGCCAAACAGGCACGAGAGGCCATCGAGGCGGCAGGCGGATCGGTGCAAAAACTCGCCGCGCACGAGGCGGCGCTGACCAGCAAAACCGAACAGGCCACTGCCGAGCTGCAACGGCAGGAGGCCGCGCTGGCCGCTGCCGCTGCCCGCACCAAACAATTGGCCGCCGTGCAGGCGCAGTATCAGCGCGGCCAGGCGCTGCGCGCCAACATGGCCGGCGCTGGCGCGGGGATGATGGCCGGCGGCGCGGCAGTGGGCGCGGCGGTGCTGGCGCCAATCTCCGCGTTTGCCGAGGCCGAGGACAGCGCCACCCAGCTGCGCGTGGCGATGATGACTGCTGGCGGCTCGGTGCAGGCTGAGTACGGCCAGGTGGTGGCACTGGCGGAAAAACTCGGCGCGACGCTGCCCGGCACCACGGCTGAATTTCAGGACATGATGCGGGTTTTGATCCAAAAAGGGCTTGATGCCAAAACGGTATTGGGCGGGGCGGGCGAGGCCACGGCAAAACTGGCTGTGCTGACAAAAGTTTCGTTCGCTGAATCCGCCGAGGCCATTTCGGTATTTCAGGATGCAATGGGTGTGGCGGATTCGGATATGGTATCTGCTGCTGACCAAATGCAGCGCCTATATAATGTCGGCATGAAAATTACCGATATTCAGGAGGGGTTTAAGGCGATGGGGCCATCGCTGGCCTACGTGCGCAAACAGGGACTGGACGCGGTAAAAGAACTTGCGCCGCTGCTGGCGATTACCGACGCAGCCGGGATGGATGCCGGCAGTGCTGGCAATGCCTATAACAAAATCATCCGGGGGTCGGTAGACGCCAAAAAAGTGGCAAAAGCCAATGCCGAATTAGACGGCACCGGCGTTAAATTCAATTTTGTGGACAACAAAGGGAATTTTGCAGGCATTAACCATATGGTTGATGAGCTGATGAAAATCCAGAATCTGTCTGACCAAAAAAGAAAAGCTGTTGTAGAAAAGATTTTCGGCACAGATAAAGAAGTCGCCGAGGCATTAAATGCTATGATGAAATCCGGCAATGCCGGCATATCACAAATGCGCGAAAAACTCGCCCAGCAGGCGTCGCTGCAGGAGCGTGTAGGCGCCCAGCTGGGCACCCTGAAAAACCTGTGGGACGCCGCTGGTGGGGCGTTTACCGGGTTTCTGGTGAAACTCGGCGAGGCCATCGCGCCGCAGGTGAAATCACTCACGCAATGGATCTCCGACGTCAGCGACCGGCTACAAAAATGGTCTGCCGAAAACCCCCGGCTGGCCGGCACGCTGATGACCGTGGCCGGCGGCCTGGCCATCGTGCTGGCCATTGGCGGCGCGCTGATGGTGGCGCTGGCCGCGCTGATGGGGCCGATGCTGATCGTCAACGCCGGGTTTGGCATGTTGGCGGCGGGCAGCGGATCGCTGGCAGCCAGGCTGCTGATGCTGGCCGCCGGGTCGTTCCCGGCATTGACCAGCGCGGTGGTGGGGTTTGGCGCGGCGTTGATGGCAACTCCGATTGGCTGGATCATCGCCGGCATTGCCGGCATCGTCGCTATCGGCCTGGTGCTGTACCGCTACTGGGACACGATTGCTGCATTTTTTGGTGGGGCATTTGATGGCCTGGTGGCGGGGCTGCGCACCAGCAACCCAATGTTTGGCGAGATGCTGGACTACGTGAGCCGTGGTGTGAGCTGGGTTGGCGAGCTGCTGGGCGGGCTCAACTCAACATCCAGCGAGCTGGGCGCCGCCGCCAGCATGGGTGTGCAATTTGGCCAGATCCTGGCGCTGAGTTTTGATTTGGCCCTGACCCCGCTGAAAACGCTCTGGGCCACGATCAAATCCGTCATCGCGGCATACAACGAGATCTCGGCCGGCAATTGGTCTGGCGCCCTGGGCGCGGCGGCAAACGCATTTGGCAGCGTCTGGCAGCAGCAATCCGCGCTCAACGCCGACATGTCCGACGCCGACCGGATGGCGCGCAAATCTCCACTGCCTGCTCAAACCCCGCTGCGCGCTGCTGGCGCCGGCAATGCCACGGTCACCCAGAATGTCAGCGTAACCGTCAACGCGCCGCCCGGCGCAGACGCCCAGGCCACCGGCCAGGCGGCCGCCAGCGCCACCCAGCGCATGATGCAACAAACCGCCCGCGACACCCGCGCCGCGCTGCACGACAGGGACTGATATGCCACTGATGAGCTGGGGCGATTTTGTGTTTGACTGGCGCACGACCATCGCCCCGAACGAGCTGAGCCGCGAGCAGGGCTGGCGACACGCCAGCCAATCCCGCGTGGGCGACCGCCCGGCCCACCAGTACACCGGGCAGGACGAGGAAACTATCACCCTGCCAGGCCAGCTCTACCCCGAGCTGGGCGCAGACATCAACAGCCTGGACACCCTACGCGAGGTGGCCGACACCGGCGCGCCGCAGGTGTTGATCGACGGCAACGGCCGGGTGTGGGGCTGGTATGTGCTGGAAAAACTCACCGAAAAACGCGCCAGCATGCTGTCCGATGGCACGCCGCTGGAGATTGATTTCTCGCTCACACTCAAACGGGTGGACGACCAACCATGACTGCCGAGAGCAGCTACCCCATCCCCATCTACCGGCTGGTGGTGGACGGCCAGGACATCACCCCGAAAATCGCTGGTGGCGACGGCCAGCGCAGCCGGCTGATCAAATTGACGCTCACCGACAAACGAGGCGGCGACGCAGACGAGCTGACGCTGGAGCTATCCGACCACGATGGCGCGCTGGCCATCCCGCCGAAAGGGGCCAAAGTCTCGCTGTGGCTGGGCTATCAGCACAGCGGGCTGGTGGACCGTGGCAGCTACACGGTGGACGAGGTTAGCCACTCTGGCCCACCGGATAAACTGAGCATCAAATGCCGCGCCGCCGACCTGCGCAAGGGGTTGTCGACCAAACGCGAAAAATCGTGGCACCGCACCACGCTGGGCGCGATTGCCCGCGCAATCGCTCAGCGCCACAAACTGACCCCGGTGATCAACGCCAGCCTGGCCCGCATTGACATCCCGCATGTCGATCAGGCGGACGAGAGCGACATCAATCTGCTGTCCCGGCTGGCCCGCCAGCACGACGCAATCATGACCGTCAAACACGGCCGGCTGCTGCTGGCCCCGGCTGGCGAATCCACCACCGCCAGCGGCGCAGCCATGCCGCAGCTGACGCTGACCCGCGCCGCCGGCGACGCCCACGACTACAAATCCGCCGACCGTGACCACTATGCCGGCGTGCGCGCCAGCTATCACGATGTGCAGCGCGCCGAGCGCGGCACGGTGCTGGCCGGCAGCGATCGTGGCCAGGACGACGCCAGCGAGCATGCTGACGACGCCGGCGAGGCCAGCGACAATGTGCAGGTGATGCGCCACACCTATCCCAGCAAACAGGCTGCACAGCAGGCGGCTGATGCCGAGCTGCGCAAAATCCAGCGCGGCAACGCCACCATGAGCTACGCGATGGCGGTGGCCGACCCGACGATGACCGCCGAGGTGTCGGTGACGCTGCGCGGCTGGGGCAAACCTCAGATTGACCGAACCTGGCTGGTGGCGGAATTGCAGTTTGAGCTGGACGATGGGGGGTTGCGGTGCAAATTGGAGTTGGAAATTGGTAACAACAAAAGGGGCAAGAAATGAAGGGATGGATAGGCGTTGACCTGGATGGCACGCTGGCCGAGTACCAGAGCTATTACGCTGGCGCGATTGGCGCACCGATACGGCCCATGCTGGTGCGCGTGCAGGAATGGCTGGCGGCTGGGCGCGAGGTGAGGCTGTTTACCGCCCGCGCTGGCGACCCGGCCCAGCTGCCGGTGGTTCGCCAGTGGTTGACGCAGCATGGCCTGGGCGGCATGGCCATCACCAATGTGAAAGACATGGATATGGCGGCGCTGTACGATGACAAGGCCGTCAGGGTGAAACGCAACAGTGGCTATGTTTGCCCTGGTTGCTGCAAGAGGAAATGAAAATGCCCTGCGGCAGGGCAGGGCATAGTTCATCGGCAAGAGGGCCGCCAGAGGGTTACGCTGGTGGCCAGGGGGCAGATCATGGAGTTGGCGGCAAATTAACCGAATTAAACTTGTACAACAGCGTAACCGTATCACCATTGCGGTTGATGGCGTTTTTCGCAAAGCCAGCAAACAGCTCATAGGTAAACACCCTGCCCTCCCAGTAGGAGTCATAAGACCCCTCTTCAGTCAGGTGTACCTTAACAATCTCGCCAGGCTCTAACGCAATCGAGGGGAACGTGTACTGATGCGGTTGACGGTTTGAAACCTTGTCTTGGCGATCAAACGTCTGATCTTGGATGACAAACCTGCTTGCATCGTCGACTTTACTGAACACTTCATAGGTTACAACCTGGTTCTTGCGATCATAGCTAATAGGTTTTAGCATGAAACATTTCCTTAAAAATCAATCAATTGATTGCATTGCCACCAGCAAAACCAGACACCAGCAGTTTTATGTAACAATGCAGCGAGTCCCGATGCAGCCATCTACTGCGCCTGGCTGCATCGGGGCTTTTATTTGTAGACCATGCAGAGGATTTTGCAAGCCTCCTCAAGAAATCCTTTTCCGTGCGATGGTGTACCATCAGGGCTTTCCACCCACTCAAGCCGGATCCCACCATGCGCATACCGTCCTTTGCCCCGTTGCTGTGCTGCCTGTTGCTGCCGTTGTCCATGCCCACCCACGCGGCCACCAGCCCCCCCGCCACCGCCCCAGCCAGCCAGGGGCTGGGCATCACCACCATGCAGCTGATTGATGGCTTGCAGCCGCAAAAACGCGAGGATTCGCGGCTGGCTACAGGTGAGGCACGGGAGATGGTCACACTGTCGAAAATTTCCACGCTGGAGGTGATTGGCCCGGCGCGCAATGTGTCGCGCTGGTCGCTGATGTTCGGCATGCCCGCTGACGACAATCAGGCGGCAATGCTGTCGTACATGACGGCTACGGTGACGCTGGCCAATACATTCCCGGCCTGGCGCGGCGATGCCGATAACCCTGGCAAGTGGCTGGTGGCGGCGGTCAAGCAGCTGGCTAAAAACATCAACAAAAACCGCAACGACCCCGCACCGGTGCTGAAAAGCCGGGATGGCCGCAAGATCAAGTTGCAGATTCTGCCGGCGCTGGGCGGCATCATGATTTTGTCGGTGGAGCCGAAGTGAGCGGGCCCAGCTGCGCGGCGCTGCGCAATCTGCTGGAGCCGTTGCACAAGAAGCTGGCGACGGTGACGGAGGAGATGAACGGCGTGCTGTTCTGACGCCTGCCGGGTGAGTGGGTTAACCGCGCCGCTGGCTACCTTGGCCTGCGGCGCTTTTCATTTGCACAGCAGCTCGAATGCCCCCCTATCCATCACCTGCACCCCCGCTGCCCGCGCCTGGGCGAGCTTGGCCTCTCCCGCACGGGGCCCAGCCACCAGCACGGTCAGGTTTTTGGTGATGGACTTGCGCACGCGCCAGCGATGCGCGTCGGCCAGTTGTTCCAGCGCGTCGCGCTCGGCGCGGGCAAAGCCGGTGAACAGCACTTCGCCCACCAGCTCTGCTGCCGGGGCGGGCGCTGGGGTGGTTTGCGGGGCCGGCTTGCCTGGGGCTGGTTTTGATTTGGGTTTGGCCAGGTCACGCGCCCAGGCCCAGGGTTCCTGCACTTCACCGCTGATTTCCGAGGTGATGTCGCCCTGCACGCGGTCCAGCCTGAAGGTGCGGGTGGCCCGTCTGCTCAGGCATAGCCCCTGAAAACACAGGCCATCCAGCTGGCGAACCACCACCCGGCGATCAGAGTATTCGCCGGTGGCGTCGATGTAGGCAAAGCGCACGGTGTCGAGCTGACGGCCTTCGAGGTAGGGCAGTGCTGTCCGGCTGGCCGGGCGGACGGCATGGGTGCGAACCGGCAGACGGATGCCGGCCAGGTTTTGCAGCTGGTCCTCGATGGACTGGCGCTGGCCGGTGCTCAGTGCGCCCTTGGCCAGGGCGTCGCCCAGCTGGGCGGACAGGCGGCGAACGCTGGGTTCGGCATCCAGCGCTGGCTGGGCGCTCAACCAGGCGTGCAGCTCTACCAGTTCATCTTCTTCCACCAAGCCATCAGCCAGTATGCTTCTACAGTGCTGGCGCAGTTGCTCGCGCAAGATGGCCACCGGGTGCAGTGCTGATTCGGGGTTGTTGGGTGATGGTGAGGTAGATGCAGTAGAAGACGGCTGGACATGGGCTGATTTGCGCCGCCGCCGGCGCAAATACCAGGCGATGACCACCACCCAGAACACAGTTCCGATGATGACATCGACCATCATAGTTTGTTGACCCCGGAAATATTCACGACGCTGTTGACGGCGTGGACGTTGCCAATCGTCACTGCAATGGCTGCCTCTGGGTTGTTGTAGCCATACAGCGTACCCAACACCGCGCCCTGGCCGCGTTCGTCCAGCGCCCTGAACAGTGAGAGCAGATTCGATTCAGCGTTGGTCAGCGACCCTGTTTCTGGGAGACCAGTCAGCAGGTACTGCACATCCACACCATTTGTCGCCCAGGTCATGAGCACGTTGGCGTCAGGCATACGCCCCCCCGCCTTTTCATAGTTGGAGTAGGTACTTGATGCCACCCCTCCCGCCTCAGCCATATCAATCTGTCGCCAACCGAGTCGTTTGCGCTCAGCAATCAGCCGTTCAAAAAAATCCACGTTCATAAACTTTCACTTGCAAAAACCTACAATCGTGTAGATAATGTCGTTAGTGCCGCACAATACACGGACATAATAATGCACAAACCGATATCACGCGCGCCTCGTGGCGTTGCTCGCAAACCTATCTACCTGCGGCTGATGCCCGCCGAACGGGATGAACTTGAGTCGCTGGCACATGAGGCTGGCCAATCACTGTCATCCATGGCCAGAACCATTTTCCTGCGCGGCGCCAGCCTGGCGAAACCCACGGAAATACTCAAATCCGGTGAGAGCCACTGACATGGACACCATCCGCACCTCATACCAGCAGATGTGCCGCGCCATGCCTGGCGGCTGGGCCACGATGGCGGCCAGCCTGGGGATGACGCTGGATGCCCTGGAAAACCGCGTGTACGAGCGCCGTGGCCAGGAGATCACTGTGCACCAGGCGCGGCAGATGCAGGCCAACAGCGGCACCACGCTGTTTGCCGAGGCGATTGCGGCGGATGCGGGCGGGGTGTTTGTGCCGATCCCAACCGGGCAGGATCAGGGCGTGGAGGAGATCATGGCGGTGTACATGCAGCTGGTGGACGAGGTGGGCCGGCTGTCCCGCGAGTGGACCGAATCCACCGCCGATGGCGTGCTGGATGGCCGCGAAATCGCCCGGCTGGAACAGCTACGCCTGAACATCTGCAGCCAGGTAACCCGCATGTTGCAGCTCTCGCTGCAGGTGTTCACCACGCAGCAGGAGCCCAAACCATGAGCGCACACGGCACCCACTGCCCGCACTGCTCCCGGCCAGCGATGGCCCGCACCTCGCGGCAGATCACCCCCACGCTGCGCGAAACCACATGGGTGTGCCGCAACGAGTTTTGCGGTCATGTGTTTGTGACCATGACCGAGGCCGTGCGCACGCTGTCGCCGGCGGCGATCCCCAACCCTGAGGTGAGCCTGCCGTTTACGCCACGACGGGCCCCAGCGCCAGGTGGCCAGCTGGATCTGCTGGATGATCCGCCGAGTGAAACTAGCCAGACGGTATACCGCCGCACAGCGGATGGCGGCTGGAAAACCTCGCCAGCCTAGCCAGCCAACACCCCACAACCGATGACCTGACGACCCTGTTTTGCAGGGCCGCAGGACCCGTTTTGCCCGAAATTCGAGACCACCATGAACGAGCAGCTCAGACAACAGATCATCCAGCGCCTGGAACGGGACTATCTGTTCCGCGCCCCGCGCAACAGCGGGCAGTGGATGACGCACGGCAAATGCCCGAGCTGCGGGCAGACCGAGCTGTATATCTCGCACGCAAAACCATGGGTGGCTCGCTGCGGCCGCATGAACAAATGTGGCGCCGAGCTGCACATCCGTGATGTATACGCAGACCTGTTTGAGGACTGGAGCGCCAGATTCCCAAAAGTGCCTGAAAACCCCAATGCCACGGCTGATGCCTACCTGCGCGAAATGCGCGGGTTTGACCTGGAAAAAATTGCCGGATGGTATACCCAGGACAGCTATTACAACCCTGAGCTGCAACTCGGCTCGACCACCGTGCGGTTTGAGCTGCCGGGCATTGGCTACTGGGAGCGGATCATCGATAAACCCTGGCGGTTTGGCAAACGCAAGGCGACGTTCAGGGGCGATTATGGCGGAACCTGGTGGCAGCCTCCGTCGCTGTCTCTGCTAGGCCATACCGAGCTGTGGATTGTCGAGGGGATTTTTGACGCTATCGCGCTGTTGCATGCGGGCCAACCTGCGGTCAGCACGCTGAGCTGCAACAACTACCCCGAGCTGGCGTTGTCTGCGCTGGCCGAGCAATGCGCGGACAACAATGTGCCGCGCCCGAAACTGATCTGGGCCTACGACGGTGACCAGGCCGGCAAGGGGTTTACTCGCAAATTCTCAGCCCGAGCACGCGATGCGGGCTGGGTGTGCGGTGCTGCGCAACCGCGCGCCGGCGGCGCCAAAAAACGCGACTGGAATGACCTGTGGATAGCTGATGCGCTGGGCGAGGATGAGCGGCAGGACTACCTCTACCTGGGGTCGCTGCTGATTGCTCCGACCCCGGCGGCAAAATCGGCGCTGATGTACAGCCGCAATGGCTGGCAGTCGTTTTCGTTCGACCACGACAACCGGATGTACTGGTTCAAACTCGACCTGGAGCGCTACGGAAAATCGCGCGATACGCTGCGCGATGACTACCCCGACATGCCAGAGCAGGAGCTGATCGAGCGCGCACTGGCCGAGAGCCAGACGGTGACGGAGATCTGCAATTGCATGCCTGAGCCACTCTATTACATGCGCAATGAGATCACCGACGAGAGTTGGTATTACTTTCGCCTGAGATTTCCACATGATGGTATGGCGGTAAAAGGCACATTCACTGCGGGCCAGTTGGCCGCGCCGGCGGAGTTCAAAAAACGGATCCTGCACCTGGCGGCAGGGGCGATCTGGACGGGCAATGCCACGCAGCTGGACAAACTGCTGTCGCGCTGGGTGGAGGGCATCCGCGTGGTGCAGACCATCGATTACAGCGGCTATAGCCTGGAGCACCGCGCGTATGTCTACAACGACGTGGCGGTGGTGGACGGCAAGGTCGTCCCGCAAAACGACGAGGATTTTTTCGAGGCCGGCAAACTGGCGATCAAATCGCTGCAAAAATCGCTGCGCCTGCACATCAATCACGACCTGAAAAAATACTCACCACAGGACTGGTGGCCACGCCTGCACACCTGCTACGGCGCGCGCGGCACGCTGATGCTGGCGACGTTTGTGGCGAGCATGGTGGCTGAGCAGGTGCGCGAGCGGTTTGAGAGCCTGCCGTTTGTTGAGCTGGTGGGCGAGCCTGGCGCGGGCAAGTCGACGCTGATCGAGTTCCTCTGGAAACTCTTCGGCCGCGAGCAGTACGAGGGTTTCGACCCCATGAAAGGCACCACGGTCGGGTTTATGCGATCGATGGCCCAGGTATCTAATTTACCGGTGGTGCTGATTGAGTCGGACCGCGAGGACGACAGCGATGGCACGCGCGGGCGCCCGAAAACCCAGTTTGACTGGGACAGCCTGAAATCGCTGTACAACGGTGGGTCATTGCGCACATCCGGCGTTAAATCCGCTGGAAACGATACATACGAACCCCAATTTCGCGCATCGCTGATCATCAGTCAGAACGCGCCGGTGGCTGCAAGCCCGGCGATCATGGAGCGGATCATTCACATCTGGCTGGATAAATCTAACCAGACCGAGTCCGGCCGCGAGGCCGCGCTGGAATTGAGCCGCATGTCAGCCAGGGATGTCAGCGGGTTCCTGCTGAAAACGGCCATGGCCGAGGCATCCATCCTGCAGCTGATGGAGAGCCGGCTGCGCGGCTACGAGCGGGCCATCGCCCAGGCCGGCAGCCGCAACCTGCGCATCCAAAAAAACCATGCCCAGCTGATGGTGATGGTGGACGCGCTGGAGGGGCTGTTGCCAATCACGTCCCAGCAAATTGATGAGGCCAAATCTGCACTGGTGGACATGGCGCTGGCGCGCGAGCAGTCACTGCGCCGCGATCATCCGATGGTGGAGCTGTTCTGGGAGGTTTACGACTACCTGGACGGGGGCGACGACGCGGACTGCGATGCAATGCTCAACCACAGCCGGGATACAGGGCTGATTGCCATCAACCTCAACCATTTTGCCCAGTTGGCGGCCGAGCGCAAACAGGTGATCCCATCACTGACTGACCTGAAGCGCATTCTGCCAACATCCAAACGACATAAATTGATTGACAAAAATCGCGCAGTCAACAGCGCGATCCACGCGCGGCACAACGTCAACATCGGCGTCCACGGCCGCAAATTGCCCAGCACCGTCAAATGCTGGGTGTTCGAAGGGAGCCAAAAATGAGGGCATCCATTACCGGCCGCATGTCGGATGGCGTTGTGCAGGGGCTGCGCGCCCTGGGCGTGCGCATCCAGTTCATGCGGTTTGACCCGGAGTCCGGGTTGCCGGTGCATCAGTTATCCACAGGAGGAGCGTATGAGATTGAGCAGCAACAGAGCCGCCGAGCGCTGGCGGATTGTCGAGCATTGGGCGCTGGCGGGAGCGGCGCTGGTGGCCGGTGGCGCAGCGATGCTGGCGTTGATCGACCGCATGATGGTCGTGATTGCATGGGCCAACCGCGTGTTTGGCTAGGTGTCGCCACTGCCGGCCAGGGCAGCAGCGACGGACAACACCCACAGTGATTTTTGACAAGCCCGCCAGGCGGCGGGCAGGAGGACACCATGAGCAAACAGATTTTACCCCAACGCGGCGAACCCCGCGAAATCCGTGACCGGCGCCCGATGTCGGCGCTAACCGTGCCGGCAGATCAGGTGATTGCCGCAATGGCAGCGATGTCGGCACGACAGCGCAGTGTGCGCTCACGCTCGGCCTGGGTGGCTGAGATGCGCTATGTGGGGGGGCTGTGAGATGCAGTGCAATTGCAGAGAGCAAATTGAGGCCGCGATGGTTGAGCAATTAAAGGCCGAAAAACCTGATGCGGATTCGATTAATGCATCAATGAGTGGGTTTGGATTTACCCTGGTCGGCAATACGATCACGATGATCCAGATGACAACATGCAAAATCACATTCCGTGAAAAGGCTAAACGCTCGGGTGAATATAAGCCCCGCAGTAAATCCGTCAGCATCAGCGGCAAATATTGCATGTTCTGCGGAAAACTCGTCAAACCGACGGTGGATGATAAAGAAAAACAAATCCCATCATAAAAAACACCACGATTGACCTGTATTCTATTATTCGTCATAAATATTCGGATTGGACTCAAAATGAACAGCAATGAAATCCGCGCGTTGCGCAATTCAAAAAAAATGAATCAGGCCCAGTTCTGGGGGGCGCTCAATGTGACCCAGAGTTGTGGGTCACGCTATGAATCCGGCCGGAAAATCCCGACGCTGGTGCAGTTGATGATTGACCTGGTGCATGTCCGTGGCGTGGACCTCAATGCGTTGCCGAGTGCGGAGGATGTCCAGTTGCTGCATGTCATCCGCACCCAGCACACGGACCTGTACCACAACCTGAAAATGATTGTGGCAGCCAGCACGAATGGCTAAACCAGCGCTGAAAAGTTCACATCTGCCAGTGGGAAACACCGCTGGCAGTTTGTGAAGAATTATGTCCATTTGAGCATTAGCGGACAGCATGGATCGCTCACGTCATATGGGATTTACAGATGCACGGCGTGCAGCTTAACGAAACGCGGTGATTACCAGCCGCAGTTTGGGGTGTGAGATGAAAGAAAAGGCCATTTGGACTTTACTTACGGCGCTGTCATTATTTTTGGCTGCGTTTATGATCTTGGATGCAAATAGCGAGCCGGAAAAAAATAGGCGGGCACAGGAAGAGCAGGCCAGACGGACTCCTCATGTCATCCGTGAGGCGGATGGGTGTCGTGTGTATGCGTTTGAGGATGGCGGTCATCAACACTATTTCGTGCGCTGCGGGAATGATCGCACCACCACACATCGGCAATATGATGATTGTCGGCAGAGTGGAAAGTCCAGTTCGTGCAAAAAATCGTTTGAGGTGATTGAGGTCGCAGGATGAAAACACGAAATCACACTGGACACCCGTGCGGTGCGGGCCATCACCGCGCCAAACTCAGCAGCGCCCAGGTGGCGGAGATGCGCGCAGTGTATGCAGGATGGAAACAGGATGGCGATGGGCGTGGTTATGGCGCGCTGGCCAAACTGTATGACTGCGGACCGTCCACTGCCCGCGACATCATCACGCTGCGCACCAGGTGGGCGTCGTGATGGGGGCGGCAGATCCAGGGGTGGTGGAGTTGATCTCTGCCATCCAGCTGCTGACCAGGCAACTGGCCGTGGCCAACGGCGTGCCTGAGTTATGGACGGTTGATGACATGGCCAGCTGGTTGCAGCTGAGTGTGTCGTCGGTCAAACAGAGCGTCATCTGCCGGCCTGGGTTTCCGGCGCCGTTGATGCCAACTGGTGTGGACGGGGCGGCCAGACGCTGGCTGGCCAGCGAGGTGACGGCCTGGGCGACGCAAAATCGGGCGCGTTTGCCCAAGGGGAGGCCTGAACGATGACAGTAGTTGCCGTACTGTTTGCCCGCGCAGACTCGCACTACAAATCACTGCCCGGTTTGGATGTGTGGGATGAAGTTCGGGATGCGCGACGGTGGCCTGGTGGCGCTCCACTGGTGGCACATCCACCGTGCAGGCTGTGGGGGAAACTCCGCCAGTTTGCGAAATCATCTGATCCTCAGATGGAGCGGCAATTGGCCATAGATGCGATTTCCCATTTATGGCGATTTGGTGGCGTATTGGAGCACCCGGCAGGGAGCACATTGTGGGCGCATATGGGATTGCCACGACCTGGCAGAGCACCAGATTCGTTCGGCGGGTGGACCGCCCAGGTTCGCCAATGCGACTGGGGGCACCCGGCGGAAAAACTCACATGGCTGTACATCGTTGGATGCCACCCCGATGACATGCCAGCAATGCCGCCACCAGTGAAGCCCACCGCGTGCATCAAACCTCAACGTGGGGTGCCACGCACCCTGAAAATTGTGACAAAACCTGAGCGAGAGCTCACTCCACCACTGTTCGCAACCTGGCTAGTTGAGGTTGCACGTAGATGTGGCAAACGGAGGCAATATGAATGACCTGTTTGGACCAAAACCCAGGCGACCGCGTCGGCAGATGATGCATGTGTTTGATGCCGGTGACGCCTGCTCTGGCGCTGATGGTGACGAGGTGGTGATTGCGCGGTGCCGTTGCCTAGCCTGTGGCGGAGAAACCGAATGGATTGAATTCCACACAATGACGGAGGCCCGGCGCGGTATCCCGTGCCCGCAGTGTAATGGCCAAGGCTAGGAGAGCATTTGAGCATTACTACTACCCCAGCAGCTGGGCGAGCTGGCTGGCGCTGGGGTTGTAGTAGATCATCAGCGATTTGATGTCTCGGTGCCCGATCATCCTGGCTAACGCGAGCACATCAAGGCGATTTGCCAGCCGGGTGACGGCAGCGTGCCGGGTGTCGTGGAAATGCAGGTCGACGACGCTGGGTAGGCGCTCAGCAGCGCGTTTGCGAGCACGACGCCAGAGTGTGTCTAGCGATGCGGCGGTAATCGCAAAACACGGCCCATGAGCGCGTGGCAGTAGGTTGAGTATGTTGATGGCGGCAGTTGACAGGGGAACCTGGCGACTGTCGCCATTTTTTGTGTCCAACAACGTGATGTAGCGCTGCTCGAGCAGCACTCGATCCCATGCCAGCTCGGTGATTTCGCCAGCGCGCATGCCGGTTTCCATGGCAAACAGCATGGCCATTGCGATGTAGTGGATTTTTTTGGTTGGGGTGGCGCCAGGTTGGTAGTCCAGCGCAGTGAGCATGGCGTCGATCTCAGCCTGGCTGATGTCGCGGTCGCGCGCCGGCGGGTTGCGCGGCCGCCGCAGGCCGCGCACAGGGTTGATGGTGCATGCGCGGATTTCGACAGCGTGTGCGAACAGGGCTGACAGCAGGTTGAGCTCTCGGTTGACTGAGCTGGGTTGCACCTCGGTTAGCCGGCCATCGCGCCAGGTTGCGATGTGTTGCTGTGTAATACTGCTGGCGTACTCGCCGACCCAGGTGAGCTCTCGCGAAAATCGGGTCAGGCGGAGGCCCTCCTTTTCTGCCCCCTTTTTTTGTGGCAGGCGTTTGGCGATGTAGTCGTGGATCAGCTCGTATACCGTGATTTTTGCCGGCAGCTGGGTATGGTGGCCACGAGCATGGTCTGCACGGATGCGCGCCTCGATTTCCGTCGCCCAGGCAATGGCCTGGGCTTTGGTTGGCCAGGTGGCGCTGTCACGGATGCCGAGGATTGCAATCTCGGCGCGCCAGCCGTTTGAGCGTTTGCGGTAGTAGGCCATGGTGGTGGTGGCGTAATTTTGGCGTAATCGCTGTGAGCACAATTGTGCATGGTTGTGCGTTTTTGGCAGTCAATGCGCGGACAGAGACGTGCGAATGGTTGATTTTGTGCGGGATTGTACGCTGGTGGTGTGTGTTGTGGTATTGTTCGGAGCCTATTACCGGCACCATCCACTGCAAGCCTCCCCATTTTTGGTGAGGCTTGTTGTTTTTTGTGCCTATCTTGATCCGGCGCAAACATTCTGCCCGCCCGCCTCCTGTTCTCTGCTGGATTGTGCATACTTTTTGCACAGCTTCTGCCCATGACAGTCAACGCGAGGCCATCATGTCGGATTCCATACACGTCCTGCCTTTTTGCCGCCTGGGTCAGCAGTATCAGTGCCAGGCGCGCTACGGTTTTTTTCGCAACGGCATGCCCTGCTATTTGCTGGATATTCTCGACGCCAGCGGCCAGCCGGTGGTGGTGGCGCAGGTGCATCCACGCGATGCGGCACAGCCGCATCGACCAGAAGAGCTGGTTGCATTGATGGCCCGGGTGGCCGACAGCGACTGGCTGCGCGGCCTGGACGAGGTGCTGGCCCGCCGCGCCCGTGGCGAGCTGGCCCTGCCGGCGTGGTTCAATCTGGGTTTCGAGCAGTTATGACCGCCAGCGAGCCCGCTCATGTTTTGATTGATTTTGATGGTGTATTGGCGGATTTTGATCAAGGTTTTCTGCGTGTTTGGCGCACGGCCTACCCCGACCGCCCCTGGTTGCCGCCTGCCGCCCGCCGGCATTTTTACCTGCGCGAGGATTATCCGCCGGCCTGGCGCGACGCCGTGCAGGCGGTGATTGACGCGCCGGGGTTTTATCGCCAGTTGCCGGTGATGGCCGGCGCACAAGCCGCGCTGGCGGCGTTGGCGGCGCGCGGCTATCGGCTGACGGTGTGCACTTCGCCCGGCGCCACGCTGGCCGAGCGGCGCGCTTGGCTGGCCGAACATTTTGGCCCGGTATTGGCTCAAGGCATGCTCGCCTGCGCCGACAAAACCCAGGTGGACGGCGATTGGCTGATTGACGACAACCCGGCGCCGTCCGGCGCGCGCGCGCCGCGCTGGCGGCATATCGTGTTTGACCAGCCCTATAATCGCCACGTCCCCGGCCTGCGGCTGAACTGGCAAAACTGGGCGCAGCACTGGCCCGAATCGGGCTGAGTGTGGTCGGATGATGCAGTGCAAAAGCTGGTGTTTGCGCGCGTGCGCTGTTTAAATGAAAGCGTCTGCCTCATTTGCTGCAAAGGCCCGGCCATGAACCTGCCCGATCCCCCCTCTTTGTCGGCGCGCGCCACCGAACTGGAAACCGCCGCCGCGCCGCTGACCGCGCACTGGAACCCCTCGCTGGCCGCCCATGTGCTGTATCTGGCGCTGAATCTCAAGTGCATGGCCGACTCGCGCCAGCTGCCTCGCCTCTCTGAAGCGGCCAAGGGGCTGGTGCATTTTCTGCATCATCGCATGAACCAGGGCCATCACCCCGCCGACCTGCATTTTGCCGACGAGCTGCGCACCCGGCTGAACATGATTGTTCAGCACGCCGCGCCATCGGTGAAAGTCACCCCGATTGCCCACGCCAGCATCGGCCCGGTCAGCCTGCTGGCCCTGAGCGGCGACGATGCGCCGCTGGCGCGCCATCTGGCGCACTTTGGCATCCCTGTCGAGCGCTTCACCAGCCTGCCTGAGCTGGCCGAGGCAGCCAGCAAGCAGGTGCCGGCGGCGGTGATTGTGCTGGGCGACCCACACGCCCACGATAATCAGCTCTCGCATGCGCTGTCGGCGCTCAAGCACGCCATGCTGCCGGAAACCGTGCTGCTGATCCTGTCGCCGGACACCGGCTTTGAGGCGCGCCTGGCGGCGGTGCGCGCTGGCGCGCGCGGCTTTTTGCCGTGGCCCTGCCCGTTTAATGAAGTGCTGGACACGCTGACCCCGCTGCTGACCCGCGATGACCCGGTGCCCTTGCGCGTGCTGCTGGTGGAAGACCTGGAATCACTGGCCAGTTTTTACGCCTCGGTGCTGGCCGAGCGCGGCATCGACACCCGCGTGGTGAGCAATCCGCATACCCTGCTGGACACCATCATCACCTTCCGGCCGGATTTGATTCTG
This sequence comes from Rivihabitans pingtungensis, assembly GCF_003201855.1. Classification (GTDB taxonomy): domain Bacteria; phylum Pseudomonadota; class Gammaproteobacteria; order Burkholderiales; family Aquaspirillaceae; genus Rivihabitans; species Rivihabitans pingtungensis. The sequence goes on along the minus strand of NZ_QJKI01000008.1, from coordinate 8,054 downwards.
CTGGACATGGCGCTGCCGGGCTGCTCCGGCATGGAGCTGGCCGGGGTGATCCGCCAGCAACGCTATCTGGACAATATCCCGCTGCTGTTCATCACCAGCGAAAAACAGCGGCCGCGCCATCTGGACGCCCACGATATCGGCGTGGATGGCTTTTTGATCAAGCCAGTGCCGGCCGATGTGCTGGCGATGACGGTGATGGCGCGCGCGCGCCGTCACCGCCGGCTGGCTGGCCATATCACCACCGATGGGCTGACCGGCTTGCTGAATCACTCACAATTGCTGTCGCAGCTGGACATGGAACTGGTGCGCACCCGCCGCCAGCAGGAAGTCTTGTCGTTTGTGCAGCTGAATATCGACCACTTCAAGGACATCAACGACACCCACGGCCACCCGATTGGCGACCAAGTGCTGCGCACGCTGGCGCGCATCCTGCGCGAACGGCTGCGCCGCAGCGACATCATCGGCCGGCTGGGCGGCGATGAATTTGGTGTGATCATGCCGGCCACCGAGCCCGGTCAGGCCAAGGTGTTGATCGAAGAACTGGCCGCCGCGTTTCATCGGGTGGCGCACAGCGCCAACACGGCGACGTTCTGGCTGAGTTTTCGGGCTGGCGTGGCCTTTACCCGCGACGGCGGCGAATCGCGCACCCTGCTGGCCGAAGCGGCAGCAGCAGTGCAGCAGGCCAAGGCGCAGGGCGGCGGCGTGGTGGTGGCCGATAGCGTGTCGCCCGCAGCATAAAACACACACCCACAACACAACGCCCCGCAGGAATGCTGTTCCTGGCGGGGCGTTGTATTGTGGGGCGTCTGTTCGCTGCTCTTACTCTTCCGGCAAAATCGGCTCGCCTGCGCGCGCCACATGCAGGCGCACATTTTTATCGGCCAGAATCGGCGCCAGCTCGGCTGGCGGGTCGTCGTCGGTGAACACATCGTTCACTTCGCTGATGTGGCAAAGCTTCATCATGGCGTTGCGGCCGAACTTGCTGGAGTCCACTGCCAGATAGCGTTGGCGGGCGTTTTTCATCATCGCCTGCGCCGCGCGCACTTCGCGGTAGTCGTAGTCCATCAGCGAGCCGTCCAGGTCTACGCCCGAGGCGCCGACGATGGCGTAATCCACCCGAAACTGCTCGATCATGTCCAGCGTGGCCACACCGGTGATGCCGCCATCTTTGTGGCGCACCACGCCGCCGGTGATGATGATTTCAAAGTCTTGCCGGCGGGTGAGCACGGTGGCGACATTGATGCAGTTGGTGACGATGCGCAGGTGTTTGTGGGTGTTGCACAGCGCGCGCGCCACGGCCTCGATGGTGGTGCCGATGTTCATGAACAGCGAGGCGTCATCGGGGATGTGGCTGGCCACCAGTTCGCCGATGCGGGCTTTTTCGGCCTGGTGTTTGACCTTGCGCACCGAGTATTCCTCGTTTTCCACGCTGGGGCCAAGTGCAGCGCCGCCGTGAAAGCGACGCAGCAGGTTTTCTTCCGACAGTTGGTTGATGTCACGGCGGATGGTTTGCGGGGTGACGTCCAGACGGCGGGCGAGCTCTTCGATGGGCATGAAGCCGTTGGCGCGGATCAGCTTGAGGATTTGCTCGTGACGGGGCAGGCGGTTCATGGGAAAAGAAAAATGGGTCGGGAAAGACCGATTGGTTTTAGCACGAAAAACACCAGTGGCGCAAATCAGGGCGGGCGAGATGGCGCAAAACTGCAACTGGGGTTTTCAGATATGAACAAGTTGGCGGGCTTGGGTGAGGGGGGCGGAATATGCTGGGGGTGGATTTTGGGCGGGGCTTCGCCCCGCACCCGACCCCTTTTCTTTGTCTCGCCAAAGAAAAGGGGGAAAAGAAAGGCGACCCGGGCGCCGCGCCCTTCGGGTGCCCTGCGCTTCTCGAAAGTCAGGGCCGTCCCGGAATGGCGCGTCGGCTGCGCCGCCGCTTAGCCGGGCCGGAAACCTCCCTGACTTTCTGCGATGCTCGGCGCGTCACACGGGGGGGAACGGCGGCTAGGTGCGACGGGCTGTGTCTTTGAGCCGCTCACCAAACCATTCTGGCGTTGTTGCGCGGCCTTGCCGTACTGCTTGTACTGTCTGCGGCCGGATTTTTTGCCCCACGCTGCCGCGTGCAGCTGAACGCTTACGATTGCAGCGCCCAGTTCAGGCCGGCGTCTACATGCAGGGCGGCGGTGTCGTATAGCGGCAGGCAGGCGTCGTTGGGGCCCAGCAGCAGGCAGATTTCGGTGCAGCCCAGAATCACCGCTTGCGCGCCGTCGGCGGCGAGTTGTTGGATGATGCGCTGGTAGGTTTCACGTGAAACATTGTTGACCTCGCCCTGACAGAGTTCGTCAAAGATGATGCGATGCACGTCGGCGCGGGCGTCGGCGTCGGGGACGAGGATGTCCAGGCCGCGTTGGCGCAGGTGGTCAATCAGGAACGGTTGTTCCATGGTGTAGCGGGTGCCGAGCAGGCCGGCGCGGCGCACGCCAGCGGCCAGCAGGGCGTCGGCCACCACGTCACCGATGTGCAGCAAGGGCACGTCGATGGCGGCTTGCACTTGCTCGGCGATTTTGTGCATGGTGTTGGTGGCGATCAGGATAGCGTCGGCGCCGGCGTTTTGCAGCCCGGCGGCCAGTTCGGCCAGTTGCTGGCCGGCGCCGTGCCAGTCACCGGCTTTTTGGCGGGCGACGATCTCGGCAAAGTCCACGCTGGCCAGCAGCAGCTTGGCCGAGTGCTGGCCGCCCAGCCGGGCGCGCACGCCTTGATTGAACAGCCGATAGTAAACGGCGGTGGATTCCCAACTCATCCCGCCCAATACGCCCAGGGTTTTCATGGTGACGCCTTATGTGGATTGCAATGGCCACACTGTAAACGTCACTGGCGGCACTGCCCAGCCACAGTGGGTGTGGGGCTGTGCTGGTGCAAAAACAGCACAGCGCCGAAAACGGCGCTGTGTGGGGGGGGTGAAACTTCGGCGGTCAGATGGGTTTGGCGACGCTTAGCCCTGGGCGTCTCTCACACCCAACACCAGCCAGCGCTTGGGCGCTTCTTTGCCGCGTCGGCCGCGCTTGCCGATAAATTCATCCAGCGGCAGGCGCACTTCATCCAGGCGGCCAGAGCGGGGAATCTGCACAGTCAACAGCGCGCGGCCGCTGCTCACCACGCCCAGCGCCGTCAGCGTGTCGCCGTCGTCCAGCGCCAGCAATTGCAGGCCACGACCACGGCCCATTTGCTTGAGCTCGTCCAGGGCAAAGGCCAACAGGCGCGCCTGCTGGCTGACCACCAGCACGTGCGCGCTGGCGTGGTCTGGCGCCGGCACCGGGGGCAGTGCGCTTTCCTGGTCTTCGACGGTCAGGAAGGCTTTGCCGGCTTTGACTCGGCTGACCATGTCCTTGAGCTGGGCAATAAAGCCATAACCGCCGCTGCTGGCCACCAGATAACGGCTGTCGTCCTTGGCGGACAGCACCGCCACCACGCGGGCCTTGTCCTGAATGTCGATCAGCGAGCTCAGCGGCACGCCGTCGCCGCGCCCGGTGGGCACGTCGCTGCACGCCAGCGTGTAGCTGCGGCCACGGCTGTCCAGCGCCACCACGGGGTGAATGGTGCGGGTTTCCACTACCTGGCCCAGTGCGTCGCCATCTTTGAAGTTCAGCGCCGACACGTCCACATTGTGGCCGCTGCGCGCGCGAATCCAGCCATTGCGCGAGACAATCAGCGTCACCGGCTCGTCGGCGACGGTTTGCGTCAGCACGGCTTTTTCGGCGGGTTTGACTTCGGTGCGGCGGGCGTCGCCATAGCGGGCGGCGTCGGCGCAGATTTCTTCCGCCACCAGGTCGCGCCGGGCGGATTCATTGTCCAGCAGGTGATGCAGGGTTCCGGCTTCGCCGCGCAGGGCGTCCAGTTCTTTTTCCAGCTTGAAGCCTTCCAGCCGCGCCAGCTGGCGCAGGCGGATGTCCAGAATGTCTTCGGCCTGGATGTCGCTCAGGCCAAAGCGGCGCATCAGCTCGGGCTTGGGCTCGTCGGATTCGCGAATGACGTGGATCACATCCTCGATATGCAGGAACACCGTCATGCGGCCTTCCAGGATGTGGGTGCGCTGGTTCACCTTGTCCAGCCGGTGGCTCAGCCGGCGGGTGACGGTGTGCATGCGGAAATCCAGCCATTCGCTGAGGATGGATTTCAGGTCTTTCTGGCGCGGCCGGCCGTCCAGGCCCAACATCACCAGATTCATCGGCACATTGCCTTCCAGGCTGGTTTGCGCCAGCAGCAGGGTGATGAATTCGTCCGGGTCTTGCCGGCTGGATTTGGGTTCGAACACCAGCCGCACCGGCTGCTGTTGGTCGGATTCGTCGCGCACCCGGTCCAGCTGACCCAGCATCAGGCCCTTGAGGTTTTGTTGCTCGGCCGACAGCGCTTTTTTGCCGGGGCGCACCTTGGGGTTGGTCAGCTCTTCGATTTCCGCCAGCACTTTTTGCGCTGAGGTGCCCGGCGGCAGTTCGTTGACCACCACGCGCCACTGATTGCGCGCCAGCCGTTCGATCTGCCAGCGCGCCCGCACGCGCAGGCTGCCGCGTCCGCTTTGGTAGGCGGTGCGGATGTCGGCCGGCGGGGTGATGATCTGGCCGCCGCCAGGAAAATCCGGGCCGGGGATATAGGCCAGCAGCGCGTCCAGGTCCAGCTCGGGCTGGCGCAGCAGCGCCACGGCGGCGCTGGCCACCTCGCGCAGATTGTGCGGCGGGATTTCCGTGGCCAGGCCGACGGCAATGCCCGACGCGCCATTGAGCAGCACCATCGGCAGCCGCGCCGGCAGGAGCTGCGGCTCTTCAAAGGCGCCGTCGTAGTTGGGGACAAAGTCCACCGTGCCGTGGTCGATTTCTGACAGCAGCAATTCGGCAATCGGCGTCAGCCGGGCTTCGGTGTAGCGCATGGCCGCTGCGCCGTCGCCGTCGCGGCTGCCAAAATTGCCCTGGCCGTCGATCAGCGGGTAGCGCATGACAAAATCCTGCGCCAGCCGCACCATGGCTTCGTACGCCGAGCTGTCGCCGTGCGGGTGGTATTTGCCAAGAATCTCGCCCACCACGCGCGCCGACTTCACATGCTTGGCGCCAGCGGTCAGGCCCATTTCTTTCATGGCGTACAGAATGCGCCGCTGCACCGGCTTTTGCCCGTCGGCGACCTCTGGCAGCGCGCGGCCTTTGACCACGCTCATCGCGTATTCCAGATAAGCGCGCTCGGCGTAAGCATCCAGCGTCAGGGTGTCGCCGTCGGCTGGGACGGCGGAAGAGGCTAACAAGTCGTTCATGAACTCAGGACTTCACAGGGGGGGCGATGATACGATGACGGCCCCGGCCAGGCCGGGTTCCGGGCGGTTACCGCGTGATTGTAGCCGCACCCCGCCACAATCTCCATGAGACCCTCCATGACTGCTGACCTGAGCTGGCGCGTTTGCCGATTTTCTGAACTTACTGTGCACAGTCTGTACGCCGTGTTGCGCCTGCGCGATCAGGTGTTTGTAGTCGAGCAGGATTCGGTGTACGGCGATATCGACAACCTGGATCAGGACGCCTGGCATGTGCTGGCCTGCGCCGCCGACGGCGCCTTGCTGGCCTACGCCCGCGTGCTGGCGCCAGGGGTGAAAGACCCGCTGGCCGCCTGCATTGGCCGGGTGGTGGTGGCGCCGGCCGCGCGCGGGCTGGGCCTGGGCGGCGCGCTGCTGGACCAGGCGCTGGCGCTGGCCGGCGAGCAGTATCCGGGCGCGCCTTGGGTGCTGTCGGCGCAATGCGACAAGCAGGGGGTGTACGCCAGCCGGGGCTTTGTGGCCGAGGGCGAGCCGTATGACGATGGCGGCATTGACCATGTGACCATGCGCCGAGCGGCGTGAATGGATGGGCGGTGCTTCATGCACTTGCAATTGCCCGACGGGGCAGACATGATAAAGCCATGATTGTTTACAGGAGTTCAGCATGACCATGCCGGCCTTTGTCAAACCCCGCCAAGTGATTGGCCATCATTTGGTGTTGCGTGATGCCACACCGGCTGACGCCGAATTTATCGTGGCTTTGCGTACTGATGAGAGCAAATCCCGCTTTATTTCGAAAACTTCATCGGATGTCAGTCAGCAGGTAGCCTGGCTGGAAAAATATGCCCAGGACAATAGTCAGGTGTATTTCATCATGGAAGATCGCGAGCACAATCCGGTGGGTACGGTGCGTTTGTACGATCAACAAGGGGATTCATTTTGCTGGGGGTCGTGGGTGATTCGGGAAGGTTCGCCCAGCGGCTATGCCGTAGAGTCGGCGCTGATGGTGTATCAGTTTGCCTTGTCACTGGGCTTCACCCGTGCGCATTTTGACGTGCGCAAGGGCAATGAATCGGTGTGGAAATTTCACGAGCGTTTTGGCGCGGTGCGTACCGAAGAAACCGAGCTGGATTATTTTTATTCGCTCAGTCGTGAAGCCATCGACAAATCGCTGGCCAAGTACGCCAAATTCCTGCCTGGCGGCATTCAGGTGATTGCTGCCTGAGCGGCTTTTTAGCTGCGGAAATCCTCGGGCACAATGCCGTGGCGTTGCAGTTTGTCGTACAGCGTTTTACGCGGCGTGCCCAGCCATTCGGCGGTGCGCGTCACCTGGCCATCGCAGCGGCGCAGTGCGTCTTCGATCAGGTGTTTTTCTACTTGGTCGATTTGCTCGGCCAGCGAGGCGCGTGGGCCGATGGCTTGCCCCGGCAGGGCATCGCCGCCGGCCAGGCCATCGGGCAGGCCCAGCGCCCAGCGTTCGGCGGTGTTTTTCAGCTCGCGCACATTGCCTGGCCAATCGTGTGCCGACCAGCGCGCCAGATCAGCCGGCGTCCAGTCGGCTGGCGGGCGTTGGTAGCGGCGGGCGGCGTCGTGCAAAAACGCCGCCATCAACAGCGGAATGTCTTCGCGGCGCTGGCGCAAGGGCGGGATGTCCAGGCTGACCACGTTCAGTCGGTAAAACAAATCTTGCCGAAACTGCCCGGCCTCGGCGGCGGCGTGCAGGTTTGTCTTGCTGGCCGCCACCACCCGACAATCCACGGCAATGGGCGCATTGCTGCCCAGCCGCTCAATGCTGCGCTCTTGCAGCACCCGCAGTAATTTCACTTGTAGATTCAGCGGCATGGTTTCGATTTCGTCCAGAAACAGCGTGCCGCCGCTGGCGTATTCGATGCGGCCGATGCGCCGCTTGCCGGCGCTGGTGAAGGCGCCGGCCTCGTGACCAAACAGCTCGCTTTCAAACACGCTGTCCAGCAGTGCGCCGCAGTTGATGGCGACAAACGGCCCGCGCCGGCCGCTGGCGTCGTGAATCGCCCGCGCCACCACCTCTTTGCCCACCCCGGTTTCGCCATTGAGCAGGATATCCACCCCACTGGGTGCCAGGGTGCTGACCAGCTGGCGGATGCGCTGCATGGCTGGCGCCTGGCCGATGATGCGCTCTACCCCGGCGGCGCCCAGCCGCTCGCGCAGCCGGCGGTTTTCTTGTTGCAGCGCGTGTTGCGCCAGCGCGCGCCGCGCGGCGCTGACCAGCCGCTCAGACGGAAACGGCTTTTCAATAAAATCCTGCGCGCCCTCGCGCATGGCCTCCACCGCCATCGCCACATCGCCATGGCCGGTGATCAACAGCACCGGCAGCTCGCGGTCGATCTGGCGCAATTCGCGCAGCAAGGTGAGGCCATCGCGGCCGGGCAGGCGCACATCGCTGATCACCAGCGCCGGGCGCGCGCCCTGAGTCAGCGCCGCCAGCATGCTTTCGGCGTCGGCAAAGCCGCGCACGGCAATATCGGCAATCGCCAGCGCCTGCTCGCAGCCTTTGCGCACGGCGCGGTCGTCTTCGATCAAAAACACTTCAGGGGGCATCAGCATGGCGGTCGCGTGCAATCCAAAGAGGCGTGTGTATCCTAGTAGCCAGTCACGTTGAAACGCGAGGATAAAGACGAGCCAGCTTACGCCGAGCATCCTGAGTGGAGAACTTCCACTTGATGGGGATGGCTTTGGCGTTGCGTTCACGCACATTGGCCTCAACCTCGCGTCGCAACGTTTCTTCATC
>NZ_QJKI01000007.1 GCF_003201855.1 Rivihabitans pingtungensis | reverse complement strand
GCCCATTCTTCGTCGCTGACATCGGATGGGTAAGGTTTGCGGTTTTCCATGGGGCTTGGATTTTACCGCTATGGGATAGTTCAGAACAGGCTCTATGCATTTCATGTGCTGCATCTGGGCGAGATGGATCCCTGGGTGAAGAACAGCCCGCTGCGTTTTGTCTACAATATTTTCTTGGTCAACTCGCTGGGTTTTGACAATGACCTGGGCTGGAATGCCCCCGCCTGGAGCATCAGTGTCGAGTTTTATACCTACATTGTGTTCTTCTTTTTTGTGCTGCTGCTGCGGCCCGTATACAAACCGGTGTTTTCCCTGATCCTGTCCGTGCTGAGTTATGCGGTACTGGTGTATGTGGCCCGAGACGATCCCCATACGCTGTTGTATACGTATAAATACGGAATCTTCCGCTGTATGGGTGGGTTTTTCCTGGGGATGTTTGTCTATCACCTGTCACAACGCTCGCGCATTCAGCTCAAGGCATTCCCCGCCTCCCTGATTGAAGTGGCGCTGTTGCTGATTGCCTGTGCCCTGATTGCTGAATCGCACCATAAAGCCATGCAGTTACCTGTCTTTCCGGTGTTTGCGGTCATTGTGTATGTGCTGTCCATTCAAGATGTCGGCGTGGTCAGCCGCTTTTTGAAAATGAAATGGATGGTGTTGCTGGGTACGTTGTCTTATTCGATCTATATGATTCACATGCTGGTTTTTGTTCTGACTGCCAATATCTGGCAATACGTACTAAAACTGCCTGTGTCGTCGATGACACACCGCGAAGGCGGCTCACCATTCAAGGTGATTGATACCCCTTATGCGGATCTGATCAACCTGGGTTTGATTGCTCTGGTGATCGTGATTTCGTATTTTGTCTATCACCGCTTTGAATCGATCTTTCGCGACTACTTCCGCCGCCTGGCCTTGCGCCGCTGAGCGCCGCCGCGAGCGCGAACCCATCAAACGCCCGCACAGGTTTGCCTGTACGGGCGTTTTGCCATGGCGCGCTGGCGCGGGTACATTTTCAGCTTCTGTCTGACATGGGCCGTCATGGCCCGGCTTATTTTTTCCATGCTCGCCATCGCCCTGATCCTGCTGCCTGATTTTTCACTGATTCTGCTCGGCCTGCTGCTGCGCCGCCGTTTTGCCTACCCGGCCGAGTTCTGGGGGCATCTGGAGCGGCTGGTGTATTACCTGATGTTTCCGGCCTTGCTGTTTCGCGCGGTGTCGCGCACCGAGCTGGACATCGCCCCGGCGCTGGATATGTTTATCGCCGGCTTTGGTTTTAGCCTGGTGGGCATTGCCCTGGGCGTGCTGGGGCGCTGGCTGCTCAAGCCGGATGGGCGGGTGTTCGCCAGCTGCGTGCAAACCGGGTTTCGCTTCAATACCTATATTGGTCTGGCGGTGGTGGATCGCTTGTCCGGACACGCCGGCATTGCCTCGTTTGCCGTGCTGATCGGGGTGATGGTGCCGTGGGTAAACGCGGTGTCGGTGTGGTTTCTGGCCCGTCAGGGCGGCGCGTCGGTGTGGCGCGAGCTGGCGAAAAATCCGCTGATTGTCGCCACGCTCAGTGGCTTCATCGTCAGTCTGTTTGGCCTGCCTTTGCCGGGCGAAGTGAATCATGTGCTGGACTTGCTGGCCGCCGCCGCCTTGCCGCTGGGTTTGCTGTCGGTGGGGGCCGGGTTGCGCGCCGAAGGGCTGCGCGCCTCTTTGCCGCTGGTGAATTACTTTACCTTTGTCAAACTGGTGGCCTTGCCGGCGGCGGCATGGGGCCTGGCGCTGCTGCTGGGGCTCAAGGGCTTGTATTTTCAGTCGGTACTGGTGCTGGCGGCGCTGCCGACTGCGTCTTCGGCTTATATTCTGGCGGTGCGCATGGGCGGCGATGGCCGTACGGTGGCCACCATCATCACGGTGAATGTGTTTGTGGCGATGGTGACCTTGCCGCTGTGGCTGGGCCTGGCCTTGTGAGCGGGTTTTGGCGCGCCGGCGGTGCTGCGCGCGCAAACGTAAAAACCCTGGCCGCAATGCAACAATTTTTCACGAAACCGTGATAAGTTAATGTCATCGGTGCTTCGTGCACTGACACAAGCAGACAGGGGCAAGCATAACAAGACCCCGAACGCGCAGGTTCAATCATCCAGCGCCCGGCGACGCAGCTGCCCGGGTGTGGTGTTACACGACGGACATACCCCCGAATCCGCGCCCGGCGCGGAGGAACCACCAAGAAGAGGAAGATAGGTCATGAGTCAAGATAAGCAAGGCCCGTCGCTGGAGTCGTTTTTCTCCAGCATTTCGGACGCCAATCGCAAGCTGATGGAGCAATTCGTCGGCAACTTTGCGGGCATGAAGCTGCCGGATGGCGAGCTTAACCCGTTTGTCAGCATGTGGGGCGCTGCCGCCAAGAGCGCATCGCAACTGGTGGAAATGCAGACCAATCTGTACCAGCAGCAGATGAATCTGTGGATGAACTTCCTCGGCCAGAAAGTGCCGGGTGTCGTCAGCCCTGATCCGTCCGACAAGCGTTTTGCCGCCGCCGAGTGGAATGACCATCCCTTCTTCAACCTGCTCAAGCAAAATTACCTGTTTGCCTCCAAGTGGCTGACCGAAATGGTGGATGGTGTGCCCATCGACGCCCACCAGAAGGAGCGCATGAGCTTCTTCACCAAGCAGTATCTGGATGCGCTGAGCCCGACCAACTTTGCCATGACCAACCCGGAAGTGCTCAAGCGCGCCATCGAAACCAAGGGAGAGAGCCTGGTCGAAGGCATGAAGCACATGATGGCCGACATGGAAAAGGGCTACATTTCCATGTCTGACGAATCCAAGTTCGAGATCGGCAAGAACATCGCCGCCACGCCGGGTTCGGTGATCTTCCGCAATGAGCTGATCGAGCTGATCCAGTACACCCCGACCACCGAAAAAGTGTACGAACGCCCGCTGCTGATCATCCCGCCGTGCGTGAACAAGTACTACCTGATGGACCTGGGCCCGGATAACTCCATGGTGCGCCACTTCGTCAGCCAGGGTTACACCGTGTATCTGGTGTCGTGGAAATCCGCCGACCGCGAGATGAAGCATTTCACCTGGGACACCTACATCGACAAGGGCGCCATCGCCGCCATCGACACCGTGCGCAAGATCAGCAAGCAGGACAAGATCAATGTCCTGGGCTTCTGCATCGGCGGCGTGATCCTCAACACCACGCTGTGTGTGCTCAAGGATCGTGGCCTGGACTGGGTGGAATCGGCCACCTTCATGACCTCGCTGGTGGATCACACCGATCCGGGCGAGATCCGCATGTACATCGACGAAAACCTGATCCGCAGCCGCGAAACCAAGGTGGCCGCTGGTGGTATCGTCTCTGGCAAGGAAATCGGCCAGACCTTCGCCAGCCTGCGCGCCAATGATCTGGTGTGGAACTACGTGGTCAACAACTACCTGCTGGGCAAAACCCCGCCGCCGTTTGACCTCTTGTACTGGAACAACGACTCGGTGGACCTGCCGCTGCCGATGCATACCTTCTTCCTGAAGGAGTTCTACCTGAACAACGCCCTGACCAAGAAGGGCGCCATCACCCTGTGCGGCGTGCCGATTGACGTGTCCACCATCGACCTGCCGTTGTATATCTTTGCCGCCCGCGAAGACCACATCGTGCCCTGGGCCTCGGCCTACGATGGCCTGAAGTACCTGACCGGCGCCAAGGACAAGCGCTATGTGCTGGGCGCGTCCGGCCACATCGCCGGCGCCATCAACCCGGTGACCAAGAACAAGCGCAACTACTGGGTGAATGACAAGCAGCCGGCCACCGCCAAGGAATGGTTCGACGGCGCTGAATCGCGTCCGGGCAGCTGGTGGCAAGACTGGGATCAATGGCTTGCCCCGCGCTCTGGTGCTCAGGTGGCTGCACCCAAGACCCCGGGCAACAAGGACTTCAAGCCGTTGTGCGCGGCGCCGGGCACCTTTGTGCTGGCCCGCTCCATGCCGCAAACCGCCGCCATGATGGCCTAAGCCCAGGCGAAATCACTGTTTTCCCGCATCATGCGCCGGCCTTTGGCCGGCGCGACCCCTGTTTCTGGAGAAAGTCATGCAAGAAGTTGTCATCGTCGCTGCAACCCGCACCGCCATCGGCTCGTTTGGCGGCAGCCTGGCCAAAATCAGCGCCCCGGATCTGGGCGCCATCGTGATCAAGTCCCTGCTGGAACAAACCGGCGTGGCCCCGGAAGCGGTCAGCGAAGTGATCCTCGGTCAGGTGCTGACCGCTGGCGTTGGCCAGAACCCGGCCCGTCAGGCGCTGATCAAGGCTGGCCTGCCGGTGACCACCCCGGCTTCCACCCTGAACGTGGTGTGTGGCTCCGGCCTGCGCGCCACCCACCTGGCGGCGCAAGCCATCGCCAATGGCGACGCGGAAATCGTGATTGCCGGCGGTCAGGAAAACATGTCGATGTCCCCGCACATCCTGCCGGGCTCGCGCGACGGCTTCCGCATGGGCAATGCCCAACTGGTGGACACCATGGTGTACGACGGCTTGACCGACGCCTACAACCAGTACCACATGGGCATCACCGCCGAAAACATCGCCGCCAAGTATGAAATCAGCCGCGACGAACAAGACCAACTGGCCGTCACCTCGCAAAACCGTGCCGAAGCCGCCCAGAAGGCCGGCAAGTTTGCCGACGAAATCACCCCGGTGCTGATTCCGCAGCGCAAGGGCGACCCGGTTGCCTTCGTCAACGATGAATTCATCAAGCACGGCGCCACCCTGGAAGGCCTGGGCAAGCTGCGCGCCGCCTTCAAGAAGGACGGCACTGTCACCGCCGGCAACGCCTCGGGCATCAACGACGGCGCTGCCGCCGTGCTGATGATGAGCGCCGCCAAGGCCGCCGAGCTGGGCCTGACCCCGATGGCCCGCGTGGCTGGCTACGCGCTGTCGGGCTGCGCCCCGGAAATCATGGGCATGGGCCCGGTCAGCGCCTCGCAAAAAGCCCTGGCCAAGGCTGGCTGGGCGGTGGAAGACCTGGATCTGGTGGAAGCCAACGAAGCCTTTGCCGCGCAAGCGCTGGGCGTGACCCGCGAACTGAAGTGGGACCTGAACAAGGTCAACGTCAACGGTGGCGCCATTGCCCTGGGCCACCCGATTGGCGCGTCTGGCTGCCGCGTGCTGGTGACCCTGCTGCACGAAATGCAGCGCCGTGACGCCAAGAAGGGCCTGGCCACGCTGTGCATCGGCGGCGGCATGGGCGTTGCCCTGGCGGTCGAACGCGCCTGAGCCTGTCCCCTGCAAGGTGTGTAGCAAAAACCCTGTTCCGCCAGTCGGAACAGGGTTTTTTATTGTCAGCCTGTGTGCTTGACGGCCAATCAAACGCATGAAACCATGCTGCGCTGCAAGACAGTATTTTTTGACAGTACCGGTCAAACAGGCAATCATGCCCAAATCGGATTGAGGCATATTGGGTTTGACCAGAAGCATGTGGCGGAGGCCGGAATGACAGCGTGGCATGACATCACGACAGTGCAGGTTCTGGACAGGATGCCATCGTGTCACTCGCATTGACCATCCCCATTCCTGAGCCATTCACCGACGCTTCACTTGGAGAGCTTCCTGCAGTGCCCGTCCGTCGCACCATCGAGCAAATCATTTCCCCGCGCATTTTTTCCTGCCAGCCTGAAACCAGTGTGGTTGAGGCAGCCCGCTTGATGCGTGAGGCCGCCTGCGGCTCGCTGCTGGTGATCGAAGACACCCGCGCGGTAGGCATCTGGACCGAAACCGACGCCTTGCGGCTGAATTTTGCTGATCCCGCCACCTTTGAGCTGTCGGTACGCGACGTGATGAGCTGGCCGGTAAAAACCATCCCGGTAGACACCACCTTCAACGATGCCGCCGTGTTGTTCAAGCGCCATGGCGTGCGCCATTATCTGGTGGTGGACGATCAGGGCGGTTATCGCGGCATCCTGTCGCAAAGCGATATCGTGCTGAATCAGGGCGCTGAGTTCTTTCTCAAACTCAAGCACCTGGACACCATCCTCGACCCCGAGCGCCGCCCGCTGATGACCTCGGCCGATACGCCGCTGCACGAGGCCATCAGCCTGATGCGCGAACAGCATGTCGAAGCACTGCTGGTGTGCTACCCGGACAGTGATTACGGCATTCTCACCCAGCGCGACGTGGTGCGTCTGCTGGCGGAAAAAACCTCCCACCTGCCGGTGGGCGCGGTGGCCAGCCATCCCATCATCAGTGTGCCCAAGCAAACCAGCCTGTATTACGCGCGCAAGCTGCTGGCGGAAAAACACATCCGCCACCTGGGCGTGCTGGATCGGGGCGAACTGGCCGGGGTGATCAGTTTTTCCGACATTCTCACCAGTATCGAGCACGAATACGTCAACGAGCTGCAATACGCGCTGAAAGAGCGCGACGAAGCGCTGCAGATTTCCCGGCAAAACCTGCGCATGGCCGACAAGGTGTTTGAATCCACCCTGGAAGGCATCATGATCACCGACGCCAACGGCGTCATCGAAACCGTCAACCCGGCGTTTTCGCGCATTACCGGCTATCGCAAGTCCGAAGTGGTCGGCCGCAACGCTCGCATTCTGTCCTCCGGCAAGCAGCCCCCCGAGTTTTATCGCCACCTGTGGATCAGCTTGCGCGAAAACGGCTTCTGGCAGGGCGAGCTGTGGAACCGCTGCAAAAATGGCACGCTGTTTCACGAATACCTGACCATCACCGGCATCAAGGACGAAACCGGCCACTATTCGCACTTTGCCGGCATCTTCACCGACATCACCCAGCGCAAAATCGCTGAAGAACGCCTGCACTTTCTGGCCAACCATGACCCGCTCACCGGCCTGCCCAACCGCACGCTATTCATGGAGCGCCTGTTGCTGGCCACCCAGCGTGCGCAGCGCGAAGGCAGCAAGATCGGCCTGATGTTCATTGATCTGGACCGCTTCAAGTACATCAACGACACCATGGGCCATGCCGCGGGCGACAAGCTGCTGACCGAAATCGCCGAGCGGCTGAAAAGCACGCTGCGTGAATGCGACACCGTGGCGCGGCTGGGCGGCGATGAGTTTACCGTGATTCTGGAGAATATCTCCGACGTCCAGCATGTGGCCAAGATCGCCAAGAAACTGGTGTCCAAGCTCAATGGCATCGTCAAGATCGAACAGCAGGAGGTGTTTGTCACCGCCTCGATTGGCATTGCCATCTTCCCCGAGGATGGCGAAGCGCCCGAAACCCTGCTGATGAACGCCGACACGGCGATGTATCGGGCCAAGGAGCGCGGCAAGAACAACTTTCAGTTCTTCACCTCGGACATGAACACCTCGACCATGGAGCGCATGCGCCTGGAAAACAGCCTGCACGCCGCGCTGTCGCGCAGCGAGCTCTTGCTGCACTACCAGCCCAAGCTCAAGCTGGACACGGGCGAGCTGTTTGGCTACGAGGCGCTGATCCGCTGGAATCACCCGCAGATGGGCATGGTGTCGCCGGCGCAGTTTATTCCGATTGCGGAAGATTCTTCGCTGATCGTGCCGATTGGCGACTGGGTATTGCACACCGCCTGCGCGCAGGCGCGGCGTTGGCTGGATCGTGGGGACTTGCTTGGGCGCATGGCGGTGAATATCTCGCATCGCCAGCTCAAGCTGGCCAATCTGGTGGACAGCGTGCACAGCGCGCTGCAACACAGCGGCCTGCCAGCGGAATGCCTGGAGCTGGAAATCACCGAAAGCATGGCGATGGACACCACGCAGGAAACGCTGGACACCCTGGTGCGCCTGCGTGAAATGGGCGTGCACCTGACCATCGACGACTTTGGCACTGGCTATTCTTCGCTGTCTTATCTGCGCAAGCTGCCGATTGACGGCCTGAAGATCGACCGCTCTTTTGTGGCTGGCGTGGTGCAAGAGCCCGGTGATGCCGCCATCACCCGCGCCATCATCTCGCTGGCCGCCAGTCTGGGGCTGGCGGTGACCGCCGAGGGCATCGAAGAAGCCAGTCAGCTGGCCTTTTTGCGCGAGCAGGGCTGCCCGTTTGGCCAGGGCTATTTTTATTGCCGGCCGATGGACGTCGCCCGGCTGGACGACTGGCTGGCGGCGCGCCGGCGCGAGTTGGCGGCGCACTGAGCGGGGCGACGCCCGCCAAGCGCGGCGCGGCAGGGACTGAGGGCGCGCGCAGACAGTGCAACACGGCACGGCCAGGCGCGTTTTTTCAGCAGCGCTCAGTGTTCCTTGCGCCGGAAATCCGCCAGCCTGAAACCCTGGGCGTACAGCATGCCAAAGTACACAATCACTCCCATCACCACCATGGCAGTCAGCCACAGCGTGCGCGTCAGCGCCGGCTGATGCGCCCAGTCAAACGGCGACCCCCAGTTCAGCGCCAGCAGCACCTCGGCCATCACCAGCACCGCCAGCAGCAAGCGGCGGGCAAAGCGCCCCCAGTCGTCCTGCGGCTGATAAATGCCCTGTTTGCGCAGTTGGTACAGCAACAGCCCGGCGTTCAGGCAGGCGCCCAGGCCAATGGCCAGCGACAGCCCGGCGTGCTTGAGCGGAATAATAAACACCAGATTCATCACTTGAGTGCAGCCCAGGGTGATCATGGCGATGCGCACCGGGGTTTTCACGTTCTGCCGAGCGTAAAACCCCGGCGCCAGCACCTTGACCAGAATCAGCCCAACCAGGCCAATGGCGTAGGCAATCAGCGCCTGCTGGGTCATCGCCACATCGTGGGCATTGAACTTGCCATACATGAATAAGGTGGCGATCAAGGGCTCGGACAGCACTGCCAGGCCCACCGACGCCGGCAGTGCCAGCAGCAGCGACAGGCGGATGCCCCAGTCCAGCAAGCGGGAAAACTCGCCATCATCGGCCTGGGCGGCGTGGCGCGACAGCGAGGGCAGCAAGATGGTGCCCAGCGCCACGCCCAGCACGCCAGTGGGGAATTCCATCAGCCGGTCGGCGTAATACATCCACGACACGCTGCCGGACACCAGTAGCGAGGCAAAAATGGTGTTGATCACCAGCGACACCTGGCCAATCGACACGCCAAAAATCGCCGGGCCCATCTGCTTGAGAATGCGGTTTACCCCGGCGTCAGAGAAATTCACCTTGGGCCACGGCAGCATGTGGATGCGGCGCAGATACGGCAGCTGAAACGCCAGCTGCGCCACGCCGCCGGCAAACACCGCCCAGCCCAGCGCCAGCACTGGCGGGTCGAAATACGGCGCCAGCAGGGTGGAAAACACAATAAAGCTGATGTTCAGCAAGGTGGGGGTAAAGGCCGGAATGGAAAACTGCCGCCAGGTGTTCAGCACGCTGCTGGCCAGCGAGGCCAGCGAAATCAGCAAGATATACGGAAAGGTAATGCGCAGCAGGGTGACGGTGAGGGCAAACTTGTCGCCATCGCCGCCAAAGCCTGGCGCCGACAGATAAATCACCCAGGGCGCCGCCAGCATGCCCAGCACCGTGACCGCCGCCAGCGCCAGCGTCAGCACGCCGGCCACATTGGCCAGCAGCGCGCGCGCGGCGTCTTCGCCTTGTTTTTCTTTGTATTCGGCCAGCACCGGCACAAAAGCCTGCGAGAACGCGCCTTCGGCAAAAATACGGCGCAGCAGATTGGGCAGCTTGAACGCCACAAAAAACGCGTCAGTGGCCATGCCGGCGCCAAAGGCGCGGGCAATGATGGCGTCGCGGGCAAAGCCGAGAATGCGCGAAACCAGGGTCATGCTGCTGACTCTGGCCAGCGTTTGCAGTAGGTTCATAACACAATCAACACGCCGACCAGCGGCAAAGCCGGCATTTTATACGATTTCCGCTCTGACGCCGGCAGAATCACATGGGGCAACAAGGGCTTGAGCTTGCCAAACCTATCCGTGGTAAGTACAATCGCGAGTTTTACAGAATCCGTCCCAGGAGACATCCATGGCAAATAGCGCACAAGCTCGCAAGCGCGCTCGCCAGGCCGAAGTGGCCCGCGAGCATAACGCTAGCCTGCGTACCCAATACCGTACCGCCGTCAAGAAAGTGCTGAAGGCTGTGCTGGCCGGCGACAAGGCCGCCGCTCAAGAAGTGTTCAAGTCTTCCGTCGCCGTGATCGACCGCATCGCCGACAAGAAAGTTGTGCACAAGAACAAGGCTTCTCGCCACAAGAGCCGCCTGTCCGCCAAGATCAAGGCCCTGGCTGCCTGATCGTTGCGCGTTCTTGCTGCAATAAAAAACCCCGCCCACGAGCGGGGTTTTTTATTGGCGGTTTGCGTCCTCTTGAATCCGCGCCATTTGCCGCGATGTCTATCTAATTCCCCCGTTTTGCCATCCTGAATGAGGAGCCCGTCATGAGCGCCACTGCCCCCCTGCCCGATTACCCTGCCGCTGGCGCCGCCAGCTGGTGTGAGCTGAACGAATTTGCCGTACTGGATTTTTACGGAGAAGACGCGCCAAGCTTTTTGCAAGGCCAGCTGTCCAGCGATGTGCGCGAAGTCAGCGAACAACACGCCCAGTATTCCAGCTATTCCACCGCCAAGGGCCGCATGCTGGCCAGTTTTCTGATCTGGCGGCGCGATGAGCATTACCGCTTGCTGGTGTCGGCGGACCTGGCCGAGGCGATGAAAAAACGCCTGGGCATGTTCATCCTGCGCGCCAAGGTCAAGCACGCCATCGACGCCGACACCGTGCTGCTGGGCGTGCAAGGCGAGGCGGGCGCGCTGGCGACGGCCTTGGGCGTGGCCTTGCCGCAAGAAGTGGGCGCGGTGGCGCAGGCGGCGGGCGGCAGCGTGCTGGCCCTGGCTGGTGGGCGTTGCCTGCTGGCGCTGAGCGCCGACGCCGCCCCGGCGGTGCGCGCCGCGCTGGCCGAGGCCGGGCTGACGCAAACCACGTCGGCCGCCTGGCGCGCCGCCGACATTGCCCACGGTTTGCCGTGGATCAGCGTCGCCACGCAAGAAATGTTTGTGCCGCAGATGGCCAATATGGAGCTGATTGGCGCGGTGAACTTCAAAAAAGGCTGCTATCCGGGTCAGGAAATCGTTGCCCGCTCGCAGTACCTGGGCAAGGTCAAGCGCCGCATGTTCCGCGTGCGCATCGCCGACCCGGCCGCCGCGCCGGGCGCTGAGCTGTTCAGTCCGGCCAGCGGCGAGCAGGTGATTGGCAATCTGGTGAATGTCGCGCCAGTGGATGGCGGCGTGGAGGCGCTGGCGGTGTTTCAGCTGCCGGCGCTGGAAGCGGGTGTGCATCTGGGCAGTTTGAGCGGCCCGCGGCTGGAGGTGCTGACCCTGCCGTATTCGGTGGAATAAGAGCCGCTAACAAAACCCTCCTGGCGTTGTTGCCCGACCTTGCCGTACTACCCGTACTGTCTGCGGTCGCGCGCCTAGCCAGGATCGCTTCGCTGGGTTTTGTTAGCCGCTCTGGCTTGGGCGGCGCCGGGCGTCGGCGCTGACTGGGCGGCGTGCGGCGTCGGGTTGCGCAGGCGAACGGACAAAACAAAAAACGGAAACACCGTGAAGATGTTTCCGTTTTTCTCGAATCTGGTCGGGGTGAGAGGATTCGAACCTCCGGCCTCTACGTCCCGAACGTAGCGCTCTACCAGGCTAAGCTACACCCCGAATTTTTCTCATTGACTGCTTTGTTGCATTGCGTCGCTGAGAGATGCGCATATTAGAGGATGACTTATGGCTTGGCAAGGGATTTTTGCAGAAAAATGAGAGAAATTTTGCAGAAGATGAAAAATCAGTCACTTATCCGCCGGCCAGACAGCGGCTTTGCCGGTTTATTTCCTGCGGATGGCGCAGCTCGGCTACAATCCGCTGCCCAAGTCTTTTTGCGTGGACGCCTCTGATGTGGTTCAAACAACTCACCCTGTATCGCCTTGATCCCCAGGCCCTGCCGGCGCTGGACGCGCTGGAAGCCGCGCTGCAACAGCGCCTGTTTGCGCCCTGCGCCGGGCTGGACTGGTTTACCCAGGGTTTTGTGCCGGCTGCGCGCCATCAGCCTGACCTGATGCTGTTCCGCCAGGGCGAAATGGCGCTGGTGGCCTTGCGCCGCCAGGAGAAAGTCTTGCCCGCCAGTGTGATCCGCGACCTGACCGACGAGCGCGTGCAAGAAATCGAAGCCCGCGATGTGCGGCGGGTGGGCAAAAAAGAAAAACAGCAACTGCGCGAGCAGGTGGCTGATGAACTGCTGCCGCGCGCGTTCTCCCGCAATCTGCATGTGCGCGCCTGGCTGGACTTGGCGCACGGCTGGCTGGCGGTGGACGCCGGCAGCGCCGCCCGCGCCGAAACCCTGCTGAGCGCCTTGCGCGACGCCTTGCCGCCGTTTCCGGCGCGTTTGCCGCGCACCCGGCTGTCGCCCGCCACGCAAATGACCGCCTGGCTGCAAGGCGAAGCCCCGCCCGGTTTTGCCCTGGACGCCGATTGCGAGCTCAAGGCGCCGGGCGAAGGCGGCGCCGTGGTGCGCTGTAGCCGTCAGGACCTCACCGCCAGCGAAGTGCGCGCCCATCTGGACAGCGGCAAGCAGGTGAGCAAGCTGGGCCTGATCTGGCAGGAGCGCATCCGCTTTGTGCTCACCGAAGACCTGGGCGTGCGCCGCGTGCAGTTTCTTGACCTGCTGCAAGAAGAAGCCGAGCAGGCCGGCGACGACGCCGAATCGCTGTTTGAAGCCACCTTTGCGCTGATGACCGGCGAGCTGGCGGTGCTGATTGCCGATTTGATCGACGCGCTAGGCGGCGAACCGCAAGACCAGGACGCCTGAACGCCCGCGCCTTTCCACTCTGAATTGACGACCCGATGACTGTTTCTGTTTCCCCAGCCCAGGGCTGGGTGTTGTATTGCCGCCCCGGCTTTGAGCGCGATTGCGCACAAGAAGCCTATTTGCACGCCCTGCGCCAGGGCGCCGAGCTGCGCATTGCCGAAGCCGTGGAAAACAGCGGCTATGTCCGCCTGGAAGGCCGCGCCCGCGCGCCGGACTGGAGCGCGCTGGTGTTTGCCCGTCAGGCGCTGTCCTTGCTGGCCATGGTGGAGCTGCCCGAGCGCGACCGGCTGACCCCGCTGCTGGACGCGCTGCCGGCGCAACCGGCGGTGTTTGCCGATGTCTGGCTGGAAATGCCGGACACCAACGATGGCAAGGCGCTGTCGGCGTTTACCCGTCGCTTTGCGCCCTTATTGCAGGACGCGCTGATTGACCAGCGCCGTCTGGGCGGCCGCCCGGACGGCCCGCGCCTGCATGTGTTTTTTCCGGATAAACAGCGCGCCTGGCTGGCGCTGGGCGACCCGCGACTGAGCGCGCCGTGGCCGATGGGCATCCTGCGCCTGCGCATGCCGCCCGACGCACCCAGCCGCTCGGCGCTGAAACTGGCCGAAGCGTTTGATATGTTTTTGTCCGCCGAAGACCAGCAGCGCTATCTGCACGACGGCCTGCGCGCGGTGGACCTGGGCGCCGCGCCCGGCGGCTGGACCTGGCAGCTGCTGCGCCGTGGCCTGCGGGTGATTGCCGTGGACAATGGCCCGCTCAAGGGCATGGTGGCCGAACACCCGTGGGTGACCCATCTGCGCACCGACGGTTTTCGCTTCCGCCCGGATCGCCCGGTGGACTGGGTGGTGTGCGATATGGTGGAAAAACCCTCGCGGGTGGCCACGCTGATGGCCAACTGGCTGATTGGCGACCACGCCCGCCACGCCATGTTCAACCTGAAACTGCCGATGAAAAAACGTCAGGAAGCGCTGGAAAGCGCGCTGAACGACATCGAAACCCTGATGCAGGCGCACGACATCCGCTATCGCCTGTCGGTCAAGCAGCTGTATCACGACCGCGAAGAAGTCACCGTCTACCTGGGCCGCGAAGCGCGCCCGCGCCGCAATGGCAATAGCAAGCGGCGCTGATCAGCGCTGACCCGGCGGCAGTGCCAGCAGCTTTTGCTGACACTGATACACCTGCGCCGGGTCGGCCACCGCCGGCCCGCTGCCGCCACCTTGCGTCTGTGCACGCAAGCGCAGGTTCTCGCCCTGCCGCCGCGCTTCCCCCAGCGCCTGCTGAACAAACTCCGCCGATGTCAGCCGCGTGGCCGCCTGCAAATACGGCGTGGCATAGCGCGGCCCCAACTGGTCGGCACACATTACCAGCTCGTAAGCCTGGCGCTGCTGCGGGCTACTGTCGGCATCCAGCAACCCGCCCAGCGACGGGCCAAACAGGGCGGGGGCGATGAGAGTGAAAAGGCTGAGGTCGGCCATGGGGGTGCTCGGGTGAAGATGGCGCAGTGTAGCGCATGCGATGAGGTCATGCGCAGCGGCAAGTTCCGCGGTAAAAACAAAAAACGCACCGTCATGGGTTGACGGTGCGTTTTTTTCTGCGCCCGCCCGGCTGGCGCCGGGTGAGCGACAAGTGGGAATCAACCCAGCAGGTGAGCCACGCCAGCGCGCTCTTCTTCCAGCTCGTTCAGGGTGACGTTGATGCGGCCACGGCTGAATTCGTCGATTTCCAGGCCTTGCACAATGGTGTATTCGCCATTGGCGCAGGTCACCGGGAAGCCGAACATCACGCCTTCCGGGATGCCGTAGGAACCGTCGGACGGAATGCCCATGGTCACCCACTTGCCGTTGGTGCCCAGTGCCCAGTCGTGGATGTGGTCGATGGCGGCGTTGGCGGCCGAGGCGGCGGAGGACAGGCCACGGGCTTCGATGATGGCGGCGCCGCGCTTGCCGACGGTCGGCAGGAACACGTCGCTGTTCCACACATCGTCGTTGATCATTTGCTTGACGCTCTCGCCGCCGATGGTGGCAAAGCGGTAGTCAGCGTACATGGTCGGGCTGTGGTTGCCCCACACGGCCATGTTTTCGATGTCGGCCACGGCCTTGCCAGTTTTGGCGGCCAGTTGCGACAGGGCGCGGTTGTGGTCCAGACGCAACATGGCGGTGAAGTTCTTGGCCGGCAGATCCGGGGCGGACTTCATGGCGATGTAGGCGTTGGTGTTGGCCGGGTTGCCCACCACCAGCACCTTGACGTTGCGGCTGGCGTGGTCGTTCAGCGCCTTGCCCTGCACGGTGAAGATGGCGCCGTTGGCTTCCAGCAGATCCTTGCGCTCCATGCCCTTGCTGCGCGGACGGGCGCCCACCAGGATGGCGTAGTCGGCATCCTTGAAAGCCACGTTCGGATCGTCGCTGGCCACCATGCCGGCCAGCAGCGGGAAGGCGCAGTCTTCCAGTTCCATCATCACGCCTTTAACAGCGGCCTGAGCTTGCGGCAGGTCCAGCAGTTGCAGGATCACCGGCTGGTCTTTGCCCAGCATTTCGCCAGAGGCGATGCGGAACAGCAGGGCGTAACCAATTTGACCAGCAGCGCCGGTGACGGCAACACGAACGGGGGCTTTCATCGATTGACTCTCCATTTGTATACGGAACGGGATTTAGCATGCTGCGCGAGACACGATGCGGCCGGCGCGGGCCGGCGTGTCGGCGTCAGGTGCGCCGCTCTCCTTCTGTGCCCATCACATGCTGGTCCGAGTGTAACACTAAACCCCCCTGACTTGCCATGCGCAAACAGGAGGATCGTGCTAGTGTTATGTCTTATATAAGATATGCATGGACAACCCTGAAAGAAAGGTGTAAAAACACGTCGATGACAACGGACAAGCCCAGTTTTCAGCCGCTGTACCAGCAAATACGCACGCTGCTCGCGCAGCGCATTGCGCAAGGCGAATGGGCGGCGCACGAGGCCTTGCCCAGCGAGTGGGCGCTGGCCGAATCGCTGGGCGTCAGCCAGGGCACGGTGCGCAAGGCGCTGACGGATTTGGTGGACGAAGGCTGGTTGTATCGCCAGCAAGGCAAGGGCACTTTTGTGGCGCCGGGCTTGAATGAATGGGGCGATGGTCATCTGGTCACCCCCGGCCAGTTTGCCGAGCCGCCTGGCTCGCCAGTGCCCGAGCTGCTGTCGTGCACCCGCGCCAACGCCAGCGAGGATATCGCCCAGGCGCTGAGCCTGCGCCGCGCCGCGCCGCTGTTTCGGGTGCGCCTGCTGTGGCGTCTGGCCGGGGTGGCGGTGGCGCTGGATGATGCTTATGTGCCGGTGGGGCGCTTTGAAGAAATCGACGCCCGCCGCCTGCGTCAGTACGGCAACAGCTTGTACACCCTGCTGGAGCGCCGCGACGGCGTGCGGGTGCGCCTGGGGGCGATTCAGGCGCGCGCCACGCTGCCAGACCGGGAAACCATGACCTTGCTGGGGCTGAGCGATGTCGAGCCGCTGCTGATGATCACCCGGCTGGGGCAGGCGCTGACCGGCGAGGTGGTGGAATGGCGCGAGCGTTTATGCCGCAGCGCGCGCTGGGCTTTTCAGCGCGAACCGTAATACAGCATTCGATGGGATGGAGTCGCCGCCCGCCAGGGCGGCCCCGCGAGACAGGTCGCAAGACCGCCAATCACAGAACCGGGTTCACCCGGTCGCAGTCGGCCCGGCAGGTGTGGGCGGATCGGTCTTGACCGGCCGTCCGCACCCGTCCGGACGCCGTCATGACACAAGACTGGTCGGCTGTTCAAAAGCCAGGCCAGCAGCGCTGCGGGAACACACTGCATGGCGCGAAGATGAAAATCGATGTCGTCGTTCTGTAACAGGATGCGGGGGCGCTTGGTTTTTTGATAGAATTTGCAGGTTTGGCCGGCTGTCGCCTGTGCGGGGGCGGGTCATGAAACACGGTGTTGCCCCTGTTTTTGCAGGGATTTTGCTGCGGCGAGCTCGGACGGCATGAAGCGTCCGACAGCTTTGGCGGCGGCGATCTTCTGGATTGCCGGTGCCAGCGCCCGCCGCCATGAGCGGCGAAAAGCGGCAAGCAGTCAGCACACGGAGCCTTCGCGTCGGGTTCGACGTCGGCTCTAAGGCCCGGGGCGACGCCCCGGAAATGTCAAACCTCAGGTGTCTTGTTTCATCAAGGAAGCGCTATGCAGAAGAAACGACCAAAACACCTCGACGTCGGTCAGATCAGATTGCCGGTTCCCGGCATTGTCTCGATCCTGCATCGGATCTCGGGTGTTGTCCTGTTCCTGTTCCTCCCCGTCTTCATCTATCTGTTGTCCGGCTCGCTCAGTTCTGCGGCGGACTTCGAAACCTACCAGGCCGTGGTCGGTCATCCGCTGGTCAAACTGGTGCTGATCGGCCTGCTGTGGGCCTTCCTGCACCATCTGTGCGCCGGCATCCGCTTCCTGTTCCTCGATATTCACAAGGGTCTTGAGCTGGAAACCGCCCGCGCTACCGCCAAGGCCACCCTGGTGGTGAGCATCGCATTGACCCTGCTGATCGGAGGTGTGCTGTGGTAAACCGCATCGTCGTTGGCGCCCATTACGGCCTGCGTGACTGGATTCTCCAGCGCGCCACTGCCGTGATCATGGCGATTTACACCGTCGGCATCGTGCTGGCGTTGCTGGCCATCCCCGGCACCCATGAAGGCTGGAAGGCATTTTTTGCCTGTACCGCCGTGCGTGTGGTCACCCAAGTGACCCTGATCGCCCTGTTCGCCCACGTCTGGGTTGGCATGCGCGACCTGTGGATGGACTACATCAAGCCGGTCGGCCTGCGCCTGACCATGCATGTGTTCACCATTGTCTGGCTGGTGGGCACTCTTGTTTATTCGGTTAAAGTCGTGTGGGGTATGTAATGAGCGTCCCAGTTCGTCGTTTTGACGCAGTGATCGTGGGTGGCGGCGGCGCCGGCCTGCGCGCGGCGCTGCAGCTGTCTGAAGCGGGTCTGAAGACCGCTGTTCTCTCCAAAGTGTTCCCGACCCGCTCCCACACCGTGGCGGCCCAGGGCGGCATTTCTGCATCGTTGGGCAATGTGCAGGAAGACCGTTGGGACTGGCACATGTACGACACCGTCAAGGGTTCCGACTGGCTCGGCGACCAAGACGCCATCGAATTCATGTGCCGCAAGGCGCCTGAAGCCGTGATCGAGCTTGAGCACTTCGGCATGCCGTTTGACCGTCTGGAAAACGGCAAGATTTACCAGCGTCCGTTCGGCGGCCACATGGCCAACTTCGGCAAGACCCCGGTGCAGCGCGCCTGCGCCGTGGCTGACCGCACTGGCCACGCCATGCTGCACACGCTGTACCAGCGCAATGTGCGCGCCAACACCCAGTTCTTTGTCGAATGGATGGCGCTGGACCTGATCCGCGACGCCGACGGCGACGTGGTGGGCGTGACCGCGCTGGAAATGGAAACCGGCGAAATCTCGGTGCTGCACGCCAAGGCTGTGCTGTTCGCCACCGGCGGCGCTGGCCGTATTTTCTCCGCATCGACCAACGCCTTCATCAACACCGGTGACGGCCTGGGCATGACCATTCGCGCCGGCATTCCGCTGGAAGACATGGAATTCTGGCAATTCCACCCGACCGGCGTAGCCGGCGCGGGCGTGCTGATCACCGAAGGCGTGCGCGGCGAAGGCGGCATTCTGCTCAACTGCAATGGCGAGCGCTTCATGGAGCGCTACGCGCCGAACGCCAAGGATCTGGCTTCGCGTGACGTGGTGTCCCGCGCCATGGCCGTGGAAATCTACGAAGGCCGTGGCTGTGGCAAGAACAAAGACCACGTGCTGCTCAAGCTGGATCACCTCGGCCCGGAAATCATCAACCAGCGTCTGCCTGGCATCCGCGAGATCGCCATCAAATTCGCTGGCGTGGATCCGATCAAAGAGCCGATCCCGGTGGTGCCGACCTGCCATTACCAGATGGGCGGCATTCCGACCAACTACAAGGGCGAAGTGGTGGCGCCGAAGGGCGACAACCCGGAAGACCGCGTCAACGGCTTCTACGCCGCTGGCGAATGCGCCTGCGCCTCGGTGCACGGCGCCAACCGCCTGGGCACCAACTCGCTGCTGGATCTGGTCGTGTTCGGCAAGTCTGCCGGCGAAAGCATGATCGAATTCATCCGCAACGAACGTCCGGCCCACAAGCCGCTGCCGGAAAACGCCGCTGACTACTCGCTGTCGCGCATTGCCCGTCTGGAAAACCAGACCAATGGCGAAGAAGTGGCCGATGTGCGCACCGCCATGCAGCAAGTGGTGCAGCGTCACGCTGGCGTGTTCCGCACCCAGGAAGTGCTGGAAGAAGGCGTCAAGCAGATCAAGGCCGTGGCCGAGCGCGTCAAGCGCACCCAGATCAAGGACAAGTCCCAGGTCTGGAACACCGCCCGCATCGAAGCGCTGGAAATGGACAACCTGATCGAAGTGGCCCTGGCCACCCTGATCTCCGCCGAAGCGCGCAAGGAATCCCGTGGCGCCCACGCCCGCGATGATTTCCCTGATCGCAACGACGAGACCTGGATGAAGCACACGCTGTACTCGCGCGAAGACTTCAAGCTCAGCTACAAGCCGGTGCACAATCAGCCGCTGACGGTGGATTACATCGCCCCGCAAAAGCGCGTGTACTAAGGAGCCGCCGACATCATGGAAAAAATGCGTTTCTCCCTTTACCGCTACAACCCGGACAAGGACGCCAAGCCCTACATGCAGGACATCGAAGTCGAAGTTGACGCCACCGATGTCAAGCTGCTGGACGCCCTGGTCAAGTTGAAGGCGGTGGATGACACCCTGTCCTTCCGTCGCTCCTGCCGCGAAGGCATCTGCGGCTCGGACGCGATGAACATCAACGGCAAGAACGGCCTGGCCTGCGTGACCGACCTGCGCAGCCTCAAGCAGCCGATCACCCTGCGCCCGCTGCCTGGCCTGCCGGTCATCCGCGACCTGATCGTGGACATGACCCAGTTCTTCAAGCAGTACCACTCGATCAAGCCCTATGTGGTCAACGACACCCCGGCGCCGGAGCGTGAGCGTCTGCAATCGCCGGAAGACCGCAAAGAGCTGGATGGCCTGTACGAGTGCATTCTGTGCGCCTGCTGCTCGACCTCCTGCCCGTCGTTCTGGTGGAACCCGGACAAGTTCGTTGGCCCGGCTGGCCTGTTGGCCGCGTATCGCTTTATTGCCGATACCCGCGACACCATCACCAGCGAGCGTCTGGACAACCTGGAAGACCCGTACCGCCTGTTCCGTTGCCACACCATCATGAACTGCGTGGACGTGTGTCCGAAGGGCCTGAACCCGACCAAGGCCATCGGCAAGATCAAAGACCTCATGGTGCGTCGCGCCGTATGAGCGAGGCCGAACACCCGTTCGACGAGATCGAGCTCAAGCGCATGCGCTGGCGTTCCCGGCGTGGGCTGCTTGAACTCGACATCGTGATCGAGCGCTTTCTGGCCAGCGACTTCGATCAGCTCAGCGTGGCGGATCTGCACGCCTACCGCGAGCTGTTGACCTGGGACGACACCGACCTGCTGGACCTGGTCAACTGCAAGATCGAAGCCGACGCCCCGCACCTGCAACCGGTCATCGACCGGCTGCGTCGCGCTTAAACAAGACGCCCCGTCCGTGTGGTGCGGACAGGGGCGCCCTTAAAACCCTACCTGGGAGTATTGCTGTGGAAACGAATCGCAAAGTGACCCTTTCCTACGACGAGGGCAAAACCCTGGATATGCCGGTGATGTCCGGCACCCTGGGCCCGGACGTCGTGGACATCCGCACCTTCGCCAAAACCGGCATGTTCACCTTTGACCCTGGCTTCCTGGCGACTGCCGCCTGCGAATCCAGCATCACCTTCATCGACGGTGACCTGGGTCAACTGTACTACCGCGGCTACCCGATCGAGCAACTGGCCGAGCACTCCGACTTCCTGGAAAGCTGCTACCTGCTGCTGAACGGCGAACTGCCGACTGCCGAGCAATTCGCCGAATTCAACCGCAAGATCATGCGCCACAACATGCTGAACGACCAGATCATGTCGTTCTTCAAGGGCTTCCGCCGCGACGCCCACCCGATGGCCGTGATGGTGGGTGTGGTCGGCGCGCTGTCCGCCTTCTACCATGATTCGCTGGACATCAACGACGCACACCACCGCGAAGTGTCGGCCCACCGCCTGATCGCCAAGGTGCCGAACATCGCCGCCCAGGCCTATCGCTACAACAAGGGCCTGCCGTTCAGCTACCCGAAGAACGGCCTGACCTACTCCGAGAACTTCCTGCACATGATGTTCTCGACCCCGTGCGAAGAGTACAAGGTCAACAAGGTGCTGGCCAAGGCGCTGGATCGCATCTTCATCCTGCACGCTGACCACGAGCAAAACGCCTCCACCTCCACCGTGCGTCTGGCTGGCTCCTCGGGCGCCAACCCGTTTGCATGTATCGCCGCCGGCATCGCCTGCCTGTGGGGCCCGTCCCACGGCGGCGCCAACGAAGCCGTGCTGAAAATGCTGGACGAAATCGGCTCGGTGGAAAACGTGCCGGCCTTCATGGAAGGCGTCAAGGCCAAGACCCACAAGCTGATGGGCTTTGGTCACCGCGTGTACAAGAACTTCGACCCGCGCGCCAAGATCATGAAGGAAACCTGCGACGAGGTGCTGAACGAACTGGGTCTGCGCGACGATCCGAAGTTCCAGCTGGCCATGAAGCTGGAAGAAATCGCCCTGAGCGACCCGTACTTCATCGAGCGCAAGCTGTACCCGAACGTGGACTTCTACTCCGGCATCGTGCTGTCCGCCATCGGCATCCCGGTGTCCATGTTCACCCCGATCTTCGCCCTGGCTCGCACCGTGGGCTGGATCAGCCACTGGACCGAAATGATCTCCGATCCGGGCATGAAGATTGGCCGTCCGCGTCAGCTGTACACCGGTTCGGTGCGCCGCGACTACGCGCAAGTGGCCGATCGCAAGTAATTCAGCCATGCGCCTGAGCCATCAGGCAAACCGCTGGCTGTCGCTCCTTTGGGGCGGCGGCTGGCGCGTTGAGCAGTATCCCGCCCCGCAAGGGGCTGGCCGCTGGCGGCGCAGGCCGCCAGTTCTTCAGTCGCAGCAAAAAATATAAAAAATGAGGCACGAAACGCTCTCGGGCGCCGGCTGCCCAGAAACATTGAGACAACGCCGGCGAGCCACCAGGCGCGCTTCGTACCCGCTGCACGGGCAGTCAACAAAGGGTCGACCACACATCATGATGCAAACCTTGCAAAGTCATTCCTACCTGTTTGGCGGGAATGCACCGTTTATCGAGGAACTGTACGAACAGTACCTTGCCGACGCCAACGCCGTGCCCGGCGAATGGCGTGAATATTTTGACAAACTCCAGCAACAAGGCGGCGTGGCGCGCGATGTGCCGCACCAGCCGATTCAGGAGTCGTTCATCCAGCTGGCCAAGCAGCCGCGCATTGGCGCCGCGCCCAGCGCCAGCGCTGACGGCGCCTCGCTGCAAAAGCAGGTGGCGGTGCTCAAGCTGATTTCGGCTTATCGCGTGCTGGGCTCGCGCTGGGCCAATCTGGATCCGCTCAAGCGCATGGACCAATCGCCGGTGCGCGAGCTGGACCCGTCCACCCACGGCCTGTCCGACGCCGACATGGCGGTGCAATTCAACACCGGCTCGCTGGTTGGCCAGCAGAAAAAGCTGCCGCTGTCGGAAATCCTGAAAAACCTCAAGCAAACGTACTGCGGCAATATCGGCCTGGAGTACATGCACATCACCAATTCCGAACAAAAGCACTGGATCATGCAGCGCTTTGAAGCGGATTTGTCCACCCCGCGTTTCGGCAAGGACGCCAAAAAGCGCATCCTCAAGCAAGTGACCGCCGCCGAAACCCTGGAACGCTACCTGCACACCAAGTACGTCGGCCAGAAGCGCTTCTCGCTGGAAGGCGGCGAATCGATGATTGCCGCGCTGGACAACCTGATCCAGAACTCCTCGTCGATTGGCGTGCAAGAAATCATCATCGGCATGGCCCACCGTGGCCGTCTGAACGTGCTGGTGAACACCCTGGGCAAGCTGCCGCGCGACCTGTTCGCCGAATTCGAAGGCCGCCCGGCGGTGGAACTGCCGTCCGGCGACGTGAAGTACCACATGGGCTTCTCGTCCGACATCCCTACCGCCAATGGCCCGGTGCACGTGTCGCTGGCGTTCAACCCCTCGCACTTGGAAATCGTCAACCCGGTGGTGGAAGGCTCGGTGCGCGCGCGCCAGCAACGCCGTGGCGACCACGAGCGCCGTCAAGTGGTGCCGGTGCTGATCCACGGTGACGCCGCCTTCGGCGGCCTGGGCGTCAACCAAGGCACCTTCAACCTGTCGGGCACCCGTGGCTATGGCACTGGCGGCACGCTGCATCTGGTGGTCAACAACCAGGTGGGCTTCACCACCTCCGACACCCGCGACATGCGCTCCACGCTGTATTGCACCGACGTGGCCAAAATGGTGGAAGCCCCGATCTTCCACGTGAATGGCGACGATCCGGAAGCGGTCTGCTATGTGATGCAGGCGGCCATGGAATTCCGCATGCAGTTCAAGAAAGACGTGGTCATCGACCTCGTCTGCTTCCGCAAGCTGGGCCACAACGAGGGCGATGACCCGATGTTGACCCAGCCGATGATGTACAAAAAAATCGCCAAGCACCCAGGCGTGCGCGCCAAGTATGCCGAGCGTCTGGTGACCGAAGGCGTGGTGTCCGCCGCTGAGGCCGACGACCTGATTCGCGCCTACCGCGATGCGCTGGACAAGGGCGAGCACGTTGAACACACCGTGCTGAGCAACTACACCCGCGCCCACAAGCTGGACTGGACGCCGTTCCTGGGCACCCACTGGGCGCACCCGACCGACACCACCCTGCCGGCCAACGACATCAAGCGCCTGGCCGACAAGGTCACCAGCGTGCCGGAAGGCTTCAAGCTGCACCCGACCGTGGACAAGGTGCTGGCCGCCCGCCGCCTGATGGGCGCTGGCGAACAGCCGGTGGACTGGGGCATGGCGGAAACCCTGGCCTACGCCTCGCTGGTGGAAAACGGCTACGGCGTGCGCATTTCCGGCGAAGACTCTGGCCGTGGCACCTTCAGCCATCGCCACGCCGTGCTGCACGACCAAAACCGTGAGCGCTGGGACCAAGGCAACTACGTGCCGCTGCGCCATCTGTCGGACAACCAGGCTGAATTCCTGGTGATCGACTCGATCCTGAACGAAGAAGCCGTGCTGGCCTACGAATATGGCTACGCCTGCTCGGCCCCGGATCAGCTGGTGATCTGGGAAGCCCAGTTTGGCGACTTCGCCAACGGCGCCCAGGTGGCGATTGACCAGTTCATCGTCTCTGGCGAAACCAAATGGGGCCGTCTGTGCGGCCTGACCATGATTCTGCCGCACGGCTACGACGGCCAGGGCCCGGAACACTCGTCCGCCCGCGTCGAGCGCTACCTGCAACTGTGCGCCGAGCACAACATCCAGGTGGTGATGCCGTCCACCGCTGCGCAGATGTTCCACATGATGCGCCGTCAGATGCTGCGTCCGTACCGCAAGCCGCTGGTCATCATGATGTCCAAGCGTCTCTTGCGCCTGAAGGATTCGCTCTCCCCGCTGTCCGAACTGACCTCCAGCAGCTTCAAGCCGGTGATCGGCGACGTGACCGAGCTGGACGCCAAGAAGGTCAAGCGCGTGGTGGTGTGCGCCGGTCAGGTCTATTACGATCTGTTCAACGCCCGCAAAGAAGCCGGCAATGACGAGCTGGCCATTGTTCGCTTGGAACAGCTGTACCCGTTCCCGACCGAGCAACTGGCCGCCGAACTGGCTAAGTACCCGAACGCCCGCGAACTGATGTGGGTGCAGGAAGAGCCGAAGAACCAAGGCGCCTGGTACCAGATCCGTCATCGTCTGGAAAAACTGCTGTCGCCCAAGCAAACCCTGCTGTTCGCCGGCCGGCCGTCGTCCGCTTCGCCGGCCGTGGGTTACATGTCCAAGCACGTCGCCCAGCTCAAGTCGCTGCTGGCCGAGGCCGTGGCCAAGTAATCCCGCGCCCGGCCGCCTCCGTGGCGGCCGGGCACATGCATTGCACAAGACCCCATTTGAACGGGCTGCCCGCCGGGCGGCCCACTGAGGAGACCCTCACATGCTGATCGAAATCAAAATCCCGGTGTTCGCCGAATCCGTGACCGAAGGCACCATCGCCGCCCTGCACAAAAAAGTGGGTGACGCCGTGGCCCGCGATGAAAACCTGGCCGACATCGAAACCGACAAGATCATGCTGGAACTGCCGGCCCCGCAAGCCGGCGTGCTGGTTGAACTGACCGTGGCCGTGGGCGACACCGTCACCAGCCAACAGGTGATCGGCAAGATCGACACCGCCGCCAGCGCCGCCGCAGCAGTGCAAACTGTTGCCGCCGAAGTCGGCGTGCCGGCCAACGCGATTGGCTTTGGCACTGCCGTGGCGCCGCGCGCTGATGGCGAAACCCTGGCCATGCCGGCCGCCAAGAAACTGGCCGCTGAAACCGGCGTGGATCTGGCTGGCGTGGCAGGCTCCGGCCGCGATGGCCGCGTGCTGAAAGAAGACGTCGCCGCTGCCGCCGCCAAGCCGGCTGCCGCCCCGGCCAAGCCCGCCGCTGCCCCGGTTGTCGCCCTGCCGGTCGGCGACCGTCCGGAACAACGCGTGCCGATGACCCGCCTGCGCAAGGTGGTGGCCGAGCGTCTGGTGCAGTCGCAACAGACCAACGCCATCCTGACCACCTTCAACGAAGTCAACATGAAGCCGTTGATGGACCTGCGCAACCTGTACAAAGACAAGTTCGAAAAGGCCCACGGCGTCAAGCTGGGCTTTATGGGCTTCTTTGTGAAGGCCGCCGTGCACGCCCTGAAAAAGTACCCGATCATCAACGCCTCGGTGGACGGCACCGACATCGTGTACCACGGCTACTTTGACATCGGCGTGGCCGTGGGCAGCCCGCGTGGCCTGGTGGTGCCGGTGATCCGCAACGCCGACCTGCTGAGCCTGGCCGACATCGAGAAGCAAATCGCTGACTTTGGCAAGCGCGCCCAAGAAGGCAAGCTGGGCCTGGACGAGCTGACTGGCGGCACCTACACCATCTCCAACGGCGGCACCTTTGGCTCGATGATGTCCACCCCGATCATCAACCCGCCGCAATCCGCCATCCTCGGCATGCACTCCACCAAGGAGCGCGCTGTGGTGGAAAACGGCCAGATCGTGGCTCGCCCGATGATGTACCTGGCGCAATCCTACGACCACCGCATCATCGACGGCCGCGAAGCCGTGCTGAGCCTGGTGGCCATCAAGGAAGCCATTGAAGATCCGGCCCGCCTGATCCTCGACCTGTAATCATCCGCGTTGCGGCGCGCTGGCCCTGTCCGGGCCGAGCGCGCCGTTGCCATATCCGGAGCCAGGCCACAAGCCTGCATACCAGGAGCACACCGAATGAGCCAAAGCTTTGACGTCGCCGTGATCGGCGGCGGCCCCGGCGGCTATGTTGCCGCCATCCGCGCCGCCCAACTGGGCTTTAACACCGTCTGCATCGACGCCTTCAAGAACCCGCAAGGCAAACCCAGCCTGGGCGGCACCTGCCTGAACGTGGGCTGCATCCCGTCCAAGGCGCTGCTGCAATCCTCGGAAAACTACCACGCCATCCAGCACGACTTTGCCGCCCACGGCATCACCGCCGAAAACCCGAAGATCGACATCGCCAAGATGCTCGAACGCAAGGACGGCATCATCACCAAAAACGCGGGCGGCATTGCCTTTTTGTTCAAAAAGAACAAAGTCGCCAATGTGCACGGTCTGGGCAAGCTGGTGGGTCGCCAGAACGAAAAATGGCTGATCGAAGTCACTGACGGCGGCGAAACCCAGCAAATCGAAGCCACCCACGTCATCGTCGCCACCGGCTCCAACCCGCGTCCGCTGCCGGGCGTGGAAGTGGACAATGTGCGCGTGCTGGACAACGCTGGCGCGCTGGCCATGACCGAGGTGCCGGCCCGCCTGGGCGTGATTGGCGCGGGCGTGATCGGCCTGGAAATGGGCAGTGTGTGGAAGCGCCTGGGCGCTGAAGTCACCGTGCTGGAAGCCATGCCGACCTTCCTGGCCGCCGTGGACGAGCAAATCGCCAAAGAAGCGCACAAATACCTGACCAAGGACACCGGCCTGGTGATCCACAATGGCGTGAAAATCGGCGCGATTGAAAACGGCGCCGACGCCGTCACCGTCAAGTACGAACTCAACGGCCAAGCGCAAGAGCTGGTGGTGGACAAGCTGATTGTCGCCATCGGCCGCGTGCCCAACACCGCTGGCCTGAACGCCGAAGGCGTGGGCCTGCAAATCGACGAGCGCGGCTTTATCGTGGTGGACGACCACTGCCACACCAATCTGCCCAATGTCTGGGCCATTGGCGACGTGGTGCGCGGCCCGATGCTGGCGCATAAGGCCAGCGATGAAGGCGTGGCCGTGGCCGAGCGCATTGCCGGGCAAAAGCCGCACCTGGACTTCAACACCATTCCGTGGGTGATCTACACCCACCCGGAAATCGCCTGGGTGGGCAAGACCGAGCAACAGCTCAAGGCCGACGGCGTGGACTACAAAAAAGGCACGTCCGGCTTTGCCGCCAACGGCCGCGCGCTGGGCCTGGGCATGACCCAAGGCACGGTGAAGGTGCTGGCCTGCGCCAAGACCGACCGCATCCTGGGCGTGCACATCATCGGCCCGATGGCTTCCGAACTGGTCGCCGAAGCCGTGGCCGCCATGGAATTCTCCGCCAGCAGCGAAGACATCGCCCGCATCGTCCATGCCCACCCGAGCCTGTCGGAAGTGGTGCACGAAGCCTGCCTGGCCGCTGACAAGCGCGCCCTGCACGGCTGATGATTTTTCAGTGAGGCGCGCCGCCAACCCCGGCGCGCCTCACGCCTCGCCCCTGAAAAAAGAGAGACAGACACATGAACCTGCACGAATACCAAGCAAAAGAATTGCTGGCCAAATACGGCCTGCCGGTGCAACAAGGCGTCCTCGCCACCAACGGCGAAGAAGCAGCCGCTGCTTTCGACAAGCTGGGCGGCAAGTTTGCCGTGATCAAGGCCCAGGTGCATGCCGGCGGCCGCGGCAAGGCCGGTGGCGTGAAGGTGGTGAAGAGCCGCGAGGAAGCCGCTGACCTGGCTGCCAGCCTGATCGGCAAGAACCTGGTGACCTACCAGACCGACGCCAATGGCCAGCCGGTGAACAGCGTGCTGGTGTGTGAAGACATGTACCCGGTGCAGCGCGAACTGTACCTGGGCGCCGTGGTGGACCGTTCCTCCCGCCGCGTGACCTTCATGGCTTCCACCGAAGGCGGCGTGGAAATCGAAGAAGTGGCGCACAACACCCCGGAAAAAATCCTGAAAGTCACCGTGGATCCGCTGGTCGGCCTGCTGCCGTTCCAGGCGCGTGACGTGGCGTTCCAGCTGGGCCTGGAAGGCAAGCAAATCAACGAATTCGTCAAGCTGATGACCGGCGCTTACCAAGCCTTCGTCGAAAACGACTTCGCCCTGTTCGAAATCAACCCGCTGGCCATCCGTGGCGACGGCAGCCTGGCCTGCGTGGACGCCAAGGTTGGCATCGACTCCAACGCCCTGTACCGCCTGCCGGCCGTGGCCGCGCTGCGCGACAAGTCGCAAGAAAACGAGCGCGAGCTGAAGGCCAGCGAATTCGACCTCAACTACGTGGCGCTGGAAGGCAATATCGGCTGCATGGTGAACGGCGCCGGTCTGGCCATGGCCACCATGGACATCATCAAGCTCAAGGGCGGCCAACCGGCCAACTTCCTGGACGTGGGCGGCGGCGCCACCAAGGAGCGCGTGATCGAAGCCTTCAAGCTGATCCTGGCTGATCCGTCGGTGCAAGGCGTGCTGATCAACATCTTCGGCGGCATCGTGCGCTGCGACATGATCGCCGAGGCCATCATCGCCGCCGTCAAGGAAGTCAACGTCACCGTGCCGGTGGTGGTGCGCCTGGAAGGCAACAACGCCGAAGCCGGCGCCAAGCTGCTGGACGAGTCCGGTCTGAAGCTGACCGCCGCCCAGGGCCTGAACGACGCCGCCGAGAAAATCGTCGCCGCCGTCAACGCCTGATGTGGAGCGAGGCCGACGGCGACGGGCGTGCGCCGGCTACCGCCTCCTCCTCCGTTGACACGCCTGACACCCAGTTTTGAGGTTACAAATGAGCGTACTCGTTAACAAGAACACCAAAGTCCTCGTTCAAGGCTTTACCGGCAAGAACGGCACCTTCCACTCCGAACAGGCTCTGGCCTACGGCACCCAGGTTGTGGGCGGCGTGACCCCGGGCAAGGGCGGCAGCCAGCATCTGGGCCTGCCGGTGTTCAACACCATGAAAGAAGCCGTGCGCGAAACCCAGGCCGACGCCTCGGTGATCTACGTGCCGGCCCCGTTCGTGCTGGATTCCATCGTTGAAGCCGTGGACGCCGGCATCAAGCTGATCGTCACCATCACCGAAGGCGTGCCGACCCTGGACATGCTCAAGGCCAAGCGCTACATCGAGCAAACCGGCGGCGTGCGCCTGATCGGCCCGAACTGCCCTGGCATTATCACTCCGGGCGAGTGCAAGATCGGCATCATGCCGGGCCACATCCACAAACCGGGCAAGATCGGCATCGTGTCCCGCTCCGGCACCCTGACCTACGAAGCCGTGGCGCAAACCACCGCCGCTGGCCTGGGCCAATCCACTTGCATCGGCATTGGCGGCGACCCGATTCCGGGCACCAGCCACATCGACGCACTGGAACTGTTCCAGAACGACCCGGAAACCGAAGCCATCATCATGATCGGTGAAATCGGCGGCACCGCCGAAGAAGAAGCTGCCGAGTTCGCCAAGTCCAATGTGACCAAGCCGATTGTTGGTTACATCGCTGGCGTGACCGCGCCGAAGGGCAAGCGCATGGGCCACGCAGGCGCCATCATCTCCGGCGGCAAGGGCACCGCTGAAGAAAAGTTTGCCGCGTTCGAAAAAGCCGGCATCCGCTACACCCGCAGCCCGGCCGAACTGGGCAGCACCCTGGTGGCCCTGCTGAAAGAAAAGGGCATGCTGTAAGCCTGGTGCGCACGCCGGCTGCTGCCGGCGTCAGCCATGAAAAAGCCCTGCGAATTTCGCAGGGCTTTTTTTCTGGCGGGAGTGCGGCTTAGTGACGCTAAGAAAAACCGCCATACGGGCACGCTGTATGGCGGTTTTTGGGCGGGGAGAGTCACGCCAGGCTTTTACGCAGCCGCCAGCGCCTGCTCGATGTCGGCCAGAATATCGTCGATGTGCTCAATGCCAATCGACAGGCGCACCATGTCCGGCTTGACGCCGGCCTTGGCCAGTTCTTCGTCGTTCAGCTGGCGGTGGGTGGTGCTGGCCGGGTGGGTGGCCAGGCTCTTGGCGTCGCCGATATTGACCAGGCGGGTCACCAGCTTGAGCGCATCCAGGAAGCGCGCGCCGCCTTCGCGGCCGGATTTCACGCCAAACGATAAGATGCCAGAGGCGCGGCCGCCCATGTATTTGTCCACCAGCGGCTTGCTGGCGTTGTCGGCCAGGCCGGCGTATTCCACCCAGCTCACAGCCGGGTGGCTGGCCAGGTGTTCGGCCACGCGCTGGGCGTTTTCGCAGATGCGGTCCATGCGCAGCGCCAGGGTTTCGATGCCTTGCAGGATCAAAAAGCTGTTGAACGGCGAAATGGTCGCGCCCATATTGCGCAGCGGCACCACGCGGGCGCGGGCGATGTAGGCGGCCGGGCCGAGTGCTTCAACGTAGTTGACGCCGTGGTAGCTGACATCCGGGGTATTCAGGCGGGCAAAGCGCTCTTTGTGCTCGCCCCAGGGGAATTTGCCCGAATCGACAATGATGCCGCCGATGCTGTTGCCGTGGCCGCCCAGGTATTTGGTCAGCGAATGCACCACGATGTCGGCGCCGTGTTCGAACGGGCGGCACAGATACGGCGAGGGTACGGTGTTGTCCACAATCAGCGGCACGCCAGCGGCGTGGGCCACGTCGGCAAAGGCGGCAAAGTCCACCACATTGCCCAGCGGATTGCCCACCGATTCACAGTACACTGCCTTGGTGCGGGCATCGACCAGCGCGCTTACCGCCTGCGGGTCGCGGTAATCGACAAAACGCACTTCGATGCCCAGCTGCGGCAGGGTGTGGGCAAACAGATTATAGGTGCCGCCATACAGGGTGCTGGTGGCGATGATATTGTCGCCCGATTCGGCGATGGTCTGGATCGAATACAGAATGGCCGCCATGCCCGAGGCCAGCGCCAGCCCGGCAATCCCGCCTTCCAGCTCGGCCACGCGCTTTTCCAGCACGTCGGTGGTCGGGTTCATGATGCGGGTGTAGATATTGCCCTGTACCTTCAGGTCGAACAGGTCGGCGCCGTGTTGGGCGCTGTCGAAGGCGTAGCTGGCGGTCTGGTACACCGGCACGGCCACGGCCTTGGTGGTCGGGTCGGGGGTATAGCCGCCGTGGACGGCGATGGTTTCCAGTTTCATGCGGTCTGGCTCCTCTATTTTGTGATGAAACGACTTGGCGAAGTTACCCGGAATGGCCACATGCTGCAATAGTGCATGGCAATATCATTAGCACTTGTTGATCTGCAGCGCCGAGGTGGGTAAGGGCTGGCTGGCAGGGGTTCCGGATTGTGGCGCCGGCTTTCGCATCACTCACAAAATCCCGCTCACCTTCCTGGTCAGGACTCGCTTCGTTGTCTCTGCTGGGCCACGCTAAACGGCTGGGAGATGGGCCGTGGATACTTTGAACGCCGGGGCGTGTGTGATTGGTGGACACGGAGTGATCCTGACCCTGATATATGGCTGTGCGTCGGGTGCGGGAAAGGCATGGCACAGGGGCGGGTGGGTTGTGCCCGCCCCTGTGAGAGGGGGTGTCGCTTGATCGGGATAGGGCCCCGACTTCCGCTCAAAAGTCGTGGCTTACCCCCAGTTGTACCCCCCATTGCCGGCCGCTGTTGCGCGCCACGCTGCTGTAGGCCTCAATATTACCCATCAGGCCTTTGACCAGTTCCACCTGGCTGCCCAGGCGCAGCTGTCCCCAACTGCGTTCCGGGCGGGCCAGCTCGGTGCTGAACTGGCCTGGCTGGCTCTTGATGGCTGCGTCCAGCGTAGCCTGACGGGTGGACAGACGCTGCACCCATTCGGCGCTGGCATACGGCAGCCAGCGGCCCAGGCGGGTGGCCACGTCCACGCCCAGCCGGGCTTGCCAGCCAGCCTGCTTCTGGCTGCCAAAGCGCATGGCGGTGCTGTTGTCGCCGGTTTCACCGTAGCCATTCACCCGGATGTTTTCATAAGCCAGGCCCAGCATCGGGCTGAGCGTCCAGTCGCCGTATTGCCAGTGATAACGGCCGCTCACACGCAGACCGGTTTGTTCACCGTCGGTTTCCCCGCTCTCGCTACGGCTGACCGCGCCCAAGGCAAAGCTGCGGCGCACTGAGCGATAGGCATTGCTGGCGATAAACGCATCTGCCGCCAGTGAGAATTCGCCCCACTGCTGGCTGGCGTAAGCGGCCAGGCGTTGCTGGCGAAAGCGAAAATCACTGTTGGCGCCGCTGTCCAGCGTGCCTTGCTGATAGCCCAGCGCCAGGCCCAATCGCGTTTCGGCGCGCAGCTGGGTTTCCACCCCCACGGTATAGGCGTGTTGCTGACCGCCGCCGTCCAGTCCGCCTGCGCCCTTGGCGGCAAACGGCTGGTAGCCGTATTGGGCAAAGGCGCTGACCGTGCCCACGGTTTGCGGGGCTTGCCGCGCCAGGCGGTGGCGTTGCTCCAGCGTGGTATACAGCCCGGCGCTGGCGGATTCTGCCGCTGCCGGTAGTGCCGCAGCGTAATACGGCGCGGCCAGTGTCGCCACGGCATAGTCGCCAATCATCTGCTGCGCCTGCGGCGAGGGGTGGCGGTCATCGGCAAACAAATAGCGCAAATTGGCGTTAAAGCCCGGTGTGTTCGAAAAACACGCCAGCGACGACACACCGGCCGGGCAGGCCGAGCCGGTGATATTGTCAAAGCCGTAGCGTAGCGGGTCGGCGATGATTTCATTCAGCAGGCCAGCCACATCCAGCCGCACCAGATTCACCCCGGTCTGGCTCAGTCCCAGATTGACCGTGCCATTAAACAGCGTGGCCAGCGAATTCACGCTGCTTTGCACGCCATTGCTGCCCTCGTATTGGTTCACCAGGGTATTGGCCGGCAGCCCCAGCACACTTTCGGCGGCATTGAGCGCTTTGCGGCGTAGCGCTTGCTGGCTGGCCGCGTCGGGCGTGGCGGCGCTGGACAGCACCTGTTGTGCTGCGCCAATGGCCGCCAGCTTGGTGCTGGACGGAATGGCCGCCAGGGTGGGCTGGGCGTTGATTACCGCCAGCACGGTGGACGATACCGTGGCCGGGGTCAGGCCAAAGGCGGGCAGGTTGGGCACAATAAAGCGCTCGGCCCCAGCCACTCGCAGGCGCTGTACCTGACCCAGCAGACTGCTGGCGTCACTGCTGACCTGGGCCACACCTGCGGCGCTGCCACTGACGGCACTGGTTTCCAGCGCGGCGGGGATGTCATTGCCGCCACTCCACAGCACATGCCAGGCGGCGCTGTCGGCGCGGCCATTGCGCGCTGACAGATAAAACCCCACTTGGTCGGGCAAATCCTGTACAGCCAGATTGCTGGCCGAGCGTGGGTCGGCCGGCGGAAATCCCCCGGCGCCAGCGGTGCTCCACGGTCCGGTGTTGCTGGACTGCACGCTGGAGCGCGCGCCGCCCTGGGCGTAGTTATTGCCCTGTGATGAGGTGGCCGGGTTCAGTGGATTATTGGCCACGGCGGCGCCTCCCAGGGCGCGGGCCAGCACGTCGGCGTAAAACGGCGCGTTGTCGTAGGTCCAGCGTGTGCCGGTGGCCAAGGTGGCCGAGCCATTGGCCAGGCCTTGAAATGCGCCAGTGTCGGTCAGGCTGTCACCGAAAAAATATACCGGCGCAGCCAGCACCGGGGCGGCGCCCAGCGCCATGGCCAGCGCGCAGGCGCGGGCGAGCGGATTGCGTTGCATGAGATCTCCTCGTGTTGAAGACAGGCGGCGCGGGCGTCTTGGCGCCCTGCGTCCCTGGCCTGCCGGGATGGCGGGCCAGGCGTCGCATCATCGACGACGCGGAGATAAAATAAACGTTTAAATCCGGCGGGGAAAGCTTTTCTGATATTGCATTGCAATATGGTGCATCGGGCTCAGCGTTGCTCAGCCAGCTGGCGCAGATAGTCACGCTGACCGGCGCGTAACTGGGCGGCTGGCAGGCGGTGCGCCTGCATGGCGGCCAGGATGGGTTGCAGACGCGCGCCGTGGCGAAAGCACACCCGCAAGGGCAGCTCGCCCAGCCAGTGCGGATGAAACGCCAACTGTCCGGCCTGATTGCGCAAGGCCGGCTCGGCCAGCAGATAGCCCATGACCTCACGATCAATCACCGCCACGTCGATGCGCTCGCGCAATAACTTGCGCAGATTGCTCTCATCGCTGCTGGCGCCATCCACCCGCAATATGCCGGCGCTGACGGCGGCATCAAAGGCATCCGTGTTGACATAGCCATTGACTACGCCCACCCGGTAACGGCCCAGATCCGCCATGTGGGTCCAGTTCACCGGCTGCGCTGCCTGGTGCGCCAGGCCCAGCACACTCATGCCGATCGGTGCGCTCAACTGACAACGCCGACGGGTATCCGCCGTGGTGTATTCCGGAAAATACCCATCCAGCTTGCTGTCCATGCCCGAGCCATCGCGCACCGCCCGTGTCCATGGCAGCCAGACCAGCTCCAGCTGATAACCAGCCCGCCCGAGCATCTGGCGCAGGGTATCCGTACCAATACCATTGCCCGGCAGGTGCTCGCCGGTAAAGGGAGGCCATTCCGAGACAGCCAGACGCACCAGCGGGTGCGGGCCAACGTCGGCGGCCCAGGCTGGCGTCAGCGCAAAAATCATCCCAATCCAGCTCAATCGCCACAGGCAAACAAGGTTACGCATGGTCTCTGGCCCGAAAAAAAGATGCATGCCAGTTTGACACACCCCGCACGGCACGGACATGACAACGCCCCGACAGGCGGG
Organism: Rivihabitans pingtungensis; assembly: GCF_003201855.1. Taxonomy (GTDB): domain Bacteria; phylum Pseudomonadota; class Gammaproteobacteria; order Burkholderiales; family Aquaspirillaceae; genus Rivihabitans; species Rivihabitans pingtungensis. Next base: position 115,298 of record NZ_QJKI01000007.1, on the reverse strand, counting down.
GCGTGGACAACAACATCAACACACTACACTCAGGCGACTTTGGCCAGCAGCTCTTGCAGCTCACCAGACTCATACATCTGCGCCATGATGTCCGAGCCGCCGATGAATTCGCCGTTGATGTACAGCTGCGGAATGGTCGGCCAATTGGAGAACTCTTTGATGCCCTGGCGGATGTCCGGGTCTTGCAGCACATCCACGGTGGCCAGTTTGCTGACGCCACAGGTTTTCAGCAGCTGCACGGCGCGCGCCGAAAAACCGCACTGCGGAAACTGGGCCGAGCCCTTCATGTACAGGAGCACCGGGTTGTCGGTGACTTGTTGCTTGATGACGTCTTGAATATTGGCGGACATGCTGAATCCTTTGCGGGTCGGTGAGGGGCAGGCAATAATACCCGAGTAATTTGTTAGGATTTTAATCCGCTGCTTTGACAGGGTCAATCCGGCATGGCTCCGCATTCTGGCCTGCACACAACAACGCCACGCAGATAGCGTGGCGTTGTTGTGGTTACTGTGGCTGCGGACTCACTCGCCTGCCTTGCGGTTGTGCAGCAGCATGTCGCATTCCAGCTGACAGATCTGCACCCCCCGAAGGGTTTCAGTGTTGATCACCAGCGGGTTGCGCAGATTGGCGCTCAGCGATTTCAGCAGCGGGTGGGTGTTGGCGTCAATCTCCTGGTTGCCCTTGTAGATCATCACCAGCACGGCGGCGTCTTCCGGCTTGGCCAGTTGCAGCGCATCCACTTGTTCGGCGCTGAGCTCGACTTCGTAGCGCACGCCAAACTCTTCCGGCGTCACCACGCTGAACAGCACGTCGGCGTCGTCCAGCGACTGCATCCAGAACACGCGCGGGGTGTCGGATTCTTCATGGAACAGCTTGAAGCGCTGGCAGGATTCGAACCCTGGCAGCCCATTCGGGAAATTCAGGACGGTGTTTTCATCAACAGTGACTTGTCCGAGCAGGTTCGATTGAAACAGCATTGTAAGACTCCTCCGCAGGGCGGATGACATGGAAACATGAAGTATTCTGGCATAGTCATTCTGTGCCAGCTCTTGCGGCAAGTCAAAGCCCATCCATATCGTTCGCCCTGTCGTGCAGGCGGATGGCAGATCACGCCAGCGTGCCAGCCCGCATATCGGCAATCGCCTGCTCAATCTCGGCGCGAGTGTTCATCACAAACGGTCCCCACTGGGCAATCGGCTGGTGAAGCGGCCGCCCGGCCAGCACCAAAAGGCGCGCCGCCTGTGTTGCACGGACAATCACCCCGTGGCTGCCTTCGGTCTGGCTGAGCACTGCCAGCGTGCGCGCCGCGGTCTGGTGGGCTTGCTCACCCAACTGCGCCTCGCCCGCGTAGACATACACCGCCGCGTGATGGCCAGGCGGCAGCGCCAGGTATTCGCAAGCGCCGGCCGGCAGGCGTACATCCCAATACTGCGGCTCGGTATCTGCCTCTTGAATCGCCCCATCCACACCGTCCAACTGCCCGGCAATCACCCGGATCAGGCTGCCACTGGCGGTGCGCAGCTCGGGAATTTGATCCGCCTCCAACTCGCGGTACGCCGGCGCGCTCAGCTTGCGGCTGGCCGGCAGGTTGATCCACAGCTGAAAGCCATGCATCAGCCCATGCTGCTGCTCGGGCATTTCTGAATGCAGGATGCCGCGCCCGGCGTTCATCCACTGCACCGCCCCCGGACCAATCACCCCTTCGTGACCAACACTGTCGCGGTGGCGCATACGTCCGGCCAGCATATAGGTGACGGTCTGAAATCCCCGGTGCGGGTGCTCGGGAAAGCCGGCCAGATAATCCCCCGGCTGATCCGAGCGAAACTCGTCCAGCATCAGGAAGGGGTCGAGCCGGCGCTGCCAGCCCGCGCCGCTGAGTACACGCAACAAGCGCACCCCGGCGCCATCAGAGGCCGGCTGGCCAGGGACAAGATGCTCGACTTCTCGGCTGATGAAAGAGGACATGGCACAGACTCCAGTACAGGCTTGCTTCAAGGGATCCGACCAAGAGCAAACCGGGTTGAATTGATGATCTGCACTGGATTTTAGGTGCGCCGCCCAGATCAAGATAGCGAGGATTTTGCGCAGGTTTGTTCAGAAAATCCGAACCTTTGCCCATGCCTGCCATATGGCACAATCTCCTGCCATTCTCCTGCTGGTCACCCTCCATGCCCGAACGCCTGCCCCCACTGGATGTCTTGCCCGGTTTTGTCATGGTTGGGCGCACACTGAGCATGACCCGCGCCGCTCAGGCGCTGTGTCTGAGCCAATCCGCCGTCAGCCGGCAAATCCGCCAGCTGGAAGCCGCCGTCGGCCAGCCCTTGTTTCTGCGCGAACACCGCGCGCTGCGGCTGACCGATGCCGGCGCGCGGCTGTTGCTCAGCGCCGAAGCCGCCCTGCGCGCCTGGCAAGACGGGGTGGCGGCGCTGCGCGACGACGCCGCCCGGCAAATCACCGTCAGCGCCAGCATTGGCGTGATTGGCCTGTGGCTGTTGCCACGGCTGGGCGACTGGCAGGCCGCGCACCCGCAGCTGGACATGCGCCTGCTGGCCGACAACCGCAAGCGCGAGCCGCGCGCCGCCGGGGTGGATCTGGCCATCCGCTACGACGCCGCAGACGCCTTGCCGGCCGACGCGCTGCCGCTGTTTGACGAAACCCTGGCCGTGGTGGCCAGCCCCCAGCACGGCCCCGCCGCGCTCAGCCAGCCAGCCGCGTTAGCCGACGCCACCTTGCTGACCTTCGACAGCCCGGCCCACCCCTGGCTGTCCTGGCCGCATTGGCTGGCGGCGCAGGGTTGGCGCGTGGCGCCGCGCATGCTGCATTTCAATCAATACGACCAGCTGATTCACGCCGCGCTGGCCGGCCAGGGCCTGGCGCTGGGCCGGCTGCCGCTGCTGGCCCCCTTGCTGGCCAATGGCCGTCTGCGCCGCATCCCGGCGCCGGCTGGCCCGGTTTGCCGTCATCGCTACGCGCTATTGCGCGCCGCCGAGCCGCCCAGCCTGGCGGTGGCACAGGCGGTGGAATGGGTGCTTAGCCAGGCGGCGCAGACGCGGCGCACATTGCAGGCGCTGGCGAGCGACTGAGCGCGGGCGGCGTTTCGCCCGGCCAGGGCGTTGCCGTAAAACCTGGCGGGCAAGCGCCATGCAATAGCCAGTCGCGGGCAATCGGCCACAGCGTGTCGGCAAAGCGATCATGAAAAAACGCAAAATGGCCGATGGCCGGCACGCCGATCTGCGCCGGGCGCACATGCAGCCGCCAGCGTCGGCAGCCGGTAAAATAGGCCAGCAAGCGCTCGATGGCGGCGTCGCCGGCAAAGGGATCATCGCTGATCGACAAGGCCAGCAAATCGGCGCGCGGCTGCGCACATTGGGTGAGCCACTGCGCGCGCATGCGCGCCGTCACCCGCTCGCCGCCGCGCCGCGCCACCGCCTCAAAACGCGGCGCCCGCGCCGTCCAGTCCTCCACCACCCCGGCCGGCGCATCCTCCATCCAGCCCAACCGCCGCCCCGGAAAATACCCCAAACACGCGGTCAGCGCCGGCATCAGCACATGCCACTTCCACCACATGCCCAGCCGCTGGCCCGGCGCATAATCGCGCCAATGGGCAAACTGTGCGCCCATGGTGAACGCCCGCGTCACCAGATGATTGGACGGCGCCAGCCCCAGCGCCAGGCCGCCGGCGCTGTGCGCCGCCACCAAAATCGGCTGCCCGGCAAAACGCCGCTGCACTTCACGCAAGGCGCCTTCAAAATCCAGGCTGCCCCACTCGATCCAGCCGGCGCGAAAGCCGCGCAAGCGGGCTGGGCGCGAGCCGCCAATGCCGCGATAATCATAAGTCAGCACCTCGCAGCCAGCGGCGTGCAGATAGGCGGCAAAGCGCGCGTAATAACGGCTGAGCACCGCCGTGGCCGGGTTGACGATCACCACCGGCCGGCTGGCGCACGGCTGGGCGTGCGCCCAGACATGGCCGTGCAACACATAGCCATCTGCGGCCGGAAAGCTCAGGGCAAGCGGAACAGACATGACACACACTCCAGCAACATCATCACGCCCCCACTGTAACCAGCCGGCGCGCCCGCTTCAAACGGGTTTTTTGCGCGCTTCGCATGCGTGGCGCGCATGCGAAAACATCCGCTCCGCAGGCTGAACCCCATGCTTCAAGCACCCGTCACCCCATTGGAATTCTGGTTCGACTTGGCCAGCCCCTACAGCTATCTGGCCGCCGCCCGCCTGCCGGCGCTGGCTGCTGAGCACGGCCTGGCGGTGGTCTGGCGGCCGTTTTTGCTGGGGCCGATTTTTCAGCGTCTGGGCTGGGCCAGCACGCCATTTGCCGAACACCCGGCCAAGCAGGCGTATCGTGGCGCGACCTGGCCCGCCAGTCTGACAAGAGCCGCGCACAAAACCCTCCTGGCGTTGTTGTGTGACCTTGCCGTACTTGTTGTACTGTCTGCGGTCACACGCCTAGCCAGGACCGCTTCGCTGGGTTTTGTGAGCGGCTCTAAAATACGGCCTGGCGTTTTGCCAGCCGGCGCGCTTTCCGCAACCGGCGGTGCTGGCCACCCGCCTGGCAGTGCGCCATGCCGACGCCGACTGGCTGCCCGACTTTTGCCAGGCCATGCTGCGCGCGCAGTTTGTCGAGGGCGCAGACCCCGCCGCGCCCGAGGCGATCGACCGCGCGCTGACGGTCAGCGGCCTGGCTCCGCACCGCGCCCGCGCCGACGCCGCCCAGCCGGCGGTGGGCCAAGCGCTGCGTGCACGCATTCACCAAGCCGAAGCGCGCGGCCTGTTCGGCGCGCCCAGCTTCTGGGTGGCGGGGGAATTGTTCTGGGGGAATGACCGACTGGAGGAGGCGGTGGAGTGGGCGGTGCAGCGGTGAGACGGCGCAACTATGTTCTGAGCTGAGGGTGGGCAGCGCCAAGTATTGTTCACCACACTCAGCGCTGCGCCTGCTGACTGGGCGCGCGCAGCCAGTGCGAGGCCGTGCCACAAGGCCAGCAGGCTTTGGTGAGCGGGGCTCAGCCTACCCCGCCCGCCGGCAGCGCTCGCTGCAATACTTCACCTGCGGCCAGTCTTTCGCCCATTTGCGCCGCCAGCTGAACGGGCGTTGGCAGACCGGGCAGATTTTGCTGGGCAAGTCAGCTTTGGCCACGCGGCGGGGCATGGGGCGGCTCAGCGACGGTGGCGGATGCGGGCGAAGGCGGAGTGGTTGTGGATGGATTCGAAGTTTTCGCTTTCCACCACAAAGGCCTGCACGCGCGGGTCGGCCACCAGGGCGCGGGCGATGTCGCGCACCAGATCTTCCACAAACTTCGGGTTGTCGTAGGCGCGTTCAGTCACCCATTTTTCGTCCGGGCGCTTGAGCAGGCCAAACAGCTCGCACGAGGCGCTATGCTCGGCCACCCGCACCAGATGCTCCAGGCTCATGTCGGCGTCGGCGGCCAGCTCCACGCTCAGGGTGATGGCCGAGCGCTGGTTGTGCGCGCCATAGCGGGAGATCTCTTTCGAGCACGGGCACAGGCTGGTGACCGGGGTGGTGACGGTCAGCGTCAGCGTCCAGCCACGGTCGGCGCGCCATTCGCCGCGCATGGCGGCTTCTACGTCCAGCAGGCTGACCGCGCCAGACACCGGCGCGGTTTTGCGCACAAAATACGGAAAGCGCAGGCTGACTTCGGCGGACTCCGCGTTCAGCCGCTGCGCCATGTCGCGCACAAAGCCATGCAGCGCCCGCCCGTCCAGCGGGCCTTGGTGCGCGTGCAATTGCTCAAGAAAGCGCGACATATGCGTGCCCTTTTGCGTGGGCGGCAGCGCCACATACATATCCAGCGTGGCCACGGTGGCTTGCGCGCCACCGTCGGCACTGGCCACTTGCAGGGGGAATTTCACCGATTTGACGCCCACCTGATCGATGGTGAAGCCAAAATCAGCCAGCATGCCTTGTACATCGGGCAGGGTTTCGGGTGCGCCCATGGCGTGTCTCCGGGGGGAAGAAAAATCAAAACTCAGCGGCGCTCGGCCGTGCGTAAATAAGGCTGGATCACTTTCAGCAGCTGCGGCGAATCTGGCTCGACCTCAGAGGCAAACGCCCACACCTGCTTGCCGCCGGGGGCAATCACATATTTATGGAAGTTCCAACGCGGCGCCTGGCCGGTGGCGGCCGCCAGCTGGCGATAAAACGGCATGGCCTGCGCGCCGCTGACCTTGGCCTTTTCGATCATCGGGAAGTCAACAAAATAGGTCAGCTTGCAGAACTCGGCCACTTCCTGATTGCTGGCCAGCTCCTGGTTAAAATCATTGCTGGGAAAGCCAATCACCAACAAACCCTGATCGCGCCAGCGCCGCGACAGCGCTTCCAGCGGCTCAAACTGGCGGGTGTAGCCGCATTTGCTGGCGGTGTTGACCACCAGAATTACTTTGTCCTGCTGCGCGCACAAATCCAGCGGCTGGCCTTGCAGCGTGGTGAAGCGGTGCTTGAGCAACGGCGGGCAGTCGGCGGCCTGAGCCAGGCCGGCGCTCAAGGCCAGCCAGAGCGCGCTAAGGCAATACAGCGGACGCAACATGACGGTTCTCCCGGCGCATGCGCCAGGCGCGCGCCAAATGGTCGGCAATCGATTCAACATAGAATCAGCCCCTGAGTTTGTCAATGTTTTGTCCTGGACAAAATCGTTTCGCCCTGCGCAATGCGGCAAACAGCCCTTGCCGGGCGCTACAATCGGCGTATTGAGTGTTTTTCTGGTGCGCATGATGAATTCCCGCATTGGTTTTGACTGGCGCGACCTGGAAGTCTTTGTCGCAGCCGCCGAAAGCGGCAGCATTGCCCGCGCCGCCGAGCGCTGCCGGCTGGCCCCCTCCGCCGCCAGCAAGCGGCTGTCCGACCTGGAGGCCGCGCTGGGCGCGCCGCTGCTGGAGCGGCACAACCGTGGCGTGCGCCCCACCGCCGCCGGACAGGCCCTGTTGCAGCGTTCGCGCGGCCTGCTGGAAGAAGCCCGGCGCATCGAGCGGGAGGTGCGCAGCTATGGCGAAGGCCTGAGCGGCCATGTGCGCTTGTTCGCCAATATTTCGGCGATTGTCGAATACCTGCCGGCGGCGCTGGCGCAGTTTGCCAAGGCCTGGCCGGGCATTCGTGTGGAATTGGAAGAACATGTGTCCAGCGAGGTGGCGCAGGCGGTGGCGGAAAATGTCGCCGATGTTGGCGTGGTCAGCGACCTGAGCGACTTTGACGGCGTGGCGCTGCATCCGTGCTGGCGCGACCAACTGGCCCTGCTTGCTCCCGCCGGCCACCCGCTGGCCCACGCCGCGCGCGTGCGCTTTGCCCAGGCGCTGGAACACCCGATGGTGGGCCTCAAGCCCGGCAGCACCCTGCACAGCCGGCTATTGCGCGCCGCCGCCGAATTGGGCCGCAGCCTGCCCATGCAAGTGCAGGTGGGCAGCTTTGACGCCATGTGCGCCATGATCGCCGCCGGCATGGGCGTGGGCATCATGCCGCGCGCCGCCTCGCTGCCCTATCTGGACGCCCTGCGCCTGACCGCCACGCCGCTGGACGAAAGCTGGGCCGAACACCAGCTGTATCTGTGCCGCAAAGCCGACGGCGAGCTTTCTCCTGCTGCGGCGCGGCTGTTTGCGCACCTGGCGGCGCAGGCCAGCCCAGCATAAACCGGCTGAGATATGGCGCGGACGATATCGGCGTTGCCAATGTGGGCAAATCGCCACAACTTCCCATCCGTATAAATACCGGATTTTCTTGCATGCAGCGATTTTGCGTAGTTCTGCGCTAGCCAACGGCTTGTTTTGCTTCTTACTCTGTGTCCATCTCCTGTTGCGCCATGGGTTTTGCCTGCTTGCATTGATATGCTGAGTGCAAGATTAAATTGAACCTCAGACGCAACAGGTGATGCTTTGGCATCGCTCATCAAACCCTGCGCAGTGGTTCTGGCCAAGCGTGTGTATACATGCAACAGCGCCCAGAGGAGTTTGTGGGCGACAACCCTTCAACCTGACACAGGAACGCATCATGCTCAACATGATTTCCTCACTGGCCAGTCTCAGCCAGACACTACGCACCAGCCATAGCAAGCCCACAGCTGCTGACTCTTCGACTCATACTCCTCAGTCCTCCCCTTCCGCCAGCACCGCAAGTATCTCTGAGCAAGGCCAGGCGATGCTGGTGCAGTCACGCATGGCAACACAGCAAAACGCGACTGCCGAGCAAGCCCGCTTGGCAGAAGAAGCCAGAGCACAGTTCGCCGTGCCCAAATGGCTGGCAGAGATGAATCCTGCGCCTTATCTGAATGCTGAATTAGGTGGGTCTGAGTGGAGCGGCACACAAAATAGCCCTGAAAAAATGTCATGGTGGGCTTCGCTCAGCCCAACGCAACAACACAGTCGGCTGGAGTTTCAAGAAAAGCTGCATGGCTATTATGCCCAGTTTGTTGATGAGCAAAAGTTCTCTTCTGAGGCAGAACGCTATCAGCGCATGATAGGTGATGCCGTCAGTAGCCAGCGCATGCACAGTCAGTTCAGGGAAATTATTTTAGGTGACAAACGCATGATTGAGCTGGCCAGCTCAATCAACTGGTCGATTTGATCGCAAATCCACCAAGCAAATATTTTATCAAGGAGCTCTTATGCTGGGCATCCATAATAATATTTATGTTCTTGCTGGAACAGCATCAGCAAGTTTAACCAAGCCATTGACCAACCCGCCGCCAGTAAAAAATGAGGTAGCCAAGGCGACAATATCCAGTATTTCTGCACAAGGCCAAGCCATGCTGGCGCAAGAGGATGCCCATCATGCCAGCTCTTCTGCCACATCGAGCGAATGGCCGGTCGAGATGTATCAAATTCCACCGTGGTTGGCTTCTGTGTTGCCGATGTCAGGTGGTGAGCTGCCTAAACTGCTGAATGGTTTTGGTGATGGCCACGTCACGCTGAACAAAGATTTTCTTTCTGATGGCAAAGACGCCCAGCGTGTGGCGTACACCAATATGTTCAATCAGCATTGGCGTAATTTGCTGGATGAACACGGCATTCATACGCCAGAAGTGTTTCATCAGAAGATGATCGCCGATGTTCAGTTCAGTGAAAAAATCCACCAGCAACTCAAGGAGTTGATACAGGGAGACCGGCAGATGATTGCCTTGGCATCACAATTTGACTGGAATCCAAGCTAAGGTCTTTTCGGAGCGTTACGCCATGTTGAACATCGTGTCTTCTATTTCTGAAGCCAGCCGAACTTTTCGTCAGAATAGCGTAAAACCAGCCGCTGCCACCGCTGCTTTAGCGAGCGAAAATACTCGGTCTGCATTCAGCACTGTCAATATTTCTGACCAAGGCCGAGCGATGGCGCCTCAAGTGGCAGCGCCATCGGATGCTGCCGAGCAGGCCAGACTCTTTGAAGAAGTAAAAATGTTTTGCGCCATTCCAAAATGGTATGCCGCAATGATGCCAGCGCTTTATGCCGAGTGCGGCGAAGGTGAAAGCCTGAATACACCAGAGCGAAAAGCCTGGTTTGAGAATCTGAACTCAGAAGCAAGCAGGGTCGAGTATCTTGGCAAGCTTCAGGATTATTACCAGAAATTTCTGAGTGAAGAAGGCATCACCTCCCGCGAAGCACATTATAAGGTCATGGTGGAGGACCAAAGCAACAGCACAAGAATGCACGAAAAGTTCCGGGAAATCATTCTGGGCGACAAGCGCATGATCGAGCTGGCCAGTTCGATGAATTGGCAGATCTGAACCTGAGGGTCTGGGGAAGTATGCAAAAACCGAGTTTCTGATTTTTGCTGCGCTTTATCCTGTCGCCCCACCCAAATCCAGAGGCTGTTGCGAGGGTTGTGGCCAAGCGCCACCGCTGTCGCGATGGCCTCTGTCTTTTGTGGCAAGCAAACACGCCTGACTTCTCTGTGCGCGTTTCTTGCCTTGTCTTGCTGCACTGAGCGCAGCGCTGAGTACAAGCCACACTTGAGATGGCCCAAAGCGTCACACACGGCACACAGGCCATGCCCCCTCACTCTGTCGCCAAATTGCGACAGTTTTATCTCCGTATGAATACTGAATTTGCCAGCATCATGCCGGGCTTAGGTAGTTCTGCGCTGGTCAAGCGGGATGGTCTGTCCCTAAGCTGGGTTCGTTGCTACGCCGCACCAAGCATCGACCCAGATGCATACAGACGGCTTTTTCTGACCGACAGGATTTGATCATGCCCAACCTTGCCACTGCCCGAACCAGTCTTACCCAAATAGCGCGCGCCCAGCGCGCCGCACCTGGCGCTACGCCGGCGGCTGACCGTCGTGCACCTTGGCTGGCGCGTTTGCGGGTGTGGTTGCGCGGTGATGCGCGTTTGGCTGAGCGTTTGAATGCGGTGGATTGGTCGCTGTAAGCGCTGCTAAGGGGGTGCGGATTGATTCAGTAAAACCGCGTTTTCCAAAAGTAAAATCTTGAAAAATCAAAACCCTGGATTCCCGCCTTCGCGGGAATGACGGTTTTCTCAACGTCTTCTAAACAGAACGCGCCTGGCGCATGAAAACGCGCGTCAACTGCGCCTGCTGTTCGCGCCGCTCATAAAAAACCCGCCGCCAATTCTGGCGACGGGTTTTTTTGTCCAGTCGGGCCTCACCAGGCCGCGCACGTCATCAGTCAACGTGGTAGTTCGGCGCTTCTTTGGTGATTTGCACGTCGTGCACATGCGATTCGCGCATGCCGGCGGAGGTGATTTCCACAAACTCGGCGGTTTCGCGCATCTTGTCGATGGTGGCGCAGCCGCAGTAGCCCATGGACGAGCGCAGGCCGCCCATCAGTTGGTGGATGACGGCGATGGCCGAGCCCTTGTAGGGCACGCGGCCTTCGATGCCTTCCGGCACCAGCTTGTCGGCGTTGGCTTCGTTGTCCTGGAAGTAACGGTCGCTGGAGCCTTGCTGCATGGCGCCCAGCGAGCCCATGCCACGGTAGCTCTTGAACGAGCGGCCTTGGTAGAGCTCGATTTCGCCCGGCGCTTCTTCGGTGCCGGCCAGCAGGCCGCCCAGCATCACGCTGTTGGCGCCAGCGGCGATGGCTTTGGCGATGTCGCCAGAGAAGCGGATGCCGCCGTCGGCGATCATCGGCACGCCCGTGCCCTTCAGCGCTTCGGTGACGTTGTGCACGGCGGTCAGCTGCGGCACGCCCACGCCGGCGACGATGCGGGTGGTGCAGATCGAGCCGGGGCCGATGCCCACTTTCACGCCGTCAGCGCCGGCTTCCACCAGCGCCAGCGCGGCGGCGGCGGTGGCAATATTGCCGCCGATCACGTCCACTTGCGGGAAGTTCTGCTTCACCCAGCGCACGCGGTCCAGCACGCCCTGGCTGTGGCCGTGGGCGGTGTCCACCACGATCACGTCCACGCCGGCTTCCACCAGCAGGGCCACGCGTTCTTCGGTGCCTTCGCCCACGCCGACGGCGGCGCCCGCGCGCAGGCGGCCTTGCTCGTCTTTGTTGGCAAACGGTTTTTCGCTGGTCTTGACGATGTCCTTGACGGTCATCAGGCCCTTGAGTTCAAAGGCGTCGTTGATCACCAGCACGCGCTCCAGGCGGTTGGCGTGCATCAGCTCGCGCGCTTCGTCCAGCGAGGCGCCTTCCTTGACGGTGACCAGGCGCTCGCGCGGGGTCATGATGCTGCGCACCGGGGCGTCCAGGCGCGATTCAAAGCGCAGGTCGCGGTTGGTGACAATGCCCACCACCTTGCCGTTTTCGATCACCGGCAGGCCGGAGACTTTTTTCTCGCGCACCAGGCGGATGACCTCGCCGACGGTCATGTCCGGCTTGATGGTGATCGGATCCTTGACGATGCCGGACTCGTGGCGCTTGACCTTGGAGACTTCCGCCGCTTGACGGGCGGCCGACATGTTCTTGTGGATGATGCCGATGCCGCCTTCCTGCGCCAGGGCGATGGCCAGGCGGCTTTCGGTGACGGTGTCCATGGCGGCGGACACCAGCGGCAGGTTCAGGCGGATGTTGCGGGTCAGCTGGGTGGCCAGGCTCACGTCGCGCGGCAGGATGCTGGAATGGGCGGGGACGAGCAGGACGTCGTCGAAGGTGTAGGCTTTCTGGACGATGCGCATGGGAATTCCTTTGCGGCAAAGGCTTATTATACCGAAAAATCCTTGCTTGGCAAAATTTGGTCAAGGGCGCACAATACCCGGTTAACCGCTGTGGGCATTGCCGCCCACCCCCGCCGGATTGCCCGCCCATGTTCGACCCCAAACCGATTCTGGACACCCTGCCCAATCTGCCGGGTGTTTACCGCATGCTGGACGCTGACGCGCAGGTGTTGTACGTCGGCAAGGCTATCGACCTGAAAAAACGGGTCAGTTCGTATTTCCAGAAAACCGACCTCAGCCCGCGCATCCAGCTGATGGTGCGCCAGATTGCCGCCATCGAAACCACGGTGGTGCGCTCTGAGGCCGAGGCGCTGATTCTGGAAAACAACCTGATCAAGGCGCTGGCCCCCAAATACAATATTCTGTTCCGCGACGATAAATCCTATCCCTACCTGATGCTGTCCGGTCACGACTGGCCGCAGCTGGCGTATTACCGGGGGGCGCTGAACCGGCACAACCAGTATTTTGGCCCCTACCCGAATGGCTACGCGGTGCGCGAGTCGATTCAGGTGTTGCAGCGGGTGTTCCGCCTGCGCACCTGCGAAGACAGCGTATTCGCCAACCGCTCGCGCCCGTGTTTGCTGCACCAGATCAAGCGCTGTTCAGCGCCGTGCGTCGGGCTGATCGACGCCGCCAGCTATCAGGCCGATGTGCGCCGCGCGGCGGCGTTTTTGCTGGGCAAGCATTCCGAGCTGATTGATGATCTGTCGGCGCAGATGCAGGCGGCGGCCGAGGCGCTGGCGTTCGAGCAGGCGGCCACCTTGCGCGACCAGATTCAGGCGCTGGCGCGGGTGCAAGAGCGCCAGTTTGTCAGCAGCAACGCCTCGCAACTGGATTGCGACGTGATTGCCGCCGTGGTGGCGCAAGGGCTGGCCTGTGTCAATCTGGTGATGATTCGCGGCGGCCGTCATCTGGGCGACAAGAGCCATTTTCCTGAGCATGCCGCCGATATGGATGCCGGCGCGGTGCTGGAGGCGTTTTTGGCCCAGCACTACGTGGGCGCGCCGCTGCCGCCGGTGATTTTGGTCAACCAGCCGGTCAACGAGGCTTTGGTGGCGGTGTTGCAGGCGCAGGCCGAGCAGCGCCTGACGGTGGTTCACCATACGCATAGCGAGCGGCGGGTGTGGCTGGAGATGTCAGAAAAAAACGCCAGGCTGGCCATTGATCAGCGCGCCTTGTCCAAGGCCACCCAGCACCAGCGGCTGAGCGCGCTGGCCGAGGCGCTGGCGCTGCCCGGCGTCGAGCGCATGGAGTGTTTTGACATCAGCCACACCCTGGGCGAGGCGACGGTGGCGTCCTGCGTGGTGTACGACCACGGCGCCATGCAGTCCAGCCAGTACCGGCGCTATAACATCAGCGGCATTACCCCAGGCGATGATTACGCGGCGATGCGCGACGCGCTCATCCGCCGCTACAGCAAGCTGGCCGACGGTGAAGGCGAGCTGCCGGATGCGCTGCTGATCGACGGCGGCAAGGGCCAGGTGGGCGTGGCGGTGGCGGTGCTGGACGAGCTGGGTTTGTCGTCGCTGCCCATCATTGGCGTGGCCAAGGGCGAGGGGCGCAAGCCGGGGCTGGAAACGCTGATTCTCCCGCGCGAACAAAAAACGTTACAATTGCCAAAAGATCATCCGGCGTTGCACTTGATTCAAACCTTGCGCGACGAGGCGCACCGCTTTGCCATCACCGGCCACCGCGCCCGCCGCGCCAAGGCGCGCACGCAGTCGCGGCTGGAGGACATCCCCGGCGTGGGCCCCAAGCGCCGCCAACGCCTGCTCACCCGTTTTGGCGGGCTGAAAGGGGTTATGGCCGCCAGTGTGGCCGAGTTGGCCCAGGTGGAAGGCGTCAGCCTGGCGCTGGCGGAAAAAATCCACCAGGCGCTGCACTGAGCGCCGCTCAGCGACTCAGAGCGGCTCACAACACGCAGCGCAGCGCGCCTCGCTGCCCGCCCGGATGAATCTTGTGTGACCCTGCGCCCTTGCTTGCACTGGCGCGCCGGCCGTCGCGCTACACTGACGGCTGTTCCCCGAAACTGTTATTGCCGACGCGCCGCCCGCCGGCGGAAAAGCGCCAGATCGCCCATGCCGTTCAATGTTCCCATTCTGCTCACCTGGTTGCGGGTGGCCCTCATCCCGGTGTTTGTCGTGCTGTTTTATTGGCCAGACCCCTCTTTGCATCTACCCATGCGCAATGGCCTGGCGGCGCTGATCTTTGCCCTGGCGGCCATCACCGACTGGCTGGATGGTTATCTGGCGCGCAAGTGGGGGCAAACCTCTTCTTTTGGCGCTTTTCTTGACCCGGTGGCCGACAAGCTGATTGTCGCCGCCGCGCTGATTTTGCTGGTGGAGCTGGAGCGCACCCAGGCCTGGCTGGCGATGGTGATCATTGGCCGCGAGATCACCATTTCGGCATTGCGCGAGTGGATGGCGCAAATTGGCGAGCGCCGCAGTGTGGCGGTGGCCTATATCGGCAAGCTCAAAACCGCCGCGCAAATGCTGGCCATTTTGCTGCTGTTGTACTGGCAGCCCTTGTGGCCGGGTTTTGATACGCCGCTGTACGGAAACATCCTGATGGTGATTGCCGCCATTTTGACTTTATGGTCAATGGTTTATTACCTGCAAATGGCTGGCGCGCAGTTGCGCGGCGAAAAAAAATTGCAATGAAGTGTTGACACAAAAAAAAACCTGCTTATAATGCGCAGTCTCTTGCAGCGATTGCTGTAACGCAAGAAACAACAGCGCGGGAATAGCTCAGTTGGTAGAGCGCAACCTTGCCAAGGTTGAGGTCGCGAGTTCGAGCCTCGTTTCCCGCTCCAGTTTCTTATGTTTCAGCATGCGACAAGTTTGGCGATGCGGGAATAGCTCAGTTGGTAGAGCGCAACCTTGCCAAGGTTGAGGTCGCGAGTTCGAGCCTCGTTTCCCGCTCCATCCCTTCCTGGGGCCGCCAGAATTGTCATCGTCGCCGCATCTGCGGGAATAGCTCAGTTGGTAGAGCGCAACCTTGCCAAGGTTGAGGTCGCGAGTTCGAGCCTCGTTTCCCGCTCCAGTTTTCGCGCAAGGCGCAGCCTGACTGCGAATTGCAACGCCTTCGGCGGGGTAGCAAAGTGGTTATGCAGCGGCCTGCAAAGCCGTCCACGCCGGTTCGATTCCGGCCTCCGCCTCCAAGACGCACCCATCAAGCCCTGGACACTGGTTCAGGGCTTTTTGCATGGCGCGCCGTCTTTTGATCCATGCCAAAATCCCACGCAAAACCCGTCACCCACACCCTTGGGTAGCTACCCGCTCTCGCCCGACAATGGTAGTCTCTCGGCCTGATTGTTGTTAACGAGTGGCTGACGATGCTGGTTTTCCATCCGGCAAGACATAAGCTGCCCCAGAGGGTGGCAAACGCATGAAGGGCGTGCTGCACACCTGGCTTTGGTTGCTGGGCCTGGCGCTGGCGTATTTTGCCAGCGGCCAGTTGGGCCTGACCGTGCCCTATCTGGGCGCATTTGTGTCGCTGATCTGGCCGCCCACGGGCGTGGCGGTGGCGGCGCTGTGGCGCGGCGGGCTGTCGCGCTGGCCTGGCGTCTGGCTGGGCTCGCTGGCCATCAACCTGGACTCGGGCGGCACACCGCTGATGTCGGTGGCGATTGCCTGTGGCAATACCCTGGCCCCCTTGCTCACTGTCTGGGCCTTGCGCCGGGTGGGCGCCAGCCTGCACTTTGACACCCGCCGCGACATGAACCACTACCTGCTGGCCATCAGCGGCGGCATGCTGGCCTCGGCCTCGGTGGGCACACTCAGTCTGTGGCTGTCCGGCGTCATGCAGCCGGCGCAACTGCCCAAGATTTTTTTGATCTGGTGGGCTGGCGATGCGGTGGGGGCTTTGCTGCTGGGCATTCCGCTGCTGACCTTTGTGCCCCGGTTGTGGCACGAATTATCACCTACCCGCCGATTGGAAGGGCTGGGCTGCCTGGCTGGCATGCTGATCATCGGCCAGTTGCTGCTGTATTCCCCCTCGCACGCGGCGCTGTTGCCCTTGGTGTTTATTCCCTTCCTGCTGCTGTCCTGGCTGGCGGTGCGCACCGGGTTGATGCTGTCTTCGCTGGCGGTGCTGCTGTTGTCGGCGCTGATGGCCTGGGGCACGGTGCAGGGCATGGGGCCGTTTCATCGCCCCTCGGTGCACGAAGGCCTGGCGCTGCTGTGGGGCTATATGGCCACGCTGATGGTGGTGGCGCTGCTGCTCAGCGCGCTGGTGGCGGAACTGTCCGCCAATGAACGGCGCTGGCAGTTTGCCCTGGAAGGCGCTGACACCGGGGTGTGGGATTGGCACGCGCGCAGCCAGCGCATCCAGTATTCGCCGCGCTGGCGCATGCTGCTGGGGGTGAGCGCCGCCGAGCTGGGTAATAAACTTACCGGCTGGGAAACCCGTGTCCATCCGGACGACTTGCCTGCTTTCATTGCCGTACTGGCCGGACGTGAGCAGCCGGCCAGCAGCCACGAACTGCGCCCGCACGGCAGCGAAATCCGCCTGCGCGCCGGCAATGGCCAGTGGCGCTGGTATGGTCTGCGCAGCCAGGTGGTCAGCCGCGACCGTGACGGCGCGCCGTCACGGGTGATTGGCACCCTCACCGACATTACCCGCTACAAAGACACCCTGTACTGGCTCAAGCTCCTGGAGCGGGCGCTGCATTCGGCGCGCAATGGCGTCATCATCAGCGATGTGCGCCAGCCCGATCAGCCGATTATCTACGTCAACGACGCTTTTGAGCGCACCACCGGCTACCGGCGCGACGAGGCGCTGGGGCGCAATTGCCGCATGCTCAATCAGGGCGACCGCGAGCAGCCGGGGCTGGACGCCTTGCGCACGGCCATGGCCGCGGGTAAATCCTGTCAGACCGTGCTGCGCAATTACCGCAAGGACGGCTCGCTGTTCTGGAACGAGCTGAGCATTGCGCCGGTGTATGACGAGCGTCAGCAGCTCACCCACTATATTGGTGTGCAAACCGACATCAGCGCGCAAATTCTTGCCCAAGAGCGCTTGAGCGCGCGCGACAAGCTGCTGCATAAATTATCCGAACAGGCGCCAGGCCTGATCTGCCAGATGCATATGGACGGCAAGCGGCTGAGTCTGCCTTATGCCAGCGAGGCGATTCGTGAAGTATTTGGCCTCAGCCCGGAAGACGTGCGCGAAGACGCCAGTCCGCTATGCCGGGTGCTGCACCCGGATGACCGCCTGCGCCTGTATCGCGGCCTGCATCAGGCGGCGCGCCAGCAAGCGCCATGGCGCGATGAATTCCGCGTGGAATTGCAGCCCGGTCAGCCCGAATGGCGCGAAGCCCACGCCATGCCGGAAGCGCTGGAGGACGGCAGCGTGCTGTGGTATGGCTATGTGGCCGACATCAGCGAACGCAAAGCGGCCATGCTCAAGCTGGAAGAAGGCAGCGCCTTTTATCAGGCGATGTTCGAAACCAATAACGCCGTCAAGCTGCTGGTTGACCCGGCGCGCAAGCAGGTGGTGGACGCCAACCCGGCGGCCAGCGCGTTTTATGGCTACCCGCACGAGGTGCTGGTGGGCATGCCGATCAGCCAGATCAACACCGCCACCCCAGAACACATCCGCGCCGCGCTGGCGCGCGCCCAAGCCACGGGCCAACAGCGTTTTGAATTTGTTCACCGCCTGGCCGACGGCAGCACCCGCGATGTGGAAGTCTATTCCGGCCCGATCCGCCTGGGCGGGCGCGAGCTGTTGTTTTCCATTATTCACGACATCAGCGAACGCAAGCGCGCCGAAGAGCAACTGCGCTTTACCGCCAGCGTGTTCGAACACGCCCACGAAGGCATCATGATCACCGACGCCAACGCCCAGATTGTTGACGTCAACCGCACCTTTACCGAAATCACCGGCTATGCCCGCGAAGACGTGCTGGGTCGCTCGCCCAATCTGCTGCGCTCGGGCTACCACAGCCAGGCGTTTTACAGCGAAATGTGGGCGGCTTTGTACACCGAAGGCTATTGGCGCGGCGAAGTGTGGAACCGGCGCAAAAACGGCGAGGTGTACCCCGAGCTGCTGACCATCTCCAGCGTGCGCCCGCCCGACGGCCGGGTGACGCACTATGTGGCGGTGTTCTCCGACATCACCGTGCTGAAAGAACACCAGCAAAAACTCGAGCGCATGGCGCATTACGACGCGCTCACCCAACTGCCCAACCGGGTGTTGCTGGCCGACCGGCTGATGCTGGCGCTGACCCAGGCGCGCCGCTCGGGCAAGCTGCTGGCGGTGTGTTATCTCGATCTGGACGGCTTTAAGCCGGTGAACGACACCTTTGGCCACGAAGCCGGCGACGCCCTGCTGGTGGAAGTCGCCAGCCGGCTCAAGCAGGTGCTGCGCAATGGCGACACCGTGGCGCGGCTGGGCGGCGATGAGTTTGTGCTCTTGCTCTCGGGGCTGGACGACATCGGCAAATGCCAGCAGGCGCTGGACCGCGTGCTGCACACCATTGCCCAGCCGTATCAACTGGGCAAGGAGCGGCTGGCCAATCTGTCGGCCAGCATCGGCGTCACCCTCTATCCGGTGGACGGCGCCGACGCCGACACTCTCTTGCGCCACGCCGACCAGGCCATGTATCTGGCCAAACAGGCCGGCCGCCATCGTTATCACCTGTTCGACCCCGAACACGACCGCCAGGCGCACGCCCACCGCGAGGCGGTGGCGCGCATTGAGGCGGCGCTGCACGCTGGCGAATTCAGGCTGTATTACCAGCCCAAGGTGAATATGCGCCACGGCGTGGTGGTGGGCGCCGAGGCCTTGATCCGCTGGCAGCACCCCGAGCGCGGCCTGCTGCCGCCGGGCGAGTTTTTGCCCATCATCGAAGACAGCGAATTCTCGGTGGAGCTGGGCGAATGGGTGATGGAAGAAGCCCTGCGCCAGATGGCCGCCTGGCGCGCACAAGGGTTGACCCTGCCAGTGAGCGTGAATATCTCCGCCCGCCACTTGCAACACCCACAATTCAGCCAGCGCCTGCACACCCTGCTGGCGCGTCACCCCGACACCCCGCCCGGCCAGTTGGAGCTGGAAGTGCTGGAAACCGCCGCGCTGGACGACATTGCCTATGTCTCTGCGCTGATGGAGCGCTGTCGTGCGCTGGGGGTGATGTTTGCGCTGGACGACTTTGGCACCGGCTATTCCTCGCTGACCTACCTCAAGCGCCTGCCGGCCAATGTGCTGAAAATCGACCAGAGCTTTGTCCGCGACATGCTCAAAGACCCGGAAGACCTGGCGATTATCGAAGGCGTGATCGGGCTGACTCAGGCCTTCCGCCGCACGGCGATTGCCGAAGGGGTGGAAACCCTGGAGCACGGCGCGCTGTTGATTCAGCTGGGCTGCGACCTGGGCCAGGGCTACGGCATTGCCCGACCAATGCCGGCCGAGGCCGTGCCAGGCTGGGTGGCCGGTTTTAGCGCGCCGGAATCCTGGCGGCGCGCCGGCTTGCACCCCTGGTCACGCGATGATTTTCCGCTGCTGGGCGCCAGCATCGACCATCAGCACTGGATTGAAGAGCTGGTGCAATGCCTGGAGCAAGACGCCAGCCACTGCCCGCCGCCGCTGGACATTCACCACTGCCGCTTTGGCCGCTGGTATCACGGGCCAGGCCAGGACCGCTATGGCCAGCTGCCCGCCTTCCGGGTGATCGACGCCAGCCACCATCAGGTGCACGAACTGGCCAGCCAGCTGCACGCCGCCCACCTGGCCGGCGAGCTGGCGCGCGTGCGCGCCGGCATCCCTGAGCTGTACGCCCTGCGCGACCAGATGCTGGCGCAATTGGATGCCCTGCGTCGGGTGGTCGCAAGCCGCAGTGGCGGGCAGGATATGGGCGGGTTGTAGCGCGGGCGGAATTTGTCGTCGCGATCACCCCCAGCACGGGCCTTGCACAATGCAAGGCCCGTGTTGCTTTCTGCCGGCTTTGCTGTGCAGTAGCATCAGACGGCCTGTCGCTCGACTGTGGACACTATGTCTATTTTTGCAGGTTTATGCGTACCGGATGATTGCCTAAGTGTCTAATTAACCGTAATCTGCTTGTGAGTATCCAGTAAGTCTGGATTTTACCTCGCTTATTCACGTAAAAATTAGACATTTTGACAAAGAGCCAGCTCTCATGCCGCTTGCCATCGAACAACTGATCGCCGACTTTGGCGGCGTGGCCCGCCTGGCCACCCTGTTGGCCGAACATTTTCCGGCCGAGCCGGTGTCGCGCGGCGCGATTTACAAATGGCGCGAGCGCGGCAGCCTGCCGCTGGCGCAGGCCGAGCGCCTGCGCGTGCTGGCGCAGCGCCTGGGGCGGGGGTTTGAGCTGAGCGACTACCAACGCGGCCAGGCCGCCAGCCCGGCGCCGGTGACGGCCTTGCGGGTGCTGGACGTCAGCCTGGCCCAGGCGCCGGCCGGCGTGCACGCGTCTTGGTTGGCGGCGCTGGATGCGTTGGGCCTGACCGGGGTGTGTCTGGGCGATGCGCTGGGCGCGCCGCGCGCCCTGCTGGCGCACTGCCACACCCCGCCCTGGCTGGAAGCCCCCACGCAAGAAATGGCGGTGTGGCTGGCGGCGCAGGCGTTTGCCGGCCGGCGGCAAGGCGGCGTGCGCCTGTGTCTGGACGCCCACCCGCCCGACGCCGACGAACTGCGCCGCTGCCTGCGCCTGCTGGACGCACTGGGCCTGCGCGCCGCCTTGCGCCTGCCGGTGCGCGCCGAGTGGCCCGCTGACTGGCTGCATGCCTTGCGCCAGGCGACGGCGCTGGGCGCAGATAGTCTGACGCTGGACGACGCCGGCTTGCACTGGGTGCCCGAGCAATGGGCGGAAACCCTGCGCCGCCTGCGCGCCCGGCTGGGCAGCGAAGTGTGCCTGGGCGCGCGTTGCCACAATCGCCACGGCCTGGCGCTGGCCAATGCCCTGGCCGCGCTCAGCGCTGGCGCGCGCCAGCTGGATGGCGCGCTGTCTGGCGAACACGCTGCGCCGCTGCCGGCGCTGGCCGCCACGCTGGACATTCACGCCGCGCGCTACCCGGTGCGACTGAGCATGCCGGCACAAGCGCTGGCGCGCGCCCAGGCGCTGCATATGCACTGAGTAACCCACACAACACTAAGAGTCGCTCACAAAACCCAGCGCAGCGATCCTGGCTAGGCGCACGACCGCAGACAGTACAAAGGCGTACGGCAAGGTCGGGCAACAACGCCAGGAGGGTTTTGTGAGCGGCTCTAACGCCCCATCCTGCGCGCCCATCAGGCTCGCCGGGAGGGCGGTGTCTTGCCCTGAGCATCCACCACCACAGGAGAACCCTCAATGTTGCGCCAACCTCAGCACAAATACCCGGCTTTTGTCCCGCTGGCCTTGCCCGACCGGCAATGGCCCAACCAGATCACCCGCACGCCGCCCGTCTGGCTGAGCACCGACCTGCGCGACGGCAATCAGGCGCTGATCGAGCCGATGTCGGCGGCGCGCAAGCGGCAACTGTTTGCCTTGCTGGTGGAGATTGGCTTCAAGGAAATCGAAGTGGCGTTTCCATCGGCCTCGCAAACCGATTTTGATTTTGTCCGCCAGTTGATCGAACAAGACGCCGTGCCGGCGGATGTGACGCTGAGCGTGCTGACGCAATCGCGCGAGGATTTGATTGCCCGCACCATTCAAGCGCTGCATGGCGCCCGGCGCGCCATTGTCCATCTGTACAACCCGATCGCCCCGGCGTTTCGCCGCATTGTGTTCAATAGCGACCGCGCTGGCGTCAAGGCGCTGGCGGTGCGCGGCGCCGAGCAGATTCGCGCCCTGACCGCGCGCTGCCCGGATACCGAGTGGGTGTTTGAATACTCGCCAGAAACCTTCTCTGCCTGCGAGCCGGAATTCGCCCTAGAAGTCTGCGATGCAGTCAGCGCAGTGTGGCAGCCGACGCCGCAGCACAAGATGATCATCAATCTGCCGGCCACGGTGGAGCTGTCCACCCCCAACACCTACGCCGACCAGATCGAATGGATGCACCGCCATCTGGCGCGCCGCGACAGCCTGATGCTCAGCGTGCACCCACACAACGACCGTGGCACGGCGGTGGCGGCGGCCGAGCTGGCGATGATGGCTGGCGCCGAGCGGGTGGAGGGCTGTTTGTTTGGCAATGGCGAGCGCACCGGCAATGTGGACTTGCTCACCTTGGCGATGAATCTGTACTCGCAGGGCGTGGCGCCGGGGCTGGATTTTTCTGACATCGACCGCGTGCGCGCGGTGGTCGAGGACTGTACCCAACTGCCCGTGCACCCGCGCCACCCGTATGCTGGCGATCTGGTGTACACGGCGTTTTCTGGTTCGCATCAGGACGCCATCAAGAAGGGCTTTGCCCAGCAGCACGCTGGCCAAGCGTGGACGGTGCCGTATCTGCCGATAGACCCGGCCGACGTGCGGCGCGGCTACGACGCGGTGATTCGGGTCAACAGCCAGTCGGGCAAGGGCGGGGTGAGTTATCTGCTGCAACAGGCCTATGGCCTGGCCTTGCCGCGCCGGCTGCAAATTGAATTCAGCCGGGTGGTGCAAACCTATAGCGACACGGCTGGCGGCGAGGTGGACGCCGCCGCGCTGCACCGATTGTTCAGCGCCGAATATCTGGACATTGACACCCCGTATGCCTACGCCAGCCACCAGCAACACGACAACGATGGCCGCACCCGGCTGAGCGTCACCCTGCGCCGCCAGGGCGAACCGTATGCGCTGCACGGCGAGGGCAACGGCCCGATTGACGCCTTTGTCGCCGCGCTGGGCCTGCCGCTGACCGTGCTGGACTACCACGAACACGCCATCGGCGCAGGCGCCGATGCCCGCGCGGCGTGCTATGTGGAGCTGCGCCTGGGTGAATCGGCCGGTGTGTTTGGCGTGGGGGTGGACAGCCATATCGTCGCCGCAGCGCTGAAAGCCGTGCTGTCGGCGTTGAACCGGCAACTGCGCGCCGGGCGCTAAGCGTTGTCACAAACCCCGCGCAGCGATCCTGGCTGGGCGTGTGCAGACACGGCAAGGTCAGCCAGGAGGGGTTTATGCGCAGCGCTAAAACCCCAGCGCCAGTTGTTGCGGCGGCGGTTGGTGGCGGCTGCGCCGCGCGGGCGCGGCCGGGGTGATGATGCGCGCTTCGCGCGGTGGCTGGCAGGCGCGCAGCTGTTCGCGCGCGGCGCGCTGGGTGGGCTCCCATGGCACGCAGGGCGCTGGGTAGTCGTGGCCGATGCGCACGCCGCAGTGGACTTGCACATCCAGCGGCATTTTCCACGGCTCAAAGCGCCAGGCCAGCGGCACTTTGCCCAGCACAGGCAGCCAGCGGGCGACAAATTTGCCGTGTGGGTCCAGCTCCAGCGCCTGTTTGACCGGGTCGTAAATGCGCAGGGCATTGCGGCCGGTGCTGCCAGACTGCATTTGCGCCTGCGGCCAGTGGATGCCCGGTTCGTAATCGACAAACAAGCGCGCCAGGTGCTGGCCGGTAAGCTGCCAGGGCAGCCACAGGTTATAGCTGGCAAAGCTCATCAGCATGGCGCGCATGCGAAAATTCAGCCAGCCGGTGGCGCGCAGCATGGCCATGCAGGCGTCCACCAGCGGATAGCCGGTGTGGCCGTCGCGCCAGGCGGCCAGCCATTGCGGGTTGGGGTCGGCGCGCAGCGCGTCCACCGCCGCCAGTTGGGCATGATGTTCCAGCTCGGGGCGCTGTTCGAGTTTTTGAATAAAGTGGCAATGCCAGGCCAGCCGCGATTCAAAGGCGTGCAGGCCATGCGCCAGGCGCTGGGCGTGTGGATCAAAGGCATCCAGCCGCGCCAGACGCGCGCGGGTGGCCTGGGTGACTTCGCGCAGCGACAGCGTGCCCCAGGCCAGATGCGGCGACAGCCGCGAACAGGCGTCCACCGCGGTCAGCGGGCTGGACAGGCCGTGGCGATAGCGCGCGGCGCGCTCATCCAGAAACCCCGACAGCAGCGCCAGGGCCAGGCCGCGCCCGCCGCGCTGGCGACGGCAGGGGCCGGGGTCGAACAGTCGCCAGCGCGCCGGCGCGTGCGCCAGCGGCGGAATGTCGGCGGCGATGATGCGCTCGGGCAGCGTGGCTGGTGGGGCGCTGACAAAGGCCTCGCGCCGGCTGGGCCAGTGGCCGCGTTTGCCGCCGCGAAACACCGCCATTTGTGGGTATTCATGCCAGGCGATGTCGTGTGCGCGGCTCCACTGCGCCACGGCGCGGTCGCGGGCGTAGCTGAGCGCATTGCCGGTTTCCTGATGGCTGTGGATGGCCGCCAGCGGCAAGGCCTGGCGTAGCGCCTCCAGCACGTCCACCACCTCGCCGCGCAGGCGCAACAGCGGCAGGCCCAACTCGGCCAGCGCCTTGCCCAGCGCAGTCAGGGATTCTTCGACAAAGCCCCATTGCCAGGCCGAGGCGTCGTCGCCCTGCCAGAGCGAGGGCTCGGCGATATACAGCGGCAACACCGGCCCGGCGCGACAGGCGGCGGCCAGGGCGGCGTGGTCCACAGTGCGCAGATCGCGCTTGAACCAGACAAGATGAACAGGGTCAGCGGCATTCATGAGCGTGACAGTAACGCAGAAAAACTCGCGACGGCAAGTCTGGCGCAGTACTGATCGGCAAGAATGCAACAGTCAGCGTGCGGCCAGGCGTTGGCGCCGATAGCGGGCCAGCGCCAGCGTATAGCCCAGTTGGTGCGTCAGCCACAATCCCAGGCAGGCAGGCGTCAGTCCGCGCGCACTGGCCTCGGCCCATGACAGGCCAGGCGACAGCCACAGCGTTTCCAGCATGCGGTAGCCCAACTGGCTGACGGTGAACAAAAACACACTGCCGCCCAGCCAACGGTCAGGCTGATAAAAAATGCCCTGCCGGGTGGGCTCAAAGCGGGTGCGCCGCCAGCTCAGCCAGGCCAGCGCCAGACCTAGCACCGCGCCGCCGGCCAGATGCAGCAAAACGGATGGCTGCGCACGCCATAGCCAGGCCAAGGCGGCCAGCAGTGTGGTGAACAGGCTCAGGTGAATCTGCGTGCGCCGCGGCGAGATGCGCTGGCGTGCAGTCAGCCGCCGCCAGCGCGCGTGCAAGCGCCAGGCCAGCAACGGAACAAGCCACAGCAGGGTAAAAATGGTCAACAAGTGGCCAGGGGGTTCGCCTCCGGGTACGGTGGTCATGGTGTCAGCGCAGACGCACCGAGGCGCCATCCGTCAGCTTGGCGGAAGGCGCCAGCACCACTCGATCGCCTGCGCGCAATGCTCCTTGAACCTCTACCCAATCGCCATGTGTGGCGCCGGCTTCCACCTCCACACGCTGCACATGGTTTTGCGTGACTTTCCACAGCTGGCGATGGCGGCCTTCTCCGCGCAAGGCATGCTTGGGGGCGACCAGACGGCTGCGCCATTCATCAATGCTGGGACGGCGTTGCAGACATTGCACTTTCACCGGGCTATCTATCGGCCAGGCAGCATGGGCCGGCACCTGGACGTCCACACTGACCCTGGGGGAGGCACCCAGTGGCGTCATATTGACGATTTCGCCCAGCAGACGCTCGTCTGGGTGAGCGTCGAGAATCAACAGGCAGGGTAAACCCACTGAAAGCTGTGGATTCAGCGGAAACTCTACTGCCACGCGCAGGCTGGCTGCATCGGCCAGGCTGATCAACGGTAAGGCTGGCGATACTTTTTCGCCGACTCCGGCATAGATATCGCTGACCATGCCGGCAAATGGCGCCAGCAATAGGGTACGGGCCAATGCCTGTCCAGCTGCCTTGAGTGCCAGTTCGGCACGTGCCAGGGCCAGTTGCTGGTCACGTTCGGCAGCCTGGGCCAAACCCAGCTGCA
This sequence comes from Rivihabitans pingtungensis, assembly GCF_003201855.1. Classification (GTDB taxonomy): domain Bacteria; phylum Pseudomonadota; class Gammaproteobacteria; order Burkholderiales; family Aquaspirillaceae; genus Rivihabitans; species Rivihabitans pingtungensis. The sequence goes on along the minus strand of NZ_QJKI01000007.1, from coordinate 89,348 downwards.
TGCGTGCTTGTTTGATTTGTTCAGGTGTTTTTGCCTGAATCAGGCTGTCGCGCGCCTCTGCCAGAGCACCCTGGGTGCGTCGGGATTGGTCGCGCGCCACCGCCAGTGCCGCTTCGGCATGTTCACGAGCCAGATCCACTTTATCCGGTTGCAAGCGCACCAGTACATCGCCGGCCGCCACCCGTGCACCAACTGGCAGATGCCATTGCACCCGTCCGCTTTCATTGGGCTGGATCTCCACTTCGCGCAGCGCGCGCACCCGTCCGGTATCGTGAGCCACCACCAGTGCCTGCACAGGCTCGTACCATCGCACAGGCACGGCATCTACCGATGGGGTCAGCCAGTCACAGCCAGCCAGACCCAGGGCCAGCAGGCCGGGCCAGACAATGCGAGACAATACGGGCCACAAGGTCACGGCGTACCCTTCATGGGTTTGGACACGAATCAGAAACAGGCAACAGGCAGAGCAACGAACAGCCGGCCGCCTCGGGAAGATACGCTGACTTGATCCCCATTCAGTGCGGACAGTGTTGTGCACTGGCTGTGGATAAATGCGCTAACTGATTGTCAGAGAGGGGCTTTCCGCTGCCGCGTATTTTTTAGGCAGAACAGGAAAAAAGTACAGTCATACGGATTTTACGTGTTTTTACGTTTGCTGTTTGTGTAAATCATCAGCAGAACAACATTCGCCATGGGCATATCCGGTGTACATGGGCACACCGGCATACGCCATCTCCATCGGCTTAGAGCCGCTAACAAAACCCCCTGTCGTTGTTGTGTGACCTTGCCGTACTTTGTTGTACTGTCTGCGGTCACACGCCTAGCCAGGGGCGCTTCGCTGAGTTTTGTTAGCGACTCTTAGCTCCGAACGCCCACCTGGCCAGATCACCGTGCTGGTTTTGTCCGTGCCGCCTGGTTGTATGGACGCCATCTGGCGTCGCACAGTTAACCCGCCACGCCGTGGCGGGCAATGGCAAGCAGCTCAACCGCGCCAGATACGTTGAGTCAGCAGTGCTCAGGCCAGCACGTAACCCCAGATCTTGGACAGATTGGTGATCTTGATCGAATCCGCCGCTGGCAATGAAGTTTCGATGCCGAATTCAGCCGAACGGGTGTCGCGCGGAATCGGCATGGCATAGGGCATGCCCTGGCCGCTGGCGATGCTCATCACCCTGGGGGTGCTGGCATTGGCGCCGCGGTGGGTGACCAAGGCCACATCGCCATTGCGGATGCGCACATACGAGCCGGGCGGGTAAATGCCCAGTTCTTTTACCAGCAGTGCGGCATATTGCATGTCGATGGATTTGCCACGGTTCATGAACACCTGCGACAAGGCCACATTGGGGCGCACCGGGTCGCGGTAGCGGCGCGGCGTCAGCTTGGCACCCACCACATCGGCCAGATACAGCAAATGCGACAGTGGGTGGATTTCTTCTTTGGTCATCCGGTAGGGATAGCCCGAGCCTTCCCAGTTTTCGTGGTGTTCGAGCACCACACGCAGCCAGAGTTCATCGCCGACAAAACAATCCTGCAGGATGCGCACGGATTCTTCCGGGTGATGGTCGATTTCCATGCGCTGGTTGTCCGACAGCGGCAGCGCCTGGTGATACAGCTGGTTTTGCACCTCGTACATGCCGATATTCATGGTCAGCGCCGCCGACAGCAGGCTGATGCGCTCGGGCAGGGTCAGCCCCAGACGCTGCATCAGGATGGCCAGCAGAATACTCACATGCAAGGAATGCGCAGAAGAATAATTGGTGAACGGCAGCAAAAAAATCGAGCCAATGCAGGCGTCTGGCGCTTTTTGCACGGTTTCGTCCACCACCACCGCCAGCGAGCGGATGCGCTTGCCGAATTCATGACGGAAACTGGCCGGGCGTGCCAGCATGGCGTCCAGCGAAGCGTATACCTGATCCAGCCGGCGGAAGGGGTTGAATGGCTCATTGACAGGTTTGGGCGCGGTGTAATCCTCGGGCGTGGCCACGCTGCGCACATACAGCCCCAACTTCAGCAGCTGATCGCGCTGCTTGTCGTTGAGAATCATATTGCCTTTGCGCAAAATCAGCCGGTTGCCCTTGGTGTAGATGTCCCAAGGCAGCGGAACGCCCACCATCAGGTGTCTTGGTTCCAACTCTTCCATAATATGCAGGTTCCCCGTTGAACTCGCCGATGGCTCAGGGGAGAGCCCTGGCCGTGGGCGGCAATGCCGCAGTATTCTAGGGAGGCGGGGCAGGTCAAACAAGCCACCCACCGGTTTTTTGCCCGGATTACCGGGTAATTGTCGGTAAAATAATCATATAGCATGCATTGCTGTATTTTTTATGCAATCAATGGAAATCTTCAGCACTTGCCAAGTCTTATGTAAACGCCGCAAACTTTTGGCCGTTTTGCGACGTCTACCCACGGCTCCTTTGCCCAGAACACTCACACCATGACTTCTTCTGTTTTTTCATCCCGCGCTGCGCTGCTGGCGCTGCTGTGCATGCTGAGCGCCCTGGTGCTGGCTGCCCCTGATGCTCCGCCTGCGGCTCGTCCGGCATTGAAACTTTCTCCGCAGGACCTGGCCGTCGCCAGCCGCGCGCCGCTGGCCGAGCGCCTGTCGTTCACCGGCGCCCTGCAAGCCCTGCGCGCCACCACGCTAGCGGCGCGCACCGAAGGTGTGGCGGTGGAAGTCAGCGTGCGCGAGGGCGAGGCGGTGCGCGCCGGCCAGGTGCTGGCGCGGCTGGAGGCCGCCGACCTGCAAGAGCGGGTGAACGAGCAGGCCGCGCTGGTGGCCACCGAACGCGCCCGACTGGCGCTGGCCCGGCAAAAGCTGGAAAAACAACGCGAGCTGTACGCGCAGAACTTTATCTCCAAACTGGCGTTTGACGAGCTGGACAGCAATTTTCAGGTCAGCCAGGCCCAGCTGCGCGCACAAGAAGCCCAACTGGCGCGGGCGCGCAAGGCGCTGGAAGACACGGTGATCCGCGCGCCGTTTGCCGGGGTGATTCACGAACGCGCCATCAATCTGGGCCAGCGGGTGGCGGTGAACGGCAAATTGTTTGCCCTGGCCGATCTCACCCAGCTGGAAATCGCCGCCAGCGTGCCGGCGCGGCAAATTGCCCGCATCGCCATTGGCCAGCGCGCCCGCTTTACCGTGGAGGGCGGCGCGCGTGAGTTTGCCGGCCAGGTGGCGCGCATCAACCCGGTGGCGCTGGCCGGCACGCGCAGTTTCAATGTGTTCATCGCCGTGGACAACCGCGACGGCCAGCTGCGCGGCGGCCAGTTTGCCCAGGGCGCGCTGCTGCTGCGCGACGCCGGCCAGGCGTTGTCGCTGCCGATTCCCGCCATCCGCGACGCCGCCAGCGCCCAGCCCTGGGTGCTCAAGCTGGTGGGTGACAAGGCCGTGCGCCAGGCGGTGACGCTGGGCGTGCGCGACGACGCCGCCAACCGCGTGCAGATTATCGCCGGCCTGCAAGACGGCGAGCGCGTGTTGCTGGCCGGGGTGCTGGGCGTGCAGGCGGGCGACCGCGTGCAAGCGCCGGCCGTCGGCAAATAAGGGGGCGGCGCGATGTGGCTGACCCGTGTGGCGATTGGCAACCCCTATCTGGCGGCGGTGGCCATGCTGGCCATTGTCGTGCTGGGTTTGTTTTCCTGGCAGCGGCTCTCGGTGGAGGAGTTTCCCGATATTCGTTTTCCGGTGGCGGTGGTCACCGTGGGCTATCCGGGCGCTGCGCCCAGCGTGGTGGAAAGCGAAGTCACCCGACCGCTGGAAGAAGCGGTCAACGCCATCAATGGCGTGAAAAACATCCGCTCGTATTCGTTTGAAGGCTCGTCAGTGGTGGTGGTCGAGTTTGTGCTCACCATCGACCCCAACCGCGCGGTGCAGGATGTGCGCGACAAGGTGGCCGGCGTGCAGGGGCGCTTTCGCCGCGAAATCGGCGTGCCTACCGTCAATCAGGTCAACCCCAACGACGACCCGATGATGACGGTGATTGTCGCCTCGGCCAGCGCCAGCCCGCGCATGCTGACCACTCACGCCGACCAGGTGGTGCGCAAGCGCCTGCAAACCGTGCCCGGCGTGGGCGAAGTGCAGCTGGTGGGCGGCGTCAAGCGCGAGTTGCGCGTGCATATCGACCCCTACCGCATGCAGGCGCTGGGGCTGGACACCACCGAAGTGGTCAACGCCCTGCGCAACGCCAATCAGGATTTTCCGGCCGGTCGGGTGCAGGACATCAACCGCGATTATTCGGTGCGCCTGTCCGGCAAGCTGGCCTCGCCCGAGGCGTTTGGCCAGATCACCGTCGGCGTGCGCAATGGCGCGCCAATCCGGCTGGACGACGTCGCCCAGGTGCTGGACGGCCAGGAAGAATACAACTCGCTGGCGCTGATCAACGGTCAGCGCGCGCTGTCCATCGAAATCAAGAGCGCGCGCGGCGCCAATGTGGTGGACACCTCGGCCGGGGTGTACGCCGCGCTGGACGAGTTGCGCAAAAATCTGCCCGCCGGCATGACGCTGACTGTCATTAAAGATCAATCCCGCCAGGTGAAAAACTCGCTGGCCGACGTCAAGATGACCCTGCTGGAAGGCGCGGCGCTGACCGTGCTGATCGTGTTTGTATTTCTGGCGTCGTGGCGCAGCACGGTGATCACTGGGCTGACCTTGCCGATTGCGCTGATTGGCACGCTGTTCGCCATCGCCGTGGCGGGTTTCACCCTGAATGTGATGACCCTGCTGGCGCTGTCCTTGTCGATTGGCCTGTTGATCGACGATGCCATCGTGGTGCGGGAGAACATCGTCCGCCATGCGCGCATGGGCAAGGGGCATTACCAGGCGGCGGTGGATGGCACCGAAGAAATCGGCCTGGCGGTGCTGGCCACCACGCTGACCGTGGTGGCGGTGTTCCTGCCGGTGGGCTTTATGGGCGGGATTATTGGCAAGTTTTTCCAGCAATTTGGCCTGACCGTCACCGTGGCGGTGCTGATCTCACTGCTGGTGAGCTTTACCCTCGACCCGATGCTGTCGTCGATCTGGCACGACCCGCACGCCGCCGGCACCGCCGCGCGCGGCCGCCTGGCGCAGGCGCTGGCGCGCTTTGAAGCGTGGATGGACCGCCAGGCCGAACGCTACGCCCGCGCGCTGGCCTGGGCGCTGGCCCACCGCAAAACCACACTGGCCGCCGCCAGCGCGCTGTTTGTCGGCAGCCTGCTGCTGGCGCCCGTGGTGGGCGGCGAGTTTGTGCCCAAGAGCGACACCGGCAAATTCATCGTCAAATTCAAGACCGCGCCTGGTTCATCGCTGGAATACACCGAAGCCAAGGCGCGCGAGGTGGAAGCTCTGCTGCGCCGCCAGCCAGAAATCAAGGACGTGTACAGCAATATCGGCGGCGGGTTTGCCGCCGGCCGCAACCAGGCCACCCTGCGCGTGTTCGCCACCCCCAAGGCCGAGCGTCAACGCAGCGTGTTTGCCCTGTTTGCCCCCATCCGCCAGGACATCACCCAACTGGCCGGCGTGCAGTTGGAATCCATCGAGGCCGAGGGCGGGCCGGGCGGCGGCGGCAAGCCGGTGCGCGTGGGCATTCGCGGCGCCGACTTTGCCACCCTGGCCGTCATCGCCAACCAGCTGCGCGGCAAGCTGGCCGCCATCCCGCATGTCAGCGATGTGGAATCCAGCTTTGACGACGCTGACCCGGCGCTGTCGGTGGAGGTCAAGCGCGACGCCGCCGCCCGCGCGGGGGTGAATCTGGACCGCGTGGGCGCCACGCTGTCCACCCTGCTGGCCGGGACCACCGCCACCACCTGGGAAGCCCCGGATGGCGAAAACTACGATGTGCGGGTGCAAATCCCGCGCGACGCCCGCTCGACTGAGCTTTTGGACGTGCTCACCGTGGCCAGCGACCAGCGCGACGCCGACGGCCAGGCGCGCATGATTCCGCTGTCCACCGTGGCCGACGTGAAAGTGTCCACCACCCCGCGCCAGATCGACCGCATGGACCAGGCGCGCGAAGTCACCCTCACCGCCAATATCCAGGGCAAGGACGCCCGCCAGGTGTTCCAGGCCATCGACCAACTGCTGAAAGACACCCCGCTGCCGCCCGGCTATCGTTTTGACCACGGCGGGCAAAGCAAGGACATGGCCGAATCGTTCAGCTATGCGGTGCAGGCGCTGGCGATTGGCGTGATCTTCATTTACATGATTCTGGTGGCGCAGTTCCGCAGCTTCAGCCAGCCGCTGGCCATCATGATGTCGCTGCCGCTGGGCATCATCGGCGTGATGCTGGGGCTGCTGCTGTGGGGCAGCACGCTGAACCTGTTCTCGGTGATCGGCGTGATCATGCTGATGGGCCTGGCGGCGAAAAACGGCATTCTGCTGGTGGATTTCGCCAACCAGGCGCGCCGCGAAGGCATGTCGCTGCACGACGCGCTGCTGGAAGCCGGCCGCGTGCGCATGCGCCCGATCCTGATGACCAGCTTTGCCATGATTTTTGGCATGCTGCCGCTGGCCATGGCGCTGGGCGAAGGCGCCGAAACCCGCGCGCCCATGGCCCACGCGGTGATTGGCGGCATGGTGAGCTCCACCGTGCTGACGCTGATCGTCACCCCGGTGGTGTATAGCTATCTGGAAGGCGTGGCGGCGTGGTGGCGGGGACGAAAAGCCAAGACGCGCTCGGCATGAGCGCTTGCAGCATCAGCAAAGCGATGGACTGACGCCAAGAAAGTGAAGCGCCGGGCGGGTGGACATGCCGGCCCGGTGCAGGGGATTTTGCTCGACGGCTTGTTCGGTCGTTCACCGCATTTCAACCTCCACAGCATCCGCCTCGTCTTGCTCAGCTGCCTATTCGGCAGTTCACACGCGCGAACGCCGATGATCTCGACCGGCTTCTTTCTCAGCTGCCTATTCGGCAGTTCACCGAGATCAGCGCGCTGTACATGCCGCTCGGCTTTTCTCAGCTGCCTATTCGGCAGTTCACTAGACCGCTTCTGCGCCAAGTCTTTGCCTGGTCAGGCTTTTTCCAGCGCATGCCGCAGTGTACCCTTTTTTTCTGCCGTTGAATAAGTCATTGATTTTGCGACACCCAAATATGGCGGCAAAAAAGAGGGTTGATGCAGGGGAGGCCCGCCGCGCGGGGAGTGGCGCGGCGGGTTGGCGCTTAGCCTACCTTGAACTGATTGACCAGTTGTTGCAGGCGGTTGGAGGCAAACAGCGTTTGCTGGGTGGTGTGGCCGGTTTCGGCCAGCACCTGGCTGGTGCTTTGCGTGGCGTCGCTGACTTGTTTGACCTTGTCGTTGTGCGCGCGGCTGGTGGCGGCGATGCCGTCGATGGCGTGGAACAATTGTTCGACCAGCCGATGCACTTCGCCGTTGTCCGAGGCGGTTTCTTCGGCCAGTTTCAGGCCTTCTTCCATTTCGCGCATGCCCACCCCCATGCTTTGCACGGCGCCGTGGGCCTGGGTTTGCACGCCTTCGATCATGCCGCGAATTTCGCCGGTGGCCTTGCTGGTGCGTTCGGCCAGCTTGCGCACTTCATCGGCCACCACGGCAAAGCCGCGCCCTTGTTCACCCGCGCGGGCGGCTTCAATCGCCGCGTTCAGCGCCAAGAGATTGGTCTGGTCGGCGATTTCGCTGATCACGCCCACCACGCGGCCGATTTCTACCGTGCTGGTTTCCAGCTGGGTCAGCGTGCGGCTGGATTCGGCCACCGAGTCGCGGATGCCTTGCGAGCGCTGGCGCACCAGCGACACTTGCTGGCTGGCGGCTTCCATCATCTCTTGCATCAGCCGCTTCATTTCCACGGCGGACAGATTGGCGGCGTCGATTTCGCGCATCTGGCCGGCCAGCGAGGCGAACATATCGTCCATCAGACCCAGCACTGAATGGGTGGTGTCGCGGGTGTCCTGGTGGCCGCGCTGCATCACCTGGTTGGTGGTGGACAGCTCGTTGGAGGTGTGGATCACCCGGCGCACGATCCCTTCGAGGTTGTCGATAAAGCTGTTGAACCATTGCGCCATGACGGTGAGTTCGTCGGTGCGGCCGGTGCTGCGGTCCAGCCGCTGGCGCAAATCGCCCCCGCCTTCGGCAATGGTGCGCACCATGCGGATCATCTGGCGGAAGCGGTTGGTCAGCTTGCGGGTGCCAAAGGTGAGAAACAGCCACGCACCAAACAAGTGCGCCATTAACGCAACTGCACTACGATAGTGCAAATCCAGATCAAATACCGCGTCCATACCACTGGCGGCTGCCCAGGTAATGAGCATGGTGGTGATATAAAGCCGGGTCAGCCGGTAACTGATGGTGCGGTGGCGGTAGACTTCTTCCAGGTCGGCTTCGCACATCATGCCCCAGGTGTCGGGCGAGCCCGGCAGCTGGAAGGTGACCCCCCGGCCGATGACCGGAATATGCCGGTAGTCGGAATAGCCGGGGTAGGTGACAAACAGATTCTCGCCACAGCGGATGGTTTCGCGCACGCCAGGGTGCAGCTGGCCGGTGGCCGGGTCGTTGAACACCAGTTCAAATTCAGTGTGTTGCTGCACGCGCACCACGCCCCAGGCGGTGCGGATGCCGTCCTTGAGGTTGTCGCCCAGCGAGAAGGTTTTGTCTTCAAAGCGCGAGCGGGACAAGGCGGTGCCGGGGGCGATGTTGGGATCAAACGCCGACTTGGCCATGAACAGATAGTTGTCGCCGGATTCATGAAAGATATGCCCGGCTTCGCGCTGGATCAGGTCGCTGACCACGTCGTTGGGCACGCGGCCGCACACGGCGCCCACCGGCTGGCCGTTTTGCAGCAGCGGCTGATAAAACATCAGGGTGACGGCGTCGTGAAATTTGGACGTGCTCGGGCCCAGCGCCAGCGTCACCGGATCGACATACGGGCCGTGCAAAAAGCGCTGCTGCACGCCGCGCGCCACGGCGGCGGCCGGCAAGTCCTGGCGGCCTTCGCGGTTGCTGGCGGTAGAGGCCAGCACCACGCCACGCGCATCAATGACAAATAGCTCGGAAAAGGCATCGGCCAGTTGATGGCGAAAACGCAGGATGTCTGCATCCACCTGCGGCATGCCTTCTGCCAGTTGGTCGGCCAGCGCGTCCAGGTGCTGCCATTGCTCCTGCGCCCATTGTTGCAGGATGTTCACCCGGGTTTCGGCAATACCGGTGAATGATTGCTCAAGCCCTTCCAGTCGGTGGCGGTTCAGGAAGGTAGCCCAGCGCATCGACAGTTTGCCGGTCTTGCCCAACCAGGGCAGCCATCGTCGTTCGCGGTCGCTGAGCGCCATGCGCATGCTGGCAAGTGCCATATCGAGTTTCCCTCTCGGTCTGCATTTTTTAGGGCGGCTTAATCTGGCTGCCAAGGCAACATCGGGATGTTGCTGACCGCACTTCCCGGGTGCGGTCTGGCTTGGTACGCCCTGTGCCGGGCGCTTTTCAGCGAGAGTAAGACGCGTGTTCGAATGTTATCTGTTGTAATGTGCGGGAAAGCAAAGCACATGCCTAATTGAACAGGCGTTTTTCCCGCATCCTTGGCGGCCCGGACTGGCACATGACGCTGACACGGGGCACGTGGCGCAAAAGTAAAAATATGCTAGAATCGTGAACGCTTGTCAGATGGGCGTTTTCGCCATCTATCCCCCTTCTTGCGGGCCTGTAGCTCAGTCGGTTAGAGCAGAGGACTCATAATCCTTTGGTCGTGGGTTCGAACCCCACCGGGCCCACCATCTTCCCTGATGGCTTCCTGATTTTTTCTCTGGCATGCCTCTGGCGGACGCACCAAGCCGGCTCTTGTGCACCGCAGCGAAACCAGTCGGGCAGTGTCCGCGACCGTGTGGCTGTCGTCAACTGTCCCGGGAGTCCATCCTGGCCATGTCGCATTGTTCTGGCCCCTGCGGATGTGATATACCCATTGGGCCTTTCACGGAGAAGCCCTATGCATCCGGATCTTAGTCTGGCCAACAGCCAGGACACCCCAGCAGACACCCTGCATGCGCTGGCGCAGTCGAACGACGAAATGCTGCGCGCGGCCGTGGCGTTGAACCCTGCCAGCGAACGACGCACGCTGGACATCCTTAGCCAGGATAAAAGCACTTGGGTAGCCGGGTTGGTCGAGCAACGTGCCCAGCGTGAAGCTGGCCTGCTGTCGATTCATCCCAGCGCCATCATTCATCCTGAGGCTCAACTGGGCGCCAATGTCACCGTCGGCCCGTACACCGTCATTCATGCCAATGTCTGTATTGGTGACAATACGGTGATTGGCTCGCATTGCGAGCTGGGGCATCCGGTGTTTCGTGGCGCCAGTGGCCCGCTGACTATTGGTCGGGACAGCCTGATTCGCAGTCATTCGGTGTTTTATGCCGGATCGTCGTTTGGCGATCGTCTGGTCACTGGCCATCGGGTTACCGTGCGCGAAGCCACTCATGCTGGCGCCAATCTGCAGATCGGCACTTTGTCGGACATTCAGGGCAGCTGCGAGATTGGCAACCATGTGCGTTTTCACAGCAATGTACACATCGGCCAGCATTCCAAAATCGGCAACTATGTGTGGATCTTCCCGTATGTGGTGCTGACCAACGACCCGCATCCACCCAGCGACATGATGCTGGGGGTGACAGTCAAGGATTTCGTGGCCATCGCCACGCTGTCGGTGGTGCTGCCGGGCGTGACCATTCACGAAGGCGTGCTGATTGGCGCGCACAGCTCGGTGGCGCGTGATGTCGAGGCCGATATGGTGGCCGCTGGCGTGCCGGCCAAGGTGGTGTGCCCTACCTCGCAAATCAAGCTCAGGGACGGCAGCGGTCAGCCAGCCTATCCATGGCGTCGGCATTTTCACCGTGGTTACCCGGATGATGTGGTGGCGCAATGGCTGGCTGAGTTTCCGTAAGCGTGCCTGACAAGATCTTCCTGGGCGCTGAGCAGGGCTTCATCCCGCGCGCAGCCGCATGGTTCTATCCTGCATATTTTGTCTGCGTCAGGCATTGAAATTCGTCACATGCCCCCTATTTGCGAAAGGTCTTCACTCAACCACGACATCAAGCACATCATGAGCACTCAAAAGGAAACCCTCGGATTCCAGGCAGAAGTCAAACAACTGTTGCAGTTGATGATTCACTCCTTGTATTCGGACAAGGAAATTTTCCTGCGTGAACTCATTTCCAATGCCTCGGACGCTGCCGACAAGCTGCGCTTTGAAGCCCTGGACAAGCCGGATTTCTACGAGCAGGACAGCGAGCTGCGCATCCGCCTGAGCGTGGACCGCGAGGCGCGCACGCTGACCCTGATCGACAACGGCATCGGCATGAGCCGCGATGAGGTGATCGACAATATCGGCACCATCGCCAAATCCGGCACCCGCGCCTTCTTTGAAAAACTCACCGGCGACGCGCGCAAGGACGCCAACCTGATTGGCCAGTTTGGCGTGGGCTTTTATTCAGCCTTTATCGTCGCCGACAAAGTCACGCTGACCACCCGCCGCGCCGGCCTGCCGGCCAGCGAAGGCGTGCGCTGGGAATCCAGCGGCGAAGGCGACTACACGCTGGAAACCACCGACGCCCCGCGTGGCACGCATATCGTGCTGCACCTGCGCGAAGGCGAGGACGAACTGCTGGACGAATGGCGGCTCAAGCAAATCATCCGCAAGTACTCCGACCACATCACCCTGCCGATCGAAATGCCCACTGCCGCCGTCACCGACGAAGACGGCAAGGAAACCCAGCCGGCCGGCTGGGAGACGGTGAACAAGGCCTCGGCCCTGTGGGCGCGCGCCAAGAGCGAAATCACCGACGAAGAATACAAGGCGTTTTACCAGCACGTCGCCCACGACTACAGCGACCCGCTGGCCTGGACGCACGCGCGGGTGGAAGGCCGTCAGGAATACACCCAACTGCTCTACCTGCCGGCGCGCGCGCCGTTTGATCTGTATGACCGCGACGCCCGCCACGGCGTGAAGCTGTATGTGCGCCGCGTGTTCATCATGGACGACGCCGACAAGCTGATGCCGCAATACCTGCGCTTTGTGCGCGGGGTGATTGATTCGGCCGACCTGCCGCTGAACGTCAGCCGCGAGCTGCTGCAAGGCAATAAAGACATCGACGCCATCCGCGCCGGCTGCGTGAAAAAAGTGCTGGCCATGCTGGAAGACCTGGCGGAAAACCAGGCCGACAAGTTCGCCACCTTCTGGAAAGAATTCGGCCAGGTGCTGAAAGAAGGCGTGGGCGAGGACTTTGCCAACCGCGAGCGCATCGCCAAACTGCTGCGCTTTGCCTCCACCCACACCGGCAACGATGGGCAAACCGTCAGCCTGGCAGACTACCTGGGTCGCATGAAGCCGGAGCAGGACAAGATTTACTATCTGACCGCCGACAGCTACACCGCCGCCCTGGCCAGCCCGCACCTGGAAGTGTTCCGCAAGAAGGGCGTGGAAGTGCTGCTGCTGACCGACCGCGTGGACGAATGGGTGACCTCGCACCTGACCGAGTTCGACGGCAAGAACCTGGTGTCGGTGGCGCGCGGCGCGCTGGACTTGGGCGCGCTGGAAGACGAAAGCGAAAAAGCCAGCCAGAAAGCCAGCGAAGAAGCGATGAAACCGCTGGTGGACGCGTTGAGCGACACGCTGAAAGACACCGTCAAGGAAGTGCGCGTCACCCACCGCCTGACCGAATCGCCCGCCTGCCTGGTGGTGGACGAATTCGCCATGAGCAACCACTTGCAGCGCATGCTCAAGGCCGCCGGCCAGGACGTGCCGGTGAGCAAGCCGATTCTGGAAATCAACCCGGAACACCCGCTGGTGAAAAAGCTCGACGCCTCGCGCAGCCAGGACACCCGCTTTGCCGACCTCGCCCACATCGTGTTTGATCAGGCGCTGCTGGCCGAAGGCGGCCAACTGAGCGACCCGGCCGGCTTTGTTAAACGCATCAACGCGCTGATGCTGGAATTGTCGGCCTGATTGCGCTGACACCCCGCCCGCGCCTCGCCGCCGCGTCAACTGACGCGGCGGTTTTTTTATGGCGCAAGTCTGTTGTCGCTGGTGCGGCGTCTGCAGAGTCAGTTCAATCCCAATACAAGCCAGGCGCGGGCTATACTTTCGCCCCGCGCTGGCGCATAGCCAGCAGGATCATCGCCGCGGTGATGGCGTCGTTCAGCGCATCGTGGCGCGCCAGGGTGGGGATTTCCAGCTCGTCCAGCATCGGCTGCAAGCGCAGGTCGATGTAAGCATCCGGGTTTTGCTTGAGTTTCCAGTCGTAATACAGGCCGGAGACTTCGATCTGCTGTTGCGGCAGGCCGATATTCAGCAGGCCTTTGACGTATTTGTTCAGCACCCCGACGTCGTATTCCAGATAGTAGCCAACCAGCGGGCGGCCGCCGATAAAGTCCAGCAGTGCCTTCACCGCCTCCATCGGCGGCACGCCATTGGAGACATCAATCGGGCGCAGACCGTGCACCGCCACGCTGGCGCCTTCAGGCAGGCGTTCGGGTTTGACCAGCATATAAAACGATTCGCTGGTCAGCACGCGGTTGCCGCGAATGCGCACCGCGCCAATCGACAATAGCTCGGCTTCGCGCACGTTCAGGCTGGTGGTTTCGCAATCGACGCTGACCATTTCGTCGGGGTGGCCGTCGAACAGGTGGGCATAGTCGGGAGAGGACAGGCGCTTGCGCGCCCAGGCAGTTTTCAGCGCGGCCAGCATATCAGAACCCGGTCATCTTGAAGTGGTGGCGAATGGTGGTCTTGAAGCGTTTGACCACCGCCAGCGCGTCCTTGAGCAAGTCGCGCTCCAGCGTGGACAGCCGGTCTGGCTGAATCTGATTGCTCGGCGTCTTGCCGTTGGCCAGCATATCCAGCCCGGCTTTCAGGCGCATTTCCAGCAAGAAACCCAGTGCCTCGGCGGTGTCGTGGCCCAGTTGGGATTCCAGATTGCCCTGATCCACCAGCAGCTTGATACGCTCCAGTGTGTTGCTGGCTTCCAGTTTGTACTCCAGCGCCATGGCGCGAATACCGTGCACGATGGGGAAGATGCCGCCTTTTTTCAGGTCCAGCGTGGCCACACCGCCTTGCGACTTGGTCAGCAACTGCGAGAACAGGCCCAGCGGGGTGTCGAACTGCTCGATGGCGCGGGCAAAGCGCAGGAAAAACCCGACATCGTCCGACATGATCGAGCGCAGATAGTCCTTGGCCTGGAGCAACAGCGCCGCGTCGCCGGCCACGGCTTCGGCATCGACAAAAATGGCCAGGTTCATTTGCGCGTCGGCGTCCGGCAGGTACACCCAGCGGTAGAGTTGATCTTGGAATTCGCCCTGCGGTTTGCGCCACAGCGGGTTGTTGACCATGATTTGCCCCGGACAGGGCGGGTAGCCAAATTCGATCAGCACTTCCGAGAAGCGCGCGCAGGCGTCTTCCAGGTAGGGGTGGCTGAAGCCATCGCGCAGAATCAGCGCATTGTCCTGGTCGGTCTTGATGATTTGTTCGCCACGGCCTTCGCTGCCCATCACGATCAGGCAGCTGTTTTCCACCAGCTCTTCCGGGGCGATCAGCTTCCAGGCGCGGGCAAACAGCTGGGCGTTCAGTGTTTGCACCAGCCGCGCCAGTTGCGGGGCTTTCACGCCGTGGCTGGACAGCACGCCTACCAGCCGGTCGATCTGTGCGGCCACGCTCTTCAGGGTGTCCAGCGAGTCGGCCAGCTCGATTTGCTGGGCAATCAGGTGCGAGTGGTTGGAGAAATACGACAGCAGGTCGATTTGCTCCAGCACGCCGGTGGGCTGGCCGTTTTCGGTGACGACCACGCGCTGGATATTGTGGCGGGTCATGGTCAGCAGGGCGTTGAACAGATAGTCGCCGGAGTCTGTGGTCACCAGATTGAAGTGCGCGGTGTCGGCCAGTGTGGCGCTGGCCGGGGTACCGGTGAGGATGATGTCGCGAAAATCGCTGGCGGTGAAAATGCCGATGCGTTCGCCCGCGCGCACCAGAATAGACTTGGCGCGGTGGCGCTTCATCGCCTGGGCGGCGTCCAGCACGGTTTGTGCGCCATCGAGAAACACCGGGGTTTTCACACAGGCTTCACGCACGGTGGCGGTGAGCAGGGTTTGCAGCTCGCGGTTGCCCGAGCGCTGGGCCATGGCGGAGAATTTTTCGGACACGCTCTGGAAGAAAAACGCGCCAAACACCGGGTTGGATTCGATCAGCCCCATCACCAGTTCTTTGGGCAGCGAGAACACCAGGGCTTCTTCGTGCACTTCAAAACGGTGGACGGATTGCCCGGCAATCAGCGCGCGGGCGTCGAAGGTGTCGTTGCTGTGGTAGACGGCGATGATTTCGCCATCGTCGGAGACTTCGCGGACAATGCCCTTGATCACCATATACAGGGCATCCACCGACTGGCCGGGGGCGAGGATGACGTCTTCGTTGGGGTGGAACACGATATCAACCGCTTTTTCCACCTGGTCGCGCTCACCGGCGGTCAGCACGTCAAATGGGGGATGCAGAAAATCAAAGCGGCTCATGCGTGCTCTCCGACGTTATCGACAAACGTCAATCATAACGCTTATGTCATGGTTTGCACATGCTGGCAGTAGGGTTTTCAGTGGGTTTTTGTGTTGTGCTGCGATGCAGCAAGGCCTTGTTTTTAATGAATATAAATTTAACAGTGAGCGCGGCGGGATGGCGTTGGGTGGGGCGGATTGCGCCAGGGGCAGGGCATCACCACAGAAAATGGGGCGAAAAACAGGGGAGTACAGACGCAAAAAAGCCTTCGCAAAGCGAAGGCTTTTTTGTCGAATCAGTGGCGTCCCCACGGGGATTCGAACCCCGGTTATCGCCGTGAAAGGGCGGTGTCCTAGGCCTCTAGACGATGGGGACTTGCTGGCGCATCCGGAGCGATTCGAACGCCCGACCCTCTGGTTCGTAGCCAGATACTCTATCCAACTGAGCTACGGATGCGCTGTCTGGCGGAGAAAGAGGGATTCGAACCCTCGATACAGGTTTAAGCCCGTATGCTTCCTTAGCAGGGAAGTGCCTTCGACCACTCGGCCATTTCTCCGTCGAGAGATGCGAACTATACGCGCCCGCCTCTCTCATGTCAACAGTTCAGTGCAAAATCTTACTGCGCCTGGTCCAGACCGAAGGCTTTGTGCAACACGCGCACGCCCAGTTCCAGATATTTTTCGTCGATCAGCACCGACACCTTGATTTCCGAGGTGGAGATCATCTGGATGTTGATGCCTTCTTCAGCCAGGGTGCGGAACATGGTGGAGGCGATGCCGGTGTGCGAGCGCATGCCCACGCCGATGATGGACACCTTGGCGATCTTGTCGTCGCCGTCCACCTTGGCGGCGCCAACGTGAGTTTGCACGTCGCGCAGAATGGTCAGTGCCTTTTGGTATTCGCCGCGCGGCACGGTGAACGAGAAATCGGTGGTGCCGGATTCACCCATGTTCTGGATGATCATGTCCACTTCGATATTGGCGTCAGCCACCGGGCCCAGGATTTGGTAAGCGATGCCCGGTTTGTCAGGCACGCCCTTGACGTTGATGCGAGCTTCGTTGCGATCAAAGGCAATGCCGGAGACAACGGCTTTTTCCATGTTTTCGTCTTCCTCAAACGTAATCAGCGTGCCCTCGCCCTCTTCTTCAAAGGAGGACAGGACGCGCAGCTTGACTTTGTACTTGCCGGCGAATTCCACCGAGCGGATTTGCAGCACTTTCGAACCCAGGCTGGCCATTTCCAGCATTTCTTCGAAGGTGATGGTGGACAGCTTGCGGGCTTCCGGCACCACGCGCGGATCGGTGGTGTACACGCCATCCACGTCGGTGTAAATCTGGCATTCGTCGGCCTTCAGCGCGGCGGCAATCGCCACGGCGGAAGTGTCCGAGCCGCCACGGCCCAGCGTGGTCAGGCTGCCGGATTCGTCGATGCCCTGGAAACCGGCCACCACCACCACGCGACCGGCGTCCAGATCGGCGCGCATGCGCTTGTCGTCGATCGACTGGATGCGGGCCTTGGTGTAGGCGCTGTCGGTGATCATCGGCATTTGCCAGCCGGTGTAGCTGACCGCGTCCACGCCGATGTCCTTGAGCGCCATCGACAGCAGGCCGATGGTGACCTGCTCGCCGGTGGAGGCGATCACGTCAAGTTCGCGCGGATCGGGGTTGGCCTGGATTTCACGGGCCATGGCGATCAGGCGGTTGGTTTCGCCGCTCATTGCGGACACCACCACCACCACCTGGTGGCCTTGGGCCTGCCATTTGGCCACGCGGCGGGCGACGTTCTTGATGCGGTCAGTGGTGCCCACCGACGTGCCGCCGTATTTCTGAACGATAAGAGCCATTGCTTGTAGCTTCTTGATAGTGAAAATGAAAAAACGTCACGGCCCACAGTGTGCCCGATGCGCTTCGCGAGCCAGTTTTGCCGGCGGCGACACGATGCAAGGCGCTGCGAAACGCCGCTGAGCAAACCGGCCACAACCGGCTGGCTCAGCAACGCTTGACACCGCCATCAGGCGGTTGAAGCGGTGAAAGCCCATGATTTTAACCAAATTGCCCGACCAATACGAGAGCCGCTTATGTGCAAACGCGGCAAACGGGCTTGCTTTCGGCATGCGCCCGCCTTCTCGGCAGCGCGCAGCGGCGCTACACTGGCCGCCTTGCTGACTTTTTGCTCCCTGTCACGTCCATGTCCCCGCGCATTCTGTTTGTTGAAGACGATCTTGAACTGGCCGGACTGATCGGCGAATTCCTCACCCGCAACGGCTTTGTGCTGCACCACATCGACCGTGGCGACCAGGTCGAGGCAGCGATTGCCGAGCACAAGCCGGATTTGCTGCTGCTGGACATCATGCTGCCCGGCAAAGATGGCCTGTCCATTTGCCGCGACCTGCGCCCCGGCTTCACCCGCCCCATTATCTTGCTGACTTCAGTGGGCAGCGACATGAATCAGGTGCTGGGGCTGGAGCTGGGCGCCAATGACTATGTGATCAAGACCACGCCGCCGGCCGTGCTGCTGGCGCGCATCCGCGCCCAACTGCGCCAGCACGAGGCGCAAGGTGGCCCTGCCCCGGCGCGCCCGTCCGCTGCCGCGCCGGCCAATATCCTGCACTTCGGCCGCCTGGTGGTGGACGCCGCCAACCGCGATGTCAAACTGGACGGCCACAGCGTGATCCTGTCCACCAGCGATTTTGATTTACTGTGGCTGCTGGCCAGCCACGCCGGAGAAATCTTGTCCCGTGATACCTTGCTCAAGGCGTTGCGCGGGGTGGAGTACGACGGGCTGGACCGCAGCATTGACGTGGCAGTGTCGCGGCTGCGCAAAAAACTGGGCGATGACCCCAACGAGCCGCACAAGATCAAGACCGTGCGCAACAAGGGCTATTTGTTTGTGCGCGCCGGCTGGGATGCCTGATGCTGCGCGTATTCATCCGCTTTTATCTGACCCTGGTGGTCAGTTTTATCGGCGCCATCGTGCTGGCCGGGGCCATTTATGGTCAGGTGGTGGCCAATGTCAGTGACCGCTATCTGAACGATATTTTTCGCGCCACCGTCAGCCTGGTGCAAACCGAGCTGGCCGACCAGCCGATTGAGCGCTGGAACGCCAAGCTGGAAACTCTCAGCCTGTCATTGCCCTATCCGATCAAGGTCGAGCCGCTGGACACCTACCGGCTCAGCGACAGCAACCGCGAAGCATTGACCGATGGCGATATTGTCATGCTGACCGACAGCTATCTGTTTTTGCAGCGGGTGCCGGACACCGGCTATATGCTGACGCTGGGGCCGATTGACTATTTGTATTTTTTGCGCGAAATCCAGTCGTTTGATTATCTGCTGCTGGGGCTGGCCGCTTTGTTTTTGGGCGTGCCGGCCTTTCTCTGGATGCGCCCCCTGTGGCGGCAGCTCACCCATCTGAAATGGGTGGCCAGGCAGTTGGGCGAAGGCAATCTCAATGCCCGCGCCAAGCTGCCGGATGATTCCGGCGTGGCCGAACTGGGCTCTGCATTCAATGGCATGGCAGATAATCTGCAATCCTTGATCCAATCCCGTCGCGAGCTGCTCAATGCCGTGTCACACGAGCTGCGCACGCCCATTGCCCGCCTGCGCTACCGGCTGGCCATGCTGGAAGAAGGCGTGGCCGACGATGTGCGCAGCGCCATGGATCGGGATATTTCCAGCATCGACAAGATGATTGAAGAGCTGTTGCTGTATTCCCGTCTGGAGCAAGCACGCGATGTGCTGCAGCCGCAGACGCTGGCGCTGTGGCCATGGTTGAATGGCGTGGTGGCGCAGCATGCCGCGGATTTTCCTGATACCGATTACCAACTGACTGCCGTTGCGTCGACGCTGCATGCCCTGACGGTAGACGCCGATCCGTTTTATCTGGAGCGCGCGCTGTCCAATCTGCTGCGCAATGCCGCACGTTATGGGCAAGGTCGGGTCGAGGTCAGCCTGGGTGCTGACGAGAGACAATGCTGGATCAAGGTGGCCGACAATGGCCCAGGCATCCCGGAAGGTGAGCGGGAGCGGGTGTTCGAGCCCTTTGTGCGGCTGGATCGCAGTCGCGACCGGCGCACCGGCGGTTATGGCCTGGGGCTGGCGATTGTTCAGCGCATCATGGGCTGGCATCACGGCCAGGCCAGCGTGGCGACGGCGGACTTGGGCGGCGCATGCTTCACCTTGTGCTGGCCGCGTGTACATGTGGTTACATCCGGACACACAAGCCTCACAGACGAGGGGGAGTCGGCGGCGTAATCTGGTTTCAACAACACAGCACACAGCACGCGGTGTTGTCCTCATACCGAAACCCGCTTGATTGCCTCTGAATTTTGAAAGGATGTCCGCCATGAACAAACTGACCAGCGCCCTGATCGCCACCGTGTTTGGCCTGTCCGCCGCCGCCGGCTTTGCTGCCGATGCTGCCAAGCCGGAAGCCGCCGCCAAGCCGGCCGTCGAGCAAAAAGCAGAAGCCAAGCCGGAAGCCGCCAAACCGGCTGCCAAGCCGGCTAAAGTGAAAAAGGCCAAAAAAGCCGCCAAGAAGCCGGCCGCTGAGGCCAGCAAGGATGCGGCTGCCAAGCCGGAAGCTGCCAAGCAGTAAGCAGCCAAGTAGTAAGAGCCGCTAACAAAATGCAGCGAAGTGGCCCTGGCTAGGCGTGTGACCGCAGACAGTACAAGCAGTACGGTAAGGTCACACAACAACGCCAGGGGATTTTGTTAGCGGCTCTAAGCTGCATGATGTTTTCCGCCGCGCGCTGATCTACGCGTGGCGGTCTGCTCCTCCAGATTGTGTTTCCTGTGGTTTTTCTCCGCTTGCAAGGACGCCGCTTTGGCGTCCTTCTTTTTTTGCCCGGACACAAAAAAGCCCGACGCATACACGTCGGGCTTTTTGCGGCAGTGGCTGCGCCTTACGCTTTTTTGCGCGCGGCTTTCAGCTCAGCCGTATGGGTGTGTTCGGCGCGGCGGCCGTCCCAATAGTGGGCGTTGTTGATGCCCAGCGCCTGCGGGTGGAACAGCGGATCCTTGCCCTGCGCTTTTTGCGCCTCATAGTCTTTCAGCGCCGCCAGCGCCGGCTTTTGCAGCATCAGGATGGCGGCGATGTTCAGCCAGGCCATCAGGCCCACGCCAATATCACCCAGCCCCCAGGCCAGCTCGGCGGTTTTCACCGTGCCGTACACCGTCGAGGCCATGATGGCGAACTTCAGCAGCAAGGTCAGCCACGGGCGGTTGATCTTGCGGTTGATGTAGGCAATATTGGTTTCGGCAATGTAGTAGTAGGCAATGATGGTGGTGAAGGCAAAGAAGAACAGCGCCACCGCCACAAACAGATTGCCAAAGCCCGGCATGATGTTTTCCATCGCGGTCTGCACATAACCCGGACCGGCGGCCACGCCGGCAATGCCGGTGTAAATCGCCTTGCCGGCGCCATCCTGCACATTGTACTGGCCGGTGATCAGCAGCATGAAAGCAGTGGCCGAGCAGACAAACAGCGTATCCACATACACCGAGAACGCCTGCACCAGACCCTGCTTGGCCGGATGAGTAACGGCAGCGGCAGAAGACGCATGCGGGCCGGTGCCCTGGCCGGCTTCATTGGAATACACGCCGCGCTTGACGCCCCATTGAATGGCCAGGCCCAGCAGGGCGCCAAAGCCGGCGTCGGCGCCCACGGCGCTGCGCAGGATCAAACCCAGCACGTCCGGCAGACGGTCGATGTGCAAGGCGATGATCACGCAGGCCACAATGATGTAGCCCAGGGCCATGAAGGGCACAATGATTTCGGCAAAGCGGGCGATGCGTTGCACGCCGCCAAAGATGATAAAGCCCAGCAGCACGGCCAGAATCGCCGCCGTGGCTTCCGGCACAATGCCCAGCGCGGTGTTCAGGCTGCTGGCGATGCCGTTGGCCTGCACGCCCGGCAGCAGCACGCCGCAGGCCACAATGGTGCAGACAGCAAACACCCAGGCGTACCACTTCATGCCCAGGCCTTTTTCGATGTAAAACGCCGGGCCACCGCGATACTGGCCGTCGATTTTTTCTTTGTAGATCTGGCCCAGGGTGGATTCGACAAACGCCGAGCTGGCGCCCAGAAACGCCACCATCCACATCCAGAACACCGCGCCAGGGCCGCCAAAGGTAATGGCGGTGGCCACGCCGGCAATATTGCCGGTGCCCACCCGACCGGCCAGGGTCATGGCCAGCGCCTGAAACGACGACACCCCGGCATCGCTGCTCTTGCCGTCAAACATCAGGCGAATCATTTCCCGGAAATGGCGCACTTGGGCAAAGCGGGTGCGCACCGAAAAATACAAACCCACGCCCAGGCACAGATAAATCAGCGCCGGGCTCCAGATCAGTGCATTGAGGTCGTTGACCAAGCTGTCAATCGTCATGCTTTTTCCTTATTTTCATGAACCGCTCACCCCACACGCCTGATGTGCGCGCCTGGCTTGCTGGTGCGTATGGCGCACCTGGCGGGACACACCGCACGCAGTAGCGTGAGCGACGCTAAACATGGCCACAGCCACCCCCTTGGTCAGGCGCTATTTTTTGCGCGCGGCCGGGCCGGCTACTTGCGGCGCAAGATAGCGGCTTTGAGTGAAATCAGCCACAGATTTATAAAAAATTGGCAAAAAACTGTGATTTTTTGAAATTCAAGGTCACTTATCTATAATAAACAGCGGCAAGAGCGGGGTTTTTTGGGGTTTTTATTTGCCCGCCTGATATGACCTGGCATGTTGCAGCACACATTGAGTTTGCCGGGCAAAGCAGCTATAGACCTTGTGTGCGCTGGCGCTCCAGAAAATCACCGGCCTGACGACATCATGCCTATGACCCCCGCGCTTAACTGGCGCGGGTTTTGCTGAGGTCAAATCAGGACAAGTTCACCACCTCACGTGCCCCCGCGCCGCATCAAGACAGGGAGAAACATCCAGCCGAATTTTTTGCCGCCTTGCCTGCCCAATGCTGTGCTTTTTGCGTGATTGGCATATTTGTTGGGCTGTGGCGTGACGACATGCTATACCGAAGCAAGGCCCTTCCCGTGTGAAGGGACGGGTTCTGCCCCCTTGCCTGCCCGCACCCATGCATCGCAGCTGTCTAGGAGCTCCATCATGAACGCCGATATCTTTGCCAGTTTTGCCAGCCGATATGACCGCAGTCGGGAAGAGGAATACTCGCTGAAGGAATATCTGGAGATCTGCCGTCGGGACGCATCCGCCTACGCCACGGCGGCCGAACGCATGTTGATGGCCATCGGCCAGCCCGAGCTGATCGACACCCGGCATGACTCCCGCCTGTCGCGCATCTTCAGCAACAAGGTGCTGAAAGTGTATCCGGCCTTCCGCGAGTTTTACGGTATGGAAGACGCCATCGAGCAGGTGGTGGCCTACTTCCGCCATGCCGCGCAGGGCCTGGAAGAGAAAAAGCAGATTCTGTATTTGCTGGGCCCGGTGGGCGGCGGCAAGTCGTCGATTGCCGAAAAGCTCAAAGAGCTGATGCAGCAGGTGCCGTTTTATTGCATCAAGGGCTCGCCGGTGAACGAATCGCCGCTGGGGCTGTTCAACGCCGATGAAGACGGCGCGATTCTGGAAGAAGAATTCGGCATTCCGCGCCGCTACCTGAAAACCATCCCCAGCCCGTGGGCGGTGAAGCGGCTGCATGAGTTCAACGGCGACATCAATCAGTTCCGCGTGGTCAAGCGCTACCCCTCGGTGCTGCGCCAGATCGCCGTGGCCAAGACCGAGCCGGGCGACGAAAACAACCAGGATATTTCCAGCCTGGTGGGCAAGGTGGACATCCGCAAGCTGGAAAAATACGCCCAGGACGACCCGGACGCCTACAGCTATTCCGGCGGCCTGTGCCTGGCCAACCAGGGCTTGCTGGAATTTGTGGAAATGTTCAAGGCGCCGATCAAGGTGCTGCATCCGCTGCTGACCGCCACCCAGGAAGGCAACTTCAAGGGCACCGAAGGCTTTGGCGCCATTCCCTTTGAGGGCGTGATTCTGGCGCACTCGAACGAATCGGAGTGGAAGGCGTTCCGCAACAACAAGAACAACGAAGCCTTCCTCGACCGGATTTACATCGTCAAAGTGCCGTATTGCCTGCGGGTGAGCGAGGAAATCCAGATTTACGACAAGCTGCTGAAAAACTCTTCGCTGGCCCACGCCCCCTGCGCGCCCGGCACACTGAAGATGATGGGACAGTTTGCCGTGTTGTCGCGGCTGAAAGAACCAGAAAACTCAAGTATTTTCAGCAAAATGCAGGTGTACGACGGCGAAAACCTGAAAGACACCGACCCCAAGGCCAAGTCGATTCAGGAGTATCGCGACTACGCCGGGGTGGACGAGGGCATGAGCGGGCTGTCCACGCGCTTTGCCTACAAGATTCTGTCGCGGGTGTTCAACTTTGACCACACCGA
The DNA here is from genome assembly GCF_003201855.1 of Rivihabitans pingtungensis. GTDB lineage: Bacteria > Pseudomonadota > Gammaproteobacteria > Burkholderiales > Aquaspirillaceae > Rivihabitans > Rivihabitans pingtungensis. The sequence continues at coordinate 65,494 of NZ_QJKI01000007.1, read as the reverse complement.
GGTGGCGGCCAACCCGGTGCATCTGCTCTACATCCTGGAGCAGCAGATCGAACGCGAGCAGTTTCCGCAAGAGATCGAACAAAAGTACATGACCTTCTTGAAGGAGTATCTGACGCCCAAGTATGTCGAGTTCATCGGCAAGGAAATCCAGACCGCCTATCTGGAAAGCTATTCCGAGTATGGCCAGAACATTTTTGACCGCTACGTGACCTTTGCCGACTACTGGATTCAGGATCAGGAATTCCGCGACCCGGACACCGGCGAAAGCTTTGACCGCAACGCGCTGAACAACGAGCTGGAAAAGATCGAGAAGCCCGCCGGGATTTCTAACCCGAAAGACTTCCGCAACGAGATCGTCAACTTTGTGCTGCGCGCGCGCGCCAACAACGGCGGCAAGAACCCGGCCTGGACCAGCTACGAAAAGCTGCGCACGGTGATCGAGAAAAAGATGTTCTCGAATACCGAAGAGCTGCTGCCGGTGATCTCGTTCAACGCCAAGTCCAGCGCCGACGAAACCAAGAAGCACGAGGACTTCGTCAACCGCATGGTGGAGAAAGGCTACACAGCCAAGCAGGTGCGCCTGTTGTGCGAATGGTATCTGCGCGTCAGAAAATCGTCCTGATCGCGGTCCGGCGCACCCCCGCCCGCGCCGTCAGCCCCTGAGCTGGCGGCGCGGGCCCCGGCTTACCGGAGTCGCCCGGCGTGCGCTTGCCGCGCGCGCGGCTCCGACTCAGTGAAGGACGCAACCATGTCTCACCTCATCGACAGACGGCTCAACGGCAAGAACAAGTCGGCGGTGAACCGCGAGCGCTTTTTACGGCGCTTTCGCGCGCAAATCCGCCAGTCCGTGGCGCGCGCCATCAAGGGGCGCAGCATTACGGATATTTCCAGCGGCGAAAAAGTCTCCATCCCTGTGCGCGATGTGTCCGAGCCCACCTTTCACCACGGCTCGGGCGGCACGCGCGAGGTGGTGCATCCGGGCAATGAAGAATTCGTCACCGGCGACCGCATCGCCCGCCCCGACGGCGGCGGCGGCGCGGGCCGTGGCGGCAAGGCCTCCGACCAAGGCGGCGGCGAGGATGACTTTGCCTTTGAACTCAGCCGCGAAGAGTTCATGAACTTCTTTTTTGAAGACCTGGCGCTGCCCAATCTGATCAAAACCCAGCTGACCGGCAATAGCGAATGGAAAACCGTGCGCGCCGGCTACACCAGCGACGGCACGCCCACCAATATCAGCATCGTGCGCTCGTTGCGCGGCGCGCAAGCGCGGCGCATCGCCCTGGGCGCGCCCAGCCTGGCGCGGCTGCACGAGGCGGAAGAAGAGCTGGACGAACTGCTGGAGCGCTGCGACGAAGACGACCCGCAAGTGCGCGAACTGCGGCGCGAAATTCATCAACTGCGCGAAAAAGCCAGCAATATCCCGTTTCTGGACCCATTCGACCTGCGCTACAACAACCGCGCGCGCGTGCCCAAGCCCACCAGCCAGGCGGTGATGTTCTGCATCATGGACGTGTCCGGCTCGATGGACGAAGCCAAAAAAGACATCGCCAAGCGCTTTTTCATTCTGTTGTATCTGTTCTTGCAAAAGAGCTACGACAAGATCGAGCTGGTGTTCATCCGCCACCACACCAGCGCCATGGAGGTGGACGAAGAAAATTTCTTTCACTCGCGCGAGTCGGGCGGCACGGTGGTGTCGTCGGCGCTGGTGCTGATGCGCGACATCATCCAGCAGCGCTACCCCACCGATGAATGGAATATCTACGCGGCGCAAGCCTCGGACGGCGACAACTGGGACAGCGATTCGGCCAATTGCGGCCAACTGCTGGACACCCAGCTGCTGCCGCTGGTGCAGTACTTCGCCTATATCGAAATCACCGAGGGCGAGCCGCAAAACCTGTGGTACGAATACCTGCGCGTGCAGGCCGGCCATCCGCAGTTCGCCATGCAGAAAATCCGCAATGTGGCGGATATCTACCCGGTGTTCCGCGAGTTGTTCAAACGTCAGCCCAGCACGGGCCGCGAACCCGCCTGAACGCCAGGCGCAGCGACCCTCAAGGAGGATGCATCATGGCCACCCCGATCTCCACCGGCTCGGAATGGACTTTCGAGCTGATCGAAACCTACGACCGGGCCATTCACGACATCGCCGTGGGCGAATATGGGCTGGACATCTACCCCAACCAGCTGGAAATCATCACCGCCGAGCAGATGATGGACGCCTATTCGTCGGTCGGCATGCCGGTGAACTATCACCACTGGAGCTTTGGCAAGCAGTTTGTCTCCACCGAAAAAAGCTACAAGCGCGGCCAGATGGGCCTGGCTTACGAGATTGTGATCAACTCCAATCCGTGCATTTCGTATCTGATGGAAGAAAACTCGATGACCATGCAGGCGCTGGTGATTGCCCACGCCGCCTATGGCCACAACAGTTTTTTCAAGGGCAATTATCTGTTCCGCACCTGGACCGACGCCTCGGCCATCATTGATTACCTGGTGTTTGCCCGCGACTACCTCAGCCAATGCGAAGAGCGTTATGGCTTTGATGCGGTGGAAATGCTGCTGGATTCTTGCCATGCGCTGATGAACTACGGCGTGGACCGCTACAAGCGCCCGGCCAAGCTGTCGCTGGCGCAGGAAAAACTGCGCCAACGCGAGCGCGAGGAACATCAGCAACTGCAAATCAACGACCTGTGGCGCACCATTCCGCGCCGCCAGGCCAACGGCGAAGACAGCGAACCGGTGCGTTTTCCGGCGGAACCACAAGAAAACCTGCTGTACTTCATCGAAAAATCCGCCCCGCTGCTGGAGCCCTGGCAACGCGAGGTGGTGCGCATCGTGCGCAAGGTGGCGCAGTATTTTTATCCGCAGCGGCAAACCCAGGTGATGAACGAAGGCTGGGCCACCTTCTGGCATTACACCCTGCTGAACCGGCTATACGAAAAAGGCCTGTGCACCGACGGCTTCATGGTGGAATTTTTGCAGTCGCACACCAATGTGGTGTACCAGCCGCCCGTGACCAGCCGCTGGTACTCCGGCATCAACCCCTATGCGCTGGGCTTTGCCATGTATCAGGACATCCGCCGCATCTGCCAAGCGCCCACCGCCGAAGACCGCGAATGGTTTCCGGATATTGCCGGCCGGCCCTGGTTGCCGACGCTGGACTTTGCCATGCGCAACTTCAAGGACGAGAGCTTTATCTCGCAATATCTGTCGCCCAAGCTGATGCGCGACTTCCGCTTGTTTGCCGTGCGCGACGACGACCGCGAAGACAAACTCTATGTGCCGGCGATTCACGACGAAAGCGGCTATCGCCAGGTGCGGCAAACGCTGGCCGAGCAGTACAACCTGGGCTCGCGCGAGCCGAATATCCAGGTGTGGTCGGTGGACGTGCGCGGCGACCGCAGCCTGACCCTGCGCCACACCCAGCACAACCGCCGGCCGCTGGAACCCAATAGCGCCGACGAAGTGCTCAAGCATATCGGCCGGCTGTGGGGCTTTGATGTGCGGCTGGAAAGCGTGGACGACCACGGCCAGGTGAGCAAGACCTTTGAGTGCAAGGTGGATAAGGCGCACCGCGAGCTGCTTATCTGAATGTGCCCCGTGCAGCGTGCTTGACGGCGCGCTGCTGCAACGGCCGCGTTTGCCCAATGCCGCCAGCACAGGAAGGGAGAGCAATGAAATCATAAGGCGCAGCATACGGGAAGATACGCATGGACTTTATTGCCATTGGCATGCATGATGAATTCTGCATTTCAGGCCATGTCCATACCCCCAGGAGGCTGCATGTATCCGGAAGTCCAGACCCAACAGCAGTTTGAATTCCTGATCCAAACCATTGAATCCGAGATTTCCGCCGCTGCGCTGATGATCATCCAGGATGGCTATGTGCGCTCCTTGTATTCATCAAAAATCCGAGAAATGGCCAATGAACTGGCCCAGAAAGCGGCCAGAGGAGAAATCACCTGGACACAGGCAGCGCAGGAAGCCACGCAAGTGCGCAATCAGGTGATGGAAAAACTGCGCAGCATCACCAGTCCGATCGGGCTGGCCCAGGCACAGCGAATGAAAGCCAGCGGCAAAACCTTCAATCAATTGCTCGACAAGAAAGCGGCAGAAGTGCAAGCTGGTGCGCGCTTTGATCAGTTGACGGCCAGCCAGCAAAACAAGGTGTACGCCGCCATCGTAGAATCGGCCGGCAAATCCAATCCGGATGTCAGTCGGCGCGTGGCACTGCGTTCACGGGCGGGAGGCGGCTTGATTGTGCTGTCGCTGGCTGTTTCTGTTTATGAAATAGCCACAGCCGCAGATAAGCTTGATGTGGCCAAACGTGAAGTGGCTGTCACCGCCGCCAGTAATTGGCGGCAGTATGGCCGGTGGGGCGCTGGCCGGACTGGCCTGTGGGCCCGGTGCCCCGGTGTGTGTCACCCTTGGCGCCTTCGTGGCGGGTACGCTGGCGGCATTTGGCGTGAGCACATTTTGGTGAAATCCTCATGATTGCATTTAGCTCGGACTTCTCTGCTCAGCCCGTCCTGACCGACCAGCCAGACCTGACCCAAGTGAACGAGCATGGTCCACTCAGTTGGCTGTCGCCCCCCGCCGCACCCAGCACACCAGAACGGCTGTGGCTGCTGCGTGACGGCGAGTGGCTGAATTGCCAGGTGGTGGGCGAGCGGCTGAAGGCTGTGCTGCGCACCGAGCGCCATTATCTGTGCATCACCGAGAGTGGCGATTTTGAATCGTGGCTAACCTTGTCGCTGCTGGATGGCCAGTATCACTTGCTGGAGCGGGTGGTGCTATTCAACTGCCTGTTGCTTGAGCAGGACATGCTAGAGCTGGAGCAACCGGACAGCCTGCTGCTGCATGGCCAGGTGAACACCTGGCGCATCCAGCTATTTGCACAGTGGCGCAGACGCTGGCCATTGTGGTCTGACCCTTATGCTTATTTTTCTGGGCCCGTGCCCTACGGCATCATGTGGCGAACATCGCGCCGCTGGTGGCAGCGGCATCTTGGCGTGAGCAAAAAGCCAGCCAAGCGCAGCGGATAGTCCGCCGTTGCGCGTCTCAAAGCGGCCTAGCGCCTCTGAAGTTTTATTGCGGTGCAATATCCATACGCACGAGAACACACCTGTCTGCGGTAAGCCAACCGCAATCATCCGTAGCTTCCCCCGGTTTTTGTAGAGTTTTTGTGCAAATGCACATACGACCTAGGTAAAGACACGTAATGAGATTGAAAATAACATTGTTTCTCGTTAACATACGGGCATGTTACGTGAACATCCTCTTTCTCCCTGGCTGGGTGCGCTGGGTTTGCACGCGCTGCTGCTGTTGGCTTTGCAAGCCAGCGCCGGCGCGCCGGTGACGCCGCCCACGCCGCTGATCACCGAAGTGGTCGCCCTGGCACCTGAGGCGGCGCCCACGCCGCCTGCGCCCGAGCCCAAGCCCACTCAGCTGCAAGCCAAGCCAGAGCCGGTCAAACGCCAGGCGGCGGCGCCCAAGCCACGCCCGGTGAGCGCGCCGCTGACGCCCAGCGCCTCACCTCTGGCGCAAGGCCCCAGCGCCAGCAAAGACGCCGACCCCACGCCGCCCGCGCCCGCCGCCAAACCCACGGCCACCACGGGTGAGCCCGGCCCGGCCAAGGAAACCCCGCCATCGTTCTCGGCGGCGTATTTGTCCAACCCCGAGCCGGCCTACCCGGCCGCCTCGCTGGAGCTGGGCGAAAGCGGCAATGTGCTGCTGCGGGTGGCGGTCAGCGCCGAAGGCCAGCCCACTTCAGTCGAGATCAGCCGCAGCAGCGGCTACGGCCGGCTGGATCGGGCGGCGCTGTCGGCGGTCAAGCGCTGGCGCTTTACCCCGGCGCGACGCGGCAGCGAGGCGGTGGCCGGCGTGGTGCTGGTGCCCATCAATTTTCAAATCAAGCAACAACAAGGATAAGTAAGCCATGGATCTGAGTCTGGTATTTCGCCAAGGGGATGGCGTGCTGATGAGTGTGTTTCTGCTCTTGCTGGCGATGTCGGTGACCAGCTGGTGGCTGATTTTGCGCCGCAGCCTGTCGCGCTGGAGCGTGCGCCAAGCCAATCAGCAGCTGTCACAGGCCTTCTGGGATGCGCCGGATCTGGACGCCGCCGCCCGTCTGGCCGAACAGCACGACGCGCCGCTGGCGCGCATTGCCCGCGCCGGCCTGGATGGCCTGGGCCACTATCGCCGCAACCAGAACCACGCGCTGGGCCAGGCCTGCGGCATTGACGAATTTTTGGTGCGCACCATCCGCATGGCGCTGGCGCGAGAAACCGCCCGGCTGGAATCCGGCCTGACCTGGCTGGCCACCGTGGGGTCGGTGGCGCCGTTTGTTGGCCTGTTTGGCACGGTGTGGGGCATTTATCACGCGCTGGTGGGCATTGGTGCGGCCGGGCAAATCACCCTGGCGGCGGTGTCCGGCCCGATTGGCGAGGCGCTGGTGGCCACCGCCGCCGGCCTGGCGGCGGCGATTCCGGCCGTGGTGGCTTACAACGCCTTCACCCGCGTCAACCGGGTGGACAGCCAGGAAATGGACGGCTTTGCCCATGATTTTCACGCGCAACTGATTGCCGCAGGAGGCCAGCATGGCGTTCGGGAGCTTTGACAAGGGAAGCAATGCGCCGATGGCGGAAATCAACACCACGCCGCTGGTGGATGTGATGCTGGTGCTGCTGGTGGTGTTCATCATCACCGCGCCGCTGCTCACCCACGCGGTGAAGGTGGACCTGCCCAAGGCGGCGGCCAGCGCACACGAAGAAAAACCAGAAGCCATCCGCCTGGCGATCAACGCCCAGGGCGAGCTGTTCTGGAACGATCAGCCGGTGGCGCAAGACGATTTGCCGGCGCGCTTTGCCGCCGCCACCCAGGCCAATCCGCTGGTCGAGCTGCATTTGCGCGCCGACCGCGAGGCCCGCTACGACGCCGTGGCCCGCGCCATGGCCGCTGCCCAGGGCAATGGCGTGGCCAAGATTGGCTTTGTCACCGAAGCCAAGTAACCCAAACCCTTCCGCCAGACGGCGGCCCGAACGCCACACGCCGACCGCTTGCCGGCGTGTGGATCGGCGCGCCGATTTTTTTTGACTTCATAACGAGAATGGGAATCACACCATGAGAAAACCCCTGCTTGCCAACCCTGGCGTGCGTCACGCCAAACGCCCACACTGTCTGGCTGCCGGTATGCTGGCTGTGGCGCTGAGCCCGGCCCTGGCCTACGCCGCCGAGCCGGCCAAGGCGGATGCCGACAACAAAGAAGCCGCCAAAACCCTGGCGCCGGTAAAAGTCATCGGCACCCAAGGCGAGCGCGTGCAGGGCTACAAGGCAGAAACCACGCGCCTGGGCCGCATGAAGCAGGAGCTCAAGGATGTGCCGCAGGCGGTGAGTGTGGTGACCCATGATCTGATGGCCGAGCAGGGCGCGGCCAATCTGAAAGACGTGCTGAAGAACGTCTCCGGCATCACCTTTGCCGCCGGCGAAGGCGGCCGCAGCGGTGACCAGGTGATTTTGCGCGGTTTTGCCGCTTTTAATGATATGTATCGCGACGGCCAGCGCGACGTGGCGCAGTACAACCGCGACCCGTTCAACGACGAAAAAATCGAAGTGCTCAAGGGCGCCAGCTCGATGCTGTTTGGCCGGGGCTCGACTGGCGGGGTGATCAACCAAGTCAGCAAGGCGCCGTTTGCCGGCGAGCTGCTGGGCGCCGACCTGACCATTGGCAGCAATGACTACCAACGCATCACCCTGGACGTGAACAAACCCTACTCCGACACCACCGCCGTGCGCTTGAACGTGATGGGCACCGAAGACGGCTCGCCCAATGGCAAATCACAATCCAAGCGCTGGGGCGTGGCGCCGTCGGTGGCTTTTGGTCTGGGCGAGCCCACCACCATTGTGCTGTCGCACCATCACCTGACCGAAAAAAACCGCCCTGACCTGGGCGTGCCCTACGACCCGAACACCCTCAAACCGCTGGATGTGCCGCGTTCGCGTTACTACGGCGTGGATGGCCTCAATATGGAGGACATCACCACCGACATCACCACCGCGCGGCTGACCCACAAGCTGGACAGCCAGAACGAGCTCAACGCCCAACTGCGCCACGGCCGCTACGACCGCATGGTGCTGGTCACCGCGCCGCGTCTGGTGGGGGTGAGCGCTGGCGTGCCGGTAACCGACAACACCCAGATTGCCCCCGGCCCCAAGCTGCGCGGCTCGCTGAACGAAACCACTGCCCTGTCGCTGGACTACACCGGCAAGCTCAACACTGGCGCCTTGCGTCACAACCTGCTGGCCGGCCTGGAATTCACCCACGACACCCAGCACGCCACCACGGTCGTGATGAATGGCAGCGTGCCGAATATGACAGTGGGCAATCCGACCACCAGCGGCTGGAAAGGCTCGCTGGCGGTGCGCCCAAGCAATGAATACCACAGTAACAACCTGGCGCTGTACGCCACCGACACCATCGAGCTGACCCCACAATGGAAAGTGATGGCCGGCCTGCGCCTGGACCGCCTGGAAGGCACGTACACCACGTATAACGCCACTACCGGCGCGGTGACTGGCCGCACCAAGCGTGAAGACAAGGGCATGAGCTATCGCACCGGCCTGATCTGGCAGCCGACCGATACACAAAGCTACTACGCCGGCTACAGCACGCTGATGAACCCGTCGGGCGAAACCTATGCGCTGGACAAACCTGGTGAAGACGTCAAGCCCGAGCGCAATCAGCACTACGAAATCGGCGCCAAATGGGACTTGCTGGACGGCGACCTGAGCCTGCGCACTGCGCTGTTCCGCACCGTCAAGCTGAACGAGCGCAACACCGACCCGCTGGTGCCGGATGTCTCGGTGCTGTACACCAAGCGCCACACCAACGGCATTGAATTTGAAGCCGCGGGTCGCATCACTGCGCAATGGTCGGTGTTTGCCGGTGCCTCGCTGATGGATCCGAAGATTGACCAGGGTTACAACACCAGCGCCAATAATGGCGCGGTGCCCAAGTACACCCCGAAGAAAACCTTCAATCTGTGGACCACCTACAAGGTGACCGACACCGTCACCGCCGGCCTGGGCGCCTACTACGTGGGCAAAACCTACGCCAGCGACGGCAACGCCAACCAGACGCGCACCAACTACCTGCCGGCCTACACCCGTCTGGACGCCATGCTGGCTTACGACACCCGCAACTACGCGGTGAAGCTGAATATCAACAACCTGACCAACAAGAAGTACTACGACGGCCAATACAGCGGCCACGCCAACGTCGCCCCGCCACGTGAGGCGCAACTGACCGTGTCGTACAAGTACTAAGCTGTTGCTTTTGCCGCCCCATCCGGGGCGGCTTGCCCAAGCGGCCCTAAGCGCCGCTCACAAAACGCTCCTGGCGTCGTTGCGCGACCTTGCCGTACTACCCCGTACTGTCTGCGGTCGCACGCCTAGCCAGGACCGCTGCGCTGAGTTTTGTGAGCGGCTCTTACCCCCTGCGGGCGGCTTGGGCAAGCCACCTTCTTTTCGTCATCCGCCGTTGCGAGGCCCACCATGCTGCTGCACATTCCCAACGTCCTCACCCACGACGAACTGCGCCAGGCGCGCCAACTGCTGGCCGAAGCGCCGTGGGAAGACGGCCTGGCCACCGCTGGCGCTCAATCCGCCCTGGTCAAGCACAATCTGCAACTGGCGCAAACCTCGCCACAGGCTCAAGCGCTGGGCAGCCTGGTGCTGGTGGCGCTGAACCGCAATGCGCTGTTTTTCTCGGCGGCGCTGCCCAACCGGATTTTTCCGCCGATGTTCAACTGCTATCAAGGCGGCATGACTTTTGGCAATCACGTGGACAACGCCGTGCGCAGCGATCCGTTCAGCGGCCAATGGCTGCGCACCGATGTGTCCTGTACGCTGTTTTTCACCGACCCGGACGAATACCAGGGCGGCGAACTGATCGTGGAAGACACCTATGGCAGCCACGCCGTCAAGCTGCCGGCCGGCGATATGATTTTGTATCCGTCCACCAGCGTGCACCGCGTGGAGCCGGTGACCGCCGGCGCGCGGCTGGCGTCGTTTTTCTGGACGCAAAGCATGATCCGCGACGACAACCGCCGCGCTATGCTGTTTGATATGGACAGCGCGATTTCCAGTCTGCGCCAGCGCCATGGCGACAGCGAAGAGACAGTGAACCTGACGTCGGTGTATCACAATCTGCTGCGGCAATGGAGCGAGGTGTAAACCTGCGCCTGCCGATACGCGTCGATAAAAAAGCCCGCAACTGCGGGCTTTTTCCTGAGCGGGGTGACTTTAGGCTTGCGACGCCGCTGGCGCCGTCGGCAAGCTCACCGGCTTGCGATGGTAGCCCAGTGCGTAATACAGCACGATCAGCAGCAGCAACCAGCCCGGCCCCACCAGCAAGGCAATGCGGGTATCCGGAAAATACGCCATCAGACCGACCACCAGCACCAGGAAGGCCAGGGCAATATACGAGCCATACGGGAAGAACGGCATGCGGCAGGCCAGCGCGGCCACTTCGCTGCTGGACAATGTCTGGCGGAACTTCAGCTGCGACAGCAGGATGATCACCCAGGTCCAGATGGCGCCAAAGGTGGAAATCGCCGTCAGCCAGGTGAATACCTCTTCCGGGGCCAGATAGTTGAGCAGTACGCCGCCCAGCAGCATCACCACTGAAATCAGCACAGCAGCATTGGGCACGCCGTTCTTGCCCACCTTGGCAAACATGGGCAGCGCCTGCTCTTGCTGCGCCAGGTTGTACAGCATGCGGCCGGTGCTGAAGATGCCGCTATTGCACGACGACAGTGCGGCGGTCAGCACCACAAAGTTGATCAGCCCGGCGGCGGCCGGAATGCCCATTTTTTCGAAGGTCATCACGAAGGGGCTGCCCTGCGCGCCGATTTCATTCCACGGGTAGATCGACATCACCACAAACAGCGCGCCGACATAAAAAATCAGAATGCGCCAGAACACCGAATCCACCGCGCGCGCCAGCGTCTTGCGCGGGTTTTTTGCTTCGCCAGCGGTCAGGCCGATCATCTCCACGCCCAGATAGGCAAACATCACCATTTGCATCGACATCAAAATGCCCTGCACGCCATTGGGCATAAAGCCGCCGTGCTGCCACAAATGGGCGATGCCTGTGGCCACGCCGCCATTGCCAAAGCCAAACAGAATCATGCCCAGGCTGGAGATAATCATCAGCACAATGGTGACGATCTTGATCAAGGCAAACCAAAATTCAAATTCCCCATAGGCCTTGACGGCAATGAAATTGACCGAGCCCATGATCACCAGCGCCGACAGCGCCCAGACCCAGGACGACACGCCCGGAAACCACACGCCCATATATACGCCCACGGCGGTGATTTCCGCCATGCAGGTGACAATCCACAAGAACCAGTAATTCCAGCCAGTCAGATAACCGGCCAGCGGGCCCAGATAGTTTTGAGCATAGCGGCTGAACGAGCCTGCCACCGGGTCGTGGATGGCCATTTCGCCCAGCGCACGCATGATCAAGAAAATGGCAAAGCCGCCCAAGGCATACGAAATCATGATGGCGGGCCCGGCCATCTGGATGGCCTTGGCCGAGCCCAGAAACAGACCCACACCGATGGCGGCGCCCAGCGCCATCAGATTGATATGCCTCTCCTCAAGACCGCGATGCAGATTTTGTTGTGAATCTTGCACGGGGTGTTTCCTCCTATATTGTGATGGCGCTCAGGCTGGATGGGCCTGGCGCCGTTTTTTGTGGCAGCAGATACGCTGTATCAGGCCGCGCGCCATGCCAGGGTGCGGCCGGGCGGGCGTGTTTCGCGCAGGAACTTCCCCTACGGAAGCGGCTAGTATAAGAATTTGCCCCGTGGGTTTTTCACCATACTTCAGCCAGAAATCGCAGGAATTTTCAGTTTTTCACTGCTTCTGGCGGGAATATCACAAGGGCATGGTGTGGGCGTGGCGGCAATGGCGCAGAGAGGCGGGCGTATCAACTGGTGACGCCAGCATGCAAAAGCCCGCACGGTGTGCCGTGCGGGCTTGGGCGGGGTAAATCAACGCAAAGGGGGTCAGCGTACCGTCGGGCTGCTGAGTTCTTCCAGCAAAATTGCCTGGGCGCTGCGCGGCTTGCCGCGTTGCGTCTTGCGCTTGTAGCTGCCGTCACCCTGCATTTCCCAGGCGTTGACGTTATCGAACAGATACGGGCGCAGGCCTTCTTTGATTACCCGGCGCTTGAGCTTGGTGTCGCGGATCGGCACGCAGGTTTCGATGCGGCGGAAGAAGTTGCGGCCCATCCAGTCGGCGCTGGCGATGTAAAGGTCTTCCTGGCGGTCGTTATAGAAGTAGAACACCCGTGGATGTTCCAGAAAACGGCCCACCACCGAGCGCACTTCGATATTGTCCGACAGCCCCGGCACGCCAGGGCGCAAGGCGCATACGCCACGGATGATCAGGCGGATTTTCACCCCGGCTTGCGAGGCCTCGTACAGCGCAGCGATGATTTGCGGCTCCAGCAGCGAGTTCATCTTGGCGATGATCGCCGCCGAGCGGCCGGCGCGGGCGTGTTCGGCTTCGCGGCTGATTGCCGCCAGCATGCCGCTGTGCAGCGAGAACGGCGATTGCAGCAGGTGCTTGAGCTCGCCCACCCGGCCCAGGCCGGTGATCTGCACAAAGATGTCGTTGACGTCGCTGGCGATTTCCTCGTTGCAGGTCATCAGGCCAAAGTCGGTGTACATGCGCGCGGTGCGCGGGTGGTAGTTGCCGGTGCCCAGATGCACATAGCGGCGCAGCTGGCCGTCTTCGCGGCGCACCACCATCAGCATCTTGGCGTGAATCTTGTAGCCGTACACGCCGTACACCACATGCGCGCCCGCATCTTCCAGGCGCGAGGCCCAGCCGATATTGGCTTCTTCGTCAAAGCGCGCCATCAGCTCGACCACCACAGTGACTTGCTTGCCGGCGCGCGCCGCCGCCAGCAGCGAATCCATCAGGGCGGACTCGGTGCCGGTGCGGTACACCGTCATCTTGATCGCCACCACTTGCGGGTCGGTGGCGGCGATGTTCAGCAGGTCAATCACTGGCTGGAACGACTGGTATGGATGGTGCAGCAGCACATCACCTTTGCGGATGGTGGCCAGCAGGTCGTTCTTTTTGGCCAGTGGCAGCGGCAGGCCGGGCACAAAGGGGCGGTATTTCAGGTCGGGGCGGTTCACCAGGTCGGGCACTTGCATCAGCCGCACCAGGTTGACCGGGCCTTCCACCCGATAGACGTCGGCTTTTTCCAGACCAAACTGGCCGAGCATGAATTCTTCCATGTGCTCGGGGCAGTTGTCGGCGATTTCCAGCCGCACCGCATCGCCGTACTGGCGATGGCGCAGCTCGCCTTGCAGGGCGGTGCGCAGGTTTTTCAGCTCGTCTTCTTCGACGGTCAGCTCGCTGTCGCGGGTCAGGCGGAACTGGTAAAAGCCCTTGATCGCCATGCCGGAGAACAGCTCGCCAATATGGGCGTGCAGCATCGACGACAGGAAGATAAAGCAGTTGGGCTTGCCGGCAATGTCTTCGGGCAGCTTGATGACGCGCGGCAGAATGCGCGGCGCCTGCACGATGGCAATGCCAGAGCTGCGGCCAAAGGCATCGCGGCCTTCCAGCTCGATGGCGAAGTTCAGGCTTTTGTTCAGCAAACGCGGGAAGGGGTGGGATGGATCCAGGCCGATGGGGGTGAGCACCGGCATCACTTCGCGCAGGAAGTATTGGTGAATCCATTCGTGCATCTCGGCGGTCCATTCGGCGCGGCGGACAAAGTGGATGCCTTCTTCGGCCAGCGCCGGGAACAGCACTTCGCGCATCAGCCAGTATTGGCGCTCCACCAGCCCATGCGCGGCCTGCGAGACCTTGGCCAGCGCCTGGCTGGGCAGCAGGCCGTCGGGCAGCGCCTGGCCGGGCGACAGCCGTTGCGCTTCTTTGAGCGAGGCGACGCGGACTTCGAAGAACTCGTCGAGGTTGGACGAGACAATGCAGAGAAACTTGAGCCGCTCCAGCAGCGGCACGCCGGTGTCTTCGGCTTGCGCCAGCACGCGGCGATTGAATTCAATCAGGCCCAGTTCTCGGTTCAGCAGCGGTAGTGGCGGTGTCGTCATACAGAAATGGTCGGTCAGAGAAAACGGCAGGGCCGGCAGACCGTCCGCCCGGCGCGGCGCCGGGCGGTCAGTGCGGGCGTCAGGCCTGGGGCGGCACGTAGCCCGTGGGCATTTCCGAACCCGAACCAAAGAAATGGTTTTGCATTTGCTGGGTCAGGTATTGCCGGGCGCGCGGGTCGGCCAGGTTGAGACGGTTTTCGTTGATCAGCATGGTTTGCAGCTTCAGCCACGCCTGCCAGGCTTCCTTGGAGACGGAGTCGTACAACTTTTTGCCCAGTTCGCCGGGCATCGGCGGCACATCCAGGCCCTCGGCTTCACGGCCAAGCTTGATACAGTTCACCATGCGGGTCATCGCAATTCCTTTTTGACAGTATACGGACAGCGCGCGCTGCCATGATGACGAAACGATGACAGCGTGCGTAAAAATACGACGGGCAAGCCCGCCGAGTCGCAACAGGCAGTTTTAAGCGAAATCGGCGCTTGGGGCAAGGTTTTCGCACGCAGTTGGGTGGCGATGGCGGTGGCTGGCGGGTTCAGGCGGTTTTGGCCTGGGCAATGCAGGCAGCCAGGGCCGCACGGGCTTGCGGGCTGTTGCGCCAGCAACTGCCGCCCACCAAGGTGGCCACACGTTGGGCGAGCACGTCGGCGTCTTCTGTCGCCAGTTGGGCAAAGCTGTGAATGCCCAGTTGCTCCAGACGCAGCACCACGGTGGGGCCAACGCCTTTGAGAGCCAGCAGGGCGGCGTGTTCATCGGCTGAAAAGTGCGGGCATGCCATGATGTAAACCCTCAAAGATGTTAAAAGCATCAATTTTACACCATGCGGAAAAATGCAAGAAGGCAAGCCGCGTTGCCCTCCGAGTGGCCAGCCGCCCTGAAACGCAACAGTGCATGCGAGCAAGCCGACATTGATCTGCCTGGGTGAGTCAAATAAAAACAATGGTTAGCGTCAAAAGCAAAACTCAGCATGGCAGCCCTGGCCAAGCATGCGACCACTGACAGCACAAGGATTATGGCAAGGTCACGCCGCAACGCCAGGTGCATTTTGTCTGCGATGCATAACATGATTTATATATATTAAATATAAGGTAATTGTAATAAGCCAACCCTGGTCTGAAATACTAATTTGATAGATTTAATCAAATGGCAACCAGTTATGTCGAATGTTGAGACAGGCTGCATTGGCGAGGCGATAACATATTGGAGGTGGTAAGTGTATTTACCTAATTAGCCGTATCAGTAGGAAGGTTTTAAGTATATTTACTGAGCGCCTTGTGATTTCTCCTAAGTAAAACTACGTGTGCGGCTTTGATTTTTATCAAGAAACAACAAGAAACGCGCTATGTACTGCGGAGATGGAATATCATAAAAAAACTCTGTGGTATCGACTTCTGATACTTAATAAGTGTTTGATATTCTCACGCTACAAGGAATAATCTCATGGCTACAACTAATGGCAATTTGATCACCTTTTCTGCTACTGACACCAATTACACGTTGACAGCGCCAGGCGCATTCAAGATTTTTGGCAATAATCTGACCAATAATATTAGCGGCAACAATGACGCTAATTTGATTTCTGGCGCTGATGGTGCAGATAGCCTGTTGGGCAATGGTGGCAATGACAGCCTGTATGGCGGGGATGGTGGCGATACGCTGAATGGTGGGACGGGCGCTGATTTTATGGCTGGTGGTTACGGCAACGACTCCTATGTGGTGGATGATGCCGGCGATGTGGTGGTGGAAAATGCCAATGAGGGCACAATGGATATTGTGTATACCTCGACGGTCAGCAACTATACCCTGCCTGGTGAGGTTGAATTTCTGACCCTGCAAGGCGCTGCCCATTTAAATGGCGTGGGCAATCAGTTGGGTAATCGCATGATTGGCAATACAGGCAATAATGTCTTGTCGGGCCTGGATGGTAATGATCAATTGTACGGTGGCCTGGGCAATGACACTTTGTATGGTGGCAATGGCAATGATATTCTGAACGGCCAGCAAAACGAAAATGAATTGCATGGCGGCGCCGGTAACGACACGTATTACATTACGGTTGGGCTGGATACTGTCTTTGAAAATGCCAATGAAGGCACTGATACCATTGTTGCAGATGCTAGCTTTACCTTGGCAGATAACTTTGAAAATCTGACTTTTTCAGGAAGCAGTAATGCCACTGGCCGTGGCAATGCCTTACGCAATACGCTGATTGGCAATGATGGTGATAATGTGCTTTATGGTGAGGCTGGCAATGACTCCCTGGATGGCCGTGGGGGTGCCAATACCTTGATTGGTGGTACGGGGGATGATATTTATACTATTCAGGGAGGGGTTGATATCATTATGGAATATTATTTGGAGGGTTACGATACGGTTTATTTTAGCTCTAATGGGTTTAGTTATATTTTGCCGTCAAATGTGGAGAGGCTAATCACAACTAAGGAAGGGTATCTCTGGGAAAATCTGGTAGGAAATGGTGCAGATAATTATATGGCTGTTGAGGGAGTAGCGAGCTTAGATGGTCAAGATGGTAATGATACAATCCAGATTAAAAATGTTAAGAAAACGCATGGCGGCAATGGCGATGATCATATCACTGTTCTAGATATGACAAAAGGGTTTTTTCCTGAGGTGTATGGAGATGCGGGGAATGATAAAATCATTTTTATGGCGAATTCAGGGACTGCGTATGGTGGAGAAGGTAATGATGTCATGGATTTTAGCCATGCCTTCACCGGGCACATGGAAGGTGGGAGTGGGGATGATGTCTATGTATTTGTTGGCAGTGAATACGACTACCAGAACCATTACATTGTTGAGCTGGCAAATGAGGGTGTAGACACTATTAAAACAGATATTTCATTTAGCTTGGACAGCAATAGCCCTGTTTCGGCGTTTGTTGGGGAAGGTTATTACGTCGAAAACCTCACCCTGGTTGGCTCCGGCAACATTGATGGCTATGGCAATGCACTCAACAACTATCTCTACGGCAACAGCGGCAACAACCTGCTGGAAGGCCGTGGCGGCAATGATTACCTGATTGGCTATGGTGGCAGTGACACCCTGCTGGGCGGTGATGGCAACGACACCTTGTCGGTCAACCACAGTCAGCCTGCGGGTGTCATCCTCAATTCGACGGGCGCTGTGCAGATGACCGGCGGCGCGGGTTTTGACATCTTCTGGATGCCGCGCGGCCTGGTGGGCGACCACACGACCGGCGTCAATCAGATCAGCATCACCGATTTTGTGCATGGTGTAGACAGAATCATGCTGAGCATTGGCCGCAGCAGCGCCACGCCAACCGTATTGAACACGCTGACAGCCAGTGCCGGCGATACCTTGGCCAGCCTGGTAAATCAGGCTGCTGCGGCTAACGCATCCAGCGCAGCGCCGGCATTGAGCACCTTCACCTTCTCTGGCGATACCTATCTGGTGTTTGACCAAAGCGCTGGCGCTAGCTTCAACGCCAGTGCTGATTTGGCTGTGAAAATTGTCGGTACACCTGTGCTGACACTCAGTGACTTTACCTACCAATCGCTGACCTAAGCGCCGCAGGGAGCGCATGCATGGATCCACGCATGCCCTTCCGTACATCGCTCAGCACAAGGGCCCACATGGTGTTAAACCATGTGGGCCCTTGGTGTTTTATCTGGCCAAACGATCGCTTACACCGTGGCCGCCAGCTGTGCGCGCAGTTGTCGCGTGGCCGTCAGCATATTGGTCAGCGCGGCTTCGGTTTCTGCCCAGTTGCGGGTTTTCAGGCCGCAGTCCGGGTTGACCCACAGCCGGCGCGCCGGGATCACCGCCAGCGCCTTGTTCAGCAGCTTGACCATCTCGGCGCTGTCCGGGATGCGCGGCGAATGGATGTCGTACACGCCGGGGCCGATTTCATTGGGGTAGGCAAATTCGGCAAAGGCGTCCAGAAGCTCCATGTCCGAGCGCGAGGTTTCGATGGTGATCACGTCGGCGTCCAGCGCGGCGATGGCTGGCAGGATGTCGTTGAACTCCGAATAACACATATGGGTGTGGATTTGCGTGGCGTCGTCCACCCCGGCGGCAGACAAGCGAAAGCTCTGGCCGGCCCAGTCCAGATACGCGTCCCAATCGGCGCGCTTGAGCGGCAGGCCTTCGCGGAAGGCCGGTTCGTCGATCTGGATCACCCGGATGCCGGCGTTTTCCAGATCCAGCACCTCGTCGCGGATGGCCAGGGCAATTTGCCGGCACACCTCGGCGCGGGCCAGGTCGTCACGCACAAACGACCATTGCAGAATGGTCACCGGGCCGGTGAGCATGCCCTTCATCGGCCGCTCGGTCAGCGACTGGGCAAACACCGACCAGGCCACCGTCATCGGCTGCGGACGCGACACATCGCCAAACAAGACCGGCGGCTTGACGCAGCGGCTGCCGTAGCTTTGCACCCAGCCGTGGCGGGTAAAGACAAAGCCGTCCAGCTGCTCACCAAAGTATTCCACCATATCATTGCGCTCGGCCTCGCCGTGCACCAGCACGTCCAGGCCCAAGGCTTCCTGCTTGCGCACCGCCAGGGTGATTTCTGCGCGCATGGCGGCGTCGTAGCTGGCGGCGTCCAGCTTGCCGGCGCGCCAGGCGGCGCGGGCGGCGCGGATGTCGGCGGTCTGCGGGAAAGAGCCAATCGTCGTGGTGGGCAGCAGCGGCAGCTGCAGCCAGTCATGCTGGGCGCGGGCACGTTGCGGGTAAGCGCTGCGGCGCTGGTCGTCGCCAGGGCGAATATCGGCCAGGCGCTGGCGCACCGCCGGGTTGACCACGCGCGGGCTGGTGCGGCGGCTGTTGTGGGCGTGGCGGCAGGCGGCCAGTTCGTTGGCGATGCTGTCGGCGCCGTGGTTCAGGCCGCGCGCCAGCAGTTTCAGCTCGTTGAGCTTTTGCACGGCAAAAGCCAGCCAGGTTTTGACTTCGGCGTCCAGCTCGGTTTCCTGCGCCAGATCCACCGGCACATGCAAGAGCGAGCACGACGGCGCCAGCCACAGCTGTTCGCCCCATTGCGCCGCCAGCGGGGCCAGTTGCGTCAACAGGGCGTTCAGGTCGGCGCGCCAGATATTGCGCCCGTCGATCACCCCCAGCGACAGCACCCGCTCACGCGGCCAGTCGGCGACAAAGCCGGCCAATTGCTCGGGCGCGCGCACCACGTCCAGATGCACGCCGGCCACCGGCAGGCGTTTGAGCAAGTCGCGCTGCGGCAGCACGCTGGCAAAATAGCTGGCCAGCAGCAGGCGCGGCGCTTGCGCGGCCAGTTGCGTATAGGCCGGCTGGTAGGCGGCCAGCCAGTCGGCCGGCAAATCCAGGCCCAGAATCGGCTCGTCGATCTGCACCCAGTCCACGCCGTGGATGCTCAGCGCGCTCAGCAGCTCGCCATAGGCGCTCAGCAGCGCCGGCAGCAGGCTCAGGCGGTCCACGCCGTCCTTGCTTTTGCCCAGCCACAGCAAGGACAGCGGCCCAAGCAGCACCGGCTTGGCGGCCAGGCCCAGCGCGCGCGCTTCGGCCAGCGGCTCCAGCAGCCAGCGCGGCTGGGCGGCAAAGGTGGTGTGGCGGTCAA
Source organism: Rivihabitans pingtungensis (assembly GCF_003201855.1). Classification (GTDB taxonomy): domain Bacteria; phylum Pseudomonadota; class Gammaproteobacteria; order Burkholderiales; family Aquaspirillaceae; genus Rivihabitans; species Rivihabitans pingtungensis. The sequence continues at coordinate 45,786 of NZ_QJKI01000007.1, read as the reverse complement.
ATTCCGGGGCCAGATAGTGGTAATTGGTGTCAAACCACTTGGTCATTTCCATCGCCGGCTGGCTGGCGTTGCCGCGCGCCAGGGTGAATTGGTCGGCCAGGGTGGCCTGCGCCGGGTCGATGGCAAAGCGGCTGGGCAGTGCGCCCAGCAGAAACAGGGTGGACAGCACATGGTCGTAGCAGGCAAAGTCCCCCACCGGGATCCAGTCCAGCCCGGCGGCTTTTTGCGTCAGCCAGTGGCGCTGGCGCAGTGTGCGGGCGGTGTGCTCCAGCGTCTCCAGGCTGTCTTCGCCGCGCCAGTGGCGCTCCAGGGCGAATTTCAGTTCGCGCTGCGCGCCAATGCGCGGAAAGCCGAGGTTATGAATCTTGATCATTGTTTATCCTTTACGCCATGAACTAAATTTGAGTGGCGCTAGGATGCCGGAAGGTTGTTGTATGATACAAACTCATTATTTTGATGAATTCAATGAACAGAATTCATAGAGAACGCCATGGCGACTTCCCTGCTTGAACTGCGCCACTTGCGCACCCTGCTGGCGCTGGCCGAATGCGGCAATGTCTCGGCCGCCGCCCGCCGGCTGAATCTCACCCAGTCGGCGCTGTCGCACCAGCTGAAAACCCTGGAAAGCCACTACGGCTGCGCGCTGGTGGATCGCCGCCGCCAGCCGCTGGCGCTCACCGCCGCCGGCGAGCGGCTGCACACCCTGGCGCGCAGCGTGCTGGCGCAGGTGCAGCAGGCCGAACGCGAGCTGGCGCGCATTGCCCAGGGCGAGGCCGGCCAGCTGCGCATTGCCGTGGAATGCCACACCTGTTTTGACTGGCTGATGCCGGCGATGGACGATTTTCGTGGCCACTGGCCCGAGGTGGAGCTGGATATCGTGTCGGGCTTTCATGCCGACCCGGTGGGCCTGCTGCTCAGCCGCCGTGCCGACCTGGCGGTGGTGTCGGCGCCAGAAGACGAAGCCGCCGTGCGCTACCACCCGCTGTTTGGCTATGAAATGGTGGCCGTGCTGGCGCGCGACCATCCGCTGGCCGGCAAACCCTGGCTGAGCGCCGCCGACTTTGCCCGCGAAACCCTGATCACCTACCCGGTGCCAGACGACAAGCTGGATCTGGTCTGCCAGGTGCTGCGCCCGGCCGGCGTCAACCCGCCGCGCCGCACCACCGAGCTGACCGTGGCCATGGTGCAACTGGTGGCCAGCCGGCGCGGCGTGGCGGCGCTGCCGTTCTGGGCGGTCAAGCCTTATCTGGAGCGCGGCTATGTGCAGGCGTTGCCGATTGGCGAGCACGGCCTGCGCAGCGAGCTATACGCCGCCACCCGCGCCGACGACGCCGGGCTGGCTTATCTGGAAGATTTTTTGGTGACGGTGCGCGAGCTGAGTTTTGCCACCTTAGCCGGCATTCGTCCGCTGGCGGGTTAAGAGCGGCGAACAAAACCCACTGCGGCAAGACTTGCACTGTCCGCACATGTTTGGCCAGGCGCGCCGCGCGGAGTGTGGCCAGCCGCAGCGCCATGATTGATTCAATAAATTGAAGGAGAAACCCGATGCTGTTTCGTGCTGTTGTCGTGTGCGCCGCGCTGGCGCCCTTGATGGCCGCCGCCGAAGAAGTCGGCTGCGTCACTACTGCCTGGAAGCTGCTGGGAGCCAATCACCGGGTGTGCGTGTCGGCGTTTGACGACCCGAAAGTGCCCGGCGTGGCCTGCCACATCAGCCAGGCGCGCACTGGCGGCATCAAAGGCTCGCTGGGCGTGGCGGAAGACCCTTCGCAGTTTTCCATCGCCTGCCGCCAGATCGGCCCGATTACCTTGCCGGCCGACCTGCCCAAAGAAGAAACGGTGTTCAGTGAAGGCACTTCGCTGATCTTCAAGGAAACCCGCGTCAACCGGCTGTGGGATCCCAAACGACGCACCCTGGTGTATCTGGCCATCAGCCGTAAGGTGATTGAAGGCGCGCCGGCCAATAGCATTTCGTCGGTGCCGGTGATGCCCTGGCGTTGAGGATGTGCGTCAGACTGCGGGCTAAGAGTCGCTAACAAAACCCAGCGAAGCGTTCCTGGCTAGGCGTGTGACCGCAGACAGTACAAGCAGTACGACAAGGTCACACAACAACGCCAGGGGGTTTTGTTAGCGGCTCTAAGCGTGGCTCACAAAACCCCCTGGCTATGGTGACTGCCGACTCGCCAGGGCCGCTTGGCTGCATTCTGTGAGCGGCACCAATTAATAGCCCATGCAAATCAATCTACGCTGAATTCAAATTGTTCTGCTCATGATCTTGGCTAGCATGGCCCACATCATGATCTGAATACTTTGGAGTTGAGCGCATGTCGATTGACAGCCTGACCCTGCGCCTGGGCGCACGCTGGCCGCTGCCAGTATTGTCGCCGCGCACCCTGGCGGTGGCTGCCGGCTTTGCCATGCTGTACCTGAGCTGGGGCAGCACATTTCTGGCCAACCATCTGGCGCTGCAAGGTTTTCCGGCGCTGGTGCTGGCCGGCTTGCGCTTTTTGCTGGCCGGCATGTTGTTTGCCGTGCTGGCCGTTGCCCGTGCCGGCGGCGCGCGTCTGGGCTGGCATGATGCCCGGCTGGCGCTGATTGGCGGCGTGCTGATGCTGGCCATTGGCCAGGGCGCCATGGTGTATGGCGTGCAGCATCTACCTTCGGGCCTGGCGGCGCTGGTGTGCGCCAGCCTGCCGTTGTGGACGGTGATTTTGCAAGCCGTGCTGCCCGGCGAGCGCCGGCCCAGCCCGCTGGCGCTGTTTGGCCCGGGGGTGAGCATGGTGGGCATGGCGGCCTTGTTGGGCAGCCGCATGGACGTGCTGGCCGAGCCCGAGCGTCTGGGCGCGGTGGCGGTGCTGGCGTTGGCGCAGTTGGCCTGGGCGTGCGGCAGCTTTTTGTTTCGCCGCACCGGACGCGGCTACAGCCAGCTGTGGTGGGGCATGAGTGCGCAGATGCTGCTGGCTGGCGTGGTGTTGCTGGCGGCGGCGGCGATTTGCGGCCAGTGGCAGGCGTTTGCCTGGCGTGAAGTCAGCACCGATAGCGCCTTGGCGCTGGCCTATCTGGTGGGAGTGGTGACTGCGCTGACCTATCCAGTGTATTTTTGGCTGCTTAAAGTCAGCACGCCGGCCAAGGTATCCACCTTTGCTTTTGTCGCACCGGTGGTGGCGTTGACGCTGGGTTGCCTGGTGCTGGGCGAAACCGTCAGTACCGCCATGTTGGGCGCGGCGGCATTGATTGTGGCGGGGGTGGTGGCGCTGACGCTGGGCCAGCGCGGCGGATGAGCTTCGGGGTAACGCAAAAAAACGGACTGGGCAGGCGCCGCAGTCCGTTTTTTTTATTGCTTGGCCACTGAGGCGGTGGATTTGGGGATGATATTCCACCTGGTGGACAGCATGTATCGGCGGATTAATCGTGGCCTGAAGTGACTTGTTGTCTGCGTCAGACAAAGAAAAAGCCCCTCAGCAGTGCTGAGGGGCTTTTTGCGGATGGTGCCCAGGAGAAGACTCGAACTTCCACAGTGTTGCCACCGCTAGGACCTGAACCTAGTGCGTCTACCAATTCCGCCACCTGGGCAAAAACTTCTCGGATTGTTGCTGAAAACCAGTTAAACTACTGCTGGTTTCCTTTGAAACCTTTGGTGCCCAGGAGAAGACTCGAACTTCCACAGTGTTGCCACCGCTAGGACCTGAACCTAGTGCGTCTACCAATTCCGCCACCTGGGCACATCGCGCTGTGCTGTTTTGCTTTCAGTGCAGCGCTGAATGAGTTGTGCATTATAAGCCCTTTTTTGAGACTGTCAATGGTTAGCAAGCAAAAAAAACAAAAAAACTTTTCCCTGCGCGAGCAGGACCCGTATTTGGCCCGTGAACGGGAGAAATACGACCACCCGCTGCCCAGCCGGGAGTTCATCCTGCAACAGCTGGAAAACGAAGGCGCGCCGATGTTTCCCGACGAGCTGGCCGCGCTGCTGGACATCCAGACCGACGAGATGAGCTTTTTTGTCCGCCGCTTGCGCGCCATGGAGCGCGAAGGGCAGGTGATGATCAACCGCAAGGGCGCGGTGTGCGTGGTCGATAAGCTCGACCTGAAAACCGGGCGCATCATCGGCCACAAGGACGGCTTTGGTTTTATCAAGCCGGACGACGGCAGCGCCGACCTGTTTGTCGGCGAGCGTGAAATGCATAAAGTGCTGCATGGCGACCGGGTGATGTTCCGTCAATCAGGCCTGGATCGGCGCGGTCGGCCAGAAGCCTCCATCATCGAAGTGATCGAGCGGGTCAATCAATCGGTGGTGGCGCGGCTGTATTGCGAGCGCGGAGTCTGGTTTGCCGTGCCGGAAGACCGCCGTCTGAACCAGGATATTCTGATTGAGCCCGACGGCCACGCCGACGGCGAGCATGGCCAGGTGGTGATGGTCGAGCTGGTGGAACAACCCAGCCGCCACAAGCAGCCGATGGGCCGAGTGATTCAGGTGCTGGGCAATTACGCCGACGCCGGCATGGAAATCGAAATCGCCCTGCGCAAGCACGACCTGCCGCATGAATTCTCTGAAGGCGCGCTGGAACAAGCCCGCCACACTCCGAAGAAAGTCCGCAAAAAAGACCTCACCGCCGACCGCCGCGACCTGCGCGACCTGCCGCTGGTGACCATCGACGGCGAAACCGCGCGCGACTTTGACGACGCGGTGTATTGCGAGCCGCAGGGCAAGGGTTTCCGTCTGGTGGTGGCGATTGCCGACGTCAGCCATTATGTGCAGCCTGGCGACGCGCTGGACCTCACCTCGATCGAGCGCGGCAATTCGGTGTATTTTCCGCGTCGGGTGATCCCGATGCTGCCCGAGGCGCTGTCCAACGGCATTTGCTCGTTGAACCCGGAAGTCGAGCGCCTGTGCATGGTGTGCGACATGAACATCAACAACCGTGGCGAGATTCGCGGCTACACCTTCTACCCGGCGGTGATGCTGTCCAAGGCGCGGCTGACCTACAATCAGGTGTGGGACTGGCTGCAACACGGCAGCGAACACCCGATGCTGCCGCATGTGCAAAACCTGTATGCGCTGTTCAAGGTGCTGCTGGCCTCCCGCAACCGTCGCGGCGCCATCGACTTTGAAACCACCGAAACGCAGATGCTGTTCAACGAACAGGGCAAAATCGAGCGCATTGTGCCGGTCACCCGCAACGACGCGCATCGGCTGATCGAAGAATGCATGCTGGCCGCCAACGTCTGCTCGGCGGATTTCCTGCTCAAGCACACCCATCCTTGCCTGTATCGCGTGCACGAAGGCCCCACCCCGGAGAAACTGGAAGTCCTGCACGGCTTTCTGCAACTGGCCGGCCTGACCCTGCCCGGCGGCGATGCGCCGACCGCCAAGGACTACGCCAAGCTGATGGACAAGATCAAGCCGCGCCCGGACGCCGCCGTGCTGCAAACCATGCTGCTGCGCAGCCTGCAACAGGCGATGTACAGCCCGGACAACGTGGGCCACTTTGGCCTGGCGTATGAGGCTTACACCCACTTCACCTCGCCGATTCGCCGGTATCCGGATTTGCTGGTGCACCGCGCCATCAAGGCCATCCTGCAGGGCGGCCAGTACACCCCGCCGCAAACCTGGGCGGCGTTGGGCGAAAACTGTTCGATGACCGAACGCCGCGCCGACGACGCCACCCGCGATGTGGACGCCTGGCTGAAGTGCTACTTCATGCGCGACAAGGTGGGCGAAGTGTTCACCGGCAAGATCAGCGCCGTCACCAGCTTTGGCGTGTTTGTGCTGCTGGACGACGTGCACATCGAAGGCCTGCTGCATATCTCTGAGCTGGGCAAGGATTACTTCCACTTCGACATGCAGCGCCAGGCGATTGTCGGCGAAAAGAGCGGCATGACCTTCAAGCTGGGCGATGCGCTGGCGGTGAAAGTGGTGCGCGCCGACCTGGAAAGCGCCAAGATCGACTTTGTGCTCAGCGCCCTGCCCAAGGCCAAGCCGCAAGACGCCGCCGAACCGGCCCCGCGCAAAAGGCGCAGCAGCAAGAAACCCGCCGAGGGCAACGACGCAGCCTGATGCGGCGCCACCGCGCGAGATCAACATGGCGGCCTGCGGGCCGCTGTGTTTTTTTACGCTGAGCGTGGCTGTGTGGATATGCTGAAGATTGTTCTTTTCGCGCTGGAATGAATTCAGTGTTTTGATTTTAATAGATTTTTATTTTATAGAACACGGTTTTCCTGAATCAATCAGTGCATCTTTTTTGATAGTTTTTTGCTATTGAAAAAGTAGAATCAATTCATTTTATCCATGCCAAGCCCCGGCCTATACTGGCTTCATCAGGCCCACGCACCCCGCGCCGGCCACCCACCCGGAGGCTGCCATGCTCACCACATTCACCCACTGGCTGGACGCCTGGCTGGCCGATGACGCCTGCCAGGACATGCTGGCCAACTGGTTTTATCTGCAATAGCGGTGCTGGCCAAACGCGGCAGGCTGGGGTGCCGCGCTGTGCGCCATCGACAAAGCCGCGCCATGCTGTCAGGATAAGTGATCCCCCAGCCGAGCGCCGATCATGACCCCACTTTGCTTTGTGTTGATGCCGTTTGGCAAAAAACCCACCTCCGATGGCCGGCTGGTGGATTTTGACGCGGTGTACCGTCAGTTGATCCATCCGGCCATCTGCGCCGCTGGCCTGCAAGCGCTGCGCGCCGATGAAGAGCAGGTGGGCGGGGTGATTCACAAGGCGATGTTCGAGCGCTTGATTCTGTGCGAATTTGCCGTGGCCGACTTGACCAGCGCCAACGCCAATGTGTTTTACGAACTGGGCCTGCGCCATGCCGTGCGCCCGCACGCCACCCAGCTGTTGTTTGCCCAGGGCTGGGGCCAGTTGCCGTTTGACGTGAACCTGCTGCGCGCATTGCCCTATACCCTGGACGCCAGCGGCGCGCCCGACCCGGCTGCGCTGGCCGGTGAAGTGGCGGCGCTCAGCCAAAAACTGCGCGACGCGCGCCATGCAGAGGCCGATAGCCCGGTGTATCAGCTGCTGGAGGGCTTTCCGGATATTGCCCGGCTGAAAACCGATGTGTTCCGCGAGCGGGTGGATTACGCCGAAACGCTGAAAACCGCGCTGGCCCAAGCCCGCGCCAGCCGTCAGCTGGCCGCGATTGACCAGGTCGCCGCCCAGCTGGGTGACGTGGCGCGGGCCGACGCGGGCGTGGTGGTGGATGTGTTGCTGTCCTACCGGGCGCTGAGCGCCTGGGCGCAGATGGTGGACTGGGTAGGCAAGATGTCGCCGCCCTTGCGCGCCAGCTCCCTGGTGCGCGAGCAGTTGGGCCTGGCGCTGAACCGCGCTGGCCGCAGTGAGGAGGCCGAGCAGGTATTGCTGGATGTGATCCAGCAGCGCGGCGCCAGCAGCGAAACCTGCGGCATTCTGGGTCGGGTGTACAAAGACCGCTGGCTGGCGCGGCTGGGGGAAGGTCGGGCAATCGAGGCCGCTGGTGTACTCAGGAAAGCGATTGCCGAATACCTGCGCGGCTTTGAGGCCGACTGGCGCGATGCCTACCCCGGCATCAACGTGGTGACGCTGATGGAAATGCAAGAGACGCCCGACCCGCGCCAGGCCGAGCTATTGCCGGTGGTGCGCTACGCGGTGGCGCGGCGCATGGCCAGCGGCCAGCCGGATTACTGGGATTACGCCACCCAATTGGAGCTGGCGGTGCTGGCACGCGATATCATCGGCGCGCAAACCGCGCTGGCGGATGCGCTGGCCCGACGGCGCGAGCCTTGGGAGGGGGACACCACGGCCAAAAATTTACAGTTCATCATTGATGCCCGGCACCCGCGTGGTGAAGATTGCGGGTGGATGCATGCGCTGGTGGCGGCGCTGCGCGCCTGAGCCCGGCGTTCTAACCATATAGAAAACCATTCTGTGCTTGCTCCGCGCCACGGCGGCGGCCAGGGCTATAATCCGCTGAACTCTTTTTCAGTTTCAGGAAGCCGCCGATGTCCATCCCCCCGACTTTTCACACCCTCGAAGACTTTGTCGGCCACACCCCGCTGGTGCGGCTCAAGCGCATGGCGCGCGGGCGCAATAATGTGGTGCTGGTCAAGCTGGAAGGCAATAATCCCGGCGGCTCGGTAAAAGACCGCCCGGCCTTGTCGATGATTCGCCGCGCCGAGGCGCGCGGCGACATCCGCCCCGGCGACACGCTGATTGAGCCGACCAGCGGCAACACCGGCATCGGCTTGGCCATGGCGGCGGCGATGCTGGGCTATCGCATGGTGTTGGTGATGCCGGAAAACTCCAGCGCCGAACGGGTGGCCACCATGAAGGCCTATGGCGCCGAAGTGGTGCTCACCCCGGCCTCGGCGTCGATGCCGGGCGCGATTGACGAGGCGCGCCGGCGGATTGCAGCCGGCGAAGGGCGCTTTCTGGATCAATTTGGCAACCCGGACAACCCACAGGCGCACTTTGACAGCACCGGCCCGGAAATCTGGACAGACACGGCCGGCACCATCACCCATTTTGTCTCCAGCATGGGCACCACCGGCACCATCATGGGCACCTCGCGCTATCTGAAAAGCCAGAACCCGGCCATCCAGATTGTTGGCGTGCAGCCAGAGCCGGGCAGCCAGATTCCCGGCATCCGCAAGTGGGAGCCGGAATACCTGCCGAAGATTTGTGATTTTTCCCGTATCGACCGCCTGGAGTTGATCAGCCAGGCCGAGGCGGAAGACACCGTGCGCCGGCTGGCGCGCGAAGAGGGCATTCTGGCCGGGCCATCGTCTGGCGGCGCGCTGGCGGTGGCGCTGAAATTGTCCGAACAGCTGGAAAACGCGGTGATTGTGTCGATTGTCTGCGACCGTGGCGACCGTTATTTGTCCACCGGCTTGTTTCCTGACTGAGCTTCCCGTCTGAATCGAGCATGCCTGCCAAGGCCGCTTGCCGTATCCCGGTGGGCGGCCTTTGTTGTGTCTGTCGGCAATTGTGCGGTGGCCTCACTATGATTCAGGCATGAGTTCAGGATTTTTTTGTGCAGCCCGTGTAAGGTGGGTCAGTGCTGAGGCGACCAAAAGGACATACGCCGCCATCGCCTGACCCGGCGCGCTGTGTTCGCTCCCGATTCTTGACGATTGCTTTATGCAGGAGAATGTCTTGTTACGCCAACTCACCATCGGCCCGCGCCTGGGCGCCGGCTTTGCCGTGCTGGTCATGCTGATGGCGCTGATTGCCGGCGCTGCCACCCTTGCCATCAATGCCATGCAGGCTGGCGCGCGTCAGATTGTCGGGCGCGATCTGGTCAAAACCGAACTGGCGCATACGGTGATGGAAACCGCTGCCGCCAATGCCATGAAGCTGGTGCGGCTGGTGGCCGCGCCCAGTCAGGAGGCGCGCATTCCTCTGTACAAAGATATCGACGCCAACAAGGCAGTGCTGGACAAGGCGCTGGCCCAGTTGCTGCCGCTGGCCGACAGCCCGCAGGAAACCACGCTGCTGGAGCAGGTTAAAGCTCAGGGTCAGGCGTATAACCAGATTTTTGTCGATGCGGCGGATTTGCTGGAAGGCGATGAACGGGCCGAAGCGCAAAAACTACTGGAAACCCGCACCCTGCCGGCGCTGGATAGCCTGGTTGCGACCAGCCGTCAGGTGGTGGAGCTGGAAACCCACCGGGCCGAGCAGGGTGCGCAGGACGCCGATGCCCGCTCACAGCAGGCCAAGCAAGCCATGCTGGCGCTGGGCGGCGCTTCGCTGCTGATCAGCGTGCTGCTGGCCTGGCGCATCACCCGCAGCATTGTGCGGCCCTTGCATGAAGCCGGTGCAGCAGTGGAGCGGGTGGCCGCCGGGGATTTGCGCACCCCCTTGCAGGCAGAGGGGCGGGACGAGCCTGCCCTGTTGCTGCGCGGGGTGGCGCGCATGCAGGGCAGCCTGCGCGAGATGATTGGCGCCGTCAATGCTGGCGCGGCGCAGGTGGGTGAATCGGCCGATACCCTGGCGCGTGCTGCTGAACAAATTGCCCAGCGCTCACAGGCGCAGGATCGTATGGCCAGCACCATTGCCACGGCGGTGGAGGCACTGAATCAGCAGGCTCACAGTGTGGCCGACACTGCCCAGCATACCCGCAGCCTGGCCGAAGAGGCCGTGGCGCTGGCCGAACATGGCCGTGGGCTGGTGGGCGATGCTGCCCGCGATGTGGGGCGCTTGTCCGATGCAGTGGCGGCCTCGGCCCGCGAGGTCAATGCTGTGCAGCAACGCTCGGACAGTATTGCCGGCAGCGTGGACACCATTCGTGAACTATCCGACCAGACCAACCTCCTGGCGCTGAACGCCGCGATTGAGGCGGCCCGTGCCGGCGAGCAGGGGCGCGGCTTTGCCGTGGTGGCCGACGAGGTGCGCGCGCTGGCCACCCGCGCCACCCAGTCCACACATGAGATTCACCAGATGATCGACGCCATGCGCCAGCAAACCCGTGCTGCCGTTCAGGGGATGGACGCCGGGGTGGGCGAGGTGCGCCAGGGGGTGGCGCAGGTGGAGAGCATTGTCGAGCCGCTGGCTACGCTCAGCCAGCGCTCGCGCGCCTCGTTTGAGTCCATGGAACAACTGGCCCATGCTGCCGAGCAGCAGTCCGGGGCAGCGCAGGACATCCTGCGCCATTCGCGCGATATTGCCGTGCTGGCCAGTGAAAATCATGGGCTGGTGCGCGATGCGGTCAGCACCAGTCAGGCTCTGACCGAAGCCGCCAGCCGCATGCGTCAGGCCATGGCGCAGTTCAGCTGTTGAAGGGCCGGACATTTTTTGCGGTCCCCTTGCTGACAGGCGGTGAATTTTATCGCGGAACACAGTATATTGGTTTGCAATATGCTTAATTTCTCTCGCATGATCCGCATTGCCTTGTCCTTGTGGCTGTGCACGCTGTGCTGGCTGGCTACTGCGGCCGAACCGGTGCGTATTGGCGTACTGGCCTATCGCCCCAAGGCACAAACCCTGGCGCAATGGCAACCGCTGGCGCAGGCGCTCAAGCAGGCGATTCCCGAGCGGGATTTTCGCGTGGAAGCCTATAGTTTTCCCGAGCTGGAAGCGGCCGTCGCGCGCAAGCAGGTAGACTTTGTCCTGACCAATCCCGGGCATTTCGTGCTGATCAGCCACCAGCAAAAATTGTCTGCCCCGCTGGCCACCCTGGTGAACGATGTACATGGCACACCCAGCGCCAGCTTTGGCGGGGTGGTGTTCTCGTTGCGCGGGCGCGGGTTGGATACGCCCGAGCGCCTGCATGGCAAAACGGTGGCCTTTACCAGCACGATGTCGCTGGGCGGCTATCAGATGCAGGCGCTGGCCTTGCGCGAGGCCGGGCTGGATCTCAAGCGTGACACCCTGTGGCTGACCACCGGGGCGCCGCACGACAAGGTGGTGCAGGCTGTGCTTAGCGGCCGTGCCGATGCCGGCCTGGTGCGCACGGGCTTGCTGGAAGAGCTGGCTGGTGAAGGCCGGCTGCGGCTGGAAGACATCGAGGTGATGCATCTGCCTGATACCCCCGATGGCCAGTTGCCCTGGCTGACCACCACCGAGCTGTATCCGGAATGGCCATTTGTTGCGCTGGCCGGTGTGGACGCGGCACTGGCCAAACGGGTGGCGGTGGCGCTGCTGCAATTGCCACACGATGCCCCGCTGACCCGTGCCATGGGGATTCATGGCTTCACCATTCCTGCCGACTACGGCAGCATTGAGCACCTGCTGCTGACCTTGCGCATGCCGCCGTTTGATCGCGGCCCTGCCTTTACCCTGAGCGACATCTGGGCACGTTATGCCTTGTCTGTGGTGCTGGGGGCGCTGGGGCTGCTGGTGATTGCCGGTTTGCTGTTTCGCCTGTGGTTGACCAATCGCTCGCTGGCGATTGAGCGCCAGCGTGTGCTGATGCACAGCCAGGCGCTGCGCGACAGCGAGTTTCGCTGGCAATGCGCGCTGGAAGGCACTGGCGACGGCATGTGGGACTGGGATTTGCAGGATAATCGGGTGGAGTACTCGCGTGGCTGGCTGGACATGCTGGGCTACGCCCCCGGCGAGTTGCCCGCCCATTACCAAGCCTGGCTGGATCTGCTGCATCCGCAAGACCGTACTGCTGCACTGGCCGGGCTTGCCGCCTATCTGGATGGCCACCATGGCCACTACCAGCTGGAGTTCCGCCTGCGCAGCAAGCAGGGTGACTACAAATGGATACTGAGCCGGGGCATGGTGGTCAGCCGTGGCCCAGATGACCAACCACTGCGCATGATCGGCACCCATACCGACATCAGCGAGCGCCATCTGGCCGAACGCCACGAGCAGTTCCGCAGCCGGGTGCTGGATTTGCTGGCACGCGGCGAGCCGCTGCCGGCCTTGCTGATGACGGTGGTGCACGAAGTCGAGCAGATGCACCCGGCCATGCTGTGCAGCATCCTGCTGCTCAATTCGCAAACCGGCTGTCTGGGCCAGGGCATTGCTCCCAGCTTGCCGGCATTTTACAACGCCGCAGTGGAAGGTCTGAAAATCGGCCCTGATGTGGGCAGCTGCGGCGCAGCGGCCCATCGCGGCCAGCGTGTGGTGGTGGCTGATATCGCCCACCATCCCAACTGGGCGCCTTATGCCGAGCTGGCCTGTCAGGCCGGGCTGGCCGCCTGCTGGTCGCAGCCCATCCTGTCGGCTGATGGCCAGGTGCTGGGCACTTTTGCCATCTATCATCGCCAGCCACATACCCCGACCGCCGCCGATATTGTGCTGATCGAACAATGCGCACGGCTGATCAGCCTGGCCATTGAGCGTCGTCAGGCTGAGGCGCAGCTGGCCGAGAGCGAAACGCGCTATCGCAGCCTGATCGAGCTGGCACATGAAGGCATTGTGGTGGTGCAGGATGGACGCATCTGCTACTGCAATCCCACCATGGAACACATGGCCAATGCTGGCCCTGCCGGCCTGTATGGCCAGGGTTTTCTCGCCCTGGTGCATGCCGATGACCAGCGCCAGGTGGCCCGCCAGCTGCATCCCCTGCCCGGCAGCAGTGGTCATGGGGTGCCGCGCTGTCAGTTTCGCCTGGGCAATGGCGAATCGCCGCGCTGGATCGAGATGAGCAGCACGCCCATCAATTGGCAGGGCCGACCGGCCATGCTCAATTCGCTCAGCGACATCAGCGAGCGCCGGCGCACCGAGCAACAGCTGCAACTGGCTGCCAGCGTATTTGTGCATGCCCGCGAAGGCATCATGATTACCGACGCCGAAGGCAATATCATTGACGTCAACGACACCTTTACCCGGATAACTGGCTACAGCCGTGACGAGGCCTTGGGGCAAAACCCGCGCATGCTGCGTTCTGGTCGCCACGACCGCGAGTTTTACGCCGCCATGTGGCGCAGCCTGCTGGACAAGGGCCATTGGTATGGCGAAATCTGGAATCAGCGCAAAAATGGCGAGATCTTCGCTGAAATGCAGACCATCAGCGCAGTGTGCGACGAAGATGGCCATACCCGCCACTATGTGGCGCTGTTCTCTGACATCACCCTGATCAAGGCGCACGAGCAGCAGCTGGAGCATATTGCCCATTACGATGCGCTGACCGGCCTGCCCAACCGCGTGCTGCTGGCCGATCGCCTGCAACAGGCCATGAGCCAGACGCAGCGGCGCAGCCAGCGCCTGGCTGTGGTGTATCTGGATCTGGACGGCTTCAAGGCCATCAATGACCGCCATGGCCACGATATTGGCGACCAATTGCTGATGCAGCTGGCGCGGCGCATGCGCGACACCCTGCGCGACAGCGATACCCTGGCGCGGCTGGGCGGTGACGAGTTTGTTGCCGTGCTGATGGATCTGGACGACACCCAGGCCAGCGCGCCAGCACTGACCCGCCTGCTGGCCGCTGCCGCCCAGCCGGTGATGCTGGGCAACCAGCCACTGCAAGTGTCTGCCAGCCTGGGGGTGACGTTTTACCCGCAGGAAGGCGAGGTGGACGCCGACCAACTGATGCGTCAGGCCGACCAGGCCATGTACCAGGCCAAGCTGGCCGGCAAAAACCGCTATCACCTGTTTGATGCTGCCCACGATCACCACATCAAGGGGCAGCACGAAAGCCTGGATCGCATCCGCCGGGCGCTGCAAGCGGGTGAATTCGTGCTGCACTACCAGCCCAAGGTGAACATGCGCCGGGGCGAAGTGATTGGCGCCGAAGCCCTGTTGCGCTGGCAGCATCCAGACAAGGGCCTGCTGCCCCCCGCCGCCTTCCTGCCGCTGGTGGATGCCCACCCGCTGGCGGTAGACCTGGGTGAATGGGTGATCGACCAGGCGTTGACGCAAATGAGCCTGTGGCAGGCACAGGGCCTGATCCTGCCGGTCAGCGTCAATATTGGCGCCCGCCAGTTACAGCAAGCCCGGTTTGTCAGTCGACTGCGCGAAATTCTGGACAGCCACGCCGAGGTGGATCCTGAGCATCTTGAGCTGGAAATCCTGGAAACCAGCGCGCTGGAAGACCTGGCCGAAGTGGCCCAGGTGATTGCTGCCTGCCGCGCCATGGGCGTCAAGTTTGCCCTGGACGATTTTGGCACCGGCTATTCCTCGCTGACCTACCTTAAGCACCTGCAAGTGGCTCGATTGAAGATCGACCAGAGCTTTGTGCGTGACATGCTGGACGATCCAGACGATCTGGCCATTCTCAGTGGCGTGATCGGCCTGGCGGCGGCTTTCCGCCGCGATGTGATCGCCGAAGGCGTGGAAACCGCCGAACACGGCGCCATGCTGTTGCAACTGGGCTGTGAAGAAGCCCAGGGTTATGGCATTGCCCGGCCCATGCCGGCCAGCAAGCTGCCCGCCTGGGCCGCCCACTGGCAGGGTGACCCCAACTGGCGCAATTTGCCGGCACTGAACCGTGATGACCTGCCCTTGCTGTTTGCCCGCACCGAGCTGCGCGCCTGGATGACCGCCGTGACCCTGTATCTGCGCGGCGAGCGCGCCAGCGCGCCCACCCTGGATGAGGCGCACAGCCGGTTTGCCCACTGGCTGGCGAACGAAGGCGCACGTCGGCATGGCGCCGAGCCCCTGTTCATTCACCTTTGCGAGGTCCACGCCGAGCTGCATGCCTTCGGCCGTCAGCTGTGCCAAGCCAGCGCGCAGCCGGCGCCTGGCGAACTGGGGCAACTGCATCAGCGGGGCGAGGTGGTGCTGGCCACCCTGCGCCAGCTGGCGCGCAATGTATAGCCGCGCTCAGCCGCCAGTAAATGCCTGTCGCCAAGCACTGGGCGATACAGCAAAACTGCGGCGAAAATGCAGCCGGAACGCCTCGGGCGAGCCAAAGCCGGCCAGCACGGCAATCCGCTCGATGGGCAGCGCGCTGACTTCCAGCAGGCGCTGGCTGAACGCCAGCCGCTCGCCCAAGAGCCAGGCCTGAAACGATTGCCCGGTCAACTGGCGAAAACGCCGGGTGAAGGTGCGCCGACTCATCAAGGCCCGCGCCGCCAGCGCATCCAGGCTGTGCGGCGCATCCAGCTGGGCGCGCACCTCGTCCAGCAGACCGGCCAGCCGGGCGTCGTCGCGCGTGCGGGGCAAGGGCCGCTCGATAAACTGCGCCTGGCCGCCAGCGCGATGCGGGGCAATCACCAGCCGGCGCGCCGCGCGGTTGGCGTCTTCCGCGCCCAGGCGCTCGCGCAACAACTGCAAGCAACAATCCAGCGCCGCCGCCGTGCCGGCCGAAGTCAGCAGCGCGCCATCAGCCAGATACAGCACATCGGCGTTCAGCCGCACCTGTGGGTGACGGCGGGCAAAATCCGCCGCATACGCCCAGTGCGTGGTGGCGCCGCGCCCGTCCAGCAGCCCGGCCTGCGCCAGCAAATACGCGCCCAGACACAGCCCCACCACCTGCGCGCCACGCGCATGCGCCGCCCGCAAGGCATCCAGCACCGCTTCGGGCGCCCGCTCGGCCGGGTCGCGCCAACTGGGCACAATCACCACTTCTGCACGGGCCAAGGCTTCCAGCCCGTGCTCGACGCTCAGGGTAAAGCCCGACGTGGTGCGCAATGGCCCGGCCTCCCAGGCGCACACCTGCACCGGAAAGCGCTCTGGCAGCGGGCAGGCCTCGCCAAACACCACGCACGGCGCGGCCAGATGAAAGGCGCTGATGCGGTCAAAGGCCAGGATGGCCACGGGATGCACGCGGGGCATAAAGCCTCCTGCCAGGACAATACAGATTGGCCCGATCTTACCGTTTACTGTCCTGCGGGTCACTGCCGGGCGCAGGTTGGCGCTGCGATGATGGGCGCTCACCACCACCCTGAGGAAACACCCCGCCATGAACCAGCCCGCCCTGATTGTGATTGACGTACAAAATGATTATTTCGCCGACGGCGCTTTTCCGCTGTGGCAGACCGACGCCGCGCTAAGCCAGGTGGAAGCCGCCGTGGCCCACGCCCGCGCCCACCATGTGCCGGTGATTCTGGTGCAGCACATCGCCGCCGGCCCGGCGCCGTTTTTTAACCGCGACAGCCACGGCGTCGCCATCCACCCACGCCTGCTGGCCGCCGCGCCGGACGCGCCAGTGGTGATCAAAACCCACGCCGACAGTTTTCTGGAGACCGACTTGCAAGCCACGCTGGATGCGCTGGGCGTGGATAGCCTGTGGCTGTGCGGCATGATGACGCACAACTGTGTCACCCACACCGCGCTATCGCCTGCCGCCGCACGCTATCCGGTCACCGTGCTGGGCGACGCCAGCACCACGGTCAGCGAGATCCTGCACATTCTGGCGCTGCGCGCGCTGGCGCCACGGGTGGCGGTGAAGACGGTGGCCGAGCTTGGCGTGGCATAAACCCCGTTGCATTGGGCGCACGCTATGTGCCATCACGGCCGCCAACCCGCCTTCAGTCGCCGGTACAGCGTGCGCTCACTGATGCCCAGCTGTGCAGCCAGCGCTTTGCGGCTGGCTGGGCTGTTTGCGCTTGGCGCCGTGGCTGCAGGGGGCGTGTCGGCGGGCGCCAGCCAGGGGCTGTCCAGTGGATCGTCCAGATGCTCTGGCTCAATGCGCGGGCCATCGCACAGCAGGCTGGCGCGCTCCAGCAGGTTGCGCAGTTCGCGCACATTGCCCGGAAACGGCAAGCTGGCCAGCCGGGCCAGTGCCGCCGGGCTCAGGCGCAGGCCACGGCTGGGCGCGACGCGTTCCAGCAGGGCGTCGGCCAGCGCCGGGATGTCTTCGCGTCGGGCGCGCAGGGGCGGCAGGGCAATCGGAAAGGTATTCAGCCGGAAAAACAAATCCTGACGAAAGCGCCCATCCGCCACCATTTGCCGCAAGGGCCGATGGGTGGCGGAGATCACCCGCACATCGGCGTGACGCGGTTCGACCGAGCCCACCCGGCGAAAGGCGCCGGTTTCCAGCAGGCGCAGCAGCTTGACCTGCAAGGTCAGCGGAATATCCCCCACTTCATCCAGAAACAGCGTGCCGCCTTGCGCGGCTTCGATCAGCCCGATCTGGCGGCTGACCGCGCCGGTGAACGCGCCACGCTCGTGACCAAACAGCGCGCTTTCGAACAGGGTTTCTGGCAGTCCGGAACAATCCACCACCACAAAGGGCCGGTTGGCGCGCTTGCTGGCGCGGTGTATCGCCTGCGCCACCAGCTCCTTGCCTGAACCCGATTCGCCTTGCAGCAGTACGGTGGCGTCTGACGGCGCCACCCGGCTGATCTGTTCCAGCATGCGCACAAAGGCCGGCGCCCGGCCAATCAGGTCGTCGTTGCCATGGCGGCGGGCGCTGGGCAAGGGGGTCATGCGCTCGACAAACCAGCTGATCTCACCATGGGCATTGCGTAGCGGCATCAGCTCGATAGCGACGTATTCCTCGCCGTGCGGGGTGTGATGCAGGTGCAGCACACGCTCGCGCTGGCCGGATTCCCGGCTGCGCGCCAGCGGGCAGCTTTCGCCGGATTGGTCACACGGTGCGTCGTAGTGATGCGAGACGTGATAGCAGGTTTGCCCAAGCAATGCGCGCCCGCTGCCGTGTGAATCACGGTAGGCGCGATTGGCGAACACGATGCGGTAGTCCGGGGTGAACAGGATGTGCGGCTCGGGCAGTTGTTCCAGCAGCGAGCGCAGCTCGGCCGGGATGGCGGGCAGGCTCATCGCGCACCTCGCACGGCAGGCTTGCGACGATATGCCGCATCGGCAGCGCGCGGGGCAGGCGTTAAAGTGTCGAAGCTGTCAGTCATGGCTGACATATTGTCACTGACAAAACTGCCATGCTGCCTGCTTATCCATGGCAAGAAACGCGCAATCATTTGAATTTTATTGATTTTCATCATTGGCACGGAAGTTGATAAAGCCTGGGGCTATCAGGAGGAGGTATGTCCCGTTCCCATCTTTCCCCGCTGGCCCGCCATCTGTGGTGGATTGTGCTGGCCAAGCTGTGTGTGTTGTGCGCGCTGTGGTGGGTGTTCATCCGCCCCGAGCGGGTCAGCGTGGACGACGCGC
This sequence comes from Rivihabitans pingtungensis, assembly GCF_003201855.1. Lineage (GTDB taxonomy): Bacteria > Pseudomonadota > Gammaproteobacteria > Burkholderiales > Aquaspirillaceae > Rivihabitans > Rivihabitans pingtungensis. The sequence goes on along the minus strand of NZ_QJKI01000007.1, from coordinate 27,343 downwards.
ACATGGCCGGGCGGCTGGCTGCGCCGCCCGTTGCCGTTTCCACGAAAGGATCTACGCATGAGCATTGACCATGTGGTGGACGTGTCACGGCTGCAATTTGCCGTGACCGCACTTTACCACTTTCTGTTTGTTCCGCTGACGCTGGGCATGACCTGGCTGCTGGTGATCATGGAGGCCACCTATGTGATGACCGGCAAGCAGGTGTACCAGGACATGACCCGCTTCTGGGGCAAGTTGTTCGGCATCAATTTTGCGCTGGGGGTGACCACCGGCATCACCATGGAATTCCAGTTTGGCACCAACTGGGCGTATTACTCGCATTATGTGGGGGATATCTTTGGTGCGCCGCTGGCCATCGAAGGGCTGATGGCGTTTTTTCTGGAGTCCACGTTTATCGGCCTGTTCTTTTTTGGCTGGGACCGGCTGTCGCGTCGTCAGCACTTGCTGGTGACGGTGTTGATGGCGGTAGGCAGCAATCTGTCGGCCTTGTGGATTCTGATTGCCAATGGCTGGATGCAAAATCCGGTGGGCGCAGAATTCAGCTATCACACCATGCGCATGGAGATGACCGACTTCTGGGCGGTGGTGTTCAACCCCGATGCCCAGGCCAAGTTCGTGCACACCGTGTCGGCAGGTTATGTCACCGGGGCGATGTTCGTGCTGTCGATTTCCAGCTGGTATCTGCTGCGCGGGCGCGATATTGAATTTGCCGGCAAGAGCTTTCGCATTGCCGCCGCGTTTGGCTTTGCCAGTGTGTGTTCGGTGATCGTGCTGGGTGACGAATCCGGCTATACCGTCGGCGAGGCGCAGCAGACCAAGCTGGCTGCCATGGAGGCAATGTGGCACACCGAGCCGGCGCCCGCGCCGTTCAATGTGCTGGCCTGGCCGAACGAAGCCACCATGCAGAACGACTGGCAGCTGCAGGTTCCCTGGTTGATGGGCTTGATCGGCACCCGCTCGCTCAGCCAGCAGATTCCCGGCATCCACGACATCATCGCCGTCAATCGTGCGCGGATTGTTTCTGGCGCACAGGCGGTGACCGCATTGGCGCGGCTGCGTCAGCAGCGCGATGATGCAGTGGCGCTGGCGCGCTTTAACGCCCACAAGGCCGACCTGGGTTTTGGCCTGCTGCTGAAAAAATACACCGACGATGTCAGCACCGCCACGCCAGCGATGATCGACGCCGCCGCGCGCGACACCATCCCGAAAGTGGCGCCGATGTTCTGGAGCTTCCGGCTGATGGTGGCGCTGGGCATGGCCATGTTGACGCTGTTTGGCCTGGCGCTGTGGGCATCGGTCAAGGGCGATTTTGCCCGGCGTCCGCGCCTGCTCAAGGCGGCCTTGTATTGTTTGCCGATGCCCTGGCTGGCCTGCGAGGTGGGTTGGTTTGTTGCTGAATACGGCCGTCAGCCGTGGACCATCTACGGCGTGCTTCCCACCCATCTGTCGGTGTCCACGCTGTCGGTGGAATCCTTGTACGGCTCGCTGGCGGGGTTTATTGGCTTTTACACCGTGCTGTTGTGCGTGGAAATGTACTTGATGGTGCGCTTTGCCCGTCAGGGCCCGGGCAGCCTGGGGACTGGCCGCTACGCCGGCGACAGCGCCTCGCTCCATCTTGCCCACTGAAGCCAACGCAAAGGAACTGTGATGCTGGAATATGCAACCCTGAAACTGATCTGGTGGGGGCTGGTTGGCGTGCTGCTGATTGGCTTTGCCATCATGGACGGCCACGACATGGGCGTCGGCACGCTGCTGCCCTTTGTCGGCCGTGACGATGTCGAACGCCGGGTGATCATCAATACCGTTGGCCCGCACTGGGATGGCAACCAAGTGTGGTTCATCACCGCTGGCGGGGCGATTTTTGCCGCCTGGCCGCTGGTGTATGCCACGGCGTTTTCCGGATTCTACTGGGCCATGCTGGCGGTGCTGTGGGCGCTGTTCTTCCGCCCGGTGGGGTTTGATTACCGCAGCAAGATTCATCATCCGCGCTGGCGGCAGCTGTGGGATTGGGGCCTGTTCATTGGTGGGGCGGTGCCGCCGCTGATCTTTGGCGTGGCGTTCGGCAATCTGCTGCAAGGCGTGCCGTTTTACTTCCGCCCGGATCTGGTGTCGGTGTATCAGGGCAGCTTCTGGGCCTTGCTCAATCCGTTTGCCCTGCTGTGTGGCGTGGTGTCCAGCGCCATGGTGACTGCCCACGGGGCGATTTACCTGATGCATCGCACCGAAGGCGAGATCCAGCGGCGTGCCGGGCGCTGGCTGAATGCCTGCCTGGCGGTGGCGGCGCTGGCCTTTACCGTGGCCGGCCTGTGGCTGGCGCGCAGCATTGACGGCTATGTGATCACCTCAGCCGTGGCGGCCAATGCCCTGCCCGACCCGCTGGCCAAGGAAGTCAGCCGTGAGGCCGGCGCCTGGCTGGCCAATTATCAGCGCTGGCCGTGGCTCTGCGGGCTGCCGCTGCTGGCTTATCTGGGATGGTTGGTCACTGCCGGGCTGGCGCGTGCTGGCCGGACGTTTGCCGGCTTCTGGACATCCGCCCTGGCGCTGGGCGGGGTGATTGCCACGGCAGGGGCGTCGATGTTTCCGTTCATCATGCCGTCCAGCACGCATCCGGCGTCCAGCCTGACGGTGTGGGACAGCGCCTCCAGCCAGCTGACGCTGGGGCTGATGCTGGCCGCCACGGTGATTTTCATGCCGCTGATCATTGTTTATACCCGCTGGGCTTACCGGGTGATGGCCGGCAAAGTCACGGCGGATTACATCCGTGAACACAGCCACAGCGCTTACTGAGCCGGCTCACCCGCCCAGAAAGGACACCAAGCCATGCGCATTGCCATGTGTTGTCAGAACGGCCGGGAGGTCAGCGCCCATCCGGGCAAATGCACCCGCTTTATCCTGGTGGACACCGACAGCGGTCTGGCGCAGTGGCTGACCCTGCCGGCTGACGCCATGCTGCGGCAGGCCGCGCTGACCGATCACGCGCTGGGTGATTGTCAGGTGCTGCTGGCTCGGGATGGCGGTGCTGGTCTGGCCCGGCGGCTGGCTGAGGTGGGCGTGAGCCTGGCGCTGACCACGCAAACAGAACCGGGTGCTGCCGTTGCGGCGTATCTGGCCGGCGACAGCCTGCCGGTCACCCGGCTGGGCAAAGGGGTGTGCGCCGCCGCCTGAGCGCCGCCCGACATTATTTGACATCATTGTCTGAAAGGATCGTCATGTGGTATTTCGCCTGGGTGCTGGGGCTCGGTTTTGCCGTGCTGCTGGCCATTCTCAACGCCATGTGGGGCGAGTGCGCCCCTGATCGTCAGGGCGGCAGCGATGAAGGCCCAGCCTGAGTTGCCCCGGCCGCGTGCGGCCTTGTTGCTGCTGGCGGTGGCGCTGATGCTGGGGCTGACCTTGGCGCCCCAGCTGTTGCGCCATGCCGATGGCAGTGCCGACACCTTGGCCGCACTGTGGCTGTGCTGGGCGATGTGCGCCGGCTTTGTGCGCGGCGTGGGCTTTGTGCCGGTCAGCCGGCCGCTACGCTGGCTATTGGGCGCGCCAGCGTGTGGGTTGGCCTTGGCGCTGGCGGCCTGGCGCGTGCTCTGACGCTGCCATCGCCGCCTGCTGTCAGCGGTGCGCCAGGGTTTGGCCATCGTGGACGCCCGTGCCGGCATTTTCTTGCGAAAATACTATGCATATTGCAAGAAAATGTCATTTCATGTTTTTGCAATCTTCGGCGCGCAAGATGGCGGCCGTGTCTGACTCACGCCAACATTGCCCCATGAAGGTTTCCACTCGTTTATTTGCCCAGGCCCTGCTGGCGGCGCTCACCCTGTTGGCGGTGATGGCCGCATGCGCCTGGCAACTGGCGGACATCCGCCACACCCTGGAACGGGCCCAGTCCAGCCAGGCCGCCGTGCATCAGCTGACTGCCGCCAAAGCCGCCGCGCTGGAGCTGGCCAAGGCCGACCCAGTGTTGCCCGACACCGCCGCCCTGCTGACCCGCACCAGCGCCGAGGTGACGCGCGCGCTGAACAGCGTGGCGCGCGCCGAGCCGGCCGCTGGCAAGCTGCTGACGCCCTGGCGCGAGTATGTGCGCCAGTTTGACAGCGCCGTGCGCATTGCCGCCAGCTCGCCGGCCGACGCACTGGCGATTCCCGAACAAATCTACGCCATGCACCTGCAACCGATGCTGCGCCAGCTGGATGCGCTGAGCAATGCCTTGTCGGCTCAGGCGCGCGCCGATGCCGAGGCGGCGGATGCCGGGCTACGGCAATTGCTGTGGAGCGTGCTGGCTCCGCTGGGGGTGTCGGCGCTGTTGATTGTCGGCAGCCAGACTTGGCTGGCCGGGCGCTTGTCGCGCCGCTTGGCGGGCCTGGCGCGCGATGCGCGCGCGCTGGCGGCCGGCGATCTGGCGGTGCGCCTGCCTAATCAGGGCCGCGATGAAATTGACCAGCTGGCGGCCGCGTTCAATCATTTTGTCGATGACCTGGCCACCCTGCTGACGCGCGCCCAGCATGAGGCGCAGGTGATCGACGACAATGCCCGCTCGCTGGCCGGCATGGGCGCCAGCGTGTCGGCGCAAACCCGTGATCAATCCGAAGCCGTGCATGCCGCCAGCGCGCAGATCGAGGCCATCAGCCAGGATGTGCACCACATTGCCCTGGCCGCCAGCCAGGCCAGCGATGAAGCCGCCGATGCTGAATTGTTGGCCAGCCAGGCCAGCGAGATGGGCGGGCGCGCCATGCGCGCGCTGGATGAGTCGCAACACGCGGTGACCGGCGCTGGCGGGCATTTTGCCGTGTTTGCCCAGCGGCTGGCCGGCATTGAGCAGCTGTCGCAGGCGATTGGCGAGATTGCCGAGCAGACCAATCTGCTGGCGCTGAACGCCGCCATTGAGGCGGCGCGCGCGGGGGAATCCGGCCGCAGCTTTGCCGTGGTGGCCGATGAGGTGCGCAAGCTGGCCGAGCGCACCCGGCAATCCACCCAGGACATCACCCGGCTGGCCAGCGAGGTGCACGATGATCTGGGCGCGGCGCGCACGGCAATGACCGTCTCGCGCGATGCGGTGGAAGGCGCCGCCGCCGAAGGCCAGGCCATGGCCGATGCGCTGGTGTGCATCACGCGCGGCGTGCGCCAGGTGGCTGGCCATATTCACGATATGGCCGAGCGCACGGAAACCCAGTCCCAGGCATGTCATGCGCTGGCCGGTCATCTGGAGCGGGTGGCCAGCGGCGCCTGCCAGGCGGCGGCCGAGGTGGACGCCACCCACCAGCGCATCGAGGCGCTGGCCTCGATTGCCCAGGCCAAGCAGCAGAATATGGCGCGCTATGTCGGGGTGGTGACATCGTGAGGCCCGGTTGACCTTATCCGGCGGATGACGAAGCCGCCGTGATCTGGCATAATCTTAGGTTCGGTGCGCCTATGGCGGAATTGGTAGACGCAAGGGACTTAAAATTCCTCGACTTCGGTCGTGCCGGTTCGACCCCGGCTGGGCGCACCAACTTGCCCGATTACTGACAAACAGCCTTGCCCGTGTTTCACGGCAAGGCTGTTTGTCTATGTGCGCTTGCAATGCCGCGCAATTGACAGCCAGGGGTGGCGCTCTCTAATGTGGCTGGCATTTGCCTTTGCCTGCCTCAGGAGATCGTCATGTCCCACGCTGCCCCATTGCCCGACCTGCCTCAGTATCAAAGTCCGATGTTCATTCCCCGTTATCAGCCATTCAGCGGCGCGCGCTGGAGCCTGCGCCATGCCGATATGGTGCTGTGTCCGGGCTACTGGACACCGCCGCAACTGGTGAATGGCATGGCCCTGCTGACTCGCATCGACGACAGCGGCAAGCCGCATACCTGGATGTCGATGAGCCCGATGGAAATCGAAAGCCAGGAAATCGGCTGTCAGCACGCCAGAGGCCATGTGGTGGTGATGGGGCTGGGCATGGGCTGGGCGGCAGCCAATGCCGCGCTGCACCCGGCGGTCAGCCAGGTGACGGTGGTGGAATTCGACCCGGAAGTGATTGCCGCGGTCAGCCAGTCGGGGATTTTTGACCAATTGCCCGAATCTGCCCGTGCGCGGGTGCGGGTGGTGCAGGGCGATGCCTATCAGTATGTGCCGGACACGCCGGCAGATACCTTGCTGGCGGATATCTGGCTGCCGCTGTTTGGCGCCGAGCGCGATGCAGAAGTGCGCCGCATGTGCGCCAATACCGGCGCTGGCCAGGTGTATTTCTGGGGACAGGAAATGGTCATCGCCCACCGTGCCCGTCAGCGCGGACTGGCCATCAACACCGACACGGTGGCTGAATTGGTGGCCGAGATGGCCTTGCCGCTGATTGGCCCGGCCGAATGCCCGGATTACCCGCAGCGCATCGAGCTGGCGGCCGCGCGCTGGCTGAAGGCCTGAGCCATCCTGTGGCCATGTTCAGGCACGGTGCTGGCGCAAAAACTGGCCTGGCGGCACGCCAAAAGCGCGCTTGAACATGGCGGAAAACGCCGGCTGGCTGGCGTAACCCAGCTCGCTGGCCACTTCGCCCAGCGGCCGGCCACGGCTGATGCCGTCCAGCGCGTGCGCCAGGCGCAGTTGCTGGCGCCAGGCGGCAAAACTCATGCGCAATTCGCGCTGAAACCCGCGCGCCAGCGTGCGCTCGCTGGCCCCCACCCGCGCCGCCCACTCGGCCAGCGTCAGCGGCGACGCCGGCTGAGCGATCAGCGCCTGACACAGGGCGTGCAGGCGGCGGTCCTGCGGCATCGGCAAGCCCAGCGACAAGGGCGGCGCGCGACGGATTTCGGTCAGCAGCAGCGCGGTCAGCTGCTGGCGGCGCTGTGGCGCGTCGGCGCTGTCTGGCTGGGTGTCGCTCAGCGCCTCGAACAGCGCGCGCATCAAATCCGACACTTCAATCACTGCGCACGATGACAGTGACAGCGGCGCCACTTCAGGGGCGATATACACCGTGCGCAGCTCCACCTCGCCCAACACCACCACTTCGTGCTCGATCTGCGGCGGAATCCACACCGCGCGCAAGGCCGGCGCCAGCCACACCATGCCGGCGGCCGACAGCCGCATGGCGCCGCGCAAGGGATAAGCCAGCTGCGCCCAGTCGTGCCGATGCACTGGCACCCGCACATCCGGCGGCAAATGCCGCAGGTTGACGATGACCGGCTCGTCCGCCGTCGGCGGGCGTCGCGGGAGTGGGTCGCATTCCGGGTATGTCTGCATGGCGACAATTCTTGTCTGCTTATCGAGTTCCAGTCAAGGCGCCAGCCGGGCTAGACTGGCCGTCCCCCTGGATGGAACAAGGCTTCTGCCATGAATACGCTTTCTGCGCCGCTGGACGGTCGCCGCGACCTGGAAGTCATCAGCCTGATTGGTTTGGTGCACGGTGTGTCGCATTTTTTTCATTTGCTGTTGCCGCCGTTGTTTCCCTGGCTGATGGCCGAGTTTGGCTTAAGCTTTGCCGCCATCGGCGTGACCATGACGGTGTTTTTTGTGGTGTCTGGCGTTGGTCAGGCTATGGCCGGTTTTCTGGTGGATCGCTTTGGCGCGGCGCGGGTGCTGGCCGGCGGCATCAGCTGCTTTGTGCTGGCTGGGCTGACCCTGCACTTTGCCACTGGCCTGCCGATGCTGGTGGCCGTGGCGGCGCTGGCCGGGCTGGGCAATAGCGTGTTTCACCCGGCGGATTTCACCGTGCTCAACCGCCATGTGTCGCCAGCGCGCTTGGGGCATGCGTTTTCTGCGCATGGTCTCTCGGCCAATCTGGGCTGGGCCTGCGCGCCCTTGCTGTTGACCACGCTGGCCAGCGCCTATGGCTGGCGGCAGGCAGCCTTGGGCGCGGTGTTAGTGGCCTTGTTGGGTTTGCTGGCGCTGGCCTGGCGGCACGCGGCGATTGCCGACCCGCGCCATGGCGCCAGCCGCGCCACGGAGGCGCGGGCGTCCACGCTGGATTTTTTGCGCTCGCGTCCGGTGTGGCTGTGTTTTTTGTTTTTTCTGTTTACCGCCGCCGCGTTTGGCGCCATCCAGAACTTTGTCAGCCCGATTCTGCACGCCGTGTACGGCCTGGCGCGGCCCACCGCGGCGCTGGCCTTGTCGGTGTATATGCTGGGCTCGGCCGCCGGGGTGATTCTGGGTGGGTTTCTGGCGCAGAAAAACGCCCATGATCACCTGATTGCCGCCGCGCTGGGCCTGGCGGCAGTGCTGGCGGCGCTGCTGGCCGGACAGTGGCTGCCGGGCTGGAGCATGCTGCCCTTGATGGCCGGCATGGGGTTTTTTACCGGCGTGGCCGGGCCGTCGCGGGATTTGCTGGTGCGCCGTGCCGCCACCGCGCGCTTTGGCCAGTCGGCGTTCGGGCGGATTTATGGCTTTGTCTATTCCGGGCTGGATCTGGGCCTGGCCTGCGCGCCGCTGCTGTTTGCCGGCTGGATGGACGCCGGTCAGTTCAGCGCGGTGCTGGTGGGCATTGCCGTGTTGCAGGCGCTGGCAATCTTGACCGCCCTGCGGGTGGGCAAGGCCGGCTGAACGGGTATTTGGCGTCGCGATCCTGGCTAGCGTGTGACCGCAGGCAGTGCAAGTCGCACGGCAAGGTCACACTACAACGCCAGGAAGGGGGTGTGAGCGGCGCTTATTTACGAATTTTGCCCAGGCTGATGTAGTACAACAGCAGCCGCACCGCGCCCTTCAGGCTGGGCGACAGCACAAAGCTATACCAGGCAAATTTGGCAAAGTGGGCGTGCTGGCGCAGCGCCAGCAGCTTTTGGCTGTAGGCGTGCATGACGTCGTCGAGGTAGTCGATATCCAGCGCCAGGATGTACTGGCAACTGCTCAGGTGATCGACATGGGTTTGCGCCAGCCGGTGCTGGCCGCTGGCGGTGACATTGCCGCCATGACGGCGGTAGCGGCCGAGTACTTCATCCAGATAACGCACGCTGCCGCCGTGGTGCAGGGTTTCCACCCAGTACAGCCAATCCGAGGCCATCGGAATGGCCGGGTTGAAGCCACGTGCCGGGGTTTTGTCACGGCGCACCATGGTGGAGCAGGCGCCATTGAAGGTGCCGTGGCGGATGGCGGTGCGCACATCGCCTTCGGGGTGAAAGCGAGCGTTGAACAAAAACAGCGTCTGATCGGTGTCGGACTGGAACACATCCAGATTGTGGTAGCACAGCGTGCAGTCCGGGTGGGCTTCCATGAATTCCACCTGCCGGCGAATCTTGCCGGGCAATAGCAGATCGTCGCCGCCCATCCAGGCGATGTATTTGCCGGTACAGGCAAAGTGTGCGGCGTTGGAATTGGCGGTGATGCCCTGGTTGCGCTCGGCCAGCCGCAGCACAAACTTGCCGGGGTAACGCGCCTGATAGTCGCGCAACATCTCATGTGTGCCATCTTTTGAGCCATCGTCGGCCACGACGATTTCCAGATGGGGGTAATCCTGCGCCAGGGTGGATTCGATGCACTCGCGCAGGAAGTCTTTCTGGTTGTAGGTGACGATGCCGATGCTGACCAGAGGCAGGCTGGCGTCGTTCAAGGTGGCGGGCATGGGGCTTCCTGCGTGTGCCATCAGTCAGTCAGCGCCGCCAGCAGCTTGCCGTGCACGCCGCCAAAGCCGCCGTTGCTCATCACCAGCACATGGTCGCCGGCGCGCGCCGCCTGGCGCACCGCCGCCACCAGGGCGTCGAGCTGGTCAAAGGTTTGCGCCTGCGCGCCCAGCGGGGCCAGCGCCTCGGCGGCGTCCCACCCCAGGTTGGCGCCGTAGCAAAACACCTGATCGGCGTCGGCCAGGCTGCCGGGCAGCTCGGCCTTCATCGTGCCCAGCTTCATGGTGTTGGAGCGCGGCTCCAGCACGGCCAGAATGCGCGCTGCGCCCACCTTGGCGCGCAGGCCGGCCAGCGTGGTGGCGATCGCCGTGGGGTGGTGGGCGAAATCATCGTACACCGTCACCCCGCCAGCCACGCCTTTGACTTCCATGCGGCGCTTGACGTTGGCAAAGCGGCTGAGCGCATCAATCGCCACGGCTGGCGGCACGCCAACGTGGCGGGCGGCGGCAATGGCGGCCAGTGCGTTCAGGCGGTTGTGTTCGCCCAGCAGGCCCCAGTTCAGCCGGCCTTGCGGCATGCCCACCAGCAGGATGTCGCAGGCGCCGTCGGCGTCCACCGGGCCGCAGCTCCACTCGCCCTGCTCGCCAAAGCGCTCCACCGGCGTCCAGCAGCCGCGCGCCAGCACGCGGTCCAGGCTGGCCTCGCGGCCGTTGACCACCAGCCGGCCTTTGCCGGGCACGGTGCGCACCAGATGGTGAAACTGGGTTTCAATCGCCGCCAGATCGGCAAAGATGTCGGCGTGGTCAAATTCCAGATTGTTCAGCACGGCGGTACGCGGGTGGTAGTGGACAAACTTGCTGCGTTTGTCAAAAAACGCCGTGTCGTATTCGTCGGCTTCGATGACAAAAAACGGGCTTTGCCCGCCCGGCTCGGCGCGCGGCGCGCCCGGCAGGCGTGCGGATACGCCAAAGTTTTCCGGGATGCCGCCAATCAGAAAGCCCGGCGCCAGGCCGGCGTCTTCCAGAATCCACGCCAGCATCGACGAGGTGGTGGTTTTGCCGTGGGTGCCGGCCACCGCCAGCACCCAGCGCCCAGCCAGCACATGCTCGGCCAGCCACTGCGGGCCAGAGACATAGGGCAAGCCCTGGTCGAGAATGGCTTCCATCAGCGGCATGCCGCGCTTGACCACATTGCCGATCACGTACAAATCCGGTGCCAGGCTGAGCTGGTCGGCGTCAAAGCCGCTGATCAGCTCGATGCCCATGGCTTCCAGCTGGGTGCTCATCGGGGGATAGACGTTGCTGTCGCAGCCGGTGACGGTGTGACCGGCAGCCTTGGCCAGGGCGGCGATGCCGCCCATGAAGGTGCCGCAAATGCCAAGAATGTGGATATGCATGGTGGGGTGTGCGCGAGAAATTCAGTCAGGTGGCAAGGATACCGCAAAGCCGGCCAATTGGCTGCCGGATGGCATGCGTGTGCGATGGCGTGCGGCAGAAGCACCCGTGGCCCGGCAGAGGCCGGGCCACGGGTAAACAGGTCAAGCGCCGCTCACAAAACCCGCTTGGCGTGGTGACGCGACCTTGCCGTACTGCTCGTACTGTCTGCGGTCGCGTGCCCTGCCAGGAAGGCTTCGCTGAGTGTGCTGAGCGGCGCTAAATTAGCGTGTGGGTTTACGCTTCCAGTCGCTCGCCCCACAGATCGTATTCATCGCTTTCAACAATGCGCACGGTCACCCAATCGCCCACTTGCAGGCCATCGCTGTCGGCGACAAACACCAGGCCGTCGATTTCCGGCGCGTCGGCGTAGCTGCGGCATACCGCGCCTTCCTCGTCGATCTCGTCCACCAGCACGGTCATGGTTTGCCCGACGCGGGTGGCCAGGCGGCGGGCGCTGATTTCGGCTTGCAGCTCCATCAAGCGCGCCTTGCGGTCTTCTTTTACTTCTTCTGGCACCGGGTCGGGCAGCGCGTTGGCGGCGGCGCCGTCCACCGGCGAATAGGTGAAACAGCCCACCCGATCCAGCTCGGCTTCGCGCAGGAAGTCCAGCAGGATATTGAAGTCTTCTTCGGTTTCACCGGGGAAGCCAACGATAAAGGTGCTGCGGATCACCAGCTCCGGGCAGATTTCCCGCCATTTGCGGATGCGTTGCAGCACATTGTCGGCATTGGCCGGGCGCTTCATCGCTTTCAGCACTTTTTGTGAAGCGTGCTGGAAGGGGATATCCAGATACGGCAGGATTTTGCCCTCGGCCATCAGCGGGATGACTTCATCCACATGCGGGTAAGGGTAGACATAGTGCAGGCGCACCCAGGCGCCCAGCTTGCCCAGCTCTTCGCACAGCTCGGTCATGCGTGTGCGCACCGGGCGGCCTTGCCAGAAGCCGGTGCGGTATTTGATGTCCACGCCGTAGGCGCTGGTGTCTTGCGACACCACCAGCAGCTCTTTGGCGCCGCCCTTGACCAGCGCTTCGGCTTCTTTCAGCACTTCATGCACCGGCCGGCTGTCCAGATCGCCGCGCAAGCCGGGGATGATGCAGAAGGTGCAGCGGTGATTGCAGCCTTCTGAGATTTTCAGGTAAGCGTAGTGGCGCGGGGTGAGCTTGACGCCAGCAGCCGGCACCAAGTCCATGAACGGATCGTGCGGCTTGGGCAGGTGTTGGTGGATGTGGTCCATCACCTCGCTGGCGGCGTGTGGGCCGGTGACGGCCAGCACCGAGGGGTGCATATCGGTGACCATCTTGCCGTCGTCGCGCGCGCCCAGACAGCCGGTGACGATCACCTTGCCGTTTTCGTTCAGCGCCTCGCCGATGGCGTCCAGCGATTCGGCCACGGCAGAATCAATAAAGCCACAGGTGTTGACCACCACCAGGTCGGCGCCATCGTAGCTGGGGGCGATTTCATAGCCTTCGGCGCGCAGTCGGGTGAGGATGTGTTCAGAGTCAACCAGCGCCTTGGGACAGCCTAAGCTGACAAAGCCGACTTTGGGTACGGTATGGGACATGGGGGAATACTCGTGAAAACAAATAAAGCCGGACATCGGTGATGCCCGGCTGGATCATGCCCACAAGTATACAACAGCCATGGCGGCGCGAAAGGCGCATGCTCATGGCGGCGGCGGGCAGCCCGTGCCCGCTGGCAGATCAGTTTTTCGGATCTTTGTCGCTGGAGGGCGGGGTGTAGGGCTGGAAGGGAAAGCCGCTGAACAGGTTTTTGGTGCGGGTCTGCATCTGGTTCTGCATTTCCACGAACATATTGGTGCTTTGCTCCAGGTAGCTGGTCATCATGTTCTGGATGGCCGGGGCCTGGAACTTCATGTATTCGCTCCACATATTGTGGTTGCCGAACATCGGGTTGTCGCCCACCATCTGGCGAGTCTGGTCTTGCAGTTTTTGCTGCATCTGCGAGAAGAGTTCGAGGTTCTTTTCCAGATAGTTGCCCATCAGGCCCTGCATGGTGTTGCCGTAGAAGCGGATGATCTGGGTCAGTACATCGTAGGTGAACATCGGCATGCCGCCGGCTTCTTCTTCCAGGATGATTTGCAGCAGCACGCTGCGGGTGATGTCGTCCTGGGTTTTGGCGTCCACCACTTGCAGGTCAACGTGATCCAGCACCAGCTGCTTGACGTCGCCCAGGGTGATGTAGGAACTGGTGGCCGTGTCGTACAGACGACGGTTGGGGTATTTCTTGATAACGCGCTTCTCTCCGCTCATGTCGAGCCTCCGGTTTTTTTTGGTATGTCATTGCGCACCGTGGCGAACTTGCAACAGCGCGCGTGTCGCAGTGGATGTCGAGGGGCAGGACTGCACCTTGCGCTCGCCGGCCATTGTCTGGCTCTCCCCTTGTCGGCTGAAGGCGCACTCCGGCTGGCATGATGCCAAATTTTGCCCGGTCTGTGGCAAGCGTCGTCCGCACGATATTGGCCGCACAGGCCTTGTCAGGCCTGCATCCACCGCTTGCCATATGCATGTGGGCCATGCATCGGACAGGTCTGCGATGCTGCGGGTGGCGCACGGCATGATGGCCGGATGCGTCCTCTGCTGCCAAGTTGCCGCAAACCGTATTGCAGTGCAAAAGAGAACTTTACCATAGCCGTATGACTTGTCTGCATCTTTTGCCACCGTGTTACAAGGTATTATTTTTACTGAAGAAAAATTTTGTGCGACGCACAAAATAGTGCTTGACGCGTCGCACAATGCTTCCTAGAATGCAATCGTCTGAGGGGAAGCACACACCAAATTCCCCTTATCAAACAATTGTCTACGAGGAGATTGACATGGTGAACCCGCAAGCCCAATTCAGCCAGGCCGCCCTGCATGGTGTTGACACCGCCATGCGCTTGACTCAAATCGGCCTGAACAGCGCCGAACGCTTGTTCAAGCTGCAATTCCAGGCTGGTCGCGCCCTGCTGGAAGAACATGTGCGCAACCTGCACAGCCTGACCGAAGGCGCCCCGCAGGAACTGCCGGCACGCATCAACACCCTGGCTGCGCAAACGCTGGAGCAAATGGTCAATCACTCGCGCAACACCTACGAAGTGCTGTCGGCCACCCAAAACGAACTCACCCAACTGGTGGAAGATCAGTTCAGCCAGCTCAACCGCACCGTGATCAGCTCGATCGACGTGCTGGCCAAGAATGCCCCGGCTGGCTCTGACGCCGCTGTCAACGCGCTGAAATCCTCGCTGGCCGCCTCTGCCGCCGCCGTGAACAGCATCACCAAAGCTGCCCACCAAGTGGCCGAGTTCACCGAAACCAGCGTCAAGGCCGCCACTGCTGCCACCGCTGATGCCGTGAAGACCGCCGCAAACAAGGCTTCTACCCCGGCAGCCTGATTCACCCGGCTCCACACGCTACATCCAAACCCCGCGCCAGTTGTCGCGGGGTTTTTTTACGCCCATTTGGCGCTACAATCGACTTTTCCGACCCGTGGACACCGCCACATGAAAATCAGCAGCACCTTTGACGCCGGCAGCATCGACGTCGTGGCCCTGGACAGCTTTGACGACATCCGTCTGCGTCTGCGTCCGGACAACGCCGCCGAGTTTGCCCAGTGGTTTTACTTCCGTTTGCAGGGTGCCGCCTATCAGCCCTGTACCATGCGCATCCTCAACGCCGGTGAAGCGGCCTATCCGGAAGGCTGGGTAAATTACCAGCCCTGTGCTTCCTATGACCGCGTCAACTGGTTCCGGGTTCCCGCCCGCTATGAAGACGGTGTGCTGATCATCGAACACACCCCGCTGGCCAGCAGCATTTATTACGCTTACTTCGAGCCGTATTCCTACGAGCAACATCTGCGCCTGATTGGTGACGCACAAAGCTCGGGCCTGGTGCAATTGTCCGACCTGGGCTCGACCCTGGACGGGCGCGACCTCAATCTGCTGACCATCGGCCATGAAGTCAGCTCGGATCTGAAAGTCTGGATCATCGCCCGCCAGCACCCTGGCGAAACCATGGCTGAATGGTTTATCGAAGGCCTCTTGGGCCGCCTGCTGGACACCCACGATCCGCTGGCACGTGCACTGATGGATAAAGCCACTTTTTATGTGGTGCCCAATATGAACCCGGATGGCTCGGTGCGCGGCAATCTGCGCACCAATGCCGCCGGCGCCAACCTCAACCGCGAATGGCTGGAGCCCAGCGCCGAGCGCAGCCCGGAAGTGCTGTGGGTGCGGGAAAAAATGCAGGAAACCGGGGTGGATTTGTTCCTGGATATCCACGGCGACGAAAGCCTGCCTTATATCTTTGTCGCCGGCACTGAGGGCGTGCCCAGCTACAGCCCGCGCGTGGCGGCGCTGGAAACCACCTTCAAGCAGCACTTCCTGCTGGCCAGCCCGGATTTTCAGGATGAACACGGCTACGCCAAGGATGCGCCTGGCCAAGCCAATCTGAGCATGGCCACCGCCTGGGTGGGCAATCACTTTGAATGCCTGGCCTTCACCCTGGAAATGCCGTTCAAGGACAACGCCAATCTGCCGGACGACGACATGGGCTGGAACGGCCAGCGCAGCCTGCGCCTGGGCGAAGCCATCCTGCAGCCGGTGTATGCCGTGCTGAACGAGCTGCGCGAGGCGTAAAGCGTGTGCCGGGCTGGGCGTTAACACCCGCCCGGCTGCCATCATCCCAGACATGCCGGCTTGCCGGCTTGTTGGTTTTTTCTTTCCCTGCAAGGACTTGCCATGGCAACCGTTTCGCTTGCCGGCCGTGATGTGACGGTCAGCAATATTTTCTGCATTGGCCGCAACTACGCCGCCCACGTCGCCGAGCTGGGCAACCGCCCGGAAGCCGAGCCGCTGGTGTTTCTCAAGCCGACTTCTGCGCTGCTGGCCGATGGCGGGCAGATTGAGCTGCCGGTGTATTCGCAGGATGTGCACCACGAAACCGAGCTGGTGGTGCTGATTGGCCGCGATGCCCGCCATGTGGCCCAAGCCGACGCGCTGGACTATGTGGCCGGCTATGGCATCGGCTTGGATCTTACCGCGCGCGACACGCAAAGCGAGCTCAAGGCCAAGGGCATGCCGTGGACCAAGGCCAAGGCCTTTGCCACCGCCGCCTGCGTCAGCGCATTTGCCCCGGCCAGCGCGGTGGCCAATCCGCAGGCGCTGACCTTCAGCCTGACGGTGAATGGCGAGCGCCGCCAACAGGGCGACACCGCCTTGATGCTGTTTCCGCTGGCGCAGCTGATCAGCTTTTTGTCGCAGCACTACGGCCTGACCGCTGGTGATCTGATTTACACCGGCACCCCGGAAGGCGTGGCGCGCTTGCAATCGGGCGACGTGCTGGCGCTGAGTCTGGATGGTCTGGCTCAGGCTCAGTTTACGGTGGCGTGATGAGCGAATCGGCCAACGACAAGGTGCGGCTGGACAAATGGCTGTGGGCGGCGCGCTTTTATAAAACGCGCGGCCTGGCGCAAGATGCCATCGAAGCCGGCCATGTGCGGCTGAATGGCGAGCGCCCGAAACCGGCGCGCACGGTGAAAGTGGGCGACCGGCTGGAGTTGCGGCTCAATCAGCTGGAATACCATCTTGAGGTGCGCGGGCTGTCGGAAAAACGCGGCCCGGCGCCGGTGGCGCGCGAGTTGTACTTTGAAAGCGAAGACAGCATGGCCCGCCGTGAGGCGCGCCAGTTGGAGCTGAAAGCGGAATACGCCAGCTTTCCGCATGGCGAAAGCCGGCCTACCAAAAAAGCCCGTCGGCAGCTCACCCGCTTTCGTGAGGGGGGTTAGTAGCCAGTCACGTTGAAACACAAGGGTTCATGCTCCACGAAGAACCCCTCGCCGCACCACACCGAGTCATTCCCGCGCAGGCGGGAATCCAGGCGTGTCCACAGCGTACTGCGGTCCAAGCACCGGCCAGTCGGTTCAGATCATAGTGACTGGCTATTAGCGCGGCTGACCAAACCCGCCCGGCGTGGTGTGTGCGGCTGTACTGTTTTCCGTCACCTGCTCTGCCAGGTAGGCCGCGCTGAATGCAGTGAGCTGCCCTTTCTTGTTTTTTACGCGAGTGTCTGATGCCCCATCCACGGCCAGCCGCGCGGCAGTTATGGCCGTTTGCCGGGTTTTACTTTTGTTATTTTTCTTTTGTCGGCGTGACCTCGCCTTACTGGGGGCTGTATCTGGCCTCGCTGGGGCTGACGCCCTGGGCGATTGCCGTGCTGGCATCCATGCCATCACTGGCGCGCGTGACCGCGCCGGGTTTTTGGGGCTGGCTGGCGGATCGCCACGGCCAGCGGCGCCGGCTGGTGCGCCTGACCACCTCGCTGGCGGCGCTCAGTTTTGCCGGGCTGTTTCTGGATAGCCGTTTTGCCTGGCTGTTTGCCGTGCTGGCGCTGGCGCATTTTTTCTGGGCGGCACCCTTGCCGCTGGTGGACGCCAGCGTGCTCAGCCGCACGGCTGATTCGCCAGGCGCGTATTCGCGGGTGCGGCTGTGGGGCTCGATTGGCTTTGTGGTGATGAGCTTGCTGGTGGGCTATCTGCTGGAATTCATGCCGATGGCGCAGTTACCGTGGGTGGTGCTGGCCACGCTGCTGGGGCTGGCGGCATTTGCCTGGCGTTTGCCAGACACCCCCAGCCCGCCCGTCAGACACAGCCAGCAGCCATTTATGGCCACTTTGCGCCAGCCGGTGATGCGGCGGGTGTATCTGGTGACGGTGTTAATGGCCGTGGCGCACGGGCCGTATTACGCGTTTTACTCGATTGGCCTGAAAGCGCATGGCTGGCAGGCCAGCCAGATCGGCTGGTTGTGGACGCTGGGGGTGCTGGCGGAAATCACCGCCTTCTGGTGGATGCCGCGCATTCTGGCGCGGGTCAGCCTGGCGCAATTGCTGCGCTTTGGTCTGTTGATGGCGGTGCTGCGCTTTGCCGTCATGGCCGTCTGGCCGGATGTGTCGATTGCCATGGTGGCCATGCAACTGCTGCACGCCTTTACCTTTGCCACCCACCATACAGCCACCCTTGGTCTGATTCATCAAACGGCGCCGCCCGAGCACCAGGCCAAAAGCCAAGGCTTGTACTGGGTGCTGGGCTATGGCCTGGGCGGCGGCATCGGCGGGCTGGCGGCAGGGGCGCTGTGGCCGCACGGGCAGATGCTGGCGGCGTTTGGTTTGTCTTGCGCCGCCGCCTTGCTGGGCTGGCTGTGCGCCCTGCGTTGGCCTACGTCGGCCCAGCAGGCGCACGCCATGCCCAGCGCCTCACCATCAAGACGAGTGCCGTCTTGACCAGCAAAGGTCATGCGAAGAAACCCTCATTCAGAATCAGGCGCTGGCTGGCGTGATAAAGCCAAACCTAGCCTGCGCCTTGATCCAGCGGGGCGTGGCACCGGGTGCGCTTCATCATCTGTCGCGCAATCCCGGTCACGCTCGCGTCGCGTCTTGATTGTTCGCAATTCTTTACGGTCACACGCCTAGCCAGGGTCACTTCGCTGGTTCTTGTTAGTGGCTCTAAGTATACATACGTATTTCTGTTGGGTTGGCAAGCCGATATCATCAAATTTTCACTCAACCAAGGAAATGATCATGGCCATTAAAGAATATGCTGATACTCGTGTTTATACCATGACGCCAGATGCAGATATTTTGTATCTGTTTGGCGGCCAAACGCTAAGCAATAATGGGGTTTACCTATATGGCGGCAGTGGGGTCGGCAACGATAAAGATAATGTAATGTATGGCACTGGCAATATTTACTTGGAAGGAAATGGTCTTCCAGGAAACTACACTGATGGGTTGACCGGCGGCGCAGGCAACGACCGGTTGTTTGGCTATCTTGGCAATGATGTGTTGTCTGGCGGCGATGGCAATGATCGTCTGGATGGCGGCGGCGGCGGCGACTGGCTGGATGGTGGCGCAGGCAACGACACTATCATCGCAGGCAATGGCGACAACATCGAATGGGTCTATTACGCCTCAAACCCGGGTGGCGTCTGGATTTCGCCAGGCATTGCCCAAGTAAAAGGACAATATTCCTTTGACCGCATTTATGGCGGCGAGGGGGACGACCTGATTTATTCTGATGGCTATGATGAGATCTACGGTGGCGTTGGCAATGATCGCATCGTGTTGCCCGCAGGAGAGTCTGCTTTTATTCGAGCCTATGGTGATGAAGGCAATGATCGTTTTATCGTCAGTGGCTATACCGATGCGTATCTTTATGGTGGAGATGGCACTGATACGGTGGTGGTGCGCCCACCGGCAGGTGCTCAAGGTCAAGTTTTTAACATGTCTCGCACGGCGACGGATATTGAACGCCTTGTGGTGAGATCCACTGAGGGTGTCAAGATTATCGGGCGTGCCACGGATGATCAGATCACCGGCGGCATGGGCAACGACACTATTATTAGCAATGGCGGTAAAGATCGCCTGGCTGGCAATGATGGCGACGATGAGCTGCAAGTGAATGGCTTGGGACGCACCAATTTGTTTGGCGGTGCGGGCGCAGACACCTTTTATTTTGGCGATGGCCTGATGGGCAATCTGGCGCAAGGCGCCGATGATGCCGTGGTGATTCAAGACTTTGAGGACGGTGTAGACAAAATTCGCGTCAGCTATGATATGCCGGACACCACCAGCCAGTTGACCTTGCAAGGGATTACCGTAGGTTCTACCATCACCAAAATCGCTAACACAGGTCAAAGTTTTGGTGCGTTGTACAAACAAGCCAAGGCTGTGCATGGTACAGCTGGTGGTATGTCTTTGGCTTATTTTGAGTACAATGGCAACACTTACGTCGTCAAAGACAATTCTGTTTTCGACACTGTGCCTGAGCTCTCGTTCAAACTCGTGGGTGTACATGATTTTTCCATGTCTGACTTTATTATTTCGTCATACTAGGCGTCGTTAGTAAAACTCAGCGTAGCATCCTGGCGTGGCTTGCCAGTACACAGTTAGCCAGGATGCACAATGCTGAATATTTTTGATAATGACGGTCTTGGGCGTCGCTAACAAAACTTAGCGAAGTGCTCTTGGCTGCTCGAACATGTTTCGAACTATCCCATAGCGGTAAAATTCAAGCTCCATCGAGAACCACAAACCTTACCCATCCGATGTCAGCGACGAAGAATGGGCGTTCGTTGCTCCGTACTTGCCCCTGTTTCTTCTGGATGCAGGGCAGCGCAAACACTCACTGCGCGAGGTGTTCAACGCCGTGCGCTATGTGATGCGCTGTGGTTGCCCATGGCGCATGCTGCCTAATGATCTGCCGCCATGGTCATTGGTTTATCAGCAAATGCAACGCTGACTGAAAGCCGCTTGCTTTGAAGAAATGGTGCATGAATTGCTGCGGGTGCTGCCGCGTCGCTGGGTAGTTGAGCGCAGCTTTGGCTGGGCTACTCGCTTCCGGTGTTTGGCCAGAGCCTACGAGAAGTTGCCGTAGACGCTGGCCGGATTAGATGATGTGGTGTTTGCCATGTTGATGCTACTGCACCTGCCTGCTGTTATTGGCATGGTTCAGAACATGCTTTAGGCGCATGACCCGCAGACAGTACGGGTAGTACTGCAAGGTCGTGCAAGGCTCTTGCCTGGGCGTTTAAATCTGCCGGCCAAACCACACTACACGGCCAATAATGGCCACGTCTTCGCCCAGCGCCTGTAAATCCAGCTCAAATGGCAGATAGGATTCATTGGCGCTGCTCACCTGCACACGCCCCCCTGGCAAGGGTTGCACGCGCTTGACCACCAGATCGTTGTTCAGGCGCAGCACATACAGGCCATGGCGGGGCTGAGTGTCAGCATGATTGATCAAGATCACATCTCTTTCGTTCAATACGCCTTCCATTGAGTCTCCTTTGACCGATATCACGGAGAGGTCCCGCGCGTCGGCGTGCAGATAGTTCTGCACCCAGTAACGGCGAAAGGCCATGGAAAACAAGGGGCGTTCACCCTCGCTGCTGTAGCCATAACCCGCCGCCGCCTGGAGGTTGAAGCGTGGAATGAAAACAAAGTCGTCCAGATTCACCGGATTGCCCAGGGTGTCCAGGCAGGGTGTAGACGTAGGCGGGTCAGCCGCTTCAGCGCCCTGGCGCATGGGGCCCTCACCCGTGGCCAGCCAGGCCACACTGACCCTTGCGGCGCGAGCCAAGGCCACCAGGGTGGACAATGTCGGCTCGCCGCCATTGATCAGGCGCTGCAAGCCCGTTTGCGAGACGCCGGAGGCCGTGGCAAAAGCGCGCACGCTTTTGAAGCCGGGCAACAACAGGTTCAGTCGGGCATGGAAACCTGAACGTTCAGGTTCGCCCGCTGGGTCAAGGCCATGGTGTTCATCATGAGATTGCATGTTTATTGCGTCCATAGTCCGAATCTATGTCGTATAGTTTACGCCAATGCTAGCATAAATGTCAGCACACATGTTCATTATAATAGCAAACACGTTCAAAAGTGGTTTACATCACCCATATTTGCCGTTAACATGAACCCACTCGTTGATATCAAAGGTTCGCTACAACGCGCCAGATATCACGACAGGGACGCATGCCAATGGCGCACGTCACTCCCGTTTGACACGTTATTTTAAGCCGGATTACGCGCTTTGCCGCATATGTCGGCAATTCCGTCACGGCGTAATATCTGAATAAAGGAGTTTCAACATGACCCCGCAACATCTCACCCAAGTTCAGCACTTGCTGCCCGCCAGCGCCCAGACACTGGCAGAACTGATTGGTCTGCCTGCTACGCTGAAATTGGTCAGCGAATTGGGCGGTCGTACATGGTCTTTTGTCAAACATCAGCGCAACCCGCGTGAAGAAGGCGATGCCCTGGCGCAGATAGTGGGCGAGCGCGAGGCCGAACTGCTGACCCATCACTTTGCCGGCGATGCCGATGTGCATATTCCCTTGTGCAAGGCAGCCTTGCGCGAGCTGCGCGACCGCGAGATTCGCGCCCGCTTTGATGAAATGACCATGGAACATCACTACAGCGCCCGTCAGGCCGTGGCTGAGCTGGCCGGTTGCTACGGCATTGCCAGCCGTCACGTGTGGCGGCTGCTCAAGCAGGCTGATAAAGAGCCGGGCACTCGGCCGCTGAACTGAGCGGGGCATGCCATGAAGCTGATTCCCGACTGGCGGCAGGCGCGTCGTTACTGGAGTGTGCGTCTGGCCGTACTGACAGCGGCAGTGGCCGCGCTGGAATCCGCCCTGCCGGCGCTGCGCGAGGCTTTGCCTGCACACTGGTATGGCTTGGCCGCCGTGTTGATTGCGCTGGCACGCGTGGTGCAGCAAACCCCACGTCACCATCAACAGGATTGAACCATGCCGGCACAATACCTTGCGCGTTTCCGGCCGGCGCCGCCGGGCACGCGAACACGGCATGTGCAGGCAATGAAAAGGAGGCGCCGAATGGCGGATGAACACACCGACCTGGCCAGGGTGCTGGGCCGGATCGAAGGCAAGCTGGACATGATTGTCACCAGCCAGCATGTACAAAGCGAACGACTGGACGCCATGGACAGCCGTTTACGGCAGGTAGAAACCCAGGCAGCCAAGGCTGGCGCACTGACCGGTGGCCTGGTGGCCGTGCTGACAGCCATTGTGGTCGAATGGGTCAAGCGCTTGAGCTGACAGTAACAGGCAGACAGATACACAGGCATCACCCATACAGGCGTGATGCCAGGCATGACAGGATGTCCGGCAGCAGAATGACAGACACGCCCCACTGTGGTCATTGTGCAGCTTGTGGGGCCGGACATGCTTCAATGGATGGCGCAGACGAAAAAACACCACGCCCGGCAGACGCCGGGCGTGGTGTTTTGGTACAGCCAGTTGCGGTTACGCGGCCAGCACACGGAACACCGCGTGCCGACAGGCTTACGATTCTACCTGCGCGTCCACGCGCTCGCGCAACTCCTTGCCGGCCTTGAAGTGTGGCACGTACTTTTCTGGCACTTCCACACTGCTGCCCGACTTGGGGTTGCGGCCGACGCGCGGCGGACGGTAGTTCAAATCGAAACTGCCGAAACCGCGAATTTCAATCCGCTGCCCGCGCGAAAGACTGGTCGCCATCGCGTCAAGAATGGTCTTGACGGCGAGTTCGGTGTCTTTCGCGACGAGCTGCGGGTAGCGTTCCGCGAGCCTGGCGATGAGCTCGGACTTGGTCATCGCCTACCCTGCTTACTCGTTGCTGCCGGACAGCTTGGCCTTCAGCAGAGCGCCCAGGTTAGTGGTGCCTGCGGTGGCGCTGTCGGTGGATTGCAGCTTGCTCATGGCGCCGGCTTCTTCAGCGGCATCCTTGGCCTTGATCGACAGCTGGATCGAACGGCTCTTGCGGTCCACGTTGATGATCAGCGCTTCGACTTCGTCACCTTCCTTCAGGTGGGTGCGGATGTCTTCCACGCGGTCACGCGACACTTCCGAGGCGCGCAGGTAGCCTTCGACATCGGCTTCCAGCTGAATCACGGCGCCCTTGGCGTCCATCGACTTCACAGTGCCCTTGACCAGGCTGTTCTTGTCGTTCATGGCCACGAAGTTGCTGAACGGATCGCCTTCCAGTTGCTTGATGCCCATGGAGATGCGCTCGCGCTCGACGTCGATGGACAGCACCACGGCTTCCACTTCGTCGCCCTTCTTGAAGTTGCGCACGGCTTCTTCGCCAGCCACGTGCCACGACAGGTCGGACAGATGCACCAGACCGTCGATGCCGCCCGGCAGGCCGATGAACACGCCAAAGTCGGTGATCGACTTGATGGTGCCACGGATCTTGTCGCCCTTCTTGTAGTTGGCGGCGAAATCGTCCCACGGGTTGGACTGGCACTGCTTCATGCCCAGGGAGATACGACGACGGTCTTCGTCGATTTCCAGGATCATGACTTCCACTTCGTCGCCCAGGGCCACAACCTTGGACGGGTGGACGTTCTTGTTGGTCCAATCCATTTCGGACACGTGCACCAGGCCTTCGATGCCCTGTTCGATTTCGACGAATGCGCCGTAGTCGGTCAGGTTGGTCACGCGGCCGAACAGGCGGGTGCCTTGCGGGTAACGACGGGACAGGCCCACCCACGGATCTTCGCCCAGCTGCTTCAGGCCCAGGGACACGCGGTTCTTCTCTTGATCGAACTTCAGCACCTTGGCTTCGACTTCGTCGCCCACTGCCAGCACTTCGGACGGGTGCTTCACACGACGCCATGCCAGGTCGGTGATGTGCAGCAGGCCGTCGATGCCGCCCAGGTCCACGAATGCGCCGTAGTCGGTGATGTTCTTGACGATGCCCTTCACCACTGCGCCTTCGGTCAGGCTTTCCAGCAGTGCCTTGCGCTCTTCACCCAGGGTCTCTTCCAGCACGGCGCGGCGGCTCACCACCACGTTGTTGCGCTTGCGATCCAGCTTGATGACCTTGAATTCGACTTGCTTGCCTTCGAACGGGGTGGTGTCCTTGACCGGACGGGTGTCCACCAGCGAACCCGGCAGGAAGGCGCGGATGCTGTTGACCATGACGGTCAGGCCACCCTTGACCTTGCCGCTGATCACGCCGGACAGGATCTTGCCGGTTTCCAGGGCTTCTTCCAGCTCGATCCAGGCGGCCATGCGCTTGGCCTTCTCGCGGGACAGCTTGGTTTCGCCGTAGCCGTTTTCCAGCGAGTCGATGGCGACGGTCACGAAGTCGCCGATCTTGACGTCAACTTCGCCCTTGTCGTTCTTGAACTCGTCAACCGAGATCAGCGATTCGGACTTCAGGCCGGCGTTGACGGTCACGAAGTTCTGGTCAACGTTCACAACTTCGGCGGTGATCACTTCACCAGCGCGCATTTCCTGGAGGGCGAGGCTTTCCTCGAACAGCGCGGCAAAGCTTTCTTGGGTGGAGGTAGTCATTAAAGGAACTCTTGCATGCACGCCAGCCAGCGTGCGGGGTTGGTTAAACACAACCGCGCCCGGTTAGGCCGGACGCGGCGATGAAAAATTGCTTTGAATTCAAATGGTTTGGCGACTCAGTTGGCTGTATTGCGCCACCAGGCGAGCACCTGCGCCACCGCTTGATCCACCGTCAGATCGGTGGTGTCCAGCATATGGGCGTCGGCTTCTGCCTTCAGCGGGGCCACCGGGCGGGCGGCATCGCGCGCGTCCCGTTCCTCAATGTCCTGCTGAATCTGAAGGATGTTAGCAGCTTCCCCCTTGTCGATCAACTGCTTATGGCGGCGGCGCGCGCGTTCGGCGGCGCTGGCGGTGAGGAACACCTTCACCGTGGCGTCGGGAAACACCACCGAGCCCATGTCGCGGCCGTCGGTCACCAGCCCCGGCGCCTGGCGAAAGTCGCGCTGACGCTGCAACAAGGCCGCGCGCAGCGCCGGCAGCACCGCCACTTTGGAGGCACCGATGCCCACTTCTTCGGCGCGGATGGCGTCGCTGACATCCTCGCCCTCCAGCTTGACCACGCCCTCGGCAAAGGTGGCCGGCAGCCGCACCGCCGCCATGGCCAGCCGCGCCTCGTGATCCAGCGCAATCTGGTTGCGCATGGCGTACAGCGCCATCAAGCGGTACAGCGCGCCCGAATCAAGATAATGAAAACCCAGGCTGGCCGCCACCCGCGCCGCCACCGTGCCCTTGCCGGAGGCCGACGGGCCGTCCAGGGTAATGACCGGAATTGTCATGAATGCACCTTGCAAAATAATCTCGCCAGCGCTGCCCGACGGGCAGGCCCAAACGCGCGCATTGTACCGGCGCGGCCGAGGGGAGGATAGCCGCGCTTCCCCCTGCGCCGCCGCCGTGGTAGCGTGCAGCCTGTTTGCATTTCACAGACCTTGCCGGACTTCGCATGGAACACCTCGACCTCGCCCCCATCGCCCGCGCCGAAGGCAGCATCGTGCTGCCCGGCTCCAAGAGCATTTCCAACCGCACCCTGCTGCTGGCCGCGCTGGCCGAAGGCGTCACCGAGGTGCTCGGCCTGCTGGATTCTGATGACGTCACCGTCATGCTGGCCGCACTGGACCAGCTGGGCGTGCGCATCCAGCGCCATGGCGACAGCCGCGACTTTACCGTCAGCGGCGTGGCCGGGCCGTTTCCGGTGAAATCCGGCAATTTCTTTCTGGGCAACGCCGGCACGGCGTTTCGCCCGCTGACCGCCGCGCTGGCCTTGTCTGGCGGCGACTACCAATTGTCGGGCGTGCCGCGCATGCACGAGCGCCCGATTGGCGACCTGATCGACGCGCTGCGCGGCCTGGGCGCGCAAGTAGCCTACACCGGCAACCCTGGTTACCCGCCGCTGACGCTCAGCCCGGCCCAGGGCACTGGCGCTGACCAGGTGGCGGTGCGCGGCGATGTGTCCAGCCAGTTTCTCACCGCCTTGTTGATGGCGCTGCCGCTGACCGGGCGGCGCGTCACCGTGCAGGTGATTGGCGAGCTGATTTCCAAACCGTATATCGACATCACCCTGAACCTGATGGCGCGCTTTGGCGTGACGGTCGAGCGCGACGGCTGGGCGGCGTTCACCGTGGATGGCAGCCAGCGTTACCACAGCCCTGGCGTGATCCATGTGGAAGGCGACGCCTCCAGCGCCTCGTATTTTCTGGCGGCTGGCGCGCTTGGGCGCGGTCCGGTGCGGGTGGAGGGCGTGGGCAGCGGCAGCATCCAGGGCGATGTGCGCTTTGCCGATGCGCTGGCCGCCATCGGCGCCGACATCCGCTGGGGCGACAACTGGATCGAGGCGCGCGGAACCGGCCGGGTGAAGGCGTTTGACGCGGACTTCAACCACATCCCCGACGCCGCCATGACCCTGGCGGTGGCGGCGCTGGCCGCCGATGGCCGCTCGGTGTTGCGCAATATCGGCAGCTGGCGCGTCAAGGAAACCGACCGCATCGCCGCCATGGCCACCGAGCTGCGCAAAGTCGGCGCCGTGGTGGAAGAAGGCGAAGACTGGCTGGCCATCACCCCGCCGGCGCAACTGACCCCGAATGCCGCCATCGACACCTACGACGACCACCGCATGGCCATGTGCTTTTCGCTGGTGGCGCTGCTGGGCGCGCCGGTGCGCATCAACGACCCCAAATGCGTGGGCAAGACCTTCCCCGGGTATTTCCAGGCTTTCGCCAGCATTTGTCAGCCGGCCTGAGCGGGTGTCTACAAAATCCAGTAGTTCAGTCACCATGATCTGAACCGACTGGCCGGCGCTTAGACCGCTGTACGCGGTGGATGCGCCTGAATTCCCGCCTGCGCGGGCATGACTCGGTGTGGCGCGATGAGGGGTTCCGACGAGGGGTTCTTCGTGGCGCATGACCCCTTGTGTTTCAGTGACCGACGACTCGCCAGGCGCGCTGCGCTGGGTGTTGTGAGCTGCGCTTAGAGCCTGTTCTGAACTATCCCATAGCGGTAAAATCCAAGCCCCATGGAAAACCGCAAACCTTACCCATCCGATGTCAGCGACGAAGAATGGGC
>NZ_QJKI01000006.1 GCF_003201855.1 Rivihabitans pingtungensis | reverse complement strand
GCCCATTCTTCGTCGCTGACATCGGATGGGTAAGGTTTGCGGTTTTCCATGGGGCTTGGATTTTACCGCTATGGGATAGTTCAGAACAGGCTCTAACGAAAAGAGAGCGGGCATTTGCCAAGGACGATGAGAAATAGCTGCATACACTGACTGGGTTACATTAGGTAACGGGTTACCCTGTTGATGCGGCTAGGCGTAGCGCAAAATCATTAAAATAAAAAGAACACGCCAGTACGACATAACCACACAACAACGCCAAGAGGCATTTTGTTAGTGACTCGTAAGATTTCTTACTTATCATACCTCGACAATAAGCATTGACTCAAAAAAATGTAAAGACAAAATTTTACTCAACCGAACATTTTAAGCAGTCACCCTATACTGCGACATAGCCCATGCATTACCCACCCTCCCCAGCCAACAGCTTTGCATACCCGAGGCTAACTCAGCTTTGTTCATCAAGAGCAAAGTTCTGGCTGATCAAAAAAACCCGAAAAATAAAATAAATCACAAATTATCAAATACTTACCAACGAAAAAAACTTAAAAGCAACGATCTTTTACACCTCCAAAAAACAAAGCCACCCTCGGCATCCTCACCCAAGGTGGCTTTACAAAACACCCTTCCCCCTCACACCCGTTCACCACCGCAAACACAACCCGCCCCGCATGATGGTGTCGCTTTTCCGCATCACCCTCACCTCCAGCACCAAACCACTCCCCCCACTCACACCGTATATTGCATCACCGATTTATGCATGCGTTCCACCATGCTGTTCAGCGATTGGGCGGAGGCGGTGGTTTGGGTGACCACGGCCATGTTTTGCTCGGTCATGCAGGCCACTTGTTCCACGCTGCCGGCCATCATGGTCATGGCGCGTTCTTGTTCGGCGGCGGATTCGCTGATGTCGTTCACCATTTGCATGGTGTGCGCCATTTGCGCGTTGATTTCGTGCAGGGCGTCTTGGGCTTGTTGCACCAGGCCGACGCCGTGTTCCACTTGTTCGGCGCCGGCGCGCATGCCGGCGACGGCTTTGCCGGTTTCTTGTTGCACGGATTCAATGGTGGCGCTGATTTCGGCGGTGGCGCGGCCGGTGCGTTCGGCCAGTTTGCGCACTTCGTCGGCCACCACGGCAAAGCCACGGCCTTGCTCGCCGGCGCGGGCGGCTTCGATGGCGGCGTTCAGCGCCAGGAGGTTGGTCTGTTCGGCAATGTCGCGGATCACCCCGGTGATGCGGGAGATCTCTTGCGATTGCGCGCCCAGGCGCTCCACTTGGGCGGCGGCGGTTTTTACTGTGCCGGCCAGCGTCAGGATGGTTTGGCAGGCTTGCCCGGACAGGGCTTCGCCCTGACAGGAGGTTTGCGCGGCGGTGTGGGCGGCGTCGCGGGCGTGATTGGCGTGGGCGCACACTTCGCTGATCGACACGGTCACTTGCTGGATGCCGGCGGCGGCCGAGGTGGTGGCGGCGCTTTGCACGCGGGCCGACTGGCTGACGCCGCCCACGGCCTGGTCCACTTCGTCGGCGATGTGGTGCACTTGCCTGGCGGAGTCGGCCATGCACATCAAGGTGGCTTGCACCGAGGCGATAAAGCCGTCCAGCTTGGCGGACACCCGGCCCAGCTCGTCGTCGCGGGTGATGTCCAGCCGCTGTTTCAGGTTGCCGCTGCTCAACAGACGGTCCAGGTAATCGTCGGTGCGCGCCAGGTCGCGGCGCAGGCGCGGGGTAAAATACAGTACAAAACACAGGCTCCACAGCACACTCACGCCGCCCAGCGCCATCCAAAGCGCGCGCAGGTTGTCGCCCGGCATCATATGGCCAACCAGCATGGCCAGATTGGACAGCAGCATCACCAGCCCAAACCAGCGCAGTTGTGAGCCCAGGCCCATAAAACAGGCCCACAGCGATTGGCGCGCCGGGCGCACCTGGCCATGGCGGATGACAATCGAGCTGTCGCCTTCGCGGATGCGCCGATAGGCGCTTTCGGCAGCTTTCACCGCCTCGCGGCTTGGGCTGCTGCGCACCGATTGATAGCCGACAATCTGGCCGTTTTCGCGCACGGGCGAGGCGTTGGCCAGCACCCAATAAAAGCCGCCGTCCTGGCGGCGGTTTTTCACCAGGCCGCGCCAGGGGCGGCCTTGCTTGAGGTCGCTCCACATGTCTTTGAAGGCCTGTTCGGGCATGTCGGGGTGGCGCACCATATTGTGCGGCTGGCCTATCATGTCTTCACGGCGATAGCCGCTGATGTGGGCAAATGCCTCGTTGGCTTCGACGATGATGCCGCGCAGGTCGGTGCGCGAGTAGATGAACTGGCCTTCCGGCAGCAGGGTTTCCATCTGGG
Organism: Rivihabitans pingtungensis; assembly: GCF_003201855.1. Classification (GTDB taxonomy): domain Bacteria; phylum Pseudomonadota; class Gammaproteobacteria; order Burkholderiales; family Aquaspirillaceae; genus Rivihabitans; species Rivihabitans pingtungensis. The sequence continues at coordinate 174,157 of NZ_QJKI01000006.1, read as the reverse complement.
TGATGGGCTGGTTGTTGCGCATGATGTTCTCTCGGTATCAGGCGCTGGCGCGACGGGGCAAAGCGAAAGCGCAAGCTGGGTTCAACAAGGCCGGATGAAGGCCGGATGGTGGTCAGCTCACTATAGGTATTTCTACGTAATCGACAGGCAGACTTATGCAGGCCAACAAAAATCTACGACTAAAGTCGTAGCAATCAAGCCAAAACCGCCGGCAGCAGCAACCAGGATTGCAGCTCGCAGGCGGCGCGGGTGTCGGCGTCCAGCACGGATAGCCAGCGGCGCGGGATCGCCTTGGGGCCTTGGTGCGCGCCGGCCAGCATGCCGGCGATGGCGCCAGTGGTGTCGGCGTCGCCGCCGCGGTTCACCACGTCGATCAGGCAGTCTTCCAGCGTGTCGGTGTCAAAAAACGCCTGAAACACCGCTTGCAGGGTGTCCACGATATAGCCGCTGGGGTTGTCGCAGCGGCGGGCGCGAAAGCCAAACACCGGGTATTGCTGGATCAGCGGCTGCACATGCTGTTGCAGCACAGTTTTTTTGTCGGCGCCGGCCAGCAGGGCGTGCAGCATGCCGGTCAGCGTCAGGCAGGCGGCGTCGGACAAGGGGCTGTGGTGGGTGACGTGTGCTTGCGCCAGCACGGCGTCGCGCACGGTGTCGGCGTCCAGGCCAAAGGTGGCCAGCGCGGCCGGCAGCAGGCGCATGGCGGCGCCGTTGCCGGCGTCGTGTTCGGAGGGCGGCGCGCAGGGTTCGCCAGTGCGGCGAAAGCGCATCAGGTTGCGGCGCACGGTGTTGCCGATGTCCACTGGCTTGCTGCGCATCCATTGGTCAAACGCCTGCGCGGCCAGCAGGGCGTCCACCCGGCCGCCAGATAATAAGATGGCCTCGCCCAGCGCCAGGCTCATGGTGGTGTCGTCGGTGACCATGCCGGGGCGCAGCTTGAGCCAGCCGCCGCCGGTCAGGTGGCGGTGCAGGCCAATCTGGTGGCGGATTTCATTGGGAGTGAGAAACTCCACCGTGGCGCCCAACGCATCGCCCACCGCCAGGCCCAGATACGCGCCCAGCGCGCGGGCTTCCAGCGTCAGCGGCGCCGAGGGCGCGGGGCCAAACTGGCGTATGCGGTTCAGGACTCCGGGCCAAAGCATGCTGGCCGGTCGTGACAGGCTTGGCAGGAGGGCGCCGGGCAGACGTAAATCCCTTCGCGCGCGCACAGTTGCCGGTAGATGAACTTTTTCCATTTCATGTCCCCGTCGTTGGCCTGGGCCAGCGCCGGAAAGTTCAGCGCAATCAGTTGGCTGAGCTCGTGGCGGCCGGTCAGGCCGAGGTCTTGCCACAGGTGGTCGCGGCCGGCGCAGGCGGCGGCCAGAATCTGCGCCATCCAGCGCGGCTCGGCCTGCTCGCCAGCGCGATGGTCCAGTAAAAATTGCACCAGCTCGTCCCATTCCGGCACGCGCTCGGGCGAGGCGGCCGGCCAGGGCGCGGGCAGGCGCGCAGTAGGAAAATAAGCGGCCAGCATGGCGGCAAAATCATTGTCTGCCAGGCCCAGTTGGGGCGGCAGGCAACCTAGGCCCGCGCGCTGTCCGGCCAGCAGGCTGGCCAGCAAGCTGCGGTTGCCTTCGTCAACAGGCGCCGGGCCAGCGTCGCCTTGCAAAAGGCTGGCGCACAACAGGGCGCGGTGATGCAAGCGGTCGGGGGGGATCATGGTGGCCTCCGGATCGGACGGCCGCGCTGACGCCCAAGGGCGCCAGGCGGCAGACGCGGACGGCTGGGGGTCGCAGGACGCCGTCCGCTCAGGCAACATCACTTGCTGGGGTATTCGACCAGGATGTCCTCGTCGCGCACCACCATCTGGCAAGCCAGGCGCCATTGGGTCGGCGGAATGTCGTCCACGTACATTTGGTCGAGTTCCGGCTGGGTCACATAGCCCATGTCCTTGAGCACAACGGCTTCGCGGTTGGTCAGCGGGCCGCCCATCGGCGAGCGCTTGGTGTCCACCGACGACACCTTGACCAGACAGGTGCCGCATTCGCCATTGCCGCAGCCAAAGTCGATGGGAATGTGGTTTTCTTTGGCCAGGGTCAGGATGGTCTGGGTATGGCTGCCAGCGACGGCATAGACGGTTTTGTCTTTATGCAGACGGCTGGAGAAGGTGATCAACGCCATGGTGTTGCTCCTTTGGTGAAAAAACCAACAGCGCCCGGCCGCTCATCCGGGCCGCAGCGCGCGCCTTTTCTCCGGGGGGCCGAGAAAAGGCTGAAGTTGCGTAAATCGCTCAGGCCGGGCGCACCACCACTTCGCCGCCCAGAATCTGCGCCTGACAGGCCAGACGGTGGTTGCGTGGGGCCATATTGTCTTTCAGCACCTGATCCTCCAGCACCGAGGGCGCGGCCAGGTTGTCGCCGCCTGAAATCACCTTGGTCAGGCAGGTGCAGCATTCGCCTTCGCGACAGCCATAGGTGATGCCAGCGCCGACTTTCTCGGACACTTCAATCAGGCGGGTGCCGGCCGGGACGGTGACCGCCACGCCGATGTCTTCAAAAATCACTTTGGCTTTGGGCATGGAATGCTCCAGTCAGGATAAAAATCAACTCAGGGAGGCCAGATCGACCTCACGCGGCATGGCTTCGCCCACTAAGTGACGGGCCAGGGTTTCGCCCAGCGTGCGGCAGGCGTCCAGCTCGCTGGCGTCGGGCGCCAGCTTCAGGCGCAGGCCTTCCACCGGCACGCGCAGCTTGAGCCCGCGCAGGCGGTCTTCAATCAGCCGCACCGCCTCGCCGCTCCAGCCATACGAGCCAAACGCCGCGCCAAACTTGCCTTTGACGTTCACCGTGGTCAGCGAGGACAGCAGCGCCCAGATCGGCGGCGCGGCGTCGCCGTTCAGCGTCGGGCTGCCAAAGGCCAGGCCGTCGGCGGCTTCGATCAGGTCGGTGAAGTGGGCGGTGTCGCCGCCCTCCAGGTCAAACAGCGACACGCGCACGCCGGCAATGCGCTCGGCGCCAATGGCGATGGCTTCGGCCATGCTGCGGGTGTTGCCGTAGGCGGAGAGATAAAACACCGCCAGGGTTTTTTCGCCAGCGGCTTCGGTGTCCAGCGCCAGGCGCGGGGTGGCCATTTCGCGGTAGCGCGCCAGGTAGTCGCGCGGGTGGTGGCGCAAAATCGGCCCGTGCGCCGGGGCAATCAAGCGGATGTCCAGCGGCTCCAGAAGCTCCAGCGCGTCCAGCACATGGGCGCGGAACGGGCGCATGATGTGGGCGTAGTAGTATTCAAACGAGAACCTGAAATCGCCCACCCGGTCGTTGAACAGGCGCGGATCGCAGTAATGGCAGCCAAACACATCGCCCGAGAACAACATGCCTTCTTCCACCAGCCAGGTGCACTGCGTGTCCGGCCAGTGCAGATACGGCGTGTGAAAAAACGCCAGCGTGCGCCCACCCAGGTCGATGGTGTCGCCAGTGGTCACCGGGGTGTAGTCCGGCGGCGCCTGATTGGACGAGGGCTTGAGCAGCGCCTTGAGCATCATTTGCGCGCGGCTGGACAAATACACGCGGGCATTGGGCGCGCGGCGCAATAGCTCGGGCAGCGCGCCGCTGTGGTCGGGCTCCAGGTGATTGAGCACGATGGTGGTGATTTCGTCGTAACGGGCGACGGATTCCAGCCGACGAAAAAAATCGTCGGCAAAGGCTTCTTTGACCGTGTCGATCACCGCCACGCCCTGCTCGCCGCGCACCAGATACGCGTTGTAGCTGGTGCCGTTGGCGGTGGACAAAATAATGTCAAAGCGGCGCAAATGCGGGTCCAGCGCGCCAATCCAATGCACGCCGGGGGCCAGCTCCACGGCCTGATCAGGGTGAACAATGCTCATGGGCGTGGCCCTCCGCGTGGCAGGCGGCGGCGTGCGCCGCCGCCTCGGCGCCGTGATGGGAACAGGCTTCCAGGTCGCCCGGCGGCAGGTTGACGCCATTCAGGCCGATGCGCGCATCCAGCGCGGCGACGTCAAAGCCCACCCAGCGCTCGTCGCCCATTTCCAGCAAGGGGCGGCGAATCAGGATGGCGCGCTTGACCATCAAGGCCAGCGCGGCGTCGGCGTCCAGCGCGTCGGGGTTGACCTCGCCGGACTTCACTGCCGGGGCGTTGCGGTTAAACCACTGCGTCACCGGCAGCGCGCCAAAAAACTGGCGCAGCCGCTCGGGCGTCCAGGGTTCGGTCAGCAGATTGCGCACGTTCAGCTGGTGGCCGGCGGCGCGCAGCAGGGCTTTCTGCCGCGCGTTGCCTTGGCAGCCTGGCTTTTCGTAAAAAGTCAGTGTCGCCATTACGCCGCCTCCCGATCCAGCAAGCCCAGCTCGCGCAGCTTGTCCAGCGGGATGCCGGTCAGCGAGCCGGGCGGGTTCAGCGGTTCGCCCAGTTCGTTGACAATCGCCCCCTCAATCGGACAAATCGCCGCGCACTGCGCTTCGGCGTGGTCGCCCAGGCACTCGGTGCAGGCTTGCTCGTTGATCAAGAAGTGCGGGACATCTTCCACCACGGCTTGATTGGGGCAGACATCCACGCACGCCCAACAGTTGACGCACAGATCGACAATTTGCAGAGCCATTTACGCCACCTTGTTCAGCTTGTCGGCCGGCGCCGCCAGCTTGCCGGCGGCGGACATTTCCCGATACACCGCCAGCACGGCGTCTTCCACCGGCTCCATGGCGTGTTCGCCATTGGGCTGGATGCCGGCGGCTTCCAGCTGGCCCCAGGGCTCAAAACCAATCCGGGCGCACAGCACCTGCTCACAGCCGGACAGGGCGTGGATGATCTGGTCAAGAATCGACCCGGCCGGCTGGCCGCCTTCGCCGCTGTCGCCACAGTCGGTGGCGCCGTTGCAGTACAGGTCCACCTTGCGATGGCCCATCAGCCGCACGCCCTTGGGCGAGGCTTCGTACACCAAGAATTCGCGGGCATGGCCAAAGTGCTCGCCCACCACGCCATTTTTGGCGGCCACCGCCATCAGCACCGGGCGGCTGTCGGCCGGCACGCCGGCCAGGGCGGTGACTTCGGCGGCCGGGGCGCCGGCGCGCTTGGCGGCCAGTTGCTCCAGCAGGTTTTCGCGCACTTCCTGACGGGTTTGCATGGCGGCTTCGTAGTCGATGTCCATGTCGGCCAGCTTGTCGAGGGTGAACTCGGCGCCACGATCTTCGCCCAGCAAGCCCACCGCGTCGGCGCGGCACTGGCGACAGTGGCGCATCATCGCCATATCGCCGCCGCACTCGTCTTGCAGGGCTTGCAGCTGTTCGGGCGTGGGCGACGGCTGCTCCATCAGGCCGTAATAGGTGCCGTGCTCGGCTTCGGCAATCAGCGGCATGACGTTATGCAGGAAAGCACCCTTGGCCTTGACCACCTTGGAGACTTCTTTCAGGTGCTCGTCGTTGACGCCAGGAATCATCACCGAATTGACCTTCACCAGAATGCCGCGCGAAGTCAGCATTTCCAGGCCTTTTTGCTGCTGTTCGATCAGAATCCGCGCCGCTTCCACCCCACGCAACCGGCGGTTTTGCCAGTAAATCCACGGGTAGATCTGGGCGCCGATTTCGGGATCGACACAGTTGATGGTGATGGTCACATGGTCGATGTTGTGCTTGGCGATTTCGTCCACATGCTCGGGCAGGGTCAGGCCGTTGGTGGACAGGCACAGCTTGATGTCCGGCGCCTTGTCCGACAGCTGCCGGAAAGTCTCGAAGGTGCGCGCCGGGTTGGCCAAGGGGTCGCCCGGGCCGGCGATGCCCAGCACGGTCATTTGCGGAATGGTGGCCGCCACGGCCAGCACTTTGGTGACGGCCTGATCCGGGTGCAGCAACTCGGACACCACGCCCGGCCGCGACTCATTGGCGCAGTCGTATTTGCGGTTGCAGTAGTTGCACTGGATATTACAGGCCGGCGCCACCGCCACATGCATGCGGGCGAAGTAATGGTGAGCGTCTTCTGAATAACAGGGATGATCCTGCACTTTCTGGCGGATGGAATCCGGCAGATGGGCCATGGCGTCGGACGACGACCCACAGCCGCTGGACGAACAGCCGCCGCCGCTGCTGGGGGCGTTGCTGATAACAGGTAGTTCCACGATGACACTCCTCAAGTGCTGGTGCTGACAAGCACTTGAGCAAAAGCCGCGCCACGTAACTTATGTTTTCAGATCAATAACTTGTGTTTTCTGTTTCTGTCCGTGTCGCATCACTTGTCGTGAACCGGACAAGGCTGGCATCCGCCTTGGCGCGCAGACGGCCATCGGCCAGCACGCGCCCGCCCTGGCGCAGATACAGCCCGCGCACTGCCTTGACGTATTGCTCGGTTTCTTCATACGGCGGAATCCGCCCCAGCCGCTGCACCACGCCCTCGCCAGCGTTATAGGCAGCCAGCGCCAAATCCAGCCGGCGATCGAACAAGCCCAGCAAAAAGGCCAGGTAGCGCGCGCCGGCATCCAGATTGGCGCGCGGCTCCAGCACGGTCTCGGCTGACACGCCAAAGCGTGCGGCGGTGTCTGGCATCAGTTGCATCAGTCCCTGCGCGCCCTTGGGCGAGGCCGCGCTGGCGTGGTAGCCGGATTCCACGGTAATCACCGCGTGCAGCAAGGCGGGCTCCAGTTGGTGGCGGCGGGCGGTTTGCTCGATCAGCGGCGTCAGCCGCTTCAGCGCCGCCTGGTCGCGCGCGTCCAGATAACGGCCCAGTTCAGCGGTCGCCGCGCCGCTGCTGGCCGCTGGCAGCGCGCCGCGCTTGAATAGCCGATAGCGCGCATCCAGCGGCTTGTCGGCCAGATGCACCTCGCCCTGTTCGTCCACAAAGCCATAGACATCGGCGTGCGCCTGCCAGGCGGCCAGGCTCAGGGTGACAAAAAACAGGGTGCGCAGGAAAACTGTCATGTGAATTTAAGGTCCAAACCGCTATGCTGCATTAGCTGCGCGCCGGAAGCCCCGACGCTTGCGCGTTCGCCCGGAAAAATCGGCGACGCCCCGGCAATGTAAGGACAATCCCGGCTATTTTCAATGGTTTATCGCAAGGAGAGTGATATGGGTCTGCTGGATCAACTGAGTGACGCCATCAGTGGCGGCGTGCAACAGCTGCAAGACACCGTCGGCCAGGCTGGCGGCGCGTTGGGTGATTTGCTGCAGAACAGCGGCGGCATCGATGGCCTGGTGGAACGTTTTCAGCAAGCCGGGCTGGGCGACACCCTGCAAAGCTGGATCAGCCAGGGCGAAAACCTGCCGATCAGCGCCGAGCAATTGCAGCAGGTATTCAGCGCCGACACACTGAACAGCCTGGCAGAAAAAGCCGGTATCGATCCGGCACAGGCGGGTGAGTGGCTGTCGGCCAATCTGCCAGAATGGGTGAATCAGCTGACCCCGAATGGCTCGCTGTCTGATCTGGGTGGGGTGTTTGAGCAAGGCGTGTCGGCGGTGAAAGATTTTTTCAGCAAGTTCTGATTGCCGCCCTTCTCTGGGCTTTTCTTCTGGTGGCCGGCTTCACCGCCGGCCACCGCGCGCCCGCAAGCGACATGATTCCGGTACAGTAGCAGTCTGGCTTATTTTTTCGCCCTGCCCATGACTGCTGATTCCCCCGCCTCGCCCTCGCTGTTTTCCCGCCAGATGCTGATCTGCGTGTTCACCGGCTTTGCCTCCGGTCTGCCGCTGTATCTGCTGATCAATCTGCTGCCCGCCTGGTTGCGCAGCGAAGGCGTGGATCTCAAGGCCATTGGCCTGTTTGCCCTGATCCAGCTGCCCTACACCTGGAAATTTATCTGGTCGCCGCTGATGGACCGCTTCACCCCGCCATTTTTGGGCCGGCGGCGCGGCTGGATGCTGATCACCCAAGTGGCCTTGATCGCCAGCATGGCCGGCTTTGGCGTGTTTTTGCCGCAGCAGGATATTTGGTCGATTGCCGCGCTGGCGGTGGGCGTGGCGTTTTTTTCCGCCAGCCAGGACATCGTGCTGGACGCCTACCGGCGCGAGCTGCTGCGCGATGCCGAGCTGGGGTTGGGCAACACCGTGCACATCAACGCCTACCGGCTGGCCAGTTTGGTGCCCGGCTCGCTGTCGCTGATTCTGGCCGACCGGCTGCCCTGGCCGTGGGTGTTCGCCATCACTGCGCTGTTCATGCTGCCGGGCTTGCTGCTCACCCTGTCGGTCAGCGAGCCGGCCTTGCGCGCGGCGGCGCCAAAAACCCTGCGCGACGCGGTGGTGATGCCATTCAAAGAGTTTATTTCCCGCCAGGGCTGGCAAGGCGCCGCCTGGGTGCTGGGCTTTATCTTTTTGTACAAGCTGGGCGACAGCATGGCCACCGCGCTGGCCACGCCGTTTTATCTGGACACCGGCTTTAGCAAGACCGAAATCGGCCTGGTGGCCAAGCACGCCGGGCTGTGGCCGGCGGTGATCGGCGGCCTGCTGGGCGGGGCGTGGATGCTCAAGCTGGGCATCAACCGCGCGCTGTGGGTGTTTGGCGTGGTGCAATGCGTGTCGATTCTGGGCTTTGTGCTGCTGGACCAAGTGGGCCCGGATTTGCGCGTGCTGGCGCTGGCGATTGGCTTTGAGGCGCTGGGCGTGGGGCTGGGCACAGCGGCATTTATTGCCTTTATCGCCCGCAGCACCCACCCGGCCTACACCGCCACCCAGTTTGCCTTGTTCACCAGCCTGGCCGCCGTGCCGCGCACCGTGGCCAACGCCGCCACCGGCTATCTGGTGGATGCGCTGGGCTGGACGCCGTTTTTCTTGTTATGCACTGTGCTTGCCTTACCCGGGATGCTTTTGTTATATAAGGTGGCCCCATGGGGAGACGATCCGCCCGCACAAGAGGCGGACGCCCCAGCTGGGCGCAGCTGACGCCAGCGCAGCCGCCCAACCGATAAAAAACCGAGCAAGGACGTCAGGCCTGCCCCATCTGGCGGGCCCGCTGAGGAGGCGGCCGATGCTCGCACCATCGCCCGGCCCATGTCGCCAGGCGTAGAGAGAGACATCAAGATGTTCAACCGACTCAGTGTGGGCAGCAAGCTCAATGTCTTGCTGCTGGCCGCCTTGGCCGGCGTGGCTTTGATCAGCGCGCTGGCCTTGTATTCCAAATATCAACGGATGCTGGAAGACCGTCGTGCGGCCTTGCAGAACATGGTGCAAGTGGCCGTTGGCGTACTGAACTACCACGACCGGCTGGTGCGCGACGGCAGTCTGCCGCTGGCCAGTGCGCAGGCTCAGGCGCGCCGCGCCATCGGTGAATTGCGCTACGCCGACAAAGAGTATTTTTATATCTTCGACATGCACCCGCGCATGGTGCAACACCCGATCAAACCCGAACTCAACGGCCAAGACATCAGCCAGATCCGCGACCCGGACGGCAAGCCGCTGTTCATCGCCATGCGCGATGTGGTGAGCAGCCAGGGGCACGGCTTTGTCGAATACCAATGGCCGCAACCAGGCCAGAGCGCGCCAGTGCCCAAGCTGGCCTATGCCCAGGGCTTTGCCCCGTGGGGCTGGGTGGTGGCCACGGGCTTATACCTGGACGACCTCAACGCCGAGTTCCGCCGCGATGCCATGATGTTTGTCGGCAAGATCGTCGGCCTGTCGCTGCTGCTGGCGGCGCTGGTGGTGCTGATCAAGCGCGCGCTGACCCTGCCGGTGCGCGCGCTGGTGGAGGCCATGCGCCGGGTGGACGAGCAGCACGACCTCACCTGTCGCGCGCAATTGCACAGCCAGGACGAGCTGGGCACAGTGGGCCGCGCCTTTAATCACTTGCTGGGCAATATTCAGCGCGCTTTTTCTGATGTGTGGGGCGGCAGCGAGCAACTGGCCCACCGCGCCACCCGCTTGTCCGACCACGCCCACCGGCTGGCCGGCGCCTCGGCCGAACAAAACCACGCAGTGGCCTCAAGCGCGGCGGCGCTGGAAGAAATCAGCGCCAGCATCGAAGAAATCGGCGTGATGGCCGACGCGCTCAGCCGCCAGGCCGACGACACTCGCGCGCAAACCGCCCACGGCGAAACCGTAGTGAGCAGCTTGCGCGACAGCCTGGCGCAAGCCGGCCAGTGCCTGCGTGACGAGGTAGGCGTCAGCGCCCGCCAGATGGCCGACAATATGGCCGACATCACCCGCATGACCGCCGAAGTGCGCGAAATCGCCGAGCAAACCAATCTGTTGGCGCTGAACGCCGCCATCGAAGCCGCCCGCGCCGGCGAATCCGGACGCGGCTTTGCCGTGGTGGCCGACGAAGTGCGCAAACTGGCGGAAAAATCCGCCCAGTCCGCCAGCCAGATCGACGGGCTGACCGAGCGCCTGCTGGCCGCCAACAGCGCCATGCGCCAGGCGGTGATCGACAGCGACACCGCGCTGAACGCCAGCGCCCGTCAGGCCGATGACGTCAGCCAGGCCTTGGCCGCCGCCAGCGCCGCCGCCCAGGCCACCCGCCAGCGCAGCGCCGAGATGAACACCGCGCTGAACGAACAAAACCTGGCCGTGCAGCAAATCGCCGACGATATGCAGCGCATTGCCGGCCAGAGCGAAACCCAGCACGCCGTGGTGCACGACAGCGCCGGCGCCGCCCGCGAACTGGAGTCGCTGGCGGTGGAGCTGCGTGGGGCGGTGGGGCGCTTCAAAACCTGACCGGTCAACCACGCCTGCTCCGGGGTGGCCGGACTGACTTTACCATGACATAAATTGTCCGCAGCGAATGTGTTTTGCCATAACTTAAGGCTAGATGGTATGACCATTTGCTTAAGCGCCCGAGCTGCGGTACAACCTCGCCATACGCCCGTCATCCGGGCCGTGCATGATCGTCGTCCGGTGGCGCCACACTGGCCCGCAGACGGCGCGCACCGACGAGGACTCCACCATGCTGAAACGAATCAGTGTCGGCAACAAACTGAATATTTTGTTGTTTTCCGCCATGCTCGGGGTGATGGCCATCAGCGCACTGGCGCTGTATTCCAAATACCAGCGCATGCTTGACGACCGCCGCGCCACGTTGCAAAGCGTGGTGCAAGTGGCCATCGGCGTGCTCGACCATTACGACAAACAAGTGAAAGCCGGCGTGCTGGCACAGGATGCTGCGCAAGAGCAGGCCAAGCGGGCGATTGGCAATCTGCGTTACGCCGGCAAAGAGTATTACAGCCTGTACGATATGCATCCGCGCATGGTCTGGCACCCGATCAAACCCGAGCTCAACGGCAAGGATTTGTCCACGCTGAAAGACCCCAACGGCAAATTGCTGGTGAAAGAAATGCGTGATGCCGTGGCCAGCCAGGGCCATGGCTTTGTCGAATACCTGTGGCCGCAGCCGGGCAAGGATGAGCCGGTGGCCAAGCTGGCCTATGCCGAAGGCTTTGCGCCCTGGGGCTGGATTGTCGCTTCCGGCTTGTATCTGGACGATCTCAACGCCGCGTTCCGCCACGATGCGCTGATGTTTGTCGGCCAAATCGCCGTGCTCTCGCTGCTGCTGGGCTGGCTGGCATTTGCCATCAAATGGGCGCTGACCCACCCGGTGCATGAGCTGATGCGCACCATGGCCAAGGTCAGCGAACAGCGCGACCTGACCTGCCGCGCTGGCATTCACAGCCACGACGAGCTGGGCGCAGTGGGTCGCGCCTTCAACCAGCTGCTGACCCACATCCAGCACACCTTGTCCGAGGTATGGGGCGGCAGCGAGCGGCTGGCCAGCCGGGCGACTTCTTTGTCTGACCATGCCGACCGGCTGGCCGGCGCCTCGGCCGAACAGAACACGGCGGTAAGTTCGTCGGCCGCCGCACTGGAAGAAATCAGCGTCAGCGTCGAGCAGGTCAGCGCCATGGCGGAACGGCTGGAACAGCATGCCGACACCGCGCGCCAGCATACCCAGGCCGGGGTCAGTGCCTTGGGTGAGCTGTGCCGTCATCTGGATCAGGCCGACCAGCAACTGAGCCGCGACGTCAGCGACAGTGCCCGCCACATGCTGGGCAGCATGGGAGAAATTTCACAAATGACCGGCCAGGTGCGGGAAATCGCCGACCAGACCAATCTGCTGGCCTTGAACGCCGCGATTGAAGCCGCCCGCGCTGGCGAAGCCGGCCGCGGCTTTGCCGTGGTGGCCGATGAGGTGCGCAAGCTCGCGGAAAAATCCGCGCTGTCGGCCGGGCAGATCGACACACTGACCTTGCGCCTGCAAGAAGCCAGCGAGGCCATGCAGCGCGCCATCGCCGACAGTCAGCATGCGCTGGCCAATAGCCGCAGCGAAGCCGGGGTGGCCGCCGAGCGCATGGAACTGGCCAGCCAGACAGTCAGCGATACCCGTTCCAGCATTCACGAAATGGCCACCGCGCTGACCGAGCAAAGCCAGTCGGTGCAGTCGATCGCCCGTGATATGCAGGTGATTGCCGGCCAGAGCGAAACCCAGCACGCCGTGGTACGCGACAGTGCTGGCGCCGCTGGCGAGCTGGAAGCCTTGGCCATGGAACTGCGCGGGGCAGTGGGGCAATTCAAAACCGCCTGATGACACCGATAGAAAAAAACCACGCCCCCGTGCTTCGACAACACGGGGGCGTGGTTTTATGTGGCGCGGGTGAATTACACCGAGAAGCGGTGTACGGCGTGGTGCAGCTCACTGGTCAGATCGCGCATCGACGAGCTGGCCTGCGCCACCTGACGCGCAGCCTGGGCGTTGCCTGAGGCGCTTTGTGCAATGCGCTCGACATTCAGCGCGATGTCGTTGCTGGCCACGCTTTGTTCTTTCAGCGCCTGCGAGATTTCATTGACCACCTGCACCACGCGCACAGCGCTGTCGCGGATGCGGGCGATGGATTCGCCGCCCTGCTCGGCCAGCGCCAGGCCATGGTTCACCCGGTTCATCGCCTCGTCCATGGTTTCCTGCGATTGGCCGGAGCTTTCCTTGATGTCGGCAATCATGCGGGCGATTTCTTCGGTGGCGGACGAGGTGCGCTCAGCCAGCTTGCGCACTTCATCGGCCACCACGGCAAAGCCACGGCCTTGCTCGCCGGCGCGGGCGGCCTCAATCGCCGCGTTCAGCGCCAGCAGATTGGTCTGGTCGGCCACTTCCTTGATGACGTTCATGATGCTGGAAATGGTTTCGGTTTTGCCGGCCAGATCGGTGATGGCCATCGAGGTGTCGCTGACAGCGTCGTGGATGCGGCGCATTTCATCTACAGCGTCGGCAATCACCTTGGCGCCGTCACTGGACAGCTGGCCAGATTCGGCCGACACATCGCGCGCCGCGCCAGCATGGTCGGCAATCTGCGAGATGCTGGCGGTCATTTCTTCAATCGAAGCGGCCATGGCCGAGGCCGAGCTGCTTTGCGAATCCGACACGGAAGTCACTTCGCTGGCGTGGCTGGCCAGCGATTGCGCCATTTGCGTCAGCGAATCGGCATTGCCGCTGATACGGCCAATCAGCTGGTGCAAGTCGCGCTGCATGCCGGCAATCGCCGCCAGCAGACTGTCGGGGTTGCCGCTGATACTCACCTGGCGGGTCAGGTCGCCACTGGCGATGGTGCGCACCACTTCGGCAGCATAGGCCGGCTCGCCACCCAACTGACGCAGCACGCTGCGCTTGATCAGCTCACTGGCGCCCCACATGATCAGCAGCACCACCCCGCCGGCCACCAGCAGTTGCGTCAGCTGCACACGAAACGCCGCTTCAACGTCATCCAGATACACCCCGGTGACAATCACCCAGTTCCAGCCAGACGACACCCCCAGGTAGGACACCTTGCCCACCACGCCAACGTCTTTGTTTTTCTCCCACACATACTCGGCAAAACCGCCCTTGCCGCCGCCCGAACGGATGGCGCTGGCAAACAGCTCGCCCAGCTTGTTGCCATTGGGATCATTGACCGCATACAAGGATTTGCCTACCAGCGCGGCCTTGATCGGGTGCATGACGAATTTGAGATCCTTGTCGAGGATGGACATATAGTCATCCGAGCCGTAACGCATGGCGGCCAGCGCATCCTTGGCCTCTCGCTGGGCATCCGCCACCGGCAGCTTGCCCTGGCTGGCCAGGGTTTCATAGTGCTGCACGATGCCAAGTCCGGTCTGGACAATGTCACGAACCTTTTCCTTGCGGCTTTCCAGCGTGTCGCGTCGCTGCGCATACAGCGACACCGCACCCACCAATAAAAAGCCCATCAGGGCCAGCACGACCATGGCAGTCAGCCGTGCGCGCATTGACATCTTGTCCAACATGTAAGGCACCCCAGGATTTTGAAACAACGGAAAGACGGCTCTTCCTGGCAGGAAAACACGGGCACATCGGGCGCCTGCATGCCGGTCATGTTCCCCCATGGGCCGGCTTGTCTCCTGACATCACGCCGTGGTGTGATATCGTTATTGTTGTCGGGTTTTTGGCATGTCCGCCGACGGCCACGCCTGCCACGCAGACAGTTTGAGGCTGCGTGGCATAGTTTTAAGAGCGCTCACCAACTCAGCGAAGCAATCCAGGCCAGGCGTGTGATCGCAGGCCGTACAAGCAGGACGGCAGGGTCACACTACAACGCCAGGAGGGTTTTGTAAGCGACACTCAAGGCCAGCTTGCACCCGCCCCCTCTTCCAAGCACTGTAGCCGAAAAAATGCATGCCGGGTCAAATTCGACGGACAAATTTCGAACGTTTGCGTCGAAAGTTGGCTTGACAAGGCGCGAGCGCCATAAACTATGCCAAAAGTTTATGTCGGCCCATTCATCGTGGACTTGAGTCCTGTCCGACAAAAATTCTGCCTTTATCTGTCGCCACCAGGCCGCCACACAAACGCGATAAGCTCACTGGCCTCATTGCTCAGGAAAATGTCATGCATCTTGCCGAACTGTATGTCCATCCACTGAAATCCGGCCGTGGCGTGCGCCATGGCCGCGCCTTTGCCGGCCAGGCTGGTCTGCTGGGTGACCGCAGCTGGATGCTGACCACGCCACAAGGCGAATTCATCACCGCCCGCAGCCACCCCATGCTCACCCAGGTGCGGGTGACGATGATTCCTGGCGCGCTGCTGCTGCAAGCGCCGGGCATGCCACTGCGCGCCGCCATCAGCGCGGTATACACCCAGCCGGCGGCCACGTCGGTGTGGGGCGATGACTTTGCCGCCTGGCATGGCGATGCGACGGTAGACGCCTGGTTCAGCCAATTTCTCGGCCAGCCCTGCCAGCTGCTGTTTATCGGCGAAGCACCGCAGCGCCAGCAAAAAACCCAGGCCGCGCCGCTGGGCTTTGCCGATGGCTACCCTTATCTGCTGGCTGGCGAGGGCTCGCTGGCCGACCTGAATGGCCAGTTGGCCACACCGGTGACCATGCGCCACTTCCGCCCCAATCTGGTGATTGCTGGCAGCGGCCCCTACGAAGAAGACGACTGGACCGTGATCCGCATCGGCCCGGTGGTGTTCGACGTGGCCAAGCCATGCACCCGCTGCGTGCTGACCACGGTAGACCCGGCCACCGGCCAACGCGCCGCCGACCAGGAACCGCTGGCCACGCTGATGCGCACCCGCCAGTTTGACGATGGCGTACGCTTTGGCCAGAACCTGGCCGCGCGCAACGAAGGCCTGCTGGAAGTGGGGATGGAAGTGGAAGTGCTGGAAACTACATTGGCGTTTTAACCCAGCAGGCAAGCAGGCTTGCTTTCCGCCATCGCATCCCATCGACTGGATGCGGGCGAGCGCAGCAGCGCGCGCCCACCTGGGTCGGGTGTTATGCGTGCGCGCTGGTTTCCAGCTCGGCCAGCAATTGCATCACCTCACGGCTGGCGTCTTCCATGCGTGACAAAGCCTGCTCCACCCCGGCGGCATCGCCGGCTTCACGCGCCAGCAAGGCCTGACGCGCGCTGTCGTGCACGGCGGCGTGCGGGCGCTCAATCGCCTTGTAGCGCGGATGGCCGGCAAAAAACTGCTGGCCGCGCCCACGCTCGTACCACTGGCCCAGCCGGCACTGATGATGGTCGGACAAGTCATGGGCGTGCTTGTCGCTGACCCCCAGGCAGGCTTTGTACACCTCCAGCTTGAGCACCACATGGTCCAGCCGCGCCACCTCCAGAAAGCTGGCGTCCGACACCGCGCCAATCGTGCCGGTCATTTTTTGCGTCAACCCCAGCAAGGTATGAATGCTGGCGACATTGTCGCGGCCCTCAGCCTGATAACGCTGCGCCGCCTCAGCCGCGGCCAGCACCTCGTCGCCGCTCTGACGGGTGTCGTGCTGGATGCCGGACACCAGGCTGGCGATTTCGCCAGTGGCCTGGGTGGTGCGCTCGGCCAGTTTGCGCACTTCATCAGCCACCACGGCAAAGCCACGCCCGGCCTCACCGGCGCGCGCGGCCTCAATGGCGGCGTTCAGGGCCAATAGATTGGTCTGGTCGGCGATTTCCTTGATCATCTGCACAAAGCCGACAATCTTGCCGGTGCTGCCGTTCAGCGCCTGAATGCTCTGTGCAGTGTGCGTCTGCCGCTCGACAATCTCGTCAAAATGCCCGACCAGCCGATCCACCGCGCGTGAGCTGCTGCCCACCGACTGCACCGCTTGCTGGGTCATTTCGCTTTCAGTCTGCAAGCCATCGGCCATGCGCGCCAGCGAGGCCTGCAAATCCAGAAAACTCTGACCAAACGCTTGTAGCGGCCGCAGGCAGGCACGCTGACCGGCCAGCTCGGCACGCACTTGCGCCAGCTCGGCCGCCAGCGCTGCCTCGCGCTCGCGCGCCTGGCCTAATTGCTGTTGCAAACCCTCTTGCGCCTGACGCAGACGCTGTACTTCACCCTCGTCAATGGGCGGGGAACGACGGAAAAACATCGGATCAATCCTGCATGGGCGTAAAAATCGGGATCGG
The DNA here is from genome assembly GCF_003201855.1 of Rivihabitans pingtungensis. GTDB lineage: Bacteria > Pseudomonadota > Gammaproteobacteria > Burkholderiales > Aquaspirillaceae > Rivihabitans > Rivihabitans pingtungensis. Next base: position 157,361 of record NZ_QJKI01000006.1, on the reverse strand, counting down.
ACTTGCCTTACCGCCCGCATGGCGAGCGGATGTTTCGCAAGACTACGCGAATACAAAAGCATATTGGAGAAACGGATGGTGACTTGCTTCACTTTTTGCGCATCTTGCTGCAAACCTGTTGCGCAGTTGACGCACGACCCCCATGCGGGTCGGCCCACCGTGGCAAGGCGACTGGTGTTCTTTCTTTCCCCACAGTGCAGAGATGCGCCAGCATTGGCGGACAAGGACAGGCCATCCGGCCAGAGCCTGCCGTCCGGCCCGGCACGTTTCTGCCAATAGACCTAGTATTTCTACTAGATAAAAGCACAACACATGCCATGCCACCCGCCAGGCCATCGCTCTGCGGCCAGATGCTGACCTCAGGCGTTTGCACATCAAGTCAAACCACGCTAGGCTTGGCGTTTTGCCATCGTTTTATTAGAGTGCGCCATGCAACGCCAAACTGACGACGTCCGTATCCGGGAAATCAAAGAACTCCTGCCCCCGATTGCCCACCTCTACGAACTGCCCATCACGGATTCCGCCGCCGAGCTGATCTACGCCACCCGCAGCGACATTGCCCGCCTGTTGCGCGGCGAAGACGACCGCCTGCTGGTGGTGATTGGCCCGTGCTCGATCCACGACACCCAGGCTGCCCTGGAATACGCCGCCCGCCTGCAACCGCTGCGCGATGCGCTGGCCGGTGAGCTGCTGGTGGTGATGCGCGTGTATTTTGAAAAACCGCGCACCACGGTGGGTTGGAAGGGCCTGATCAACGACCCCGAGCTGAACGGCACCTACGACATCAACCGTGGCCTGCGCATGGCGCGCAAACTGCTGCTGGACCTGAACAACCAGGGCATGCCGGCCGCCACCGAATTCCTGGACATGATCACCCCGCAATACGTGGCCGACCTGATCAGCTGGGGCGCCATCGGCGCGCGCACCACCGAAAGCCAGGTACACCGCGAGCTGGCCTCTGGCCTGTCCTGCCCGGTGGGCTTCAAGAACGGCACCGACGGCAACCTGAAAATCGCCGTAGACGCCATCCGCGCCGCCAGCCAGCCGCACCACTTCCTGTCGGTGACCAAGGCCGGCCATTCCGCCATTGTCGGCACCGGCGGCAACCCGGACTGCCATGTGATCCTGCGCGGCGGCAAAGAGCCAAACTACGCCAGCGAACATGTGCGCGGCGCCGCCGCCGAACTGGCCGCCGTGGGCCTGCCGCAAAAAGTGATGGTGGACTTCAGCCACGCCAACAGCCGCAAAGACTACAAGCGCCAGATGGAAGTCGCCACCGACGTGGCCAGCCAGATGGCCGCCGGCGACAGCCACATCTTTGGCGTGATGGTGGAAAGCCACCTGGTGGAAGGCCGCCAGGACCTCAAGCCGGGCTGTCAACCGGTGTACGGCCAAAGCATCACCGACGCCTGCATCGGCTGGGCCGACACCGAAGCCCTGCTCACCACCCTGGCCGACGGCGTCAAAGCCCGCCGCGCCAAGCTGGGCGTGCCACAGGACGCCTCGGCAGACGAATAAACCTGCCCACCCCCACTCGCACGCACGATGGCAAAACACGCGCGTTGACCAGTCCGGCCGACATGGCTGACTGAAGAGAAATACACATGCCCGGTGATGATCTCACCGGGCATTGTGTTGTGGGGGGCCTCAAACACCAAGCCCCACATCGTGAATCCGAACCGGCATCGCCGCCGTCAGCCCGACCTCACCCCATCAGCCGCCGATAGCAAGCCTGTACCGTCGCGCATAATGCCTGCGCAGTCGCCCGCCGCACGGGAAAATCCGCCAGCCGTCCGGCCAGGCTGGCGGCATGTGGCAACATGCGGTCAATGCTGTGTTTGGCAGTGTGTATGCCGATGCCGCCCTCCTGGGCCAGACGGAGTAAATGGCCGCGTTCGATGGCCGCGCCCTCGCCACAGACATCCATATGATGCAGGCCCATCGGACCAGTGCTAAAAGTCAGGTCAAATGCTGGCGCCAAGCGCCAGTGTCGGTCGCGGCCAAGACGCCAAGCCATTTCGGCCAGCAGCCCCGACAGACGATGCTGATATGCCGGAAAATCGCCATACGCCTGGGGGCGCAGTTTCAGGTGCAGCGGCGACAGCTCCAGTCCTTGGGCCAAGGCCTCAGGGGCATATTCGAATAGCAGCGTGCGACCATCATCCGCCAGCCGCCCCAGCGGCCACTGCTCCCCCCACCCGCAATACACCACATTTACCTGCCGCATGATGATTTCCTGCGTGGCGCGCGTTGGCGTTGCTGGGCGGCTTCGGCTTGCGCCATCTGGGCGATGGATTGGCGTTTCAGCACAAACAGCTCGTCCAGCTCGGTGCTCAGGCCCAGCGCTTGCACTGCCCGAATCAGCGTCTCCAGCGAGCATTGGCCATCGGTTTCCAGTTTGCGCAGCGCGCCCAGCGAAAGCCCGGCCATGTGTGCGAGTTCGCGTTGTGACAGCGACTGGGCCAGGCGTTGCATCCGCAGGCGGGCGCCGAGTTCGCGCAGAATTTCATTGGGGAGAGATAAGATAAAAGACATTTTGCTGTGACTTAAGCCCGGATTGACCAGTTAATCACCATTATAATGTGTTTTATCTGGTGGGGCGGCGGTGTTGGCCGCTGCCCCGCCACAAGCCTTAATCCGACGATTTATTGCTCACCGCCACCGGCGCCTGGCTCAAAATCCGGTCGGCCAGCCGCGAGAACGGCAGCGATTGCAGCCAGACGTGCCCCGGCCCGGTCAGGGTGGCGAAAAACAGCCCTTCGCCGCCAAACAGCGCGCTTTTCAGCTTGCCGACGTATTCGATGTCAAAGTCCACGCTGGGTTGAAACGCCACCACACAGCCGGTGTCCACGCGCAGCACTTCGCCGGCTTTCAGTTGTTTTTCCACCAGCGCGCCGCCGGCGTGCAGAAACACATAGCCGTCGCCTTCCAGCTTTTGCAGGATAAAGCCCTCGCCGCCAAACAGGCCGGCGCCCAGCCGGCGCTGAAAGGCGATGCCCAGCGAGACGCCCTTGGCGGCGCACAGAAAGGCGTCTTTTTGCGCCAGCAGCGCGCCGCCGAGTTCGCGCAGGTGCACCGGCACGATTTTGCCCGGCGAGGCGGCGGCAAAGGCCACGCGCTTTTTGCCCTGGCCTTCGTTGACAAACACGGTGGTGAACATCGATTCGCCAGTGAGCAGGCGCTTGCCGGCGCCAAACAGCTTGCCCATCCAGCCGCCTTCTTGCGCCGAGCCGTCGCCGAACACGGTGTCCATGCTGACGCCGTCCTGCATATACATCATGGCGCCGGCTTCGCCGACGGCGGCTTCGCCGGGGTCGAGCTCCACTTCGACAAACTGCAAGTCGTCGCCGATGATTTCGTAGTCAATCACGTGCATGGTCATGCGCAGTCTCCTTGTTGGGCGGCCAGGCGGGCCAGGTCGTCCAGGGTGTTGGCGTTGGTGAAGGGAACAGCAAACTGACATTCCTGGTGATCCAGCCCGGCCAGCCAGCCGCGAATGCTGCGCCCGCCGCCCTGACGCCAGGCGCTCAGGCTGGGGGCGACGCGGCGGTGCAGCGCCAGCAGGGTGGGGTGCCAGTGTTCGGGGTCGGCGGCGCTGGCGGCGTCGCGGCCGGCGGCGGCGCTCAGCAGGCGGGCGGCCAGATCGGCCGGCAGGCGGATGGCGTCGCAGGGCGCAACCAGCAGCCAGTCGTCTTGCAGGGCGGCCAGGCCGGCGGCGATGCCGGCCAGCGGGCCGGGGTAGTCGGGTTCGGCGTCGGGCAGCACCGGCCAGCCCAGCGCGGCGTAGGCGTCCAGGTGGCGGTTGGCGCTGATCAGGCAGCGCGCCGGCGGCTGGCTTTGCGCGGCCAGGCTGGCCAGCACATGCGCGGCCAGTGTTTGGCCGTGCAGGGTTTGCAGGCCTTTGTCCACGCCGCCCATGCGGCGGGCCTGGCCGCCGGCCAGCAGCAGCGCGGTGTAGCTTATTGCCACCGTTGCGCCGCCTGTTGGTCGCTGTGCTTGGCTTCCACCCAGTGGCTGCCGGCGGCGGTGTGTTCTTTTTTCCAGAACGGCGCGTCGCGCTTGAGGTAGTCCATGATGAATTCGCAGGCGGCAAAGGCGTCGCCGCGATGGGCGCTGGCGGTGAGCACCAGCACAATGGCTTCACCCAGCGGCAGATAGCCCACCCGATGCACCACCCGCGCCGCCGCCAGCGGCCAGCGCGCGCGCGCCTGGTCGAGGATGGCCAGCAGGGATTTTTCGGTCATGCCGGGGTAGTGTTCCAGCTCCAGCGCGGTGACCGCCTGGCTGTCGCCAAAGTCGCGCACCTGGCCAACAAAGCACACTTGCGCGCCGACATCGGGCAGGCCGGCCAGCTGGGCCATTTCGGCGCCGGGGTCAAAGCGCGCGGTTTGCACGGCGACGGTAAAGGCGGCGCTCATGTTCAGCCCCCGGTGACCGGCGGGAAAATCGCCACTTCGTCGCCGTCGGCCAGCGCTTGGCCGGCGTGGGCGACAGTCTGGTTGACCGCCACGCGAAAGCTGCGCGCGGCGTCCAGTTGTTCGGCCCACACGCCGCCGCGCGCGCGCAGCGCATCCAGCAGGCTGGCCACCGTGGCGGCGCCGTCCAGCGTGAGGGTTTCCTGGCCGCAGCCCAGCGCATCGCGCAGGCGGGCGAAGTACAGCAGATTGAGGGTGGTCACGTTATTGGTCTTTTGATGAATCGGCGTGCTTCTTGCCGTGGCCAAGCAGCATCACCCAGATATGAAAAATCGCGCCGCCAATCGGCACGGCGGCCATGATGCCGACAAAAATCCATTCTTCCCAGCTGAGCATGGTGGAGTGTCCTGTAAAGCGCTTGCGCGATATGGGTGATGGTAAGGAATTCAGCCGCGCGCGGCTACTGGCGGCTTGGGCTAGGCCGTCAGGTGGGGCCTCCGCTTGGCGACGCTCAATCCCGACTGACGATGCCCTCGGGCGTCAGCAACACGTGATTCACCCAGCTGTCGGTGAACTTGCCTACACACACCGAGTTTTGCCGGCCGCCGCCCCAGTCTACGGTGATGGTGTAGCCCATGCCGGGGCGGTGATTGAGCGCCACCACCCGCCGCTCGCCCGGTTGCAGCTGGGTGAGGGTGATGCGCTCTTGGGTGAAGTCATTGCCGTGTTCAAACACCACCAGCGGAGCGACGCGGTCCAGGGTGTTGTCCAGTTTGACATATAAGGGCTGGCCGGGTGTATGCCAGGCGTGCCACAGGCTGGCAGTGGCCACGCCCACAACCCAGGCCAACAGGGCCAGACGCCAGCGGGAATGCCAGAGGGTGCGCCACAAGGCTTGCATGGCGAGCGCTTTCAATCCATAAAAAAATAGATTGTAGTCAGCCCAGCCTGCCAAAGCCAGCGCCTCATCTTGGCGAGGCGTGCGACCGCAAGCAGTACGAACAGAACGACAAGGCAAACGCCAGGAAGGTTTTGTGCGCGGCGCTTAGAGTCGCTAACAAAACCCAGCGAAGCGGTCCTGGCTAGGCGTGTGACCGCAGACAGTACAAGCAGTACGGCAAGGTCACACAACAACGCCAGGGGGTTTTGTTAGCGGCTCTTAACGCGCCTTTTCAGCGCCAAAGGCCAGGATGTCAGGAATATACTGGGCAAAATCGGCAAAGGTGTGGCCGCCAGTGCGGGTGACGGTTTGTTTGCAGCCCACGTAGTGCGACACCATTTCGCTGCTGTCCAGCACTTCGTCATCCTGGGCGCACAGCAGCCAGAAGCGATCCGGGTCGGGGGCGCTGACTCGATAGCGGCCCAGTTGTTCGAAATATTCCGGGCGCACCAGCACTTGCTCGCCAGTCACATAGTGGGTTTGCACGCCAGCGTAGCGTTGCAGCGACAGATCCGGGCGCACCGCCGGGTTGATCACCACGGCCGGGGCGTTCCATTTTTGCGCCAGCCAGGTGGCATAAAAACCGCCCAGCGAGCTGCCCACCAGCAACACGGGTTCGTCGATACACTCCATCAGCGCCGCCTCGGCGGCGTGGATGGCAGCGTCGGGCTCCACCGGCAGGGTGGGCGCCAAAAATTGGCCCAAGGCGCCTTGCGCCGCCAGATGGTCAGCCAGCGCCTGCGCTTTGACGGTGGTCGGGCTGGACAAAAAACCGTGCAGATAGACAATGTGCGGAATCATGCTGGGCAGGCGCTCCCCACGCCTGTCGCCCACCTCTGCTGCCCGCTGTGGCCTGGGCGCGTGGCGGATGTGGACGCAAACCGTTAAAGACATCAGCATGGTAGCACGCCAGGGCGGGCGCAGGCATCAAACGCGCGTTTGATGGCCACTCACTCCTTTTTTAGCGTCGCTCACAAAACCCGGCGAAGCGGCCCTGGCTAGGCGTGTGACCGCAGACAGTACAAGTTCGTACGGCAAGGTCACACCACAACGCCAGGGGGTTTTGTGAGCGGCTCTTAGCCCTCCACGCTGCCGACATCAGCGACTAAGCAGTCCCCGCAGCGGCAGCACGCCTGTGTTGCCGATTTGTGCAACAAAGCCCGCCCTCGTTACAATATTCCCCCGAAAACGCTTGCCCGGCCATCACCGACGGCAAGCCTGGATGAATGCTGTTCGCCAGCGCCCACGCCCGCCGCCGGCCGCGCGCTGTTTTGCCCCCAACCTTCAGGAACCTGCCATGCGCGCCTCGCAATTTTTTCTGTCCACCCTCAAGGAAGCGCCTTCCGAGGCCGAACTGCCCAGCCACAAACTGATGCTGCGCGCCGGCCTGATCAAGCGTCTGGCCAGCGGCCTGTACAGCTGGATGCCGCTGGGCTACCGGGTGCTGAAAAAAGTCGAGCGCATCGTGCGTGAAGAAATGGACCGCGCCGGCGCCATCGAGCTGCTGATGCCGGCGGTGCAGCCGGCCGAGCTGTGGCAGGAATCCGGCCGCTGGGAGTTTTACGGCAAGGAGCTGTTGCGCCTGAAAGACCGCCACGAACGCGAATTCTGTGTCGGCCCCACCCACGAAGAAGTCATCACCGACATCGTGCGCAAAGAAGTGCGCAGCTACAAGCAACTGCCGCTGAACTTCTATCAGGTGCAGACCAAATTCCGCGACGAAGTGCGCCCGCGCTTTGGCGTGATGCGCGCGCGCGAATTCATCATGAAGGATGCGTATTCCTTCCACACTGATTTTGACAGCCTGAAAGCCACCTATCAGGGCATGTACGACGCCTACTGCCAGGTATTCACCCGCCTGGGCCTGAGCTTCCGCCCGGTGGCGGCAGACACCGGCTCGATTGGCGGCACCGGCAGCCATGAATTCCAGGTGCTGGCCGACAGCGGCGAAGACGTGATTGCCTACTGCCCGACCTCGCCCTACGCCGCCAATATCGAACTGGCCGAAGCCGTGGCCCCGGCCACGCCGCGCCCGGCCGCTGGCGCCGAGCTGGCGCGGGTGAGCACGCCTGGCGTGAAAACCATTGCCGACCTGGTCGAGTTCCTCAAGGTGGACATTCGCCAGACCATCAAGGCGGTGGTGGTGGAAGGCGTCGAGGGCGAACCGGTGTTGCTCTTGGTGCGCGGCGACCACACGCTGAACGAAGTCAAGGCCGAGAAGCTGGCCGGCATCAAGTCGCCGCTGACGTTTGCCGCGCCGTCGGCCATCGAAGCGGCTTTTGGCGCCAAACCGGGTTCGCTGGGCCCGGTGGGCTTTACCGGCCGCGTGGTGGCCGACCGCACCGTGGCCGCCATGGCCGATATGGTGGCCGGCGGCAATGAAGACGATGTGCACCTGACCGGCGTGAACTGGGGCCGTGACTGCGCCGAACCAGAAGTGGCCGACCTGCGCAATGTGGTGGAAGGCGATGCCAGCCCGGACGGCCAGGGCGTGCTGGCGCTGTGTCGCGGCATTGAAGTGGGCCATGTGTTCCAGCTGCGCACCAAGTATTCCGAAGCAATGGGCGCCACCTATCTGGACCGCGACGGCAAGCAGCAAGTGATGGAAATGGGCTGCTACGGCATTGGCGTGTCGCGCATTGTCGGCGCCGCCATCGAGCAGAACTTTGACGAGCGCGGCATTATCTTTACCGACGCCATGGCCCCGTTCACCGTCAGCATCGTGCCGATGGGCTACCGCCGCAGCGAAGCGGTGCAGGCCGCCGCCGATGCGCTGTACGCCGAGCTGAAGGCCGCTGGCGTGGACGTGCTGCTGGACGACCGCGACGAGCGTCCGGGCGTGCTGCTGGCTGATTGCGAGCTGATCGGCATTCCGCACCGCGTGGTGATTGGCGACCGTGGCCTGAAAGAAGGCGTGGTGGAATACCAGGCCCGCCGCGACAGCGCCGCCACCAGCGTGCCGCTGACCGACATCGCCGCCTGGGTGCAAGCGCGACTGAGCGCTTAAGGCCGATGCGCGTTTTGGCCTGCGTCGGGTGGCTGCTGATGCTGGCCCTGAGCCTGGGCGCCAGCCCGGCCTGGGCCGGCGCCCAGCGCGAGGAAGACCTGGCGCACCATGTGGCCTCGGCCATGCGCCGCTCGCTGACCGACCCCAACCCGCCGCGCCTGGTGTTCGAGCATGCAGAAGACGGCGAAGCCTGGCTGGATGAGATGTCGGCGCGACTGGCCAAGCGCATCCCGGATGAATTTGTCCGTCGCCGCCTGCTCACCGCCATCCACTACGAAGCCACCCGCGCCGGCCTGGACCCACAGCTGGTGCTGGGGCTGATTCAGGTGGAAAGCGGCTTTAACAAATACGCCATTTCGCCGGCCGGCGCGCGCGGGCTGATGCAGGTCATGCCGTTCTGGGTGCGCCAGATCGGCTCGCGCGAACACAGCCTGTTTGATCTGACCACCAATCTGCGCTACGGCTGCACCATTCTGCGCCATTATCTGGACCGCGAACGCGGCGACCTGTTTCGCGCGCTGGGCCGCTATAACGGCAGCCTGGGCAAGGCGGAATACCCGGACATGGTGCTGGGCGCCTGGCGACGCCATTGGGATTATTCACCGCCGCCCCGCCGCGCGCGCCGCGCCGACCCTTGAGGGCGGACTCTCTGGAGCACACACATGAGCCAAGACGATTTTCAGCGTGGCCTGGCCACCCGCACGCAAGTGATGGGCCAGGCGTTTGTCGATAAGGCCTTTGCCGACCTGGACGGTTTTTCCCGCCCCTTGCAGGAATTTCTGACCGAACACGCGTGGGGCTCCACCTGGCAACGCGAAGGCATCGAGCTGAAAACCCGCAGCCTGGTCACCGTCGGCATGCTGGCCGCCTTGGGGCGCAGCACCGAGCTGAAAGGCCATGTGCGCGGCGCCCTCAACAATGGCGCCAGCCTGGTGGAGCTGCGCGAAGTGCTGTTGCACAGCGCGGTGTACGCCGGCGCGCCGGCGGCGGTCGAGGCGTTTCGCGCCGCGCGCGAAGTGCTGAACGAGCTGGGGCTCAGCCTGCCGGACGACAGCGCCAGCTGAGGGCATGCAGTACGGCAAGCCGCACGCGCCGCGTCGGAAGCGTCTGGCAAGTTGCGCGGGCCATCAGGCCGCGGGCTGATCGTCTGCCGCAAACACCGCCGCCAGCGTAGTGGCATCCAGCGCCCGATCCAGCCAGCACTCCAGCTCGGCCAATTCCGCCTGAGCAATGCGCGCCTGATCCGTAGCGGACAACTCGCCAAAACGCCGACGCAGCACCCGCGTCAACGCGGCGGCCTCACCCTGACGCTGTCCTTGCAGCATGCCCTGCTGCATGCCCTGCTGCATGCCGTGTTGCATGCCCTTGCGGGTAGCTTCGTCAAACCAGCTTTCAATGCGTTCGGCCAGCATGCTATCAGCCTCCATGATGTCGTTGATCTGATTGATTTCTTCGATGGTAGAGTGGGGGGCTTTGCGGCGCAAGAGGCTGCGTACCCACACGCCAAAAGCTCGGCGCAATGATTGCAAGGCCGGGTCTTTCAGCATGGGGTCCAGCGCTTGCAGCACCCGGCGCAAATCGGCCACATTGCGGCCGTGTTCCAGCCGAAACAACGCTTCAGCAAAGTTGCGCACGCTGGACAACGGATGCAGTTTTAACCGCGCTTCATCCACCAAGTGATAGGGCAAACGCGGCACAAAGCGCGCCAGACCAGGCGGTGGCGCGACAAAACATTCAGCCACCTCCAGCGGTGCACGCCAAACCGACATGCCGTTATACAAAACAATCGGCAGAATGGGAGGCAAACAACCGTCGATAAGTTCGTTTTCCCGGATCAGATGCTGGGACAACAGCCCCAGATACACCAACATGCGCACCGACATCCAGCGGTCTGGCTCACTTTGGAATTCCAGCAGCAGATACACCCACAACCAGTGTGGCCCTACCTTGACCCGCCAGACCATATCGTCATGGCGCTGCCGTTCGCTGTCAGCGACGTAACTGCCATTCACATGCTCCAGGGTAGAGAAATCCGCCTCGGCCACCCACTCGGCAGGCACATAACCCAAGAGCAGATCGCGCACCATTTCCGGGTGAGAAAACAGCAGGCGATAACCCGTATCGTATTGCGCCATGGAAGTCACCCCGGGGAGAGCATAAAATTATTTATTGTTATAAATGATTTTTCTGTCAGCCGCCATGCCATCGACGCAAACCGCCACATATACCGCCGCCATGCCACAATGCCTCTTCCCGTACTGAACGAGCGCCCCATGTCGATCCCCTTGCCGCCCGCCCGCGCCGCCTGGCGCAATCGTCTGTATCAGATCATTTTTGAAGCCGACACCCCGGCCGGCAAGGCGTTTGATGTGGGATTGATTGTTTGCATTCTGGTGAGCGTGGCGCTGGTGATGCTGGATAGCGTGCAGGATATCCATACCCGCTTTCACCAGGAGTTATGGGTGGCGGAATGGGTGGTCACTGTGCTGTTCAGCGCGGAATACCTGGCGCGGCTGCTCAGTGCACCACGGCCGTGGGCGTATGCGCGCAGCCTGTTTGGGGTGATTGATTTGCTGTCGATACTCCCCACACTATTGATGCTACTGTTTCCCGAGCTGGCTTATCTGCTCACCATCCGCGCCTTGCGCTTGTTGCGGATTTTTCGGATTTTCAAACTGGGACGCTATATCGCCGAGACACAGATCATCCTCACCGCTCTGCGCCAGAGCCGGCAGAAAATCACCGTATTTCTGACGGCGGTGTGCGTACTGGTGGTGATGATGGGCAGCACGCTGTACGTGGTGGAAGGCCCGGCCAATGGCTTTACCAGCATTCCCAAGTCGATGTACTGGGCGATTGTCACCATCACCACGGTAGGCTACGGCGACATTGCCCCGAAAACCCCGCTGGGCCAGTTGGTCGCCTCACTGGCGATGATTTCCGGCTACGCCATCATTGCGGTGCCCACCGGGATTGTCAGCTCCGAACTGATTCGCGGCGAGCGCCCGCGCGCGCCCACCCGGCCAGTGACCTGCCCACACTGCCTGCTGGAAGGCCATCAGGACGATGCACGGTTTTGCCGGGCCTGTGGCGCGGCCTTGTTATCAGCGGCGCCCGCGCTTAGCGTCGCTCACAAAACCCAGCGAAGCGGTCCTGGCTAGGCGTGTGACCGCAGACAGTACAAGTCGTACGGCAAGGTCACACAACAACGCCAGGGGGTTGTGTGAGCGGCGCTTAACCAGCCACCGCACAGCGGCGGGCAAACTCAGCCAGACTAATGTCCAGCGCCGCTTCGCCCGGCGCCAAGGTGGCGCGCAGCGCCTGCGCAGTGGGCGAGCGCAGCCGCTCGGGCAGCGGCGGCAAGACAAACAGCTGATGCAGCTGGCGCAGGGTGATGTGCTCGGGCCGGCCGGTCAGCAGCCAGCCATCGTCGCGGGTGCGGCTGACCAAGCCCGCGCGCGCCAGGGTGTCGAGAATCTGGCCCAGCTCGTCGTAGCCGGTGTGCACATCGTCGCGCAGCCGGCCCAAGGTCAAGGCCCGGCCGCGTTCCTGCGCCGCGCTCAGGCACAGCAGGGTGTCCAGCACATGCAGCCAGCGCCGGCTGACGCCGCTGGCGTCACGCCAGGCCTCGTCCGCCCAGTAGGGCAGGGCAGCAGTCAGCACCGCGCCGGACAACACCACCAGCCAGATCAATTGCAGCCACAACAATAAAATCGGAAACGCCGACACCGCGCCAAACACCAGCGGATTGCCGCGCGCCAGGCCCACATACACACCAAAGCCGCTTTGCGTCAGCGTCAGCAACAACGCCGCCACCGTGGCGCCAATCAAGGCGTGCTTGCGCGGCACATGGCGGTTGGGGGTAAGCGCGTACAGCGCCATCAGCACCAGCGTGGTCAGCCCCAGCGAGGCCAGCCATTGCAGCGCGTCGGCCAAGGCCGGCGCCTGGCGCTCCAGCGCGCTGGCCTGCATCAGGCGACCCAGCGCCGACAAGCCGCCGCCCAGCAGCAAGGGGCCGACGGTGAGCATCGCCCAGTAAATCAACATCTGCCGCACAAACGGACGCGGCGCATGCACCCGCCAGATGGCGTTAAAGGTGCGCTCGATGGTCAACATCAGCGACAGCGCGGTAGCGGCCAACAGCGCCAGGCCCACGGCGGTCAGCCGGCCGGCGTTGTCGGCAAACTGGCGCATATACACCGAAATAATCTTGCCGGCAAAATCCGGCACCAGATTGCTCAGCAAAAACAGCTTGATGCGCGCGCTGTAATCGGCAAACACCGGAAACGCCGACAGCACAATCAGCGCCAGCGTCACCAGCGGCACCAGCGACAGCAAGCTGGTGAACGCCAGGCTGGCGGCCACCTGCACGCAGCGCTCTTCGCGCAGCGCGCGGCGCACCACAAAACCGGCAAAGCCCAGCAGGCGGGCCAGGGCGGGCGGCAACAAACGGGACACTCGGGCGGCAAACAGCATGGCAAAGGGCTGGGCGTGGGCAAACCCGCATTGTCCGGGCCGACAGCGGCGCACACAAGCGCCGCGCGCGCTGCGGTTACAATAGCGGCATTCGCGTCGCGCCCCTGCGCGCTCAAGCGCCCTGAAGAAGGGCGCGACGCCCAACAGTGCTGACGGAGAACACAATGCAGGAAATTCTGGTGCTGTACTACAGCCAGCATGGCGCGGTGAAGCAACTGGCGCAATTGATCGCCCGAGGGGTGGAATCCGTGCCCGGCTGCCAGGCGCGGCTGCGCACCGTGCCCAAAGTCTCCACCGTGTGCGAAGCCACCGCCCCGGTCATCCCGGACACCGGCGCGCCCTATGTCGAACCGGCGGATCTGGTGGAATGCACCGGCCTGGCGCTGGGCAGCCCCACCCGCTTTGGCAATATGGCGGCGGCAATGAAGTATTTTCTGGATGGCGGCACCGGTTTGTGGCTGAACGGTGCGCTGGCCGGCAAGCCGGCCTGTGTGTTCACCAGCTCGTCCAGCCAGCACGGCGGCCAGGAAAGCACTCTGCTGTCGATGATGCTGCCGCTCCTGCACCACGGCATGCTGCTGGTGGGCCTGCCGTATTCTGAACCGGCGCTGTCCGCCACCCAGACCGGCGGCACGCCCTACGGCGTCAGCCATGTGGCCGGGCCCAATAACGACCGGCCGATTTCCGACGACGAACGCAAACTGGCCATCGCCCAGGGCAAGCGCCTGGCGGAAGTGGCGCTGAAGCTGCGCGGCTGAGCCCTGACGCAAAAAAACCGCCGGAAGAACCCTCCCGGCGGTCAATACACCCTTGAAACTTCACACCCGTGAAGCTTGAACCCCAGGCAGGCGGCGCATGCCGCCCGCCAAGAGACGATCAGCCGCGCTTGCCCTGACGAGGCTGCGGCATGGCTTGGTCGAAAGTCGCTTTTTGCGATTCGCTCAGGCCATCATAAAAACGGCGGGTTTCTTCTTTCATTGCCTCCAGCGACTTCATGCGCAACTGCATATGCTCGCTCATGCGCTCCAGTCGCTCCGGCGCATGGGCCGGCGGGGTTTGCTCGCGCATTTTGTCGAACTGCTCGCGATGCTGCTTGGCCTGCTCGCGCACAAAACCGGCGTAACGCTGCCAGGCGCCTTGCTGGGCGGAAGTCAGCTTGAGATCAGTCTTGAGCTTGTCCAGCCGGGCGTCCACCTTGGCCGGGTCCATCATCCGGCCCATCATATGATGGCCGCGCGGGCCGCAATCGCCACCGCCAAACGGCATGGCCCAAGCGCCTGCCGACGCCAGACCCACGGCCACGCCCAAAGCCAGCAAACCGCGACGCAACGAGATGTGCAACATGATGCTTCCTCCTCAACAATGATGACAGGGCACGACCGCTGTCGTGATGCAAGCATTTAACCGCGTCGATGTAACCTGGGCATGTCCGCCAGCGGCCAAAATGTAACGTACTGTTGCCAAAGCCGACGCGGTTAACTGCCGTTACCCGAAACTTGCCCGCCGCCGCCCGCAAGGCAGGATAATTCAGCCATGGACACACTCGATCACTTGCTGGTCGTCGATGACGACCGCGATATCCGCGAACTGCTCACCGACTACCTCACCCGCAACGGCTTTCGCGCCACGGCGGTGGCCGACGGCCGCGCCATGCGCGAAGCGCTGGCCGCGCATGCGTTTGATCTGGTGATTCTGGACGTGATGCTGCCCGGCGAAGACGGCCTGACCCTGTGCCGCGAACTGCGCGCGCGCTCCAATCTGCCGATTTTGATGCTCACCGCACGCGGCGACGACCTGGATCGCATTGTCGGGCTGGAAATGGGCGCCGACGACTACCTGCCCAAGCCATTCAACCCGCGCGAACTCCTGGCGCGCATCAAGGCGGTGCTGCGCCGCGCCCGCGCGCTGCCGGATAATCTGTCCGCGCCGTCACACAGCTACGCCCGCTTTGACGGCTGGGAGCTCAACTTTGACACCCGCACGCTGACCGACCCGGCCGGCGTGGCGGTGGAATTGTCTGGCGCCGAATTTCGCCTGCTGAAAATCTTTGTCGAACGCCCGCATCGCGTGCTCAACCGCGACCAGTTGATGGATTTGCTGCACGGCCGCGACACCGAGCCTTTTGACCGCAGCATCGACGTGCAAGTCAGCCGCCTGCGCCAACGCCTGGGCGACGACGCCCGCGAAGCGCGGCTGATCAAAACCGTGCGCGGCGAAGGTTATGTATTTACTGCGCCGGTCAGCCTGGCCGGAGACACGGCATGAGGCTGTTGCGCCCACGCTCGCTGTTTGCCCGGCTGGCCTGGCTATTGGTGGCGGCGGTGGCAGTGGCGCTGGCGGTCAGCACCTGGCTGATGCACCGCGACCGAGGCGAGCAATACCTGCGCAACCGCGCCGAATTCAACGCCCACCGGCTGGTGGAGCTGGCCAACTGGTTTGACACCCTCAGCCCGGCCGAGCGCGAACGGCTGGCGCCGCTGGTGTCCTTGCCTGGCCTGGGCATTCGCCTGGCGCACGAAGATGCCCCACCCGAGCCATTACGCGTTTTGCCGCCGCCGGGCATTTGGCTGGAACAGGCCCTGCGTGACGCCGACCTGCGCCGGGAGGTGCGGCTGAGCTTTGGCCGTTCCCACCACGACGATGACGAGCACGGCGGCCGACGCCTGCAAGCCTGGCTGCATCTGGCCGATGGCAGTTGGATGGTGGCCAAAGTGCGTCTGACGCCAGGTGGCCACATGCCACCACCGCCTCCTTTTGTAGGACAGTTGGTCGCCACCCTGGCTGCCGTGCTGCTGGTGGCGCTGGTGGCCGCGCGCAGCATGACCCGCCCGCTGGCCAAGCTGGCCGATGCCGCTGACGCGCTGGGCCGCGACTTGCGCCGGCCGCCGCTGGACTTGCGCGGCCCACAGGAAGTCGAGCGGGTTGCCCAGGCATTCAATGGCATGCAGTCACATCTGCTGGAACACCTGGATACGCGCATCAAGCTGTTGGCGGCGATGAGCCACGACCTGAAAACCCCGATCACCCGGCTGAAGCTGCGCGCAGAAATGCTCGACGACGATGCCATGCGCGAAAAATTTGTCCGCGACCTGGACGAAATGCAGGCGCTGGTGCAAGAAACCCTGGCTTATCTGCGCGATGAATTGTCCGGCGTCAGCCTGGAATTGTGCGATGTGAACAGCCTGCTGGATGCCTGGCAGGCCGACCGCGCCGAGCTGGGCCAGCACCCGCTGCGCCACGGCGCGGCGGAACGGCCGCTGGCCACCGCGCCCGCAGCGCTGCGCCGCATTGTCGATAATCTGCTGGATAACGCCTATCGCTATGGCCAGGGCGACGTCGAGCTGGATATTGTCGACCGTGCCGACAGCCTCAGCCTGCGCGTGCGCGACCACGGCCCCGGCATTGCGCCGGAGCAACTGGAACAGGTATTCGAGCCCTTCTATCGACTGGAAAGCTCACGCAACCGCAGCTCGGGCGGCAGCGGCCTGGGGCTGACCATCGCCCGCCATCTCGCCCACCAGTTGGGTGGGCAATTGACGCTGGAAAACGCCGCCGACGGCGGCCTGTGCGCCACGCTGACGCTGCCCCGACGCTGAGCGTCGCCCACAAAATTCAGCGAGCGCACTGTCCCTGGCAAGGTAGGCAGCCGCCGACGGTACAGATAACCACAACGCCAAGAAGTTTTATAAGCGGCGTTACACTGTCAGCACCACCCCAGCCGCCAGCGCCTGCACTTCGCACGGCGCCAGCGCGGCAATTTGCGCCAGCGTGCGCTCGGCGTCGGTGGGTTTGAGGTGGCTGATCCACACTTGCACCTGTGCTGGCAGTTGCGCCAGATCGGCCGCCAGCCGGCTGGGGCTGTAATGGCGGGCCTGGCCAGCCAGCCGGGACTCTTCATCAGGAAACGCGCATTCAATCAGCAGGTGGCGCAAATCCGGGCTGGCCAGCACGGCCTGCCAGAACGCCTCGTCGCTGCTGGTGTCGCCGCTGAACACCAGACTGCCGGTGGGGCCTTCCAGCCGATAGGCCACAGCGGGCACGGTGTGATGTGCCGGGAGTGCGGTCAAATAGCCGTCATCCATGGCAAAGCGCTCGCCCACGGCCAGCGGCCGCCACTGCAACCATGGCGCTTCTGCGCTGGGCAGTTGGCTGAAATCCGGCCAGATCTGCCAGTTGAAGATGTGCTGGCGCAGGCTGTCCAGCGTGGCGGGCAACCCATGCACCTCCAGTGGGCGCGTGCGTGCCGCCCCCACCGAATCCACCAGCAGCGGCAGCAAGGCCACATGATCCAGATGGGCGTGACTAAGAAACACATGGTCAATCGCCGCCATTTCTGCCAGCGACAGCGAGCTCAGGCCGGTGCCGGCGTCAATCAGCGCGTGCGCGCCCAGCTTCAGGCAGGTGGTATGCCGGGCGCCGCCGATGCCGCCATCGCAGCCCAGGACGGTGAGTTTCATGCAGGGGATTCTTTCGGGAGTCTATACCATCACGCACCACACACGGTGCGGCGTCTGGTCGATATTGTGCGGGGGGATGCTGGCCTCGGCAAGGCTGACAGCCTCCGGTTTGACGCCCGTTGTGTCACACGGCCTCCCTTGCTCAAGAAACATGAACGCAATGTAAGGCGTCGCGCTGCTGTACAACGTGTGGTCGCAAGCAGTTTCGTCATCGCCGGGGCATTTGCTGGGCGTCTGGAAACGGGAAAAGAGGAGCAGGATCGACGGGAATGGAAAGCCCACCGGCCGTTGCGTTTTTTACCACGCCATCAGGCCAGTTGACTTATCCATCGGGTTGTTCCAATCCAGACGAGAATATGTTTCGCGCTTTTTCGCTGGCAAGACCGGCCAGGCGGCTGGGCCACCCGGCCAGATCGTTAACGGTACTTGGCGAAGCTCACAAAATTCAGTGCGGCAATCGGTTAGGCGCGCAAGAAAAAGGCCGCGCCACCACGCCAGGAGAGGGTTGTTCGCCGTTCTTAGCCGGGCTGCCGGTTCCAGTAGCCGGCCACCTGACCATACAGGAAGTGAATCGCATTCTTGTGCACATCGTAACCCAGCAGCTCCAGATTGGCGTTGGGCTCAAACAGCATGATGATGTCCGACCCGCCAAAACCAAAGTAACCAAACTCGGCGCCCTTGGCCACCGTCTGGCCCACCAGGGTGTCGTACATATGCACCGACGACACCTGGCACATGCCCACCGGAATCACCGCCACCTTGCCGATGCGCTGCGCCGGATCGGCGGCGGCGTTGGTGTCGATGACCAGCACACCGCGCGCCTGCTTGAATTCATAACCATCCTCCGCCGAATCCGGCGCGTCAAACTGATCGCCGCTCAGCTGCACGTCCAGATACACCAGCCCTTGCACCGCCTTGCTGGTCAGCACCGCGCCAGACACCGGGGTGTGAAAGCGGTGGTAATCAAACGGGCTGAGGAAGTAATGCACAAAGGTCCCGCCGTAAAAGCTGGACGCGCTGGCGTCGCCATCCAGCAGTTCATCCACCGTGCCGATGGTGTGAGTGAGCTTCAGGCGCACGCGCGTGGCGTTGCCGTCGCTGTCGATCACATTACCGGCGCTGTCGATCGGGAAAACTTCTTTGAAAGTGCAATCGGCCGGGGCGCTGAATGTGGTGTTCAGCTCCGGGTTGGCCACCGGGCGCACGCCAAAATTCAGCTCGCGATAGAAAAACTGGTTAAACGTGGTCCAGCTGCTTTCGTAATACGAGGAATCCGACACATGGTAAGGCGGATCGGCCTTGAACGATTGCAGGCTTTCCGGGGTAAGCGAAGCCGGGGTGTCCAGGAAACTGCCCCAGGCATCGGCAAAGGCGACCAACCACTGACCAAAGGAAAATCCATTATTGGGAGACACATAGCTTTGCAGGGTGTATTGCTGGCCATCATGGCTGGGGCCCTGGTCGATCAGCCAGTAAAACTGGCATAGCCGGTCATACACTTCCTGGCTGTAGCCGGTTTCCGGACTGTTCCAGGCGGTGACGCTGGGGTCGGTGTTTTCCTGCGGCACCAACTGAGCAAACGCCGTCAGATACGCCAGATAGCTGTCGTTGTTGGTCGGCCAGCTCAGTGCGGCATATAGCGCCGGATCCAGCTGGACTTCGGCACGGGCCTTGGCCACATTCAGCGACAAAGGCAACAGAATGGCCAGCAACACGTCTTGCTTGAGTTGATCGGCAAGTTGCTGGATGACAACATCAGATGCAGTAGCCATGAATCACTCCTGTTGTTCAGGGTAGATGCAACAAGTCCATTGGCATGAATTGCCATGGGCGGGTTAAGAATCTTGCGTGAATCAGGCTATCGGCCAGACCTTATCCCCTCAATTACATCAGATAACACCCTGAAACCAGATGGATGACCGGCTTATTTCTGCTGTGTTTGCAATTTATTTCCTATGCTTTTCAGGATTTCTGCTGTAAGAAAACCCTACCATAAAGATAATTAAACAACATTATCTCCCCAAGTGAATAAGCGATGTCACCGAAAGCGCCAACGTGTCTGGCTGGCGCTTCCTTGCTGTTGCACAGCACGGTTACGCGTGCAGACCCGCCAAGGAGCCTGCACAAGGGTCAATCAGCCGGGCAAGCGGTCTGCCTGTTCGGCAATACCCAGCGCCAGACGGGCCTTGGCCATATTGTCGCTGCTGTCCTTCAGGACATAGCCTTTTTCCAGCATGCGAGTCATGTATTGCTTGTTGTACAAGAACGACATGATCAACTGCCAGATGCCAAAAGTGAACAAGGAAAACAGCAGATGCAGGGCCGCGACGCCCAATTCGCCGCGAAACAGCGGAACAAACCAGCCAAAGAAGAAATACGTCCAGCTGAAGCCGTAAGCACCGGTCTTGGTCAGGCCAGTGGCAGGATGTTGAATGGTGATTTTGGTTGCCATGATTTACACACGATCCTTTTAAATGAAGGGCAGGGCAGGGCACGCCTGCAAACAGCCTCGGGCAGACAGGCAAAATCTTCTACAAGAATCTGATTACATAGAAGATCTCAATGCCGGCCGGCCAAGCAGGTCATGCTGTCTACCAGACGGGTCTTTTTACCCATTGCGTTGCAACAGCGTATTGCATTACCGATTAAACGCGATATCGCCATGCCATGGCAAGTGGCACGCAAGAGGTATCGCTGACAAGCCGGGAAAAACCCGCTCATGCAGAATGGGCGTGATGCTGCACGGCAACAAGCCCAGGAAAATGCACCATTGACATACCTGGTTTTGCCAAGAAAATAAAAAAAGCCCGCCATCAAAGGCGGGCCCAACTCTCAAGGGAAACGCAACCCGGCGGCGGACTTCCCGGTCGCCGCCGGCGGCCAGCTGGCCTATTTCATGGTGGGCATGACGAATTCCGCGCCGCTGGCGCGCTGCGGCCAACGGGTGGTGACGGTTTTCAGTCGGGTGTAAAAGCGCACCCCCTCCATGCCATGGACGTGCTGGTCGCCAAACAAAGAGGACTTCCAGCCGCCAAAACTGTGAAACGCCATCGGCACCGGAATCGGCACATTCACCCCAACCATGCCGGCCTGCACGCGGTGGGCAAAGGCGCGCGCAGTGGCGCCGTCGCGGGTGAACAAGCTGGTGCCGTTGCCATACGGGTGATCGTTGATCAATTGCAGCGCCTGCTCGAAGCTGGCCACCCGCACCACGGCCAGCACCGGGCCAAAGATTTCTTCGCGGTAAATGGTCATCTCCGGGGTCACGTGGTCAAACAGCGTGCCGCCCAAAAAGAACCCCTGCTCGCAGCCCGGCACACTCAGCGCGCGGCCATCCACCACCAACTGCGCGCCTTCGGCCACGCCGCTGTCGATATAACCCGTCACCTTGGCGCGGTGCTCGGCGGTGATCAGCGGGCCCATCTCGGCATCCGGCGCCGTGCCGGCGTTGACCTTCAGCGCGCGCACCCGCTCGGCCAGCTGCGCCACCAGCGCATCGCCCACCTCGCCCACCGCCAAGGCCACGGAAATGGCCATGCAGCGCTCGCCGGCCGAGCCATACGCCGCGCCCATCAGCGCGTCCACGGTCAGCTCCAGGTCCGCATCCGGCATCACCACCATATGGTTCTTCGCCCCGCCCAACGCCTGCACGCGCTTGCCGTAGTGCGCGCCGGTTTCGTAGATATAGCGGGCAATCGGCGTCGAGCCGACAAAGCTCACCGCCTGCACATCCGGGTGGGCCAGCAGCGCATCCACGGCGGTTTTGTCGCCGTGCAGCACATTGAACACCCCGGCCGGCAACCCGGCTTCGGCCAGCCAGTCGGCCAGCAGCAAACTGGCCGACGGGTCGCGCTCGGAAGGCTTGAGCACAAAGCAATTGCCGCAGGCCAGCGCCACCGGAATCATCCACAGCGGCACCATGGCCGGAAAATTGAACGGCGTGATGCCGGCCACCACTCCCAGCGGCTGGCGGGTGGCGTAGCTGTCAATGCCCGAGCCGACTTCTTCGGTGTAATCGCCCTTGAGCAAATGCGGAATGCCGCAGGCAAACTCCACCACCTCCAGGCCACGGGTGACCTCGCCCAGCGCGTCGTTGATCACCTTGCCGTGCTCACGGCTGATGCACTCGGCCAACTGCAACTGGCGAGCTTCCAGAATTTCTTTAAAACGGAACATCACCCGCGCCCGCTTCAACGGCGGCGTCGCGGCCCAAGCCGGCCACGCCGCCTGCGCCGCCGCCACGGCGGCCTGCACATCAGCCACACTGGCCAACGGCGCCTCAGCCACCGCCTCGCCCAAGGCCGGATCAAACACCCGCGCCCGTCGCGCGCTCTCACCCAAAGTGCGCTCACCCGCCCAATAATGCGGAATCTGTTTCATGCTGGGGAACACTCCATCGCAAACCATCACACCCCGCCGCCCACAGGCCACGGGAAAAATTTTTACCGCCCACCCCTGGCGATATGCCGGGGATGGGTGGATTGCTCAACACACGGCGCTCAGCGAGATTTCGCTGTCAGCGCGCCGTGGCGCCTGGCCTGGGTCCCCGCCTGCGCGAGGACAACGCGGCAGCGAGGAAAATACCGAAAAGTAATAAATATCTATGGCAATTTAAGATTTTCAGCGCTTTGCCCGTCGCGCTTAGCCCGCCGTTTCCCCCGTGTGGCGCGCCGAGCATCGCAGAAAGTCAGGGAGGTTTCCGGCCCGGCTAAGCGGCGGCGCAGCCGACGCGCCATTCCGGGACGGCCCTGACTTTCGAGAAGCACAGGGCCGTCAGCCCGCAGGGCTGACCGCGCCACCCGGGTCGCCTTTCTTTTCCCCCTTTTCTTTGGCGAAACAAAGAAAAGGGGTCGGGTGCGGGGCGAAGCCCTGCCCAAAATCCAGCCCCAGCAATACCCAGAGCCGCTCACAAAATCCAGCGAAGCGATCCTGGCTAGGCGTGTGCAGACAGTGCAAGTCGTACGGCAAGGTCACACAACGACGCCAGGGGGTTTTGTGAGTGGCGCTTAGCGATTCGCCTCCACCGCCTCCGCCACCACCGCAAACAACTGGGCAATCTGCGCCGGCTCGATAATCAGCGGCGGCGACACGGCAATGGTGTCGCCGGTAAAGCGCACCATCACCCCGCGCTCCCAGCAGGCCTGGAACACTGCATAGCCGCGTGCGCCGGCCGGTTTATCCGCCCATGGCGTCAATTCAATGCCGGCCACCAGGCCCAGCGTGCGCACATCCTTCACCCCGGACGCGCTTTGCAGCGACAGGGCGGTGTCCATGAACACATCCTGCTGGCTGGCCGCGCGGGCAAACAGCTGTTCGTCTTCATACAGTTTGAGCGTGGCCAGCGCCGCCGCTGCGGCCAGCGGGTGGCCGGAGTAGGTGTAGCCGTGCGGAAACTCGATGGCGTGCGCTGGGGCGGCGGCCATGAAGGCGTCGTGGATGGCTGGTTTGACCAGCACCGCACCCATCGGCACGCAGCCATTGGTCAGGCCCTTGGCGCAGGTCAGGATGTCGGGCAGCACGTCAAAGCGGTTGGCGGCCCAGTCGGCACCCAGGCGGCCAAAGCCGGTGATCACTTCATCAAAAATCAGCAAAATGCCGTGGCGGTCGCAGATTTCGCGCAGGCGCTTCAGATAGCCCTTGGGCGGCAAAATCACCCCGGTGGAGCCTTGCATCGGCTCGACAATCACCGCGGCGATGGTGGACGGGTCGTGCAGGGTGACAATGCGCTGCTCCAGCTCGTCGGCCAGCTCGACGCCAAATTCCGGCTCGCCGCGGCTGAAGGCGTTGCGGGCGATGTCCAGCGGGTGGCGCAGGTGGTCCACGCAGGGCAGCGAGGCGGGGAAATGCTTGCGGTTGCCGGCCATGCCGCCCACCGCCACGCCGCCAAAGTTCACCCCGTGGTAGCCGCGCTCACGACCAATCAGCTTGATGCGGGCGGCGTCGCCGCGCGCGCGGTGGTAGGCCAGGGCGATTTTCAGCGCGGTGTCGGCGGCTTCCGAGCCGGAGTTGCAAAAAAACACCTTGGACAAACCCTTGGGCGCCATCGCCGCCAGCGCCTCGGCGGCTTCGAATTCCACCGGGTGGCCCATCTGGAATGGCGGCGCATAGTCCAGGATGGCGGCCTGACGCTGGATGGCCTCGACAATCGGGCGGCGGTTATGGCCGGCGTTCACACACCACAGGCCGGCGCAGCCATCCAGCACCTGGCGGCCGTCGGCGTCGGTGTAGTGCATGCCATCGGCGCTGACCAGCATGCGCGGGTTGGCCTTGAACTGGCGGTTGGCGGTAAACGGCATCCACAGGGCGTCCATTGCGGTCATGGCAAAGTCTCCAGGTCGGCGGGGGGATAGAAATCGGATTGGGCAAGCTCAGCGCACATCATGGCGACAAAACCATACAGTTGGCAGTACAGTTGGCCACTATTGCATCGATACTGTATGGGTGATTTCAGCATGACAGTTCCGTTTGCCGCTTTGCAGCGCCAGCAGCCGCTGGCCCCGCAAATCATCGAGCAGCTGCGCGAGCGCATCGAACAGCGCCAGCTGCGCCCCGGCGCGCGCGCGCCGTCCATCCGCCAACTGGCGCGCGAGCTGCAAGTCAGCCCGTCCACCGTGGTGGAGGCCTACGACCGGCTGGCGGCGCTGGGCTATTTGCAGGCGCGGCGCGGCGCCGGGTTTTTTGTCACCGAGCGGCGCGACCGCCCGGCGCGCGAGCACACGCCCAAGGTCACCGAGCTGGCGGTGGACGCGCATTGGCTGTCGCGCAATGTCTACCAGACCGACGCCGGCGCCCTGCAAGCCGGCTGCGGCTGGTTTCCGCCCGACTGGTTTGACCGCGACAGCCGCCAGCGCGCGCTCAAGCAAGCCGCCCGCTACGACAGCGAGCTGGCCGAATACGGCCACCCGCAAGGCTATGCGCCGCTGCGCCGCTATCTGGAAGATTGGCTGGGAGAGGCCGGCATGGCCGCGCCAGCCGAGCATATCCTGCTCACCCAGGGCGCCAGCCAGGCGCTGGACCTGGTGGCCTGCTGCGTGGCTCGCCCCGGCGAGGTGGTGCTGGTGGACGACCCAGGCTATTGCAATCTGCTGTCCTGCCTGACCCTGCGCGGCTTTACCGTGATTGGCGCGCCGTGGACACCGCACGGCCCGGACACCGCCGCGCTGGAGCAGCTGTTGCAAACGCATCAGCCCAAGGCGTTTTTCACCAACCCCTGGCTGCAAAACCCCACCGGCGCCAGCTACAGCCCGGCCACCGCCTACCGTGTGCTGCAACTGGCCGAGCAATACGGCTGCTATGTGGTGGAAGACAATGTCTCGGCCGAACTGCAAGCCGTGCGCGGGCAAACCCTGGCGGCCATGGCCGGGCTGGCGCGGGTGATCTACATCGGCAGTTTCTCCAAGACCCTGTCGCCCGGCCTGCGCGTGGGCTTTGTCGCCGCCGCGCCTGGCATGATCGACGCGCTGACCCACGCCAAGATGATTGCCGGGCTGACCTCATCCAGCCTGGCCGAACGCCTGGCGCTGGCCATGCTCACCGATGGCCGCTACCGCAAAAACCTAGAAAGATTAAAAACCCGGCTGGCCCACGCCCAGGATGCCACGCTGGCCATGTTCACCGAACTGGGCTGGCCGCTATTCACCGCCCCGGCCGGCGGCCTGTTTGTCTGGGCCAGCCCCGGCGACAGCGGCCCCGACCCGCTGCGCCTGGCCGAATGGGCGCGCGCCGCCGACATCCTGCTGGCGCCAGGCTGCCTGTTCCGCCCCGACCGCACCGACACCCCCTGGCTGCGCTTTAATGTGGCGTTCAGCCATGGCGAGGCGCTGCGGCGGTTTTTGCTGGGGTATCGGCGAGGGTAAAAATCGGTGTCACCACACAGCACGCCTGATGGCGCGGCCAGTTGGCGATCTTGGGTCATGTAATAGACTTGCACCCGCTGGCGAGTCGATCCGCCAGGCAGCCCTGGTGCACCCTGTGCACATTGCCGCCAGCAAGATGACGACGCATCAAGCAGCCTTTACCCTGAACGCCCCGCTCTCTTTGTCAGGAACCCTCATGTCTTCCCGCTCGCCCTTGCCACCCGCGCAACTGATTGCCTTGCTTGGCGCGCTGGTGGCCTTTGGCCCGCTGGCGATTGACCTGTATCTGCCCGCGCTGCCCGCTATCGCCCACGGCCTGGGCGCCAGCATCGAAGCCGTGCAAAGTTCGGTGACGGTGTTTCTGGCCGGATTTTCTTTGGGGATGTTGTTGTACGGCCCTTTGTTCGACCGCTATGGCCGTCGGCCGGTGTTGCTGGCCGGCATGGCCTTGTTCACTGTCGCCAGCCTGGCATGCTGGCTGGCCAACAGCGTTGAGTTGTTGATTGCCGCCCGCTTTGCCCAGGCCATGGGCGGCGGCGCGGCTTCGGTGTTGGCGCGGGCGGTGGCGCGCGATGTGTTTGCCCCCAAAGAGGCGATTCGTCAGTTGTCGCGCATGGCGATGGTGACGTCAGTGGCCCCGCTGCTGGCGCCGATGCTGGGCAGCGCGGTGCTGGCCTGGGGCGGTTGGCGCAGCCCGTTTGCCGTGTTGTTTATCTGGGGGGTGCTCAGCACCGCCGTGGTGGCTTGGGTGCTGGCGGAAACCTTACCGCCCGAGCGGCGCGGCGGCTTGACGCTGGGCCAGGCGTTTGCCGCCTACGGCCAGATGTTGCGCCAGCCGGCGGCCGTGGGTTTGTTGCTGGCCGGCGGTTTGTCGTTTGCCGCGATGTTTGCCTATATCACCGCCAGCCCGGATTTTTTTATTGGCCAGCAAGGCTGGTCGCCCAGCGCCTATGCGCTGGTGTTCGCCGCCAATGCGCTGGGGATTTTTAGCGCCAATTTCATCAACAGCCGCCTGGCGCACCGGCTGGGCGCGGCCACGCTGGCCGGGGCGGGCAGCCTGGCCGGTTTGTTGGCGGCGCTGGTGATGAATGTGGCGCTGCTGGGCGCCACGCCAGCGATGGGCTGGGTGGTGGGCGCGCTGGCGGTGGCGGTGAGCGTGACGGGCTTATTGGGCGCCAATTGCGTGGGGCTGTTGATGCAGCGCTTTGCCCAGGCCAGCGGCGCGGCGGCGGCTTTGTTTGGCGCCAGCCAGTTTGGCTTGGGCATGCTGGCCAGCGCGGCGGTGAGCGCGCTGCACGACGGCAGCGGCCGGCCGATGGGCTGGGTGATGCTGGCGTGCCTGGCTGGGTCGGCGGCGGGTTTTGTCGGGTTTTGGCGCGCGCGGTGATGCGGGGGCGATATGCTCAAGCCGCCACCAAGCATCACGTCGATTTTCATTCGGCGATGATTTTGGTGGCTTTAAGATGCCTGTCGCGAACACAGTGGGCGCGTGCTATCTCCTTACCTGAGGCTGATTGCGGCGCTGCGACCTCTCAAGCTTTCACCTCAAACCGCAAGAAGTCAGTTAGGCGTTTCGACTCCACAATGTCATCGTGCGGCACAAGCAGGTAGCGCCAAGGCTTGCCGCCTACTGAGGCAGCATGATCTGACGCATGCTTGCACCAGCGCGCAGCAGCTACCGCTTTGGCCTGTACTTCCGGCGTGTCGATATCAACCCGAGCTTTGGTTTCCACCATGAAGATCATAGAATCAAGTTCGGCCACGAAGTCGGGGATGTATTCCGGCTGTTCGCTGCCCAGCTTGTAGTAAATCTGAAACTGCCCCTTGGCAGGCTTGAACCACTTCAGCGCATCACGTTCCAGAATAACCGCAAAGCGTCGCTCGGTATCCGAATCAAACTTTTGCAGTGGGTACAGGCAGCGCGAGAAGCCGTCAAACAGCATTTGCTTGATCTTGCCCAGTTCGGTCACCGTTTCACGGTAGTTGTGTGCCGTCTGCCCGGCGACTGCCGTGTAGTTGCACGGCTTGAGCTCTGTGAAGCCTCGGCTAACCTGCACCTCGTAGTCGGAGGCTTCTTCCCAGAAGTGGGCCATCATTTCGGCCCGGATCAGGCGGGCCAGCTCGGCGCCATAGGTGTCGAACACTTCATGCAGCTCATTTTCCGAGTAGTTCTGCGCCTGGTAGTGAGCTACCGCCTGACCGGCCAAGTCGTAGAGCAACTCGGCCTGGGTGAAGTAGTCGATGTCGTCATAGTCGATCAGCTTCTTGACGATGTAGTCCTCGAAGCGCTGCTCCCTGATGCCCCCCTCGCGGCTCATGGTGAACTGATGGTTCGTGCGCAGCTCTTGGCCGACGATCTCCCGTTGCCCCGGCTGGAAGTTGGGCAGTGAGCCCAGCTTGAACGGGTGGAAGCCAGTGGTGACCTCCCCGGTGGGCACCACCGCGATTCGCGGAATGTCGATGGTTTGCTGCACCACGATTTCCGTGGTCTTGGACACGACGGCCGACAAATCAAGCGTCGGTGCGGCATCGTCCACCTCAGCCAGCAACTCCCCCTGGGCAGGCTTCAGCCGCTCGGTCAATTCAGCCAGAATGGCCGATTGCACCTCCGGGGTGAGCAGCGCACTGCTCGTCGGCACGAGTTCACGCTTTACCTCGTACTTGCCGATTACATCCATCACCACACGAGCGGCTTGGCGTTCGCGATCTGTCGTGAACAAGGGAGCCGGCGCGGCGGCGGGTGCCGCCCCCGCGCTAGCAGGGCTGGTGGCAACGGAGGGGGCTTCCGCAAGTCCAAGCCGGGCCATGGCGCCTGAGCTGACCTGCACGCTCACCTTCTTGTCGTCAGCGCTTGGCGCCTCTAGGATCACCTGCTTCAGCCGGATCGGCGAGTCACCTCGGTTCGCCTCATCAATGATCTCCTGGAACTTGTCGTGGGCCACGATGTTCAGCCGATCCACCGCTGCCACGCCCGTGCGCTTGCCGTAAGGCAGACGCAAACCGCGACCGATGGACTGCTCGATCAGCGTGCGCGCATTGGCGGCCCGCAGGGGCACGATGGTGTAGAGGTTCGTCACGTCCCAGCCTTCTTTGAGCATATTGACGTGGATGACAATTTCGGTGGGTTCATCCACGCTTTCCACGGCCAAAAGTTTGGCGATCATCGCCTCTTCTTCTGCCCCTGTCCGGCTGGAATCCACTTGGATAACCTTGTCCGCATAACGCCCTTTGTAAAAGGCTGCCGACTCAATCAGCGTTTTCAGTTGCGAGGCATGCGTGGTGTCCCGCGCGATCACGAGCATGAAGGGCTTGACCACCTTCACGCCGTTCTCTCGGGCATAAGTCAGCAACTCCACCTTGGTGGTTTCGTGCAGGCGAATGCCATCTTCCAGCTTGATCTTTTCGAGCTCTTCCGCCGAGTGCGCCTTGGCATCGAAATTGCGCTGAGTCACGGCCGCAGGCTCTTTGACGAAGCCGTCTTCCATCGCCCGCGCCAGTGGGTAATCCATCATCACGTTCTTGAAGGGCACAGGGCCGCGCGTGGATTCCACGAACGGGGTGGCCGTCACCTCAAGTCCAAATAGGGGCTTCAGTTCGTTGATGGACCGCACGCCGGCACTGGCCCGGTAGCGGTGCGACTCGTCCATCAACAGCACCAGGTCGTCCAGGCTGGCCAAGTGGTTGAAGTAGCTGTCTCCCAGCACCTCTCGCATGCGCTTGATGCGAGGCTCCTTGCCTCCGCGAACCTCGGAATTGATCTTGGAAATATTGAAGATGTTGATGCGCACATCGTGGGCAAAGCCCATAGGCTGATCCTGAACCACCGCACCGGTCTGGTCGTAGTTGTCGCCGGTGATGATCAGCGGGGACTGCTGAGCGAACTCGGCGATTCCCTTGAACACGTACTTGGGCGTGTTGCGCGTGAAGTCGGCAATCAGTTTGTTGTAGATCGTCAGGTTGGGCGCCAGCACAAAGAAGTTGTTGATGCCGTGCGCCAGATGCAGGTAGGCGATGAACGCACCCATCAGCCGCGTCTTGCCCACGCCGGTCGCCAGCGAGAAGCACAGCGAGGGGAAGTCGCGTTCAAAGTCCTCCAGCGTCGGGAACTCTGCCTTCAGCGTGGCAAGAATGGACGCAACATCACGCCCATCGTGAGCCAGCATGTCCGGCGCAGCATCCAGGGCCTGTTTCAGCCGGGCCAGCGATTCGGCTTGTGGCGGGCGCAAGGATAAACGCCCGGTGATATGGTTTTGCACGCGGGCGCTCATGCTTGTTCCCCTTTTTCTTCTTGGCCAACGGGTAAGTCGGACTCACCGTCATCAATCGCCTCCAGCTCGCTTTCCAACTCCTCCACCGTCGGCAAACTGGCGATCAGCATTTCAGGTAGCGCACGCACGAGTTCGTATTCGGCCACGCCAATCGGCTTGTCTATGCCTGACAGTGCATATTCCGCAACCGTGCGCTTCTTCGTCTTGCACAGCAGCAGGCCGATGGTGGGCTTGTCGTCGGGTGCTTTTACCTGCCTGTCCACCGCAGTCAGGTAAAAGTTCAATTGCCCGGCATGTTCTGGCTTGAAGGCCGTGGCTTTCAGCTCTACCACCACATAGCACTTCAGGCGCGTATGGTAAAAAAGCAAGTCGATGAAAAACTCATCGCCCTCGACCTCCAGCCGAAATTGACGCCCCACAAAGGCAAAGCCGCTACCCAACTCCAGCAGGAACTTGGTGATGTGCCGCACCAAGGCGTTCTCGATCTCGCGCTCGTGGGCGTCATCGCCCAGACCGAGAAAGTCGAACAGATAGGGGTCTTTCAAGGTCTCGTGCGCCAGTGCCGAATGCGGTGCGGGCAGACGGGCATCAAAGTTGGTGATGGCCTGTCCTTGGCGTTGCAGCAAGCGGTTGCGGATGTGAAGCTCCAGCGTCGTGCGCGACCAACCTTCCGCGATGGCCTTGCCGGCATACCATTCGCGGTCGGCGGGTTGCGCCTTGGTCAGCAGGGTGACCAGGTGAAACCAGGGCAATTGGTCAGCAGGCTGCTGACCAAATCGGAGGTCGGGGCAGTGCTCGGCGAAATAGCGCATGTATTTCACGTTGCTGCTGGAAAACCCCTTCATCTCCGGAAAGGCTTCGCGCAGGTCACGCGCCAGCCGCTCAATGACCTTGCTGCCCCAGCCCTGTCGGGCCTGCCGCTCCAGAATGTCCCGGCCAATCTGCCAGTAGAGGCGAATCAATTCCGCATTCGCAGCCAGCGCCGCACGCTGACGGGCTGCCGTCACGCGGGTCTTGATCTCGGCCAGCCAGGCGGCGTAATCGGCGGGAATCACCGCAACATTTTTGTTCATCACGCCTCCTCCCCGCTGTCCCCAAACAGGTCAGGCGTGACGTCTGCTTTTCTCCCTCGCCCTTTGGGAGAGGGCGGGGTTGGAGGCGCTTCTGCTTCTGGTTTCGCCATCGGCAGGTTCGCCACATTCAGGCTGTAGTCGTCATGACCCCACTCGCAGCGGGCCAGCACCATCTTCGGAATCTTCTTCAGTGTCAGGTTCGGCCAGCGTTCGGATGCTTTGGCTGCGGTGACCCCGTGGAAGGCCGCGCAGCAGACCAGCAGGCTGTGATCGTTGCCCACTTCGTCCGACAGCGCTTGCAGTTGCTCCGCCGACAGGTTCTGCGTGGTGACGTAGATGAAGTCCCGCTCGCTGGAGTGCCCGTGCCGCCACCAATGCACCTCTGATGGGGCGTAGGTGAAGCCTTCTAACTTAGCAAGGGCTTCGGCCAGCATAGCGGCGTTGTATTCGGGGTTGATAACCGGATTGCCCCAACGGTCGCTGACGATCAGGCTAGGGGCGAGCTTGTAGTAGCGGAAGCCACCGCCGCCTTGCCAGTTCACGCTTTCGGTGATGCCGCCCTTGTCTTCTCCGTCAATCACCTTTTTCAGGCGCGGGATGATGTGAGTGTGGCAATGCTCGCCTAATTCGACCATGATCCAGCGACGGCCCATTTTGTGGGCAACTGCGCCGGTGGTGCCTGAGCCAGCGAAGGAGTCGAGAACTAGGTCGCCGGGATTGGTGGCGATCTCCAGTACGCGTTGAATTAGACCTTCTGGCTTGGGGGTAATGAAATCATCGGCCAATGATGAGCTGCCCAAAACCGCGCGAACCTCTTTCCGAGCAGCGTCGGTGTGGCTTGCATATTCGTGCGTCCACAGAGTTTGAGGAACCACTCCCTGATTGCGCAATAAATGTTTGTACCGCTTGAAGGATGGAGTCTTGCCAAGCCCATCTTTTCCCCAATAAATGAAGCCTTCAGCTACATGCCTGAGGTGCTCTTCCTTCGAGTAGGACCAAACACGTGTTTTACTTGGCCAAATTTCTTCGCCAGTATTCGGCTGCACGATTGCGTAATAGAGATTGGGACGCTCATCTGCAGATTTGCTGCAGGTGTAGTTGTCTGGACGAAATACGCCCTTTTCATCTTCATATTTGTATTGGCGATCTTTATCCGCAGTTCGCGGAATAAGATTCCGCTGCCACCGATCACTCTTGTGATAAACGAGTAAGTGATCGTGCATGGGGGCAATAGTTTTGTGATCATTGGCAACGGCATATTTCTTTTGCCAAACTACGTTTGCCACAAAATTTGCTCGCCCAAACACCTCGTCGCACAACACTTTCAGGTAATGGCATTCATTGTCATCGATGGTGATCCATAGCGAACCATCATCTGCCAGCAAGCTCCGGATGATCTCAAGGCGGTCACGCATCAGCCCCAGCCAGATCGAATGCTCCAGCCCATCATCGTAATGGGTGAACGCACTGCCCGTGTTGTACGGCGGGTCGATAAAGACGCACTTCACACGCCCCGCGAATTCTTGCTCCAACGCCTTAAGCGCCAGCAGGTTGTCACCGAAAATCAATCTGTTATCAAAGATGTCGTTCCCAGTCACACGATGCGTGGCGTGGTAGGACTTCTCCGGGTCTTCGAGCAGGATGCGCGGCTCCAGCTTGGGGCGCTTTTCCTTGCCGATCCAATTAAGTTCTAGTTTTTGTTTGCTCATAGTCTTGCCGCCTTAATTCTTGTGCAGACCACGCTTCTCGAAGAGTGCGCGATTTCTGCGCGCTGCATCCCTCAGAAGCTTGTCATAGAAAATAATTTCGATGTAGCCGTTGCTGCACGCGAGATTCTTGCAATAGCCTTCTCCACGCTGAGGAGCAAGGTCATCGAACGCACCCGGCTGAATGTGAATCGTGTGATTGCTAAAGCCGTCTTGATGCGCTTCATATAGCATCGACGGCGTTGGAAATGGCCTCGTACAAAGGCATCATGGCCTTGGCTTGGGACAGCTCCAGCCGGTCTACCAGACCTTTGATGTTGGCTTGCACTATGTGATCTCCTCGCTGGTTTGGCTGCGCCAAGGCCGCCATCAAACGGCTTTTCACAGATAGACAGTCCGCTTTGTTCTCAAAAACGCGGCGAGCTTGCTTGTTCCATTGAACTGCTTGAGCCACGCTGACCAAGCGATCTGCCACCAGATCGATTTCGCGAGGCCGTGCGCCGGGTTAGCTGCCACGCATAGTACAGACTTTGATGTTGTGTCAGAAGCTGTTGCATTTAGGTTTGTTCCTCAGCCTCGATGTGTAACCACTTCGCTGCACGCCCTTTGCCTGTTGGCGTGATTAACCCCTCCATTTTCATAGCGCGCAACACAACTCGCACCATGTCGCGGCTGATGCCGGGGCAGGCTTCTTCGATGTCCGAGATAGAGAAAGGCAGTTGGCGTTTGAGAATCTCTGCGCGAATGCGCTCGCCTTTGGCGCCTCGTCCGTGCTCAATGGCGCCTACGCGCTCTTCGAATTCTTTGTAGGCGCGCAGCAGTGCCCCCCAGAAATAGTTGAGCCACGGGGCGATGTTGTGCGCAGCCTCGTGCCAACCTTGAGAGCTGGCCTCCAGCGTTTCGTAGTAGCTTTCCTTCGATTCTTCAAAGGTACGCTCCAGGCTGATGAAGCGGCCTACGGCATAGCCGAAGTGATAGAGCAGCTGCAAAGTCAGCAGCCGTGCCATGCGGCCATTGCCATCCGGGAAGGGGTGGATGCACAGAAAATCGAGGATGGCCAGCGGCGCCAGCACCAAGGGGTCGGCCAAATGCTGGTCCAAAGCAAAGCGGTAGCGCGCAATCAGGTCCGCCACCGCAATAGGGGTAAGGTGTGCGGCGACTGGCCGAAAGCGAATGCGTGAGCTGCCATCGGGGTGGCGCTCGACAATGTCGTTGTTCGTGGCCTTCCAATGTCCGCCAGATTGCGGCATGTAGCGGTACAACATGCCGTGAAGCTGCAAGACCGTGCCCTCCGAAAACGGCATCTGCTCGCCACTTTCGTGGATCAGCCCCAAGGCATCGCGGTAACCTGCCACTTCCTGCTCGGAACGGCTTTGCGGCGTGGCATTCTTGAGCACCAGTGACTTGAGCCGATGAGGCGCCACCACCACACCCTCCAGGCGGTTTGACGACTCGGTGGACTCGACCACAGCCACTTGTCGCAGATCGCTTAAGACCTCGGGCGACTGCACCACAAAAAGCTGCTGCTTGCCTCTGCATTCCCCCAAGGCGCGCAATGTTGCCAACTGCTGTGCGTCAAAGCGCAGCTTGGCAAGGTAGTCTGGCGAGAGAGAGTGCATGGACAAATACTGGGCAAGTGAAAGAATAGGGTAATGCTACCGTAAATTGGGGTATTAAGCATGCTCGTTACCCCATTTCCCACCACGATTACCCCATTTCAGCCACCTCGCTGCGCCATCACCACGCATAGCGCGCCATCCACAGCGCACCAGCGTTCTGCGTTTGGAATCCCCGCACTTTGGCGCACAAAAAAACGGCCCGATCATCGGGCCGTCTACAGCGGTTTTACCGAAAAGCCTCAACTGCTCAACATCGCCTGATGCTTGCTCCCCAGCCCCAGATACGCCTCGACCACGCGAGGGTCATCCGCCAGTTCTCGCGCCGGGCCGTGCATGTGCACCTGGCCGTTTTCCAGCACATAGGCGTATGTCGGCCACTTGCAGCGCGGCACGGCAAGTGCGTTTGTGAGCGGCACTTATTTGGCCGGCGCTTCTGGCGGCACCAGCGCGTCGATGGAAGGTTCGTCGTTCATTGCCGGGCTGTCCGCTGCGCCGATACGGGTGCGGCGGTATTGCAGGTAGGCGTCGCGGGTGAACGAATATTTGTCCAGCGCGGCTTCGTCGGCGGCATCGGTCAGTTCCAGTGCATTGGCGCGCTGGCTGAGCAGATTCACCCCGGTGGCCACGTTGGCGTCGGCGGGTTCTGGCAGCAGATAGGTGCGCGGATTGCTGGCAATGTCGGCGGCGCGGCCGACCGTGTCGCGCACGGTGGAAGGCCCCAGCAGCGGCAGCACCACATAGGCGCTGTTCTGGTAGCCCCAGCGGCCCAGGGTTTCGCCAAAGCCAGTCTTGTACGAGGGCAGGCCCGCCGGGGTGGCGATGTCGATCAGCCCGCCCAGGCCCAGGGTGGAATTCAGTGCGACGCGCATCAGGTCGGAACTGGCGCGGGCAAACTGGCCTTGCAGCAGGTGATTGACCACACTGACCACGTCTTCCAGGTTGCCAAACACATTGCTGACCGCCGCTCGCGCCGGCTCGGGCGTCACGGCGCGATAGCCGCGCGCCAGCGGTTGCAGGGCGGCGCGGTCAACCACGTCGTTAAAAGCGTGAACCTTGCGGTTGGCAGCTTCGTAGGGGTCGAAGCGGTTTTGTGGGGTGGCGGCGGCGCAGCCTGCCAGCAGGCTGACGGCCAACAGAGCCGGGAGGACGCGGCGAGCGCGTCGGGGGTCACGGTGCGCGAACAAGGTCTTCCACTCCATACAGGGTGATCAGGCTGGACAAGCCAGCCGGCGGCTGGCGCAGGGTGTGGCCGTGGCCAGCGGCGCGCGCCAGTTCGAGAATCAGCGCCACGGCGGAAGAATCCACCTGGGTGACGGCAGACCAATCCAGCACGCGGGCGGCCGCTGCGCGCGGGCGCAGCTCGCGCGCCAGGCGGGCGGTGTGGGCGAAGGTGACCGGGCCAGACAGCGCCAGGGTCAGGCCATCGTCAGTTGCTGGCATGCTTGCCACCGGACAAGGCGTCGTTTTTGTCCTTCAGCGACTGAATCAGCGCGTCCGGGCCACCCTGACGCAGGATGTCGTTGAAGTTGTTGCGATAGATGGTCACCAGGCTGGCGCCTTCGATGCTGACATTGTAGACGCGCCAGCCGGTGGGGGTTTTGATCAGCGTGTAGTCCACCTGGGCGCTGCGCTTGTCGCCAGCGTTGGCCGGCAGCTCGACTTCCGAGCGCACGGTGACTTCACGCGCATCAGCGGCCGGGGCGCTGGCCTGCACGGTGATCTGGGCGTTCTTGAAGCGGGTCATGGTGGACGAATAAGTGCGCACCAGCAGCATGCGGAACTGGTCGGTCAGCTGTTTTTGCTGGTCTGGCGTGGCATCACGCCAGCCACGGCCTACCGCCAGCGCGGTCATGCGGGTGAAGTCGAACTTGGGCAGCACCAGCGCTTCCACTTCAGCACGGATGTTCTTGGTGTTTTTGCCATTGTCGCGCTTGAGCACGTCCAGCACCTGGCGCGAGGTGTCGCGCACCAGTTCGTCTGGGGTTTCCGCCATGGCGTGCAGCGAAAACGACACAAAGGCACAGCAGATCAGTAACTTGCCCAGAAGATTCTTCATTTTTTGGTATCCCGTGTATTTATCGTGTATTCGTGGCGTTGTCCGGAGATCAGAACCGACAACGCTTAATGGCTATCGGCCGGTGCGGCCGGTTTTTCAGCGGCATTGAGCATGAATTTGCCAATCAGCTGCTCCAGCACCAGCGCCGAGGAGGTCAGCTTGATGGTGTCGCCAGCCGCCAGGTTGTCTGGATCACCGCCTTGCAACAGGCCGATGTATTGCTCGCCCAGCAAGCCGGAGGTGAGGATTTCGGCCGATACATCGCGGCTGAATTGGTATTGCTTGTCCATTTCCAGGGTGGCGCGGGCGCGGAACGATTTGTTGTCCAGACGGATGTCGGTGACGCGTCCCACCACCACGCCGGCCATCTTCACCGGCGCTTTGACTTTCAGCCCACCAATATTGTCGAACTCGGCGTACAGCGAATAGGTGCCATTGCTCCCGCTGCCCACGGTCAAATTGGCGGTTTTCAGCGCCAGAAACAGCACGGCGGCGCAGCCCAGCGCGGCAAAAATCCCCACCCATAAATCAATCGTAGCGCGTTTCATCTCAAATTCTCAGTCTTGTTCGCGGTTAGAACATGAAAGCTGTCAATACAAAGTCCAGCGCCAGAATGGTCAGCGCCGAGGTCACCACGGTGCGCGTGGTGGCCGAAGACACCCCTTCGGCGGTGGGTTTGGCGTCAAAGCCTTCAAACACGGCAATCAGCGACACTGCCGCGCCAAACACCAGGCTTTTGATCAGGCCATTGACGATGTCGGTGTGCCAGTCCACGGCATTTTGCATTTGTGACCAAAAGGTGCCGTGATCAAGGCCGATCAGGGTAACGCCGACAAAATAGCCGCCAAAAATCCCCATCACATTGAAGATGGCCGCCAGCACCGGCATGGACAGCACGCCGGCCCAAAAGCGCGGCGCCACCACGCGGGCAATCGGGTTGACCGCCATCACCGCCATGGCGTCCAGTTGTTCGGTGGCCTTCATCAGGCCGATTTCAGCGGTGATGGCCGAGCCGCTGCGGCTGGCGAACAGCAGCGCCGCCAGCACCGGGCCGAGTTCACGCAGCAAGGACAGTGCCACCAGCGCGCCCAGTGCATCGGCCGAGCCAAAGCGCACCAGGGTGGAATAGCCCTGCAAGCCCAGCACCATGCCAACAAACATGCCAGACACCACGATGATGATCATCGACAGCACGCCGGCAAAATAGATTTCGCGAATCACCAGCGGAAAACGGCGCAGGCTGGCGCCAGAGTCGCGCAGGATGGCGGCAAAAAAGCGGCAGACAAAACCGAGCTTCCACACCGCTTCAATCAGGCGGTGGCCAAATGCGGCAAACAGGTTGCGCGAGGAAGAATCAGCCATGGCGGCCTCCCAGGCCCAGCTGCGAGGCGTAATCCTCGGCCGGGTAATGCAGGCGCACCGGGCCGTCCGGCTGGCCGTCAACAAATTGGCGCACAAACGGGTCGGCGCTGTGGCGCACTTGATCGGGCGTGCCGCTGGCGACAATTTTGCCGTCGGCGACGAAATACACCTCGTCCACCACGTTCAGCGACACATGCACATCGTGGGTCACCATCACCGCCGTAGCGCCCAGCGCGTCGTTCAGACGCTTGATCAGCGCGGCAATGGTGCCCAGGGCGATGGGGTCCAGGCCGGTGAAGGGCTCGTCGTACAGCATCAGGTCGGGGTCGAGTGCAATGGCGCGCGCCAGCGCCACCCGCCGTGCCATGCCGCCAGACAGCTCGGCCGGCATCAGCCCGGCCGCGCCGCGCAGGCCGACGGCTTGCAGTTTCATCAAGACCAGATCGCGAATCATCGTGTCTGGCAGGCCGGTGTGTTCGCGCAGCGGAAAGGCGACGTTGTCCTGCACGGATAAATCAGTAAACAGCGCGCCAAACTGAAACAGCATGCCCATGCGCCGGCGCATGGCGTACAGGCCGGCAGTGTTGAGCTTGGCCACGTCCTGGCCATCCACCCAGACGCGGCCGCTGTCGGGTTTGACCTGGCCGGAAATCAGCCGCAGCAAGGTGGTTTTGCCACTGCCGCTGCCGCCCATGATGGCGGCGAGCTTGCCGCGCGCAATGCGCAGGCTGACGCCGTCCAGAATGCGGCGCGAGCCATAGGCAAAGCTGACCTTGTCCAGCTCAATGAAAGCGTCTGGTTCCACCGTGTGTGTCAATCTCGTTGCGGTTGCAGAAAAAACAGGCCCGGCGCGCACTTGTGCGCATACGCCACGGGAAAGTGCGGCTTTTTTGCACATCACAGCAATAAAATTGCTGCCTCATGCACATCGGATTATGTCGTAGGCGTAAAACGCCATTAAGATAGCCAAAGCCGATCGCGAAGTGCCCATTGCGCGTCGCGCCAGAGACTGGCGATACCACGCAGACATGGGAGCCGGCCGGCCATTCTAACGTTATCAGTGCGTGCAAAGCCAGCTTGGCCAGGGGGTCAACAATGCCGTGTGTTGCAGTGTGCATGAGATGGAGCGAGCATCGGTACATTAGGTTCCCTGTTGGCATGTTGCCACGCAGCAGGTCCGGACGATGAAACGGGCCTTCTGGCTGTGTGCCATGCTGCTGACGGCCTGCCAGCACACGCCTGTCCCGGCGCCCAGCGAGCACCTGATGCGCGCCGAAGCGCCGGCCATGCGTCCACCAGCCCCACTGCCTCCGCCGGCCCCAGCGGCAATCACTACACCCACCTTCAGCCTGAATGTCATTGCCTCGCCAGTGCAGCAAATCCTGATCAACCTGGCGCGTGACGCCAAGGTGAACATGGACGTGCATCCCGCCATCAATGGCGTGGTCACCCTGCACGCCATTCGCCAGCCCTTGCCAGCACTGCTGGAACGCATTGCCCAGCAGGTGGACATCCGCTGGCGACACGAGGGCGACACCTACCTGATTACCCCTGATTTGCCCTATGTCGAATCGTATATGGTCGATTACGTGGCCATTGAGCGGGAGGCGCGCGGCGAAAGCGGCGTAGTCACGTCAGTGGTGTCGGCCAGCGCAAACCAGGGCAGCGATGCCCGCGCCAGCCAATCCGGCACCCAGTTGCGCAGCAGCAGCCAGCATCGCTTTTGGCGTTCGCTGCTGAGCAGCCTGGAAGAGCTGTTGCGCCGTGAGGATGAAACCGTGCAGATCGTCACCATCGACCGCGAACAGGAAATCCGCGACACCACCACCCACACCGACAGCCAGACCCGCTCGCGCAAGCTGAATCCGCCATCAGCCAACCAGGGCACGGCGCCCGAAAATGGCGTCACCGTGCGCGATGGCGAACACAGCAAGTTCAGCCACACCCGCGTACAGCCCGGCCAGCGACAAACGCGCAGCGAAGACAAAACCGTGCGCGTCAGCCTGCACCTGGAAACCGGGGTGCTGGCGGTGCGCGCCACCCGTCGCCAGCACGCGCTGGTTGGGCGCTTTCTGCGCCAGATTGCTCACAGCGCCCGCCGTCAGGTGTTGATCGAGGCCACCATCGTCGAAGTGGAACTGGCCCGAGAATTTGAAACCGGGGTGGATTGGTCGCGGCTGACCGGCAGCGCTTCGCCGCAGTTTGTACAAAACAGCAGCAATCTGCTGTCAGACACTGCCCTGCGCGGCACGATGCCGCTGGATCGGGCGCTGGGGGCCAATCCGGTGTCTTTGCTGTATTACCACAGCGGCTCGCTGACTTCGGCGGTGAAGCTGCTGGAGCATTTTGGCCGCACCAGGGTGCTGTCCAGCCCCAAGCTGATGGCCTTGAACAATCAGGCAGCACTGCTGAAAGTGGTGCGCGACATGCCATATTTCACCCTCAAGGTGCGCCGCACCGAGGGCGGCGCCGACAAACCCGACCGGGTGGACTACGAAAGCACGCTGCATACCGTGCCCGAAGGCATCGTGCTCAGCGTGCAGCCACAAATCAGCGCCAATGGCGAAGTCTCGCTGCATGTGCGCCCCACCATCACCCAGATCACCGGCTATGTCAGCGACCCGGCGGTGACGCTGGCCGACGCTCGGGTGAACAGCCCGATTCCGCGCGTACAAGTGCGCGAGCTGGAATCCACCCTGCGGCTGATGAGTGGCCAGATTGGCGTATTGGGCGGATTGATCCAGGACAGGCTGGATAATCAAAGCGACGGCCTGCCCGGCCTGGGCATGCTGGACGGCATTGGCCGCTTGTTCAGTCACAAAACCGACCGGCTGGTGCGCACCGAACTGGTGGTGTTTTTGCGCCCCACTCTGGTGGAACACCCTGCGGTGCATGGCGGGGATCTGGCCGGGCTGGCCGGCGCACTGCCCGATGCCGGGTTTTTCAACGGGAGCGAACGATGAGCCACCCGTCCGGCTGGCATCTTGGCGTGCCAGGAGCATCGCTGCATCCGCCCGCAGCCCCCTCCATCAGTCCGCCACCGCAGGCCCAGCCAACGGCACCAGCGGTGGCCAACCCCACACCGACCAGCCCGCCAGTCACCGCATTGACCGCCGCCGTCAACACACCGCCACCAGTGGCTGCCGCTCCCCGCCCACCCGTGGGGCAATGGCAATATGGCCGGAAAGTCACGGGCGCATGGATTGGCTTGGCCGTCATCAGCCTGGCCGTAGCAGTCGCTTACTGGCAGGTTGCATTTTCTCCCATTATTGAAGCCCAAGCCCCGACCCAGGCCACGGCAGCGCCAATGCCAGCTGCCACGCCAGCTGACCCGATCGCCCTGGCCGAACCCGCCCCACTGGCCAGGTCGGCCCCCATCACCGACGAGTCGATCGCCCCGCCCGCGCCAGCCACCACCCCGGCCACCGACCCATGGGCGCGCCCGGCCGGCTTGCGTCGGGATCCAACTGTCGCCAGAACGACAAACGCCCTCGCCAGCGCCCCCGACACCGAGGCCTGGCAAACCGGCAACCAGCTACTGGCAAGCGGCCAATGGTGGCCAGCCATCGCCGCTTACCAACGTGCCTATGCCCACACCCCCGATCCGACGCTGGCGCACAATCTGGCGCTGGCGCTGACCGCCGCAGGCGAGCACGTTGCCGCCCAGCACTGGCAACAACGGGCGGGAGAACACCCATGAGCGCGCTGGCGGCCCGGCTGGGCGACACCTTGCTGGCGCGGGGCTGGCTGGACGCCGACCAACTGGACATCGCCCAGGCCGAAGTCCACGCCGGGCGACCACTGGAGCAGGCGCTGGCGCAACTGGGCTTTGTGCCCGATGGCGTGCTGCGTGACACCCTGGCCGAGTTGCTGGGCCTGGATAGCCTGGAAGCGCGGGCACTGGTGGCCGACAGCACCGCACTGGCGGTGGTGCCAGCGCACTGGGCGCGCCAGCTGCGCATACTGCCCCTGCGCTATGCGCCGGCCAACCAGACCCTGACCATCGCCAGCGCCCGACCCGCCGACCTGCGAGCGCACGATCAACTGGTGGCGGCCAGTCAGGGACAGGTGGCGCGGGTGCATGTGCAACTGGCCGATGAAGCCGACATTCTGCAAGCGCTGGACCGCGCCTATGGCGCCCCGGATACCCTGAGCGCCGTACTGACCGAATGGCGCAGCGGCCAGCAGGATGGCGAAGCCCCCGCCGTACGACTGGCACAGGCACTGATTGAAGATGCCGCCCGCCTGGGCGCATCGGATATCCACCTGGAACCAGAGGCAGGCTTTGTGCGCATCCGCTACCGCATCGACGGCGTACTGCGCCCGGCGCGCAGCCTGCGCAAGGCGCACTGGCCCCCCTTGTTGGTGCGGCTGAAGGTGATGGGTGGGCTCAATATTGCCGAGCAACGCGCCCCGCAGGATGGCCAGTTGTCCATGCAGGTGGCCGGCCGCACCCTGGACATCCGGGTGGCCTGCCTACCCACCCTGCACGGCGAAAACCTCAGCCTGCGGCTGTTCGACCGTGCCCGCGGCCTGCCCACACTGGCCAGCCTGACCACCTCCACCCAGCATGCCCAGCTCACCCGCATGCTGGCGCGCCCGGAAGGCATGCTGCTGGTCACCGGCCCCACTGGCGCCGGCAAAACCACCACGCTGTACGCCATGCTGGCGCATCTGAATGACAGCACGGTCAACATCATGACGCTGGAAGACCCGGTGGAATATCCACTGCCCATGGTGCGGCAAACACCGGTGAATGAAGCCCTCAAGCTGGATTTTGCCAGCGGTATCCGCGCACTGATG
The DNA here is from genome assembly GCF_003201855.1 of Rivihabitans pingtungensis. Taxonomy (GTDB): domain Bacteria; phylum Pseudomonadota; class Gammaproteobacteria; order Burkholderiales; family Aquaspirillaceae; genus Rivihabitans; species Rivihabitans pingtungensis. The sequence goes on along the minus strand of NZ_QJKI01000006.1, from coordinate 115,323 downwards.
CGCCAGGATCCAGACATTCTGCTGGTGGGTGAAATCCGCGACGAAGCCACTGCGCGCATGGCGTTCCGGGCGGCGATGACCGGCCATCTGGTGCTCAGCACCCTGCACGCCCATTCGGCGCTGGGCGCCATTCCCCGCCTGCTGGACCTGGGGGTCGGGCCGGACATGCTGGCCGGCAATCTGATTGGCGTGGTGGGCCAGCGACTGGTGCGGGCACTGTGCCCCGCTTGTCGGCAGCCGGTGCCCACCGATAGCCGGGCGCGCCGCTTGCTGGGAGCAGCGGCCGACCAGGCCATGCTCTACCGTGCCCGTGGCTGCCCGCTGTGCCGCCACGATGGCCATCGTGGCCGGCTGCCAGTGCTGGAAATCCTCGACATCGACAGTGAGCTGGACGCCATGATCGGCCGACGCGCGCCGCTGGCCGACCTGCGCCGCCATGCTGGCCAACAGGGCTTCATCCCGCTGGCCGAGGCCATGCGCAGCCGGGTGCTGGCCGGCGAAGTGGCCCTGGACGAGGCCTTGCGCGTGGTGGACCTGGGCCACCGGGCCGGTGAGGACTGAGCGATGCGCCGCTACCGGTTTCGTGCCGTGCATACCGATGGCCGGGTGGTGCACGGCGTGCGTCAGGCAGCCAACGATGCCGCGCTGGCACAGCGCCTGGCGCGCAATGGCCTGACCTTGCTGCGCGCCAGGCCATGCCGGGCGACGCGCGGGCTGACCGCCAGCGAACAGGCGGAATGGTGTTTTCATCTGGAACAACTGCTGCGCGCCGGGGTGCCGCTGCTGGATGCGCTGGGCAGTGTGCGTGATGCCCAAGACCATCGCCGCCCGCGCGACGCCATGGCCATGCTGGTGGACGCGGTGCACGATGGCCAACGCCTGTCCGAAGCCATGGCCGCGCAAGCAGAAAGTTTTTCGCCCCTGCTCTGCGGCCTGGTGCAGGCCGGTGAAACCGCCGGCGAACTGGCCTCCACCCTGGCGCGTCTGGCCGACAGCCTGCGTCGCGACGAGGCCTTGCGCGCCCATCTGCGCAAAAGCCTGCTCTACCCGGCCTTTGTGCTGGTGCTGGTGTTGCTGGTGGCCGCCCTGATGCTGACCCAGGTGGTGCCCCAGTTGGCCGACCTGCTGGCCAGCACCGGAGAATCACTGCCGTGGAGCACCCAGGCGCTGCTGGCCACATCAGCCCTGCTGCAACAGTACGGCGCGCCACTGGCCGTGGCTGGGCTGGCGCTGGCAATCGGCCTGCCCTGGCTGGCGCGACAGTGGCCCTGGCTGGCGACAGCACGCGATCAGTTGGCCTTGCGCCTGCCACTTTGGGGCCCCTTGCAGCATAAGCGTGAGCTGGCCCGCTTTGCCGAGGCCCTGGCCATGTTGAGTGCCTCCGGCGTGCCCTTGCTGGATGCCTTGCGGGTGGGCGAGGCCGTCATCGACAACCAAGTGCTGCGTCATGGCGTCAGCCTGGCGCGTCGCCATATCGCCAACGGCAGCGGCCTGAGCGATGGCTTTGCCGCCGTCGGCATCTTGCCGCCGCTGGCCTTGCGCATGCTGCGCGTAGGAGAAAGCAGTGGCGAACTGGCTCGGGCGCTGGCCCAGGTCAGCGACAGTTATCAGCGGGAGGTGCGTCTGGCCAGCGAGCGGCTGCTGACCCTGCTGGAACCCACCCTGACCGTGCTGCTGGGCGGCCTGCTGTTGTGGATGGTCAGCGCTGTACTCGGCCCGGTATACAGCGCGCTCACCCGGCTGGGCGCCAGCGCATGAAGGCCGGCAAAACTCACGAATGGATCATCGTGCTGGGCGATACCGCCGCCTGGGCCTGGCCCCTGTTTGCCAGCCCAGCCGCCCCACGCCGTTTTGCTGCCGACGCCGAAGGCCACGCCGCGCTATTGCGCTGCCTGGGTGAGAGTCATGGTGAAGCACACAGCCGGGTGCTGATCGACCTGGCCTGCGAAACCCTGCACGAGCAGCACACCCCGGCCTTGCGCTGGCATGATCGACGCGCACTGGCGCAGCAATGCCGGCGCAACCAGTTTGCTGCCGATGCGCTGGTGGGCTGGCGCTGGCGGCCGGGTTTGGCAGACGACACCGTGTTGCAGCTGTGTGGAGTGCCAATGCAGGGCTCACTGCCCGCCTGGCTGCACCTGCTGACACATGGCGCAGCCCCGCCTGTGGCGCTGTATTCAGCCAGTTGGCTGGGCGAGCCGCTGGCGCGCACGCTGGGCGCCAGCCACGGCCCGGCGCTGCTATTGCAACCTGGCCTGGCCAGCGCCCGACTGAGCTGGCTACAGGATGGCCGGGTGCGCCACAGCCGCCAGGTCGGCCCGGCCGGGGAGGACATCAGCCAGGTGCTGGATTTTTTTGCCAGCCAGCCGGATTACCCGGCCCACGGCATCCCCACCCTCTGGCAAACCGGGGAGGACGACAGTCTGGTTCACCATCCAGCCCTGGCGGGCTTTCAGCGCCAGCAAGCACCGCTTGAATCCGGCTGGCCGGACTGGCTGAGCGCACAGCTAAGCCGCCAGCCGGGCGATTATCGCTGGCCACCCGGCACATCGCGGCCACAACTGGGGCAATGTTCGCCCCGCAGCCGCCGGCTGACCCTGGCCATCAGTCTGGCCGCTGCCGTGTTGGGCGGTGGCTGGTTTGCCTGGGGCGAAGCGCTGAACCGGCAGGCGGCCCAGTTGGCCGAGCACACCCGCGCCCTGCACGCCAGCAACCAGCAACTGGCAGCCAGCCTGGGCCCGGCAGAAGTCACGCAGGCACGCCGCGCCGCCCTGAACAGCCTGCTGATATTGCGCACGCGCTGGCCACGCCTGGGCGACGATCTGGATGCCCTGGCCGAACAGTTGGCCCGCCGGCCAGCGCTGTCAGTTACGGCCTTGCACTGGCGCGCCGACCCTGCCCGGCTCAGTCAGGGCAGTGGCGCCCATGTGCAACTGGAATTGCGCGCCGACGCAACCCTTTCCGCCCGTCAGGCGCTGGCCGAGCTGGAGCAGTTGCTGGCCGCCTGCCGGCAAGCTGGCTGGAATGCCACGCTCAGCCACGCCCCCTTCGATACCCGCGCGGAAGCCACCTTGCACAGCCAAAGCGAGGAGGTCGTGCGGTTTGTCGTGCAGCTGACCCTGCCGGCCCGAAAGGCGGGCCAATGAAATGGCCCGCCCGACCCACCGGCCTTCCCTGGCGCTGCCTGCTGGTGGCGCTCAGTCTGGCGCTGGGCCTGGGGATCGTCTGGGCCGGCTGGCGCCACTGGCGGGTGGCCGACGCCCGGCTAAGCCAGCAGCGCACCCTGGCCGCCCACGCCCAGGCGCAGCAAGCAGCCTTGCAACAACGCCAGCAGCAGCACGAGCACGACACGCCCTTGTGGCACACCCTGCGCCAGCGCGGCTGGCTGGCGCCAGAAAACCGGCTGGCCGCCCTGGATATTCTGGCCCAGTTGCCGCGCCAGCCTGGCGTACAGCACGCCCGCGCCCAACTGGGCCCACGCCAGCGGCTATCCTGGCCGTGGCCACCCGATGCCCCACTGGCGCACAGTCTGTTGCACATCCAGCTGAGACTCAGCCATCCCCGCCACTTAGCCGACATGCTGGCGCCGCTGGCCAGCCTGCCCGGTCTGATGTTGCCCACCGCCTGCCAGTGGCGGCGACAGGCCACAGATGACGACACGGTAGACGGCGAATGTGAGCTGGCCTGGATCAGCCAGACCAACGAGTAGCCACCTGCTAGCCGGCGCCGTGGTGTTTCAACGTCACCGGCCACTCGGCCCTGACGCCATCAGCCGGCGGCGTCGTCTTCCGGCGTGGTGTCCAACTGGCTTTCCAGCCGCTCGCACAGCGTGCGCAGCACCTTGATGCGGGCGTAGTGCTTGTTATTGGCTTCTACTAAGGTCCACGGCGCGGTTTGTGTGCTGGTGCGGTCGATCATGTCGCACACCGCATCTTTGTAAGCCAGCCATTTTTCCCGGTTGCGCCAGTCTTCCTCGGTGATCTTGAAGCGCTTGAAGCCGGTTTGTTCGCGCGCCTGAAAGCGCGCCAGTTGTTCATCGTGGCTGATGGCCAGCCAGAACTTGACCACCATCACCCCGGCGTCAGCTAACTGGTGCTCGAAGTCGTTGATCTCGCCGTAGGCGCGCAGCCATTCGTGCTCGCGGGCAAAGCCTTCCACCCGCTCCACCAGCACACGGCCATACCAGGAGCGGTCAAAAATGGTGATGTTGCCGTGGCTGGGCACCTGTCGCCAGAAACGCCACAGCCACGGCATGGCGCGTTCGTCTTCGGAGGGCGCGGCAATCGGCACGATGCGATAGGCACGGGCGTCCAGCGCGGTGGCAATGCGGCGGATGGCGCCGCCCTTGCCGGCAGCGTCATTGCCCTCAAACACCGCCACCAGCGCGCGACGGGCAAAATCCGGGTGACGGGTCAGTCGGTTCAGCCGCGCCTGCCAGTGTTCCAGCTCGCGCTGATAGTCGGCCTTGCCCATCGGTTGATCCAGCTGGAGGGTGTCCAGTAGCTGCAGGCCGTCCAATGGCGGCAGCAAGGGCGGCGCTTCGGCGCGTGGGTGGGTCAGTGGCGCAGCATCCAGTCGGGCGCGCAAGGCTTGCAAGATGACATGGCCGATGGTCAGGTGGCGGTAGTTGTCGTCCTCGCCCTCGACAATCACCCATGGCGCTTCACCCGTGCTGGTGCGGCGCAGGATGTGTTCAGCGTGGCGACGGATATCGGCGTATTGCTTGTAATGCCGCCAGTCCTGCGCGCGCACTCGCCAGCGGGTAGCCGGGTCGTGCTCCAGGGCTTTCAGGCGTTTTTTCTGTTTCTCGCGCGACAGGTGCAGCCACAGCTTGATGATCAGCGCGCCTTCGGCCACCAGTTGGCGTTCCAGCCGCAGCACTTCGCTGACCCGGTGGGCGGCGGTTTCGCTGTCCAGGTGGCCGTTGACCTGGCCAAACAGGATGTCGGAATACCACGAGCCATACATCAGGCCGATGCGCCCCTTGGGTGGCAGCGCGCGCCAGTAGCGCCACAGCCAGGGCCGGCCGCGATTGTCGTCGTCTTCGTCGGCAAAGGCCGAGGTGCGGGTGTGAATCTGGATCAGCCGTGGGTCCAGCCAGGACGACAGCAGATTCATGGTTTCGCTGCGCCCAGCGCCGTCAAAGCCGTTGAGCATGATGATCACCGGAAAATCCCCGCGCTCGCGCAGCTCGTATTGCGCCTCCAGCAGCGCCTGGCGCAGTGCCGGGCTTTCTTCACGAAAACGCGCCTTGTCGATGCGATGGCCCAGCTCGGCGGATTCAAACATGGTGCAACTCCGGTGGCAAGATTGCGCCAGCATACTCCAGAGGCAGCGCATCAGGCAGGCATAGGCAAGCCCCGTGGCTGAGCATGTCAGCGGGCAAAAGGACGGTTTTTGTCGCGATTGTGCAACGCAATAGAGCCGGAATGAACTTTTAAGAGGTGTCCAGGTCGCGCCCGGTGCACAGAGGTGTTGGCGCGCCCCCGTAAACTTACTACCATTCCAGTTTGGCACATCACTGGCGTTTTCCATGTCCTCTGCTTCCGGCCACAAACCGGCGCTGCCTGCGCTGACCCTTGCCGCTCTTGGCATTGTCTACGGCGATATTGGCACCAGTCCGCTGTACACGCTGAAAGAATGCTTCAGCGCCCACACCCACCTGACCCCCACCGTCGCCAACGTCACCGGCATCCTGTCGCTGATTTTCTGGTCGATCATCGTGGTGGTCACCCTGAAATACATTTCTTTTGTGCTGCGCGCCGACAATAAAGGCGAAGGCGGCATCCTCACCCTGGCGGCGCTGGCTGGCCGCAAGCTGGAAGGCTTGCCGCGCTCGCTGGTGCTGGTGCTTGGCCTGTTGGGCGCGGGCCTGTTCTTTGGCGAGGTGGTGATCACCCCGGCCATTTCGGTGCTGTCTGCGGTCGAAGGGCTGGAGGTAGTAGCACCCGAGCTGGATGCCTATGTGCTGCCGCTGGCACTGGGCGTGCTGATTGCGCTGTTTTTGATTCAAAAAAGCGGCACTGCCAAAGTAGGGGCGTTTTTTGGCCCGATCATGGGGCTGTGGTTTCTCACCCTGGGCGCGCTGGGCGTGCTGGGCATCAGCAAACAGCCGGCCGTGCTGCAAGCGGTCAATCCGATGCTGGGCCTGAGCTTTCTGGCCGACCATGGCTGGGCCAGCCTGCTGGCGCTGGGCTCGGTGGTGCTGGCGCTGACCGGCGCCGAGGCGCTGTACGCCGATATGGGCCACTTTGGCCGCAAGCCGATTCGCTATGCCTGGTTCAGCCTGGTGCTGCCGGCCCTGCTGCTGAACTACTTTGGCCAGGGCGCGCATTTGCTGAGCAACCCGGAGGCGGTGGAAAACCCGTTCTTCCACCTGGCGCCGGATTGGGCCACCATGCCACTGGTGGCGCTGGCCACCGCGGCGACGGTGATTGCCTCACAGGCGGTGATTTCCGGGGTGTTCTCGCTCACCCGCCAGGCCATCCAGCAGGGGCTGTTGTCGCGTTTGACCATTCAACACACCTCTGACCATGAAATCGGCCAGATTTACATCCCTGGCGTGAACTGGGCCTTGCTCGGCTCGGTGATCATCGTGGTGCTGGCTTTTCAGAATTCCAGCGCCCTGGCTGCCGCCTATGGCATCGCCGTCACCGGCACCATGATTATTACCTCGATTTTGTCCTGCACCGTGGCCCACCGACAATGGGGCTGGCCGCTGGCGGTGGCCGTGGCCTTGCTGAGTGCGCTACTGGTGATTGACGTGCCGTTTTTTGTCGCCAATGTGCTCAAGCTGTTCTCTGGCGGCTGGTTGCCGTTGGTGATTGGCCTGGTGATGTTTGTGATCATGAGCACCTGGCGGCGTGGCCGTGAGCTGCTGTTCCAGCGCTTGCAGGAACAGGCGCTGCCGCTGGATTCGTTTATCGAAAACCTGGAAACCTACCCGCCCACCCGCGTGCAGGGCACGGCGGTGTTTCTTAACAGCGCCACGCTGGGCGTGCCGCATGCGCTGCTGCACAACCTCAAGCACAACAAGGTGCTGCACGAGCGCATTGTGCTGATGACAGTGCAGAACATCGACGAGCCGTATGTCAAAACCGAAAACCGGGTGCAAGTCACCCGCCTGTCCAACAGTTTCTGGCAGGTGGTGGCCCGCTACGGCTTTAAAGAAGTGCCCAATGTGCCGGAGATTCTTGACCTGTGCGCAGGGCAAGGGCTGGAGTTCGAGCCGATGGATACTTCGTTCTTCCTGTCGCGCGAAACGCTGATCTCCACCGACCGCCCCGGCATGGCGCGCTGGCGGGAAAAACTGTTTGTCTTGCAATCCAAAAACGCCCTGCGCGCGACCGATTTCTTCCAGATTCCGGCCAACCGGGTAGTGGAAATGGGCACTCAGGTCGAGCTCTGATCGCCAAACCAGACGGGCAGCCCGCATGCGCTTTGCGCGCGCGGCCAGTCAAATGAGGGGCCGGGGTCGCTTTTGCGCCCCGGCGCAATATGCTCGTGACCGGTCATCTCGACAATCGGCAAGGCCGCCGCCAGCGTGCGCGCCAGTTCGCCCAACCGGGCATATTGCGCATCGGTGAACGGCGTGTCGCCGGTGCCTTCCAGCTCGACGCCCAGCGAGAAATCATTGCAGGTCTGCCGGCCGCGCCAGCAAGAGGCGCCGGCATGCCAGGCGCGCTGGCCGGCGCTGACAAACTGCACCAGCTCGCCATCACGGCGAATCAGCCAGTGCGCCGACACCCGCAACTGGGAAATCCAGCTGTAGTCTGGGTGGCCCTCTGCCGGCAAGGTGTTGGTGAACAGCCGCTCAATGTCATCGCCGGCAAACTGGCCGGGCGGCAGGCTGATATGGTGAATCACCAGCAGCTGCGGCGGCTCGGTCTGGGCGTCGCAATTGGGCGAGGGCGCGCGCCGGGCCTGGTCAATCCAGCCGTCGGCGCCCAGCGTCAGGGCAGTGGACATATCGGTGCTCGAAACAGACAATCAGAACGGCGATGATACCGCGTCGCCCGGCAGAACTGTTTGCCCAGCCCGCTTGGGCGGCTTGGGCAAACCGTTTTGACTTTTGGAGTTTTGCCATGTTGCCATCCGAACCCTTCGCCAGCCCGGCGGCGGCCAGTTTTGACACGCCGCTGGACATGCTGACGAGCTGCCACCAAAAAGTGCTGCGCTGCTGTGCCCAGCTGGACAAACTGCCCGGCTATCTGGCCGAGCACGGCGTCACACCGGTGGTGGTCACCACGCTGGAAGGCGTGCTGCGCTATTTTGACGTAGCCGGCCCGCTGCACCACGCCGACGAAGAGCGCGATTTGTTTCCGCTGCTGGCCGCACGCGCGCCGGACAGCCAGCCGCTCTTGACCGAAATCGCCATTGAGCACATCACCCTGGAAGGCATGTGGGCGCGACTGCGCGAGCAACTGCTGGCGGTGAACGCTGGCGACGCGGCCGCGCTGGACACCCACCTGAGCCAGGCTTTTGTGCAGCGCTATCGCGGCCATATCGACCACGAAGAAGGCGAGTTGCTGCCGCTGGCGCAGCAGGTGCTGAGCGCCGACGAACTGGAGCGGATTGGCGGCGCCATGAGCGCACGCCGTCGCGACTGAGCCCACTCAAGTTAAATACATTGACACGACCCGAAGCGTCCATCAGGCTTTGTCAGGATGGACGCCTTCGTCCATCCTGACGTCACGCCCCGGCAACAATCAAAATAAAAACAATAAAATCAAGCCATTAAATAGCTGGCACAACGCTTGCAAATGTCTGGCATCCCCCAATAAGAGCAAGGAGACAGCCATGACCGACGCGCACATTGTGCTGACCCACGGGCATCTCGATACCCTGGAAACCCTGAGCCAGGCCCTGCATCACCAGGGCCTTACCGTTGCCACCCACAGCAGTTGGACTGCCCTGCAAGCCTGGCTGACCGTCCGCCCGGCCAGCGTGCTGGCCATTGATCTGGATTTGCCCGACGGCCAGGGTCTGGAGATGGTGCGCGAGCTGCGCGCCCGCTATCCGCAGCTGGGCATCATCGCCCTGTCTGAAGACGGCAGCCTGAACGCCCGCATCGACGGCCTGAGCAGCGGCGCCGATGCCTATCTGGTGCAGCCGGTGGACGCGCGCGAACTGCATCTGACCGTGCGCACCTTGCTGCGCCGCCTGCCGCTCGCCGTCGGCGAATGCCCGCCCGGCTGGGCACTGAACCCGCGCACGCTGACGCTGACCGCGCCCAATGGCGCGCATATCGCGCTGACCCACAACGAAACCCGCGTGCTGAACGCCGCCGCCCGCGCTGAAGGCGCGCTGGTCAGCCGCCGCTGCCTGATTGAAGCGCTGGGCGCCAACTACTGGGATTACGACGAGCGCCGGCTGGAAGCACTGATCAGCCGCCTGCGCCGCAAACTGCCGGGCCTGAGCGTGCGCGGCATCAAGGGCCAGGGCTATGTGTTCGATCCGGTACGGCTGGATGGCCAGCAGCCGGTCAGCCGGGTGGCCGAGCATGTGAACTGAGTTCATCTCGCCAAACGGGATTCAGTCAATCCCGCTGGCTTTGTCGGGTAAACGACGCTAAAAACACCCGCGCCCCACCGATGAAGATCAATCATCGGTGGGGCGCAGTTTTTCAGCCAGCGCAGAGGATTACGCCGTCAGCGCCAGCAGCGCGGCAAAGGCGTCATCAAACAGCTTGAGGCCATCCACTTGCAGGCGCTCGCCCACGGCCTCCAGATCCACCCCGGCGGCGGCTACAGCCGCCAGCACGGCGCGCGCGCCAGCCGGGTCGGCGGCCAGCGTGGCAGCAGCTTCGCCGTGGTCACGGAAGGCCAGCAAGGTGGCGTCCGGCACAGTGTTCACCGTCTGCCCGCCAATCAGGCTTTCGACATACAGCACGTCTGAATAGGCCGGATTTTTGGTGCCGGTGCTAGCCCACAGCAGCCACTGCGGCTGCGCGCCGGCTTGGCGCAAACGCGCCCACAGCGGGCTATCCAGCCGCGCCTGCCAAGCGGCGTAAACATCGCGCGCCAACGCCACCGCCGCCTTGCCGCGCAAAGCCTCGGGCAGTTGCGGATCCAGCAGGCTGTCGATGCGCGACAAGAAGAAACTGGCCACCGAGCGCACCCGGCCCAACGCCTGGCCATCGGCCAGACGCGCCGCCAGCCCGGCCTCGTACGCCGCCCAGGTGGCTTCCACTTGTGTGCGCGAGAACAACAGCGTGACGTTGACGTTGATGCCCTCGCGGATCAGCGTGGCCAGCGCGGTGACGCCAGCGGCGGTGGCCGGAATCTTGATCATGGCGTTGGGCCGGTCAATCGCCGTCCACAGCCGGCGGGCGGCGTCCACCGTGCCCTCGGCGTCATGCGCCAGCGCCGGCGAGACCTCCAGGCTGACATAGCCATCGTCGCCCTGGCTGGCGCGATACTGCGGCTCCAGCAGATCGCAGGCGGCCTGAATATCAGGAATCACCAATTGTTCGTAACGCTGCTCGGCGTCCAGGTCGGGCAGCGCCTTGAGTGCTTGCAGGGCGCTGACATAGCGGACGTCATCGCGGATGGCTTTGTGAAAAATCGCCGGGTTGGAAGTTACCCCGGCAATGCCGTCCTCGTCGATCCAGCGGGACAACTCACCGCTGCGCAAGAGGTCGCGGGACAGGTTGTCCAGCCAGATGCGCTGGCCGAACGGACGGATGGCTTGCAATCGATTCATACGGGTCTTTCTGGCGGTGCGAAGAGGGCGGGCGCTGGCTGCCCGCAGGCAGCAAGCCCCCCATTATGCCAGCGGCACGGCGAACGGGAAGCAGGAAATGCGCCAAAGATTGACCAGCGCCAAGGCAGAGACAGGCAAGCGCAAAACAGACTTGTTTTAAAACATCTGTGTTGCAAGCCAGTGACAGCGCGCGCTGTTTACTGAGCAAACACCCCGGCCAAGCTGTCGGCATCCAAGGCGCGATCCAGCCACAGCTCCAGCTCGTCGATGCTGGCGGCTTGCAGGCGGGCGAGCACATCGTCAGACAGCGGGCCGAAGCGTTTTTGCAGCAGACGGCGCAAGGCGTAGGCTTCGCCCTTGGCGATGCCGCTTTGCTCACCTTCCAGACGGCCTTGCATCAGGCCCTGCAACAAGCCTTTTTCAATCCCGATCTGCTCAACAGAAGTCACGTAACGCATTTTTTCTTGCTCCTCAAGCACTTCGATATTGTGCCACAGCGAACGTTTCAGCTGTTCCGGCAGGCGCATCATCCAGTCCAGCACACTGAACAAGTCAATCACCTGTTGTTTATCCCAGCCACGCTGATACAACAACTGCACCAATTTCCACTTGGCGGCGAAGCGGGCGTTCATGTCTTGCCGGGTGGCTTGGGTGAGTAGGTGAGCCAGGGTGACCAGGGCGAAGGGGTTCGGATTTTGATACAGCTGGTCTTGCTGGGTAGCGTAGTCCAGCAACTTGGCGGTGGGGAAATTCAACTCAATCGAACAACCCAGGGCTTGATAACCAAACTGGCTGGGCCGCCAGCTGGCGGTGGTATCTGCCAGTAGCGCCAAGCTCGCCACCGGCTGCCGATACCGGTCAAACAGCCGGTAATGATAGACAAACATCCGCTCGGCAAATTCCGCCTGGGCGCTGCCTTGTACTTCCAGGTGCACATACACCCAACGCTCGCTGCCGTCGCACAGCGCTACTTTGGCCAATTTATCGACAAAGCGCTTGCCCAGCTCGGCATCCTGCACCACGGCGCGCAGTTCCTGGTCGAGAAATTGGTAACCACGCACCCAGTCTATTTGCTGGCTGGCTTCGGGAAAGTAGAACTCAATAAACTCGGGAAAGTAACTTTCAACAGCTTCTTTCCACGGGCTGTCGTAGTCGTCGGAGCTATCCATACTGGGCTTTCGGCGGTGACGAAGCGCTCAGCTTAAAACCGGATAAAGGCGCAAACAATACGCGAAGATACGCAAACGGGCGGCTGGGCGGCGTGGGGCCGCCCAGGGGGATTGATGTGCAATGCTTACGCCGTCGGCGCCAGATGGTCGGCGTTGAACCACACCGAGAAGGTGCTGCCGCGCTCCAGTTCGCTGTGCACGTCCAGCCGGGCATGGTGGCGGGCAAGCACGTGTTTGACGATGGCCAGGCCCAGGCCGGTGCCGCCGGTGCCGCGCGAGCGGCCGCGATCGACGCGGTAAAAACGCTCGGTCAGGCGCGGGATGTGTTGCGGGGCGATGCCGATGCCGGTGTCGCTGACGCTGAACACGCCGCGTCCCTTGTCCAGCCGCCAGTCCAGGCGGATGCGCCCGCCTTCCGGGGTGTAGCGCACGGCGTTGGACACCAGATTGCCAAAGGCGCTGTGCAGTTCGTTGGCGTTGCCCCACAGATTGGCGGCGTCGCAATCGCCCAGGATGATCTGATGTCGGCCTTGCGACAGGCCTTCGGCTTCCACACGCAGGGTGTTGAGCAGGGCAGCCATGTCCACTTTTTCCTGGCTGGCGGTTTTGCTGCCGTTTTCCAGGCGCGACAGGGTGAGCAGGTCTTCCACCAGGCTTTGCATGCGCTTGGCCTGTTCCATCATCATCGGCAGAAACTGGCGGGTGACGTCCGGTTCGGGGGCGTCCATATCGGCCAGGGTTTCCAGAAAGCCGCCAATCACCGTCAGCGGGGTGCGCAGTTCGTGCGAGACATTTGCGACAAAGTCGCGGTGTACGGTCTGCACGCGGTCCAGCTGGGTGATGTCGCGCGAGATCAACAGCTTGCGGGTGGAGTCAAACGGCACCAACTGCACCGCCAGCACTTGCTCCACCGGCTGGCTGAGCCGCAGGATCAGCGGCTGGCTGTAGTTTTGCGCCAGCAGGTAGTCATGAAAGCCGGGCTGGCGCACCAGATTGGCCACCATATTGCCCACGTCGCGCTTGCGGTCCAGCTGAAAGTGGTCAACCGCCATCGGGTTGAGCCATTCGATGCGGTCGTGCTCGTCCAGCACCACCACGCCATCGGGCATGGCTTCGCCGGCATTGATGAAGCGCTCCAGCGCGCTGCTGAGTTTTTTCTGCGCCATGGTTTGCTGGCGGCTTTGCCGGTACAGCGCAGAAAACACATCCTGCCAACCGCCCATGCCTTCCGGGGTGCGCTCGGGCGCGGGGTTGTCCAGCCAGGCCAGCAGCTTGTCCAGGTAATACAGATGAAAGCCCAGGCCTGTCAGCGCCGCCAGCAGCGCCAGCGCCAGGCCGACAGCCCAGCCAAACAGCAGCGCCGCCAGCGCCGCTGCCGCGCCAACGCCGGCCAGCCAGTACAGACTACGAAGCAAAAGGGGACGCATGCACATCCTTACGCAAAGCAAAAACGAATCATGCCTGAATTTTGTCTGGCAGGCGGGGTGGGCGAGCGGCGCCGCCGCATGTCGCGCGGCCCACAAAACCCAGCGCAGCACGCCAGGAAGATGTGGTGCGCCGCGCGGTAGGCCATGGCGCACCGTTTACGGCTGGGCAGAAAAACGATAGCCGGTGCCGCGCACGGTCTGGATCAGGCTGTCGTGCTGGGACGGCTCCAGCGCGCTGCGCAGGCGGCGGATGTGCACGTCCACCGTGCGTTCTTCCACAAACACATGGTCGCCCCACACTTGATCCAGCAGCTGCGCGCGCGAGTGCACGCGCTCGGGGTGGGTCATGAAGAAATGCAGCAGGCGGAATTCGGTCGGCCCCAGGTCAATCGGCTGGCCGTGGCCGTGCACGCGGTGGGTCACCGGGTCCAGGCGCAGGCCGTTGATATCCACCGCGTCGTCGGTCATCTGCGGCGCGCGGCGGCGCAGCACGGCCTTGATGCGCGCTTGCAGCTCGCGCGGCGAAAACGGCTTGGTGATGTAGTCATCGGCGCCGGTTTCCAGCCCGGTGATTTTGTCCTGCTCGTCCGAGCGGGCGGTGAGCATGATGATGGGCACGCCGCGCGTGCGCTCGTCGGCGCGCAGCTTTTTGGCAAACTCCACGCCCGAGGCGCCCGGCAGCATCCAGTCCAGCAGGATCAGGTCGGGCAGGGCGTTTTTCACCAGCGTCATGGCGTTTTCCGCCGAGGCGGCGCGCAGCACGTGGTGGCCGGCCTGGGTCAGATTGAAGGCAATCAGTTCCTGGATGGCCGGCTCGTCTTCGACCAGCAGAATATTGGCGGGCATGGCGGGTTTCCGTTGTCGCGTTTGAAGAAATTATGGCAAGGATAGAAACTTGCTGTTACGGAAACATGACAAGTCCGGCCTTCGCTGATTTTATCCTTGTCATTGCCGCGTCAAGCGCGCCGCGCACACTGGCCATCCCTGCCTTTTTGCCGGAGCTGCGATGTTGCCTAACACCCCGCTGGAAACCCTGTGGCTGGCCATCGGCCTGCTCGGTCAGGCCTTGTTTGCCGGGCGTTTCATCTGGCAATGGTGGGTCAGCGAGCGGCTGGGGCGCAGCGTGGTGCCGGTGGCGTTCTGGCATTTATCGCTGGTTGGCGGCGCCATTCTCACCGTGTATGCGGTGTACCGGCAGGATGTGGTGTTTGCCCTGGGCCAGGGCTGCGGGCTGGCGGTGTATGTGCGCAATTTGCAGCTGATCCGCCGCCAGGGGGTTTTGTGAGCAACGCTCAGGCCGCCCGACGGGGCAGGCTGATCCACACCACCGCCAGCACAATCACCGCCATCGCCAGCCATTCGGCTGCGCCGATACGCTCGCCAGCAAACGCCACCCCCAGCCCCACCGCCACCACCGGGTTCACATAGGCATAGCTGGTGGCCAGTGCCGGGCGCACGGTTTTCAAGAGATAAAGATAGGCCGAAAACGCCACCAGTGAACCAAACACCACCAGATAGGCCAGCGCCAGCCAGCCTTCCAGCGTGGGCCAGGCCTGCGGCCGTTCGCCCGCCAGCGCGCTGGCCAGCGCCAGCACCACGCCGCCCACCAGCATTTCAGTGGCGGCCGCCATCGGCCCGGCCGGCAAATCCAGCCGCTTGCCCCACACCGAGCCAAACGCCCAGCTGGCCGAGGCAAACAGCAACAGCGCCGCGCCCAGCGGGCTGGCTTGCAGATTGGCGCCCAGATTCAGCAACAGCATGCCGGCCAGGCCCAGGGCAATGCCAAACCACTCGCGCGCCGAGGCGCGCTGGCCAAACATCTGCGCACAAGCCAGGGTGAACAGCGGCACGGTGGCCACCGCCAGCGCCGCCACGCCAGAGGCCACCCATTGCTCGGCCACCGTCACCCCGCCATTGCCGCCAGCCAGCAACAAGGCGCCAATCGCGCCCGCGTGCAGCCATTGCCGCCGGCTGGGCGCGGGCGCGCCGCGCCCACGCTGCCAGGCGTACAACAGCCCGCCAGCCAGCAAAAAGCGGACTGCTGCCATCATCAGCGGCGGCCAGCTGGCCACGCCAATGCGGATGGCCAGATAGGTGGAGCCCCAAATCACATACAGCGCGGCAAACGCCGCCAGCAAGCGCCAGCGCGCAGCGGGAACAGCAACAAACATGGCAGGTCTTTCAGTCAGGGCAACGCCTTCGCGTCCGTCACCCAGACATATAAGAAAAGCAAATATTGTAAAAGCCCGCCCTGCGCCGCCAACATCACGAAACCCTGCTTGTGGCCGGGTTCTGATTTATAAAATGGGGTTTTTTACCCCTGCTGCCAAAGAATCGAAAGCTGATGGAACTGGATAAATTCGACCGCCTGATTGTGGAGTCCCTGCATCACAACGCCCGCCTGTCCGGCGCCGAACTGGCGCGGCGGGTGAACCTTTCGGCCCCGGCGGTGGCCGAGCGCCTGCACAAGCTGGAGCGCGCCGGGGTGATTCGCGGCTATCAGGCCGTGCTCGACCCCGAAGCCTTGGGCAGCCCGATTCAATGCCTGATTGAACTCACCCTGGCGCGGGCGGATTATCTGCACGCGCAAAACACGCTGGCCGGCTTGCCCGAGCTGCTGGAGTGTCATCGGGTGACGGGCGACGCCTGCATGGTGCTCAAGGCAGCGGTGCGCTCGATGTCGCATCTGCAAGCGCTGATCGAGCGATTAAGCAGCCTGGGCAGCACCAAAACCTCGATTATTTTGTCCAGCCCGTTTAGTGGGCGTATGCCGCCATGGCCAGACGCCGGCTAAGAGCCGCTAACAAAACCCAGCGAAGCGGTCCTGGCTAGGCGCGCTGCGCTGGTGTGGTGAGCGGCTCTCGCGCTGCGTGCAAAACCCTGCTGGCCAGGACGGCCGCGCCGACTTGCCAAAGGCATTTTCTGTCCGCCGATCCAACTGCGCCAGCATAGGGCACAGTGGCGGCGCAGGTGTGCTTCATCATGGTGCGCCGCAGCGGTGAATAGCCATCACATTGCAACAAAACTGCCTGACACAGCAGGTTTTTTGTGCAGTGCAGTCGGCACGATCCTTGCCTGATTCCCCGTACAACAAGCCACTTCAAGTGGCACAACCGGCCCCGAGCCGGACCATAAGAGGGAATTATCATGGCTACACATTCACCCCCCACGCCAGCCAAGAGCTGGCTGCCCATGTCGCTGGCCGGCCGCGCCTGGCTGGCTTTTGCCCTGCTGTTGCTGGCCACCGTCCCCCTGGTGCTGGCGGTCGAGCCGGCCAAACAATTGTCTGCCTGGTCGCTGGCGGCGCTGGGCTGGCTGGCCGCGCTGATTGCCGGCATGGTCATGGTGCGCATCGCCCACCAAGACTGGCAATCGCTGCGCAATGCGCTGACCGCGCTGGCCGAGCGCAACCTCAGCCAGCGTGTGCATCTGTACCGCACCGACACGGTGGGCGCTGTGGGCGATTGGCTGAACCTCAGCACCCGCCGTCTGGCCGATATCTTTGTGGATTTGCAGCGCGCTGGCGCCGAGTTGCGCCACGCCGCTGGCGAAGTCAGCCACGCCGCCGGCCGGCTCAGCCACAGCATGGATCAGCAGCGCGACCTGACCTTGTCGTCCACCGCCACCCTCGAACAGCTCAGCGCCAGCCTGGACAATATGTCGGTGCAAATGCAAGACACCGCCGCCAGCGCCAGTGCCAGCCATCAGGCCGCCAGCGAAGGCGAGCGCGAGGTCAGCGAGGTGGCGGCGGCCATGGCCGATCTGGCGGCGGAAACCCGCGCCTTGCGGCTGACCCTGGACGGCCTGCATCAGCGCTCGGGCGAAATCACCCAGGTGGTGGAGCTGATTCGCGAGGTGGCCGTGCAAACCAATCTGCTGGCGCTGAACGCCTCGATTGAGGCCGCCCGCGCCGGCGAATCCGGCCGGGGCTTTGCCGTGGTGGCCGACGAAGTGCGCAACCTGGCCCAGCGCACGCAAGTGGCCACCGAGGACATCACCCAGGTGGTGGCCGCCATTGGCGCCGACGTGGGCCACGCCGTGGCGCGCATTGAAATCTGCCAGGACAAAGCCGAGCACAGCAGCGCCCAGGCCAGCGCCGCCGCCCAGCGCCTGGCCGGCATCTGCGCAGTCACCGCCGACACCCGCGCGCTGGCCGGACAAATGGCGCTGGCGATTGACGAGCAACGCGACGCCAGCCATGCACTCACCCGCAACGTCGAAGCGCGCGACGTGCTCGCCCAGGAAAACGCCCGCCACGTGCACGAAACCGCCGATGTGTCGCGCTACCTCGAACAACTGGCCATCAAACTGGAAAAGCTGGTCGGTGCGCACACGCTGTGACGCTTGCCCCATTGCTAAGGAGATTCCCCATGGAAGCCCTCGAACTCTTGCCGATTGCCAGCATGACCCTGCTGGGCGCCGCCACCGCCGTGCGTTGCCGTTTGTTTGGCCAGCGCTGGCGCCAGCGCCGTCAACAGGATGGCGTGCAATGGTGTGGCACCTTGCAGAACCTGGTGATGCATCTGCAACGCCATCGCGGTTTGTCCAGCATGTGGCTGAACGGCGACCGCTCGGTGGGGCCGCGTCTGCACGCCGAGCGCGAGCAGGCCAACCAGCACATGCACACCCTGGCGCAACTGCCGGATGACCACCTCAGCGCGGCGGATGTGTTGCCGCGCGCGCAGTGGGAACGCTTTTGCGCCGACTGGCGCGCCTTGTGCGCCGAGCTGGAGCAACTGGACGCCGCCGACAGCATCGCCCGCCACACCGAGCTGATCAGCCAGGCGCTGAACTGGCTGCGCGCCATCGGCGAGGCCAGCCTGAGCGCCGGCCCGCAGGATCATGGCTGGGTCAGCGCCCTGGTGGATCAGCTGCCGGCTTTATCCGAAGCGCTGGGCCAGGCGCGCGCCATCAGCGCCGGCGTGGCCGCGCGCGGCCAGTGCACTGCGGTGGCGCGGGTGCGGCTGGCTTATCTGGCCAGCCGCATCGAAACCCTGAACGGCGCCTGCCGTCAGGCGCTGGCCGCCAGCCAGCACAGCCGCCTGCCCGGCATGCGCGATGGCCTGGCGCGCATTGACGCCGGCGTGCAGCGCACCCTGCAATGCCTGGCCAGCCAGCTGACCGGCTGCGCCGGGGCCAATGGCGCGGATTGCTTTGGCGTGTGCACCGAAGCCATCGACGCCGTGTTTGCCTTGATGTCCGGCTTGTTGGCCGGCGCCCGTTCGGCACAGCCTGGCGCCTTGCCGCTGGCCGCCTGAGCACGGCAGACCAAACCACTTGCAGCCGCCCTGCGTGCCGTCAGCGCCATCTGGTCGCGCCCAGGATGGCCGGGCCAGACGCTGCATGCAGCCCGGCGCGGGCGCGGCAAGCCCCTCATGTGGTTTTTAGTGCAAAAATGCTCGCATGGCATAGGCACGCTGACGTCCGCTCAACGCCGCTGTGCCAACCTGGCAGGCAGGTATCTCTGATTTCTTCACAAAACGACAAGTGTTTGTTTACACTGCAATGACAGCCCAGAAAACAGCAGTCTCTGCCGCAGATATTCCAGACATGGCCACACCATGGCGGAATGGCCGGGCGCGGCCGACATAAATTGCGACTGGACACTGGCCACAGATTCAGTAATTCTACGGTTGCCAAGCTGGCCAATCAGTGATGAAGTCTTGCACTGGCTGGAAAAACCTTGACCGGCATCAACAGCACCCCCATGTGGGCTCGTAGAATGCACGGCTTGTTTTCTGACTGTTTGATGTTTCCGCCACATTGTCGTGTCAATCCAGGCAGCCGTCAGGGTAACGGCCTGGATCTGGCAGCGCTCCCCGTGCAACGCTTCGCCCCAGCGCGCCCTTTTGGCGTGCCAACGCAGGGCGGATGTCGTACCGGTCAGATGCCGCCAGCACACAAGACATCGCGCATGTCTTGGAGACGACCTGTTGAATCGCGGCGCAAGCCGCCGGATGGCTTGCGACGACCTGAAGAAAGAGTTACCCGACCATGAGTAAACGCATTTTTCTGGTGGATGATTCCGCCACGATCCTGCTGAGTATTTCCAATATCCTGACCAAGGCCGGGTTTGAAACCGAAAAAGCCGCCAACGCCGAAGAAGCGTTGCGCAAGTTTCAATCCGGCGTGAAGGTGGATCTGCTGATCACCGACCTGAACATGCCGGGCATGAATGGCATCGAGTTGATCAAGGAAGTGCGCAAGCTGCCCAATTATCGCTTCATGCCGATTCTGTTTCTGACTACCGAATCGCAACAGACCAAGCGCGCCGAGGCCAAGGCCGCCGGCGCCTCCGGCTGGCTGGTGAAACCTGCCACAGCCGAATCGCTGCTGAACACCATTAAACTCGTGCTGCGCTGAGGCTTTTGACCATGTCGCCATCTTCTCCACGCAAACCCCGGCAGATCATGCTGCGCTCCATCATGGTGACGCTGGGCGTCTCCGTGGTGACCTGCTGGTTCGTGTTTCTTGCCCATGGCTGGTTCCACGCCACCCTGCTGCCGATACTGGGCATCAGCGTGGCGCTGGGAGACGCCATTGGCACCATGCTGGCCATGCTGGCGGCACTGGTCGGCCAACTGGTGGTGTCACGCACGCTGTTCAACGACGAGATGTTCGGCGTGGCCCATATGCAGACCCGGATGCGTGAAGAACGCGAGAAAATCCGCCTGGTGGCCAATGAAGTGGCCGACGAACTGTCTTCGGTGCAAACCTTCGATGATGTGGTGCGCGGCCAGTTGGACAATGTGGTGGCACAAACCGAAGCCGCCGCCTTTGACATGACCCAGCGCCTGCAAACCATTGATCAGGTGGTCAGCCGGCTGGATGGCTTTGTTACCCGCACCACCAGCGAATCGCTGCAACGCATCGAAGATTCGGAAGCCAGCATTGCCCAAAACCGGGCGATGATCGGCAAGATGACCGAATACATCCAGCGCCGCATTGCCGCAGCAGAAACCGAGCAACAACGTGTGGCACAAGTGGTGTCGGAAGCCCGGGCACTGGAAGCCCTGGTGCAGCTGATCCGCGACATCGCCGCACAAACCAATCTGCTGGCCCTGAATGCCGCCATTGAGGCCGCCCGCGCGGGCGAGGCCGGGCGTGGTTTTGCCGTGGTGGCCGATGAGGTGCGCAAACTTTCTCAAGAAAGTGACAACGCCGTCACCCGTATCAATCAGGGTATTCAGGAAGTGGCGTCCACCATCGAAGAGCAGTTCAGCGAAGCCCTGTCCACCCAGCAGGTGGAAAAAGAACGCGCCATCCTCAAGGTATTTTCCGAACAGATGGCCGAACTGTCGCGCAGCTACGAAGAAGCCACCGACAACGTCAAGACCGTGCTGGCCACCGTGCGCGAATGCAGCACGGAGCTGTCGTCGATGTTCATGGATACCCTGGCCAGCGTGCAGTTTCAGGATGTCACCCGCCAACAGCTGGAACATGTCGGCGCCGCCTTGCGTCGGCTGGACAGCCATGCCGAGCTGCTGGCCGAGCGCCTGCGCGCCTTTGACAACCCGCATGCCGACTTTACCCCGCTGGCCGAGCACCTGAGCGCCATGTTCGACCAGTACGTGATGTCCCAACAGCGGGACAGCCACCGACGCTCGCTGAAGGATGGCTCGACCAGCCAGGACAGCGACGGCCCGAAAGTGGAACTGTTCTGATCCTGCTTCTCCCCAAAACATCAGGGCTCGCCGAATACCATCGGCGAGCCCTGATGTTTTATGGCCACTGGCTCCGGCCACAGGAGGGGGAGATCATTTAGCGGGTTTTTCCCCGTCGGTTTTTTCGCTGTCCACCAGGCTGCGCAATACACCCAGCAATAACACCCGCTGTTCTGGCTGCAAACGGCGCAGCAAGCGGGAAAACTCTTGTGTTTCCTGGCGGGAAGGCGGCACCGGCGGCTGCAATTTTCGCGAATAATTATATTCGCCTGTCTTTTCCTGACAGGCCAGCTCACCAAGCATGTCAGCATAATCTCGCGGGCCGCGACCTGTAGCCAGCCATTCAATATGAACGTCAAGCACACGCGCCGCCATGGCAAGATTATCCATGGTGGGATCATTGCGGCCGGATTCCCAGTCGCTGACGGAGGGTTGAGAAACGCCAATTTGCTCGGCCAGCCATTGTTGGTTGTAACCGCGCTGTTTTCTGGCTTCTCGAATGCGATGTCCAATCATGAGCGACAGTGTACAAATGTCGCTTGATTTATAGGAATAGCTTTCAGCTATATGAAAAACAATAGCCAAACACCATTAACATTCAATGCGATTGAAATATAGCTGATTGATATATTTAATTCCGCACCACATAGCGCCCACCAAGTGCACCATGTCCATTCATTATACTGGTATGCCAATGATAAAAAACCATATTTATGACAACACCCGGAATAATCACCCGAAAAACATATAGCCCAAAACAATCCTGCCAGCAAATCACACTATCCCTTGCCTGGATAGACCTGTCACGCAACACCATCCCCCTTCAGTCAAAATCCTGCTGACCGCTCAGGCGCATGCAGAAGAACATTGCCGACGCCTATACCGCAGCAAGTTTGATCCAGGCCAGAAATCCCTGAACTTGCCATTGCCCGCCCGGCCTAAAGCATGGGATCGTCAGGCCCACTGATTGTATGGTCAAACCAATTGCCAGTCGGACTGCGGGTCTGGCGTCGGCAGCCACACAATATGACAAGATTTTCGGGCATACTGGCGCATGGCAGGAAAACCCGCCAAACCGACGTTTCATTGCGCACATCCGCAAGGTGCGCGCCGTTTGCCCACACTCTGACGAACACAGGATGCCGGACATGACCATGCTCACCCCGACGCTGTATGCCGACAACGATCTGACCATTTACCACGCCCAAGCGATCAAGCAACGCTGGCTGGAAGGCCTGCACCAGAGCGAAGGCGACGTCACACTGGATTTGTCGCGGGTCGGCGAAATCGACACCGCTGGTCTGCAATTACTGTGGCTGCTGCGCCGGGAGGCGCACGCCAGTGGCCGGCGCCTGAATATTGTCGCGGTCAGCCCGACCGTGGCTGACCTGCTGGCCTTCTGTCGCTTGACTGAAAATTTTTCTGCGCCGCGCGCAACCGAGCCTGAGGTGGAGGCGGCCTGACATTTATGGATGAATTAACTGGCGTTTTTGTACAGGAAAGCCGCGAGCAGCTGGCGGAAATGGAAGCCGGCTTGCTGGCACTGGAAGCCAACCCGGAAGAAACCAGCGACATCAATGCCATCTTCCGCGCTGCCCACACCATCAAGGGCGGCGCTGGCGTGGTGGAATGCAGCTACCTGGAAAGCTTCACCCACAAGGTGGAAAACCTGCTCGACCAACTGCGCGATGGCCGGCTATCGCCGTCGGAAATGCGCATTAACCTGCTGTTGGACTGCGCCGACCATATCGGCCTGTTGCTGGATGCCTTGGAGCAGGGTGAAACCACCTTGTCCACCAGCGTAATCGACGCTGACACCCGTCTGCGTGAGCGCCTGGAACAAGAGAGCGCGCCTTCGGTGGCCAGCGCCAGTCCGGCCTCTCCCCCTCCTGAGGCCGTCGCGCCGGTAGGCGAAAACGCCCCTGATATCTGGTATATCTCGGTGCGTTTTGGCGAGGATGTGCTGCGCCACGGCATGGACCCCATCGCCTTTTTACGCTTTCTCACCACGCTGGGCGACATCCGCGAACTGCAAACTTTGGCCGACACCATGCCGCCAGCCGAGCAGATGGACCCAGAAGCTTGCTACCTGGGTTTTGAAATCTGCCTTGAGACCAGCGCCGGCAAGCCAGAAATCGAAGCGGTGTTTGATTTTGTCCGTGACGAGTGCGAACTACACATCCTGCCGCCGCACAGCCGCTCGGAAGACTACATTGCCCTGATCAACGCCCTGCCGGACGATGAGCGTCCGCTGCTGGGTGAAATGCTGCTGCGCGCTGGCGCACTGACTGAATCCGAACTGCTGATTGGCCTGAATAGCCAAGAGTTGGCCAAGGCCTACACCGACAATAGCCCGCCGATTGGCGCCATTCTGGTCGAGCACAAAAGCGTGCGCCCGGAGGTGGTTGAAGCCGCCATCCAGCGGCAGAGCGCCATTCAGCAAGCCCAGCAGCAAACTGCGCCGGCCCCCAGGGTGATCGAACACGAAGAAGTCAGCGCCCAGATCGAACCGGTGGCCAGCCCGCCGGCCGTAGTCGCTGACGGCGAGCACCATCCGGCCCCAGCCAAGGCGCGTGCCGCCAGCAGCGAAGCGCGCATGCTGCGCGTGCAGGCGGAAAAACTCGACCGGCTGATTGATCTGGTGGGCGAGCTGGTGATTGCCGGCGCCAGCGCCACCGAACTGGCGCGCCAGAGTGGCGCCACCCAACTGGTGGAAGCCACCTCGCTGCTGTCGCGGCTGGTAGAGGACATCCGCGACAGCGCCTTGCAGCTGCGCATGGTGCAGATCGGTGAAACCTTCAACCGCTTCAACCGCGTGGTGCGCGACGTCAGTCACGAGCTGGGCAAGGACATTGGCCTGGTGATTCGCGGCGGAGAAACCGAGCTGGACAAATCGCTGATCGAAAAAGTCGGCGACCCGCTGATGCATCTGGTGCGCAACGCCATGGACCATGGCATTGAGTCACAAGAAAAACGCCAGGCTGCCGGCAAGCCGGCGCGCGGGCGCATTGAGCTGAACGCCTATCATGATTCCAGCAGCGTGGTGATTGAGGTCAGCGATGACGGCGGCGGCCTGCCCTACGACAAGATTCTGGCCAAGGCCGTGGCCCAGGGCCTGGTGCCCGCCAACCAGAGCCTGACCGACGAAGAAATCGCTGCGCTGATTTTCCGACCGGGCTTCTCCACCGCCGACCGGGTGAGCAATCTGTCCGGGCGCGGCGTGGGCCTGGACGTGGTGGCGCGCAATATTCAGGCGCTGCGCGGCACGGTGGAAATCAAGAGCAAACCGGGCCAGGGCTCGCGCTTTGTCATTCGCTTGCCATTGACGCTGGCCATTATTGACGGCTTCCTGACCGCGGTCGGCAAGAATTATTTCATTGTGCCGCTGGACACCGTGGTGGAGTGCATCGAGCTGCCCACCCATTGCGACCGGGAATATCTGAACCTGCGCGGCGAAGTGCTGCCATTCCTGCGTCTGCGCGATGAGTTCGAGCTGGAAGGCGAGCCGTCTACGCGGCAAAGCGTGGTGGTGGTGCAATACGCCGGCCATAAGGTCGGCTTGGTGGTGGATCGTCTGCACGGGGAGTTCCAGACGGTCATCAAGCCCTTGGGGCCTTTGTTCCGCCATTTGCGCGGCATTGGCGGTTCGACCATTCTGGGCAGCGGCGAAGTGGGGCTGATTCTGGATGTGCCATTGCTGGCGCGTCGCGCCAGTCGGCGCGAGGCGCGCAGCTTTGAGCCGGCGCCGCGCGCGCACAAACATTGATTGATCACCGACGCGCCACCGTGCAGCGCGTCGGGCGTTTTTTGAAGGGGACGTACACGTGTTTTCCAATCTGAAAATCGGGGTCAGACTGGCCGTTGGTTTTGCTGTGCTGATTGCCTTGCTGCTGGTGGTCGGGGTGATGGCCTCACTGCAGTTGCGCGGCATCAATGAAGACGTGGACGACGTCATCAACGACCACACGCCCAAGGTGGCGATGGCCAATGAAATGATCGCCGACGTCAACGCCGCAGGCATCGCCATCCGCAACGCCATGCTGATTGGCGACACCCAGGGCATGCAAAGCGAGCTGCAAAAGGTGCAAGAGGCGCGAGCGCGCATCGAGGCCAGCTCGCACAAACTGATCGAGTTGGCCAATACTGACCGTGAACGGGAAATCACCAAGGCCATTGAAGAAAACCGCGCGGTGTACTTCAACGGCGTTGCCAATCTGACCCGCTTGGTGAACGCGGGTGACCACAAGCAGGCGCTGCACCTGATGTACACCGACTACCGGCCTTTGTTCCGCAGCTATATCGGTGCGGTCAACGAGCTGGTCAAGTACGAAAGCGGACAGGTTTCTCATATCGGCAAGGCCACCCAGCAGAATGTGGAGCGCACCATGCTGGTGGTGATGGCGGTTTCTGGCGCCGCCGTGCTGTTTGCCCTGCTGGTAGGCGTCACCATGACCCGCTCGATCACCCGTCCGCTGAAAGAAGCCGTCGAGATCGCCACTCAGCTTGCCGATGGCAAGCTGGACATGCATATCGAGGTCAAATCGCACGATGAAACCGGCCAGTTGCTGGACGCCATGCGCAATATGGTGACCAAGCTCACCCAGATCATCGGCGAAGTGCGCTCGGCAGCCGATGCGCTGACCAATGCCTCGTCACAAGTGTCGGCCACCGCGCAATCGCTGTCGCAAGCCTCCAGCGAGCAAGCCGCCAGCGTGGAAGAAACCACCGCCAGCATTGAGCAAATCACCGCCTCGATTGCCCAGAACACCGAAAACGCCCGCGTCACCGACGGCATGGCCGCCAAGGCCGCGGAAGAAGCCGCTGAAGGCGGCGAGGCCGTACGTCGCACCAGCGACGCCATGCAGGAAATCGCCTCGCGCATCGGCATCATCGACGACATCGCCTACCAGACCAATCTGCTGGCGCTGAACGCCGCCATCGAAGCCGCCCGCGCCGGCGAGCACGGCAAGGGCTTTGCCGTGGTGGCCGCCGAAGTGCGCAAACTGGCCGAACGCAGCCAGGTGGCCGCCCAGGAAATCAGCCAACTGGCAGGCTCCAGCGTCAAGATGGCCGGCCGTGCCGGTGAGCTGCTGACCGAAATGGTGCCGACCATTCGCAAAACTTCTGACTTGGTGCAGGAAATCGCCGCCGCCTCCAGCGAGCAATCGTCGGGCGTATCGCAGATCAATGGCGCCATGGGGCAGCTCAATCAGGCCACCCAGCAAAACGCTTCGGCCTCGGAACAATTGGCCGCCACCGCCGAAGAGCTGGGCAGCCAGGCCGAACAGTTGCAAGAGTTGATGACTTTCTTCCATTTGGGGCAAGATGACAGCAGCCGGCGCAGCAGCAGCAAAATCACCGTCAAGCCGGCCAGCCGCAGCAGCCACAGCCACCCCTCGGCCGTGCGCGCACCCGCAGCGGCAGCAAGCTTGCCGCCGGCTGGTGCAGCAGTGAATGAGCAGGATTTCGAGCGGTTCTGAGCGCAGCGGGAAGGATTATCCACCATGGGACAAACACACCAAGACGCGGCCGCCAACCTGTCGGCCACTCAGCAGTTTTTAACCTTCAGCCTGTCTGGCGAGATGTTTGGCGTCGGCATCCTGACGGTGAAGGAAATCATTGAATACGGCGAGGTCACCGAGATTCCCATGGTGCCGGCCTTTATTTGTGGGGTGATCAACCTGCGCGGCGCCGTGGTGCCGGTGATTGATCTGGCCGCCCGCTTTGGCAATACGCCCACCATTCCGTCACGGCGCACCTGCATCATCATTCTGGAAATCCGCCACGAAGACAGCACGCAAACCCTGGGCGTGCTGGTGGACAGCGTGTCGGCGGTGCTGGACATTCCCACCAGCGAGATCGAACCGCCGCCGGCCTTTGGCGCGCGCATCCGCGCGGATTTCATCGTCGGCATGGGCAAGGTGGATGGCCATTTTGTCATTCTGCTCGACATCGAGCGGGTGCTGTCGGTGGACGAAATCGCCACCCTGGCCTCGCTGGGCGAATCCGACACCAGCGAAGCCGTCAGCGCCAGCCTCAACTGACACACGAACGGGCGCCAGCCGGCGCCCGTTCCGCCGCCCTCAGCCGCCGACGAAATTTCCCATTTGTCCTAAACTCAGGCACACTAGTCGTTTTGCCCCGTTCTTCGGACGGGGACGCGATGATTCTGCCGGGAAGGACACGCCATGGCGCTGGAAACCATTTCCTCTGCCGACTTCGACCGCTTTCGCCGCCTGCTGTACGAACACAGCGGCATTCATCTGGCTGATAACAAGCAACCCTTGCTGATCGGCCGGCTGGGGCGCCGGCTGCGTGAGCTGGGGCTGGATTCCTACGCCGACTATTATCAGCGTGTCACCCAGCCCGGCTGCGAAGTCGAGCGTCAGCGCATGATCGACCTGCTGACCACCAACGAAACCCATTTTTTCCGCGAACCGCAGCATTTCGTCTATCTGCGCGAGCACATCCTGCCCAGACACCCGGCCGGCACGCCATTTCGCGCCTGGAGCGCGGCCAGCTCCACTGGCGAAGAAGCCTATACCCTGGCGATTGAGCTGGCCGAGGCATTTGGCGAAGCACCGTGGGAAATCATCGGCACCGACATCAGCCATCGTGTGGTTGAGCAAGCCCGACTCGGTATTTACCCGATTGAACGCGCCAAGGAAATTCCAATACCATTGCTGAAGAAATATTGTCTGCGCGGTGTGCGCAGCCAGGATGGCGCCATGCGGGTAATGAGTTCGCTCACCCGCCGGGCGCACTTCCTGCCGGCCAATCTGCTGGCGCCATTGCCCGATATTGGCCGTTTTGACGTGATCTTCCTGCGCAATGTGATGATTTACTTCGATATGGAAACCAAACGGCGGGTGGTGGACAACGTGCTGACCCGGCTCAAGCCCGGCGGCACCTTGTTCATCGGCCATGCAGAAACCCTGCAAAACGTCACCGAACGGGTGCAACTGGTCAAGCCCACCATCTACCGCCTGTCGGCGCATGGCTGACCCCGGAATGCGCTATGCCTGACCTTTTTGCCAGCACCGACCCCCGCACCGTCTTCCTGCACCCCGGCGAGTTCTACTTTGGCGGCGGCCCCACCCGCATCGCCACCCTGCTGGGCTCGTGCGTGTCGATTACGGTCTGGCATCCGCGCTTGCTGGTGGGTGGGATGTGTCACTACATGCTGCCCAGCCGCCAGCGCCCGCCACAGGCGGCGCTGTGCGGGCGCTATGGCGATGAAGCGATGGAATGGCTGCTGGCGCGTATCCGCGAAACCGGCGCACCGGCCGCGCAGTTTCAGGCCAAGCTGTTTGGCGGCGGCAATATGTTCGAAACCGCCATCGGCGGGGTGATGGACATCGGCCGGCGCAATATCGACATGGGCCGCCAGCTGCTGGCCCAGGCCGGCATCAGCCTGATGGCCGAGCATGTGGGCGGCAACGCCCATCGTAAACTGGTGTTTGAACTCTGGAGCGGCGACGTCTGGCTGGCGCGCCCCGACCGCTACGCCTCATTGGGAGACGCATTGTCATGAGCCGCAAAATCCGGGTGCTGGTGGTGGATGATTCCGCCGTGGTGCGCCAAGTCGTCACCCAAACCTTGTCCAGCGACCCTGGCATCGAAGTGATCGGTGCCGCGCTGGACCCAGTATTCGCGCTGGAAAAAATGAAAACAAACTGGCCGGACGTCATTGTGCTCGACCTGGAAATGCCGCGCATGGACGGGCTGACCTTTTTGCGCCGCATCATGGCCGAACGCCCCACGCCGGTGGTGATTTGCTCGTCCCTGGCGGAAAAAGGCGCGCAAGTGGCGCTGGATGCGCTGGCGGCCGGCGCGGTGAGCATCATCACCAAACCCAAGGTCGGGCTGAAGTCGTTTCTGGATAACGCCTCGAATGACATCATCCAGGCAGTGAAAGCCGCTGCCCATTCGCGCCCCAATCGCCGCGCCAGCGCGGCGGTGGCCAATCTGTCGCCCTCGCCCAGCCTGTCGGCTGACGTGATCCTGCCTGCGGCCCACAACGCCTCGGCCCCGCTGGGCCGCACCACCGACCGGCTGGTGGCGATTGGCACCTCCACCGGCGGCACCCAGGCGCTGGAAGCGGTGCTCACCGCGCTGCCGGTGGACACCCCCGGCGTGGTGGTGGTGCAGCACATGCCAGAAAAATTCACCGCCATGTTCGCTCAGCGGCTGAACAGCCTGTGCAAGATAGAAGTGCGCGAGGCGCGCAGCGGCGACCGCGTGCTGCCCGGCCTGGCGCTGATTGCTCCGGGCGGCAAGCATATGATGGTCAAGCGCAATGGCGCGCAATACGTGGTGGACGTGGTCGATGGCCCGCTGGTCAACCGCCACAAGCCCTCGGTGGATGTGCTGTTCCGCTCGGTGGCCAAATGCGCCGGCCACAATGCGCTGGGCATCATCATGACCGGCATGGGCGACGATGGCGCGCGCGGCCTGAAAGAAATGCGCGACGCTGGCGCGCACACCCTGGCCGAAGACGAATCCACCTGTGTGGTGTTCGGCATGCCCAAAGAGGCCATCCGCCTGGGTGGCGCGGCGGAAGTGCTGCCGCTGACGCGCATGGCCGAAGGGATCGGCCGCTTTACCCGCAGTTGACCGACCGTTTTGCTTCACTCTACCGTGCTTGCGCTGGCTTCCCGTTTTGGGACCAGCGCTTTTTTTATGCCCGGCACAGCACAATCACACGGATGCAGCCATCCATCCACTTGGCCTGAGCAGAGCGCGCCGGCAAGACGACGGCGTCAGGCTTATGGTTTTTGCAACACCGCCAGCACGTCTTCCGACAAGGCCGCCGGGTGGGCGGTGATGCGCAGCAAATGCCCCACCGCCGGGTGCGGCGGCCGGTGCAGCGCCACGCCCGCCGCCAGCAGGCGCGTCTGAATGCCCTCGGCTTCGGCGCGGTCGGCGCAGGCCACACAGACAAAATTGGTCGCCGAGGCAAACGGTTGCCGGCCGCGCGCGCGCAAGGCCTCGGCCAGCGCCTGGCGCAGCGCCAGGGTGTGGGCGCGCAGGGCCGGGGCGTAGTCCGGGTCGGCCAGCACGGTGTGCGCCGCTGCCTGCGCCCAGCTGGACACGGTAAATTGCGGGCGAATCTGGTCGGCCTTGTCGATCAGCGCCACGTCAGCCAAGGCGTAGCCCACCCGCGCGCCGGCCAGCGCATAGGCCTTGGACAAGGTGCGCAGGCGCAGCACGCCGGGCAGCGGGCCATCGGCCGGACGCTCGGTGGGTTCGGCAAAATCCAGATAAGCCTCGTCCAGCAACAGCAAGGTGTCCGGGTTCAGCGCGGCGCGCAACTGGGCCACCACCTCGCCCGGCCACAGATGGCCGGTGGGGTTGTCCGGGTTGGCCAGGTAGAGCAGCGCCGCCTGTTCGGCATTGGCCGCCTCCACCAGCGATTGCCAGTCCGGGCGCAGGCCGCCGGCATGCGCCTGGTAGGGGACTTCCCGCAGCTGCGCGCCGACGCCCTCGGCAAAATAGCGAAAGGTCGGGTAGCTGCCGGCGGTGCACACCACGGTGTCGCCGGGGTTCACGCACAGGCGCAGCGCCAGCAGGATCAGGCTGTCGGCGCCGGCATCGACGATGATTTCTTCCGGCTGGCAGTGATTCAACGCCGCCAGCCGCTCGCGCAAAGCCAGCGCGTAGGGGTCGGGGTAGAGCCGCGCCAGCTCGGCCAGCGCCGGGCCAAAAGCGGCCTCCAGCGGCGAACGCGGCTCAGCCAGGCCTTCGTTGGAGCCAATGCGCACCGGCACGGCGTGGCCCAGCCGGCGCTCCAGCTTCACGATGCCGGGAAACGGGTTGACGATGGTGTGCTCGGCCAGATGGCGGGCGTAACGAGGCATGAGGCGGCTCCTGAAAAACGGCTGAGCCGCCAGTATCGCCCAGCCGGGGACGGCGCGCATGTCCGGAATGTGCTGAGCTTATGCCGGGCGAGGGCGCTTGCTGTCAGCGGCACGCGCCGCCACAAGGGCAGGCAAAAATTGTTCAGCCCACCATGCACAAAACAAGGCCGCCGCGCCTTCCAGACCGGAAAGCGCGGCGGCGTGAGAGAACAAGCCCGTGGGGCCCGCTCAGTCTTGCAGGCGGAATTCGGCGCTGCGCGCGTGCGCGGTCAGGCCTTCGCCGTGGGCCAGGGTGCTGGCGATGCGGCCCAGCGTTTGCGCGCCCACCGCAGAGACTTCAATCAGGCTGGTGCGCTTCTGGAAGTCGTACACGCCCAGCGGGCTGGCAAAGCGGGCAGTGCGGCTGGTGGGCAGCACGTGGTTGGGGCCGGCGCAGTAGTCGCCCAGGCTTTCCGAGGCGAAGCGGCCCATGAAGATGGCGCCAGCGTGCTTGAGCTTGGGCAGCCAGGCGGCCGGCTCGGCGACGGACAATTCCAGGTGTTCCGGGGCGATGTAATTGGCGATCTGGCAGGCTTCATCCAGGTCGGCCACCTGAATCAGCGCGCCACGGCCGGACAGCGAGGCGCGGATGATGTCCTGGCGCGGCATCTCGGGCAGCAGGCGCTCGATGCTGGCGCGCACGCGGGCGATGAACTCGGCGTCCGGGCACAGCAGGATGGCCTGGGCGATTTCGTCGTGCTCGGCCTGGCTGAACAAGTCCATGGCGATCCAGTCCGGGTCGGTCTGGCCGTCGCAGATCACCAGGATTTCCGACGGGCCGGCCACCATATCAATGCCGACCACGCCAAACACCCGGCGCTTGGCGGCAGCCACGTAGGCATTGCCGGGGCCGGTGATTTTGTCTACCGCCGGGATGGTTTGCGTGCCGTAGGCCAGCGCCGCCACCGCCTGGGCGCCGCCGACGGTGAACACGCGATCCACGCCGGCAATGCGCGCGGCGGCCAGCACGATGTCGTTGCGCTCGCCGCCAGGGGTCGGGACGACCATGATGATTTCGCCCACGCCAGCCACCTTGGCCGGGATGGCGTTCATCAGCACTGACGACGGGTAAGCCGCCTTGCCGCCGGGCACATAAATGCCCACGCGGTCCAGCGCGGTGACTTGCTGGCCCAGCCGGGTGCCGTCTTCTTCGACATAGCTCCACGATTGCATCAGCTGGCGCTCGTGGTAGCGGCGCACGCGCTCGGCGGCGGCTTCCAGCGCGGCGCGGGTGTCGGCGGGCAGGCGGTGCAGCGCGGCGTCGAGTTCAGCCTGGCTGAGCTCCAGCTGGCTGGCGTCGGTGACGCTCAGGCGGTCAAAGCGGGCGGTGTAGTCGATCAGCGCGGCGTCGCCCCGGCTTTGCACGCTGGCGATGATGTCGGCGACGGCGGCGTCCACCGCCGGGTCTTGGGCGGTTTCAAAGGCCAGCAGCTGGCGCAGCGCGGCGTCAAAGCCCGGCTGACGGGAATCAAGCATGTGCATCATGAGTCAGGCATCCTGCAAAAAATGAAATCCGGGCGCTTCAGGACAGCGCCACCTTGACGCCCAGCGCCACCAGCACGCCGCCCAGCAGGCGGTCGATGCGGCGTTGCGCACGGTGCAGCAGCGCCATCACGCGCGGATGTTGCACCGCCAGCGCCACACATGGCCAGTAGATGACGCCAAGCAGGAAAATCACCAGGCCAATCAGCGCTTTTTCGGTGAGGGTGGAGTCCGGGCGCAGCAATTGGGTGAACACACTAAAGAAAAACAGCGTGGCCTTGGGGTTGAGCAGATTGCACAGCAGCCCTTCCAGAAAGGCGCGACGCACGCTGGCGCGCTCGGCCCCGCCAGGCGCGGTGGCAGCGGCCAGGCCGCCACGGCTGAACAGCGCCTGCACACCAATCCAGATCAGATACCCGGCGCCGGCATACTTGAGCAGGCCAAACAGCCAGGGCGTCTGCGCAATGATCAGCGCCAGGCCCAGGATGCAATAGCTCATGTGCACGGCAATGCCCAGATTGATGCCCACCGTGGTGGCCAACGCGGCGCGGCGCGAGTAGCGCGCGGCGTTTTTGACCACCAGCACAAAATCCGGGCCGGGGCTGATCATCGCCAGGGTGGCGATCACCGTGATGGTGAGGACGGTTTCCCACATGCGCGCGCTCCTGGCTGGCCGGGTGACTCAGCGCTTGACCGTGGCGGCGAAGGCGTCGATCACCGGGCGGATGGCGGCGTGCTTGAGCTTGAGCGCCGCCTGGTTGACGATCAGCTGCGAGCTGATATCCAGAATATGCTCCACCGGGGTCAGGTTGTTGGCTTTCAGCGTGCCGCCGGTGGACACCAGATCGACAATGGCGTCGGCCAGGCCGACCAGCGGGGCCAGCTCCATCGAGCCGTACAACTTGATCACATCGACATGGACACCTTTGGCGGCAAAGTGTTCACGGGCGATGTTGGGGTATTTGGTGGCCACCGACAGGCGCGCGCCATGCTGCACGGCGGCGGCGTAGTCAAAGCCATTGGGCGCGGCCACCATCATCTTGCAGCAGGCGATGTTGAGATCCAGCGGCTGATACAGGCCGGCGCCGCCGTGCTCGATCAGCACGTCGCGCCCGGCAATGCCCAGGTCGGCTGCGCCATGCTGCACATAGGTGGGCACGTCGGTAGCGCGCACGATCACCAGGCGCACATCCGGGTGGTTGGTGGCCAGAATCAGCTTGCGGGAGGATTCCGGGTCTTCGGCGGGGATGATGTTCGCCGCTGCCAGCAACGGCAGGGTCTCATCGAAAATCCGCCCCTTGGAAAGGGCAATGGTCAGCATGCGGGCAAGGCCGTCTGAAGCAAAAGACTGATTTTAACGGGATCAGGCGCAAATGGACAGGCCGGTGCGGCGGCAGGCAAAGCCAGGCGGCCAGAGATGATCCAACCTACAGACAGATAAAGACAGCACCCGGCCAACGCATGACAAAATTCTGATTTTTGTCAGAATGGCTTTTCCTCGACAAAAAACCTGGCATTTTCTCAAGCACTTAGCCATTTTTTGTCGAATGACAAAAATTCATTGCCGCTTCTTTCGGGCCACAGCAGGATATGCCACACTTCAGTGAATGGCACACACCTCAGCACAGCACCGCCAAGAGTGAAGGTTTGTCCGCCCGTCATTCGCCACGGCATGATCTCCTGACCGGCCCGACACTGCCATGCACAGTCCCTTGGCCGGGGCATGTCGTTTCACGCTCGGCCCGGTATAATCCGGCTTTCAATCATACGTTGCACTCACTGCAAGGAGCTGCCAATTGGCCCATTTGCCCAAGCGACTGCGTTCCCGTCCAGGACACTGGGCCCTCGGCGCTGCCCTGTTGTGTGGCAGCACCAGCGCCCTGGCCCAAGAGCCCGCCGGCCTGCCGGCGCTGGATCGTCAGGTAGACGAAGCTTTTCGCCAGGTGCTGAAAACCCCGGCCAGCCTGGATGCCGGGCTGAAATACGCCCGCCTGCTGGTGGCCGCCGGCAACTACGAAGGTGGCGTGGCCGCGCTGGAGCGCCTGCTGCTGAGCCCCAACCCGCAACCGACCATCCGCGTGGAGCTGGCGGTGCTGTACTACCGGCTGGGGTCGTATGAAATGGCAGAAAGCCTGTTGCGTCAGGCACTGGACGACACCCGGCTGGAAGGCGAGCCGCGCACGCTGGCGCAAACCCTGTTGCGCGATGTCAGTGCACGCAACCAGCCCTCGCAACTGCGCGGCATGCTGATGATCGGCGTGCGCCGGCAAAGCAACCCCAGCGCCCGCAGCGACGCCGACCGGGTATTTGCCGCTGGCGCGCTCACCCCGTTGGCCGACGCCTACAAGCCCAAATCCGACACCGACATCCAGCTGACCGCCCGGCTGGATCACCGCTACGACCTGGGCTGGCAGAACGAAGCGTCCGTGGTCAACTCGCTGGTGGCGCAGGTGACCGATTATCAGTCGTCCAGCGGCCGCACCTTGCGCGCCAACCAGGAAAACCCCTACGACCTGGCCTGGGGCGAGCTGACCACCGGCCTGCGCTTCAAACCCGCCCCCATCGACCTGCCCGGCCTGCGCCTGCGCCCGTATCTGATTCTGGCCGAGCTGGCCGCGCAGGGACATCGCTATCTGAACAACCGTGGCCTGGGCCTGGAAGCGGAATACCAGTTCAACGAAAAAACCCTGGCCAGCGCCAACTACGAATACCGCCATTACCACTACAGCAATCGGGTAGATCTGCCTGCCGCCGAGCAACTGGGTGGCCCGGACCACAATCTGCGCCTGCAACTGAGCCGGGAGCTGGCCCCCGGCCACCTGCTGAGCGCCGAGCTGGGCCTGCGCCAGCACCAGACCGGCCGCGCCTACTATGATTACCAAGGTGAAGAACTGCGGCTGACCTACTCCACCAGCTACCCCAGCCCGCTGACCGGCGTGGCCGGTGGCTACTGGAGCACCGCCGCGTGGGCGGGCGCCGCCCAGCGCCGCTACGGCGCAGCAGACCCCAGCATCACCGCCAGCCAGACGCGCAAGGACACCGACTGGCGAATTGGCCTCAGCCAATCGGTGCCGCTGACTGGCAACTGGTCGATGCTGCTGCAAGTGGAACATGTCCACACGCACTCCAACCTGCCCAATTACCAAGCCAGAAACACCTCGCTGATGGGTGCGCTGGCCTACCGTTTTTGATGGATACGCACCATGCATCCTGACCTGACCCAACCTGGCGCCGATCGCCCAAGGAGCCTGCCATGAGCCCACCACCCTTTTACCGTGACTGGTGGCTCGCCGCCGCCTTGACCACCAGCACAGCCCTGCCGGTG
This sequence comes from Rivihabitans pingtungensis, assembly GCF_003201855.1. Lineage (GTDB taxonomy): Bacteria > Pseudomonadota > Gammaproteobacteria > Burkholderiales > Aquaspirillaceae > Rivihabitans > Rivihabitans pingtungensis. Next base: position 79,653 of record NZ_QJKI01000006.1, on the reverse strand, counting down.
GGCGTGGCCCAGGCCGCACAAATCACCCAGCCGGTAGGCGTGGTGACGGCGCTGCCGGCCGCCGCCGCCGACAAACCTGACACCTTGCATGTCGGCAGCAACATCACCCCCGGCCAGCGCCTGCAAACCGGTAGCGATGGCCCGCTGCATGTGCTGTTTCTGGATCAGTCCGCGCTGACGCTCGGCCCAAACTCCGAGCTGACCATCGAAGAATTTCGCTACGATGCCGACAGCCGGCAGGGGCAGATTCGCCTGGGGCTGAGCAAGGGCTCCTTGCGCGTAGTGGGGGGCTACATCAGCAAAAACAACGCAGCCGTCATCACCACGCCCTTTGCCACGGTAGAAATCCAGGGCGGCATCAGTCTGGTGTCGGTGACGCCAAACGCCACCCAATCCACCTTTCTGTTTGGCCAGCAAATGCGGGTCAGCAATCCGGGCGGCAACAGCACAACCGTCACCCGGCCGGGCTTTTCGGTGAACAGCGGTCAAGACGGCCCATCCGCGCCCACCCGGATGTCGCCGCAGCAACTGACCACCCAGCTCTCTCAGCTGGAGCAAACCCGCACACCAGCCGGCACGCCCTCCACACCGAGCACGCCGTCGCCGCAGTTGATCAGCACCAGCGACCGGCCCGGCCAGACGAGCCTGCCCAACCAGCAACTGGCGCCAGACCGGGTGGCGGTCAATACCGACAATACCCAGCAAGCCAACCCCACGCTGACGCTGAACAACCTGCTGACCACCGGCGCCAGCACGATTCAATCCTGACCGCAGGCGGGGCGCACGCCCCGCTCGTGGCGTTTTTCCGCCAGGCAGGCCTGCATGCGCGTGCTTTTTGTCTCTAACTATCCCCACTTGCCCGATATCCACGGCGGTCTGCAAACCACCACCCATGACCTGTGCCTGGCCATCCAGGCCATGGGCGCAGCGGCGGGCGTGCTGTGTGGCCGGCAAGCCAGTGGGCCAGATGCCTGGCAAGAAGACCGCACACTGGGCTACCCGGTATGGCGCGCCACGCAGCCGGAGCACGCACTGGCCGAGGTGGCCGACCGCTGGCAGGCCAGCGCCATCGTGGTACAAACCGGCACCAGCCTGCTGCCGATGGTGGTGCGCAGTCTGGCCACTGGCCTGCCCACGGCGGTGTATCTGCACAATGTGGAAACCCACCAGCTGGCCGGCACGCTGACGCCAGATCCCTCGCTGCGGTATTTTGCCAATTCTGCTTTTACCGCCAAGCGCTGGCGCGCGTTGTGCGGCATCGACTGCTGCGTGATTCCGCCGATTATCGACGCCGAGCGCTACCTGGTGGCACAGACGGGCGAGCAGGTGTTATTTGTCAATCCCACGCCGATCAAGGGCGTGGAAATCCTGTTTGCCCTGGCCGCCGCCTGCCCGGAACTGCCGTTTTTGGTGTACGAAAGCTGGAACCTCGCCCCGGCCTGGCGCGAGCACTGCCAGCAGCGCGCCCGTGCGCTGGGCAATGTCCGCTGGCAAGCGCCAACGCTGGACATGCGCCAGGCCTACGCTCAGGCTCGTGTGCTGCTGATGCCGTCGATCTGGGAAGAATCCTTCGGCCGCACCGTCATCGAAGCCCAGCTCAACGGCCTGCCGGTGCTGGCCAGCCACCGGGGTGCTTTGCCGGCGCTGGTGGGCCAGGGTGGCCTCACCCTGGAAGCTCACGCGCCGATTGCCGACTGGGCGCAAGCCTTGCGCCACCTGTATGCCCAACCAGAAGCAGCCGGCGCCGCCGGCCGCGAACAGGCCATGCGCCATGTGGCCGCCACCCCGCTGATGGTGGGCCAGTTGCTGGGCGAGCTGGCCATCCACGCCGCTGCCCACCGCACAGACGCCTGATTTCATTCATTGCCCACGGCTGGCTCGCCAGCCACAAGGACTTCAACACATGCCGGCCCACCCGCTCACCGACTCGCTGTTTGCCCACTACCCCCGCCCCCAGCGGCAGGATTGCAGTTTTTACCACTCGTTCGACCTGCCCGAAGGCGAGATCATCGGCCAATGGGATTTGCGCCAACATGCCGATCAATACCTGGGCGGCGTGGCGCTGAACCAGCGCTCGGTGCTGGAAGTTGGCCCGGCCAGCGGATTTTTGTCGTTTCACATGGAAAACCAGGGCGCCCAGGTGACTTGCGTAGAGCCACCGCTGTCCTATCTGTGGGATGCCGTGCCGTTTGCCGACTACGATCTGGAGCACTGGCGGCAAGAGTTCACCGCCGAAATCCAGAAAGTGCGCAACTCGTTCTGGTATGTCCATCACCAGAAACAGTCGCGCGTGCGCCTGCTGGAAACCGACCCCTACGCCATTCCGGCCGCTGCCGGCCAGTTTGACGTCGGCCTGCTGGCCTCGGTGCTGCTGCACTGCCGCCGGCCATTCGACCTGCTGGAAAGCGTGGCGCGGCGCAGCGAGCGCACGATGATCATCACCGAAATCTGGAACCCCACCCTGGGCGAGGGGCCGGTGTGCATGCTACTGCCGCATCAGGGCATGAAACAGGTGCACACCTGGTGGCATTTCACCCCGCAGTTCTTTATCTCGGCGCTGGGCATTCTGGGCTTTACCGAGGCGCGCGTCAGCCTGCACACCCAGCGTCAACCTGCCGAAAACCGCGAAGTCACCCTGTTCACCGTGGTGTGCGAACGCCCCGAGTCGCAGGCCACTTCGACCCACCGTCCGCGCTGAACATGCCCGAAACCACCCTGATCGACACCTTGCTGACCCAGGCCAGGCAACAGCTGGCGCTGGGCGACGCCGAACAGGCGCTCAGCCTGGCCCAGCACGCCTACGCCTGCGCCCCGCACCGCCCGGAAGCCACCCTGGCGCTGGGTGAAATCCTGCTGCACAGCGGCCAGTACGACGCCGCCCACGCCCTGCTGTGGCCCGCCGCCCAGCAATGGCCGCATGTGGCCGCCCTGCACCGCTGCCTTGGCCTGCTGGAACAGCAGTTGGGCCAGCGCGAAGCCGCCATCGACAGCCTGCGCTGGGCCTGCACGCTGGACCCCGGCCAGCACGACGCGGCCTTCCGGCTGGCCTGGGCACTGCACGACCAGGGAGAGCTGGACGAAGCCCTGTACTGGGCCTGCCATGCGCTGGCCGGCGAACGCAACGGCCCGCGCCTGCTGCAAACCGGCTGGCTGCTGCAACAAACCGGCCAGCTTGCCGCTGCCGCCGAGCACTATCAGCACGCCATCGCCGCCTACCCGCCCCACGCCGCCGAACAAGGCCAACTGCACCTGCAACTGGCCGAATGCCAACTGCTGTTGGCACATACCGCCGCCGCATACGCCACCCTGGACGCCGGGCTGCGCCGTTTTCCTGATGATCCCGGCCTGCTGACCACCCTGGCGCATGGGCAATGGCGCGGCGGCGACGCGCTGGCGGCCATCCGCACAGCCCGACGGCTGACCGAACTCGACCCCGAATGCGTGGCCCATTGGCATCTGCTGGGGGTGTTTCTGCAGGATTCCGGCGACTGGTTGGCCGCCGACCGCTGCTTTGCCCAGGTGCAGCAACGCGACCTGAGCCAAAGCGAATCGCTGTTTCGCCGCGCGCAAATCCAGGCACGCGCCGGTCGCCCGGCCGACGCCCGCTGGCTGCTGCAACAGGTGCTGCACCACCGCCCCGACGCCCTCCCCGCCTACACCCTGATGGCGCAGGTGTTGCTGGATCTGGGCGAGATCGACCAGGCCCGCCGGCTGCTGCTGCGCCAACTGCGCGCCACGCCCGCGCATGCCGAACACTGGCGGCTGCTGGCACTCATCCAGCGCCAACGCGGCCGGCCGGCACTGGCGCGGTGCGCACTACAGCGCGCCCTGCGGCACGACCCGAGCCACACCGAAGCCATGCGCATGCTGGCCTGGCTGGCGCTGGAGCAACACGATGCCGCGCTGGCGCTGGCCATGGTGCACCAGCTGCAGGCCCGCGCGCCTGACGACACCCACACCCATATCCAGGCAGCTTTTGTGCACGCCGCACTGGGCGACCTGGCCCAGGCCGGCCGCCATGCCGAGCGGGCAGTGGCGCAAGCGCCCGCGCAGGCCGAAGCCTGGCGCGCGCTGTCGCAGGTGCGCTACCGGCAACAGCGCCTGCGCGAAGCCGAAGACGCCATCGACACCGCCCTGCAACTGGCGCCCGACCGGCTGGACAGCCTGCGCCAGCTGGGCTGGATTCTGGTGGCGCAGCAGCGCTTGGGGCACGCCGAACTGGCTTTTTTGCGCGCGCAGGAACACGCCCCGAATGATCCGGTGGTCTGGCTGGAGCTGGCGCAGGTGCGGCTGCGCGCCGGCCAGTTTGCCGCCGGCCTGGCCTGCCTGGACGCCTTGCAGGCGCTGGGACCGCTGTCGCCACAGGCGCAGCTGCTGCAAGCGCGCCTGCTGGTGGAAGGCGGCCACAGCCAACCCGCCTACTACACCCAGGCCCTGGCGCTGTGCCGCCGCCTGCTGGCGCAACCCAGCCTGCAGGGCGAAGTGGCAGCACTACTGGTGCGTTTGCGCGGGCTGGGGGTAGACGCCGCGCGGCCGCTGTGCGCCATGCTGCCACACTCGCTATGGCGGCTCAGTTGCCAGCAGGCCATGAACACCGCCGTCACCCAACACGGCCACGCCTATCTGGCCCGACTGGCCCAGCTAGCCCGGCAGGAGTTTCCCGAACAACCCTGGCTGGCCCTGGCCTGCCTGTATGTAGACAGCCTGTCGGCCCAGGCCAGCCCGGCGCATCTGGCGCTGATGGCCCGCCATGCCTGGCGGGCGCTGAAACTGCACAACGGCCTGTCCACCGGCTGGGCCACACGTCGGCCCCGCCAGCCGGGCAGCCGGCTGCGGCTGGCTTATGTGGCCAGCCAGTCGCACGGCCGTTTGTTACAGCGGGTGCTGGCCAGCCACGACCCCGCACAAGTCGAAGTGTTTGTGTACAGCCAGCAGCCGCTGGGTGATTTACCGGCGCATGTGCACGAACAGCCACTGGAGCCGGCCGAACTGGCCAGCGCCTGCGCCGCCAATCAGATCGACGTGCTGATTGATGCCGGCGGCCTGCAACCGTTTGAAGGGCAATACGCCCTACTGGAGCGCTACGCGCAACGGCTGGCGCCAGTGCAAGTGGCCTGGCTGGGCAGCTGGGGCAGCGCCGGCGGGCTGTTTGACGTACTGCTGACCGACCGCGAAGCCGTGCCGGAAAGCGCCGAACAGCACTACACCGAAGCCATCTGGACGCTGGACGGCGGCCAATGGTGCTGGACGCCACCGGCCCAGGCGCCGGCCGTGCACGCCCCGCCGGCCGCCAGCCAGGGGCGAGTGACGTTTGGCGTCACCGCCCGTGGTCTGCGCCTGAACGACGACACCCTGCGCGCCTATGCCGGCGTGCTGCGCGGCCTGCCCAGCGCGCGCCTGCGCCTGATTGGCGCAGTCAGCCTGGATTGGCCACAACGCGCCGACCTGCTCGCCCGACTGCACGCGCACGGCGTGGACGCCAGCCGGGTGGAATTCGACCCACCCAGCCACTACCGCGACTGGCTGGCCTGGTTCCAGCAGGTGGACATTGTGCTGGACAGTTTTCCGGGCAATGGCGGGCTGAGCCTGCTGGATGCGCTATGGATGGGCGTGCCGGTGGTTAGCCGCTGCGGCAACTGGGCCGGCGCCCGCCAGGGGGCGTCCATCCTGCGCCCGCTGGGGCTGGGGCACTGGGTAGCGGACAGCGAAGCAGAGTTTGTTGCCGCCGCGCTGGCGCTGGCCAGCGATGTGCCGGCCTTGTGCCAGATTCGCACCGAACTGCGTGCCCGCATGCAGGCCTCGCCACTGCTGGATGGCCAGCGGGTGGCCCGGCAAATCGAACAACACTGCGCTGCCTATCTGGCCCGCCATGCCCCGGCGCCCACTGGCGGCGACCTCAAACAGGCGGTGCGCGAGCACGCCCGCCGCGAGCTGGCCGCCTGGCTGGACAAAGCCGACACCCGGCTGTCGCTGCCCGGCGTGCCGGCGGGGGACACCCCGGCGCTGTCGGTGGTGGTGATTTTGTATAACCAGGCCGGGCTGAGCCTGCGCACCCTGCAAGCCCTGGCCGACCAGCGCGGGGTGACCTTCGAAACGCTGATCATCGACAACGCCTCCAGCGACCAGACCGACGCCCTGCTGGCGCGGGTGGACGGCGCCACCATCGTGCGCAATGCCGACAACCTGGGCTTTGTGCTGGCGGCCAATCAGGGCGCGGCCCTGGCGCGCGGCCGCCATCTGTTGCTGCTGAACAACGACGCCATCGTCCAGCAGGGCGCGCTGGCCGCCACCTGCCGGCGGCTGGACGCCGACCCCACCATTGGCGCGCTGGGCGGACGCATTGTGCTGATGTCTGGCGGCCTGCAAGAAGCCGGCAATGTGATTTTTCAGGATGGCTCCACCGCCGGCATTGGCCGCGGCGAAGACCCCTTCTCGCCAGCGGCGCTGTGCAGCCGCCCGGCCGATTATTGCTCGGGCGTGTACCTGGCCGTGCCGCTGCCGCTGTGGCGCATGCTGGATGGCTTTGACCGCGATTTTGTGCCGGCTTATTACGAAGACACCGATTTTTGCCTGCGCGTCTGGCAGGCCGGTTTTCGGGTGGTGTATGCGCCGGACATCGTGGTGGAACACCTGGAATGGGGCAGTGCCGGTAATCAGGAAGCCCAGCAGCGCATGCGCGACAACCGCCTGCGCTTTCTGGCCAAACATGGCGACTGGCTCAGCCGCCAGCCGCGTCCGGGCCGGGTGACGCTGGATCACGACCGCTGGCGCAGCCCGGCCGACACCCCACGCCTGCCGCGCGTGCTGATCATCGACAATGAAGTGCCGCATATGGCGCGCGGTGGCGGCCTGCCGCGGGCGCGGCTGATGCTGCAAGCCCTGCAAGACTGGCCGGTGACGCTGTTTCCGCTGTGGTCATTCGACGACGACTGGGCACAGGTGCATGGCTCGATTCCCGACACGGTCGAGGTGATGCTGGGCCTGGGCATGGCCGGGCTGGAAGCGTTTCTGGAACGTCGGCGCGGTCTGTACGACGTGCTGTGGATCAGCCGCCCACCCAATTTGCAGGCGCTGGCGCCGCTGCGCGCCCGTCGGCCAGAGCTGTTTGCCGGCATACGGCTGATTTATGACTCGGAAGCGCTGTTTGCCCTGCGTGAAATCGGTGAACTGGCGGTCAGGGGCCGGCCGCTGACGCCGGCACAGGCGCAGGCGCGGCTGGACGCCGAGCTGGCGCTGGCGCAAGACCTCAGCCAGGTGGTGGTGGTGTCCCAGCGCGACGCCCAGCCTTTCCGCGAGCGCGGCCACCCGGTGAGCATTCTCAGCCACGCCATGCCAGTGCGGCGCAGCGTGCCCGGCCCGAAGCGGCGCGCCGGCCTGGTATTTGTCGGCGCCCTGCACCCGGACACCCCCAACGAAGACGGCCTGTTGTGGTTTGTCGAGCAGGTGCTGCCCCGGCTGCGCGCCCGACCGGGCGGCGCGCCGGTGCTGGAGGTGGTGGGCGAATGTCGCTCGCCACGCATTGCTGCCCTGGCCAGCGCCGAGGTGCGCGTGCTGGGCGCCCAAGCCGACCTGCGCCCCTGCTACGACCGCGCCCGGGTGTTCATCGCCCCGGTGCGCTTTGCCGGGGGCGTGCCGGTCAAAGTGATCGAAGCCGCCGCCCAGGGTATTCCGGTGGTGGCCTCGGCCATCCTGCAACGCCAGTTGGGCTGGCAGGATGGCCGGGACATCCAGGGCGCACGCGATGCCGAGGCCTTTGCCCGCGCCATTGCCCGCCTGCTGGACGACGACGCCCACTGGCAGGCACAACAGGCCGCCGCCTGGGCGCGCTGCGAAGCCGATTATCACCCCGACGACTTTGCCCGCCAGGTGCACCGCCTGCTGCTGGGCGAGCCGACGCAGGAGCACGCATGAATCCACATGAGCTGGAAACCGCCGCCCTCCGCCAGTCTCGCCGCTGGCTGGCCCAAGGCCAGCGCCGTGAGGCCGAAGCCAGCCTGCGTCAGGCGCTGGCGCGGGAGGCCAATCTGCCCGGCGTGCATGCCGCGCTGGCGCAACTGCGCTGGCCAGGGCCGGACTATCGCGCCTGGCTGGCCTGGCTGCATCAGCATCTGCAACCGCAGGTGTATGTGGAAATCGGCGTCGAAGCCGGCCATTCGCTGGCGCTGGTGCAGCCGGGCAGCCGCGTGCTGGCCATCGACCCGGCCCCGGTGGGCGATCCACTGCGCCATTGCCAGGCGCCAGCGCAGTTATTCACCCAGACCAGCGCCGATTTTTTTGCGGGCGCGGCGCAGACGCAGCTGGCAGAAAGCGGGTTTAACCTGGCATTTATTGATGGCGACCATCGCTTTGAACAGGTGCTGGATGATTTCATCGCGCTGGAACATTACGCCGCGCCAGGGGCGGTGGTGCTGTTGCACGACACCCTGCCGCTGACCGAATCCACCGCAGGCGGCGCCAGGCACACCGGCTTTTACAGCGGCGACGCCTGGAAAGTGCTGCCCTGCCTGCGCGCCCTGCGCCCGGATTTGCGGCTGACCACCCTGCCCACCGCGCCCACCGGGCTGACGGTGATCACCGGGCTGGACCGGCATTCCCGCGTGCTGGCCGAGCGGCGCAACCTGATTCACCGGGTGTACGCCCGCCTGCCCAGCGCCCACGCCGTGGCGCACCCGCAGCAGCTGTTCAATCTGGGCGAAAACAACCCGGCGTGGCTGGCGCGCTGGCTGGCGAACGCGCCATGACGCAGGCAAAGTCGTGGGGCAGCTGGCCGGCACGATACAGCTCGTCCTCAGCGGCCATCAGGCTGCGCAAATAAGGTTCGGCCGTGGCATCGGCAAAATTCTGCGCCACGCCGGCCAGCAGCATGTGCAGGATGGCGCCGCCGTATGGGCGCACTTGCACCTGGCTAAAGTAGTCTGGCAACAGCGGCAACAGGCGGGATGAGCAAATCGCCTCGCTGGGGTCCACCGCCACCACTTCGGCCACGCTGGGCCGACGAAAATGGCGTTTGCAACGGCCATTGCGCAGCGTCATCAGCCGCTCGGGCAGCAGCTCGGCCAGGCGGTTAAGCTGGCGAATCTGGCTGTCTGGCCATTGAAACTGGTCTGGGCCGACGTATTCATCCAGAAAAAACCAGCCATGGGGCGCCAGCAGCAGGCCGATATGGCGGTAGAGCAGGGCCAGATTGGCGCAGTGGTGCACGCTGGACACCCCCAGCACTGCGTCAAAACTGCCGGGGGTAAACGGCGGCTGCCCCACCGGCAGGCGGTTCATGTCGGCCTGAAAATAGCGGATGCCCTCCAGCCCCTCGGCCTGCGCCTGAGCCTGTGCCACCGCCAGCACCTTGGCCGACAAATCAATCGCCACGATCTCGCGCGCCCAGCCGGCCTGGGCGATTTCCCGCTCCAGCGTGCCGCTGCCGCATCCCAGCACCAGCACCCGGTTCAAGGGCAGCGGCTGCTCGGCGGCAACCGCCTGAAAAAACCAGCGTAGCGGCGACACCTCCGCCGCACCGCTGACCTTGCGGTTAATCGCCGCGCGCACCTGCGGCAGATGGGTCCAGTGCAAGCCTTCGGCAGTCCAGGCATCCGGGTCGCCCCAGGTGATGTCCAGTTGGTCGGCCAGACCGTGATCAATGGTGCCCAGCGGGCAGACAAGTGACATGGGACAAATCACAAAAAATTCAGAGAGGCCCAGTCTAGCATGGGCAGACAGCGGCGCTCGCAACCCCCGTCTGGCGTGGGCCAGGCGGGTGTGGTGGGCCGCGCTTACTGCTGGTAGGCAATATCCAGCCAGGGCGGTGCGCCCAGGGTGGCGGTCAGCGTGGCCATCACCTCATCGCGACAGCTGACGTCGGCCACTGGCTGGTTGGCAATCCAGCCGGCCAGGGTCAGCCCGCTGGCGCGAATCGCCTCGGCGCTCAGCCGGGCGTGGTTGATGCAGCCCAGCCGCACGCCCACCACCAGCAGCACCGGAATCGCCAGCGCGCGCGCCAGGTCGGCCATGCTCAGGGTGTCGGACAGCGGCGCATACCAGCCGCCGGCGCCTTCCACCACCACGATGTCGGCGTCAGCCTGCAAGGCGGCAAAGCGCTGGCGCAGCAGCGCCAGATCAATGCTCACCCCGGCTTGGCGGGCGGCCAGGTGCGGGGAAATCGGTGGGGCAAAGCGGTAGGGGTTCATCGCGTTGCGGTCGGTTTGCCCGCTGGCGGCAATCAGTCGCTCGACGTCGTCGTTGACCAGCTCGCCATCGGCGCCCAGCGTGCAGCCGGACGCCACCGGCTTCATCGCCGCCACACGCAGGCCCTCGCCGCGCCAGCGCTCGATCAAGCGCACCGCGCTGTGGGTTTTGCCGATTTCGGTGTCAGTGCCGGTGATGAAATAGGCGCGGCTCACAGAAAGCGGTCCAGCAGCTTGCGGCTGGCTTTGTCCAGCTCGGCGGGGTTGCGAATCAGGTAGTGAATGCCGTGGCTGTCGCTGATCAGCAGCACGGGCGCGGCCATGCGGCGGATGTCGTCCTCGCCCTTGAGCACAAAGCGGGTGGGGCCCCGGTCGGTGTCCACTTCCCAGGTGCTGGGGGTGGCAAAGCTGCTGACCGAGCAAATGCGGCGAATGGTGGGCATGAACTCGCGTCCGGCCAGCTCGGCTTCGATCAGGGCGCGCATTTCGGCCGGCAGCTCGCTGAGGTGATGAATCCACGCCAGTTCGTGGCCGTCCGGGCTGACCAGCGACAAGCCATGCTCGGGCGCGCCAATCGGAAAGGCGCGCACGGCGGTGACGCCGGGGTAAACCGCGTCGCCCCGGCGCAGCTCCAGCTGGCCAAAGGCGTTGCGGGTAAGGGTGTAATCAAGGTGCATTGCTTTCTCCGCCAATCAGGGCGCCACGCCCCATTCGGCCGCCGCTTCGGCGCGGTCGGCCTCGGCCTGGCGCGCCTGCGCCTGGTACAGCTGCCAGTAAGCGCCCTGGCGCGCCATCAGCGCGTCGTGGCTGCCTTCTTCCACCACGCGGCCACGATCCAGCACCACTAGCCGGTCGGCCTTGCGCAGGGTGGACAGGCGGTGGGCAATGGCAATCGTGGTGCGGCCCTTGACCAGATTATCCAGCGCCTTCTGGATTTCTTTTTCGGTGGTGGAATCCACCGAAGAAGTCGCCTCGTCCAGAATCAAAATGCGCGGGTTGATCAGCAGCGCGCGGGCAATCGAAATGCGCTGGCGCTCGCCGCCAGACAGCGCCTGGCCGCGCTCGCCCACCAGCGAGTCATAGCCATGCGGCAGGCGCAGGATGAATTCGTGCGCGTGCGCGGCGCGGGCGGCGGCGATGATTTCTTCGCGGCTGGCGTCCGGCTTGCCGTAGGCGATGTTCTCGGCAATGGTGCCAAAAAACAGGAAGGGCTCTTGCAACACCAGGCCGATATTGCGGCGGTATTCCGCCACCGGCAGCGAGCGGATGTCCACGCCATCGACGCGAATCGATCCTTCCGACACATCGTAAAACCGGCAGATCAGGTTCACCAGCGTGCTCTTGCCCGAGCCGGAATGCCCGACCAGGCCAATCATCTCGCCAGGCTGAATATCCAGGCTGACGCCCCGGCTGACCGCGCGGTTGCCATAGCGAAAGCCCACATCGCGCAGCTCGATGCGCCCGGAAATCTGCGGCAGATGCACTGGCTTGGCCGGCTCGGGCACGCTGGAAACATGGTCGAGAATGTCAAAAATCCGCTTGGCGCCCGACGCCGCTTTTTGCGTGACCGAGACAATCCGGCTCATCGAATCCAGCCGGGTGTAAAAGCGGCTGATATAGGCCAGGAAGGCGGTCAGCACGCCGACGGTGATGTCGCCCTTGGAAATCTGCCAGATGCCAAACGCCCACACCACCAGCAGGCCGACTTCGGTCAGCAGGGTGACGGTGGGCGAAAACAAAGACCAGGTTTTGTTCAGCCGGTCGTTGATGGCCAGATTATGGCGGTTGGCCTCGCGAAAACGCTCGGCCTCGCGCTGCTCCTGGGCAAAGGCCTTGACCACGCGAATGCCGGGGATGGTGTCGGCCAGCACATTGGTGACTTCCGCCCACACCCGGTCCACTTTTTCAAAGCCGGTGCGCAGCTTGTCGCGCACATAGTGAATCAGCCAGGCGATAAACGGCAGCGGCGCCAGGGTGACAATCGCCAGCCAGGGGTTGATGGAAAACAAAATCGCCGAGGTCATGACGATCATCAGCACATCGGTGGCGAAGTCCAGCAGATGCAGCGACAAAAACACATTGATGCGGTCGGTTTCCGAGCCAATCCGCGCCATCAGGTCGCCCGTCCGCTTGCCGCCAAAATACTCCTGCGACAACTTCAGCAAGTGCTCATAGGTGGTGGTGCGCAAATCGCGGCCGATGCGCTCGGACACCAGCGCCAGAATATAGGTGCGCAGCCAGCCCAGCACCCAGGCCAGCCCGGCGGCGGCAAACAGCCCGCCCAGATAGCGGCTGACCAGCGGCCAGTCGATGGGCTTGCCGTTCTGGAACGGAATCAGCACATTGTCCATCAGCGGCATGGTCAGGTAGGGCGGCACCAGGGTGGCGGCGGTGGACGCCAGCGTCAGTAAAAACCCGCCCAGCAACTGCCAGCGGTAGGGCCGGGCAAAGCGCCACAGCCGCAGCAAGGTCCAGGTGGACGGCGGCGTGTGCAGCTCGCGGGCGCACACCGGGCAGTCGTCCTGATCGGGCGGCAGCGGGTTATGGCAGCTGGGGCAGCATGGGGTTTCGTCTTCGTCGCTGTCTTCCGGCGCGCCGTGGCGCAGCAGATGCAGCTGCGCCTCCCACTGCGCCAGCAGCCGCAGCGCCTGGGCGTTGACGTTCAGCGTGTAGCGCCATTGCGCCAGCCGCTGGCTGGCGTCGCACAGCTCCAGATTGACCACGCCGGCATGGTCGTGGTGGCGCAGCTCCAGCGCGGCGCTCAGCGGCCAGGCGCGCGCGGCGCCGCCGGCCTCGCCCCAGCTCAGCAGGCGGCGGTCGGTCAGCGCAATCAAACCATGGGCAAAACGCAGCTCGGCGTCGAGATCCAGCTCCAGCCAGCCCAGCAGGTTTTCACCTGCGGCAAGCTGGCCGCGCACGGCCGGCAGCCAGATGTCTGGCAGATCCGGGCCGGCGGGCAGGGAAAGGGTGTTGGCGTTCATGTTCGGGCGGCATCCGCAAATTCAGCCGGCTTCTGGCGCAACGCCCAAAAGCCGTGGCCCCGGACGAAGCGCCCGGGGCCGACAGGGCATCGGCGCGTGGGCGCGATGCAGGGTTGCCGGGAAGTATAACTGAAATCGGCGCGATGGCTGGCTTGGCGCCGCTCACGCGCCCCCTGGCGTGCGGGTAGGGTTTGAGCCGTCTGCCTAGCCAGGATCGCTTTGCTGCGTTTTGTGCGCAGCGCTGAGCAGCGGCTGGGCCAGTGCGACAAACGCCGCACGGGCATCGGCAAAAGCCACGGGCGGCCCAAACACCAGTTCATCGGCAAATTGCCGGTAGTCGTGGGCAAAACCGGCCGTGTCATCTTGCAAGGCGGCCAGGGCAAGACGCATCTGCCCGAGCGGGTCGTCGGCAAATTCGGGATATTGATTGCGGTATTGCGCGGCGTCGGCGTGGGTCAGCGTCGCAAAGTGCGCGTGCGGCAAGGTCTCAACCAAGCCGGGGCAGCCATGCGCGATGGCGTGAACGTCATAGACGTGACGAATGAGCCTGTCGTCATATTCTGCGCGATTGCGCTCTGCCAAAGCCTGCGCCGTGCGGCGCAAAAACGAGAGTATTTTTTCTGCCAGGGTCTCTTGCACACTGATGCACGACATGGGCTCGCCCGGCGTCGGCGCTTGCAGCAAGGCGTCCAGCATCGAACGAATTGGGCGCGATACGGTGGGCAACACCGGCGGACGGGCATTGAGCTCTATTTTGATTTCCGGGCGCAGGCTGGCCACCGGGGTAAACCGGCTGGCGTAGTGCACATTCAGCGCAATGTAGTTGTTCTCGTCGCGGGCGATGATGTGCTCGGCCGGCGTGACAAAGCCTGCGGCGTTTAGTGTGTCGGCGATGCGTTTTTTAAACTGGCTAACGAGTCGTTCACAAAACTCAGCGAAGCGGTCCTGGCTAGGCGCGCGGCCGCAGACAGTGCAAGCAGCACGGCAAGGCCGCGTAACGACGACAGGAGAGTTTTGTGGGCGGCTCTAAGGCAGCGGCTGCGGGCGCTGCGAGACAAAGCCGCTAGCACAATCAACTTGAAATCGATGTCTTCCGACATGCGCTGGATCAGACCATGCGCCTTGGCCAGGCAAGTGCCGCCACAAAACACCAGTTGAATGCCGCCGCTGTCGGCGCTGGCGATGGTGTGCAACACCTGGGTGACCAGCAGGTCTTTTTCAACCACACCTTCGACCAGCGAAGTCAGCCCCTCACCTATCGCGCTGGCGATCCAATCATGCTCTTGGTTTGTAATCGTTTTCATAACGCACCGTGCTGATGCCTACTGTGATTTTTCGGGAAATGCGCCGCTGCCCGGTGTTGAACGTGGTGTGCGCCGGAATCTGCGTCCTCCTGCCCTGGGCGTAGGCTTGTTGCGCCCGGCCCAGTTCGGCGGGCGCGCCCAGTTTGCGCAGGGTTTCCTGCGCCAGCTCAGCCAATGTCACACGCGGAATAGGCCTGCCGGACAAAACACTCGGGCGCGCCTTGGCATAGACGCCATAACCCAGCCGGACAATTCTGCCCTCGGCCTGTAGCGCCTTGAGCGCCCGGCTGATCTGGCTGGGGCTGCCCAGTTGGGCAAAGTCGGCGCGCAACACCACCTCGCCCTTACGCAGGGCAATCGAGCGCTGCATGCGCGCCTTGATGCTGAAACGAGACATAAACTCCTCCGCCACGGTCATCAAACACCAGCATTGATCCACTCTCACCTAGGCCAATATTGGCAAATATATCCAATAAAAACAATCACAAAATACAGCACACACAGCGCATTGACACTTGGCGCCGCTCACACAAGCTCAGCGCAGCGATCCTGGCTAGGCGCGCAGCCGCAGACAGTGCAAGCACTACCGCCAGGCCGCACAACAACGCCAGGAGGGGTTTGTGAGCGGCGCTGATGCACGTCATGCGCGGGCGCGCCGTCACGCCGCCACGACAAGAGCCGTGGCGGGCGCCGTGCAATTTTTGTAAAGCTGGGTAAACCTGACAGCCGCTGCTGCGTTAAAGATGTGTTATGGCCTTGCGTCCGGGTGCGGCAAGTGTCTGACCCGGTGCGCCGGCCCAATGGCCCGCGTGTGTGAATTTTGCGTCCCGACCCCCTGTTGTGTTTCTGCCAAGCCTATGAAAAAGAAAGACATTGAATTTCTCGATGTCCTGTCCCTGCGCGGACCTAACATCTGGACCTACCGCCCGGTGCTGGAAGCCTGGATTGATATCGGTGAGCTGGAGGATTTTCCTTCCAACACCTTGCCCGGCTTTAACGAGCGCCTGAGCGCCTGGTTGCCGTCGCTGGTTGAACATCGGTGCAGCATTGGCGAGCGCGGCGGCTTTTTGCAGCGGCTGCGCGATGGCACCTGGATGGGCCACATCCTTGAGCACGTCACCCTGGAGCTGCAAAACCTGGCCGGCATGCAGGCGGGGTTTGGCAAGGCGCGCGAAGCCGGGCCGCGCGGGGTGTACAAGGTGGCGATCCGCGCCCGCAACGAAACCGTGTCGCGCGCTGCGCTGAACACCGCGCGCGCGCTGCTGATGGCCGCCATCGAAGACCGCCCGTTTGACGTGGCTGCGGCGGTGGCCGAGCTGCGCGATATGGTGGATTCGCACTGTCTGGGGCCGAGCACGGCGAGCATTGTCGATGCCGCCACTGATCGCGGCATTCCGTCGATGCGGCTGAACGACGGCAATCTGGTGCAATTGGGCTATGGCGTGAACCAGCGCCGCATCTGGACCGCCGAAACCGACCAGACCAGCGCGATTGCCGAGGGGATTTCCCGCGACAAAGACCTCACCAAGCAGCTGCTGGGCTATTGCGGCGTGCCGATTCCTGAAGGCCGGCTGGTGGACAGCCCGGAAGACGCCTGGGACGCCGCCGAAGACATCGGCCTGCCGGTGGTGGTCAAGCCGTATGACGGCAACCATGGCCGTGGCGTGTGCGCCAACCTGAATTCGCGCGAAGAAGTGATGGCCGCCTACCCGGTGGCGCGCGCCGAAGGCAGCGGGGTAATTGTCGAACGCTTTATTTTTGGCGCTGAACACCGTCTGCTGGTGGTCGGCGGCAAATTGGCCGCCGCCGCGCGCGGCGAAGAAGCCGCCGTGGTGGGCGATGGCCGCTCGACCATTGTCGAGCTGATCAACAGCCAGCTCAACACCGACCCGCGTCGCGGCGAAGAAGAAGAATTCCCGCTCACCCCGATTCTGCTGGAGCGCGAACCCGCCGCCCGGCTGGAGCTGTCGCGCCAGGGCTACGATGGCCAGTCCATCCCGCCGGCCGGCCAGCGCGTGCTGGTGCAGCGCAACGGCAATATGACCTGCGACATCACCAGCCTGGTGCACCCGGACGTGGCCGCCGCCGCCGTGCTGGCGGCGCGCGTGGTGGGGCTGGACATCGCCGGGGTGGACGTGGTGGCAGAAGACATCTCCCGCCCGCTGGCGGAACAGCGCGGGGCGATTGTGGAAGTCAACGCCGGCCCCGGCCTGCTGATGCACCTGAAACCCGAATTTGGCGAACCGCGCCCGGTGGGCCGCGCCATTGTTGACAGCCTGTTCCCGGCGGGCAACGACGGCCGCATCCCGGTGGTGGCGGTGGGCGGCACCAATGGCAAAACCGTGGTGGCGCAGTTGGTGGCCAGCCTGCTGCGGCTGAGCGACAAGCGCGTGGCGCTGTCGTGCAGCGACGGCCTGTATTTTGATCAGCGCCGCATCGGCCGTGGCGATGGCTGCGGCTGGGAAGCCGCGCGCAAATGCCTGATCAACCGCAGCATCGAAGCGGCAGTGATCGAAAGCGACAGCCGCCACATCTTGGGCGAAGGCCTGGCCTACGACCGCTGCCAGGTGGCGGTGCTGACCGGCATTGGCGCTGGCGACCATCTGGGCGACTACTACATCGAACAGCCGGAACAGCTGTTCACTGTCTGGCGCACCCTGGTGGACGTGGTGCTGCCGGGCGGCGCCGCCGTGCTGAACGCCGCCGACCCGCAATTGGTGGAGATGGCCGAGCTGTGCGATGGCGAGGTGATCTATTTTGCCCGCGCCCGCAATGCGGTGATCGACGGCCATCTGGCTGCCGGCGGGCGCGCCGTGCTGCTGGAAGACGGCCAGATTGTGCTGGCGCAGGGCCGCGAGCAGCGCCAGACGCTGGGCGTGGCCGCCGATGTGCCGCTGAGCTACGACGGCCGCGTCGGCTTTCAGCTGGACAACCTGCTGGCCGCGCTGGCCGCCGCCTGGGCGCTGGGCCTGAGCGAGGACCTGATGCGCACCGGCGTGGACACTTTTGACGTTGGCCAGGCCGGTGTGCCGGGCCGCTTTACCGTGTTCCGTCGCGGCGAAGCCACCGTGGTGGTGGACGACGCCCACAACGCCGACGCCATGCGCGCGCTGATTGAGGCGCTGGACGCCTTTCCGGCAGCGCGCCGGCATGCGGTGTGCGCGCTGGGCGCGCCGCGCCGCAGCGAAGATTGGCAAGCCCAGGCTGCCGTGCTGGCGGCGGGCTTTGACCAACTGACGCTGACCACCGACGCCAGCCTGACCGTGCAAGTGGCAGCCGACGCACAGGAGACGTTCACCGCTGCGCTGCATGGCGAGCGGCTGAACGGCTGTCAGCGTCAGGACGACCCGCGTCTGGCCATCAGCCAGGCGCTGGCGGCGCTGACCGGCAGCGCCGACCTGCTGTGGATTCAAACCGGAGAAGGCCCCGAGGGAGGCCTGCTGGCGCTGGAGCTGGCGCGCCAGTGGGCGGGCCAGGCCTGAGGCATCAGACCGAGACACAACACCAGACAAACAATAACGGTTGCCCGCCGCATGCGGTGGGACCACCGGGCATCAAGGAACATTCTCAAGCTATGGACGTTTCCCGCATCCGCGCCCTGCGCGGCCCCAATCTGTGGAGCCGACACACCGCCATCGAAGCCGTGGTGTCGTGCACCCCGGCAGAATGCGCCATTGACGAGCGCGCCGGCTTTGAAGCCGCGCTGCGCGCGCGCTTTCCGGCCATTGGCGAAATCGGCCGCTCGCTGGCCAGCGCGCTGGAGGCCGCCGCCCTGGCGCTGCAAGCGCAAGCCGGCTGCCCGGTGACTTTCAGCCGCACCACGGAAACCGTCGAACCCGGCATCTATCAAGTGGTGGTGGAATACAGCGAAGAAGCCGTCGGCCGCCTGGCGTTTGACCTGGCCTGCCAGCTGTGCGAAGCGGCGATGAACGACGCGCCGTTTGAGCTGGACGCCGCGCTGGCCCAACTGCGCGAGCTGGACGAAGACGTGCGCCTGGGGCCGAGCACTGGCGCGATTGTCGACGCCGCCGTGGCGCGCGGCATTCCTTTCCGCCGGCTGACCGACGGCAGCCTGGTGCAATTTGGCTGGGGCAGCCGCCAGCAGCGCATTCAGGCAGCCGAAACCAGCCGCACCAGCGCCATTGCCGAATCCATCGCCCAGGATAAAGAACTCACCAAGATGCTGCTGGAGTCCGCTGGCGTGCCGGTGCCCAATGGCCGCTCGGTCAGCGACGCCGAAGACGCCTGGGCCGCCGCCTGCGAGCTGGGCGGGCCGGTAGTGGTCAAGCCGCGCGACGGCAACCAGGGCAAGGGCGTGGCGGTGAATCTGTCCAGCCGCGAAGAAATCATGGCCGCCTACGCCGTGGCGGTGGAGTTTCGCGATGATGTGATGGTCGAGCGCTACCTGCCCGGCCACGATTACCGCCTGCTGGTGATCGGCCACCAACTGGTGGCCGCCGCCCGCCGCGACCCGCCGCAGGTAATTGGCGATGGCGTGCACACCATCCGCGAGCTGGTGGACATCGTCAACCGCGACCCGCTGCGCAGCGACGGCCACGCCACCTCGCTGACCAAAATCCGCTTTGACGACATCGCCCTGGCCACCCTGGCCCGGCAAAAACTGCACGCCGACACCGTGCCGGCCAAGGGCCAGCGCGTGGTGTTGCGCAACAACGCCAACCTGAGCACGGGCGGCAGCGCCACCGACGTCACCGACGACGTGCACCCGGAAGTCGCCGCCCGCGCGGTGGCCGCCGCGCGCATGGTCGGCCTGGACATCTGCGGCGTGGACGTGATTTGCGAAACCGTGCTGAAACCGCTGGAAGAACAAGGCGGCGGCATTGTCGAAGTCAACGCCGCCCCCGGCCTGCGCATGCACCTGGCGCCGTCGTTCGGCAAGGGCCGCGCCGTCGGCGAAGCCATCATCAACACCATGTACCCGGCGCACGACAACGGCCGCATCCCGGTGGTGGCGGTGGCCGGCACCAATGGCAAAACCACCACCGTGCGCCTGATCGCCCATCTCTTGGGCAGCAAGGGCCTGCGCGTGGGCATGACCAACTCCGACGGCGTGTATATCCAGCGCCGCCGCATCGACACCGGCGATTGCTCTGGCCCGCGCAGCGCGCGCAGCGTGCTGATGCACCCGGAAGTGGACGCCGCCGTATTCGAAACCGCCCGTGGCGGCGTGCTGCGCGAAGGCCTGGCCTTTGACCGCTGCGATGTGGCCGTGGTCACCAATATCGGTGCTGGCGACCACCTGGGCCTGAACTACATCACCACGGTGGAAGACCTGGCCGTGGTCAAGCGGGTGATTGTGCAAAATGTCGCCCCCAGCGGCATGGCCGTGCTCAACGCCGCCGACCCCAGCGTGGTGGCGATGGCCGCCAGCTGCCCCGGCGGCGTGACCTTCTTTGCCCGCGACCGCAACCACCCGGTGATGGCCACCCACCGCGCCCAGGGCCACCGCATTGTCTATCTGGAAGACGGCCAGATCGTCGCCGCTCAGGGCGAAATGCGCCACCGCATCGCCCTGACCGAAATCCCACTCACCCAGGGCGGACGCATTGGTTTTCAGGTGGAAAACGCCATGGCCGCCGTCGCCGCCGCCTGGGCGCTGGGCCTGGAATGGCCAGTGGTGCACGCCGGCCTGGCCTCGTTCATCAACGACGCCGCCACCGCGCCGGGCCGCTTCAACACCTTTAACTACCAGGGCGCGATGGTCATCGCCGACTACGGCCACAACCCGGACGCCATGCTGGCCCTGGTGCAAGCCATCGACAACCTGCCCAGCGAACGCCGCAGCGTGGTGATCAGCGGCGCCGGCGACCGCCGCGACCAAGACATCCGCGACCAAACCCGCATCCTCGGCGCAGCGTTTGATTCGGTGATCCTCTACCAGGACGCCTGCCAACGCGGCCGCGCCGACGGCGAAGTGCTCGCCCTGCTGCGCCAAGGCCTGCAAGACGCCCCGCGCACCCGCCACAGCGAAGAAATCCAGGGCGAATTCAACGCCATCGACCGCGCGCTGGCCCAACTGAATCCGGGTGATTTGTGCCTGATCCTGGTCGATCAGGTGGAAGAAGCCCTGGCGCATATCGCCAAGCGGGTGGCGGAGGTGAGTTGAGGTAGGGTGAGGTGACGGGTGGTAAGCTGAAACGCGCTGCCCGTGATAGCCAGAGGGAAAAATACAGGCCACGCCGGCGACGGCGTGGCCTGTTTCATCACCGCGCTATCACCCCGCCTTGCGCGGTGGAGCCAGAATCAGCCGGGTTTTGGCCAGGCGGTCGTGCAGGAATTGGCCGTCCGGGTCGAGCCAGGCCCAGCCGTAGGGCAGCAGCAGCCACAGGGCGGCGACGATGCCGGCTTGTTTGGGCGCCAGCACGCGGCCCCAGGCCAGGTAGGACAGCGCCGGAAAGCCAATCAGCAGGGCGGCCAGCACGGCAAAGCGCAGGGCGGCGCTGCGGCGGTCCAGCGCTTGGCCGTCGGCGCGGGCCAGGCGGATTTTCCAGGTTTTCATCGCCAGGGTTTGCCCACCGCGCCGCCAGGACCAGTCGCAGTAAAAATACAGCACGGCCAACAGATAAAGCCGGAATAGCGCATGCAGCCAGGCCGCTTGGCCCAGCCAGGCAAACAGCGGTTGAAACAGCGCGGCGGCGGCCAGCAGCAGGGCGGCCAGCAGCAGGGCTTCGTAGAGCAGGCTGCCCAGCCGGCGCAGTTTGCCGGCAAGCGTGAATGGGGTCATGACCGAGTCGGGCGAAGTCGAAACGGCTTATTGTAGCGGTTTTGCCGCTTCGGCTGGGGGGGAGACGGGCGGAGAGCTCACCAGGGCGGCGGGGGCGGCCGGCGTGGAGGCGGGCGCAGCCGTGACAGGCGTGGCCGCCAGTGGGGCGACGGTTGGCGGCGGCGTCAGTTTGGCGCGCAGTTTTTCTTCGGTGCGCTTGCGCTCATCCGGCGGCAGTTGCAGCAGCTTTTTCATGTTGACGCGCGCTTCATCGCGCGAGGTTTGCGGCAACTCCAGCCAGTGCGGCAACCGGGCCTGGATTTTGGCTTGCTCGTCAGCGCTCATGTCCGGGTAGCGCTTGGCAATATTAATCAGCCGTTGTTTTTTGTGCTTGGAAAAGCCGTTCCATTCGTTGATCACTGGCGCCAGAATCTGGCGTTGCTGGGCGGTGAGCTCGTGCCACAGCGGCCCCGCTGGTGCGGGCTTGGCGGCTGGCGTGGCCGCGGGGCTGGCGGCTGGCGCTGGCGGCTGCGCCACGGCTGGCCCCGCATGCGCCGCGCTCAGCGCCAGGCTTGCACACGCCAGGCTGACAGCAAAACGGCAAGGGCAAACAAGCAAGCGCCAGCGCATGGCTTACAGATCTCGGGTGAAGTTGGGGTGCAGGTAGGCTTCTACCGGCAAATCGCTGGTGAGCAGGGCAATGTCCACATCGGCCTCGCTGGGGGTGCGCCATTCGGCCCAGCCCAGATAGCCGACCGACAGTGCGGTGACCATGGCCATGGCCCAGGCGCTGCGCCGGGCGGCGGCATTGTGTGCGGTCAGCCAGCGGCCCAGCGCTTCAGGCAGGCGCACACGCTGGCGCTGGCGCTGGGCATGGCGGGCCAGCGCGGCGGCGCGTACACGCGCCAGCCGGGCGGCAGCATGCGGCGGCACGGGGCGCGAATTCAGGTGTTCAACCAGTAGGCGTTGAAGAGCGTCGTATTTCATGATGGTCAGAGTGTCACGCCGTGCCGCGACAGCCAGGCCGCCAGGGCGTGGGTGGCGCGGGAGCAGTGGGTTTTCACGCTGCCTTGCGAGCAGCCCATGGCGGCGGCAGTGTCGGCCACGTCCATTCCTTCCCAATAACGCAGCAGGAAGGCTTGCCGTTGACGCAGAGGCAAATTTTCCAGCGCGGCGTCCAGTTGTTCGGCCAATTGCTTGCGCGCCAGCCAGTCTTCGGGGGTGGTGGGGTGGCTGTCGGCGTCACCGGCCAGCAGTTCGTCCGGGTCCAGGCCATCGTGTTCCCCATCGGCATCGACATGGGCGCCATGGCTGGGGCGCAACAGGGAAAACAGGCTCACCCAGCGGTTGCGCACCTGGCTGCGCCGGTAGTGGTCACGAATGGTGTTTTGCAGAATGCGCTGAAACAGCAGCGGCAGTTCTTCGGCGGGGGCGTGGGCGTAGCGGTCAGCCAGCTTGAGCATGGCATCCTGCACGATGTCCAGTGCGTGGTCTTCATCGTGGGTGGCATACAGGGCCTGCTTGAACGCGCGGCGCTCCACTTCCGCCAGGAAGGTGGTCATCTCGGTTGGGGTGGCCATGAAATCGCGCTGGGCTCTGCCGGTTTGCTACGAGCGGCCATGGTATCAAAAGCCACGCCGGGCCGGTAGCCGGGGCGGGCGGGCCGAATGGGTCGGATGTCGCCATGTTGCAGCCCAACAAATGGCTTGACCATGCTTTGCCGGATAAGATAAGTTCATTTTTTTACAAGGGCATGAACTAGCAGGACTTCAAGAGGCATTATGCAGATCTCGGGCGCGGAAATCGTCGTGCGCTGCTTGCAGGAGGAAGGCGTCGAATTTGTTTTCGGCTACCCCGGCGGCGCGGTGTTGGAAATCTATGACGCTATCTTTCAGCAAGATAGCTTCAGACATGTGTTGGTGCGTCACGAACAGGCGGCCGTACACGCGGCTGACGGGTATTCGCGCTCCAGCAACAAGGTGGGCGTGGCGCTGGTGACTTCCGGTCCGGGCGCCACCAATGCGGTCACCGGCATTGCCACCGCCTACTCGGATTCGATTCCGATGGTGGTGATCTCCGGTCAGGTGGGCACGCCGGCCATTGGCCTGGACGCCTTCCAGGAAGTGGACATGGTGGGCATCACCCGCCCGTGCGTGAAGCACAACTTCCTGGTCAAGGACGTCAACGACCTGGCTGCCACCATGAAAAAGGCGTTCTACATCGCCAGCACTGGCCGTCCCGGCCCGGTGGTGGTGGACATCCCCAAGGACGTCACCATCGCCAAGACCGACTTCCAGTATCCGGATTCGGTCAATATCCGCTCGTATGTGCCGATCAACAAGGGCCATCCGGGTCAGATCAAAAAAGCCGTCAACCTGCTGGGCGAGGCCAAGCGCCCGTTTGTGTATGTCGGCGGCGGCGCCGTGCTGGCCAACGCCAGCGAAGAAGTGCGCGAGCTGGTGCGCCTGATCAACGCCCCGTGCACCAACACGCTGATGGGTCTGGGCGCCTATCCGGGCACCGACCCGCAGTTTGTCGGCATGCTGGGCATGCACGGCACTTACGAAGCCAATATGGCCATGCAGTACTGTGATGTGCTGGTGGCCATCGGCGCGCGCTTTGACGACCGCGTGATCAGCGTGCCATCGCACTTTCTGGCGCAGCCGAAAAAAATCATTCACATCGACATCGACCCGTCGTCGATCGCCAAGCGCGTGAAGGTGGACATCCCCATCGTCGGCAACGTCAAGGACGTGCTGGTCGAGATGATCGCCCAGCTCAAGGCTGGCGATGTGCGCCCGGACGCCGAGGCGCTGGGCAACTGGTGGACGCAGGTGGAAGCCTGGCGCGCGCCGCAGTCGCTATGGTTTGACCAGCCGGAAGACATCATCAAGCCGCAGTTTGTGGTGCAAAAGCTGTGGGAAGTGACGGGTGGCGACGCCATCGTCACCTCCGACGTCGGCCAGCACCAGATGTTTGCCGCCCAGTATTACAAGTTCGACCGCCCCAAGCAGTGGATCAATTCCGGCGGTCTGGGCACCATGGGCTTTGGCCTGCCGGCCGCCATGGGCGCGCAGTTGGCCAACCCGGACGCCACCGTGGCCTGCATCACCGGCGAAGCGTCGATCCAGATGAATATTCAGGAACTCTCCACCTGCAAGCAGTACCATGTGCCGGTGAAGATCGTGAACCTGAACAACCGTTATCTGGGCATGGTGCGCCAGTGGCAGGAATTCTTCTACGGCAATCGTTATTCCGAATCCTACATGGACGCGCTGCCTGACTTCGTCAAGCTGGCCGAGGCCTATGGCCATGTCGGCATGCGCATCGAGCGCCCGGCCGACGTCGAGCCGGCGCTGCGCGAAGCCATGAAGCTGAAAGAACGCCTGGTGTTCCTCGACTTCCTCACCGACCAGAAGGCCAACGTCTTCCCGATGGTGGGCAATGGCAAGGGCCTGAACCAGATGGATCTGCCCCCGCACATGCGCGATCTGCAGCTGGGCGTTCCGCCCTACGACCGCGACTACGGCAACCTGAGCTAAAAAGAACACGGCACCATGCGACACATTCTTTCCATCCTGATTGAAAACGAAGCCGGGGCGCTGTCCCGCGTGGTCGGGCTGTTTTCCGCGCGCGCCTACAACATTGACTCGCTGACCGTCTCCACCACCGAAGACCCGACCCTGTCGCGGATGACCATCGTCACCCACGGCTCGGACGAGGTGATCGAGCAGATCACCAAGCAGCTGAACAAGCTGATCGAAGTGGTGAAGGTGATCGACCTGAACGAATCCGAGCACGTCGAGCGCGAAATGATGCTGATCAAGGTCCGCGCCGCCGGCAAGGACCGCGAAGAAATGAAGCGGATGACGGATATTTTCCGTGGCCGCATTATCGACGTGACCGAAAAGACCTACACTGTCGAGTTAACCGGCACGAGCGACAAGCTCAACGCCTTTATCGACGCCCTGGACCGCACAGTGATCCTGGAAACGGTCCGCACCGGCGCATCCGGCATTGGTCGCGGCGAACGCATCCTCAAGGTGTGACGCCGCTTAACAATCGCACCCCGCCGGGCAATCTTGCCCGGCATTGAACTTTATTTACAGAAACAGCAGGGGACACCCAACATGCAAGTGTTTTACGACAAGGACGCCGATCTCTCCATCATCAAGGGCAAGAAGGTCGCCATCATCGGTTACGGCTCGCAAGGCCACGCCCACGCCCAGAACCTGAAGGATTCCGGCGTGGACGTCGTGGTGGGCCTGCGCAAGGACGGCGCCTCCTGGAAAAAAGCCGAGAACGCTGGCCACAAGGTCAAAGAAGTCGCCGACGCCGTGAAAAAGGCCGACGTGGTGATGATTCTGCTGCCGGACGAATCCCAACCGGACGTCTACCGCAACGACATCGCCCCGAACCTGAAAAAAGGTTCCGCCCTGGCGTTTGCCCACGGCTTCAACATCCATTACAACCAGATCGTGCCGCCGGCTGATGTGGACGTGATCATGGTGGCCCCGAAAGGCCCGGGCCACACCGTGCGCTCCGAATACGTCAAGGGCGGCGGCGTGCCGACCCTGATCGCTGTCTACCAGGACAACTCCGGCAAGGCCCGCGACATCGCCCTGTCCTACGCTGCAGCCAATGGCGGCACCAAGGGCGGCGTGATCGAAACCAACTTCCGCGAAGAAACCGAAACCGACCTGTTCGGCGAACAAGCCGTGCTGTGCGGCGGCGCCGTGGAACTGGTCAAGGCTGGTTTTGAAACCCTGGTTGAAGCCGGCTACGCCCCGGAAATGGCCTACTTCGAGTGCCTGCACGAACTGAAGCTGATCGTGGACCTCATGTACGAAGGCGGCATCGCCAACATGAACTACTCGATCTCCAACAACGCCGAATATGGCGAATACGTGACCGGCCCGGAAGTGGTGACCGCCGCCACCAAGGAAGCGATGAAGAAAGCCCTGTATCGCATCCAGTCCGGCGAATACGCCAAGATGTTCATCCTGGAAGGCAAGACCAACTACCCGAGCATGACCGCTCGCCGCCGCCTGACCGCCGATCACCAGATCGAAAAGGTCGGCGCTCAGCTGCGCGCCATGATGCCGTGGATCGCCAAGAACAAGCTGGTGGATCAGGCCAAGAACTGATCTGTCTGCTGTCTGGCATCTGCCACAACCCCGCCACCCGGCGGGGTTTTTCATATGTGAACAAAATGCTGTGCTCGAAATCCCCCGGCTGACACAGTACACTGTTCATGACAAATTTCTGACTTGCTCCGCACTCACCCCCAGCTGGCATCATGGCAATTTTTTCTTCCGACCTTGCTCACTCAACACGCCGCCGCTGGACGCTGTACGCCGGCACGCTGGTGTTTCTGGGCCTGTTCGGCAGCTGGCTGGCGCTGGATTTTCTGCACGAACGGGCACGCACGCTGGATGAAATGGGCCGGCTGGCGCTGCATAAAAGCCAGTTGCTCAGCAGTGTGTTTGGCGATGCTTTTTTGTCGGCAGATTATGTCTTGCGCGATATTGCCGGCCGGATCGACCCCACGCAGGATTTAAACCCGTCCGCAGATCACGCCAAGGCCCGCCAGCGCCAACTGCACAAGCTGTTGCACGAAAAACTGACCACCGTATCCGGCCTGGAAGATCTGGTGTTGTTTGACCACAACTGCATCTTTACCGCCGTGGCATCGCGGCCGCAATTACTGGGCTTTCGCAGCCAGCAGCGCTTTTGCGACAGTGGGCAGGTGAATTTCAGCGAACCGCTGCACATTCAGTACATGCCCGCCGAACGCTCGGCCAGCGGTCAGCCGGTGGTGCTGATGTCGCGCACCCTCAGCGACGATCAAGGCCGCCTGCTGGGCGGGGTGATGGCAGTGATGGATCTGGGCCATGCCCAGCGCTGGATTGAATCTTTCTCGCTGGAACCCAATGATTTAATGGCCATTGTTGACAACGATGGCATCGTACTGGCACGCAACCCGCCGCTGCCCGCCGCCATGGGTAAACCCACCTCGCCGCCGCCCGGCTATCCGCCTTTTGTCCAGATGGAACGCACCACCATGTTCTGGGCCACGTCACCCCTTGACCATCGCGAGCGCATCTTTGGCCTGAGCCGACTGGAACGCTTTCCGTTCATTGCCATGGTGGGTTTCGACAAAAGCCGCATTCTGACCGGCTGGTGGCACCGTGGCTGGCAGTTTTTGATTGGCTTTGCCGTGCTGGGCGTCTTGGCCGTGCTGGTTCTGCGCGCCCACCTCACCGTACTGCGCCACAGCGAAGCCATGCGCCGGCTGGCCATCACCGACGAGCTCACCGGCGTGGCCAATCGCCGGCAACTGATGGAAACCGGCGCCGCTGAAGTGGCGCGCGCGCGGCGCTACCAGCGGCCCTTGTCGGTGCTGATGGTGGATATTGATCACTTCAAGCACATCAACGACCGCTGGGGCCACGCCACGGGTGACCGGGTGATTCAGGTGATGGCGCGGCTGCTGTGCGACACCATTCGCCAGCAAGATCACGGCGGCCGCCTGGGTGGCGAAGAATTTGCCGCCATCCTGCCGGAAACCGACCTGGCCGGCGCCCAAACCCTGGCCGAGCGCGTGCGCGTCCTGGCCGCCAGCTGCGTGCGCGCGCTCAACGATGGCGATGCGCCGGTATCATTCACTGTCAGCATTGGCGTGGCCATGCTGGACGCGAATGACGAAGGACTGGAAAGTCTGCTGCAACGTGCCGACCGCGCGCTCTATCAGGCCAAGGCCGATGGCCGTAATCGGGTAGCGGTCATGGCGGCAGAAGCTTCGTCCACAGCGCACAGCGGCACACCCTAAGAGTCGCTCACCCAACCCAGCGCAGCGCTCCTGGCCCGGTGTGGCCGCAGACAGGACAGGAAACAGCAACGTCAGGCAGATGTTGTGAACGACAGGAACGAGCCACCCCTTCAGCCGGTACTGCCGTCATGCGCGGCTGACACCCAGCGCATGCCATAATGCGGCCATTCCTCTGCCTGGATTTTCATCATGACGCTTTACGAGGCCGATTTGCAGTTGGCCGTAGCCAGGCATCTGCGCTGGATGCCGGATCGCATCACGCTGGACGCTGACAGTCTGCTGATGGAAGGCTGGGCGCTCGGGGTGTGGGATGCGCAGACGCAGTGCCGCTTTTTGGTCAATGGCGTGGATTTTGACGTACTGGAATGGCCGTTGCCCTCGCCCGACCTGCTGACGGTGTTTCCCGACGTGCCACAGGCAGCCCATTCACGCTTTCGTTGCCGGCATTATCTGACGGACGGCGGACTGAGCTTTCCTGGCGGCTGGGCACGCTTCAATGTCACCGGCCCCGCTGGCGAACATGCCTGGTCTTACCGCACCGCCTGGTTTCTGGCGGATCCCGCCCAGGAATCCCCCTTACCGCCGGCAGAACTGATTGCCCAGGTGATCGGCACGCCAGACCCTCAGGCCTTTTGCCTGGGCGGCGCCACCATGGTGGCGCGCTTTGCCCATCTGCTGAGCGAACGCTTTAGCCGCCCCTTGTCATCGTTTACCGCGATTCTGGATTGGGGCTGTGGCGTGGGCCGGCTGACCCGCTATCTGGTAGGGCAAGGCCCGGCCGTGACCGGCATGGGCAGCCAGCCGGCGCATATGCAGTATTGCCGCACCGCCCTGCCAGCGGCCCACTTTGTCGCCATGGGAGACACGCTGGCCAGCGGACAATTCGATCTGGTATTGGGCCTGTCGATGCTGCCGCACCTGAGCGAAGCCGAGCAGGATGCCTGGCTGGCCGAGCTGCAACGCCTCACCCGCCCCGGCGCACTGCTGTTGCTGTCAGTGCAGGGGCTGACCCATATGGCGCTCTATCGCACGCCCATGGTGCACAAGCTGGAAGCCCACCGCACCGGCTGGCATGATATGGCCGGCCATGCCGGACTGGACAGCCCCACGCCCAGCGGCCCGGATGTGCTGCATGCCCCGGATTACATCCTGGCGCACTGGGGGCGGTATTTTGACGTGCTGGACATCATCGAGGCGATGGCCGGCCATCAGGATGTGGTGGTGCTGCGCCGCCGCGCCTGAGCGCACCGCCAGAAGAGCATGGCGAGCACGGCTTACCAGGAGGTGTCGTAGTCGATATAGCGGGTGATGTACTCGGCAAAGGTCCAGCGCTGGTCAAACCAGCGAAAGCGCATGTCCGGCTGGTAGAATTTCAACCCCAGCTCTTGGGCGACCAGCGGGTCGATCGGCTCTTCCATGGTATCCATATCAGGCATGGCGTCGATGGCGGCGTTCAAGCGCCGCCAGGCAGCGTCGGCATCACCGCCCAGCAGCGGCTGCACGGCGCGCCACAGCCGCTGCGCCAACTCACCAATCGCTTCGGCGCGGACATGGGCGTACGCCAGAAACAGATGGCGCTCACGGAAATTGCTCCACACATAGTCGCCAATTTTGACGTCGCACTGCGCGTCACGGTGCCACAGCTTGCGCTCGGCCCGCGCCAGCAGGGCGGTCAAATCCGGCATCTGCGCCGCCGACTGTTGCTGATAGGCGGCCAGCCCCTGCGCGCCGCGCAAGCCGCTGGCCGCCACTTCCAGCGCCACCCGGTTGCCATAGGGATAACGCCCCCAGACATGCTTGGGCTCGGGCACATTGCGCGGGTCGCTGGTGACGGCAAACGGCCACATGCAGGTCATCACAAAACTGGGATAGATCAGAATGGGGCACGCGGGCGGACAATGCTCGCGCAGGTAGCGGCGCAAAGGCAGGCCATAGCGCTCAATCTCTGGCGGCACACCCCAGGCGGCCAGATCAAACTGGCTGTCGTATTGTTCCAGATACAGGCAGCAGCGCTGCATCTGCTCGGGGGTGGGGCGGTCGGCTTCTTCGCCGGGCAGTGCGTGGTTGAGCACACAAAGAAAGCCTTTGTCGCCATGGGCGGCGGCCAGCAAACTGGCCAAAAACGGGATTTGGCAGTTGCCATACATCACCACCAGCTCGGCGTCGGGCGCCGGATTGCCGTAAAACAACATGGGTGCAGCGTGCTCCAGAAAACGCCAGACGCCGCTTGCCGCCCCCTCGCGGCGGCAGCTCAGCAGCGCCAGTGGCAAGACAGATTTGAGGAATCATCATGCATGTCAGCGCATTGAAACACGGACAGCTGTTTTTTGACACCTATCTTGGCCGCGAGGCCGACGTCACCATCGTTGATATCGGCGCGCAAGACATCAATGGCAGCCTGCGCCATGGCGCGCCGGCCGGCTGCCGCTATATCGGCGTGGATTTTGTGCCTGGCCCCGGCGTGGATGTGGTGCTGGACGATCCGTATCGCCTGCCGTTTGCCGACGCCAGCGTGGATGTGGTGGTCAGCAGCTCGTGTTTTGAGCACATCGAATTTTTCTGGCTGATGTTCAACGAAGCGCTGCGCGTGCTGGCGCCGGGCGGATTGCTGTATCTGAATGCCCCGGCCAATGGCGATTTTCACCGCTACCCGGTGGACTGCTGGCGGTTTTACCCGGATGCCGGTATGGCCCTGGCGCGCTGGGGCGAGCGCAGTGGATTTGCCTGCGTGCTGCTGGAGTCATTCACCGCCTATCAGGACCAGGACATCTGGAACGACCAGGTGGCGGTGTTCCTCAAGGATCGCGCCGAGCTGGCCCGCCACCCTCAGCGCATGCTGGAGCGTGTCGGGCGCTATATGAATGGCCGGCTGCATGGCAGCGAGGCGGTGCTGGCCTGGCAGGCGGCCAGCGAAGACCGGATGAAACACCGCTGACCCCAGGTCACTTGCGACAAAACGCCGCAGCCAAGCCCCTTGGCATTACGCTATGCTGCGCACTTCCCACCCGCTTTCACCGCTGATTTTACGGATCCTGAATCATGCCGTTGCCTTTTGCCCGCCTGCTCACCCACGTTTGCATCGCAGCCGCGCTGGCCTGCCCCCTGCCTGCCTGCTCACCCACGCCGCCCAGCCCGCCGGCCGTGGCGTTTCAGGGGCGGGATATCAGCGGCTCGCTTACCCTTCAGGATTTCACCCTCACCGACCACAACGGCCAGCCACGCAAGCTGTCCGAGTTTCGCGGCAAACCGGTGGCGGTGTACTTTGGCTATACCCACTGCCCGGACGTGTGCCCGACCACGCTGGCCGAGTTGGCGCAAAGCATGCGTGAACTCGGCCCGCAAGCCGACCAGGTGCAGGTGCTGTTCATCACCATCGACCCGGCGCGCGACACCCAGGCGCTGCTGAAAAGTTATGCCCCGGCATTTGACCCCCGCTTTATCGGCCTGACCGGCTCGCCCGCGCAAATTGCCAGTGTAGCCGGGCAATTCCGCGCCTTGTATCGCCGTCAGGATGGCGCCAACGGCGACTACACCATGGACCACAGCGCCGGGGCTTACCTGCTGGACCGGGATGGAAAATTGCGTGTGGAAGTGCCTTATGGCAGTGGTGCAGCGACCTTCACCCACGATCTGCGTGCCTTGCTGCAATAGCCTGATAAAGCGCGCACCGGGTTTTGTGGGCGGCTTAAAAGCGTGTAAAATTTAGTCAGAGGCCGTAAGTAAAACCACGGTATGACCCATGTCGTCTGGCGGCCTTTTCGCCCTTTTCGTCCGCCCGGCATCGCTTGCGATCCGGGCCTGTCGTCACAGGGCACTCGTTTTGTTCACCGTCCAAGGCCATCACCGTGACTGCATCCACCCGTGGCGAAGCGCCCGCCGAAGGCGCCGAAGAGCTCACCCGGTTCACCACCATCTCGGCCACTGACATCATTCATCATTTGCGTGCGCTGGCCAGCAACGGCGAGCCGGTGACCATTTTTTCCAACCACGGCCGCAGCTTCATCATCTCGCGCGTGCTGGGCGTGGACCAAAAAAGCTTCTGTCTGTATTTCAGCCAGAGCGGCAACTCGGAAGCCAATCGCCAGTTGCTCAAGAGCGAGCGCACGGTGTTCACCTGCTCGCCCGGCGGAGTGAAAACCCAGTTCCTGCTGGAAGACGTCAGCACGGTGGATTACGACGGCCAGATGGCCTTCATGGCGCCGCTGCCCAATGAAGTGACCAAACTGCAACGGCGCGAATTCTTCCGCATCCAGTTGCCCAGCACGGCGCCAGTCAGCTGCACGCTGTACAACTACCAGGGCGGCGCAGCCATTACCTTGCAAGTGTACGACATCAGCCTGGGCGGGCTGTCGTTGGTGCTCAATGCCCGCATCCCCGGTTTTGACATCGGCACCATCTACAATAATTGCGAACTGGACCTGCGCGAATACGGCGTGATTCCACTGGTGCTGAAAGTGCGTAATCAGCTGGTGGCGCGCAGCACCAGCGGCGCCGAGCAACGTCGAGTGGGGGTGGAATTTGTCGAGCTGGATTCGCGTGCGCAGACCCTGGTGCAACGCTATATCGCCCAGCAAGAGCGCGAACGCCGCGCCATGGGCCGCGACGACTGAACACACCGTCTCTGCGCCTTGCCGGCCGCCATACCGGCAAAGCAGTCTGCCGCCCGTGGTGGAATGCTGGTCACCCATGTGCCCCATGGCTGTCATCCGTCATTGGTGATAAAGTGTCCGCCACCGCAACCATTCTGGCCGAGCCGGCGCACTGATCGTGTGCCGGGCAGCGCGCCGCGCCGCCCTGTGCTGGCCTGACGAGCCATTCATGCCGCAAGCCGATTCCCGCAATAAACTCACCCTCCGGCAGCAAAGCATTTACCTGCTGCCCAATCTGTTTACCCTGGCCGCCTTGTTTGCCGGCTTTTTTGCCGTGGTGCAAGCCATGAACCAGCGCTTTGAAACCGCCGCCGTGGCGGTGTTCATCGCCATGGTGCTGGACGGCATGGATGGCCGCGTGGCGCGCATGACCCACAGCCAAAGCGCCTTTGGCGCCGAATTCGACAGCCTCTCCGACATGGTCAGCTTTGGCGTGGCGCCGGCGCTGATCGCTTACGAATGGATGCTGCGCGGCCTGGGCAAGCTGGGCTGGATGGTGGCCTTTATCTACTGCGCTGGCGCCGCGCTGCGGCTGGCGCGCTTTAACACCATGATCGGCGTCACCGACAAGCGCTGGTTTATCGGCCTGCCCAGCCCGGCGGCAGCGGCGCTGGTGGCCGGCCTGGTGTGGATTTGCCACGCCTACCGCTACACCGACCTGCCCTACCTGAACTGGATCACCCTGGGCTTTACCGCCTTTGCCGGCTGCTCGATGGTGGTCAACACCCGCTTCTGGAGCTTTAAAGAGCTGCACATCCGCCGCAAAGTGCCGTTTGTGGCCTTGCTGCTGGTGGTGCTGGCCATTTTGCTGATTGTGTCCGAGCCGCCGCTGGTGCTGTTTGGCTTTTTCGTGCTGTATAGCCTGTCTGGCTATGTGATGGCTGCCCTGCGCTACCTGCGCCCCGGGCCGTCGCCCACGCAAACGCCCTGAGCGTGATAGGGATGGTAAAAAAGGTGGCTACGGCCACCTTTTTTACATTTCAGATGGGGGGCCATGTCCAGCCACCAGACAAAATCAAAAAACTTAGACATAATGTCCAAGAAAATTAGACTAAATCCGTCGAAAGGCGCATTTTCTGGCCGCAATCGACAGAAATTATTTGACTCCGTGTCCAATGATTCGCTATCCTGTGACACAGCAAGACAAGGAAACCGCCATGCAATTGGACATTGACCGCTTGATTGCCGATTTCGGAGGCCCGTCCGCCCTGGCTGACGCACTCACCCAGGCTTTTCCGCAAGAGCCGGTTTCCCGGGCGGCGATTTACAAGTGGCGCGAACGCGGCAGCCTGCCGCTGGCGCAACTGAACAAACTGGCCCAACTGGCCGCCCTGCGCGGCCAGACTTTCAGCTTCAACGATTATTTGACCGGCCTGAAGCCGCCGGCGACGACGGAGAATCGCATCATGACTGACCGCCTCATCATTTTCGACACCACCTTGCGCGATGGCGAACAAAGCCCCGGCGCGGCGATGACCAAGGAAGAAAAAATCCGCATCGCCCGCCAGCTGGAAAAGCTGGGTGTCGACGTGATCGAGGCCGGTTTTGCTGCTGCCAGCCCCGGCGACGCCGACGCCATCCGCGCCATTGCCGAAGTGGTCAAGCACTCCACCGTCTGTAGCCTGGCGCGCGCCAACGAGCGCGACGTGCGCACCGCTGGCGAGGCCATCCGCCCGGCTGCCAAGGGCCGCATCCACACCTTCATCGCCACCAGCCCGATCCACATGGAGAAAAAGCTGCGCATGACGCCGGACCAAGTGGTGGAAGCCGCCGTGGCCGCCGTGCGCATCGCCAAGGAATACACCGACGACGTGGAATTCTCCGCTGAAGACGCCGTGCGCTCGGACATGGATTTTCTGGTGCGCATCTTTGAAGCGGTGATCGACGCCGGCGCCAAGACCATCAATGTGCCGGACACCGTGGGCTACAGCATTCCGTCGGCCTGGCGCGAGCGCTTTGAAACGCTGATCAGCCGGGTGAAAAACAGCGACCAGGTGATCTGGTCCACCCACTGCCACAACGACCTGGGCATGGCGGTGGCCAACTCGCTGGCCGCCGTGCAGGGCGGCGCTCGTCAGGTGGAATGCACCATCAACGGCCTGGGCGAGCGCGCCGGCAATGCCTCGCTGGAAGAAGTGGTGATGGCGGTCAAAACCCGCCGTGATCTGTTCAATGTCGATACCGGCATCGAACCCACCCAGATTGTGCCGACCTCCAAGCTGGTGTCCACCATCACCGGCTACCCGGTGCAGCCGAACAAGGCGATTGTTGGCGCCAACGCCTTCTCGCACGAATCCGGCATCCACCAGGATGGCGTGCTCAAGCACCGCGAAACCTACGAAATCATGAGCGCCGAGTCGGTGGGCTGGAGCGCCAACCGCCTGACCCTGGGCAAATTGTCTGGCCGCAACGCCTTCAAGACCAAGCTGGCTGAACTGGGCATTGAATTGTCTGGCGAAGAAGCCATCAACGCCGCCTTTGCCCGCTTCAAGGACCTGGCCGACCGCAAGCGCGAAATCTTCGACGAAGACCTGCACGCCCTGCTGTCCGACGGCGACGCCGGCCACAGCAGTGACAGCTACAAGTTCATCTCGTTGAAGGTGGCGACCGAAACCGGGGAAACCCCGCTGGCCAATATCGTGTTTGCCGAACACGGCGTGGAAAAACGCGCCGAATCCGGCGGCTCGGGCCCGGTGGACGCAGCGTTCAAGGCCATTGAATCGCTGGTGAACAGCGGCGCCGAACTGGAGCTGTACTCGGTGAACGCCATCACCAAGGGCACCGAATCGCAAGGCGAAGTCACCGTGCGCCTGGCGCGCGACGGCCGCATCGCCAACGGCCAGGGTGCCGACACCGACATCATTGTCGCCAGCGCCAAGGCGTATCTGTCCGCGCTCAATCGCCTGAGCCAACGTGGCGAGCGCATGAATCCGCAAACCGAAGTCTGAGGCGCGATCCGCCCCTGACTCACGAAACCGCTTCGCCGGGTGATCCCCGGCCACGGCCCGGCGGGCAGGTGTGATCCACCTGCCCGCCTCAGCGCGTTTGAACCGCGCTAAGCAACGCACTTGGCAAGGCGTGCACAGACAGGTCAGCAGTACGGCGAGACCGTGCAACCACGCCATGAGGGTTATGTGAGCGGCGCTTAGCGGCCCAGTGCGTAAAACTCGGCATTTGGCCGCATGCTGGTCACATTGGCCAGCCGGTTGGACATGCCAAAAAACGCCGAAATTGCGGCGATGTCCCAGATGTCTTCTTCGTCAAAATCATGCGCCTTCAGCGCGGCAAAATCCGCCTCGCCCACCAGATGCGCGCTGGCCGACACCTTGACGGCAAAGTCCAGCATGGCTTTTTGCCGTTCGCTGATGTCCGCCTTGCGGTAGTTGATCGCCACTTGGTCGGCAATCAGCGGGTCTTTGGCGCGAATGCGCAAAATCGCCCCATGCGCCACCACGCAATACTGGCATTGGTTCAGATTGCTGGTGGCCACCACAATCATCTCGCGCTCGGCCTTGCTCAGCTTGCCGGGCTTGTCCATCAGCGCGTCGTGGTAGGCAAAAAAGGCGCGAAACTCATCCGGCCGGTGTGCCAGGGTGAGAAACACATTGGGGATAAAACCGGATTTTTCCTGCACGGCCAGGATGCGCGCGCGCAGGTCTTCGGGCAGGGCGTCCAGTTCCGGCACGGGAAAACGGCTGATGGCCGGGGTGAGGTCAGCACTCATGACAAACTCCTGAAAAATAAAAAATCTCTGCCCCCGCTGCGTGATGCGGAGACAGTGTGCGCCACACCACATGGCCAGAGGGGCATGTGGTGAGCGCGTGTTAGCCGCGCTTAACGGTTGACGTCCACCACCACGCGGCCGCGCACCTCACCCTTCAGCAGGCGCGCCGCCAGGCCAATCGCCTCGTCCAGGCCCACTTCCTGGCTGCCGATCAGCGCCAACTTGTCCAATGACAATTCCTGCGTCAGCCGCTGCCAGGCCACCAGCCGGTCGGCGCGCGGGCGCATCACGCTGTCCACCCCGGCCAGGGTGACGCCGCGCAAAATAAACGGCGCCACGGTGGCCGGCAGCGCCATGCCGGCAGCCAGGCCGCACGCCGTCACCACGCCCTGGTATTGCATGCTGGCGCAGACATTGGCCAGCACATGGCCGCCCGCCACGTCCACCGCGCCCGCCCAGCGCTCTTTGCCCAGCGGCTTGCCAGGCTCGACGTATGGTCCGCGCTCGATCACCTCCGCCGCGCCCAGCGCGCGCAGATAGTCGGCGTCTTGCAAGCGGCCGGTCATCGCCGTCACCCGATAGCCCAACTGGCTGAGCAAGGCCACCGCCACACTGCCCACGCCGCCCGCCGCGCCGGTCACCAGCACCTCACCATCTTTGGGCTGCACGCCATAGCGCTCCAGCGTCATCACACACAGCATGGCGGTGTAGCCGGCGGTGCCAATCGCCATCGCCTGCTGGGCGGTCAAGCCTGTCGGCAGCGGAATCAGCCAATCGCCATTCAAACGCGCTTGTTGCGCCAGACCGCCCCAATGGCTTTCGCCCACGCCCCAGCCATTCAGCAACACCGCATCACCCGGCTGATAATCCGGGTGCTGGCTGGTCTCCACCATGCCGACCAGATCAATACCGGGAACCATGGGAAATTTGCGCACCACCGGGCCTTGGCCGGTGATGGCCAGCGCGTCTTTGTAGTTGAGCGTGGAATGGCTGACGCGCACGCTGACATTGCCCTCAGGCAAGGCGTCGTCGTCCAGCGTCTGCACGCTGGCGCGGTAGCCAGCGTCGTCTTTTTCAATCAGCACTGCCTTGAACATGGTTTCTCCCTCTTATTTAGACTGACTGTCTACTTATTGGCAAAAAAAATTCAGCGCGGCAATCCTGCCAGAAAAAACCGGGCAAACACCGTCAGCGGCTCGGCGCTTTGCGCCAGCTTGGCGCGCAACACCGCGCCTTCCCAACCGATCCAGAAAAACGCTGCCAGTTGCTCGGCGTCCGCCGTGACCGACATTTCGTCCGCCTGCTGCGCCAGGCGCAGGCAGGCGGCCAGCCGCGCCTGCCAGTCGGCGAACACCGCCTGCAGCTGGGCGCGAAAGCTTTCTGGCAGCGCGCCCATCTCCTGGCCCAGATTGCCAATCAAACAGCCGCGCCGGTAGTCATACCGCGCCATGCCGGCCTGGGCGTCATCGACAAAGGCCTGCACCCGCGCCAGTGGCGTCAGCTCGGCGCACAGCAAGTGACGGTCAAGCTTGCGGGCAAAAAAGTGGGCGTAGCGCTCGATCAGCGCCAGGCCAAACGCCTCTTTGCTGGCAAAGTAGTGATAAAACGAGCCCTTGGGCACGCCGACACGGCCCAGGATTTCATCCAGCCCGGCGGTGGCGAAGCCTTTTTCGGTGAGGGTTTCCAGCCCGGCGCGCAGCAAGAGCTCGCGCGTGTCGGTCAGCGCGTCGCGCGACTTGGGCGGGCGGCCTCGGCGGCGGGGGGGCATCAGGGTAGGTGTGTGCATATACCAATATTAGACTGAGCGTCTCGAAAAAAGCAAGCGGGCCGCCCCACCGGGCAATGCATGTCACAGGCCATCCCACGCACTCACCCGCATGCGAAGAGCAGCTCACAAAGCCCCTGGTGGTGGTATATCACCTTGCCGTACCCCCTTGTCTGCGGTCATGTTCCAGGCCAGAGCCGCTGCGCTGAGTTTTGTGCGCAGCGCAAATTGGCCAGACCACCAAGCCAGCGCTTGCCGAGTTGGGCAATCCTTGGCACTCTAGGCTGATGACGACTTCTGCCCCCTCCCATCGCCTGGCCTATGTGCTACTGGTGCTCACCGCGCTGTTTTGGTCGGGTAATTTTGTCCTGGCCCGCGCCATGCACGCCGCTGTGCCGCCGATGACGCTTTCTTTCATGCGCTGGCTGATCGCCTTTGCCCTGCTGGCGCCGTTTTCGCTGCGCCACGCCTGGCGCGAACGCGCGCTGCTGTGGCAGTGTCGCGGCCGGATTCTGGCGCTGTCGCTCTTGGGCATCACTGCGTTTAATTCGCTGGTGTACACCGGCGTGCAAACCACCACCGCCACCAACGCCGTGCTGCTGAACTCGTTTATCCCCATTCTCACCGTGCTGTTTGGCGCGCTGTGGTTTGGCCAGCGTCTGGGCGGGCGACAAATGCTGGGCTTGGCGGTGTCGTTTGTTGGCGTGCTGGCGATTGTGTCGCACGGCGAATGGGCGCGGCTGGTCGGGCTGAATCTCAACCAGGGCGATTTGATCGTGTTTCTGGCCATGGTCAGCTGGGCGCTGTACACCCTGGCGCTGCGCGGCCTGCCCACCGGGCTTAACCGCTTTGGCCTGCTGATCACCATGGTAATGGTCGGCCTGCTGGCCATCCTGCCGTTTTTTGTCTGGGAAGTAACCAGCGGCCGCGTGGTCGAGCTGAACACCGCCACCCTGGCCACCTTTGCCTATGTGGGCGTGTTTCCGTCGGTGGTGGCTTATTTGTTCTTCAACTATGGCGTGGCTCGCCTGGGCCCAGCGCGCGCGGCGATGTTCATCCACCTGATGCCGGCGTTTGGCGCGCTATTGTCCACGGTGTTTCTGGGCGAAACCCTGGCTTGGTATCACCTGGCCGGCATCAGCGCGATTTTTCTGGGGCTGTCGCTATCCACGCGCGGGCAGTAAACAGTCGGAAGGGTTTTGTTAACCCCACTTCGCCGTTTTGAGTTAAAAAGCCCCAGCATGGCCATCGATCATGACAGCAGCTACAAGTTTCTTTTTTCCACGCCCGAACTGGTGCGTGACCTGATCATCGGTTTCGTCCCGGATGAATGGCTGCACAGCCTGGATTATTCCACGCTGGAAAAAGTCCCCGGCAGCTACGTCACCGAGGACTTTCGTCACCGCGCCGACGACATCGTCTGGCGGGTCAAAGTCGGGGGCGAGTGGGTATATCTGTATTTGCTGATTGAGTTTCAGAGCAGCGTCGATAAGTATATGGCGCTGCGCATGATGGTGTATCAAGGCCTGCTATATCAGGACTTGATCAAGCGCGGCGAAGTGCTGACCGATGGGCGTCTGCCGCCCATACTGCCCATCGTGCTCTACAACGGCAGCCAACGCTGGACATCGCCTACCGATGTCTTTGACTTGATTCCCCCCACGCCAGGCCTGGTAGAGCAGTTCAAACCCAAGGCCAAATACCTGCTGATCGACGAAAACGCCTACAGCGACAGCGAGTTGGCGTCCGTCAAAAACCTGGTGGCCGCCGTCTTCCGGATTGAGCACCCGGCTACGCCAGAAAAAATCAGCGGCCTGCTCAGCTTGCTGAACGATTGGCTCACCGACCGGCCTGATCTGCGCAGAATGTTTGCACTGTGGATACGCGCTACATTGATGCGTAAAGTGGAGTATCGTATTGTATTGCCTGAGATAGATGATTTGCAGGAGCTGAACATCATGCTGGCGGAACGACTGGAAGAATGGGCGCTGGGCTATGAGGCGCAGGGCGTGCAAAAAGGCATCTTGCAGGGAATACAGCAAGGGATGCAGCAAGGTGAGGCCTTGTTGTTGCAACGACAGCTGACCCGCCGTTTCGGCACGCTGCCGGCCGCGCAGCTGACCCGTATTGCCGCCGCCACCCCCGCCCAGCTGGAAACCTGGGGTGACCGAGTGCTGGATGCGAGCTCGCTGGATGAGGTGTTTGGCGACACTCGGCATTGAGCGATACACCGCTTCACCGTGCTGCTTGACTCATCCTGGCGCAGCGCCCAGCGCTCGGGATAACATCAAAACGCCCCACGTCGGCAAACCGGCGCGGGGCGTTTTTTATATGGCAAGACAACGATCAGCCAGGCTGACGGTTCAATGCCCGTGCGCCAATATCGCGGCGCAGCTGGCGGCCGTCAAACTGGATGGCGTCGGCCACGGCGTAGGCGGTTTCCCGCGCGCGTTGCACCGTGTCGCCCAGGCCCACTGCGCACAGCACCCGCCCGCCGCTGGTGACCAGTTGACCGTCAGCGTTGAAGGCGGTGCCGGCGTGGAAGGTGACGCTGTCGGCGGTGGCGGCCGGGATGCCGGTAATCACGTCGCCCTTGCGCGGGGCATCTGGGTAGCCGGCGGCGGCCAGCACCACGCCCATGGCCACGCGCGGATCCCAGTCGGCGCTGACCGTGTCCAGCTTGCCGTCGATGCCGGCTTCCAGCAGCACGGTGAAGTCGCTGGCCAGACGAGCCATGATCGGCTGGGTTTCCGGGTCGCCAAAGCGGCAGTTAAACTCGATGGTGTACGGGT
This sequence comes from Rivihabitans pingtungensis, assembly GCF_003201855.1. Lineage (GTDB taxonomy): Bacteria > Pseudomonadota > Gammaproteobacteria > Burkholderiales > Aquaspirillaceae > Rivihabitans > Rivihabitans pingtungensis. Next base: position 38,704 of record NZ_QJKI01000006.1, on the reverse strand, counting down.
CGCCGTGGGCGTCGATCATCAGGCCGGCGTACAAGAAGCCGGTGTAGGTGTGGCCATCGGCCTGCATGCCGCGCACGGTCGGCAGAATGATGCGCTCCATCACCTTCTGGTGCACGGCGTCGGTGACCACCGGGGCCGGGCTGTAGGCGCCCATGCCGCCGGTGTTCGGGCCTTGGTCGTCGTCCAGCAGGCGCTTGTGGTCCTGGCTGGTGGCCATGGCCAGCACATGCTCGCCATCCACCATGACGATGAAGCTGGCTTCTTCGCCTTGCAGGAAGTCTTCAATCACCACGCGCGCGCCGGCGGCGCCCATCTTGTTGCCCAGCAGCATGTCGTCGATGGCGGCGTGCGCTTCTGCCAGCGTCATCGCCACCACCACGCCCTTGCCGGCAGCCAGGCCGTCGGCCTTGATGACGATCGGCGCACCCTTGCCGTCCACATAAGCGCGGGCGGCGGCGGCGTCAGTGAAAGTCTGGTAGCCAGCGGTGGGGATGCCGTGGCGCTGCATAAAGGCCTTGGCGAAGTCTTTCGAGCTTTCCAGCTGGGCGGCGTACTGGGTAGGGCCAAAGATGCGCAGGCCGGCGGCGCGGAAAGCGTCCACCACGCCAGCGGCCAGCGGCGCTTCCGGGCCGACCACGGTAAAGGCGATGTTCTGTTCGCGGGCAAACACCACCAGTTCGGGGATGCTGTTGAGCGCGACATTGCTCAGGCGCGGGTCCTGGGCGGTGCCGGCGTTGCCGGGGGCGACAAACACCTGGCCGGCGCGCGGCGACTGGGCGATGCGCCAGGCCAGCGCGTGCTCGCGGCCGCCGGAGCCGATGACGAGAATATTCATGGTCTATCCTTGCGGTCGGGTCGAATCAATGGCGGAAGTGGCGCACGCCGGTCAGCACCATGGCGATGCCGTGCTCGTTGGCGGCGGCGAACACTTCTTCGTCGCGCATCGAGCCGCCCGGATGGATGATGGCCTTGATGCCTTGTTCGGCGATCACGTCGATGCCGTCGCGGAACGGGAAGAAGGCATCCGAAGCGGCCACGGCGCCCACCAGCGGCAGGCCGGCGTCAGCCGCCTTGCGCGCGGCGATGCGGGTGGAATCCACCCGGCTCATCTGACCGGCGCCAATGCCGGCGGTCTGGCCATCCTTGCAGAACACAATGGCGTTGGACTTGACGAACTTGGCCACGCGCCAGGCAAACAGCAGGTCGGACATTTCTTGTTCGCTGGGCGCGCGCTCGGTGACCACGCGCAGTTCCGGCAGGGTAACGTTGCGCACGTCCGGGGTTTGCACCAGCACGCCGCCGCCGACGCGCTTGAGCTCGAACGGGTTGGCGCCCGGCGCCAGCGGGATTTCCAGCACGCGCACGTTTTTCTTGGCGGCGATCAGCGCCTTGGCTTCGTCGGTGAACGACGGGGCGAGCAGCACTTCCAGGAACTGGGCACTGACCACTTCCACGGTGGCGGCGTCCACTTCACGGTTAAAGGCGATGATGCCGCCAAAGGCGCTGGTGGTGTCGGTGGCGAAGGCCAGTTTGTAGGCGCTGAGCGGATCGGCGGCCACCGCCACGCCACACGGGTTGGCGTGCTTGACGATGACGCAGGCCGGAGCGTCGAAGGTCTTGACGGCTTCCCAGGCGGCGTCGGCGTCGGCGATATTGTTGTACGACAGTTCCTTGCCTTGCAGCTGGCGGTAGTTGGCGATGCTGCCGGCGGCCGGGTCGAGGTCGCGGTAGAAAGCAGCGGCCTGATGCGGGTTTTCGCCGTAGCGCATGTCCTGCACCTTGACCAGTTGCAGGTTCAGGCGGTTGGGGAAGGCCACGCGCTGCGGCGCGCCGGTGACTTCGCCTTCGGCCAGGCTGGTCAGGTAGTTGGAAATCGCGCCATCATAGGCGGCGGTGTGGGTGAAGGCTTTCTTGGCCAGGGCAAAGCGGGTGGCCTTGGACAGCTTGCCGGCGTTGGCGCGCAGCTCTTCGCTCAGCGCGGCGTAGTCGGCGCTGTCGGTGACGATGGCCACGTGCGCCCAGTTTTTGGCCGCCGAGCGCACCATGGTCGGGCCGCCGATGTCGATGTTTTCGATGGCGTCTTCCAGCGTGCAGTCCGGGTTGGCGATGGTGGCTTCAAACGGGTACAGGTTGACGCACACCAGATCAATATTGCCGATGCCGTGCTCGGCCATCTTGGCCACATGCTCGGGCAGGTCGCGGCGACCCAGAATGCCGCCGTGCACCTTGGGGTGCAGGGTTTTCACCCGGCCATCGAGCATTTCCGGAAAGCCGGTGTAGTCGGCCACTTCGATCACCGGCAGGCCTTTTTCCGCCAGCAGTTTGGCGGTGCCGCCAGTGGAGAGGATTTCAACGCCGGCCTCGACCAGGGTCTGGGCAAATTCGACGATGCCGGTTTTGTCGGAAACGCTGATCAGCGCGCGGGTGATGGGAGTCATGGTCACGATTCGCCTTGGCAAAAGTATCGGAGTGTTCAACAGTCAACGGGGGAGCGCATCGGCCGCCGGAGGGCGGTCAGATGAGGTCGTATTGCTTCATTTTCTTGCGCAGGGTGTTGCGGTTCAGCCCGAGCAGTTCGGCGGCGCGGGTCTGGTTGCCCTGCGCGTGCGCCAGCACCACCTCGATCAGCGGTTTTTCCACCTGCGCCAGCACCATTTCGTAGATGGGCTGCGGGGCTTCGCCGTCCAGATCAAGGAAGTATTGATGCATTGCCTGGCGCACCGAGGCGGCAATGTCGTCTTGGCTGTTCATGTTATGGTCGTTTCTGCGAGTGTTTGGTGTTCTGGCCAGATTCAGTCCTGGCAAACCGCGCTTTCCGTGAGGTAGCGCAGGCGGTCGCCGCCTTCGGCCAGCCGGTCAAAGAACGCGGCCACGGCGGCGCGCTGGCTGGCGGTGTCTTCCAGTTGGTACATGGCCTGGCGAAAGGCGTTGCCGCCCTCCAGCCCGCGCGTGTACCAGGCAATATGCTTGCGGGCGATGCGGCAGCCGGAGTATTCCCCGTAAAACTGGTAGAGGTCGTCCAGGTGGGCCAGCAGCACCTCGCGGATTTCGGCGACTTCTGGCGGCGGCAGGCATTCGCCCGTGTCCAGATAGTGCTGGATTTCGCGAAAAATCCACGGCCGGCCCTGGGCGGCGCGGCCGATCATCACGCCGTCGGCGCCGGTGTAATCAAGCACATAGCGGGCTTTTTGCGGGCTGTCGATGTCGCCATTGGCCAGCACCGGAATGCCCACCGCCGCCTTGACCGCGCGGATGGTGTCGTATTCGGCCTGGCCGTGGTACATGTCTTCGCGGCTGCGGCCGTGCAGCGCCAGCGCGGCGATGCCGCAGTCTTCGGCCAGCTTGGCCACGCGCAGCGCGGTGTTGTGCGCCCGGCTCCAGCCGGTGCGGGTTTTCAGCGTCACCGGCACGTCCACCGCCGCCACCACCGCTTGCAGGATGCGCGCCACCAGCGCTTCGTCGCGCAATAGCGCCGAGCCAGCGGCGACATTGCACACCTTTTTGGCCGGGCAGCCCATATTGATGTCGATGATCTGCGCGCCCTGCTGCACCGACAGCCGCGCGGCCTCGGCCATTTGCGCCGGGTCGCCGCCGGCGATCTGCACGATGATCGGATCAGGCTCGCCGCGATGGTCGGCGCGGCGCAGGCTTTTTTTGGTGGACCACAGCGCGGTGTTGGAGGCCAGCATCTCGCCCACCGCCATGCCGGCGCCCATGCGTTTGCACAGCACGCGAAACGGCCGGTCGGTCACCCCGGCCATCGGGGCCACGACCAAGCGGTTCTTGAGGGTGTACGGGCCAATCTGCATGCTGAAAATTCAATGAGGTGCGCGAGAAAAGGGAGGGCATTTTAATGCGAATTCACCTGGCGGTAAAAAAAATTTGCTTATTTTTTGACCAATCCCACCACAGGCGCCGCATCATTCAGCCAGCCGCCGCCGCGCCGGGCGGATGACGCAGCGCATACCAGGCGCCAGCGGCCTCGCCCAGGTGGGCCAGAAAGGCGCTGGCCACTGGCGAGAGCCGCTTGCCGCGCGGGTATAAGGTCCACCAGTTGGACATCAGCGGAAAGCCGGCCACGTCCAGCACCGCCACGCCGTCTTCCGCCGGCTGGGCGGCCAGCGCGTGCTCGGACATCACCGCCAGCCCCATGCCGGCCGCCACCGAGCGTTTGATCGCCTCGTTGCTGCCCAGCTCCAGCCGCAGCTGCGGCACAAAACCCGCTTGGGCAAAGTGGGCGTCGCAGGCCAGCCGGGTGCCGGAGCCTTGTTCGCGCAGGATAAAACGCTCGCCGGCCAAGTCCGCCAGTTGCAGGCCGCGCCGCTGCGCCAGCGGGTGGGTGGCGGCGGCAATCACCACCAGCGGATTGGGCAAAAAGCGCTGGGTTTCCAGCGCGCGGCCAGCCGGCGGCATGGACATGATGTACAAATCATCCAGATTGGCGTGCAGCCGGGCCAGCACGCCGTCACGGTTGAGCACTTCCAGGGCGATTTCGATATCCGGGTGGCGCTGGCAAAAATCACCCAGCAGGCTGGGGACAAAATACTTGGCGGTGCTCACCACCGCCAGCCGCAGCCGGCCGCGCGTCAGCCCTTTCAGGCCGTCCATATGCTGCTCAAACGCCGACCATTCCTGCACCATGGCTCGCGCCGTGCGCGCCAGCGCCTCGCCGGCGGCGGTCAGGTAAATCCGCTTGCCAATCTGCTCGTACAGCGGCTGGCCGATTTCGGCGGTCAGCTCGCGCAGCTGCATCGACACGGTGGGCTGGGTCACGCAGCAGACGCGCGCGGCGGCGGTGATATTGAGCTGCTCGGCCACGGCCAGAAACACCTTGAGCTGGCGAAAGGTGACATTCATCAGTATTTACCTATGGATACAATCTGAATTATTGATTTTTTATTATCCATCAGCCGCCCTAGCATACGGGGAATTCCTGCCCCGATTGCTGATAAGAGGTGATGATGCACACCCTACTGGACCCGGCCATTCTGTTTTTTGTGTTTGGCGTGCTGGCCGGCATGCTGCGCTCCAATTTGCAAATCCCCGCGCCGATTTCGCGGTTTTTGTCTTTATACCTGCTGATGGCGCTGGGCCTGAAAGGCGGCTTTGCCCTGGCTCACTCCGGGCTGACGCTGGAAGTGGCCGGCACACTGGGCATTGCCGTGTTGCTGGCAATGGTTGTGCCGCTGCTGGGCTATCCGCTCTTGCGCCGGCTGCTGAATGGCTACGACGCCACCGCGCTGGCGGCGACGTATGGCTCGGTCAGCGCAGTGACCTTCATCACCACCATCCAGTTTCTGGAAAACCAACAGATCGCCTATGGCGGCCATATGGCGGCGGCGATGGCGCTGATGGAATCACCCGCCATCATCATGGCGGTGCTCATGGCCAACCGGCTGCGCCAGCAAGCCGGCCAGACCAGCGGCGGCCACACGCCGACGCCGCTGGGCAAAATCCTGCACGAATCCTTCACCGACGGCGCGCAGTTGCTGCTGCTGGGCGCCATGCTGATCGGGCTGTTGACCGGCGAGGCCGGCAAGGCGGCGATGGCGCCGTTCTCGGTGGATTTGTTCAAGGGGATGCTGGCTTTCTTCCTGCTGGACATGGGCCTGATGACCGCGCGCAATCTGGGCGGGCTGAAGGGCAAATCGCCCTGGCTGCTGGCCTACGCCATCCTCGCCCCGCTGGCGCACGCGGCGCTGGCGCTGGGCCTGGCCAGCCTGGCCGGCGCCAGCGCGGGCAATGCCGCACTGCTGATGGCGCTGGCCGCCAGCGCCTCGTATATCGCCGTGCCGGCAGTGCTGCGCGAAGCCATCCCGGAAGCCAGCCCCTCGCTGTACTTTGGCATGTCGCTGGGGCTGACGTTTCCGTTCAACATCCTGCTGGGGATTCCGCTGTATGTAGGGGTGGCGCAAGCGGTGCTGGGCAGATAAAGAAAACGTGCGTTTGCACGTCAGCGCCGCGCAACGCGCGGAGTTTAATTAGGGCGGGGTTTCACCCCGCACCCGACCCTATTTCTTTGTCTCGCCAAAGAAATAGGGGAAAGAAAGGCGACCCGGGCGCGTGGTCAGCGCCTACGGCGCTGACTGCCCTGCGCTTCTCGAAAGTCAGGGCCGCCACGGAATGGCGCGTCGGCTACGCCGCCGCTTAGCCGTGGCGGGCCCCCCCTGACTTCCTGCGATGCTCGGCACGCTTTACGGGAGAAAAAGCGGCTAAGCACAACCGGCACCCCACAGCATCACACACAGATAAATATTTCTCTGCCCACCAACCCAACGACTTTCCAACACATCCACAAGTCTCTGGGCACACCGCCGATAAAAAGTCCACGCCCAGGCGGATGTCAAAATGCCGCCGCGCGCCCTGCGCACACGCTACGCATGCCATGATAGTATGTCCGGCGTTCCGCCAATCCCGAATTGCCGATGTGAGCCGCCCACGATGAAACCCGCCCTTATGCGCCCGGCCCTGCCCGGTCTTGCCCTGTGCGCCAGCCTGCTGCTGAGCGCCTGCACCACGCCTTACAGCGAAGCCCCGGTGGCCAGCAATTTCCCGACCAGCAAACAGCATAAACTGCAAGCCGGCGCGCACTGGGACGCCATCGCCAAAGACGCCGCCACCACCTTGGTGACCTCGCTGCGCCTGGGCAAGGGCTGCATCGCCGCCTATCCGGATTGCAACCAGTTGGTGCTGCGCCCGCCGCGTGAAGTCACCCCGTTTTCGCGCGCCTTCCACACCTTGCTGACCACTTCGCTGGTGAATCAGGGCGTGCAAATGATTCCATACGGCAGCGCACCGCAGCCGTCGATGGCCTACACCCCGCCGCCGATGCCGGCGCCACTGGTCAGTGCCCCGACGCCGCGCGTGGTCAAGCGCCAAAAATATGGCAAAAAAACCTATCTGGCCACCACTCCCAAACCAGTCGTCCAAATGGCCCCCGTGGATGCCATGCCGGTGATCCCGCCAGCCCCGGCGCCACGTCAGGAGCTGGAAGTGGACATCCAGGTGGTGAAATTCTCGCCAGATCGCCTGGACGGCCGGTACTTCATCAGCGGCACGGCGCTGGGGGGTGGGGTCTGGGCATTGCAAGGCCTGTGGACGCAAACCTCGCCGCAGGGCATCGCCACTGGCGCGGCCCTGGGCGCAGCATTTGATGCCCATCGCTGGTTCAGTTCGGAATTCGCCCGTGGCGGCGTGCCACAGCTGGAAATGATCATCACCGTATCGGCATTGACCAATGGCCAGTACGTTGGCCGGGTCAGCAATATTTATTACCTGACCGACAGTGATTTGGCGCTGTACATGCAAATGCCGCCGCCACCGCCCAAGCCGGCGCTGCCGGTGATGCCACTCAAGGGAGGCCTGTGATGAAGCGTTTGCTTGCCCTGACCGCCAGCGCCCTGTGTCTGGGCCTGAGCGCCTGCGCCACCGACGGCAGCCGCAGCGAGCCCACCTATGAGGCCGCCGCACGCAATGAGCTGGTGAGCACCAATTACCGCGCAGCGGATGTGCTGCTTGGCCAACTGCGCAATCTGGACAATGAAGGCCCGATGCTGGTGGCCACGCTGGTGAATATCGACGCGCTGGAGCGCTCGTCCACCCTGGGCCGGCTGGTGTCGGAACAGGTGGCGGCGCGCTTTGCCCAGCAAGGCCGCGCCATGGTCGAGCTGAAGCTGCGCCACACCATGTATATGCGTCGCACCGAAGGCGAACTGGCGCTGACCCGCGAAATCGCCGAGGTGGCCCGTCAGCACAATGCCCGCGCCATCCTGCTGGGCAGTTATGGCCTGAGCGGCGACATGGTGTTCGTCAACCTGAAAGTGGTGCAGCCGGGTAACAATCTGGTGCTGGCCGCCTATGATTACGCGCTGCCGCTGAACCGCGAAGTGCGCAGCCTGCTCGGCCTGCCGGGCTGACCCGTGTTGCGAGGACACCTCATGAAATATCTGGCAGCAGCCTGCCTGGCCGCCGTGGTGAGCGGCTGTTCCGCCGTGGGCTACCACGGCGGTGTGATGACCGCCAGCGATGGCTATGTGCTGGAGCGCAAGATCACCGCGCTCAGCGGCCGCGATGTCGAGCTGACCGTCTGGGCCCACGCCAATAGCGAAGGCGTGCTGGAGCAAACCCTGCGCGCCGAGGCCCGCGCCTATGGCGTGCGCCAGGGCTGCCCGAACCCCGGCATTGAAAAACTGGTGTTTGGCCTGGAAAACGCCATGCTGGACGCCCGCCGCTATGCCCGCGCCACGGTGCGCTGCACACCCAGCGCCAATCTGGCCGGCTATAACCAGCCGGGCCTGGTGAATCTGTCGCCGGCCGGCGCCTTGCCCGAGCCGACCATTGATCCGGGCATGAGCGTCAAGAAAAAAACCAGCAGCAAAAGTAAAAAACGCCAGAACCCGTAATCACCGCCTGGCAATAAAAACGGGACACGCCCAAGAGGGGGGTGTCCCGTTTTTGTGTACATTGCGCCAAGCCAGCCTGTAAGCCGGGTTCTGTGCCGGCGTTGCCGCCGGTGACAGTCATTCCTCTAGGCCGACGATTACTCGCCGGCTCAAGCAACCTACCCGGGAACCATGCGGGCCGCATGAACGTTCCCCTATTTGGTCTTGCTCCGGATGGGGTTTAGCCTGCCGTCCGTGTCGCCACGTCCGCGGTGCGCTCTTACCGGAACAGCCGTTGCCGGCCATTCACCCCGAGGGGCCACCTTTTCACCCTTGCCTGTGCCGGTTGCCCGGCCATCGGCGGTTCTGCTCTCTGTTCCACTTTCCGTCGCCTTGCAACGCCCGGTCGTTAACCGGCATCCTGCCCTGTGGAGCCCGGACTTTCCTCTCCCTGCAAGCAGGCAGCGACTGTCCGGCTGACTCGACGCGGGGGGATTGTAGCACTCCCCGCCCGATCAGGCGGGTAAAAGTGCGGCAAACTCACTCCACCGTCACGCTCTTGGCCAGATTGCGCGGTTTGTCCACATCGGTCCCCTTGCGAATGGCGGTGTGATAGGCCAGCAATTGCAGCGGGATGGTATACAGCAGCGGGTTGAGGTCGCGCATGCCGGCGGGCAGGGCAAGCACATGCTGGCCGGGGCCGGCTTCAACGGCGGCGTCGGACAGCACAAACAGTTCACCATTGCGCGCGCGCACTTCCTGCATATTGGACGCCAGCTTGTCGAACAGCGCGTCATTCGGTGCGCAGACGATAATCGGCATGTCGCGGTCCACCAACGCCAGCGGGCCGTGTTTGAGCTCGCCGGCCGGGTAGGCTTCGGCGTGGATGTAAGAGATTTCCTTGAGCTTGAGCGCGCCTTCCAGGGCAATCGGGAACAGGGTGTGACGGCCCAGGAACAGCGCGTGCTGGCGGGTGGCCAACGCTTCGGCCCATTGCTCCAGCCCGCTTTCCAGCGCCAGCAGCGCGTTCACCGCGCCGGGCAGGCGCTTGAGGTCGGCCAGCGCGTCGGCTTCGCGTTCGGCGCTCAGGCGGCCGCGCACCTTGGCCAGCGCCAGGGTCAACAGATACAGCGCCACCAGCTGGGTGGTGAAGGCCTTGGTCGAGGCCACGCCGATTTCCGGGCCGGCGTGGGTCAGAAAACGCAGCGCCGACAGGCGGATCAGCGAGCTTTCCGGCACATTGCAGATGCTCAGCGTTTTGTCGTGGCCAAGCGCCTTGGCGTGCTTGAGCGCGGCCAGGGTATCGGCGGTTTCGCCGGATTGCGAGATGGTGACCACCAGCGCCGAGGGGTTGGCCACGCTGTCGCGGTAGCGGTATTCGCTGGCCACCTCCACGCTGGTGGGCAGCCCGGCCAGGCTTTCCAGCCAGTATTTGGCCACCAGGCCGGCGTGATAGCTGGTGCCGCAGGCGATGATGGTCACGGCATTGATGTCGGCGAACAAGGCCGGCGCTTCGGCGCCAAACAGGCTGGGCTCGATGGTGTTGCCCACCCGCTCCAGGGTGTCGGCCAGCGCGCGCGGCTGTTCGTGGATTTCTTTTTGCATGTAGTGGCGGTATTCGCCCAGCTCGGTGACATCGGCCGATTGTTCGGACACATGCACCACCGGCTCGACACGCTCGCCAGCCTGATTGAACACTTGCACCTCGGTCAGCGTCAGCCGGGCGATTTCGCCTTCTTCCAGGTAAATCACTTTTTGCGTGACCGGCAGCAAGGCGGAGACATCAGAAGCAAAGAAGTTTTCTTCAATGCCCAGGCCCAGCAGCAGTGGGCTGCCGTGGCGGGCGCAGACCATCACATCCGGATTGTCGGCGGCAATCACGCCGATGGCGTAAGCGCCGTGCAGCTCGGCCAGGGTTTGCTGGACGGCGCGCAGCAGGTCGTGGTGGGTGACGTAGTAAGAATGGATCAGATGCACCATGACTTCGGTGTCGGTGTCTGATTCAAACGCATAGCCCTGCGCCGCCAGGCGTTCGCGCAGCGGCTGGTGGTTTTCGATGATGCCGTTGTGCACCAGCGACAGCAGACCATGAGAAAAATGCGGGTGGGCGTTGCGCTCGCACGGCGCGCCATGGGTGGCCCAGCGGGTGTGGCCAATGCCGGTCAAGCCTTTCAGGCCCACGCGGCGGGTTTGTTCGGCCAGCTCAGCCACGCGTTCGGTGCTGCGCTCGCGCGCCAGGCCCTGCTCGCCCACCACGGCGACGCCCACCGAGTCATAGCCGCGATATTCCAGCCGCCGCAGCCCTTCCAGCAGGATGGGCACGACATTACGTTGCGCGATGGCGCCGACGACTCCACACATGGGAAAACCTTTGCAAGGGAAAATAATTGGGAATACCAGCATTTTACGCGGCTGGCGCGGCTGCGCCTATGTGGGCAGCCGCGCGGCGCACGCCAGCCAGAATCAGGTTTTTTTCAGCGGGCGCTGCCAGCCGCTGAGGCTGAGCTGCTTGGCGCGCGCCACGGTCAGCTGCTCGGCCGGGGCATCCTTGCTGATCACCGAACCGGCGCCAATGGTGGCGCCCGCGCCCACGGTAACCGGGGCCACCAGCATGGTGCCCGAGCCAATAAACGCCCCGGCTTCGATGGTGGTGCGGAATTTGTTCACGCCGTCGTAGTTGCAGGTAATCGTGCCGGCGCCGACGTTGACCTTGGCACCCACGTCGGCGTCGCCGACATAGCTCAGATGATTGACCTTGGCGCCGGCCGACAGCGCGCTGTTCTTGATTTCGACAAAATTGCCGATGTGCACGTCCTCAGCCAGCCGCGCGCCGGGGCGCAGGCGGGCAAACGGGCCGATGCGGGCGTCGGCGCCGACTTGCGCGCCATCCAGGTGCGAAAACGCCGCCACCTGCACGCCAGCGGCCAGGCTGACGTTTTTCAGCACGCAGTTGGGGCCGATGCTGACGCCATCGCCGAGGGTGACGTCGCCTTCAAACACGCAATTGACGTCGATGCTGACATCCCGACCGCAGCGCAACTCGCCTCGAATGTCGATGCGCGCCGGGTCGGCCAGCGTCACGCCAGCGTCCAGCAGCACGCGGGCCTGGTTGGCCTGAAAAATCCGCTCCAATTCGGCCAGTTGCGCCTTGTTGTTGACCCCTGCCACCTGCCAGGAGGCCGGCGCGCCAACGCCATGCACGGTGACGCCATCGCGCACCGCCAAACCGATGACGTCGGTCAGATAATATTCGCCTTGGGCGTTGCCGTTCTTCAGCTCGGCCAACCAGCCGGCCAGACGGGCATTGGGCAGGGCGACAATGCCGGTGTTGATTTCGCACAGGGCTTTTTGCTCGGCGCTGGCGTCTTTTTCTTCGACGATGCACTGAATGCGCCCGGCGGCGTCGCGCACGATGCGGCCATAGCCGGTCGGATTGACCAGGGTGTCGGTGAGCAGGGCGACGTCATCGGCCGGGGTGTCCAGCAGGCGGCGCAGGGTGGCGGGCTCGGTCAGCGGCACATCGCCGTACAGCACCAGGGTGCGCCCTTCGCTGGGCAGGTGCGGCAGCGCCATCTTGACGGCGTGGCCGGTGCCCAATTGCTCGCTTTGCAGCGCAAACGCCAGCGGGCCGGCATGGCCCGCAAAAGCAGCGCTGACTTGTTCGGCGCCGTGGCCAATCACCACCACGCACTGACTGGGCAACAGCGACAGGGCCAGATCAATGACGCGGGCCAGCATGGGCTTGCCGGCAATCGGGTGCAGCACTTTGGGCAGGTCGGAATACATGCGCTTGCCGCGACCGGCGGCAAGAATGACAACAGAAACAGGGTTCATACGGCCTCGACAAACGCGCCGCACGACGGCGACGCATGCTGGAATTCAGTCACAACATTCTCGCCGATAGCATAACAAACAAAAAGGCCACCGTCTGTGACGGTGGCCTGCAAACCCGGTTCTGCCCGCCAGATGGCGCACAGAACAGTGTTTTAGTGCACCCGCTTGCGCAGGTACTCGAGTGCGTGCAGCTCGGCAATTGCCGCCTTGAGCGCCGCGCGAGCTTGCGCGGTCTCTTGGTCGTCGGTGGCCTTGGACAGCGCCGCCTCGGCATCGCGTTTGGCCGCTTGTGCGCGTTGCTCGTCGAGCTCCTCGCCGCGAATGGCCGTATCGGCAAGCACGGTGATGAGGCTGGGTTGCACTTCCATCATGCCACCCGACACCACCACCAGCACTTCTTTGGCCTGGCCCGGTACGCGGATGCGCAGCGAGCCGGGCTTGATACGGGTCAGTAGCGGCACGTGACGGGGATACACGCCAATCTCGCCCATTTCAGCGGGAGCCACGAGGAACTCGGCTTCGCCGGAATAGATCTGCGCTTCGGCGCTGACCACGTCAACATGCATCGTACTAGCCATAACAAGCCCCTTCCATTAGACGGTTTTGGCCTTCTCGATGACTTCGTCGATGCCACCCACCATGTAGAACGCTTGTTCCGGCAGGTGATCGTACTCGCCACTGAGAATTGCCTTGAAGCCAGCAATGGTGTCCTTCAGCGACACGTACTTGCCCGGCGAGCCGGTGAACACTTCCGCCACGAAGAACGGCTGCGACAGGAAACGCTGGATCTTACGCGCACGGGCCACGGTCAGTTTGTCTTCTTCAGACAGTTCGTCCATACCCAGAATCGCGATGATGTCACGCAGTTCCTTGTACTTTTGCAGAGTCATCTGCACGCCGCGCGCCACGTTGTAGTGTTCTTCACCCACCACCAGCGGATCGAGCTGACGGGAGGTGGAGTCCAGCGGATCCACGGCCGGGTAGATACCCAGGGCGGCGATGTCACGCGACAGCACCACGGTGGCGTCCAAGTGGGCGAAGGTGGTGGCCGGGGACGGGTCAGTCAAGTCATCGGCAGGCACGTACACGGCCTGGATGGAGGTGATCGAACCCGCCTTGGTCGAAGCCACGCGCTCCTGGAATTTACCCATTTCTTCGGCCAGGGTCGGTTGGTAACCCACAGCAGAAGGCATACGACCCAGCAGTGCGGACACTTCGGTACCGGCCAGGGTGTAACGGTAAATATTGTCCACGAACAGCAGAACGTCGCGACCTTCGTCACGGAAGTTCTCGGCCATGGTCAGGCCAGACAGCGCCACGCGCAGGCGGTTGCCCGGCGGTTCGTTCATCTGACCGTACACCAGCGACACTTTGTCCAGCACGTTGGAGTCGTTCATTTCGTGGTAGAAGTCGTTACCCTCACGAGTACGCTCACCCACGCCGGTAAACACCGAGTAGCCGCTGTGTTCGATGGCGATGTTACGGATCAGCTCCATCATGTTCACAGTCTTGCCCACACCGGCGCCGCCGAACAGACCCACTTTACCGCCCTTGGCGAACGGGCACAGCAGGTCGATCACCTTGATGCCGGTTTCCAACAGTTCGGTGGCGGCGGACAGCTCGTCGAATGCCGGGGCCTTGCGGTGGATCGGCATGCGCTTTTCTTCGCCGATCGGGCCCTTTTCGTCAATCGGGTCACCCAGCACGTCCATGATGCGGCCCAGAGTGGCCTTACCCACCGGGACAGACACCGGCGCACCGCTGTTGGCTACTGCCAAGCCGCGACGCAGACCGTCGGAGCTACCCATGGCGATCGCACGGACCACGCCGTCACCCAGCTGTTGCTGAACTTCGAGCGTCAGACCCGTTTCGAGCACCTTCAATGCGTCATAGACCTTAGGCATGGCATCGCGCGGGAACTCCACGTCAATAACCGCGCCAATGATCTGAACGATTTTGCCTTGGCTCATTATCGGTTCCTAAAAAATATATCGGTTGCCCGCGCCTTACACCGCAGCGGCGCCCGCGACGATTTCGGAAAGTTCCGTGGTAATCGCTGCCTGACGGGCCTTGTTGTAAGTGAGCTTGAGGCTCTCGATCAGATTGGCTGCATTGTCCGTGGCGGCCTTCATGGCCACCATCCGGGCGGCCTGTTCCGAGGCCATGTTCTCGGCCACACCCTGGTAAATCACCGATTCCAGATAGCGGCGGACCAGGAAGTCAAGGACCGACTTCACGTCCGGCTCGAACAGGTAATCCCACGGGTGGGAATGCTCAACAGCCATGTGTTTGGTCGAGAGCGGCAGCAGTTGCTCCAGCGTCGGCTCCTGCTTCATGGTGTTCACGAAGCGGGTGTAAACGATGTGCAGTTCGTCGATGGTGCCTTCCGCGTAGGCATTGATCATCACCGAAATCGGGCCGATCAATTTATCCATTTGCGGGGTGTCACCCAGTTGGGTGGCGCTGGCCACGACGTTCAGCTTCAGGCGCTGCGCAGCAGCCAGGCCTTTTTGGCCCAGCGCACATACGTCAACCTGCACGCCCTGCCCCATCAGTTCGTCCACTCTCTGGCAGAACCGACGCAGCAGGTTGGCGTTCAGGCCGCCCGCCAAACCCTTGTCCGAAGTGATCAGGATCACACCGGCGCGCTTGACGCTGCTGCGCTTGGCCAGCAGCGGATTGTTCGCGTCAGGGTTGGTCTGGGCAAGGTGCGCCATGACCTGGCGCACCTTTTCGGCGTAAGGACGAGCTGCGCGCATGCGATCCTGCGTTTTCCGCATTTTCGACGTTGCAACCATCTGCATGGCGCGGGTGATCTTTTGCGTGTTCTGCACGCTCTTGATCTTGGTGCGAATCTCTTTGCCGACTGCCATTCCCTGTTCCTTTCAGTCTGTTATCCGAAAGGATCAGTTGAAGTTGAAGCCGGCTTTGAACGACTCGAGTTCCTTGGCCAGGATTTTCTCGTTGTCGCCCGACAATTCACCGGAAGCTTCAATGGCAGACAGCACAGCGGCTTGATTGGCCTTCATGTGCGACAGGAAAGCCGCTTCGAACGCCAGCGCCTTTTTGACCGGCACGCCTTCGTAGAAACCCTTGGTCACCGCGAACAGCGTCAGCGCCATCTCCGACACCTTCAGGGTGGAGAATTGCTTTTGCTTCATCAGCTCGGTCACGATTTCACCGTGTTGCAGCTGCTTGCGGGTGGCTTCGTCCAGGTCAGAGGCAAACTGGGCAAACGAGGCAAGTTCGCGATACTGAGCCAGGGCCAGACGGATACCGCCGCCCAGCTTCTTGATGACCTTGGTCTGTGCAGCGCCACCCACGCGGGACACCGAGATACCGGCGTTGATAGCCGGACGGATGCCCGAGTTGAACAGGTCGCTTTCCAGGAAGATCTGGCCGTCGGTAATCGAGATCACGTTGGTCGGCACGAAGGCGGACACGTCACCAGCCTGGGTTTCGATGATCGGCAGGGCGGTCAGCGAACCGGTCTGGCCTTTCACTTCACCGTTGGTGAACTTTTCAACGTAATCGGCGTTCACGCGAGCAGCGCGCTCCAGCAGGCGGCTGTGCAGATAGAACACGTCACCCGGGTAGGCTTCACGGCCCGGCGGACGGCGCAGCAGCAGGGAGATCTGACGGTAGGCCACGGCTTGCTTGGACAGATCGTCATACACGATCAGGGCGTCTTCGCCGCGATCGCGGAAGTATTCGCCCATGGTGCAACCGGAGTACGGTGCGATGTATTGCAGCGCGGCGGCTTCGGAAGCGGAAGCGGCGACGATGATGGTGTGACCCAGGGCATCGTGTTCTTCCAGCTTGCGCACCACGTTGGCGATGGAGGAGGCTTTTTGGCCCACTGCCACGTAGATACACACAACGCCAGTGCCCTTCTGGTTGATGATGGCATCCAGGGCAACAGCGGTTTTACCGGTTTGACGGTCACCAATGATCAGCTCACGCTGACCACGGCCAATCGGCACCATCGAATCGATGGCCTTCAGGCCGGTTTGCATCGGTTGGTCAACCGATTTACGGGCAATCACGCCCGGCGCGATTTTTTCAATCGGCGAGGACAGCTTGGTGTTCAGCGGACCTTTGCCGTCGATCGGTTGGCCCAGCGCGTTCACCACGCGGCCCACCAGTTCGCGGCCGACCGGCACTTCCAGAATGCGGCCGGTGGTCTTGACTTCGTCACCTTCACTGATGTGCTCGTATTCGCCCAGCACCACGGCGCCCACCGAGTCACGCTCGAGGTTCATGGCGAGACCGAAGGTGTTGCCCGGGAATTCGAGCATTTCGCCCTGCATCACATCGGCGAGGCCGTGGACGCGGACGATGCCGTCAGTCACCGACACCACGGTGCCCGTGGTGCGCACTTCGGTGCTCGACGGCAAGTTCTGAATCTTCGCGCGAATCAGCTCGCTGATTTCAGAAGGGTTTAACTGCATGATCTCTCCTAACTTTTGAGGCTTACCGCCATTGCTTGCAGTTTGCCGCGCACCGAGGCGTCAATGACATCGTCGCCCACCTTGATCCGCACCCCACCAATCAGGTCGGGGTCGACGCTCGTTGACAGGCGGACATCCTTGCCGAACTTCGCTTTGAGCGTGCCGGCAAGCTCCTGGGCCTGTTGGTCGTTGAGCGGAAAGGCGGATTCGACTGTGGCTTCCACCACACTCTCTTCACGCGATTTCAGGAGTTCAAACTGTCTGGCAATTTCCGGTAGCAACGTCAGACGGTGGTTTTCCTGCAGCGCGTCGATGAAGTTTTTCACTTCAACGTCGGCGCGGTCACCCAGCACATCGACGATCAGCTTTCCGACCTCTTGAGCGGTGCTCTTGGGGTTGGTGACCAGGGTCACCACCTCCGAGTGCTCCATCATGGCAGCAAGGACGGCGAGGGCCTCGCCCCAAGGGGCGAGTCGATTTGCGTCTTTGGCCAACCGGAATACCGCTTCGGCGTAAGGCCTCGCTACGGTAATGATTTCTGCCATGAGTTAATTACAACTCCGCTTTGATGGAGGCTAGCAGATCAGCGTGTTTGCTTGCGTCAACTTCCTTGCGCAGGATTTTCTCTGCGCCAGCGACAGCAAGACCAGCCACTTGGCTGCGCAGGGATTCCTTGGCGCGCAGCACTTCTTGATCGATTTCGGCCTTGGCGTCAGCAATGATGCGTTCGCCTTCGGTCCGAGCAGCCTGTTTCGCTTCTTCGACGATCTGGTTGGCGCGCTTCTCGGCGTTGATGAGCATTTCGGTCGCCTTTTGTTGGGCAGCACGAATTTCAGCTTCGACGCGACGAGATGCTTCTTCCAGATCCTGTTTACCGCGTTCCGCAGCGGCCAAGCCATCAGCAATGCGCTTGGCGCGCTCGTCCATCATGTTGGTCAGCGGAGGCCAAACAAATTTCATGGTGAACCACACCAGGACGGCGAATGTGAGCGCCTGTCCCAGCAGTGTTGCGTTGATATCCACGCTTGTTTTCCCCCAGAGTGTTTACAACAACCGGACTTGCGGCGGATTAGTGACCAGCAGCAGCCTTCAGAGCGGCAACACCAGCGGTCAGGAACGGGTTGTTGAAGGTGTACAGCAGACCCACACCCACACCGATCATCGAGATGGCGTCAAGCAGACCGGCGATAATGAACAGCTTGGTTTGCAGAACCGGGATCATTTCCGGTTGGCGGGCCGAGCTTTCCAGGAACTTGCCGCCCAGAATGCCGAAACCCAGTGCGGTGCCGATGGCGCCCAAGCCGATCATGATGGCGGCGGCCAGTGCGGTCATGCCCTGAATCTGCGAAACGAATGCTTCCATTTATATCTCCTAAGGATTTACAGAAGGATGGTTGAGAAACCGTTAATTGCGAAAATCGCGTTTTAAATCAGTGGTCTTCCACCGCCAGGCTCAGGTACACGATGGTCAACATCATGAACACGAACGCTTGCAGCGTGATCACCAGGATGTGGAAGATGGCCCACGGACCGCCCAGCAGCCACTGCACATACCACGGCAGCAGAGCAATCAGGATGAAAATCAGTTCACCGGCATACATATTGCCGAACAACCGCAGGGCCAGCGAAATCGGCTTGGCGATCAGCTCGATCAGCTGAAAGATGAAGTTGATCGGGCCAACTTTCGGGCCAAACGGCGCGGAGAACAGCTCGTGCATGTAGCCGCCAAAACCCTTGGCCTTGATCGAGAAGCCAATGATCAGGAACATCACCGACAGCGACATGGCGAAGGTGGCGTTGACGTCAGCGGAAGGCACCACACGCAGATAAACGTGATGCGGATCAGCACCCATGGCGCCGCCGATCAGTTGGGCAATGTAGGGCAGGAGGTCAACCGGCAGCATGTCCATGGCGTTCATCAGGAACACCCAGCAGAACACGGTCAGGGCCAGCGGGGCCACCATATCGCTCTTGGCGTGGAAAATATCGCGAACCTGATTGCCGACCATCTCGACGATGGATTCCACCAGACATTGCAGACGACCCGGATTTTCGACGCTGAAATTGCGCACGACACGGGCGAATACAAACAGGAAGATGAAACCCAGAATCAGCGACACGCTGAAGGTGTCGACGTTGAGCGACCAAAAACCGCCGTCATGCGGCGCCTTGGCGTGGGTCAGGTGGTGCTTGATGTAGTCAGTAGCGGAGCCTGCCATAACACGTTCTCGATTTATTTAGATAGAAGGGCGATCCAATAGGCCACCAGCGTTGCAAAAAAACTTGAAAACAGCGCTAATGGCACAACATCCTTATAGAGCGCGAGCACCAGGGCAAACATCAGGCCGGTCACGGCCAGTTTGGCGGCTTCGGCGGCAAAGTGCGCGGACAGCAGTTTTCCGGGTGCACCCCGCGGCTTGCGGTAGGCAATGCGCACATACACCAGCGCCGGCACAATTCCGACAAGCGCGCCAAGGAGGGCAGACACGGGCGCGTGCCACGAGGGCATGCCGAGAATCCCGCTCACAATCACCACCGGCAGCGACAGGCGAATTTGCCAGCGCAACAATTTGCTTACAGCGTCAGCCAGTTGCTTGGGCAGTCCAAGCACGAACTCAGAGATTATACTCACAGGGCATCCGTCACGTCAATGAATTGCGCGGTCTTATACAAGACCGCGCCGATTTTAAACATCTGAAAGGCTTGGCAATTTCACTGACGACCGCTCAGCGCGGCGATCAAGTTGTCAAGCTGGTCTAAAGTCGCATATTCGACCACCAGCTTGCCGCTGCCCTTGCGCCCAGGCCGGATGCTGACCTTGGCGCCCACCTTTTCTGACACCTCTTCCGCCAGGCGCAACACGTCCGGATCGGCCCGCGCCTCACTGCGCGGCGCCGGCGGATGCAAGAGCTGCTGGGCGCGCTGCTCGGCGTCGCGCACCGACAAGCCTCGTTCCGCAATGTCCTGCGCCAGGCTGACTTGCTGCAACACCGGCAGGGTGAGCAAGGCGCGCGCGTGGCCCATATCCAGCTTGCCGTCGTTCACCAAGGCCTGCACCGGCTCGGCCAGCGACAGCAAGCGCAACAGATTGCTCACCGCGCTGCGCGAGCGGCCCACCGCGGCGGCCACCGCCTCGTGCGTCATGCCAAACTCGTCGGCCAGCCGCTTCAAACCCAGCGCTTCTTCCAGCGGATTCAGATCTTCGCGCTGAATATTTTCGATCAGCGCCATCGCCAGCGCGGCTTCGTCCGGCACGGTGCGCACCACGGCCGGCACTTCGGCCAGCCCGGCCAGCTGGCTGGCGCGCCAGCGCCGTTCGCCGGCAATCAGCTCGTAGCGCTCGTAGCCCACCGGGCGCACCACCAGCGGCTGAATCACCCCCTGGGCGCGAATCGACTCGGCCAGCGCTTCCAGCGCGGCGGCGTCCATATGCGTGCGCGGCTGATACTTGCCCGGCTCGATGGCGTGAATCGGCAGGGTTTGCAGCTGATCGTCGCTATGATTGACCGCGAGCAGGGCATCCAGCCCGCGGCCCAGTCCTTTGGGTTTGGCCATGGTTTATCCCACCTGCTTGGGAAGGGTGAGATGCAGGCGCTGGGCGATTTCTTCCACCAGCGCCAGATACGCCTTGGCCCCGCGCGAGGCGCGATCATACGCCAGCGCCGGCATGCCGTGGCTGGGCGCTTCCGCCAGCCGCACATTGCGCGGAATCGCCGTCTCGAACAGTTTGCCAGGGAAATATTGCTGCAATTGGGCGCTGACCTGCTGCGACAAGGTAAAACGCGGGTCGTACATGGTGCGCAGCAAGCCAAGCATCTCGATGCCCGGATTCAGCGAGGCGCGGGCTTTCTTCAGGGTGTTGACCAGGTCGGACAAGCCTTCCAGCGCGTAATACTCGCACTGCATCGGGATAATCACTCGGCTGGCGGCGGCCAGGCCGTTGAGCGTCAGCAGATTCAGCGCCGGCGGGCAATCCAGCAGAATCAAGTCGTAGTCGGCGCGCACTTCGGCCAGGGCGTCTTTCAGCCGCTGTTCGCGGCGCGGGGCCGACACCAGTTCGACCTCGGCGCCGCCCAGCTCGCGGTTGGCCGGCAGCACGTCAAAACCGCCGCTTTCCGAGCGGCAGCGCACCGCCTCCAGCGTCGCTTCGCCCAGCAGCAGGCGATACAGCCCGCCGGCCGGCAGTTTGGCCTTGTCGATGCCGCAGCCCATGGTGGCGTTGGCCTGCGGGTCGAGATCGACCAGCAGCACGCGCAGCCCTTTGGCGGCAAAACCCGCGGCCAGATTGACCACGGTGGTGGTCTTGCCGACGCCGCCTTTCTGGTTGGTGATTGCAATAACCGTGGCCATGCCGAACATCCTTCCTGATTAAACGCGGGCCAGGGTGACCAGATGCCGCTCGGCATCCAGCCCCGGCACATGCAGCGCCTGCACCGACACCACGCGGATGTCATCGGGCAGCTGGGCGATTTCCTCGTAAGGATACACGCCTTTGAGCGCCGCCCACACGCCGCCGTCGGCCAGCACATGACGGGTCAGGCGCACAAACTCGGCCAGATCGGCAAAGGCGCGCGAGGTGATCACGTCAAACGCCGACGCCGCCAGCGCCTCGACGCGTTCGCAATGCACCTCAACATTGTTCAGCCCCAGCTCAATCGCCGCCTGACGCAGGAAGGTGGTTTTTTTGTGGTTGGCGTCGATCAGGGTCAGCTGCCAGTCCGGGCGGGCGATGGCGAACAGCATGCCGGGCATGCCGCCGCCGGAGCCGACGTCCAGCACGCGCACGCCCTGGATGTGCGGCAGCGCGCTCAGGCTGTCCAGCACGTGGTAGGCCACCATGCGCTCGGTTTCGCGCACGGCGGTGAGGTTATAGGTTTTGTTCCATTTATTGAGCAGCGCCAGATATTGGTTCAGGCGATCGATTTGCTCGGCGGACAATTCCAGGCCCAGTTGCGCCAGGCCGGCTTCCAGTTCTTGTTCAAGCGTCATGCGAAGTCTTTCGGGCATCGTTGCCGGCGCGTTTCAGATAGACCAGCAACAGCGACACCGCTGCCGGCGTCATGCCGGACAGGCGCGATGCCTGGCCCAGGGTTTCCGGGCGATGCTGGCCAAGTTTTTGTTGTACTTCCTTGGAGAGCCCAGGCACGCTGGCGTAGTCCAGATCGGCCGGCAAGGCAATGTGTTCGATCTGGTCGCGGCGGGCGTTTTCTTCGGCCTGGCGCTCAATATACCCTTGGTATTTGACCTGAATTTCCACCTGCTCGGCAACCTCGTCCGGCGCCGGCTCGGCGCCAAAGCCGGGCAGGGTGGCCAGGCTGGCGTAGCTGACCTGCGGACGGCGCAGCAGGTCTTGCAGGTTGTATTCGCGCTCAATGGCCTTGCCCAGCACGCGCTCGGCGTCGGCGGCGGCCAGCACGCGCGGATTCACCCAGGTGCTGCGCAGCCGCTCCAACTCGGCGGCCACCGCGTCGCGCTTGCGGCAGAACATCGCCCACTGCGCATCGCCCACCACGCCCAGCGCGCGGCCGGCCTCGGTCAGGCGCAGGTCAGCGTTGTCCTCGCGCAATTGCAGGCGGAACTCGGCGCGGCTGGTGAACATGCGGTACGGCTCGGTCACCCCACGGGTGATCAAATCATCCACCAGCACGCCCAGATAGGCCTGGTCGCGGCGCGGACTCCAGCCATCGCGCTCTTGCACATACAGCCCGGCGTTGATGCCAGCCAGACAGCCTTGTGCGGCGGCCTCTTCGTAGCCGGTGGTGCCGTTGATCTGGCCGGCGAAGAACAAACCAGCGATGTGTTTGCTTTCCAGCGTGGATTTCAGCGCGCGCGGATCAAAATAATCGTATTCGATGGCGTAGCCCGGACGCAGGATGGTGGCGTTCTCCAGCCCGCGCATGCTGCGCACCGCCGCCAGCTGGATATCAAACGGCAGGCTGGTGGAAATCCCGTTCGGGTAGATTTCGTGGGTGTCCAGCCCTTCCGGCTCGAGAAAGATCTGGTGACTGTCACGGTCGGCAAAGCGGTTGATCTTGTCTTCAATCGACGGGCAGTAGCGCGGCCCCACGCCTTCGATCACCCCGGTGAACATCGGCGAGCGATCAAAGCCCGAGCGGATGATGTCGTGGGTCTGGGTATTGGTGTGGGTGATCCAGCAGGGCAGCTGGCGCGGGTGCATGTCGCGCGATCCGCGCACGGAAAACACCGGGCGCGGATCGTCGCCGGGTTGTTCTTCCAGCAGGTCAAAGCGGATGGTGCGCCCATCCAGGCGCGGCGGCGTGCCGGTTTTCAGCCGCCCCACCGGCAGGGCCAGCTCACGCAGGCGCGCGCCGAGGGTCAACGCCGCCGGGTCGCCAGCGCGCCCGCCAGTGTAGTTTTCCAGGCCGATATGAATCTTGCCGGACAAAAACGTGCCGGCGGTCAACACCACCGAGCGGGCGCGAAAGGTGATGCCGGCCTGGGTGATCACCCCGGCCACGCGGTCGCCGTCCAGCAGCAAATCGTCCACCGGCTGCTGGAACAGCATCAGATTATCCTGGTTTTCCAGCATATGGCGGATGGCCGCCTTGTAGCGCACGCGGTCGGCCTGGGCGCGGGTGGCGCGCACCGCCGGGCCTTTTGAGCTGTTCAGCGTACGAAACTGAATCCCGCCCATATCGGTGGCCAGCGCCATCGCCCCGCCCAGCGCGTCCACTTCGCGCACCAGATGGCCTTTGCCGATGCCGCCAATCGACGGGTTGCACGACATCTGCCCCAAGGTCTCGATATTGTGGCTGAGCAAAAGCGTGGCGCGGCCCATGCGGGCGGCAGCCAGGGCGGCTTCGGTGCCGGCGTGGCCGCCGCCGACAACAATCACGTCAAACTGGGTGGGGTAGATCATGGCGCGCTCACCAGCGGGAAAGTGCTTGAACAGGGGGCAGTATTGTATGCGAAAACCGTTCTCGGCGTAAGTTGTTGATTTGCCAGCCGCCGGCCGGGTTTTTACCCGATCATGATTCCGTCACCTCGGCGTCAAACGCTTGTCATCGCCGGCTCGCACACTGGCGGACAACCATGATCGGGAGAAAACCATGCTGCAAGAAAGACTTGCCCGCGCCCCGCGCGCGGCCCGCCTGAGCGTGCGCCTGGCCGCCAACGCCGACGAGCTGCGCCAGGCGCAAAAACTGCGCTACCGCATTTTTGGCGAAGAAATGGGCGCGCAACTGGCCTCGGCCCAGCTGGGCATCGACTGCGACGAGTACGACGAGCTGTGCGATCACCTGGTGGTGGTCAGCCCGGATGGCGAAGTGGTCGGCACCTATCGCATGCTCAGCCCGGACAACGCCCGCCGGGCGCCCAAGCTGTATTCCGAACATGAGTTCGATCTTTCCCGCCTCACCCATGTGCGCGACAGCCTGGTGGAGGTCGGCCGTTCCTGCGTGCATGCGGACTACCGCACCGGCGGCACCATCGCCCTGCTGTGGTCGGGCCTGGCTCAGTATGTGCGCGAGCACAACGCTGAATACCTGGCCGGCTGCGCCAGCGTCAGCCTGAAAGATGGCGGCCATCAGGCGGCCAGCCTGTACCGCAAACTGGAAGCCAGCCACCTGGCGCCGGCGGAATGGCGGGTGTTCCCGCATCTGCCGCTGCCGCTGGCCCAGCTGACCGACACCGTGGACGTGGCGATTCCGGCGCTGATCAAGGGTTATCTGCGCGCCGGGGCCTTTGTCTGCGGCGAACCGGCCTGGGACCCGGATTTCAACTGCGCGGATTTCTTTATGCTGCTGCCGATGGGGCGGGTGACTGAGCGTTACAACCGCCACTTTGTCGGCGAATAAGAGTCGCTAACAAAACCCTCCTGGCGTTGTTGCGTGACCTTGCCGTACTGCTTGTACTGTCTGCGGTCACACGCCTAGCCAGGAGCGCTGCGCTGGATTTTGTGAGCGACTCTTAAGCCTTGCTCACCAAACCCGGCTGACCGCCCCGCCCCACCTTGCCGGCCGCCTTGCCGCATCCGACAATACAGGCATGGCAGATCTCTACACTTTCGAACCGGTGGGCGTGCTGCACAGCCCCTACCGGGAAAAATTCGGCATCCCGCGCCAGCCCGGCCTGGCGCGCCACGCCCACGCCGAATTGCGGCTGAGCCCGCCCTATAACCACCCGGACAGCGTGCGCGGACTGGAAAGTTTTTCTCACGTCTGGCTGCTGTTTGCGTTCCATCACACCGCCGAACAAGGCTGGAAGCCCACCGTGCGCCCGCCCCGGCTGGGCGGCAATGCCCGGGTGGGCGTGTTCGCCAGCCGCTCCACTTTTCGTCCCAACCCGGTCGGCCTGAGCGTGGCGGAACTGCTGGGCGTGGACACCGACCACGGCGTCACCCTGCGCCTGGGCGGCGTAGACCTGCTGGACGGCACGCCGATTTTCGACATCAAACCGTATATCCCGTTTGTCGACAGCCAACCGCAGGCGATTGGCGGCTTTGTCGATGGCCCGCCGGCGCTGCTGCCGGTGCGCTGGTCCGCCAAGGCGCGCGCGTCGGTCAACGCCCGGCTGGCGCGCTGGCCGACGCTGGATGCGCTGATTGAAGAAGTGCTGGCGCAAGACCCGCGCCCGGCGTACCAGGACGACCCGGCGCGCGAATACGGCGTGCGCCTGTACGACTGCAATGTGCGCTTTATCATCGCCGACGGCGTGGCCAGCGTGCTTGATGTCTGCGACGATGTCCCCATGTAGTCACCGAGGAACTTGCCCGGCCCTGGCCGCGTCCAATTCCACAGCCCGCCGCCTTTGGCGGACATTATTAGTTGCGCCTTCCCCAAGAGAAGGCCTCAAGGAGACCTTGCACCATGGCCCACACCGCCAAACATCTTGTCCTGACACTGGCCACGGCGGCCTTGCTCTCAGCGCCGTTCGCCGATGCCGCCAAGTTCGGCGGTGGCAAATCCAGCGGCATGCAGCGCTCGGCGCCGTCCAAGAGCCAATCGTATAGCAGCACCCCGGCGCAGCAAGCGCCGGCGCCCAGCTACGGCAAGGCCGCCCCGGCTGGCGCGCAACCGCGTTCGTCTGGCGTGGGCGTAGGCACCGCCGTAGCCGCCGGCGTGGCCGGCGCCGCCGCCGGTTATATGCTGGGCTCGGCCATGAGCGACAACAATCACAGCGCCCCGCAGCAAGCGCAGCAGGCGCCGGCGCAAGCCAGCGGCTCGCCGATGCCAGCACAGCAGGCGCAAGCCATGACCGGCGCTGCGCCGGCAGCTCCGGCGCCAGCAGGTGGCGGCATGCCGTGGGGCACGCTGCTGTTGCTGGCGGCTTTGCTGGGCGGCGGCGCCTGGTGGATGATGCGCCGCAAATCAGCGCCGGCGCTGGGAGGATCGGGCGCACGGCAGAACAGCGCGCGTGACAACCTGAGCCAATACAGCGGCGGCCCGCGTGATAGCCTGGCCGGCAATCAGCCGGTGCCGGGCACCGGTGGCGGCCTGTTCAATCAGTACAACACCGCGCCGTCTCCGCTGGCTAGCGGCCGTCTGCCGGATGGCACCGAAGCCCCGCACTTCCTGCGTCAGGCCAAGGCGACTTTCATGCACCTGCAAAGCATGAATAACCCGGCCAATGTGCAAGAAGTGGCCAAGTACCTGACCCCGGAGATGTTTGCCGCAGTCAAGGCGGAAGTCAGCGCCAACAGCGAAACCGCCGACTTCCCGACGCTGAATTGCGACTTGCTGGACGCCGTGGAAGAACACGGCCGTTATATCGCCAGCGTGCGCTTCCATGGTATGGTCAGCGAATCGGTCAACGCCCCGCTGGCGCCGTTCTCGGAAGTCTGGCATTACGTCAAGGGGACGGATACCGACAACAAATGGCTGGTGGCGGGCATTCAGCAGGAAGGCTGATCCGCGCTCGGCACAGCAGACAAAAAGCCCGCCAATGTGCGGGCTTTTTTTGGTGCACCGGCGTACAAAACCATGCACAATGACGCCGCCCATTGGCATGGCGTGCCTACAATGAGCCAGATGGCGCATCATGCTTGCCGGCTTGGCCTGGCATTACACTTGCTTTACAACTGCGTTCAGCGCCATCATGCCGGAAATCGCAACATCGTCACCATGGCATAGCTGACTGCAAGCCCCGACGCCGCCAGCCGGCCAACCCGAGATCGCCACACCCCGAACACCATGAGCGCACACCTTGCCCCTCCCTGCCTGCCTTTGTCGGCCCCCGCGCCGGCCGGGCTGGTGTGCAGCTCACACTTTCAGCCCATTTACAGTCTGGCCCACCGTCGCCTGATCGGTGTGGAGGGCTTGTTACGCGCGCAGGACATCCAGGGCCGACCCGTGCCACCGCTGGAGCTGTTCAGCCCGCATGTGCCACTGGGGCAACGCGCCGCCCTCGACCGCCACGCCCGCGCCCTGCATGTGGCGCACTATGCCCGCCTGGGCCTGGCCAACAGCTGGCTATTCCTGAACGCCGATGCCGAAGGCTTTTTGCTGGATGGCGAGGCCGTCGAAAATTTTCCCGGCTGGCTGGCCGCCCACGGCTTGCGCCCCGATCAGGTGGTGCTGGAAGTGTTGGAGCATCGCATTGACGATCTGGATGCTCTAGTGGCGGCCTTGCGCCAGCTCAAGCGCCAGGGCTGCGTGATTGCCGTGGATGATTTCGGCGCCGGCCACGCCAATATCGACCGGCTGTGGCGGCTGGAGCCCGACATCGTCAAGCTGGATCGCTCACTGCTGCGCGACGCCAGCCAGACCCGCCAGGCGCGCGCACTGTATCCACGGCTGGTGGCGATGTTGCAGGAAATCGGCGCGCTGGTGGTGGCGGAAGGGGTGGAAAACGAACGTGAAGGGGTGATTGCCCTGGAATCCCAGGCAGACTTTGTGCAGGGCTATTACTTTGCCCACCCGGCCGCGCAACTGCCGGACAGCCAGTTGGTACTGCCAGTGCTGGACACCCTGTGGCACGATTATGAAGTGCGCGAGCACGCCCGCCGTCAGGGCGCGGCGGCGGTGTACCGCAGCGTGCACGCGGCGTTCCGTCAGTGCGCCAACGCGCTGACCGCCGGCACACCACTGGCCGACGCCAGCATGATGCTGCGCCAGCACCCGGACGTGTTGCGCTGCTTTGTGCTGAATCAATTTGGCGAACAAGTGGGCGACAATGTCGGCGCGCGCGGCCAGGCCAATGCCCGCCGCTTTGCCCCACTGGCCGACGCCCGAGGGGCGCGCTGGTCGCGGCGGCCGTATTTTCGCAGCGCCATGGAACAACCCGGCCGGGTGCAGCTGACCCAGCCGTATCTGTCGGTCACAGAGCCGGTATCCTGCGTGACCATGTCGCTGGCGCTGGAAATCCAGGAGCGCATTCACGTCTTGTGCGCCGACTTGCTGTGGCACGAGCGGGTGACGCTGCCGCCAGCCAGCTGAACCCAGGCGCCGGACTCAGCGCAGCGATGCTGGCGACGGAGGTGGCCGCCGGCCGTGAAAGCAAGATGGCAAGGCCACACCACCACACCAGAGATTTTTAGCGTCGCTCACCAAACCCAGCGAAGCGGCCCTGGCCAGGCGTGTGACCGCAGACAGTCAAGCAGTACGGCAAGGTCACAAACAACGCCAGGAGGGTTTTGTGAGCGGCGCTTAGCGCGCCTGATCAAGATACTCGTACAGCGTGACCACTTTCAGGACGCCCGAGGTTTCACTGGCCAACTGCGCCGCCTCCTGCCCTTCTGCCTCCGACACCAGCCCCAGCAAATAGACTTCGCCGCGCTCGGTCACCACCTTGATGTGGTTGGACGAGAAATTCTTGCCTTGCAGCAGACGGGTGCGCACCTTGGCGCTCAGTCCGCTGTCGTTCAGCCGGTTGCCCAGGGTGGAGTTGGGGGCAATCACCACATAGTTATACAGCTTGCGCACACCAGGCTGCGCCCGCGCCAGAAAATCCACCTGCGCACGGGCATTGTCGTCCGGTACTTCGCCGGTCAGCAGTACGGCGCGGTTGAACGAGGTGACGTTGACATGCACACCGGGCACCTTGTCGGCAATTTGCCCGGCCAGTTTGACTTCAAACGTCTGATCGTCAGTATAAGACCCGGTGGTGCGCCGATCCGTGCCCACCATGGCAGCAGCACCCGCTCCGGCCACGACCACCGGCACGCAGGCCGACAAGGAAGACATCAGCACCAGCGCGCCCACGGCCACACCCAATCCGCGTCGCATCATTCACCCCCCAGCAGCATGTAATCAATGGCATCACACAGCGCATGAATCATCAGGATATGCACTTCCTGGATGCGTGCGGTACGGAAGGCCGGCACATTGAGCAGAATGTCCTCACTGGTCAGCAACTCGCCAATCTTGCCGCCATCCTTGCCGGTAAAGGCAATCACGGTCATCTGCCGCTCGTGGGCGGAGTGAATCGCCTCAATCACATTGGCGGAATTGCCCGAGGTGGAAATCGCCAAGAGGATGTCGCCGGTCTGCCCCAGCGCGCGCACCTGCTTGGAGAACACCATATCAAAGTCGTAGTCGTTGCCAATAGCCGTCAAGGCCGAGGTGTCAGTGGCCAGCGACAGCGCTGCCAAGCCAGGGCGCTCTTTTTCGAAACGCCCGACCATTTCGGCGGCAAAGTGCTGGGCGTCCGCCGCCGAGCCGCCATTGCCGCAGGCCAGAATCTTGCCTTCATTCATCAGGCAAGCGACCATTTTTTCGGCGGCCACGGCGATGCCGGGCGACAGCACTTCCATGGCTTGCTGCTTGGCGGCAATGCTTTCGATAAAGTGCTCGTTGACGCGCTGGATCAAATCCATCGGGCTTCCTTCTTCCTTCAGATAATGTTCTGCACCCAGTGTGGCGGCTGCGCGCCGTCAAACAGCACGGCGTCAAAGCGGCACGGCGGCACGCTGGACAGGGTTTGCAGGTAGTGTTCGGCAGCCAGCGTCAAACGCGCCTGCTTGGCCGGGGTGATGCTGGCGGCAGCGCCGCCAAAGCGGGCGCTGCGGCGCTGCCGCACCTCGACAAACACCACGGTGTCGCCATCCTGCATGATCAAATCAATTTCGCCCAGCCGGCAACGGTAGTTGCGCGCCAGGCAACGCAAGCCGCGCGCTTGCAGCCAGACCAGCGCGCGCGCCTCGGCGGCGTCGCCGCGCTCATTCATCGACGGCCCGCAGGCTGCGCTGCACTTCGCGGCCGCGCAAACTCAGCCAGCCGGTCACCCCATCCAGCGTCAGCCCCGGCGTATCACGCCCCGCCAGCCGGCGCGCCAGCCGGAAGGCGTCAATGCCCTGGGCATACAGCCGCTCGGTAGCCAGCGTCAGCGGCTCGGCCGGACGCGGATAGCGCGCCGCCGGCGCCGCTTGCGGCGACAGCAGCCACGGCATATCCAATTGGACCACCCCCGGCCAGGCCAGTTGCGGGCGGGCAAAATCACTCAGACTGGCCGCCGCGTACGCAGGCAGCGCGCTCAGCAAAGGACGCAAAGCAGGCCAGTCCCGCCCCGGTACGGCCAGCACCACGGCATCCGCCTGGGCGGCCAGCTCGTTCAGGCGCGCGCGCTCGGCTGGCCACTGCACCACCCAGCGCGGCGAGCGGCCATGAATATCCGTCCAGGCGGCGCGCCACCCCTGCGCCAGCCGCTGCGACAGCGGGTCAGCGCCCACCACCAGCAGCGGAAACAAATGCCCGGCACGGTGCATGGCCAGCGCCATTTGCGCGCCCTCGCTCTCCACCGCCAGATGAAACGCATACAAGGTCGGTGCGGCGCTGCCAGACACGGTATTCAGCGCCAGGGTGGGCACACTGGCGATTGACGCCAGCTCAGCCACCGCCTCGCGTGCCAGCGGGCCAATCACCACGCTCGCGCCATCGTCCAGCGCGCGCTGATATTGCGCGCGCACATTGTCCGTCTCGGTGTCGTACCACGCCAGTTCAGCGTCGGCGTCCACTTTCCAGGCCGCTTCAATGCCCTGGCGCAGCACTTGGCCAGCATCCGCCAGCGGGCCGCTGGCCGGCAACAACACCGCCACGCGCGGCGCCGGGCCGGCTGGCGCGCTAAGCTGGCCCGGCTGGGCCACGGCCTGCGCCACAGGCGCAGGCAGAATGGCCGTCAGCGGCGAGTGCAGCGCCGCCACATCATTCAGATCGGTGCTATAGTTCGGGCCGGCGGCCGGCGCGGCCGCCATCCATGCTGTCAGCAGCCATCCGCACAGTATTCGCAGCCAAGGAGCCCGTCGTTGCATACCCCACTCTTTCCGATTGTCGAAGACGCCCAAGCGTCTCTGGTGAACGGCACATTATATGTGGTGGCCACACCGATTGGGAACGTAGCAGACATCAGCCTGCGCGCACTGGCCGTGCTGGCCCGCGCCGACCTGATCTGCGCCGAGGATACTCGTGTCACCGGCCAGTTGCTGACGCGCTATGGCATCCAGAGCAAACTGGTCAGCGTGCGCGAGCACAATGAACGCACGATGGCCGACAAAGTCTGCAACTGGCTGGCCGAAGGCCAGCTGGTGGCCCAGGTATCGGACGCCGGCACGCCAGCAGTGTCCGACCCTGGCGCGCGGCTGGTGGCGGCGGTGCGCGCCGCCGGTCATCCGGTGTGCGCCATTCCCGGCGCCTGCGCAGCGGTGACCGCCCTGGCCGCCAGCGGCGTCACCACCGCCGAGTGGCTGTTTCATGGTTTTTTGCCACCCAAGCGCGGCGCGCGCTGCAAGCAGCTGGAAAGCTGGCGCGATGCACATTATGCCGTGGTGCTATACGAAGCGCCGCACCGGGTGGCCGAATGCGCCGCCGACATCGCAGTCACGTTGGGCGAATCCCGCCTGGTGACACTGGCGCGCGAGCTGACCAAAACCTTTGAAACTGTGCGCACCCTGCCGGCTGGCGAACTGGCGCAGTGGATTGCCAGCGACAGCAATCAGCAACGCGGCGAGTGCGTGCTGATCATCGACGCCGCGCCCCCCAGTGCCGCCGAAACCGCCATCGACGCCCAGGCCGAACATACCTTGCGTGTGCTGCTGGCCGAGCTGCCGCCCAAACAAGCCGCCAAGCTGGCTGCCACACTGACCGGCGCGCCGCGCGATGCCTTGTATCAGCTGGCCGTCAGCCTGCGCCACAGCGAATAATTCAGCCTTGGTTTACAGTCCGAGCGCAGCAAGGTATGATTTGCACCTTACCGGAAAGCAACACCTGCCCAGGTGGCGAAATCGGTAGACGCAGGGGACTCAAAATCCCCCGCCGCAAGGCGTGTCGGTTCGAGTCCGACCCTGGGCACCAACAAAGCAACACACTCCTGCAAGACATTCTCGGAACCCCCGTGGCACGCCACGGGGGTTTTTTATTGCCGCCAGAAATACAAAAACACGCGCCGCCGGCCACCCAAACTCGCTTGGGCAAACGGCGGCGCGTGACTCAGCCCATTGCTGAGAATCAGGCCACGCCAATCACCCCGCCATCATCACGACGAATCACCACCGTGGCCGAACGCGGACGCCCACCCGCCGCGCCATCCGGCCAGGCGGAGACAGCCTTGGGCGCCGCCGGGTCGGAACGCTCGGACGAGGTTTCGCCCGGGTGCTGGATGTTGATGAACATGGTGCGGTTATCCGGGGTAAAGGCAATGCCGGTGATTTCGCAGCCGCGCGGGCCAGTCAGGAAGCGGCGGAACTCGCCACGCTCGGGGATCACCGCCAGCATCTGGTTATTGCCCATGCCGGCATAGTCTTTTTCGTTGAGCGTGCTGGTGGAGACATCGGTCTGCACCCACAGCAGGCCATTGCTGGCGAATTTCAGGCCATCCGGGCTGCCAAAGGTGTCGCCCTGCACGCTGGCCTTCTTGTCGCCCTTGCCGGTCGGGCTGCCGCCCAGTGCGAACAGATCCCAGACAAATTCCGTGGTAGCCGGGTTGTTATCGCCTTCAAACCAGCGAATGATCTGACCAAAGCTGTTGTCCACACGCGGGTTGGCAGCGTCCACACCCGGCTTGCCCTCCTTGCCGCGCTCGCTGTTATTGGTCAGCGTGCAGTAAATTTCGTAGGGCTTGTGCGGGTGGGCGGCGATCCACTCCGGGCGGTCCATCTTGGTGGCGCCCACCAGGTCAGCGGCGCGGCGGGTGTGGATGCAGATGTCGGCCTGGCTGGCAAAGCCATTGGCGGCGGTCAGACCGTTCTTGCCGTGCGTCAGCTCCAGCCAGCGGCCGGTGTTGTCTTGATCAAAGCGCGCCACATACAGTGTGCCATGATCCAGCAAGTCGAAGTTGGCTTTACGGTTTTTCGGGTTGTACGGCTTGCTGGACACAAATTTATAGATGTATTCAAAGCGCTGGTCGTCGCCCATATACACCACCACGCGATTGTCCGGCGCCAGCACCAGCATGGCGCCTTCGTGCTTGACGCGGCCCAGCGCGGTGCGCTTGACCGGGGTGGACTTGGCGTCGAACGGGTCGATTTCCACCACCCAGCCAAAGCGGTGCGCTTCGTTCGGGGTGATCTGGCGGTCAAAGCGGAAGTCGGTTTCCGACCATTTGTAGCCGGCGTCGGTGGCCTTGATGCCGTAGCGCTTGTCGTCAGCGCTCAGTTCGCCGTTGTTGGCGAAGTAATCGCTCCAGTTTTCTTCACAGGTCAGGTAGGTGCCCCACGGCGTCTGGCCATTGGCGCAGTTGTTCAGCGTGCCCAGCACGCGCACGCCCTTGGGGTCGTCCTGGGTTTTCATCAGTGCGTGGCCCTTGGCCGGGCCGCTGATGGCGCACGGGGTGGTGGCGGTGATGCGACGGGCCAGCGCCGACGGGCGCACCACGCGCCAGCCCTTGCCGGTGTCTTCCACTTCAATCACCGACACGCCCACGGCGGCTTGCGCCTTGGCGGTTTTCTTGTCGTTCCAGTGGGCCATGCCGTCCGGGTGCAGCAGACCATCATCGGTGTATTCGTGGTTGATGGCCAGCAAACCGCGCTTGCTGTGCGCCGAGCCAAACGGCAGCGGGAAGTAGGCCATGCCGTCGTGGTGCATGCCGGCTTGCAGCGCCTGCTCTTCGGCGCTGTTGCTGGCATCCTGCTTGAAGGTCGGCTGCTTGCCCGGCACACCCACCGGATCGCCCCAGGCGTACAGCACTTGGGTGGAATAGCCAGCCGGCACATGCACCACGTCATCCGTCGAGAACGGCAGGCCGGTAAAGCCCAGGCTCAGCGGCGCTGTCGGGGTCGCGTTGGCGGCCTGCGCCAGCTGGCTGACCGTGCCGCCAGCCAGGCCCAGCGCCAGCGAGGCGCCCAGGCCCTTGAGCAGACCGCGACGGTCGAGCGAGGCTTCAAGAATGGCGGAAAACGCCGGGTTGGACGAGGCGTTGACGACGCTGTCGTCGGTTTTGATCAGGCGGCTCATGGGTGACGCTCCGGAAGTCAGCAACAGTTGAGAACCTGTCGAAAATACGTCACGCCGATGACACAATCGTGGCGAAAAGATGACTTCCAGATGACAAAGCCCGGCACAAGGCCGGGCTTTGTCATTACAACAGGCAGAATTAAGACTCGCGGGCCACCTGCCGCCAAGGCGCATTCAGGCGCGACGCCCCGCCTGCACGGTCAGACGAGGTCAGGGTTTGCAGCTCACCGGCTTCATGCTGACGCCGGCTTTGCTGAGCGCGGCGCTGCCCGCTTCGTCCAGGCTATCCAGCCGTACGCTGGCGCTGGTCACCGCTGTGCCGCCGCGCGGCGCCAGCTTGGCCGGATAACCGCTGTCGTTCAGGCGCTTGACCATGGCCTTGGCGCTGTCTTCTTGCGAGAACAAGCCCATGGACAGGCCGTTTTTGTTTTCGCCTTCGGTGTTGACGATGTAGTTGTCAAAACCCTTGTCTTTCAGCGCCGCCGATTGCTTCACCGCCTCGTCGCGGTTGGCGTAAGACGGCAGATATACCCAGAACTTGCCGCCGGTGCGGCCAGTTTCCTGCACGGTTTCGTGCATCTTGGCGGCCAGGCCGGCCTTGTTCAACGCAGCTTTGAGCTTGCTGGCGGCGGCAGAGTCCAGGTCCGTGGCCTGATAGCAGACCAACTTGGGCTTGGCGTCTGGTTTGGCGTCGGCTTTTTTGTCAGCCGCCTTGGCGTCGGTTTTGGCGACTTCCGGCTTGGCGGGCTCTGGCTTTTTCTCGGCAGATTTACTGTCTTTCACCTCGACCTTGGGTTCGGGCTTTTTCACCTCGGCCGGTTTACTTTCTGGCTTGGGCTCGGGTTTGCTTTCCGGTTTTTTCGGCTCAGCCGGCTTGGCTTCGGGCTTGGCAGCCGGCGGCGTGGGCATCGGCTTGCTGGCTTCTTTCAGTGGCTCAGGCTTGGGTGCGGCAGGTTTGTGCTCGGGGGCTTTGGCAGGCTCTGGCGCAGGTTTGGCCGGCTCAGGCGCCAGCGCCGCCGCCAGAGTGGTCACCGGCGGCGTGACTGGGGCGGCAGGCTCCGCAGCAGGCGGTGGGTTTTTCGCGGCTTCTTGCTGGGCGGCGGCCAAGGCCGAGCCCGGTTTGGGCGCGGTCAGCGCTTCCAGCGGCGAGGGTTCATTGCCCTGCCCAGCCAGTTTGATCTGATTGGCGTTGCTTTCCCGGCTCTTGATATCAGTCGGCGCGGGTTTACTCAAGGCGCCCAGCAGCGCCACCACCACATTGGCCGCCACCAACGCGGCTAAAAACCATTTCATCATGGTCTTGTTATCCTGGCTAATCCATCCAGCGCGAGATTATCCACAATCTGGCAGTCCAGCGGGAGATGACGCGCCACTAAATTGGCGTCGCCGCCGGTCAGATACACGGTGGGGGCTGGCCCCAAGGCCTGCATGCGCTGCACGCACAGCATGATCGGGGCCAACATGGCGTTCAGACAGCCGCTATAAATAGCGTCAGCCGTGGTGTGCGGAAAATCCTGATACTCCCCGTCCGGGCGACCCAGCCGTGCGGTGCCTTGCGCCAGGCTGTCGCGCATCAACTGCAGGCCCGGGGCAATCGTGCCGCCCAGAAACACGCCATCCGCCGACAAGGCATCGACGGTCAGCGCGGTGCCAGCCGCCGCCACCACCTTGGCGCCCGGCGCCCGTCCCCAGGCGCCCAGCAGCGCCATCCAGCGGTCAGCGCCCAGGCGTTGCGTGTCGTACTGACAGGTGACGCCCGCGCACTGCGCCTGCGGCCATTGCCAGGCCATGGCCACGCCGGGCGGCAGGCAGGCGGCAATGCGCGAGCCCAGCGCCTCGCTGGCCACCGTGCAGCCCAAGGCCTGCTCAGGCGCCCAGCGCGCACAATCGGCGGCCAGCGCCGACAAATCCTCATGCGCGGCGGCGCCTTCGGCGCAACGTTGGCCGGCGGCGTCCAGCAGTCGCCATTTCACGCGGGTGTTGCCAGCATCCAGCAGCAGCTTCATACCAACCTCCGCAGGCTGACTTCACCGGCGTGCACGCTGCGTTCGCCCTCGCTGGTCAGCAGGCGCAGCGCACCTTGCGCGTCGATGCCCAAAGCCAGGCCGGCCAGCGCCTCGCCCTGCATCGGCGCCACCACCACCGGCTCGTCCTGCCAGGCGTGCCAGTGTTGCCATTCGGCCTGGAACGGGGCAAAGCCTTCGTCGGCAAACTGGCCAAGCGCCGCCGCCAGCTCGGTCAGCAGCGCCGCCGCCAGCACATTGCGCGACACGGTAACACCCGCTTCACGCAAGGCGGCGGCCGGTTGGCCCACATCGCCCGCTGGCAGCAGATTCAGGCCGACGCCAATCACCACAGCGGATGGCCCCAAGGCGTCGCCGGCCAGCTCAATCAGAATGCCGGCCAGCTTGCGCTCGCCCAGCAAGAGGTCATTGGGCCATTTCAGCCGCACCGGCGCGCCCAGGCGGTTCAGCACGCGGGTCAAGGCCACGCCGACCACCAGGCTCAGCCCGGACAATTGGCCCACGCCGCATTCAAAACGCCACAATAAGGAAAAAGTCAGGCCGCCGCCCAAGGGGGCCAGCCAGCGCCGGCCAAAACGGCCGCGCCCGGCGGTCTGTGATTCCGCCAGCCGCGCCAGGCCGCTGGCCTCGCCTGCGGCAGCGCGGGCCAGTACGTCGCTATTGGTGGAGGCGGTTTCTTCCACCACTTCCACCCGCACGCCAGCCGGCGCGCCGGCCTGAATGGCGGCGGCGTCCAGCCAGTCGATCGGGGAGAGCAAACGGTAGCCTTGACCGCGCACGCGGTCGATGCGCAATTGATAGCCGTCGGCCAGCGCCTGAATGCGGGCGTTGACTGAGGCGCGCGAACAGCCCAGCTCTTCGGCCAGGCGCTCGCCAGAATGCACGCCGCCATCGGACAGGCGGCGCAATACCGCCCACACCGGAGCCTTCATGGCTCAGCCCTGCGCACGGATGCGGGTGAGCATGGCGGTGGTGGAGGTTTCGAACTCAAACGGAATCGAATGCACCTGCCCGCCGCGCGCCAAGGTTTCGGCGCTGCCGACAATGCGTTCGATCGGCCAATCACCGCCTTTCACCAGCACGTCCGGGCGCACCACGTCAATCAGCTTGGCCGGGGTATCTTCGTCAAACCAGGTCACCAAGGACACGCTTTCCAGCGCGGCCATCACTGCCGCGCGCTGGGCCAGCGGATTGATCGGGCGATCGTCGC
This sequence comes from Rivihabitans pingtungensis, assembly GCF_003201855.1. Taxonomy (GTDB): domain Bacteria; phylum Pseudomonadota; class Gammaproteobacteria; order Burkholderiales; family Aquaspirillaceae; genus Rivihabitans; species Rivihabitans pingtungensis. The sequence continues at coordinate 1,462 of NZ_QJKI01000006.1, read as the reverse complement.
CCTTGCCTTGCCGACGCACCGAGGCGTCGGTATTGAGCGCCACCACCAAGCTGGCGCCCAGCGCGCGCGCTTGAGCCAAATAGCTGACATGCCCCCGATGCAGGATGTCAAAACAGCCATTGGTCATCACCAGCGGGCGAGCCAGGGCGGACAGCCGCTCGGCCAGTTGTTCCGGCGGACACAGCTTGCGTTCAAATTCGGGGGCGGGGTAGTTCATGGCGTTCCATCACGCGGTGGCGGCAACCAGCTCCTTGCGGTAACGGTTGAGTTGCTGCACCGACTCAAAAGGGCGTTCAAACAAACTCGACAAGTTGCGAAGGATACCACCCACCACGCGCGATTCCCATTCGGCGGTGAAGCGAATCTTGTGGGTCAGCCAGTCTTCCAGCCATTCCGGGTCGGGCAAGCGGCTTTGTACGGTGTCGTTGGGGAACAGCGCCTGATTGACATGCAAATTGGTCGGATGCAGCGGCTTGCCAGAGCGGCCGCTGGCGGCCATCAGCATGCCGATTTTGGCAAACGCCAGCCGCGCCTGGTCGCCAAAGCGGTCGATGGCCTGTTTCATATACTTGAGGTAGGCGCCGCCATGGCGGGCTTCGTCGCGCGACAGGGTGCTGTAGATGTGCTGAATCACCGGCTCGGTATGCCATTCCGAGGCGCAGCGATACCACTGGGTGAGGCGCACTTCGCCGCAGAAGTGCAGCATCAGGGTTTCCAGCGGCGGGGCGGGGTCGAACTCAAAGCGCACGGCGTGCAGCTCTTCTTCGGTGGGGACCAGTTCCGGGCGGAAGCGGCGGAGGTATTCAATCAACACCAGCGAATGCTTTTGTTCTTCGTAAAACCAGATCGACATGAACGCAGAAAAATCGCTGTCGTGGCGATTGTCGCGCAGGAACATCTCGGTGGCCGGCAACGCCGACCATTCGGTGATGGCGTTCAGGCGGATGGTTTGCGCCTGTTCGTCAGTCAGCAGCTCGGGGTTGAACTGATCCCACGGAATGTCCGTGGCCATGTCCCAGCGGGCTTTTTCCAGCTGGGCGAACAACTCGGGGTAAAGCATCCAGAAAGTCCTTGTGGGCGTCTCGACAAGAACTGCATTGTAGAAGAACACCTGCGGCAGCGGAAATGTTTTCTATTCCCATTTTTGTAGTATGGTTTTGTTTTGTAAGGAGAATTTCAAACATCCGTCAGAATTTCGCCATCAGCAAAATCGACCGGATATAGACAGCCCAGCGCGCCGACAGCGCCAGATAGACAGCAAAATACCCCAGCAAAACCGGGGTTTAGCGCGGTTCACAAACCCCACCTGAAAATCAAAAACCCAAATACAAAACCCCCTGTAGCGTGAGCTACAGGGGGTTTGAATGGGAGCCTGGCGTTGACCTACTTTCACACGGGTAATCCGCACTATCATCGGCGCGAAGTGGTTTCACTGTCCTGTTCGGGATGGGAAGGAGTGGGG
>NZ_QJKI01000005.1:174909-203471 GCF_003201855.1 Rivihabitans pingtungensis | reverse complement strand
ATGGCTACGTCAAGGTGATCAACAATGCCGACACCAGCAAGAGCACGCTGGTGGTCAACACCGAAACCCTGCAATTTGCTGATAGCAGTGAGACCCTCCAGGCGCGCGACGAACTGAAAGTGCTGGCGGGGTCTTACCTGCAAGTGCTGGGTCGTCAGGCGGATGTATATGGCTTTGATTACTTTGGCGATCTGCAATCCAAGGGCTACAGTCTGGGTGGCATTGCCATCAATATGATCAAGTCCGATGAAGCCAAGGCACGGGGCTTTGTGCTGACTGGCGATGCGGTGAACGATGTGGAAATGCTGTACAAGGCGATTCTGGGTCGGGAGTCGGATGCCGGTGGCAAGGCGGCGTGGGTGCAGCAGATGCAGGCAAACGGCATGACGCTGGAGCAGGTGGCCAATGCGTTCATGGTGTCTGGTGAGATGCAGAAGCAGTATCTGGTGCAGACCGGTTGGGATTTTTTGGTGTAAGCTTCTTCCCGTCGGGTTAAATCCCGAAGCATGTCAAAAATGCCCGGCCATTGGCTGGGCATTTTTCATTTAGGTTAATTGGAGAGTGAATTCATGGAAGCATTTATCGGAACGATTATGCCCTGGGCGGGTAACTATGTGCCGCAGGGCTGGCTGGCATGTGATGGCGCCACCTATTCCTTCATGCAGCAATCCCAGTTCCAGGCCTTGTACGCCGTGATTGGCAACACCTACGGCGGCAGCTCGGCTGCGCAAACCTTTGCCGTGCCGGATCTGCGTGGCCGTGTACCGATGGGGGCGGGCAATGCACTTCGTCCGGGCACTGTCACCACCTTGTCCGTGGGGGCTGGCACGACCCAGTTGCCGGCGCTGGCGGTCAATTACATCATTTGCTATAACGGGCTGTTCCCGATGCGAGATGATTGATTGACGGTTTGATTCGGCCGTATGAGACATGTGGAAGAGGCATGTCTTGTGGATGACGTATGGCAGGGCAAGAGATAAAAAACTGTTGCGCTGCCTGCGTGGAATTTTGCTGCACGTGATGTCAATTACATCCTGTTACACATTTGACTTGCCGCCCACTTGCTGACAGGGGACAATTCTTTATTCATAATTCTGTGTTGGTTTGGTGTGTTGTTCTCATGAGCAAGCCTTCTCTTCCCGTGATTCACAATATTGCGGCCAATCTGCGCCGTATCCGCCAGCAGCGTGGGTTGACCCAGGACGTCTTGGCTCAGTCAGCCGGGGTCAGCCGGCGTATGCTGGTCAATATCGAGGCGCATGAAAGCAATGTCAGCTTTGCCACGCTGGACCGGCTGGCCAATGCGCTGAGCCTGTCATTTGCCGAACTGGTTCGCCCAGCCAGTGTCGAGGAAAAATCCGAACGGCCATTGTCCCGACCGCTGCGGGTCTGGCAGGATGAGCACAGTGACAGCCATGGCACCTTGCTGGAGAGCGTGCGCTTTGCCGGCCAGTGCATTGAGCTATGGCATTGGCAGCTGGCTCCTGGTGTCACCTATGAAGCCGAGCCGGCTTCGTTGGGCAGTCAGGAAATGCTGTACATCATCAGTGGGGAACTGGTGCTGACGCTGGATGGCTTGGTGCGCCCGCTGGTGACAGGCACGTCGATTGCTTTTGCTTCTGATCAGCCTTACCGCTTTCACAACCCCGGGCCGTTCATGCTGCGTTTCAGTAAAAATGTCTTGCTGGCTGCCGAATGAGGATTCCCCGTCTGCATTGATCAAGCGGCGGAGACATTCATGCAACATGGCTGTGAAAAAATCGGTCTGATGGCCGATAAATGCGTAAGGTTTGACTTACGACAACACCGCCTGGGACTAAATTAGCAATTCTGATGCCCATTGCATGATGCCCGCTGCGCCAGGATGGCGCGCCCCAAGGGCGGATCAAGCCGCTTTTCGCACCCACCCGCTATGGGTGCGCAAGCGGCGCTTTCTCATGAACACCGTCAAGGACAGCACGCCATGTCTACCTACGCCGTGATTTTGCCCGCCGAAAAAATCAAGCAGTTCGCTGAACAGTTGCCGGTGGAGTACTCCGCGTCCACGGTGTACATCAACGGCATCTTTTTCCTGATGTCCAACAAATCCGCGTTCACCCTGTGCAAAGAGTTCCAGGCCTCGCTGGCGTCTGAGTCGATCATGGTGCTCGGCGTGTCGCGCAACACCGCGGTGCTGGGCATTGCCCACGATAAAACCTCCAGCCTGCAAAAACTGGTGGCGCTGGCCTGATCTGATCCCGGCCCCCTGATGCACCTGCGCCCCCGTCTCAGCCTGGCTGAGCGGGGGCGCAGTCTGTTCACCGCGTGTGCTTACGCTTCGTCGTCCAGCGTCGCCACTTGGCTGCGGCGTCTGGCCACGGTGCGCAGCAGCACATAGGCAATCATCGCGCCGATAAAAAACAGCAGCAGCATCCAGGCAATGCTTTGCAGGCTGTCGATCAGCGAGCGGTACAGCTCCAGCGTCCAGCGCTCCAGCGACAATTCCGGCGCGGTGGCGCCGGGCCGGTTTGGCGCGATGTATTTTTCCAGATCCAGCGGGCGCACCCCGCCCGACACCCCCACCACCACAATGGCAAAGCGCAGATAACGCTGCCAGGCGCTGGCCAGCTCGGCGCCCAGAATGGTGTGCAGAATGCGCAGGATGGCGGCGTCAAAAAAGCGCACGGTCAGCAGCGCGGCGCCCAGCGCCACCAGGGTGGAGCTGATCAGCAACAATAAGAACATGAGTGTCACCCATGGCCCGCCATCTGGCTGGCCTGAAAACTTGCCGGTCAAAAAAAGCGCGCCGATCGGCGCGCCATGATTTTAAGCCATGCGCGTTTCAAAGCGCCATCGCGGTTTCCAGCCCTTGCAGGATGGCGCGCTTGGCGTCGAGCTCAGCGGCCACGTCCGCGCCGCCAATCAAGTGCACCGGCACGCCCCGCGCCGCCACGCCGGCTTGCAGCTCGCGGCAGGGTTCCTGGCCGGCGCAAATCACCACATGGTCCACCGGCAGCACGCTGACCTGGCCTTGCACATTGATGTGCAGGCCGGCGTCGTCGATGCGCAGATAATTCACCCCGGCCAGCATGCGCACCTGGCGGTTTTTCAGCGCGGTGCGGTGAATCCAGCCGGTGGTCTTGCCCAGGCCGTCGCCCGGCTTGCTGCTCTTGCGTTGCAGCAGGTAAATCTCGCGCGGGCTGGCCGGCGGCTGTCCGCCCTCGGCGCACAAACCACCGCGCGCCGCCAGCTCGGCGTCTACGCCCCATTCGCGCAGGAAGGCGTCGCGGCCGTGTGCGGCGTCGCTGCTGTGGCTGAGGTATTCCGCCGTGTCAAAGCCGATGCCGCCGGCGCCAATGATGGCGACTTTCTGGCCCACCGGTTTTTTGTGCTTGAGCACGTCCAGATAGGTCAGCACTTTCGGGTGCTCAATGCCGGGGATGTCCGGCAGGCGTGGACGGATGCCGGTGGCTAGCACCACTTCGTCAAAATCAGCCAGATCATCGGCGCTGACCCAGGCGCCCAGTTTGACGGTGACCTGGTTCAGTTCCAGCTGGCGGGCAAAGTAGCGCAGGGTTTCCTGAAACTCATCCTTGCCGGGAATCTGCTTGGCGACATTAAACTGGCCGCCGATTTCGCTGGCGGCGTCAAACAATGTCACCGCGTGGCCGCGCTGGGCAGCGGTGACCGCGCAGGACAAACCGGCCGGGCCGGCGCCCACCACGGCCACGCGCTTGGCCTGCGCCGCCGGGGTGATCACCCGCTCGGTTTCGTGGCAGGCCAGCGGATTGACCAGACAGCTGGCCAGCTTGCCGGCAAAGATATGGTCCAGACAGGCTTGGTTGCAGCCAATACAGGTGTTGATTTCGTCGGCGCGGTTGTCCGCCGCCTTGGCGACAAAAGCCGGGTCGGCCAGGAAGGGGCGCGCCATCGACACCATATCGGCGCAGCCTTCGGCCAGCACCTGCTCGGCCACGTCCGGGGTGTTGATGCGGTTGGTGGTGATCAGCGGAATGCCCACCTTGCCCATCAGTTTTTGCGTCACCCAGGCAAAGCCGGCGCGCGGCACCAGGGTGGCGATGGTGGGGATGCGCGCCTCGTGCCAGCCAATGCCGGTGTTGATCAGGTTGGCGCCAGCGGCTTCGACGGCCTGCGCCAGCTCGACGATTTCGCCAAAGCTGCTGCCTTCTTCCACCAGATCCAGCATCGACAAGCGGTAAATAATAATAAAGTTCGGCCCCACCGCCTCGCGCACCGCCTTGAGGATTTCCAGCGCAAAGCGGATGCGGTTTTGGTAGCTGCCGCCCCATTCGTCGTCGCGCTGATTGGTGCGCGCGGCGATGAATTGGTTGATCAGATAGCCTTCCGAGCCCATCACCTCGACGCCGTCGTAGCCGGCTTGCTGGGCCAGGCGCGCGCAGCGGGCAAAGTCGGCAATGGTTTGCCACACTTGCTCGCTGCTCAGCGCCACCGGGCGGAAGGGGTTGATCGGCGCTTGCAGCGCCGACGGCGCCACCGGGTTGGGCTGGTAAGAGTAACGCCCGGTGTGCAGGATTTGCAGGGCGATTTTGCCGCCCGCGGCGTGCACGGCGTCGGTCACCACGCGGTGCTGCTCGGCTTCGTGCTCGTTGGTGAGCATGGCGCTGTGCATCATCACCCGCCCGGCTTCGTTGGGGGCCACGCCGCCGGTGACCATCAGGCCCACGCCGCCGCGCGCGCGCTCGGCGTAAAACGCCGCCATGCGGGCAAAGCCGCCGGGGGCTTCTTCCAGCCCGGTGTGCATCGAGCCCATCAGGACACGGTTTTTCAGCGTGGTGAAGCCCAGGTCAAGCGGGGCGAGCAGGTGCGGGTAGGCGGACATGCAAATATCCTTAATAAAGCGTGGGTGATGGGACAACAGCGCAGTGTGTCGATAAAGATACTTACTGGTAAGTAAGTTGTCAAACGTGCGTCTGCTCAGTGCCGCAGGCACAAGCCGGTGCCACCACGGCCAACCGCTATGCGCTCTGGCAGCGCGACACCAGCGTGCGCAGCTGGGTCAGGTCGGCATGGTCGGCGTATTGCCGCACTTGTTGGGCAAATGCCTGCCATTGAGGATAGTCATTGGCCAATTGGTCGGCCCAGTCGGCCAGATCAGAAATCGCCCCCATGTCGATCAGCGGCGTCAGTCCTTCCAGCAGCTCGGGCGGCGGGCAGTCTACGGCATCATCGGCATCGATGGTGGCCGGGGTATCGCTGGCGTGCAGCCCCAATTGCTGACCAATGGTGTGCAGCAGCTGGGCAATGCTGATGGGTTTTAGCAGGTGGGTGTCAAAGCCGGCATCTTCACTGGGCGGCGCCGCCGACAGCAGTACCACGGGCAGCCACGGGGCATGCTCGCGCGCGCAGGTCAGCACCGCCAGGCCGTCCGCCTGCGGCATTTGAAAATCGGTCAGCACCAGATCGGGCAGGGGCGGGCGCTGGGCCTGTAAATGGTCGATGGCTTGCTGGCCATCGGCGCAGCGCAGCACCTGAAAACCATGGCCTTCCAGCTCGGTGGCCAGCATATCGCGAATATCCGGGTGATCTTCCGCCAACAGAATAGTGCGGCCCTGGCCGTCCAGCGGGCTGAGCACGTTTTGATTGTCCACCAGCCGATGCACCGGCAGTTCGTCTTCACGCGCCAGCGGCACGGTCAGCGACAGCACAAAGGTGGTGCCGTGACCGGGGCGGCTGCGCACGGTGATGCGCGCGTTCATGCGCTCGGCCCATTGCGCGGCAATTGCCAGGCCCAGGCCCAGGCCCGGCGTGCGCCCGGCGGAGGGCAGGCGTTCGAAGGGCTGAAAAATCCGCGCCTGGTCTTCCAGTGCAATGCCGGGGCCGGTGTCGCTGACATTGAACTTGATCTTGGCAAAACCTGGCTTGGGCTGGCTGCTGCGAATGGTCAGGCGGATGGCGCCGTGATGGGTGAATTTGGCGGCGTTGGCCAGCAGGTTTTGCAAAATCTGCTGCAAGCGTTTGGCGTCCACGCTGACAATGGCCGGCAGATTGCGCGTATCCACCAGAAAACGGTTGCCCTGCCGGCTGGCCAGGGTTTCCGCCTCGGCCGCCACCGCGTCGATCAAGGCGTGCAGATACACCGGCGTGGGGTGCAGCGCATCGCCTTGCGAGGCGCCGCGCGCGTAGTCGATCAAATCGTCAATCAGCGCCAGCAGATGGTTGGCGCTGCGGCGGATGATGCCGCCGCGCGGCGCGTCGGCGCGGCCGGCGGCCTGAATCATGTCGGCGTAGCCCATGATGGCGGTCAGCGGCGTGCGCAAATCATGGCTGACGCGGGCCAGAAAATCATTTTTGGCCAGGTTGGCGGCTTCAGCGGCGATCAGCGCATTGCGCAGCTCGCGGGTGCGGTCCACCACTGCGCGCTCCAGCTGGCTTTGCTGGCGGCTCTGGATTTCCAGCAGGATGCGCTGGGTGCGCTCGTGGTCGCGTTGCAATTGCAGTGAGCGGCTGGTGACCCCCACCAGCAGGGTGATGGCCAGGGCAATATTGTAAAACCACCATACCCCGTCATGCATGGTGGATACCGGCGCCAGCAGCCCCAGCAGGGACAATTGCCATTGCACGCCAGCCCCCCAGAACACCACGATGCTGACGCCAAACAGCTTGGCGTTGGGCGTGCGGCGGATACAGGCCAGTGCACATGGCAATACCCAACTGACATTGCCCAAGAGCAGGGTCAGCGACAGCACGCTGGAGGCCATGCGGTAATCACCCAGGCTCATCCACAGCATCAACGCCACCAACACCCCGGCCAGCAACCAGGCTTGGCGATACATCCAGGGCGGCAGGGTCTGGCGAAAGTGCAAAAAGGACATCGACAGCAGCATGAACATCAGCGCCGAGCTGGCTCCCATCACCCCTGTCAGCCGCACCACCTCGGCGCCACCCTGTGTCCAGAAATACCGGTAGCCATAGCCCAGAAACACCAGCGCATGGCACATGAAGCTGGCCAGCCACAGGGCAAACAGGGTGAACACCGTATCCCGGCGCACCACCCCCTGAATCAAAGCATATACTGCCACCGCGCCCAGCATGCCCATCATCAGGCCTTGCAACTGGTGCTGGTTGGTTTCCTGCTCGCGAAAGGCCAGCGGTTGCCACAGGCTAGTGCCCAGAGAGACAGCGCTACGGCTTTCTACACGCAGCATCAGCTCTTCCATGCCTCCACCAGGCACGGTGATCGGAAATACCACCATGTCGGCACTGACCTCACGCCAAAACTGCGGGTAGCGCCACCCTGCCACCCGGGTGATGCCCGGCCCCATATCGCCCATGGCGCGCTGGCTGAGCTGCACGTCTTCCAGTCGGGGATTGTCCAGAACCAGCCAGTAAGTCACCGGCTCGGCGCGGGTGTTGCGTAATTGCGTTCGTAGCCAGAATACCGAGGACGAAAATCCCGGATTCATGCGCTCAGCGGTCAGTGGGCGAAAGTGCTCGCTTTGCCAGGCTACCAGCGTGTCGCGCCCGCCCAGCGGGTCTTCCCACATCTGCCAGTTCAACGTGGGCATGCTGCTGGCGCCGGCAGGCCAGGCCAGCCAGGCAAGCGCAATCAAGCAGACACGCAGCACAGCGTTCATCGGGACAGTCAGGGAAAATGGACACGTGTGCATTATGCCTGCATCCCGCCAGGCTGGCGCGTCCACCCGCGGGGGCGGCTGCCAATCTGGCCATGGCGAGATGGCGCAGGCCAGCCGGGTGATCAGACGGTGTACTGACGTGGGCTGGTCAACGAGGAGGGATGTCAGGCTCGCGCGTCGTGCGGCTCGGATTCGCGGCGGAAATCGCTGGGCGTCAGACCAAAGCGCTCACGAAAGGCGGTAGAAAAATTGGCCTGATTGCTATAGCCACAGTGGCTGGCAATCTGCTGCACCGGCAGTGCGCTTTCTGCCAGTAGCCGGCGGGCTTCTGACAGGCGCAACTCGCGCAGGTAGTCGAACACCGTGGCGCCAGCGCAATGCTTGAAGGCCTCGTTCAGCCGACGGGTATTGGTGCCCACGGCGGTGGCCAGTTCACTCAGATTGGGGGCAGAAGCCAGACTCTCGCGCAGGATCTTGCGTGCCGAAGCAAACAGAACCTTGTCGAGATTGGAAGCGTGACCAGGCACCGCTTCATCTTCCGGGGCTGCGGAAGACGAGCGGGCCGGCGCGTGGACCTTGTTGGCCAGACCGAGGTGGATTCCTACCCGCAACTTGACCTCTTCAAAATCGAAAGGTTTGGTTACGTAGTCCACCGCGCCTTCGTTCAGACCGGCAACCCGGTCTTGCGGCATGGCAGCGGCGGTGAGAAAGATCACCGGGATCTTGCTGGTTTGTCCGTCTGCCTTGAGGCGGCGACAGGTGGCTAATCCGTCGCAGCGTGGCATATGGATATCCAGCAAGACCAAGTCTGGCTGAATGGCAACCGCTTTCTGGTAACCATCCAGGCCGTCCTCCGCCACATAAAGGCGATAGCCTTGTTGTCGGAGGAAGTCTGCGAGCAGGAGCCGATCTTCAGCGGCGTCATCCACCAGCAGGATACGAGGAGAGAGGTTTTTAAACGGGGCAGCGTTCATGGATATATTGTGGCATAGCCCCCCCCTGTGTCACGGGGGGCGCTGGGCTTTTTACCTGGCTTTACCGCAGTTTTTCCCTTCTAACAAAAACTTTCTGCACTTAGCCAAAAGAAGCCATCCCAGCCGGAAAAACCGTTAGCCTGATGCGGTTTTTATCTGGCTGACAGCGTGCTGACAAGCTAATTTTGTCTGACTGACGCTGCAATCTTGTTCTGCGTAAATAGCATTTTTTGATGTCTTTGGCGTGGCTTCTGGTCGCGTGGTGTTGTCATCTGGCGTCTGGGCGCATTTCCCCTGGCAGCTCGGCTTGATGCACGGGCCGGCCGCGGCTAACTCGTCTGGCGCGCCAGATCGCGCAGCACCCGGCTGGCCGCCGCCAGGCCAAAACCAGCGGTCACCCCCATCACCGAACCAAACCCGGCGCAGTTCAAACCCTGGGCGCCAGCCGCGCCCGCCTCGCAGGCGGCGCTTGGGCGGATCAAAGGCTCAGTGGAAAACACGCAGGGCACGCCAAACTTGCCTTCGCGGGCAAAGCCATGCTGGCGGCGCAGGGTGTAGCGCAGCTTGGACGCCATCGGGTCGTCGGTGGTGCGCGACAAATCATCCACCACAATGCGGGTGGGGTCGGTCTTGCCGCCAGCGCCGCCGCTGACCACCACCGGCACCTTATGGCGGCGACACCAGGCAATCAGCGCCGCCTTGGCGCGCAGGCTGTCGATGGCGTCCACCACATAATCCAGCTGGGTGGACAACAGCTGGCCCACCGTGTCCGGCTCGATGAACTCATCCACGCGGTGAATCACCAGCTGCGGATTGATCTGCAACAGGCGCTCGGCCATGGCGTCCACCTTGGCCATGCCCAGCGTGTCGCTCAGTGCATGCGCCTGGCGGTTGATATTGGACGGGGCGACATGGTCCAGATCAATCAGCGTCAGCTCGCCAATCGCACTGCGCGCCAGCGCCTCGGCCGCCCACGAGCCCACACCGCCCACGCCAATCACGCAGACATGCGCATGGCGAAAGCGCGCCAGCGCCGCCTCGCCATACAACCGGCCAATGCCGCCAAAGCGGCGCGCCCAATCGTCGGGCGCAGACAGCGGCTCGCTCATCACACGCCGTACTGGTCGCGGTAAGCCTGCACCTTGGCCTGGTTGTCGGCCAAGTCCGGGCTGTGGGCCAGATAACCGAGCAAATCGTCCAGCGTGGCGATGGCCACCACCGGCATGCCGTAGTCGCGCTGCACTTCCTGCACGGCGGACAATTCCCCCTTGCCGCGCTCTTTGCGGTCCAGCGCAATCGACACCGCCGCCGGGGTGGCGCCATGGGCGCGGATCAGCTCGACCGATTCGCGCACCGAGGTGCCGGCGGAAATCACGTCGTCGATAATCAGCACCCGGCCTTGCAGCGGCGCGCCAATCAGCACGCCGCCCTCGCCGTGGTCTTTGGCTTCTTTGCGGTTGAAGGCAAACGGAATGTCCAGGCCGTCTTCGGCCAGCATCATCGCCGTGGCGCCGGCCAGGGTGATGCCCTTGTAGGCCGGGCCAAACAGCATGTCGAATTCCACCCCGCTGGCGCGGATGGCCTGGGCGTAAAACCGTGCCAGCTTCAGCAGGCTGGCGCCGTGGTTGAACAGACCGGCGTTAAAGAAATACGGCGACAGGCGGCCGGCCTTGGTGACAAACTCGCCAAAGCGCAACACCTGCTCTTCCACGGCAAAACGAATAAAATCCTGGCGAAAATCGCTCATTGGGCATCCTCAATTTCAATACTTGGCCATGCTGGCGCCGGCAAAAACGGGCGACAGCATAGCATGGAGACTTCTCTTGCCACGAATCATCAGCGCCAACCTCAACGGCATTCGCTCGGCCACGCAAAAAGGCTTTTTCGACTGGCTGGCCGGCCAGCACGCCGACGTGGTGTGCGTGCAGGAACTCAAGGCCCAGCACGACGACCTGACCGAGCGCATGCGCGCGCCCGACGGCCTGCAAGGCTGGTTTCACCCCGCCGAGAAAAAAGGCTATAGCGGCGTGGGCCTGTACGCGCGGCGCGAGCCGGATCGGCTGGACATCGGCCTGGGCATTGCCGACATCGACGCCGAAGGGCGCTATCTGCGCGCCGACTTTGGCGCGCTGACCGTGGTGTCATTATACCTGCCGTCCGGCTCCAGCTCGGACGACCGTCAGCAGGTGAAGTTTGATTTTCTGGCGCGCTTTCTGCCTTATCTACGCGAATTGGCCGCCAGTGGCCGCGATGTGGTGGTGTGCGGCGACTGGAATATCGCCCATCAGGAAATCGACCTGAAAAACTGGAAGGGCAATCTGAAAAACAGCGGATTTTTGCCGGAAGAACGCGCCTGGATGACCCAGCTATTGGGCGAAGAAGGCTGGCGCGACATCTGGCGCCAGCTTTACCCGGAAATTCCCGGCTACACCTGGTGGAGCAATCGCGGCCAGGCTTACGCCAAGGACGTGGGCTGGCGCATTGATTACCAGATTGCCACCCCGGCGCTGGCGGCACGGGCGCACAGCGCCAGCGTGTACAAGGGTGAGAAGTTTTCTGACCATGCGCCGTTGATTGTGGATTACACCGAGTAATGCTGGCCGGGCCTCCCTCGATGTGTGGAGGCCCGCTGTCGATGACCTGTGCCCACGCCCAATCACGTTTCATGGTGAAAAACATGTGTTTAATAGCAAGGGGAGATTGCTGGCAACTATATGAATTTTCAGTTAATTACTGAGCGTATAAATGCGCTGGACAGCACTGGAAGCCTTATCCATACTCAAGATGGATTCTGTATCTATGCCAGACCTACCAAGGAGGCTCCATGTTCATCCGCAAAGCCCAATCCGAGCGCGCCCTCACGCAGCAACGCCACGCTTTTGAGCAGCAACTGGCCGTGTGTCGCGATGAACTGAATGCCATTCGCCAACATCTGGCGTGTATTGAATTTTCCCCTGACGGCGTGATTCTGGATGCCAACGCACGCTTTCTGGCCTTGGTGGGCTATCGGCTGGAGGATATACGTGGTCAGCATCACCGCATGTTCTGCGAGCCGAGTTATGCCGCCGGCCCGGAATACGCAGCCTTCTGGCGTCAGCTGGCACAGGGCCAGTCCCAGCACGCTACTTTTCGTCGCCTGGCCAAGTCCGGGCGCGTCATCTGGCTGGAAGCCTCATACTTTCCGGTGCGCCAAGCCGATGGCCAGGTAGTGAAAGTGGTCAAGCTTGCCTCGGATGTCACCGACAGCCACTTTGCCCTGCTGGAAAAAACCGCCATGTTCACTGCGCTGAACCATTCACTGGCGGTGATTGAGTTCAAGCCTGACGGCACCATTCTCACGGCCAACGACAATTTTTTGCGCACCACTGGCTATAGCCTGGCGCAAATTCAGGGCAAGCATCATGCGATGTTCTGCACCGACAATTTTTACCGGGAAAACCCGAATTTCTGGAAGCAGCTGGCCGCCGGACATTTCATGTCCGGTCGTTTCGAGCGGCGCAACAGTGCTGGCGAGCGCGTCTGGGTGGAGGCGACGTATAACCCGATCGTCGATGCCGATGGCAAGGTGTACAAGGTGATCAAATTTGCTTCAGACATCACCAACCGGGTGATGGCCAAGCTGGAAGCCGCCACGGTGGCTACTGATGCCTCCCGGCAAACCTCGCAGATTGCCCACGAGGCGCGGGAAAAGCTGGACGAAGTGATGGGCATCTCGGATGAGATTGCCCGTTACGCCAGCGAAGCCACTGCCGTCAGCGCCCGGCTGGACGCGCAAATCCACAGCATCAATGACATTGTCGCCACCATCCAGAGTATCGCCAACCAGACCAATTTGCTGTCGCTGAATGCTGCCATTGAGGCTGCGCGTGCGGGTGAGAGCGGCCGTGGCTTTGCCATCGTGGCCGATGAGGTGCGCAAGCTGGCCGCCAGAACATCAGAAGCGACGACCGAAATCGGCAGCGTGGCGCACGCCAATACTGAGCTGACCCAGCAGATCGCCTCGCAGATCGACCGCATCAATACCATCTCCACCAGCGGTCAGGCCAAGGTGCAGCATGTCTGCACACGTATTGCCGGGGTGGACGACAGCGTGGCCAATTTATTGGATGTGGTGGCGCGGCTGGAAGAATAACCCTGCCAGCTGGGCAGCGGGGGCGGCCACATCGCCGCCCGGTGCCCGGATCAGGCGCGCGCGCTCTTTACACCCGAAAACTCGACAATGTCTGGTTAAGCATGCCCGACACCTGACCCAGTTCATCGGCCTTGTTGCGCATCTGCTCGGCCTGACGGTTGTTGTCTTGCATGGCGTTGTTGATTTGCTCCAGCTCGCCGCCGACGGCTTCGATGTCGTGGCGGATGCTTTCGGCGCTGGTGGCGGTGTGATTCACCACATCGGCGGCTTCTTCCATCAGCTGGCTGGTTTGCACGATGGTGTCGATCACCGTGCTGGAGGCGCTGACCAGCTCGCGGCTTTCGGCGGCCTGCTCGGACACTTCGCGCGTGGTGGTTTCGATGGTGGCCAGCACCCGCTCGACAAATTCATTGGTTTCCGACAGCGTGGACTGGGTTTGCGTGGCCAGTTTGCGCACCTCGTCGGCCACCACGGCAAAGCCGCGGCCGGCCTCGCCCGCGCGGGCGGCTTCGATGGCGGCATTCAGCGCCAGGAGGTTGGTCTGGTCCGAGATGGTGGCGATGCGCGCCAGAATCTGGGTGATGTCGCGGATGTTTTGCGCCAGGCCGTCAAAGCGCTGGGCGATGCCCACGCTGGTTTCGGCGTTGCGATTCACCGCTTCCATCATGATTTCCACCTGCTCGCGCGAGCCGGCCAGTTTTTCGTCCAGCACGCTGATGCGCCCGGCCAGGTCGCGCGCCTGGGTGGCCGAGGTTTCCGCCTCGGCGCGAATGTTCTGGTTGTAGCGGGTGACTTGCTCGACGCGGGTGGCGCTGTCGGCGGCGCTGGTCACCAGCTGGGCACAGGTGTCTTTCAGCACATGCGCGGTGCTGCTATTGGTTTTGGCGGCTTCGGCGGCGTCTTCGATGGCGCGGCGCATTTCGCCCAGCATGCTGTTGAGGTGGTCGGCCATGCGGCCGATTTCGTCCTGGCTGGGGATTTTGATGGTACGCGACAAGTCACGCTCGGAGGCCACTTTCTGGATATCAGCGCCAATGCGTTGCAGCGAGCGCGCCAGAATGCCGGTCAGCCACCAGGCGATCAGCCCGCCCACAATAAAGCTGGCCAGGCCAATCAGCACCGATTGAATGATGTTGTTCAGCAGCAGGCTGCGCACGTGGTCGATGCGGATGTCGGCACACAGGGCGACGGTTTCACCATTGGCCAGCTTGCGCGGGATGAACACCGAGCGGAAGTAGCCAAACTGGTCGGTGTATTCGTCAAAGCGCATCGAGCCGCTGGCCAGCGCGTCTTTCAGGCCGTCGCTGGCGTCGGTGTATTCTTCAAACTGCTTCTTGAACTTGCCGGCCTTGATTTCTTCTTCTGGCGCGCCATCCGACAAAAACACCACCTTGCCATTGTCCATCTTGACCACATACAGATAGGCCAGATTGATTTGCGCGGCGTAGCGGCCCAGCTGGCTCATACGCAGCAGGTATTCCTCTGCCGAGACGGCGTTGCGCTGGGTGAGCCGGTGCATATAGTCGCTGCCCAGCACATCGGGCACCGCGCTGGCCGAGGCGGTGAGGCGGCTGTCGATTTCGGCAACGACCCCTTGTGATTTCAGCATAAAGCCATACACCGAATAAGCGGTGACGGTGATCAGATTGAGCATCAGGAACAAGGCAAGCAGCTTGTTCTTGACGGACCAGCGAGAGAACGCAAACATGGCTGGATTCCTTCCGGAGAACGCCGGCATGGCCTGGCGTTTGCAGCAGCCGGGCATGCTGATAAGCTAACGAGAAACCGGCCGGACGCCAACAGGCGTTGCACGGCGTCTGACCGGGCTTGCCGTGACGCAATGCCGCCATCGTGGCGCAAAGCGCTGGCGGGCCGTGATACACCTATGACCGATGTCGGATGTCCCTTTGGGATAGACTTTGGTCACGGTCCGCCAATATAAAACAAAAGCCTGATTCAGGCCATGACAAATCATGACACACACCTCCCTGCCTTCTGGCGAAGCCCTGCCGCCCCTTTATCTGGCTTCGGCCAGCCCGCGCCGGCGCGAACTGCTGGCGCAAATCGGCCTGTCCTGCATCCAGTTGCCGATGGACATCGACGAAACCGTCCTGCCCGACGAAGCCCCGGCCGACTACGTGCTGCGTCTGGCCGCTGCCAAGGCGCGTGCTGGCTGGGCGCGGGTGGCCGCCGAAGGGCTGCCGGCGCGGCCCCTGCTGGCCGCCGACACCACCGTGACGGTGGATGGCGAAATCCTGGGCAAGCCGGCCGACGCCTTTGAGGCGCGCGCCATGCTGCAACGCTTGTCCGGCCGCAGTCACGAGGTGCTCACCGCCGTGGCGGTGTGCCACGGCGTGCGGGTGGACAGCGCCTTGTCGGTCAGCCGCGTCGAGCTGCTGCCCTTGACTGCCGCCATGCTGGATGGCTACATCGCCAGCGGTGAGCCGTTCGACAAGGCTGGCGCTTACGGCATTCAGGGCCGCGCTGCCAGTTTTATCGCCCATCTGGACGGCAGTTACTCCGGCGTGATGGGGCTGCCGCTGTGCGAAACCGCGCGCCTGTTGGCCATGCATGGCCTGGATATTCTGGGGAGCCATGGCCATGAACAGTGAATCCATTCTGCTGGCGCAGTGGCAGCGCGAGGTGCAGCGCGCCAACGAACAAATCCTGGTGAACATCACCCCGCAAGAAACCCGGGTGGCGGTGCTGGAAGACGGCATCGTGCAGGAATTGCACATCGAGCGCGCCGCCAGCCGGGGGCTGGTGGGCAATATTTATCTGGGCAAGGTGCGCCGCGTGCTGCCCGGCATGCAAAGCGCCTTTATCGAAATCGGCCTGGAGCGCGCGGCCTTTTTGCACATTGCCGATATTCTCGAACAGCGCCAGCACCCAGAGGCGCCGGCGCGCATCGAGAACATGCTGTTTGAAGGCCAGACCGTGCTGGTGCAGGTGATCAAAGACCCGATTGGCGCCAAGGGCGCGCGGCTGTCCACCCAGATCAGCCTGGCCGGGCGCTTTTTGGTGCACCTGCCGCAGGAAACCCATATCGGCGTTTCGCAAAAAATCGACAGCGAGCAAGAGCGCGCCCAACTGAAAGAACGGCTGGAAGCGCTGCTGCCGTCCGGCTCGCCGCGCGGCTACATCATCCGCACCAGCGCCGAAACCGCCTCGGATGAAGAGCTGGCCGCCGACATTGGCTATCTGACCAGACTGTGGGCCGACATCGAAAGCCGCGCGCGCATCAGCCCGGCGCAAACCCTGCTGTATCAGGATTTGTCGCTGGCGCTGCGCGTGCTGCGCGATATGGTCAGCGAATGCACCGAAAAAATCATCGTCGACTCCACCGAGAACTACGGCAAGATGGTGGAGTTTGCCGAGGATTACGTCACCCAGGCGCTGCCCAAGATCACCCGCTACAGCGGCGAGCGCCCGCTGTTCGAGATGCACGGGATTGAAGCCGAAATCCAGAAAGCCCTGGCGCGCCGGGTCAACCTGAAATTCGGCGGCTATCTGATCATCGACCAGACCGAGGCGATGACCACCATTGACGTCAACACTGGCGGTTTTGTTGGCGCCAAGAGCTTTGAAGACACCATCTTCAAGACCAACCTCGAAGCCACTTATTCCATTGCCCGCCAGCTGCGCCTGCGCAATCTGGGCGGCATCATCATTGTCGATTTTATCGACATGGACCGCGAAGACCACCGCCAGGCGGTGCTGCTGGAGCTGGCCAAGGCGCTGGCGCGCGACCGCACCCGCGTCACCCTGAACGGCTTTACCAGCCTGGGCCTGGTGGAAATCACCCGCAAGCGCACCCGCGAAAGCCTGGCGCATGTGCTGTGCGAACCCTGCCCCACCTGTCAGGCGCGCGGCGAAATCAAGACCGCGCAAACCGTCTGCTATGAAATCCAGCGCGAAATCGTGCGCGAGGCGCGCCAGTTTGAGGCCAAGGGCTTTCGCATTCTCGCCGCCCAGTCGGTGATTGATATGTTCCTCGACGAAGAATCGCAAAGCCTGGCCATGCTGATCGACTTTATCGGCAAGCCGATTTCGCTGGCAGTGGAAAGCCAGTACACGCAAGAACAATTCGACGTTGTGCTGCTATAAACTGGCCCCATCTTGCTGTTGATGTGACCCGAACCGTCCGCCCCGCCGGCATATCTGCCGGCGGGGCGCGCCGCCTTTGCCGGAACCCCGCCTGATGAACACTGCCACACCCGTGATTGAAGACCCCGTCTGGGACGCCGTGCGCCGCGAAGCCGCCGCCAGCGCCGCCGACGAACCGCTGCTGGCCAGCTTTTTGCACATGACCGTGCTGCGCCACCGCACGCTGGAAGCCGTGTTGAGCTTTCATCTGTCCACCAAACTGGCCGCCACGGTGATGGACAGCCGCGCGCTGATGGAGCTGATCGACGAAGCCCTGCAACAAGACGACGCCCTGCGCGCCGCCATGCGCGCCGACATCGAAGCCTGCTATGTGCGCGACCCGGCCTGCGACGCCTACTCCACCCCGCTGCTGTACTACAAGGGCTTTCACGCCCTGCAAGCCTACCGCGTCACCCACTGGCTGTGGGGCCAGGGCCGCAAGACGCTGGCGCTGTTTTTGCAAAATCGCATCTCTGAAGTCATGGGTGTGGACATCCACCCGGCCGCGCGCATCGGCTGCGGCGTGATGCTGGACCATGCCACCGGCTTTGTGGTCGGCGAAACCGCCGTGATTGGCGACAATGTCTCCATCCTGCAAGGCGTCACCCTGGGCGGCACCGGCAAGGAGTGCGGCGACCGCCACCCCAAAATCGGCAACGGCGTGCTGCTTGGCGCCAACGCCACCGTGCTGGGCAATATCACCGTCGGCGAAGGCGCCAAGATCGGCGCCGGCAGCGTGGTGCTCGCCCCGGTGCCAGCACACGCCACCGTGGCCGGCGTACCGGCCAAAGTGGTAGGCAATACCGGCCACGACGCCCCGGCGCTGAGCATGGACCAGCACTTTGACGGCGATGAAGGCTGCGGCGTGTGCCCGGTACGTGGCCCGCAACATGGCTGAACTGCGCTATCTCACCGGCTACCCGCCGCATCTGATCGAGCAAGTGGCCGCGCTGCGTGATCAGGGCCGGCTGGGCGACTGGCTGCAACAACGCTACCCGGACGGCGTGCACGACATCCAATCCGACCGCGCGCTGTACGACTACGCCCAGGCGCTGAAACAACGCGGCCTGAAAAACACCCCGCCACTGGCCAAAGTGCTGTA
Organism: Rivihabitans pingtungensis; assembly: GCF_003201855.1. GTDB lineage: Bacteria > Pseudomonadota > Gammaproteobacteria > Burkholderiales > Aquaspirillaceae > Rivihabitans > Rivihabitans pingtungensis. The sequence goes on along the minus strand of NZ_QJKI01000005.1, from coordinate 185,522 downwards.
CGACAGCCAGCAACACCCGGTGCGCGGCACGCTGGGCACCCACACCCGCGCCGCCCGCGTGCAAGGCGGCAAACTGAAAACCCGCCACGAAATCCGCATCGGCGCGCTGTTCCGCGACGCGCCCGAACCAATGCTCCGCATGATCGTCGCCCACGAACTGGCGCATCTGAAAGAAAGCGAGCACAACAAGGCGTTCTACCAACTGTGCGAGCATCTGGCGCCGGGGTATGCGCAGCTGGAGTTTGATGCGCGGGTGTGGTTGATTTGGCGGGAGTCCGCCTGATATCGCGCTGTGGCAGAACACGCAAAACCCCCGGCGCAGAGCGCCTGCGGCGGGGGATGAAAACTCAGGACGCTGGCCGGGCGCTTACTGCTTGGCGGCTTCCGGCTTGGCTTCAGTCTTTTCGACTTTCTTTTCTGCCTTGTGCTCGGCCTTGTGTTCCGCCTTCTTCACGTCTTTCTTCTCGGTCTTGTCGGTTTTCTTCACCTCGGCCTTCACTTCTGGCTTGGCTTCAGCTTTGGTAGCCGGGGCGGCTGCCGCAGCGGCCGGGGCCGGCGCGGCGGCGGGTTTGGCTTCCGGCTTGGCGGCGTCGGCGGCAAAGCCCAGGCCGGCGGACACGGCAAACACACCAGCGATCAGGGATTGGGTCAGGGTCTTGGCGTTCATGGCGGCTATCCTTTTATCTTTCACACATTCAGGGTTTGGGTTTGCCCCCGAGGTTTCGGGGATCGCTGCGTTGTCGCAGCCGATGAGTGCAGATTACGCCGCGCCCTGAGCGGGGTCTGTGAGTGATGCGTGTCGGAATGTAACCGCGTGTACGCGCCCGCCTTGAAAAAACCGTTCTGCCCGCCATCTAGCTGTTCAGTTTCTGGCCCGCCTGACGGCGACCCCGCGCGTGGGGCCGAAAAAAATTGCAACCTTGCCGTGCTAAAAATCAGGTAAGCCGGGGCGCGGGATCCGCGTTGCCGGCTGTCTGATTTTCTGCCGTCCATGAAAGGCGCATCATGCCCGTTCCTTGCCTGACCACTGCGTTGACTGGCCCGCTGCGCGAGCTGGAAACCCGCATCCTGAATGCCCAGCCGCAGATCGAACACTGGTTCCGCAGCCAGTGGACGCAATCCACCCCGCCGTTTTACGGCTCGGTGGATTTGCGCAATAGCGGCTTTAAGCTGGCGCCGGTGGACATGAACCTGTTTCCGGGCGGCTTTAACAACCTGAGCCAGGATTTTTTGCCGCTGGCGGTGCAGGCCACGCAAAGCGCGCTGGAAAAAATCTGTCCCGAGGCGCGCAGCGTGCTGCTGGTGCCAGAAAACCATACCCGCAATACCTTTTATTTGCGCAATGTCGCCGCGCTCAAACACATTCTGGAGCTGGCCGGGCTGAAAGTGCGGCTGGGCAGCCTGTCGCCGGAAGTCACCGCGCCCACCGTGCTGGAGCTGGGCGACGGCGAGACGCTGACCATCGAGCCGCTGGTGCGCCACGGCCATCGCGTCAGCCTGGGCGATGATTTCAACCCCTGCGTGGTGCTGCTGAATAATGACCTGTCCGCTGGCGTGCCTGAAATCCTGCGCAATGTCGATCAGGCAGTGTTGCCACCGCTGCATGGCGGCTGGGCGGTGCGGCGCAAGAGCAACCACTTTGCCGCTTACGATCAGGTGGCCCACGAATTTGCCGAGCTGATTGGCATTGATCCGTGGTTTATCAACCCGCTGTTCAACGGCTGCAAGGGGCTGGACTTTCATCAGCGCCAGGGCGAAGAAGCGCTGGCCGAGGTGGTGGATCAGATGCTGGGCAAGATTGCCGCCAAATACCGCGAACACAAGATCGACGCCAAGCCGTTTGTCATCGTCAAGGCCGACGCCGGCACCTATGGCATGGGCATCATGAGCGTGAAAGACGCCCGTGAGGTGATTGGCCTGAACCGCAAGCAGCGCAACAAGATGGCGGTGATCAAGGAAGGCCAGGAAGTCAGCGAGGTGATCGTGCAAGAAGGCGTCTACACCTTCGAGCAGGTCAACGAAGCCGTGGCCGAGCCGGTGGTGTATATGATCGACCGCTATGTGGTGGGCGGCTTTTACCGGGTGCACACCGGCCGTGGCGTGGACGAAAACCTCAACGCGCCGGGCATGCACTTTGTGCCGCTGTCGTTTGAATCGCCCTGCCTGCCGGACCGCAAGGGCAGCCCGGATTGCCCGCCCAACCGCTTTTACGCCTACGGCGTGGTGGCGCGCCTGGCCTTGCTGGCCGGGGCGGTTGAGCTGGACAATACCGATCCCCTGCGTGGCTGATGTTTTCTGGAGAACCCCCGATGCGCATTGCCTTTATTGCCGACCCGCTGGAGTCGTTCAAGATTTACAAAGACTCCACTTTCGCCATGATGGAAGAAGCCGCGCGCCGGGGGCATTCGCTCTACGCGCTGCTGGCCGAAGATATGTACGTGGCCGCTGGCGTGGTGCGCGCCAAGGTCAGCCCGATTAGCCTGACCGGGCACGAAGACTGGTTTGTGCGCGGCGCCGCCGAAGACTGCGCGCTGCTGGCGTTTGACGCGGTGGTGATGCGCAAAGACCCTCCGTTTGACGCCGAATACCTGTACGCCACCCATCTGCTGTCGCTGGCGGAAACCCAGGGCGCGCGGGTGTTCAATCGCGGCCAGGCTTTGCGTGACTATAACGAGAAACTGGCGATTTTGCAGTTTCCGGAATGGACCACGCCCACCCTGGTCAGCTCGCAGCCCGAGCGCCTGCGCGCCTTTGTCGGCGAGCAGGGCGACACCATCCTGAAACCGCTGGACAGCATGGGCGGCGACGGGATTTTCCGCGTCAGCCCAAGCGACCCCAATCTGTCGGTGATTCTGGAAACCATGACCCTGCGCGGCGAGCGCACCATCATGGCGCAGCGCTATCTGCCGCAGATTGTCGATGGCGACAAGCGCGTGCTGGTGATCGACGGCGAGCCCGTGCCCTGGTGCCTGGCGCGCATCCCGAAAGCCGGCGAGACGCGCGGCAATCTGGCCGCTGGCGGGCGCGGCGAAGCGCGTGAGCTAAGCGCGCGCGACCGCGAAATCGCCCAGGCGCTGGGCCCGCGCCTGAAAGCCGACGGGCTGTTGCTGGTGGGGCTGGACGTGATTGGCGAGCACCTGACCGAAGTCAACGTCACCAGTCCCACCTGCTTTCGAGAAATCATGGACCAGACCGGCCTGAACGTGGCCGGCCTGTTCATCGACGCGCTGGAGCGGCGATGCGCCGCCTGAGCCGCCTGGCCGGCCTGCTGGCGGCGCTGCTGCTGCTGGCTGGCTGCCAGCGCGAACCCACCCTGTGGCAGCAAGAAAGCTATGTGTTTGGCACCCGCGTGCAAATCACCACGGCGGATGTGCCAGAAAGCGTGGCGCGCCCGGCGGTGGCCGCCGCGCTGGCGGATCTGGACCGCTGGCATGTGCGCCTGCACGCCTGGCGCGACGACAGCGAACTGACCCGCATCAACCGCGCGCTGGCCGCCGGCCAGCCGGTGGACACCGATAGCGAAGTGCTGGGCCTGCTGCGCCAGGCGCAAGATATCTCGGCCCGCGCCGATGGCCTGTTTAACCCGGCCATCGGCCAGTTGGTGGCGCTATGGGGTTTTCATGCCGACAGCTTCGCCCCGGTGCGCCCCGAGCCCGGCGCGCTGGCCCGATTGCTCGCCAGCGCGCCGAGCATGGCCGATGTGCAGTTTGACGGCCAGCGGGTCAGCAGCCGCAACCGCGCGGTGTCGTTTGACCTGGGCGGCATGGCCAAGGGCTGGGCGCTGGACCGGGTGGCCGACCGGCTGCGCCAGGCCGGTGTTAAGTCTGCCTTAATCAATATCGGCGGTAATATCCTGGCGCTGGGCAGCAAGGGCGACACCCCCTGGAAGGTGGGCCTGCAAGCCCCGCGCGACAACCAGGCGATGGCGGTGATTGTGCTGCACGACGGCGAGGCGCTGGGCACCTCGGGCGATTATCAGCGCTATTTTGAGCTGGACGGCGTGCGCTACTGCCATTTGATCGACCCACGCAATGGCTCGGCGGCCTGCCAGCGCCAGGCCGCCACCGTGCTGGTGGAGCCGGGCCCCGACGCTGGCCTGCGCTCAGACGTGGCCAGCAAACCGCTGTTTTTTGCCCCGCGCGCCGACATCGCCCGGCTGGCCGGCCGCTTTGCCATCCGTGATGTATTGCTGGTTGAAGCCGACGGCCACACCTGGCTGAGCCCGGCGATGCAGCCGCGCGTGCAGTGGCTGCAACGCCCGGCGCAGGTGGATGTGCTGACCGGCTTTACCGCAGCGCCCACCTAAGCGCCGCTTACCCAACCCGCCTGGCGTTGTGGCGCGCATCCCGCGCATCTGGCCAGGTGCGCTGCGCTGAGTGTTGGGCGCGGCGCTAAACCCTGAACTCAACCCCTCTGTGACCTCGCCGCCATGCGGCGGCCACCCCGCGAGTTTTAATGACTGGACACACTGAAAGCCCGTTCAAGGGCAAAACCGGCCTGCGCCGCCTGATCAACGCGCTGGGCTATTCGCTGGATGGCCTGGCCGCGGCGTTTCGCCATGAGGCGGCGTTTCGCCAGCTGTCGCTATTGGCCGCCGTGCTGCTGCCGCTGGCCATCTGGCTGCCGGTGACGCCGATTGAGCGCGCGCTGATGATGGCGGCGCCGCTGGCCACGCTGATTATCGAGCTGTTGAATTCCGCCATTGAAGCCGCCGTGGACCACACCTCGCTGGACCGCCACCCACTGGCCAAACGCGCCAAGGACATGGGCAGCGCCGCCCAGCTGCTGGGCCTGATCAATCTGGCCGTGGTGTGGGGCGGGATTTTGTATGGGCATTATCTGGCGTGATGGCGGCCGGCGCGGGTGGCCCGCGCCGACGGTATGGGGGGCGCGCCGCTCACAACCCCCTGGCGTTGTGCCGTGACCCCGGTACTGTCTGTGGTCGCACGCCTGGCCAGGGCAGCTTCGCTGGTGTTGTCAGCCGCGTTGAGTGCCGCTCTTAGCGTTGGCGTGCGGGCGCTTCGTCCAGCGCCACATCTTCGCGCTTGCGATACACCACACCCGGAAACACCAGAATATGCTGCTCGGTGAGTGCGCCCACTTGCTCGCGCTCTCCGACAAATTCAAACCAGCAGCGGCTGGAACGCAAAAAGCGGTATACCGGCCAGCCTGCGCGATAGAACATCAGATCACGACAGGTAAAGTGATCCAGCGGCAGCAGGCTATGGCTGCGGCGCGGCTCAAACAGCATGGACAGCGCGTCAGCGTCGCCCTCGCCGGACATCAGCCGCGCCACCCGCTCGCTGTCGGCCTGGCGCGCGCCCCACAGCAAGACTGCCAGCGCCAGCGGCAGCAGCAGCCAATCGCCGTCCAGCATGAACATCACCGACAGCACTCCCGCGCCGGTCAGAAAAAACCGGCTATCCCATTTTGTCTTTGTTGGCATGACGCACCCCCATATTGCCTGGCCAGCCTGCGCCGGCGCGCGATGTATTGTGTATTGCACGTTTCAGCCTAGATCAATTCGCTAAAAAATCCGGACCAAAACAGCCGTGATGGCCAAGAATGTTTTCCAGCCTTCCTGAATTCAGGTTAAGCAAAAATCCGGCCTATTCTACGGGCGGTGTTCGTGTTTGCGGCAACAGGGAGGCCATCATGGCAATTGCAAGCTGTTTTGAATGTTTTGCTTTGTAAATCATGCTATTGGATATTGGCATCGCCCGCTGGCAATTGAATGGGCTGGGCGTTGGGCTATCCACCCTCTGTCCATGCATAAAATATATTGTCCGCGGCCTGACATTCTCAGTTGGCCAAGGCGGGCGTGTTCGGCGCGGCGAACGGGCGAACGGTGTTTTGTTCGGTTTCCCGATTACTGTTTGTGCGCATCGGGCAAAAAACCATATTTGATCAATCTATTATCAAAAAGTGCCCGAGGGCGCGCCGCTGGCGCGCTTTGTGCGTTATTCGGTCCACCTGCTCCCACACCCGACGGGAGGCGGCCACGGCGCGCTCAACCCAGCGCGCTCGTGCTTCAAAGCGTGAATAAACTGCGAGGAACTGTCTGATGATGATCCAAACCCTGCGTCTGACCGTATTGTCCAGCGTGCTGCTGTCCGCCGCCGTCATGGCCGCCGACAAGCCGAACGTGATGATTCTGGCCACTGGCGGCACCATTGCCGGCACCGGCGCCACCTCCACCACCACTGTCGGCTACACCGCCGCCAAGGTGGGCGTCGAGCGCCTGATCGAAGCTGTGCCCGAGCTGAAGAACGTCGCCAACGTCAAGGGCGAGCAAGTGTTCCAGATCGCCAGCGAAAACATGACCAACGACCACTGGCTGAAGCTGTCCAAGCGCGTCAACGAGCTGCTGGCCCAGCGTGACGTGGACGGCATCGTCATCACCCACGGCACCGACACCCTGGAAGAAACCGCCTACTTCCTGAACCTGACGGTCAAGAGCAAAAAGCCGGTGGTGCTGGTTGGCGCCATGCGTCCGTCCACCGCCATCAGCGCCGATGGCCCGATCAATCTGTATAACGCCGTGGCCCTGGCCAGCAGCAAGGACGCCGCCGGCCGTGGCGTGCTGGTGTCGCTGAACGACCAGATCAACGCCGCCCGCGAAGTGACCAAGACCAACACCATGACCACCGACACCTTCCGCAGCACCGATCTGGGTGCGCTGGGTTACATGGTGTCCGGCAAGCCGGTGTTCTATCGCGGCACCGCGCGCAAGCACACCACCGACAGCGAATTTGACATCAGCAAGCTGGACAAGCTGCCGGCCGTCAACGTGGTGTACAGCTACGCCAACGCCACCCGCACCGCCATTGACGCTTTTGTTGGCGCGGGCGATGAAGGCATTGTCCACGCCGGCACCGGCAACGGCAGCCTGTCCACCCCGGTGAAGGCCGCGCTGACCGAAGCCCGCAAGAAGGGCATGATCGTGGTGCGCAGCTCGCGCACCGGCACCGGCATCACCGCCCGCAATGGCGAAGCCAACGATGACGAGCTGGATTTTGTCGCTGCCGACAATCTGTCGCCGCAAAAAGCCCGCATCCTGCTGATGCTGGGCCTGACCAAGACCCACGACACCAAGGCCCTGCAACGCATGTTCATGATGTACTGATCCTGATCCGCCGCGCTTTCGGGCGCGGCGGTGAGGTGTGAGTGTGATTCATCCCTCTCGGGTCTGGACACGGATGGGGGGCGGCCTGCGGGCCGAACAGAAGTGCACCCAGCCCCGAATGCTTGTCCCGCCGGCTCTCCCCCGGCGGGTTTTTTTGCGCCTGGATTTCTCGCGGTACAATCCGGCCATTCTGATTTTTTCTGGCTCTCTCATGCACACCGACCCCTACCTCTGGCTGGAAGACGATTCCGCCGCCACCCGCGCCTGGTGCGCCGAGCAACAGGCGCGCACCGCCGCCCAGCTGGACGCCGACCCGCGCTTTGCCGCGCTGGCCGACGAAGTGCTGGAGCATCTGCGCGACGATGAGCGCGTGCCCTTTGTCGAGGCGCATGCCGGCTGGTGGCACCATTTTTTGCAAAGCCCGGCGCATCCGCGCGGGGTGTACCGCCGCATTCGCCCCGACGACTACCGCGCCAACCGCGACGCCTGGGAAGTGTTGTTCGACCTGGACGCGCTGGCTGCCGCCGAGGGCGTGGACTGGCATCTGGCCGGGATTGACCATTGCACCGAGCGCCCAGCGCGCTGTTTATTGTCGCTGTCGGCCGATGGCGGCGACGCCGCCTGCCTGCGCGAATACGACCTGGACGCGCGCGCCTTTGTCGCCAAGGGTTTTCAGCTGCCGCCCGGCAAGCACAGCGTCACCTGGCGCGACCCGGACAGCCTGTACGCCGCCGTGGTGCTGAGCGAGGCCGACGCCACCGCCTCGGGCTATCCGCGCGAGGTCAAGCTCTGGCGGCGCGGCCAGCCGTTTGCCCAGGCGCACAGCCTGCTGAAAGCCGAGCATCGCGCCCTGGCGGTCAGCGCCTGGCGCATGCTCAACCCGGACGGCGGCGAGCCGGTGGACATCATCGAAGAAGCGCTGAGCTTTTACCGCACCCGCTACTGGCGCGTGCTGCCCGATCTGAGCCGGCAGGCGCTGCCGCTGCCGCCCAAGGTGGACATCGACGGCGTGGTGGCCGGCCAACTGATTGTGCGGCTGAACCAAGCCTGGGGCGATCTGGACGCCGGCGTACTGCTGGCGCTGGACTGGCAGGCGCTGTGCGCGGGTGAGATCGACCCGCTGCCCTTGTTCACCCCTGGCCCGCGTCAATCGGTGGATGGCGCGCTGGCCGGGCGCAGCTGCCTGTTTGTGCATGTGCTGGACGAAGGCGTCAGCCAGCTGTGGGTGTACACCCCCACCGCCGACGGCTGGCAGGCGCAGCGCGCGCCGCTGCCCGGCCAGGGCCAGCTGGAGATGGTGGACCAGCCGTGGCAGAGCAATGTGCTGCTGTTTGGCTACGATGATTTTCTCACCCCGTCCACGCTGTACTGGCTGGACGCCGACGACGCCAGCCTGACGCCGCAGGCGCTGCGCGGCCAGCCGCCGCGCTTTGCTGCCGAGCAGATGCACGCGCAGCTGCGCCACACCATCGCCCCGGACGGCGAGCGCATCCCGTATTTTGTCGTGGCCCGCCGCGACGCACCGCACGATGGTCAGCGCCCGACCTTGCTATACGGCTACGGCGGCTTTGCCGTGCCGATGACGCCGTTTTACCTGGGCGCGCTGGGCCGGCAGTGGCTGGAGCAAGGCGGCGTGTTTGTGCTCAGCTGCATTCGCGGCGGCGGCGAATTTGGCCCGGATTGGCACGAGGCGGCGCTGGCCGAGCGCCGGCAAGTGGCGTTTGATGATTTTCTGGCGATTGCCCGCCAACTGATCGCCGACGGCGTGACCTGCCCGGCGCGGCTGGGCATTCAGGGCGGCAGCAATGGCGGCCTGTTGGTGGCGGCAGCGATGACTCAGGCGCCCGAGCTGTTTGGCGCGGTGGTGTGCGAAGTGCCGCTGACCGATATGCTGCGCTATACCGAACTGTCCGCCGGGCCAAGCTGGATCGACGAATACGGCGACCCGGCCGACCCTGCGCACTACGCCGCGCTGGCGGCCTATTCGCCCTACCAGCACCTGCACGCCGACGTGCGCTACCCGGCCACCCTGGTGACCACCTCCAGCAGCGACGACCGCGTGCACCCCGGCCACGCGCGCAAGTTCACCGCCCGCCTGGGCGAGCTGGGTCAACCGGTGCTGTTGTATCAATCCGACGCTGGCGGCCACAGCGGCCAGGGCGGCGATATGCGCCAGTTGGCAGCGGAAGTGGCCCGGGTGACGGTGTTTTTGTATCAACAGCTGATGGATGCTGCCTGATGAAAATCGTGATCTGCCCGGACAGCTTCAAAGAAAGCCTGTCGGCCCACGCCGCTGCCCAGGCGATTGCCGAGGGCGTGCGCGAGCTATGGCCGGATGCGGAGTGTGTGTGCCTGCCGCTGGCCGACGGCGGCGAAGGCACGCTGGATGCGCTGGTCAGCGCCACTGGCGGCCAGTTGCTGCGCCACACCGTGCGCGGCCCGCTGGGCGCGCCGGTCGATGCGCGTTTTGCCGTGCTGGGCGACGGTGAAACGGCCCTGATTGAAATGGCCGAGGCCGCCGGCCTGATGCGGATTCCGCGCGGCGAGCGCGACCCCTTGCGCGCCAGCACCTACGGCGTGGGCGAGTTGATCGCCGCCGCGCTGGCGCAGGGCGCGCGGCGCATCTTGCTGGGCCTGGGCGGCAGCGCCACCCAGGATGGCGGCGCCGGCATGTTGCAGGCGCTGGGCGCGCGCCTGCTGGATGCCGACGGCCAGCCGCTGCCGCCCGGCGGCGCGGCGCTGGCGCAACTGGCCACGCTGGACTTGGCGCCCATGCAGGCGGCGCTGGCTGGTGTGCAGGTGGCTGTCGCCTGCGATGTGGATAACCCGCTGTGCGGCCCGCGCGGCGCCAGCGTGGTGTTCGCCCCGCAAAAAGGCGCCCGCCCGGCCGAGGTGGCGCAACTGGACGCCGCCTTGGCGCACTGGGGCCGTTATCTGGCGCAGGCCTGCGGCCGCGACGTGGCCGCACTGCCTGGCGCGGGCGCGGCCGGCGGCATGGGCGCTGCCGCGCTGGCGGCGTTTGACGCCCGTCTGCGTCCCGGCATCGACTGGGTGATGGACGCCGTGCGGCTGGATGAAGCCCTGCGCGGCGCCGACTGGGTAATCAGCGGCGAAGGCCGCGCCGATGGCCAATCGGCCGGCGGCAAAGTGCTCAGCGGCGTCGCCCGCCGCGCCCAGGCCGCTGGCGTGCCGGTGCTGGCTTTGGTGGGCTGTCTGGGCGAGGGCTATGAGGCGCTCTACCCGCTGGGCGTGCGCGCCATCCTGCCCATCGTGCCCGGCCCGGTCAGCCTGGACGAGGCGCTGGCGCAGGCGGCAGCCAACCTGCGCCGCACCGCGCGCGCGGCGGCGGGGTTGTGGCGGCAGGGGTAGTGTATTGTTTGGCGGTTGAGTCCGCTCACAAAACCCCCTGGCGTTGTTGTGTGACCTTGCCGTACTGCTTGTACTGTCTGCGGTCACACGCCTAGCCAGGACCGCTTTGCTGGGTTTT
>NZ_QJKI01000005.1:118430-174811 GCF_003201855.1 Rivihabitans pingtungensis | reverse complement strand
CCGCTCACAAAACCCCCTGGCGTTGTTGTGTGACCTTGCCGTACTGCTTGTACTGTCTGCGGTCACACGCCTAGCCAGGACCGCTTTGCTGGGTTTTGTGAGTGGCTCTTACTGCCCGCCTTCCAGCATGCGCGTCACCCCACCCGGTGGCAAATCCGGCGCGGCGTCCGGGCAGCTGCCCCAGTCGCATTCGTGGGGGTGGGCGTGGCGCCAGGCGTTGAACTCTTCCAGCGGCAGCGCCTTGGCGATCAGATAACCCTGGGCGATGTCGCAGCCCAGCAGCGCCAGCTCGCGGTATTGATTGCCGGTTTCCACGCCTTCAGCCACCACTTTCAGGCCCAGCGCATGGCCCAGGCTGATGGTGGACAGCACAATCGAGCGGTTGTGCAGGTTCAGATCCATGATGAAGCTGCGGTCGATTTTCAGCTCGTCCACCGGCAGATGGCTCAGGTAGGCCAGCGAGGAGTAGCCGGTGCCAAAGTCGTCAATCGCCAGCCGGTGGCCGGCCTCGTGCAGGGCGGTGAGGGTGGCGCGGGCTTGTTCCGGGTCGGCCATCAGCCCGCCTTCGGTGATTTCCAAGCACAAGTCCTGTGGCTGGGCGTCGTGGCGGCGCAGGGCGGCGGCCACCCGCTTGGGAAAGTCCGGGTCTTCCAGGTCATGCACGGCGACGTTGATCGAGATAGTCAACGGCTGGCCGCTGGCGCGCCAGGCGGTGGTTTGCTGGGCCACTTCGTTCAGCAGCCAGTCGGTCAGCGAGCGGATGCGGCCGGTTTGCTCGGCAAACGGGATAAACGCCGACGGCGGCACCCAGCCGCGCTCCGGGTGACGCCAGCGCACCAGCGCCTCGGCCTGCACCAGCTGGCCTTGGTTGATGCTGACCTGCGGCTGATAAAACACATGCATTTCGTGCTGTTCGACTGCGCGGCGCAATTCGCCCAGCAGCGACAATTGCTCGCGGCGGCTGCCCACCTGCTCGGCGTTGTATTCGCTCCACGGTTTGTGCGCCTGCTTGGCGGCGTACAGCGCCACCTCGGCGTTGCGCAGCAGCAGCCCGGCCTGATTGCCGTGCTGCGGAAAGCGCACAATGCCCAGGGTGACGGTGAGGTCGATCTGCTGGTCGGCCAGGGTGAACGGCTCGCCTTCCAGCGCGCGAAACACCTGGCGGTGCAGGCTGTCGCTGTCGTATGCCGGCAGGCCAGTCACCAACAGGGCAAACACATTGCCGCCCAGCCGATGCACGCGGCTGTCGTCGGGCCACAGCTCGGACAGGCGGGTGGTGGCTACTTGCAGCACCAAATCGCCAGCGGCAAAGCCCAATAAATCGTTGATGGCGCGAAAGCGGTCCAGATGCACCAGCATCAGCACGCCCATCTGGTGCTGGCTGAGCGCCGCAGTCAGCGCCTCGTCCAGCGCCAGGCGGTTGCCCAGGCCGGTGAGCTCGTCACGGTAAATCAATTGCAGCATGGCTTCTTCACGCTGGGCAATCGCCTGGCCCATGGCGTTCAGCCCGCCGGCCAGCTGGGCGACTTCGTCCTGCCCATGCGAATGCGCGCGCGCGCTGTAGTCGCCATCGGCCAGCCGCTCGGTAACCGACAGCAAGGCGCGCACCGGCTGGGTCAGCGCCCGCGCCACCCACCACGACAAGGCCAGCGAAATGGCAAAAATCGCGCCGCCAATCAGCAGCGAGGTCAACAGCGCTTCATGGCTGCGGTTTTGCAGATAAGCCACGTCGATGTCGGCGCCAATCACATAGCGCAGGCCATCGCGGCGCTCGCCGGGCACAAACAGCGAACGGAACTGGCCAAACTGATCCTGGTATTCGGCAAAGTGCGGCTGACCATCGCGAAATGCCTGCAACAATGCTGGTGGCGGCTCACGGTAGGCTTGCATGTACTGGCCGTATTTATCCCGGCGGATTTCGTCGGCCGAGGCAGCATCCGCCAGATAGCGCACCTGGCCATGGTCTTCAACAAAGGCGTACACATAGCGCAGCCCGGCTTCCTGACTGTAGGCATAAAGCGAACGGGTTTGCTGGAGATAATTGGCCGGCGGGGCGGTGTTGAGTGGCTGTTCCAGATAATCGGCAGGCAGCATGCGGGTCACGGCATGCGCCGCTGCGGTCAGCCGGGCATCGGTGGCCTCGTAGATGCTGTCGGTTTTGATCTGGTAGACAAACAGGGTATAGGCCGCGGTGGCCAGGATATTGATGGCGGTGAACACCAGCAGGATCTTGGCCTGCACCCCCCATTTTTTGCTGTGTTTCATCTGTCTTTCCCGTGCGACAGTGGACATGCCAAAGCGCATGCCGGCCGGGAAGTTTAGCACGTTGGGGTGGCTTGGCCAGTGTGGGGCGGGCGCATGCGCTGCAATGCGGCAAGATCATGCGCCGATATGCCAGACCGTGATAAAAACTGCCTGGCCCGCCCTCACCGCTTGATCAGCGGTCGGTTCTTGTGAATGCTCATCAAAATACCAAAACCGATCAGCAGAGTGACCATGGCGGTGCCGCCGTAAGAGATCAGTGGCAGCGGCACGCCAACCACCGGCAGGATGCCGGCCACCATGCCCATATTGACGAAGGCGTAGGTGAAAAACGACAGGGTGATCGAGCCGGCCATCAGGCGGCCAAACAGTGTGGTGGCCTTGGCGGCGATCATCAGGCCACGGCCAATCACCAGCAGGTAAAGTGCCAGCAGCAGCAGATTGCCAGCCAGGCCAAATTCTTCGGCGTACACGGCAAAGATAAAGTCAGTGGTGCGCTCGGGGATGAATTCCAGGTGGGTTTGCGTGCCGCTGAGCCAGCCCTTGCCGGTAGGGCCGCCGGAGCCGATGGCGATCATCGACTGGATGATGTGGTAGCCGGCGCCCAGCGGGTCGGAGCTGGGGTCGATCAGGGTGAGCACGCGCTTGCGCTGGTAATCGTGCATCATGTTCCACACAAACGGCAGGCTGGCACCAAACGCCACCGCGCCGGTAATCATCACTTTCCACGGCAGGCCGGCGAGGAACAGCACAAAAAAACCCGAGGCCATGATCAGCGTGGCGGTGCCCAGGTCGGGCTGCTTGAGGATGAACAGCGAGGGGATGATGATGATCACCGCGCCCACCAGATAATGGTGCCAGCGCAGGGCGTTTTCGTGCTTTTGGAAGTACCAGGCCAGCATCATCGGCACCATGATTTTCAGCACTTCCGAGGGCTGGATGCGGGTGACGCCCACATGCAGCCAACGCCGCGAGCCATTGACCACGTCACCAAACAGCGCCACGCCCAACAGCAGCAGCACGCCGACAATATAACCGGGCACGGCCAATTGCATCAGGGTTTGCGGGCGGACATTGGCCACGCCCCACATGATGCCCAGCGCCACCAGCATGAAGGTCATCTTGTTGATGACTTTGTCCAGATTCTGGTTGGACGCCGAAAACAACACCACCAGGCTGAGCGCAAACAGCGCCATGATCAGCGCCAGCAGCCAGCCGTCGATGGGCGAGCGCAGCCGCTCCCAGGCACGGCGCAGCAAGTAATAGTCGTTCATTCCACCACCTCTTCCGCCGGGGCGGCGGCGGGTTTGTTCTTGTCGGCGCGCACATGTTGCGCGCTGGGGGCGTCGCTATTGGGGGCGCTGACTTCGCCTTTGCGGCCGGTCAGATAAAAGTCGGCCACCTCGCGCGCCAGCGGTGCGGCGGCAGAGGCGCCCCAACCGCCGTTTTCCACAATCACGGCAATGGCAATGCGTGGCGCTTCCACCGGGGCAAACGCCACAAACCACGAGTGGTCGCGGTGTTGTTCGGCCAGGGCGGCGGCGTTGTACTTGGCGCCTTGTTTGATCTGCACCACCTGCGCGGTGCCGGTTTTGCCGGCCATGCGGTAGCTCAGGCCGGCGCCAATGCGCGCGGCGGTGCCGCCGGGCTTCAGCACCGCTTCCATGGCGGATTTCACAAAGGCGATATTGGCCGGGTCGGGATGATTGTCGCGCACCGGATTGGGCTCGACCTTGGTGATTTCGCCGGTTTTCAGGTTTTCGATTTCCTTGACCACGTGCGGGCGGTAGACCACGCCGTTATTGGCCAGGATGGCCACCGCATGCGCCACTTGCAGCGGGGTGTAGGTGTTGTAGCCCTGGCCAATGCCAATCGGCACCACGTCGGCCGGGGTCCATACGCGTGCGGCCTCGGGGTAGCGTTTGCCGGCAAAGCGTTTGCGCTTCCACTCCTTGCTGGGCAGCACACCGCGTGCCTCGCCATCCAGATCAATGCCGGTGGGGCTGCCAAAGCCGAACTTGGCCAACTGCGGCTCCAGCCGGTCGATGCCCATGTCCCAGGCCAGCTTGTAATAATAGGTATCCGACGACACCTGAATCGAGCGGAACATGCTCATGCTGCCCCAGCCGCTGGGCTTGGAATCACGAAAGCGGTGGGTGCTGCCCGGCAGCGAGAAATACCCCGGGTCAGGAATGGTGTAATTGGGATCGCGGAATTTGGTTTCCAGCGCCGCCATGGCCATGAAGGGCTTAAAGGTGGAGCCTGGCGGATACAGGCCGCGCAGGGCGCGGTTGACCAGCGGCTTTTTCCAGTCGTCGTTCAGGTCTTTCCAGCTCTGGCTGTCGATGCCGTCGATGAACAGATTGGGGTCGTAGCCCGGTTTGGAGATAAACGCCAGTACTCCGCCCGTGGCTGGGTCCAGCGCCACCAGCGCGCCACGCCGCTCGCCAAAGCGCTCCCAGGCGAACTTTTGCAGCTCGATGTCCAGCGCCAGCTTCAGCGTGTGGCCATTGACCGGCGACACCCGGCGCAGCGTGCGCACCGGCCGGCCGCCCGCGTCGGTTTCCATTTCTTCAAAGCCGGCGGTGCCGTGCAAGACTTTTTCGTAGGTGTATTCCAGCCCGGTTTTACCCATATGGGTGCTGCCGCGATAGTCGGCCAGTTCGTCGTTTTCTTCCAGCCGCTCCATTTCTTTCTGGTTGATGCGGCCGATATAGCCGACCACATGGGCGGTGATCTCTTTAAACGGATAATCGCGGAACAGCCGTGCTTTCACCTCGACACCCGGAAAGCGCCAGATATTGGCCGACACTTTGGCCACTTCGTCGTCGGTGAGCTTGATCTTCAGCGGAATGGATTCAAAGTTGCGGCTTTCTTCCGCTTGTTTGCGAAAGCGCTTGATGTCGCGGGCGTTGATGTCCACCAGCTCGGCCAACTGGCTGAGGGTTTGCTCCAGATTTTCAATTTTGTACGGCGTGAGTTCCAGCGTGTAGGCGGAGTAATTCTGCGCCAGCACCACGCCGTTGCGATCCACAATCAGCCCACGGTTGGGGATGATCGGCGACAGGGTGATGCTGTTATTCTGGGCCAGGGTGGCAAAGTGTTCGTGTTGATACACTTGCAGCCAGGCAAAGCGGGCGGCCAGGGTGACAAAACCCAGCAGCATGGCGGCAAAGGCCAGCAGCAGGCGCAGCTGGAACTGGTTTTCCGCCTGTTGTTGTGAAGTAAACGGCGCCATGGCTTACCCCGGCAGGCTGCCGCGCCGTTGCGGCAGCAACAGCACCTTGGTCAGCAGCGGCCACAGCAATGCGCCAATCAGCGGGCCGATAAAATAGCCGCTGCCGGCCCACGGGCCGCCAAGCAGCATGCGGCACACCGCCATGACAAACTGGCTGATCAGCAGCCCACCCAGCACCACCAGGGTTTGCTGGCCCAGGTTGTACATCACCACCTGGCGCTGGCGTGACAGCAGCAGATAGCTGATCACGCTATAGGCCAGCGCGTGCTGGCCGAACACGCTGGCGCTGGCCACGTCGGCAATCAGGCCGATGCCAAACGACCAGCCAATGCCAAAACGGCGCGGCTGGTTCAGCGTCCAGTACAGGGCCAGCATGGCGGTAAAGTCTGGCAGCCAGTTGGCCAGGGTGGCATCCAGCGGCAGCAGCTCGACGGCAATGGCCAGCACAAAGCTCAGCACAATCCAGCGCGGCTTGATTGGCTTTAGCAGTTCTTTGGGACGGTCAAACGCCATGGTTTATTCATCACTTCCACGTTTGCGGCGGGATTTGGTCTTGGGCGCGGGCGCCGCTTCCGGCCGGGGTGGCAGGTTCAAGGTTTCGTTGAGCACCAGTAGCGTGCGGTTTTCGCCCACGCCGGCCAGTGGGGTGCAGACAATGCGGGCAAACGGCGAGCCGCCGTTGCGGTCCACCATGGCGACTTTGGCCACCGGCAGGCCGGCTGGGTAGACGCCGTCGATGCCCGAGGTCACCAGCATATCGCCCACCTGTACATCGGCGTGGGCGGCGATATGGCGGATTTCTGCCTGGCCGCCCATGCCATACATCACTGCGCGCAGACCATTGCGCTGGATCATCACCGGCACCGGATGGTTGCGCTCGATCAGCAGGGTCACTTCGGCGGTCAGCGGCTGCACGCGGGTAATCTGCCCGATCAGCCCGCGCGCGTCGATCACTGGCAAGCCGGCCTGCACACCGTCCATGCTGCCTTTGTCGATAATCAGCGTGAAGGTGAACGGATCGCGGCTGGTGTAGACGATTTCTGCCGGCAGGGTATTGCCGCCGTGCTGGCTGCGCAGGTTCAGCGTTTGCCGCAGCTCGGCGTTTTCCCGTTGCAGCGCTGCCTGGCGTTGCAGACGTGCTTCCAGCTCCAGCTGGTAGGTGCGCAAAGCCTGGTTTTCATGCGTCAGCGTCGCCTGGGTGGTCAAAAAAGTGTCTAGCTGGCGCAAGCCTTCCGGTGGGGCGGTCACCAGCCACTGCATCGGGTAGAGCAGCGCGGTCAGCGCGCCGCGCGCAGGGTCGAGCAGATGCAGCTTGGCGTCGGCCACCAGCAGACCCAGCGATAAGGCGCCGCACGCCAGAAGGCGCGTCAGCGGCTTGGGGCCGCGACGAAAAAAACGGGGAGAGCTGGCGATATCCATCACATGCCATCAG
Source organism: Rivihabitans pingtungensis (assembly GCF_003201855.1). Taxonomy (GTDB): domain Bacteria; phylum Pseudomonadota; class Gammaproteobacteria; order Burkholderiales; family Aquaspirillaceae; genus Rivihabitans; species Rivihabitans pingtungensis. The sequence goes on along the minus strand of NZ_QJKI01000005.1, from coordinate 167,879 downwards.
GGGGAAGTCGGCGCGCGCCAGCCGGACAGGGTGCCGGATGGCGCGTCTTGGTCAGCGCGGGGTGTCGCGTCAGTCGTTGGTGAACAGCGTGCCAACCTTGTCCATCTTGTCCAGCGCCCGGCCCGAGCCGCGCACCACGCAGGTCAGCGGATCGTCGGCGACGAACACCGGCAGGCCGGTTTCTTCTTGCAGCAGACGGTCGATGTCGCGCAGCAGCGCACCGCCGCCGGTCAGCACCATGCCTTTTTCGGCAATGTCGGCGCCCAGTTCCGGCGGGGTTTGCTCCAGGGCGATTTTCACTGCCGAGACGATCTGGTTCAAAGGCTCGGTCAGCGCTTCGAGGATTTCGTTGGACGACACGGTGAAGGCGCGCGGGATGCCCTCGGCCAGATTGCGGCCTTTGACTTCCATTTCGCGCACTTCGGCGCCGGGGAAGGCCGAGCCGATGGTTTTCTTGATTTCTTCGGCGGTGGTTTCACCAATCAGCATGCCGTAATTGCGACGGATGTAATTGATGATGGCTTCATCGAACTTGTCGCCGCCCACGCGCACCGAGTTGGAATACACGATGCCGCCCAGCGAGATCACGCCCACTTCGGTGGTGCCGCCGCCGATGTCCACCACCATCGAGCCGGTGGCTTCTTCCACCGGCAGGCCGGCGCCAATTGCGGCGGCCATCGGTTCTTCGATCAGCTCAACGCGGCGCGCGCCAGCGCCCAGCGCCGACTCTTTGATGGCGCGGCGCTCCACCTGGGTGGAGCCGCACGGCACGCAAATCACGATGCGCGGGCTGGAGCTGAACACCCGGCTGGGGCTGACCTTTTTGATGAACTGCTTGAGCATCTGTTCAGTGACGGTGAAGTCGGCGATCACGCCGTCTTTCATCGGGCGGATGGCCTGAATCGAACCCGGCGTGCGGCCGAGCATTTTTTTCGCTTCCAGGCCAACGGCCAGGATGGATTTTTTATTGGATGCGCCTTCGTGCATGATCGACACCACCGAGGGTTCGTCGAGCACGATGCCCTTGCCGGTCACGTAGATCAGGGTGTTGGCAGTGCCAAGGTCGATGGCGAGGTCATGAGAAAAATAACCGGTAATCGAGCGAAACATCGTAGTCCTGTTGTCGGCGGGCCGCGTCGGCGCGTCATGGCGCAGGCCGGCGTGGCGAAATTTTGGGTGGCAGGTTGTCGTGACGTTGACACGACGGGATGGGCCTGGTTCCGCAAGCGTGGCGCGGCCGGCATGACAGCCGGCAGGCAATTGGGCGAAACCAGCAGACTATGATACCCTACAACATTCGACAAATTAAAGTCTTAACGAGGTTTTTATGTCCCTTTCCGCGACCGATGTCAGCCGGATCGCCCGGCTTGCCCGCCTGCACATGGACGAGTCGGAAATTGCCGCCGTGCAGGGCCAGCTCAACGGGATTTTTGGCCTGATCGAAGCCATGCAGGCGGTGGACACCACTGGCGTGGCGCCCATGTCGCACCCGCAGGACGTCAGCCTGCGCCTGCGTGACGATGTGGTCAGCGAAAGCGACCGCCGCGCCGCCTACCAGGCCGTGGCTCCCAGCGTGGAAAACGGCCTTTACCTGGTGCCCAAGGTGATTGAATAAACCGCGCCGCAGCGGATCCTTCCTACAGAATTCTTTTCGTGTGCCCGTCATGAATTACACGCTCAAACAGCTTTCCGACGCCCTGGCCGCCGGCCAGATGTCCAGCCGCGAACTCACCCGCGACTACCTCGCCCGCATTGACGCCCTTAACCCGCAGCTGAACGCCTTCATCACCGTCGACCACGACGGCGCCCTGGCCGCCGCCGATGCCGCCGACGCCGCGCGCGCCGCCGGTCAGGCCTGCGCGCTGACCGGCGTGCCGTTTGCCCACAAGGACGTGTTCGTCACCGAAGGCCTGCTGACCACCTGCGGCTCGAAAATGCTGGGCAATTTTGTCGGCCCCTACGACGCTCACGTGGTCAGCCAGTGCCGCCAGGCCGGCCTGGTGATGCTGGGCAAAACCAATATGGACGAGTTCGCCATGGGCTCGTCCAATGAAAACTCCGCCTTTGGCGCGGTGAAAAACCCGTGGGACGTCAAGGCCATTCCGGGCGGCAGCTCGGGCGGCTCGGCCGCCGCCGTGGCCGCCGGCCTGGTTCCCGCCGCCACCGGCACCGACACCGGCGGCTCGATCCGCCAGCCGGCCAGCCATTGCGGCATCACCGGCATCAAGCCCACCTATGGCACGGTCAGCCGCTATGGCATGGTGGCCTACGCCAGCTCGCTGGATCAGGGCGGGCCGATGGCGCGCACCGCCGAAGACTGCGCGCTGCTGCTGAATGTGATGGCCGGCTTTGACGCGCGCGACTCCACCTGCCTGGACCGCGCCAAAGAAGACTACACCCGCAGCTTGAACCATCCAGTGGCCGGCCTGACCATCGGCCTGCCCAAAGAATTTTTTGCCGCCGGCCTGTCGGCCGATGTGGCGCGGGTAATCGACGCCGCCGTGGCGCAGTTCAAGGCGCTGGGCGCCAAGATTGTGGAAGTCAGCCTGCCGAAAACCGAGCTGTCCATCCCGGCGTATTATGTGATCGCCCCGGCGGAAGCCTCGTCCAATCTGTCGCGCTACGACGGCGCGCGCTATGGCCACCGCGCCGCGCAGTACAAAGACCTCACCGATATGTACGAACGCTCGCGCGCCGAAGGCTTTGGCGCCGAGGTCAAGCGCCGCATCTTGGTGGGCACGTATGTGCTGTCGCACGGCTATTACGACGCGTATTACATTCAGGCGCAAAAAATCCGCCGGCTGATCGCCGAGGATTTCCAGGCCGCCTTCCAGCAGTGTGATTTCATTCTGGGCCCGGTAGCGCCGACGGCGGCGTTTAATCTGGGCGAGAAGTCTGACGACCCGGTGCAAATGTACCTGTCCGACATCTACACGCTGGCGGTGAACCTGGCCGGTCTGCCGGGCATGAGCCTGCCGGCGGGGTTTGCCGACAATGGCCGCCCGGTGGGCGTGCAGCTGATTGGCAATTACTTCAGCGAAGCCGCCATGCTGGGCGCCGCCCATCAGTTCCAGCTCGCCACCGACTGGCACGCCCGCACGCCGGCGCTGTGACAGCGCGCGGCCACACAAGCACGTTATTGCGCAAGGAATTCTAGGCATGAAATGGGAAGTCGTGATCGGGCTGGAAGTCCACACCCAGCTCTCCACCCAGTCGAAAATCTTTTCTGGCAGCAGCACCGCCTTTGGCGCGGCGCCCAACACCCAGGCCAGCGCGGTGGACATCGCCCTGCCGGGCGTGCTGCCGGTGATGAACCGCGCCGCCGTGGACAAGGCCATCCGCTTTGGCCTGGCGATTGGCGCCAAGATCAACCGCACCTCGATCTTCGCCCGCAAAAATTATTTTTACCCTGACCTGCCCAAGGGCTATCAGATCAGCCAGTTCGAGCTGCCGATTGTCGAAGGCGGCAGCCTGCAAATTCAGGTGGGCGACAGCGAAAAAACCGTCAACCTCACCCGCGCCCACCTGGAAGAAGACGCCGGCAAGAGCCTGCACGAAGACTTCCACGGCATGACCGGCATCGACCTGAACCGCGCCGGCACCCCGCTGCTGGAAATCGTCTCCGAGCCAGAAATGCGCTCGGCCGCCGAAGCAGTGGCCTACGCCCGCGCGCTGTACACCCTGGTGACCTGGCTGGGCATTTGCGACGGCAATATGCAGGAAGGCAGCTTCCGCGTGGACGCCAATGTGTCGATTCGCCCGTTTGGCCAGGCTGAGTTCGGCACCCGCCGCGAGATCAAGAACCTGAACTCCTTCCGCTTTCTGGAGCAGGCGATCAACGCCGAAATCCGCTACCAGACCGAGCTGATCGAAGACGGCGGCAAGGTGCAGCAAGCCACCGTGCTGTTCGACCCGGACAGCGGCGAAACCCGCGCCATGCGCAGCAAGGAAGACGCCCACGATTACCGCTACTTCCCCGACCCGGACCTGCTGCCGCTGAAGGTCAGCGATGCCGAAGTGGACGCCATCCGCGCCGACATGCCGGAACTGCCGGGCGAGATGAAGCAGCGCTTTATCGACAGCTTTGCCGTATCCGCCTACGACGCCGGCCTGCTGACGCAATCGCTGGCGCTGGCGCGCTACTTTGAAGCCGCCGCCCAGGCCTGCCCGGGCCAAGGCAAGCTGGTGGCCAACTGGGTGAATGGCGAAGTGGCCGCGCGGCTGAACCGCGAAGAAAAGTCCATCGCCGACTGCCCGCTGTCCGCCGAACGGCTGGCCGGCCTGGTGGCGCGCGTGGCTGACAACACCTTGTCCAATAAACTGGCCAAGCAGGTGTTCGAGGCGCTGTGGGACAGCGAGCTGAGCGCCGACGCGGTGATCGAGCGCGACGGCCTCAAGCAGGTATCGGACGTCGGCGCCATCGAAAAACTGGTGGAAGAAGCCCTCGCCGCCAACCCCAAGGCGGTGGAAGAATTCCGCGCCGGCAAGGAAAAGGCGCTGAACGCGCTGGCCGGCCAGGTGATGAAGGCCAGCAAGGGCAAGGCCAACCCGGCGCAGGTGCAGGATATTCTGCGCCAGAAGCTGGCGGGTTGAGTCTTTAGAGCCGCTCACAAAACCCCCTGGCGTTGTTGTGTGACCTTGCCGTACTGCTTGTACTGTCTGCGGTCACACGCCTAGCCAGGACCGCTTTGCTGGGTTTTGTGAGCGGCTCTTATTGACGCTTTGCTTGGCTTGGCAGCGCTATCCTCTTGGTGATATGTGTGGTTTGCTGTGTTTCTTGTGCTATCTGCACATGTCTGCCAGGCGCGCTGCGCGGCGTTTTATTCGTGCGTTAAAAGCCGCGCACAAAACCCAGCGCAGAGCGATCCTGGCGGCGTGCGCAGACTGAGCCAGCAGTACGGCAGGCCGCGCAAGGCCGCCAGGAGGATTTGGTGAGCGACTCGACTCGTGAGGGGGGGCGAACGGCGGGCGTCAATGTTTGATCACCATGCCCTGCCCGGTGGGCAACTCTAATACGTAGTGACCACGCGCCAGCAGCCAAGGCTCCTCTTGGAGACGTTGCTGCATATAAGGCTGCCAACCATAGTCATCCAGAATCATGATGCCTCCGGGTGACAGGCGCTCGAATAGCAGCTCCAGTGCACCTAGCTCGGCGGCGACATTGTTCAGATCAATGTGCAGAAAAGCAATTTTCTCCGGCATGTTGTCATGCAGGCTGTCTGGCACCCGTCCTTGAATAATCTGAGCGTTTTTCATGTCAGCAAACCGCTGACGCACTTCATTGACCAGCGTGCTGCTATGTGCCGGCATGGCATGGTGTGTGGTTTCTTGATCGCTGTGTTCGAACAAGTCGTATAGATAGTATTGTCTTTGTTCTTGTTGCTTGAAATTCAGCACATCACAAATGATGCGTGCTGAAATGCCCCGGTAGCAGCCACATTCGACAAAATCACCCGGTAAATTCAATCCTTGGCGTGCGCCCCACAGCAATACTGCAACCCGCCATAGCGTTGCTTTTTCTGCGGCGGTTTCTGTGTGCTTTTGAAAAGATTCTACTAATTTGGCATCGTCAAGAAAGCTAAGTGTCCGGCTAAGCGCAATGAGATTGTCTCCGATGAAAATGCGGTGATCGGTGATGGGTTGTGACAGGCTTTCTTCGAGTGTTTGGTAAAAACAGGTTTCACTCAGGGTGTCGGGAAAGTCCAGATAAAACTCTGGCGCGACGTAGCTTCCACTGCTGAGGTAGCGCTCTTGAATGGTATGTTCCATTGTTGCTTGTGTGATGTATTTTCTACATTTTTCACACGTCTCTGCCGAGGCGCCCAATGCTTCTGCTTTTGATAAAGCTTCATTGGCAAGATGAAATTTTTTGTTGAGCATCAAGCTTTCGGCAAGTGCGAGCATGACGGGTGACTGATTATTGAGTGTTTGTGCGGCTGTCTCCAGGTAAGGCAGACTGCTTTCAATGTCCCCATCATTTTTTCGTGCAATCAATGCATGCCCATACAAGTAGTTGATTTCAGGGCTGTCAGGGGCATGTGCCAGTAGCTTCAGATAAATGGTGATGGCTTCATCAAAATTTTCAGCTTGGTGATGTTTTACTGCTATCGCCAGCATGTCTTGTAGACTGGTGCTGGGCGAGTTGGGCGTGTGCTTTTTTTTGAACGAAATGGCCATGGTCAAGCAATCATGAGGGGTGGCTAACAATAAAAAAGTGCAGCAGTGCAATTTTAAGAAGATTATGGCTGGCTACGGCTTCTAAGGGCTAAGTACAACAGGATGGGTTTTACCCTTGCACCAAGATTCAATCACAGCTTCCAAATGTTCGGCAAATATTTCATTCGGCATTTTGAGCGCAGCCTCCTACGGGACTGGATGTTGCATTGGTGCATAGTAGCGCCGAGCGTGCCTTCTGCTCGGGCGGTGATAGGTCTGTGTGCTTGGATAAATGCTGCCAGATCAGATTGTTAGCGTTCTTGTTGCCGTCGTGCCGTCGAGGGCAGTGTGAGTCGGCATCGTTCGCCCGAACACCGCTGTGTACTGTCTGCTTTATGCCGGTTCTCCTTCTCTGCCGTCAGGGTCTGGCGTAGCGCCAAGTTGGGCATGTGGTTGAACATGGCCGTTGGCGCCTCCAATACGTCTCGGGTGAAGCGGCTTTCCAGTGTCGTGGAGTCTGGCTAATTTCCGTTTCTGGCATGTTCGTGAATGCTGATCATGCCACATTCAGCGGCGCGATGCGGTCTGGCGTTAGAGCCGCTAACAAAACCCGGCGTAGCGATCCTGGCTGGGCGCACGACCGCAGAGAGTACGGGTAGTACGGCAAGGTCGTGCAACGACGCCAGGAGGGTTTTGTTAGTCGCTCTTAGTGACTGCTCTGTTGGTGGCTGTATTTTGTTTGGTCGCAGCGATTGTTCGGGATGTTTTGAGCCACGTTATCATTTGGTTTTATCCTGATCGACGGAGCCGCCATGCTAAGCCAAACCCTGCAAGATTTTCCCCTGTTGATTCTCGATGGCGCGCTGGCCACCGAGCTGGAGCGGCGCGGCTGCGATTTGCGCGATGCGCTGTGGTCGGCGCGCGTGCTGCTGGATAACCCCGAGCTGATTCGCGCCGTGCACCACGATTATTTTGCCGCTGGCGCCGATGTGGCCACCACCGCCAGTTATCAGGCCAGCTATGAAGGCTTTGCCCGGCGCGGTTTGAGCGCCGAGCAGGCCACCGCCTGCCTGCAATTGTCGGTGCAATTGGCGCGTGAGGCGCGCGATGCGTTCTGGGCGGCCAATCCGCAGCTGCACGGCGTGCGCCCGCGCCCCCTGGTGGCGGCGTCGGTGGGGCCGTTTGGCGCCATGCGCGCCGATGGCTCGGAATACGTTGGTCACTATGGCGTGGACGACGCCACGCTGCGTGATTTTCATCGCCCGCGCCTGGCGGCGCTGCTGGCGGCCGGGCCGGATGTGTTGGCCTGCGAAACCCTGCCCTGCCTGCAAGAAGCGCGCGTGCTGGCTGAATTGCTGCGCGCGGAGTTTCCGCAGGCACAGGCCTGGGTCAGCTTCAGCTGCCGCGATGGCGCCCACACCTGCCAGGGCGAGCCTTTGGCCGAGGCGGTGGCAGCGCTGGCCGACTGCCCACAAGTGGTGGCGGTGGGGGTGAACTGCACGGCGCCAGGCTTTATCCCCGAGCTGGTGGCCGCCGCCCGCGCCGCCAGCGACAAACCGGTGCTGGTGTATCCCAACGCCGGCGAAACCTACGACCCGGTGCACAAATGCTGGCACGGCTGCGCCGACCCGCAGGCCTTTGCCGAAGCGGCCCGCCTCTGGCATGCCCAGGGTGCGCGGCTGATTGGCGGCTGCTGCCGCACCACGCCGGAGGATATCCGCGCGCTGGCGGCTTGGGCGCGGCCGGTGGTGACAAATTAATCCATCGGCATTATTTTTCCAGCATCTGGTTCCTTGACCGGCCGTCTGATGATGGAGCAATGCAACATGCATGCTGTGGCAAAAAAACCACCAATGATCCACTTTGTGCTTGGGCACGATTGAGCATTGCGCTACGTTTTATCCGTAAAAATACGGAGGTTTTATTGTCATGGCATCGGTGGTGTGGCAGACAATGGCCAATCGGCTTGCCGCATTGCAGCATACAGAAAGGGTCGGGCTGAGGTTAAATCCATGATTTGCATGGGCATATTTCTGTAGTGCTCGCTAAGTGCTTGTAAAACAAGCCAAAACCCCGGGGCGTGGTTGACCGGGGTTTTTTTTGTCCTTATAGTGGCGCGCAGTGGGAAAAAGTGGTTGAAAGTGGGAAAATCCCGATAAAGCCTCAAAAAACCGCGCTTCAGCGCGACTGCCAACAACAGCGAACAAAACTCGGCGCAGCCCGCCTGGCCAGATGTATGACCACGGTCCGTACCAGAAGTCCGGCAAGGTCGGGTAAGTCCACCTGAGCAATCTGTTGGCGGCGCTCAGGGAAATACTCTGCTGGGCAAGCGCGGGTTGACAGGACAAAAATGGCCGGCATGTCCGGCCACACCCATCCCGCCCCGTGCGGGAGCAGGGGGCTGCCAAACCTGGCGGCCGAATACATCGCCACCCGGCGAAACCCTTGCCTGGCAAGGGCGCACGGGGGCGAATATTGAAAATACGTGAACCGGGTCCTTCCATGTTTGGTGGCGTCAGCACGCTCTCGCTCGACAGCAAAGGTCGCCTGGCCATTCCGGCCCGGCACCGCGAGCGCCTGCTGGCCGAATTCTCCGGTCGCCTGGTGGTGACCCTGGATTCCCCGAAGTTTTTGCTTGTTTACCCGGAAAAGAACTGGCTTCCTGTGATGGAAAAACTCGCGGCCCTGCCCGTGACACACCCTGGCGCCCGCGCCTACGCCCGCCTGCTGCTGGGCAATGCTGAAACCCTGGAGCTGGACTCTGCCGGGCGCGTGTTGCTGCCTGCCCGTTTGCGCCAAAAAGCCGGACTGGGCAAAGAGGTTGCGCTGGTGGGCATGGGCCATAAATTCGAGCTGTGGAACGCCGCCGCCTTTGAAGCGGAAACCGACGCTGCGCTGGCCATGCCGGCCGAAGCGCTGGCTGAACTGGGGGCGTTGTCACTGTGAGCGCCGAAACCCTGATTCACCGCACGGTATTGTTGGCCGAAGCGGTTGATGCCCTGTCGGTGAAGCCCGACGGCATTTATGTGGATTGCACCTTCGGGCGCGGCGGTCATAGCCGGCGCATCTTGCAACAACTGGGCCCGCAGGGCCGGCTGATTGCCTTTGACAAGGATCCGGCGGCGATTGCCAACGCCCAGACTATCGACGACGGCCGTTTTCAGATTGTGCACGACGGTTTTGTCTGTTTTGCCCAGGCGCTGGAGGCGCTGGGCGTGGCGCAGGTGGACGGCGTGCTGATGGATTTGGGCATTTCGTCGCCGCAAATCGACGAAGCCGAACGCGGCTTCAGTTTCCGCTTTGACGCCCCGCTGGACATGCGCATGGACACCACCCGTGGCCTGACGGCGGCGCAATGGCTGGCCGAGGCCGACGAGGCCGATATCCGGGAAGTGATCAAAACCTATGGCGAAGAGCGGTTTGCTAAACAGATTGCAGCGGCGATTGTGGCGTCTCGGGCCGAATCCCCGATCACGCGCACGGGCGAGCTCGCCCGCCTGGTCGCGCAAAACGTGCGTACTCGTGAACCGGGGCAGGATCCGGCCACGCGCACCTTTCAGGCTATTCGGATTTACCTCAATCGTGAACTCGAAGAATTAAGCGCCACCCTGCCGCAAATCATCGGCCGGCTGGCGCAGCACGGCCGCCTGGCGGTGATCAGCTTTCATTCGCTGGAAGACCGCATCGTTAAACACTTTTTGCGCGATGTCTCCACTGCCGACACCCTGCCCTCCTGGGCGCCGGTGCGCGCGGCCGACATTCCCGAAGCACCGGTGCGCCTGGTGGGCAAGGCCGTGCGCCCCAGCGCGGAAGAAGTGCGCGACAACCCGCGCGCGCGCAGCGCCATCATGCGCGTGGCTGAGCGCACTGCCGGCGTCTGGAAAGGCCAGGCATGAGACACAAGTTCACCTGGTTTCTGCTGTTGGCGCTGATTGTCTGCGCGCTGGGAGTGATTACCTCGCAGCATCTGGCGCGCAAACTGTATAGCGAGCTGGAAAAAGAACAGAAATTCACCCGTGAACTGGAAGTCGAGTTCGGCAAGCTGCAACTCGAACAAAGCACCTGGGCGGCGCATTCGCTGATTGAGCGCGCCGCCACCGACCGGCTGTCCATGCACATTCCCGACCCGCGCGAAGTGCAGGTGGTGCAATCCAGCTTAGCCAAGCGGAGTCAATGACCATGGCCATTGTCGGCGCTACCCGCCATTCCACCCCGTCTTCCAGCCCCAGCGTGCGCCTGCCGCCCTCGCGCATGCGCCTGGTGGGCATGGGTTTGGGTCTGCTGTTTGTTGCCTTGCTGGGGCGGTCGATTTATTTGCAGTTGGTCAAGCAGGATTTTCTGCAAAACCAGGGCGCGGCACGTTATAGCCGCAGCATTCAGCTGGAGGCCTATCGCGGGGTGATCACCGACCGCAATGGCGAGCCGCTGGCGATTTCCACCCCGGTGCAATCCATCTGGGCCAGTCCGGCGGACATGGAGCCGGTGCCGGTGGACAAAATCAACCAACTGGCCCGCCTGCTGGAAATGGACCCAGGCGAAGTCAGCCGCAAGCTGGCCGACAAGCGCCGTGAATTTTTGTATCTCAAGCGGCAAATCAGCCCGGAGCTGGCTGACGCGGTGATGAAGCTGGGCATTCCCGGCATCGCCAAGCAGCAGGAATACCGCCGGTTTTATCCGGCCGGCGAGATGATGGCGCATGTGGTGGGCTTTACCGGCGTGGATGGTCGCGGCCAGGAAGGGCTGGAGCTGGCCAAGGAAAAAATGCTGGCCGGCAAGCCGGGCAGCCGCCATGTCATCAAGGACCGGCGCGGCCATATCATTGAAGACATCGCCGCCATCGAGCGCCCGCGCGACGGCCAGACGCTGTCGCTGTCGATTGACCGCAAGATTCAGTATCTGGCGTTCCGCGAACTGAAAACCGCTGTGGAAAACTTCAAGGCGCGCGCTGGCGGCATCGTGGTGCTGGACGCCCACACTGGCGAAGTGCTGGCGCTGGCTAATCTGCCCTCGTTCAATCCCAATAATCGCCAGCGACTGGATCCGTCCATGAAGCGCAACCGTGCGCTGACCGACTTGTTCGAGCCGGGCTCCACCCTCAAGCCGTTTACCGTGGCGCGGGCGCTGGATTTGGGCATTGTTCGCCCGGATCAGGTGTTCAACACCGAGAGCTACACCATCGGTCCGGCGCGCATCAAGGATTCCCATGCGGCGTCTTCGCTGGCGGTGTGGGAAATCATCCAGAAATCCAGCAACGTCGGCTCGTCCAAGATCGCCCTGTTGATGCAGCCGCAAACCCTGTGGCAGATGTTTGACGAAGTGGGCTTTGGCCGGCCGCCGCAAAGCGGCTTCCCTGGTGAGGCCAGCGGCCGCGTGCGTCCGTATAAAACCTGGAAGCCGATTGAACAGGCCACCATGAGTTACGGCCATGGTATTTCACTCAGCCTGATGCAGCTGGCGCGCGCCTACACCATCTTTACCAATGACGGCGAACTCAAGCCGGTGAGCTTTATGCGCCTGGATCAGCCCTTGCCCGGCAAGCAGGTGATCCGCCCGGACACCGCGCGCAAGATGCGTGACATGCTGCTGACCGTCACCCAACCCGGCGGCACTGCGCCGCGCGCCCAGGTGCTGGGCTTTACCGTTGGTGGCAAGACCGGCACGGCGCACAAGCAGGAAGGCCGGGGTTACGCCGCCAGCAAATATATTTCGTCATTTGTCGGCTTTGCCCCGGCCACTCGCCCGCGCCTGATCGTGGCGGTGATGATCGACGAGCCGCAAGGCCAGTATTACGGCGGCACGGTGGCCGGCCCGGTGTTCAGTGCGGTGATGTCCGGCAGCCTGCGCATTCTTGGCGTCGAGCCAGATGCGCCCACCAACAATACTTTGATTCCGCTGGATAATCTGCCAGAAGTGCGGGAAGAAACATGATCAGCCAGATGACCCCTCTCTCCGTCTGGGATATGGGCCAGCTTAACGCTTTGCTGGCCCCCGCCGCCCAGGTGGTGTCCGACAGCCGCCGCGTGCAGCCCGGCGATGTGTTCCTGGCGTTTCGCGGCGAATACGCCGACGGCCGCGACTATATCGCCGCTGCGCTGGAGCGCGGCGCCGCCGCCGTGCTGTGGGATTCGGCCGATGGCTTTGCCTGGCCGGCGCAGTGGGTGGACACGCCCAATCTGGCCGTGCCCGAGCTGCGCGCGCGCGCCGGGGTGATCGCCAGCCATGCGCTGGGCTACCCCAGCCAGGCGATGACGGTGATTGGCATCACCGGCACCAATGGCAAAACATCCATTTCCCACTGGCTGGCGCAGGCGTTTTCGCTATTGGGCCACAAGGCCGCGCTGCTGGGCACCGTGGGCAATGGCTTTATCGGCCAGCTCACCGCCGCCACCCACACCACGCCCGACCCGGTGACCGTGCAGCACAAGCTGGCCGAGTACCGCGCCGAGGGCGCGCAGGTGGTGGCGATGGAAGTCTCCAGCCATGGGCTGGATCAGTTTCGCGTCAACGGCGTGGCCTTTGCCACGGCGGTGTTCACTAACCTTACCCGCGACCATCTGGACTACCACGGCGATATGGCTGCTTACGGCGCCAGCAAGGCGCGCCTGTTTCACTGGCAGAGCCTGCGCCATGCGGTGATCAATGTGGATGACCCCTTTGGCCGCGAGCTGGTCGCCAGCCTGGCCGGCAGCGGCGTGCAGGTGTTCAGCTACGGGCTGGACGGTGGCGACATCACCGTCAGCCAGCTGGAGGCCTCACTGGCCGGCCTGCGGCTGAGCGTGCGCACGCCATGGGGCGAGGGCCGGATTGAATCGCCGCTGTTGGGTCGCTTTAACGCCGCCAATCTGCTGGCCAGCCTGGGCGCGCTGTGCGCCAACGGCGTGGCGCTGGCCGACGCCTGTGCGGCGCTGGGCCGCATCGCTCCGGCGCGCGGGCGCATGCAGCATCTGGGCGGCGGCGCGCTGCCCCTGGTGGTGGTGGACTACGCCCACACCCCGGACGCGCTGGACAAGGCGCTGGCCACCCTGGCCGACATCCGCCCGGCCGGCGGCCAGCTCTATGCGGTGTTTGGCTGCGGCGGCGACCGTGACCCCGGCAAGCGCCCGCAAATGGGCGGCATTGCCCAGGCGCGCGCCGATGTGGCGGTGGTCACCAGCGACAACCCGCGCAGCGAAGCGCCCGAGGCCATCATCGCCGATATTCTGGCCGGCATGTCCGCGCCGGGCCATGTGGACGCCGACCGCGCCCGCGCCATCGACTGGGCGATTGCCCAGGCGCAGGCGGGCGATGTGGTGCTGATTGCCGGCAAGGGCCACGAGGAATACCAGGACATCGCCGGCGTCAAGCAGCCGTTTTCTGATTTTGCCGTGGCCGAGGCCGCGCTAAGCCGCTGGAGCCGCCAACATGGCTGATGTGATGCTGACCACTTACGCCGCCGCCCAGGCGATAGGCGGCCTTGCCAGCGGCGCGGACGTCGGCTTTGCCCGCGTCACCACCGACAGCCGCGCCGTGCAGGCCGGGGATTTATTTGTCGCTCTCAAGGGCGAGCGCTTTGACGCGCATGATTTTGTCGCCGGCGCGCTGGCTGCTGGCGCGGCGGCGGCGCTGGTGCGCGCGGATTTTCCTGAGCTGCCCGGCGCCAGCCTGATCCGGGTGGACGACACCCTGGCGGCCTTGGGCCGGCTGGCGGCGCACTGGCGCACGGTGGGCTTTGCCGGGCGCATGGCCGGCATCACCGGCAGCAGCGGCAAGACCAGCGTCAAGGAAATGCTGCGCGCCATCCTGGTGGCCGAAGCCGGCGAAGACGCCGTGCTGGCCACCGCCGGCAATCTGAACAACGACATCGGCGTGCCGCTGACCTTGCTGCGCCTGCGCGCGGCACACCGCTTTGCCGTGATCGAGATGGGCATGAACCATCCCGGCGAAATCCGCTATCTGGCCAGCCTGGCGCGCGCCGATGCGGTGGCCATCAACAACGCCCAGCGCGCCCACGCCGGCCATTTTGCCTCGGTGGCGGACATCGCCCGCGCCAAGGGCGAGCTGTTTGAATCCTTGCCTGCCGGCGTCACCGCCTGCGTGAACCTGGACGACGCCTACGCCGGCCTGTGGCAAACCCTCGCTGGCGACGCCCGCCAGATGGGTTTTGGCTGGTCGCAGGGCGAGGTGCACGTCACCGATTGCCAACTGCACAGCGACCGCGTGGCGCTGACCCTGGCCACGCCGCTGGGGCCGATTGTCGCGGAGATTCCCGCGCCGGGCGAGCATGTGGCGCGCAACGCCCTGACTGCGGTCAGCCTGGCGATTGCCCTGGGCGTGTCGGCGTCGGCGATTGCCCAAGGCTTGAGCCAGTTTGCCGGCGCGCCCGGCCGCTTGCAGCGCAAACTGCGCGCCGACGGCGTGCTGGTGCTGGACGACACCTACAACGCCAACCCGGACTCCATGCGCGCCGCGCTGCGCGTGCTGGCGACGCAGCCGGGCGCGCGCCACGCCGTGCTGGGCGATATCGGCGAATTGGGCGATGGCGGCCCGGCCATGCACGCCGAAGTCGGCGCTTTTGCCCGCGAGCTGGGCATCGACAGCCTGCATGGTCTGGGCGAGCTGAGCGCACACACGGTGGCGGCGTTTGGTTCGGGCGGCCAGCATTACGCTGACCTCGATGCGCTGCTGGCCGGGCTTGCACCGCTGTTGCACGCGCCGGCGACGGTGCTGGTCAAGGGTTCGCGCTTCATGCGCATGGAGCGGGTCAGCGCCGCCTTGCTGGGGCAAGCCCCGGCGGCGGCACACTGAGTTTGACCGCCGCGCGGGGGCGCGGCGGATGACACATATAAAAACCAGGATTGCATGGCGCTGCCCGCGCAGTGTGGCGGGGGGCGCAGCAATCCAGATGATCTGAGGGAGCTGCAACGTGTTACTGCTGCTGGCCAACTGGCTGAGCGAACATATCCGCACATTCAATGTGCTGAATTACATCACCTTGCGCGCGGTGTTGGCCACGCTGACTTCGCTGGGCATTGGTCTGTATCTGGGGCCGTGGGTGATTCGCAAACTGACCGAGCTGAAAGTCGGCCAGGCGGTGCGCGACGACGGCCCGCAAACGCATTTGATCAAGGCTGGCACGCCGACCATGGGCGGCACGCTGATTTTGTTGTCCATCGGCCTGACCACGCTGCTGTGGGCTGACCTGAGCAACCGTTTTGTCTGGCTGCTGCTGGCGGTGACTGGCGGCACGGGCTTGATTGGCTTTGTCGATGACTACCGCAAGGTGGTGTACAAAAACCCGAAAGGCCTGTCGGCGCGCGCCAAGATGTTCTGGCAGTCGGCCATCGCCATTGCCGCCGGTTTGTTTTTGTCTGGCACCGCGCACTTGCCGGCATCCACCGAGTTTATCGTGCCGTTCTTCAAGAACGTGGTTTACCCGTTTGGCGCGATTGGCTTTTGCGTGCTGACTTATTTCGTGATTGTCGGCACCTCGAATGCCGTCAACCTGACCGACGGCCTGGATGGCCTGGCCGCCCTGCCGGTGGTGCTGGTCAGCGCTGCGCTGGCGGTGTTTGCCTATGTGGCCGGCCACGCGGTGTTCGCCAAGTATCTGGGCTTGCCGCATATTCCCGGTGCGCACGAAGTGGTGGTGTTCTGCTCGGCCATGTGCGGCGCCTGTCTGGCGTTTTTGTGGTTCAACGCCTACCCGGCGCAGGTGTTCATGGGCGACGTCGGCGCGCTGGCCCTGGGCGCGGCCCTGGGCACGGTGGCGGTGATTGTGCGTCAGGAAATCGTGCTGTTCATCATGGGCGGGGTGTTCGTGATGGAAGCGCTGTCGGTGATGATTCAGGTGGGCAGCTTCAAGCTCACCGGCAAGCGGGTGTTTCGCATGGCGCCGCTGCATCACCACTATGAATTGAAGGGCTGGAAGGAAACCCAGGTGGTGGTGCGCTTCTGGATCATCACCATGATGCTGGTGCTGGCTGGCCTGTCCACCCTGAAACTGCGATAAGAGAGCAAGAGGCGATGAAGGATTTGCACGGACTCACCATCGGCGTGGTTGGCCTGGGCGACAGCGGCCTGTCGGCGCTGCGCTGGCTGGCGCGTCGCGGCGCGCGGCTGGTGGCGATTGACAGCCGCACGGCGCCGCCGCATCTGGCCGAGCTGGCGCAACTGGCCCCTGAGGCCGAGCTGCGCGCCGGCCCCTTCACCGCCGACAGTTTTGCTGGCTGCCAGCTGCTGGTGGTCAGCCCCGGCGTGCCCTTGGCCACGCCGCAAATCGTGGCGTTTGCCCAGGCTGGCGGCGAGGTGATCGGCGATGTGGAGTTGTTTGCCCGCGCCATCGCCGGGCAGGCCAGCAAGGTGATCGCCATCACCGGCTCGAACGGCAAGACCACGGTGACCTCGCTGGTGGGGCATTTGTGCCAGCACGCCGGGCTGAACACCGTGGTGGCCGGCAATATCGGCCTGCCGGTGCTGGACGCGCTGTGCGACATCGAAGACAGCGGCGTCTGGCCGGAGGCGTTTGTACTGGAGTTGTCCAGCTTTCAGCTGGAGGGCGTGCGCAGCCTGCGCGCCGACGCCGCCACGGTGCTGAATATCTCTGAAGACCACCTCGACCGTTATCAGGATTTGCTGGATTACGCGCACAGCAAGACGGCCATTTTTGCCGGCGACGGCGTGCAGGTGCTCAATCAGGACGATATGTTCTGCCGCGCCATGGCGCGTCCGGGCCGCGATATCCGCCGCTTTGCGCTGAACGCGCCGGCCGCCTATGGCCTGCGCCGCGATGGCGAGGCGGTGTGGCTGGCGGTGGACGGTAAGCCGGTGCTGGATTTTGCCCGCATGCAGCTCACCGGCCTGCATAACGCCGCCAACGCGCTGGCCGCGCTGGCCTTGTGCGAGGCGATTGGCCTGCCGCGCGCGGCGCTGCTGGACGGCCTGTGCGCGTTCAAGGGGCTGGCGCATCGGGTGGAGCATGTCTTGCAGCATCAGGGCGTGGACTTTTACGACGATTCCAAAGGCACCAATGTCGGCGCCACCGAAGCCGCGCTGAATGGCATGACCCGGCCGGTGGTGCTGATTGCCGGCGGCGACGGCAAGGGCCAGGATTTTTCGCCCCTGGCCCCGGCCGTGGCGCGCATTGCCCGCGCGGTGCTGTTGATTGGCCGCGACGCCGAGCGTATCGCCGCTGCCCTGGCCGGCGTGAGCGTGCCGGTGCAGCGGGTGGACACGCTGGAAGAAGCCACCCGCCTGGCCTATGAGGTTGCGCAGCCGGGCGATGTGGTGCTGCTGTCGCCGGCCTGCGCCAGCCTGGACATGTTCCGCAACTACGCACATCGCGCCGAGGTGTTTATCTCTGCCGCACGGGCCCTGGCCGGGGAGGCGGCGTGAAATTCGCTGGCTTATTGAGCCGTGAGGCCGCGCCGCGCGCCAGCGTGCCGCTGACCGACCACGACGATGCGCTGATCTGGGCGGTGGCCTTATTGCTGTCGATTGGTTTTGTCATGGTGTATTCGGCATCGATTGCCTACGCCGAGGCCGACCCGGACACGCATAACCGCCATTTTTACCTGATCCGCCATGGCGTGTATCTGACCATCTCACTGATTGTCGGCTGGGTGGTGTACCACATTCCGAGCCGGGTCTGGCAGGAGAAAGCACCGTATCTGTTTGTTGGCGCCTTTGTGCTGTTGATCCTGGTGCTGGTGCCTGGCATCGGCAAAGTGGTGAACGGCTCGCGGCGCTGGATCAATCTGGTGGTGCTGAATTTGCAGCCATCCGAACTGATGAAGCTGGCGGTGGTGATGTATGCCGCCAATTACACCGTGCGCAAGGCCGAGTGGATGCACAGCGTGCGCAAAGGCTTTATGCCAATGGCCATTGCGGTGATCGCCACCGGCGCCTTGCTGCTGCTGGAGCCCGACTTTGGCGCCTTTACCGTGATTGCCTCGATTGCCATGGGCACACTGTTTCTGGGCGGCATCAACGGGCGGATTTTTGCCGCGCTGCTGGTGGTCAGTCTGGGGGCTTTTGTGGTGCTGATCATCAGCTCGCCTTACCGCTTGCAACGGGTGACCGGCTTTATGGATCCTTGGCAAGACCCGTACGGCAAGGGCTATCAGTTGTCGCACTCGCTGATTGCCTTTGGCCGGGGCGAGTGGCTGGGCGTGGGCCTGGGCGGCAGCGTGGAAAAACTGTTCTACCTGCCAGAAGCGCATACTGACTTTTTGATGGCGGTGATTGCCGAAGAATGCGGCTTTATCGGCATCGCCGTGGTGATTGCCCTGTTTGCCACCGTGGTGCGTCGCGCCTTTGTGATTGCCGCGCAGGCGCGCGACCAGGAGCGTTATTTTCAGGCGCTGGTGGCGCAGGGCATGGGCATCTGGCTGGGCGTGCAGTCGTTTATCAATATCGGCGTGAACATGGGCCTGTTGCCGACCAAGGGTCTGACCCTGCCGCTGCTGTCCTATGGCGGCAGCGCACTGCTGGCCAATTGTTCGGCGCTGGCGATTCTGCTGCGCATTGACTGGGAAAACCGCCAGACCCTGCGCGGCTACAAGGTATAAGCAAGATGGCAAGACGCACTGCCCTGATCATGACCGGCGGCACCGGCGGGCATATTTTCCCGGCGCTGGCGGTGGCGGACGAACTCAAGTCGCGCGGCTGGACGCTGGTGTTTCTTGGCGCCGAAGGCGGCATGGAAACCACACTCGTGCCGCAGCACGGCTATACGCTGGAAACCCTGCCGATGCGCGGCATGCGCGGCAATGGTCTGCGCCGCTGGCTGTCGCTGCCGTGGATGCTGGCGCGCGCCTTGGCCGGCGCGGCCAATGTGATTTTTCGCCACCGGCCGGATGTGTCGGTGGGGTTTGGCGGCTACACCGGCTTTCCCGGCGGGCTGATGACCCGGCTGTTGTTCAAGCCGCTGGTGATTCACGAGCAGAACTCGGTGGCCGGGCTGACCAACCGGCTGTTGTCGCGGCTGGCTTCGCGCACCTTGTTTGCCTTTCCGGCGGCGTTTCCGCAGCGCGAGGGGCTAGTGGGCAATCCGGTGCGCGCCGCCATCGCCGCCGTGCCGGCGCCCGAGGCGCGTTTTGCCGGCCGCAACGGCCCCTTGCGCGTGCTGGTGGTGGGCGGCAGTCTGGGCGCGCAGGCGCTGAACGAGGCGCTGCCGGCGGCGCTGGCGCGCTTGCCAGCGACGCAGCGCCCGCAGGTGACCCACCAGGCCGGCGCCAAGGCGATCGACGCGCTGAGGGCCGCTTACGCCGCTGTGAAAGTGAATGCCGACTGCCGCAGCTTTATCGACGACATGGCCAGCGAATACGCCCAGGCGGATCTGGTGATTTGCCGCGCCGGTGCACTGACCGTGGCCGAGCTGGCGGCGGTGGGGGTGGGCAGTGTGCTGGTGCCGTATCCGCACGCGGTGGACGACCACCAGACCGGCAACGCGCGTTATCTGGCTGACGCTGGCGCTGCGCGGCTGTGGCCGCAGGGTGAACTGAACGCCGAAGCCTTGGCCGATTGGCTGGCGGCGCTGACGCGAGAGCGCTGTCTGGAGATGGCGCAGGCGGCGCGGCGCATGGCTTTGACCGACGCGGCAAGCAAGGTGGCCGACGTGTGCGCTGAACTGGCGCCATGACAAACGATGTAAATATGTACTGCCAGGCCCGCTTTGCGGCACAATAGCAAACTTTTTGACGTTGCCCCGGACGCGGGGCGGCTGGAACGCATCGAGCGATGAAACATCGAGTCAAGCATATTCACTTTGTCGGCATCGGCGGCGTCGGCATGAGCGGCATCGCCGAGGTCTTGCTGACCTTGGGTTACGCCGTGTCCGGCTCGGACATGGCCGACAGCGCCACCACGCGCCGTCTGGTCAACGCCGGGGCAAAAGTGTATTTTGGGCATGATGCCGGATATATTGCCGGCGCGGATGTGGTGGTGACATCCACGGCGGTGAAAGCCGACAACCCGGAAGTGCTGGCTGCCGAGGCCGCGCGCATTCCGGTGGTGCCGCGCGCCATGATGCTGGCCGAGCTGATGCGCTTCAAGCAGGGCATCGCTATTGCCGGCACCCATGGCAAAACCACCACCACCAGTCTGGTGGCCTCGGTGCTGGGCGCCGCCGGTCTGGATCCAACCTTTGTCATCGGCGGCCGGCTGGAAGCCGCCGGCACCAACGCCCGGCTGGGCCAGGGGGATTTCCTGGTGGCCGAAGCGGATGAGTCGGATGCTTCGTTTTTGTGTCTGCAACCGGTGATGGCCGTGGTGACCAACATCGACGCCGACCATATGGATACTTACGACCACAGCCTGGAAAAACTTAAGCAGGCTTTTGTCGATTTTTTGCATCGGCTGCCATTTTATGGCCATGCCGTACTGTGCGTGGACGACGCCAATGTGCGCAGCATTCTGCCGCAGGTGAAGCGCCCGGTGACCACTTACGGCTTTGCCGCCGACGCCCAGGTGCGCGCCGAGAATGTCGTGCCGGATGGTCAGTGCATGCGCTTTGACGCGGTGTGGGTGAATGGCGAGACGCATCGTGAGCCCATCGTGCTGAACACGCCGGGCCGCCACAATGTGCTCAATGCGCTGGCCACCATCGCCATCGCCCTGGAGTGTGGCGCCGGCATCGACGCCATCCGTCAGGGCCTGGCGCAGTTTTCTGGTGTGGGCCGGCGCTTTCAGCGCTATGGCGAAGTGCCTGTGCCGACAGGTGGCAGCTTCACGCTGGTGGATGACTACGGCCATCATCCGGTGGAAATGGCCGCCACGCTGGCCGCCGCGCGCGGGGCATTTCCGGGGCGACGCTTGGTGCTGGCCTTCCAGCCGCATCGCTACTCGCGCACCCGCGACCTGTTCGAGGACTTTGTCCGCGTGCTGGGTACGGTGGATGGTGTGTTGTTGACTGAAGTCTACCCGGCGGGCGAAGCGCCGATTGTTGCCGCTGATGGTCGCGCACTGGCGCGCGCCTTGCGTGTGGCTGGCAAGCTTGAGCCGGTGTTTGTCGAGCAGGTGGCCGAATTGCCGGCGGCCATCATGGAATTTGTCCGCGACGGTGATGTGGTGCTGACCATGGGCGCGGGCTCGATTGGCGCCACGCCGGGCAAGCTGGCCGCCGCTGCGCGTGGATGAGGAAGCAGGAATGAAGCAATACGGCAAAGTGGCGGTGATGTTTGGCGGCGCCTCCGCCGAGCGGGAAGTCTCGCTGATGAGCGGTCAGGCTGTGCTTGACGCCCTGCGTCGCCAGGGCGTGGACGCCCATGCCTTCGACCCGGCGGAAAAACCGCTGTCGGCACTGCAGGATGAAGGGTTTGATCGCGTGTTCATCGCCCTGCACGGTCGCGGTGGCGAAGATGGCACGGTGCAAGGCGCGCTGGAACTGATGAAGCTGCCCTACACCGGCAGTGGCGTGATGGCCTCCAGCATCGGCATGGACAAATGGCGCACCAAGCTGGTGTGGCAGGCGGTGGGCATTCCCACCCCGGAGTACGAAGTGCTGACCGCCGACAGTGATTTTGCCGAGGTGGAAGCGCGGCTGGGCTTGCCGCTGATGGTCAAGCCGGCGCACGAAGGCTCGTCGATTGGCATCGTCAAGGTCAGCGAGCCGGGGCAACTGGCTGCCGCCTGGCACGACGCCGCCAGCCTGGACCGCCTGGTGATTGCCGAGCGTTTCATCGCCGGGCGTGAATACACCGCGCCGGTGCTGGACGATCAGGCTTTGCCGCTGATTCGCATTGCCGCACCAGAGGGCAATTACGACTATCAGCACAAGTATTTTACCGACGACACCCAGTATTTCTGTCCGTGCGGTTTGCCGGAGAACCTGGAAGCGCAGATGCGCGATACGGTGTTGCGTGCGTTCAAGGTGCTGGGGGCCGAAGGCTGGGGCCGCATCGACATCATGCTGGATGACGCCGGCCGGTTTTACCTGCTGGAAATCAACACCTCGCCGGGCATGACCAGCCACAGTCTGGTGCCGATGGCAGCACGGGTGGCTGGTATTGAATTTGATGCGCTGTGCCTGCGCATCCTGGACGGCGCGCATGTGGGATAACCACCGGCTGCTGCGCGGCATCGCCAACCTGTTGTTGCTGGCGTCGATCCTGACGCTGCTGGTGGCGGGCGCGCAGTGGGTGGTGAGGAGCGGCTTGCTGCCGATCCGTGCGGTGCATATCCGCAGCAAGCTTACCCACGTGACGCAGGAGCAGTTGCGTTATGTGGCCGAGCACGAGCTGAAAGGCTCGTTCTTGACGGTGGATATCACCGAAACCCGTGCGGCGTTCGAGAAACTGCCGTGGGTGCGTAAAGTTTCGGTGCGGCGCAGTTGGCCGGACCGGCTGGAAATCGACGTTGAAGAACACCAGGCTGCTGCCCGCTGGGCAGAAAATGGTCTGGTGAACACCTACGGCGAATGGTTTGACGCGGCATTCAGCCAGCCGTTGCCGCTGCTGGCTGGCCCCAAGGGCAGTGAGAAAGAAATGCTTGCCGCCTATCTGGCATTCAAGCAGGTATTACAACCGGTGGGCGTGCTGCCGGAAGAACTGAAACTGTCGGCGCGGCGCGCCTGGCAGGTCAAGCTGGACAATAGTGTGATCCTGGAGTTGGGGCGCCAGGACATCGGCCTGCGGGTGGGCCGCTTTGCTGCCAGCTGGCGCGATCAACTGTCGCGCCTGTCGTACAAAATTGAATATGTGGATTTGCGCTACCCCAACGGCTTTGCCGTGCGCATGCCGGACTACAAGCCGGGCAAGGGCACTCCGGCCATGCCGCGTCCGGCGGCCTGAATGAATACGAAAGCTTAACGGAGCACGTGGTGAGCAAACCGAGAGAACCTAAAAACCTGCTGGTCGGGCTGGATGTGGGCACGTCCAAGATTGTTGCCGCCGTGGCCGAGGTGCTCGAGGATGGCGCGCTGAACATCATCGGCATGGGTCAGACATCGTCGCGTGGCCTGAAAAAGGGCATGGTGGTGAATATCGAATCCACCGTGCAAGCCATTCAGCGTGCAGTGGAAGAAGCCGAGCTGATGGCTGACTGCACCATTCACCAAGTATTTACCGGGATTGCCGGCAGCCATATTAAAAGCGTAAATTCTCACGGCATGGTGGCGATTCGTGAGCGTGAAGTCACCCAGGCTGATATTGATCGGGTGATCGAGACGGCGCGGGCGGTGACCACACCGCCGGATCACCAAGTGCTGCACATCCTGACCCAGGAGTTTTCCATTGACGGTCAGGAAGACGTGCGCGAACCGCTGGGCATGAGTGGCGTGCGCCTGGAAACCCGGGTGCACATCGTCACCGGGGCGGTCAGCGCCGCGCAAAATATTTTGAAGTGTGTGCGACGTTGCAATCTGGACGTCGCCGATCTGATCCTTCAGCCACTGGCATCGGCCACGGCGGTGTTGACTGACGATGAGCGCGATCTGGGCGTGTGCCTGATCGACATCGGCGGCGGCACCACCGATATTGCCGTGTACACCCGTGGGGCGATTCGCCACACGGCGGTGATTCCGATTGCCGGGGATCAGATTACCAATGACATTGCCATGGCTTTGCGTACGCCAACCAAAGAGGCCGAAGATATCAAGCTGGTTCACGGTTGCGCGTTGATGCAACTGGCGGATCCGGCAGATATGATTGACGTGCCCGGCGTGGGTGAGCGCGGGCCGCGCCAGCTGTCGCGCGCCACCCTGGCAGAAGTGATCGAGCCGCGTGTGGAAGAATTGTTCCAATTGATTCAACAGGAACTGCGCCGCACCGGTTTTGAAGATGTGCTGTCCTCCGGCATCGTATTGACCGGTGGGGCAGCCAAAATGCCCGGCATGGTGGAACTGGCGGAAGAAGTATTCCACATGCCGGTCCGGGTGGGGGTACCCAAATACTTCGGCGGGCTGGCCGAAGCGGTGAAGGATCCCCGCTTTTCCACGTCGATCGGCTTGTTGCTGATCGGCAAGGATCAGTTGCAAAAAACCGCAGGTCCAAAACCCGAAACCGCCTCGGTGGGTGGCCTGTTCTCGCGGATGAAAGCCTGGTTCGCCGGGAATTTCTGACGCACGCATTATCGTTGTAGCGACATTTTTTGTTTTATAGGGCAGTCGTCAACGCAGTTTTTCGAGGAGAGAACCGTCATGTCTTCCAACATGGTCTTTGAGATGGTGCAGGAAATCGCACCCGAAGCCGTCATCAAGGTGATTGGCGTCGGGGGTGGTGGCTGCAATGCCGTCGATAACATGATCGAAAGCCAGGTCAAGGGCGTTGAATTCATCGCCGCCAATACCGACGCCCAGGCCTTGCGCCGCAATCGTGCGCCGGTGCAGATTCAAATCGGCCAGACCCTGACCAAGGGCCTGGGCGCAGGCGCCAACCCGGATGTCGGCCGCAGCGCCGCCATCGAAGACCGCGACCGCATCGCTGAAGTGCTGCGCGGCGCCAATATGGTGTTCATCGCCACCGGCATGGGCGGCGGCACCGGCACCGGCGCTGCGCCGGTGATTGCCGAAATCGCCAAGGAAATGGGCATTCTGACCGTTGGCGTGGTCACCCGCCCGTTCTCGCACGAAGGCCGTCGCCACCAAGTGGCCGGCGCAGGCATCGAAGAACTGAAAAAATACGTCGATTCGCTGATCGTCATCCCCAACGAGAAGCTGCTGCAAGTGCTGGGCTCGGATGTGACCATGCGCCAGGCCTTCCGCGCCGCTGATGATGTGCTGCGCGGTGCCGTGGCCGGCATCGCTGAAGTGATTACCTGCCCGGGCTTCATCAACGTTGACTTTGCCGACGTCAAGAACGTGATGGGCCAGATGGGCATGGCGATGATGGGCTCGGCCGTGGCTTCCGGCCTGGATCGCTCGCGCATTGCCGCTGAAGAGGCCGTTGCCAGCCCGCTGTTGGACGACATCAGCCTGGACGGCGCACGCGGCGTGCTGGTGAACATCTCTACCGCCCCGGGCTGCCTGCTGCTGCGTGAATACCATGAAATCATGGAAATCATCCGCAACTACGCCCACGCCGACGCCGAAGTGAAATTCGGCACCGCTGAAGTAGACGGCATGTCGGAAGACGAAATCCGTGTGACCTTGATCGCCACCGGGCTGGGCGGCGGCAAGAAACCTGCACGCGAAGAACGTCGCGAGCAACTGAAAGTGGTGAAGAATGGCACCGATGGCACCACCATGGAAGTGCCGGACTTCCAGCAGCCGGATTTCGACAAACCCAGCGTGTTCCGCGCCCGTTCGGGCCGTGGCGCGCCGCAGCAGGTGGATTTCTCTAATCCCTCGGTGGGCGATTCGTTCGATATTCCGGCTTTCCTGCGCCGCCAGGCTGATTGAAGCTGACTGTGTGTGCGTGCGGCGTAGGCTGCGCCGCGCGAACACGCCCCGGTTTCGCGCCTGTCCGCTTGGTGCGTTGCCTCGACAACGCATGACGGCTGCCCGCCTTTCGCGGGCAGGCGCGGATTTTTATTGCCTTCGGAACTTTGATAGTGCTGGGCTATCAGAGTCGGCAAGACAATCAATCAGCCGGTCAATTCGGCTGTGTTAGACTTCATCACATCGTTTCGCCCCCTGTCGCCAGAAGGGACCCGGCATGATTCACCAGCGCACACTCAGCCAAACCATCTCCGCCAGCGGCGTCGGCCTGCATTCCGGCGAACGGGTGAAACTCACCCTGCGCCCCGCCCCGCCCGACACCGGCATCATCTTTCGTCGCACCGACCTCACCCCGCCGGTTGAATTGCGCGCCGAACCTGCGCTGGTCAACGACACCCGTCTGTCGTCCACCCTGGTGGACCCAAACGGCGTGCGCGTGGCCACCGTCGAGCACCTGATGAGCGCCCTGGCCGGCCTGGGCATCGACAACCTGATTGTAGAAATGACCGGCCCGGAAACGCCGATCATGGACGGCAGCGCCGCGCCGTTTATCTATCTGCTGGACAGCGCCGGCATCAGCGAGCAAACCGCGCTCAAGCGCTATATTCGCGTGCTCAAGCCGCTGGAAGTGGTGGAAGGCGACAAATGGGTGAAGCTCACCCCGTATGACGGCTTTACCGTCAGCCTGGAAATCGAATTCAATCACCCGGTGTTTCGCCGCACCCCGCAACACCTGACCATCGACTTTGCCGCGCAATCGTATATCGACGAAGTCAGCCGCGCGCGCACCTTTGGCTTTATGCACGAAGTTGAATACATGCGCATGAACGGCCTGGGCCTGGGCGGCAATCTGGACAACGCCATCGTGATCGACGACGACTCGGTGCTGAACAAAGACGGCCTGCGCTTTAACAACGAATTTGTCCGCCACAAGATTCTCGACGCCATCGGCGACCTGTACATGATTGGCCACCCGCTGATTGCCGCTTTTTCCGGCTTCAAGTCTGGCCACGCCATGAACAACAAGCTGCTGCGCGAATTGCAGGCGCGGCCGGACGCCTGGGAATACGCCACCTTCCGCCGCCCCAGCGACGCGCCGTCCAGCTTCCATCGCCTGCCCCAAGCCGCCTGAGCGGATTTCCCCCTGTTTGCCGCCGGCGTCTTTGCCGGCGGCCTGATTGATTGCAAGGAGCGCCCATGTCGGCACTGACTCACTTCAACGCCGACGGCCAGGCGCATATGGTCGATGTCGGCGACAAAGCCGACACCCACCGCCGCGCCATCGCCAGCGGCGTGATCCGCATGCAGCCGGACACCTTTGCTCTGGTGCAAAGCGGCAGCCACAAAAAAGGCGACGTGCTGGGCATTGCCCGCGTCGCCGCCATCATGGCCAGCAAACACACCAGCACGCTGATTCCGCTGTGTCACCCGCTGGCGCTGAGCCATGTCGATGTCGAATTTCAGCTGGACGCCGCCGCCAGCGCCATCACCTGCCAGGTGACCGCCGAAACCGTTGGCAAAACCGGCGTGGAAATGGAAGCGCTGACCGCCGTGCAAATCGGCCTGCTGACCATCTACGATATGTGCAAGGCGGTGGATCGCGGCATGGTGATCGGTGAAGTGCGCCTGCTGGAAAAACAAGGCGGCAAGTCGGGGCTGTGGCGGGCGGAGTAAACGAATCGGCAATGGTTTAACAGCGCATGGAGAGGCGCGCAGCATGGATCTGGATATTTCGGCGTCACCGGATTATCGAAGCTGGCTGGCTGATCTGAAAACCCGCTTTCGGCGCGTGCAGCTCAAGGCGGCAGTGTCGGTGAACACGGCATTGTTGCAGTTTTACTGGGAGTTGGGCGCCGAGATTGTCGCCAAGCAGGCGCATCATGCCTGGGGCAGTGGTTTTCTGGAAAAACTGAGCCGTGATTTGATGCAGGCTTTTCCTGGTGTGAAAGGGTTTTCCAAGCGCAATCTGGAGCACATTCGGCGCTGGCACAGCTTTTGGAGCCATGCCCCGTCAATTGCGAAGCAGCCTGCTTCGCAATTATTCGCCATTCCGTGGTGGCATCACGTGACTGTCGTGAGTAAGTGTCGCAGCCACGCTGAAGCCTGGTACTACGTGCAGCAAACCCAGGCGCATGGCTGGAGTCGCGCAGTGTTGACTCACCAGATCGAAAGCGGCTTGTGGCAGCGTGAAGGACAGGCTATCACCAACTTTGCCCAGACCTTGCCGCCGTCGCAGTCAGATTTGGCGACACAGTTGCTGAAAGACCCGTATCTGTTCGACTTTCTCTCGCTGACGCCAGAGCATACCGAGCGCGAGCTGGAGCGGGCGCTGATTGACCATATCACGCAATTTCTGTTGGAGCTGGGCGCTGGCTTTGCTTACATGGGCCGGCAAGTGCCGCTGCAAGTGGGCGAGCGTGAGTTTTTTCTCGATCTGCTGTTCTATCACGCCCGTTTGCATTGCTATGTGGTGGTTGAGCTGAAAACCGTGGATTTTGAGCCAGAGTTTGCCGGTAAGCTCAATTTTTATTTGAAGGCCGTAGACCAGCAGCTACGCGGTGAACAGGATGCGCCCACCATCGGGCTTTTGTTGTGCAAGAGCAAGGATAGGCTGGTGGCGGAATATGCCTTATCCGATATCCAAAAGCCTTTGGGTCTGGCCACTTATGCGCTGTCACATACGCTGCCAGAGGCGCTGCGCGATCAATTGCCAAGCATTGAAGCATTGCAGGCCGAGTTGGCTGTTGGCTTGGACGAGGACGCCGGGTAAGGGATAAACGCGGTGCTCCTGAGTGTCGCTCACAAAACTCTTATGGCGTGGTGAGGCTGCTGGCGCTGTCTGCGGCCACGCGCCTGGCCAGGACCTCCGCGCTGAGTTTTGTGAGCGACGTTAAGCGCTGCTACACGCTGACCATATTATCCCGGTGAATCAGCTCCGGTTCGCCCATATAGCCCAGAATGGATTCGATCTCACGGGTGGCGTGGCGCATGATCAGCCGGGTTTCGTCCGAGCTGTAGTTGACCAGCCCGCGCGCCACTTCGTGGCCTTGCGGATCGACGCAGGCCAGCGCTTCGCCGCGCAGGAACTCTCCTTCCACCGCCACCACGCCAATCGGCAGCAGGCTGGTGCCTTTGTGCACGACGGCATGGGCGGCGCCTTCGTCCAGCACCAGGCGGCCGGCCAGTTGCAGATGATCGGCCAGCCATTGTTTGCGCGCCAGCAGCGGGGTGTCGGCGGCAATCAGCTGGGTGCCAATCGCCTCGCCGTCAGCCAGCCGCGACAGCACATTGGCTTCGCGCCCGCAGGCAATCACCGTGGCGGCGCCGCTGCGCGCGGCGCGCTTGGCGGCGATGATCTTGGTGATCATGCCGCCCGTGCCCACTGAGCTGCCGGCGCCGCCGGCCATGTCTTCCAGACGCGGGTCGCCCGCCTGCGCCTCGTGCACAAACTCGGCGTCGGCGTGCTTGCGCGGATCGGCGGTGTACAAGCCTTGCTGGTCGGTAAGGATGATCAGCGCGTCGGCTTCAATCAAATTGGTGACGAGTGCGCCCAGGGTGTCGTTGTCGCCAAAGCGGATTTCGCTGGTGGCCACCGTGTCGTTTTCGTTGATGATCGGCACCACATTCAGCTTGAGCAGGGTGATCAGCGTCGAGCGGGCGTTCAGATAGCGGGTGCGGTCGGCCAGGTCTTCGTGGGTGAGCAGCACCTGGGCGGTTTTCAGGCCTTCGGCGCGAAACGCGGTTTCATACGCCTGCACCAGCCCCATCTGGCCAACGGCGGCGGCGGCTTGCAATTCGTGCACCGCCTTGGGTCGGGTCGCCCAGCCCAGCCGTTGCAGTCCTTCGGCAATCGCGCCGGACGACACCAGCACCACTTGCTTGCCCCGGCGGGTCAGGTCGGCGATTTCGCTGGCCCAGCGCGACAGCGCGGCGTGGTCCAGGCCCTTGCCATCGTTGGTGACCAGACTGGAGCCGACCTTGACGACAATGCGCTGGCTGGCGTGGATGACGGACTGCATAAGGCCATTCCTGAAAATTGCGGTGCGCCATTATACAAAGCTGGCGCAGGCTGAGGGGAGGCTTGCGCGCGCCGCGTGTGCTGACGGGGATGGCCGTTTTCGGCGCTTGTTTGCCAACGCCGCGCCCGCTATGCTTTTGCGCTGTCATGATGGCGCCCTGCGCCACGGAGCTTGCATGGAGCTGACCTCTGCCATCCCTACCCTGGCTCACGCCATTCAACAATCCGTTGCCCCGGTGTTTTTGCTGACCGGGGTTGGTTCACTGCTGGGCGTGCTGGTCAACCGGCTGGGGCGGATTGTCGATCGCTATCGCCAGTTGCGCAGCCTGCCGGCTGAACAGATCATCCCGCATCGGGCCGAGATGGCGCTGCTGCAACGGCGTTCGCGGCTGATTCACTTTGCCATTCGCTACAGCACACTGTGCGCTTTACTGATTTGTGTGGTGATTTCCTTGCTGTTCATTGGTGTGGAGTTGGGCAGCGAGCTGTCGCCGCTGATTGCTGCGCTGTTTGTCTGCGGCATGCTGTCGCTGATTGCCAGCCTGGTGTGTTTTCTCAAGGAAATTTCCCTGGCCACCTGGCGGCTGGAAGCGGCGTTTGACGCAGATTTGCGCCAGGACACCCCACCTCCGCCCGACGGCCAGTCTTAGCCCCGCCTTTGGGGTGGACGGCGCGTCCATGTTTGATGGATTAACCGTGCCGGGCGCGGCTCACGGCACAGCTGGCTCTTGTTCGCCTGCCTGAGCGTCGCCATCGCCCACCAGCGCATCCAGTGTGCGCAAGGTGGCGTTCACCAGTTGTGCCATCTGTTCTGCCTCAATCACATACGGCGGCATGAAATACACCGTCTGGCCAATCGGGCGCAGCAAGCAGCCTTGCTCCAGCATGGCGCTGAAAAACGCCAGGGCAAAGTCGCTGCGCGTGGTGGCCACGTCAAACGCCCAGATCATGCCCTGCTGGCGGAAGTGACGCACCGCCGGGTGCGCTTGCAGCGGTGCGAGCAGCGGGGCAAAGGCGGCGGCCTTGGCGCGGTTTTGCGCCAGCACGTCGTCTTCGGCAAAGATGTCCAGCACCGCCAGCGCGGCGCGGCAGGCCAGCGCATTGCCGGTGTAGCTGTGCGAATGCAAGAAGCCGCGACGGATGTCCGGGTGGTAAAACGCCGCATACACCTCATCGGTGGTCAGCACGCAGGACAGCGGCAGGTAGCCGCCGGTGATGCCCTTGGACAAACACAAAAAGTCCGGGCGCACGCCGGCCTGCTCGCAGGCGAACAGCGTGCCGGTGCGGCCAAAGCCGACGGCGATTTCGTCAGCGATCAGGTGCGCGCCATATTGGCTGCACAGCCGGCGCGCCTCGGCCAGGTACAGCGGATGGTGCATGGCCATGCCGGCGGCGCCTTGCACCAGCGGCTCGATAATCAGCGCCGCCACCTCGCCAGCGTGTTGCTGCAATAGCGCTTCCAGCCCGGCGGCGGCGCGGCGGGCGACGGTTTCGGCGGTTTCGCCGGGGCCGGCCAGCCGCGCATCGGGGCTGGGCGCGGTCAGCGCGGCGTTCAGCAGTGGGGCATAGGTCTGGCGGAACAGTGGCACGTCGGTGACCGCCAGCGCGCCCAGGGTTTCGCCGTGGTAGCTGTGTTCCAGATGGATAAAGCGGCTTTTTTGTGGGGCGCCGCTTTGCTGCCAGTACTGAAAACTCATTTTCAGCGCGATTTCCGTCGCGCTGGCGCCGTCCGAGCCGTAAAATGCATGGCCCAGCCCGGACAGGGCGGCCAGCCGCTCGGACAACTCCACCACCGGCTGGTGGGTAAAGCCGGCCAGCATCACATGCTCCAGCCGGCCCAGCTGGTCGATCAGCGCGGCGTTGATGCGCGGGTTGGCGTGGCCAAACAGATTGACCCACCACGAGCTGACTGCGTCCAGATAACGCTTGCCGTCAAAGTCGATCAGCCACACCCCTTCGCCACGGGCGATGGGAATCAGCGGAAAGGTTTCGTGGCGCTGCATTTGCGTGCAGGGGTGCCAGACGGCGCGGGTGCTGCGGCTGAGCCAATCAGTGCTGGGCATGACAAATCCGGGGCAGAACGTAAAACAGGCAGTCTAAGCAGTCCGGCGGCGGCAGGCAAACCTGCGCGGTGGGCGATTTATTTCAGGAAAGTGGCATGAAGCAGGTTTTCAGGGCGCGGCGGGCAACGCCGGCGCAACAGGGCTTGACCCTGATTGGTCAGATGATGGTGTTGCTGGTAGCCGGCGCGCTGGGCGCGGTGGCCTTGTCGTCGTGGCTGGATGTGCAGGTGCGCGAGCGCGCCACCGAGGCGTACAACCAGCTGGAGGCCATCAAGCCTGCGGCAGAAAAACTCGGCCGCGAACAGCGCGGCCAACCGTGGCCGGCCAGCCTGGCCATGGCCACATTGGGCGAAGCGCCGGCAGGCAGCCACTTTGTGCCCGGCAGCTGGCAGGCCAGCGCCCAGGACCGGCTGCTGACCGTGTCGGTGCAATTGCAGGACACCGGCCGCCATCTGGACGGCCAGCGCCTGCTGCTCAAGGGCTGGCTGGAAGAGGATGGCGATGTGCGCTGGGTGTGCGCCAGCGATGTGGACCCGCGCTGGCATAAGCAACTGCCGGCGCCGTGTCAGTACAAGCCGAGCCGTTCGCCGGAGCCGAAATCCGAATAAGAGCCGCTAACAAAACCCCCTGGCGTTGTTGTGTGACCTTGCCGTACTGCTTGTACTGTCTGCGGTCACACGCCTAGCCAGGGCCGCTTCGCTGGGTTTTGTTAGCGACTCTAAATGTGGCGCCTTGTGGCGTCTCTTGAGCCTTGACCCAGCGCCGGACTATCCGGCGCTTTTTGTTGTCAGGGTGGCGCTATCCCTGGCTAAGGCTGATCAAGCCTGGTGATAAATGACAATTGCTGACGACAACGGGTTGGTGACTTGCTCGATGATTCAATATAAATCATACTCGGATGCGATAAAAACCTAAATTGTGCTGACATAGCCTGTCAGTCCGTTGTGGTTTACTGCTTCACATGTCAGATTTTTCCAAGCGGACTGTTTCATGTCAGTTGATCCACCCAAACACGAAATGCTGGCCAACCGGCTGGCGGAAATCCTGCTCAAGCTCAATCTGGACGAACGTCCCAGCCGGCAAGAACTGGCTGCAGAGTTCAAGGTGACTGAGCGCACCATCTATCGCGACCTGAACCGCCTGGGCAGCATTGTTGAACAACTGCCGGATGGGCGTTACCAGTTGGTGAGCCAGTACCGAGGCAAGCTCAAACCCAAGGACCTGCAATCCTTCGCCCAGCTAGCCGGGGTGGATCACTTGTTTCCTGACGCCAGTCCGCAGTTTCTGATGGCCTTGCTTGATACCCTATGTCAGGGCAGTTTTTTGGTGCATGGTCATCAATATGAACGCTTCAAACCGCACGACAAAAGCTTTGACCTGCTCAATGAAGCGGTGACCGGGCAACGAATCTGCCGGCTGACCTATCGTGACACTCCCCGCGAACTACACCCCTATCGGCTGATCAACAAAAACGGCATCTGGTATCTGGCCGCCACCGAGCAAGGCCAGCTCAAGGCGTTTGCCTTCAGCCGGATCAGCCAACTGAGCGTGACTGAGCAGACCTTTACCCCCGATGCCACGATTCAGGCCAATATCGAAAACGAAGACGATATCTGGTTCAGCCGAGAAAAAACCGAAGTCCTGCTCAGCATCGCCCCGGAAATTGCCTACTACTTCCGTCGCCGCAAGCTGCTGCCCAAGCAGGAGCTGGTGCGCGAGCTGGAAAGTGGCGGCTTGATCGTCAGCAGCCAGATCAGCCATGTGGACCAGATTCTGCCGCTGGCCCAGTTCTGGCTGCCGCGCATTCGTGTTGTTGAACCAGCCTGGCTACGCGAGCGCCTGGAGACGGTGCTGCGCGATTACCTGGAGCAGAAGTGACCATGCCGGTGGCTGCGCGTCCGTTGCTTTATCAGTGCCCGGCTTGCGGTTGGCGACATATCGTGACCCCCATCGGCGATGTGCTGCTGGGCGAGCCTGCTGCATGCCTGCGTTGTGGCCATCATTCTCTTACCGTCCAGCCGGCCAACGTGCTTCAGGCTGCGCTGAAGCGATTACTGGAGCTTCGTTGACGATGAAAAGTGTATTTGCATAATTCTAAGTTGCATAGCATTGTTGATTCTAAGGGTAAAGTTTTGCAGCGAAATGATGCGTTGCAAGGAACAGTGTGTAGAAGGAGACACAAATTTATGGATCAAACACAACTGATTGAGGCGCTGGAGGCGGAGTATCAGCAACTCTCCAGGCAGCGCAACGATACCTCCCCGAGCAAACCTCGTATTGCTGCCTGGGGTCTAGTCAAAGCGGGAAAAAGTTCTCTGCTCAACATGCTAAGCGGACACGCCAGCGACGAATATTTTGAAACAGGTGTCATTCGCACTACCCGAGCCAATCAGGCGTTGGAGTTGGCCGACTACGTGCTCGTCGATACTCCGGGCCTGGGTATTGATAAAGATGACTCGCAGCAAGCAAACGAAGGCCTTGATGTCGCTGATATCGTGCTCTTCGTTCATGCCCCTCCAGGTGAGCTGGACCAAGAGGAAGTGGCTCTGCTTGAACAACTGCGGAATACTTTTGGCGAGGATGTTAGCGAACGCGTGGTGTTGGTGATAAGCCAGCTGGACAAGCTCCAAGATGCGGACCTGGCGGAGGTTCAGAAAGAAATTGAACGTCAGGCACAGATCTGGCTCGGCGCCCAATCGAAATGTTTTGTCATATCAAATACCCGTTTTAAAAGTGGTGTTGAGAAGAATAAAGAGGGGCTGTGCATCAAGAGCGGGATTCCACCATTGGCTCAGTATCTACAGACGCTTTCGAAAAACCTCACTCGCTCGCCCTCGTTAGAAGAAGCACGGAAAAAGCGGCTGGAACGACGTGCTCTGGAACTCTGCGAGCACATCGACGCGGCAATCGCGCAGGAAACCAAACTGATTGAGCAGGTAGCCCAGCCTTATGTGATGAAAGCAAAAGCATTCGTTGAGTTGATTGACGGCGCTCGACGAACCTTCGAAGCCCATACATCCGACATGCGGAAAACCCGCGAAAAACTCGATAGCCTTTAATTTAAGGAGATTTAAAATGCCTTTACCCTGGTTGATCGGCGCTGCGGTAGTCGCTGCCGTAGCTGTTGTTGCCAAAGCTGTTTCAGACGATAGCTCCTCTTCCTCGTACGATGATAGCGATAGTGATAGGGAGCGGCGTCGTCAAGAGCAGGCTGCCAAGCGCCAACGCGATAGAGAGGGCCTGCAAGCTCGTATCCAGGCGCTGGCAGGAGAGCAACGTGAACAACTCAAAGCTCAGCTCAGAGTAGCTGCCTTGGCATTGGTTTCTCCGTCAGATGAACATGAAAATGTGGTGCAAGGTTTGAGCAAAATGACCGCCTTGACGCTGGAAGGATTTACTGAAGATCAGCTTGAACAGCAAATCCGCAGCACGAAATCTTCAACGTCAAGTTATGGCAAGACCATGAAAGCTATTCTCCAGGCTTCCTCGGCAGTGACAGAGAGGCAAATCAGCCAGTTCATGCAAGGGGTTAACCTGCTCGAAACCGTGACCGCGCCTGTCAATGCGGCG
This sequence comes from Rivihabitans pingtungensis, assembly GCF_003201855.1. GTDB lineage: Bacteria > Pseudomonadota > Gammaproteobacteria > Burkholderiales > Aquaspirillaceae > Rivihabitans > Rivihabitans pingtungensis. The sequence goes on along the minus strand of NZ_QJKI01000005.1, from coordinate 132,721 downwards.
GCCAGTAACCAGGCCGTGCTTGCTCAAGTACAGTCTGCCCAGGCACGCATCGAGCGATTGCAGGAACTGAAACATCAACTTCTCACCCAGGCGTGATTGAACAATGAGCACAGTGACTCGTGATGAGCTGATGCATGTTTTTCAAGGGCTGCAGGGCCAGTTTTCCAGCCAGAAACAGAGATTTGCGCAGGTTCAGCAGCAATTCGATGTGCTGCGCATAGATTTTGTAAAGCAGATGCGCCAGCATGCGGAACAGATGGCCTCCACAGTCAGCGAGGAAAACCCTCTCAAAATGGGGGCGGTTCAACTGGTTCAGCGCTTGGCCGATCAGTTCGACGTTTGGGAAGGCCGCGCGGAAAAGCGCTCGCACGGCGCGGAGTTTCGCGAAGGTTTCAATGACTCGCTGTTGGTGTTTGTTTACGGTAAGGTCAAGTCAGGTAAAAGCTCGCTGGGTAATTATGTGGCCTGGGGGCATAGCGAACCCACTACACCACTGAAAGATCAGGTTACCCTGAAACCCGAGTATTTCTCCCATGAACGCACCAATGTTGCCAGTGGCGATCAGGAGGGCGAGGCTTCCCGCTCAAAGCAGTTCCGCATCGGTGCGACGGAGGCCACTAGTTCGATTCAGGGGTTCAAGTTGCCAGGGTTCACTTGGGTTGATTCTCCTGGTTTGCATTCGACAAATGCTGCAAATGGAGAGCTTGCGCGCAAGTATGTTGATCAGGCGGATTTGATCCTCTACACCATGGCCTCTCAGGCTCCCGGAAGGGCGTCGGATATGGACGAAGTTCACACATTGCTGACTGATGAGCGGTCACTGATGATTTTGCTCACGGGGAGTGATATCACCGAGGAAGATGAGGACGACAACGGTGAGCTTGTAACCGAAGTGTTGATGAAGCCTACGGCTGACCAGCACAAGCAGATTGACGAGGTTATCCGTAATCTGGGGGCGAACACCGCTGAAAAAGTTCGCATCTTACCCATTTCGACCCGCTTTGCTGAACGGCATCCTTCCCACTTGGAGGAAAGTGGTCTGGGTGTCTTGTTCCAGACGCTCAAGAGCCTCTCTCAGAGCCAAGGCCTCAAGCTCAAACTGACCACTCCGATCAACAATCTGCGCAAGGCTGTAGCAGAAACCAGCAACGATCTGAACCTGATCAAAGAGCTGACCGAATCGTTTGAGCAGCAGATTCAGGCTCAGGAGCAGTTGATAGAGCGAGAGCTGCGCAAATTGGGCCAGAAAGGCGTTACCCAGATGCGTGGCTTCATCAATGAACTGTTCAACGGTTCTTACCATGCCGATGTGCAGGCCACATTGCGCGAGCAGTTGGGTAAGGTTATCTGCCAACTGACGGGTGAGGCGATGACAACTATCGGTGAAACCCAGCAAAGTTCGCTGCAGCGTGCGTTTGACACCAGCCGTCTTGGAGCCATCCCGGAATACCGGGAGGTCACGGTCGAGAAGGAATATATGACTGGTACTGAGCGTGGCACCAAGACTGCCTGGGGTGCGGGGGGCGCTCTACTTGGTGCTATCGCCGGTGCTATGGTCGGCGGCCCTATGGGTGCCTTTATCGGGGCGTCTCTGGGTAGTACTGCCAATATGATCGGGCGAGGCGCTCAGGCTAGGTACACAAAACACCACGTAGTCGTCGGAGATAATCTGGAAGAACAACGCCAGGTTGCTATCGAGCACTATGCTAATGCAGTGCCTGAATATCTGAATGAACAGGTACGAGGCATCTACGAACCCCTGCGGAATGCCATGCTTAAGTACTGCCAAGCGCTGACCCGGGAAATGGAGTGCCTGCGCCAAGCGCTCAAATCTCTTGAGACGAGCACCGTACAATGATACAACCAGGCCCGATGACTAAACTGCTGGCTCTTTACGACGAAGTGGATGGCCTGTGCGAAGCCTACAATCCGAACGCTGTTGCCAGCATTCGCGAATTGAGCCGTGTTAAAAAAGCCCAGGTTGGCGCAACCATCATGGTGTATGGCGTTTATAACGCGGGTAAAAGCACTTTGATCAATGCTTTACTCGGCCAAGAATTGGCTGCAGTTGCTGACGTACCCGAGACGGCCCGTGTGCAGGGTTATCGTTGGGGGGATTTCGAAGTGGTCGACACCCCCGGTATTGATGCCCCGCTTGAGCATGAGGAGATCACCCGCGAACAGCTGATTCAGTCAGATATCGTGATTTTCGTGGTCAATCCGCTTGGGGTGGTTGAGGAAGAAAAAACCCTCAATGTGCTACTGGAGTTGGTTCTTGCAGGAAAGAAGATTTTTCTGGTACTTAACTGCAAAAACCGCTTTGACCCGATCGACCTGGCACGAATCAAGAACGAGCTCCGTGAGCGCATTCAGCAAAAAGCAGGTAATCGACAAGTACTGGGCAACATTCCGATTGTCGAGGTGAATGCCCGTTCTGCACTCAAGGCAAAATTGGAGAACAAGCCGAACCTGTTGAACAGCTCGGGTTTTCCGAGGTTTGAGAGTGAGTTGTCCACTTTCTTTGCTTCGGTCCAACAACAGGAGATCGTTGCACGGGTCGCGACTGAACTGCGCAGTTTCATTGATGAGACAGTGATCGAGCTGGACAAACAACAGGATCAGGCTTCGATCAAACGCCTTGATGCCTTTTACGCAGAAATTGCTCGTCGAGAAATCGATATCCGGCAGGGCCTGAAATCGCTGATCGAAGCCAAGGCTGCTTATATTTGCAAAAGCACAATCATCGCTCTGAATCAGGATGGTGAGGGTACTCAAGGCAAGATCGAGCAACTTATCAGCCAGGCCAATCAGCAAGTCTGTACTGAACTTGAAGATGCCCTCAAGCGCCTGGGTCTGGATGCCTCTGAAATGCTTGGTGAAGTTATTCAGGATATTCAGGTGCAGTTACAGGGCAACATACGCAGGGCTATGCCAGGCTTCGAGGCCGAGTCTGTGCACTCCGACCAGATGCCGTCATCGCCGTCTGGTATCGATCTAACTCTGCTCAAGTTCGGTGCACGCCAGGCTGGCAGTATGGTGAATGCCGAGCATGTGGTTAGTGCAATGAAAATTGGTAAGGAGTGGCTGCCTACGCTGTTCAAAGGTATCGGTCCAGCTACCATGGGTAAGGTTGCCGAGCAGATTGTCGGCAAAGTCATTCCGGTTATCAGTATCGCTTTTCTAGTTGGGAGCACTCTGTATTCTGCGTTCGTAGGCGACCCTGAGCAACAGTATCTGAATGAGCACATCAAACGAGAAACTCAGGAACGAGAGCGCCGTGAGCAGGCCATTCGTGCTTTCGGTGAAGAGACCGCATGGGAGTTCTCACAAGCGCTGAGCACTGTGGTTGAGACGCATATCAAATCCAGCTTTGCAGAGATCAAAGAAAAACTATACGCCTTGCGTGGCAGCTTAGACGAGACGCAGCGCCGCCTCAGCGAGGATCGTGAGCACCTGGTTCAATGCCAGGCTGCAATGGGTGAGTATGTCTGAGATACGTCAGGCATTTGTATGCAACCGCTGCATGGAATGCTGCCGCCGTGTTCACTTACTCCCAGAAACCGCAGCGATGGACCGTGGCGATGGGGTGTGCCAGCATTTGGATGAAGTCAATACTGGATGCCGTATCTATGATCAGCGACCGGATATTTGCCGCGTTGATCGGCAGTTTGAACTGCGCTATCGCCGAGAGATGTCATGGGAAAAATTCGTCAGATTGAATGAAGCTGGATGTAAACAGTTGCAGGAATGTGTAAATAGTGAGGCTGCTGAATGAATCAAGGTGTTATGTTGGGTTTTTCTTGCTGGGGCAGTGCGCTCACACACATGTGTCGCCTTCTTTATGGATGTTCCGCTAAATACTGAATGGTTTTTCATTGCTACGGGCCGCTTGTCGGCCCGTTTTTTTGGTTTTTCATTATCTTCATGTCTATGACATTACCTGTCAGCTCAATGTGTTGAAATCCCTACTAAGTGCCGCAGTCTGCCATCTGACTGTCGGTAATTTGATTGATCTTGGTTTTGAGGATTTCATCATGGAAAAAGCCGTACAAGTTGTGTCAGAAAAACAGTGGTTCTACGAAAGCGAAGGACAGCGTAAAGGTGGTGTGCCTGAGGCGCAAATCATCGCATTGATTAAAGAAGGAAAGCTCACCCATGGCGCTGCCGTCTGGTGCAAGGGCATGCCTGACTGGATGAAAATTGAAAACACCGAGCTACGTGTGCATCTGGATGACAGCGCGCCGCCACCATTGACTGGCGAGCATGTCAATAACACGCTGGTGTGGGTGCTGGCGTTTGCCCCGGTGCTGGGCTTTATTCTGGAAGGCCTGGTGGCAGGGTTTGTTTATCATGGAAATGACCATCTCGTTGAGTTGGCCATGGCGCATAACAAGTTCTGGTATGTGACCATTGCCTTGAACATTGGCTTGTCGTTCTGGGATGAAAAGCGTCTGCAGGAAGGCGGATTGAATACTGAAAAATTCAAGGGTTGGGTGTGGTTGGTGCCCGTGTATCTGTTTCAGCGTGCCAAAGCGCTAAAACACAATATGGCTTATTTTGCAGTGTGGATTGGCGCTTTTGTACTGATGCTGAGCATGGCTGCTGAATATGGTCGCTAAATCTGTTTGGCGTATGTGTGATCTGCTCTGCAGGTGCGTGCTTGCTGTGAGATAACGCGCTCTACTATGCTATACGTTCGTCGAAAAATTATGCGCCAGCTCTTGAGTGAGTGACGCATCCTGTCAGCAGCCTATGTTGAAATGTACTGACCCATTTCTGGAAAATGGTGGTCTTCAATATTTAATATGGAGTTTTGGTATGTCTATTTTTGGTAAATGGCGGTGTCTGTCTTTGGGGCTTTGTGCGCTTATGATGGTTGCTGGGTCAGCACTGGCTCAGGCTGAGAGCATGCCAAAGTTCAAGCAAGGGGAGGATTACGCAAAGGTGCGCATCAAATTGCTGAATGCCGGCTGGAAGCCACGGCGTATGCCAGATGCCGATCAATGCATGCAGGGAGATGATCGTTGCCAGGGTCGGCCCGAGATGGAAGCTTGTGCAGGAAGTGGTCGAGCCAATTGCCGCTTCGCCTGGCAGCGGGCTGGGGCGCTTCTGACCATTTTTACGGTAGGTTCGCCCGCCGTATTTGAGGCTGCCAGCAATGAGTAGCTTTTGAACGAGAACGCCCCTTGCTCATTTCATGGGTAGGGGGCTTCTTGTTATTTACTCGCGTACTTTTCGAACCACTTCAAAAGGAAGGATGTTTTCCGCACAGGCCGAGAATAATGCGCCAAAGAGCCTTTGGTCGTCTGTGAGTATGGTGTGATCAGCAGCCAGTCTCACCAGTGAGCTATCGGTGAGGCCATACGCCAGAAATGTGTCTTGGGCGCAATCTGACGTAATGTTGGAATGAACCTGTGTGAATTGCGAGAACAGGATTCTGGCTGTTTCATAGGCAAGTCTGGACGCGTAGCCGGTCAGGTCGATCAAGTTGGACACTTCGGTGGCAATGTAGTGGGTGATGCATATTTCTTGGTGGCTGGCCATCACATCAAGAATGGCATCGTAGTCTTGGAGGGTGAATTTATTCAGGCGCTTTGAGTTTTGTATATGCCGGCCACCTTCTACGGCGCCAATGACAAGAAGAAGGAGAAGATTTGTGTCGATGATCAACTTCTTCTTGCCCAAGACATCATCCCTCAGTGCTGCGCTTGAAACCTCTGAACTGTCCGCTGTGGCTGTCCACAAAGAAGACTTTGCATTCTCTGCGCTTTTTCATGATGGCAATCAGCGCCATCAAATTGGCGGCGTTGTCTTTTGCGCTGTCTGGGGCCGGAGGGGGATCGTCTCCTTCAAGCTCATAGCTGATGGTGACTTCATAACGCGTGTTGTCTGCAGAGATCAGGGCACCTTCCAGCACCAGGTTTTTGGCGCCCTTCACCAGCTTTACGACATTCTCTTGGGCGATGCGTATCGCCTCATCGAAGTCAATCATGGCGATCTCCGCTGTGTTGCCGCTACGCCACCACCAGCGCCTGCTTCATCTTCTGCAGCGCCTTGGCTTCAATCTGGCGAATCCGTTCCGCCGACACGCCGTATTCCGCTGCCAGATCGTGCAGGGTCAGGCCGCCGTCGTCGGCCAGCCAGCGCGATTCGACAATGCGGCGGCTGCGGGCGTCCAGCGTGGACAGCGCGTGTTCCAGGCCTTCGCGTTGCAGGCGGTCGAAGGCTTTTTTCTCGATCTGGCGGGTGGGCTCGTTTTCGGCGTCGGCCAGCCAGTCAATCGGCGCGTAGCCGCCTTCGTCGTCGTTATCGTCCGCCATCAGCGCCACGTCCTGGCCGCTCATGCGGGTTTCCATTTCGCGCACTTCTTCTGGCTTCACGCCAAGGTCTTCGGCAATCTGGCGGGCTTCTTTGTCGCTCAGCGCGGCAAAGCCGGATTTCATCGAACGCAGGTTGAAAAACAGCTTGCGCTGCGGCTTGGTGGTGGCCACGCGCACCAGACGCCAGTTGCGCAGGATGAATTCGTGAATTTCCGCCTTGATCCAGTGGATGGCGAACGAAAACAGCCGCACGCCGCGCTGCGGTTCAAAACGCTTCACGGCTTTCATCAGGCCGATATTGCCTTCCTGAATCAGGTCGGCTTGTTGCAGGCCGTAGCCAGAATAACCGCGAGCGACGGACACCACCACGCGCAGGTGCGACATCACCAAACGCCGGGCGGCGTCCAGGTCGTTGTGCTGGTGCAGGCGGGTGGCCAGTTCGGTTTCTTCCTCCTGGCTTAGCATCGGCACGCTGTTGACAGTCTGGATGTACTGTTCAAGGCTGCCGGCGGCAGCCGGGATGGGCAAGGCAAACGTAGCGCTCATAAGGTGGACAAGCTCCTGTGTTCAGCCAATCTTAGCACTCGCAGTCTGAGAGTGCCAAAGTGTCGAACGAGTTCCGGCAAAAATTTTTTCAATGGTGTTGATAGCCTGCCACTATGCCTCAATCAGACGGCCCAGGGTGGGATGACTTTTGTCAGCATCAGCGGGTCGTGTGGCGGAAAACCCCTTGGCTGGCAAGGGTATGGCCGCTGGCAGAGCTGACTGGCTGCGCCGTCCGGGGAGAGCTGACTGGCTGCGCCGTCCGGGGAGAGCTGACTGGCTGCGCCGTCCGGGGTTGGACGGCGCAGGGCCCGGATGGGTGGCGAACAAGACCCGGCAGATTCAGGAAGGTTCCATCTCGCGCAGTACATGGCCGGTGGCCAGGCGGGCGCCCAGCGCGGCCAGGGTGGCCACCCCCAGCAGCAGGGCGGCGACTTCTTCTGGCGCCAACTGGCGCAGGGTGGCATGGTTGTTGTAGAGCGCGGCGAGCTCGGCCACGGCCGGGTTGGCGGTGGCAATCAGCCAGGCGCTCAATCCCCAGGCCACCAGCGCGGCCAGCATGCCCTGGAATACGGCAAAATACATGAACGGCCGGCGGATAAAGCCATCGGTGGCGCCAATCAGTTTGGACACTTCGATTTCATTGCGCCGGGCCAGAATCTGCAGGCGGATGGTGTTGGAGCTGGCCAGCACCAGGGCAATGCCCAAGGCCGCCCCCAGCAGGATGGTCAACTGGTGGCCCAGAGTGAGCAGGCTGTGCAGCTTGCGCGCCCAGCCGGCGTCAAATTGGCTGGTTTCCACCATCGGCAGGCCGGACAGTTCTTTTTGCAGCCGCTCCAGTGCTTCGGGTTCGGTGTCTTTGGGGCTGACGATAAACGCATCGGGCAGCGGGTTGCCGGCCAGACCGTCGGTGACTTCGGCGAGGCCATTGCGCGCCATCAGGTCTTTCAGCGCGCTTTCCTTGCTGACAAAGCGATGCGAGTGCACCAGTGCGTGCTGCTTGAGCGTCTGGTTGACGGTTTCCACGTCGGCCCGGTCGGCGTTGAGTTCCATGAACAGGGTGATCTGCGGCGAGGCGGCCAGGCCATTGCTCCAGCTGGCCAGGCTGGCCACGGTCAGATAAAGCCCCAGCGGCAGGCTGATGGCCACGGCCAGCATGAACAGGCTGAGCAGGCTGCCCAGCGGCTGGCGCAACAGGGTGCGTAGCGCCTGGCGGGCGGCGCGGCCGTGCAGGTAGAGCAGATGTTTCATGGGGTCAGATGTCCCTGTGCAAGCCGGATGATGCGTCGGCCATAGGTGTGCATCAGCATTTCATCGTGGGCGGACACCAGCACGGTGACGCCCACCTGATTGAATGAGCGGAACAGCTCCATGATGTCATGGGCGTAGTCGCGGTCCAGATTGCCGGTCGGTTCGTCGGCCAACAGGATGGACGGGCGGTGCACCACCGCGCGGGCGATGCACAGGCGCTGTTGTTCGCCGCCGGACAGTCGGATGGGGTTGGATTTTTCCCGGTCGAGCAGGCCAACCTTGTCCAGCGCGGCGCGCACGCGCTTGGCGGCCTCGCGCGGCTCGAAGCCGATGATGTCCAGCGGCAGCATGACATTGTCGAATACCGAGCGGTCAAACAGGATTTTATGATCCTGAAACACCAGACCGATGTGCTGGCGCATGAACGACAGTTGCGTGCCGCCCAGCTTGCCCAGATTCTGGTTATTGACCAGCACCGTGCCGCTGGTGGCGCGGTCGATGCCGGCCACCAGCCGCAGCAGGGTGGATTTGCCGGCGCCGGAGTGGCCGGCCAGAAACACCATTTCGCCTTTTTCCACCTTGAACGACAGGTTTTTCAAGGCGTCGATGCCGCCTGGATAGCGTTTGGTGACGTTGTCGAATTGGATCATGGTCATGTCCGCGCCGGCTCAGTCAAACAGGGCGTCGATATAGTCGCGCGCCAGGAAGGGGCGCAGATCGTCCAGCCCTTCGCCCACGCCGATAAAGCGCAACGGCACTGGGTGCTCGCGGGCGATGGCGGCAATCACCCCGCCCTTGGCGGTGCCGTCCAGCTTGGTGAGGATCAGTCCGGTGAGGCCCAGCGCGTCGTCAAAGGCTTTCACCTGGGTCAGCGCGTTCTGGCCGATATTGGCGTCCAGCACCAGAATCACCTCGTGCGGCGCGCCTGGCAGCGCCTTGTCGATCACCCGTTTGACCTTGCGGATTTCTTCCATCAGGTGCAATTGTGTGGGCAGGCGGCCGGCGGTGTCGGCCAGCACGATGTCGATCTTGCGCGCCACCGCCGCCTGGATGGCGTCGTAGCACACCGCGGCAGAGTCGCCGCCCTGCTGGGCGATCACCGTGACATTATTGCGCTCGCCCCAGGCCATCAGCTGTTCGCGCGCGGCGGCGCGGAAGGTGTCGCCGGCGGCCAGCAACACACTCTTGCCCTGGCTCTGGAAGTATTTGGCCAGCTTGCCGATCGAGGTGGTTTTGCCGGCGCCGTTGACGCCAGCCAGCATGATCACGCACGGCTGGTGACCGCTGGTGTCCAGCGGGATTTGCAGCGGGGCGATCAGCTCGGTGAGCGAATCCTTCAGCGCCTGCTTGAGTTCGCTGGCGTCTTTCAGCCCGCGCAGAGTGACCCGCTCGCGCACGTCCTTGAGCAGGTGCATGGTGGCCGGTACGCCCATATCGGCGGTCAGCAGCACGGTTTCCAGCTCTTCGTACAGGTCTTCGTCGATCTTGCCGCCGCCAAACAGCCCGGCCAGCGATTTGCCCAGCTTGTCGCGGGTTTTCGACAGGCCGGCTTTCAGCCGTTCGGTCCAGCTCTGCTTGCGTGGCGCTTCTGGCTCGACCGGCGTTACGGCAGGCGCTGGCGCAGGGATCACCGCCGGCGCGGCTGGGGCGAGCGGCTCGGCCGTGCTTGGGCTGCTTGGGTTGACCGGCGCAGTGGCTTCGGCAATAGGCGTGGCCGCGGCTTGCGGCGCAGCGAGGTCTTCGGGTTTGGGTTTTTTCTTGAAGAAACTAAACATGGTGTCAGGGTGTCAACTTCCCGGCGTTTGGTTCATGATGCGCACCTGTGCAGACGCAAGTCTGACGGCATCTTGCCTGCGATTGTAATAAGTTTTCATGGAGAACGGGAAAACCATGTCTCAATCCCTCCGTTTGGGCGCGGTGTTGAGCCTGTCCGCCGCCTTGTGCGCCGCGCCGGTCTGGGCCGATGCGCCACAGGAAGCCACGCTGGCCAATGGCCTGAAAGTGGTGGTCAAGGTAGACCGCCGCGCGCCGGTGGCCGTGTCGCAACTGTGGTATCGGGTGGGCAGTGTGGATGAAGTGTCCGGCATCACCGGCGTGTCGCACGCGCTGGAGCACATGATGTTCAAAGGGACGCCGAAAGTGCCTGCGGGTGAGTTCTCCCGCCGCATTGCCGCACTGGGCGGCAAGGAAAACGCCTTCACCAGCCGCGACTACACGGTGTATTTCCAGCAACTGGCCAACCACACCCTGGGCGAGGCGATGGCGCTGGAAGCAGACCGCATGGCGCATTTGAACATCGCCGAGGCGGATTTTGCCAGCGAGATCAGCGTGATTCGTGAAGAGCGCCGCCAGCGCACCGAAGACCAGCCCACTGGCGTGCTGTTTGAGCAGCTGTACGCGGCGGCCATCACCGCCAATCCGGCGCGCCAGCCAGTGATCGGCTGGATGGCCGACCTGGAGCGCATGCGCGCCGATGACCTGCGCCAGTGGCGTGAACGCTGGTACGCGCCGAACAACGCCACCCTGGTGGTGGTGGGCGATGTCGATCCCAAGGCGGTGTTTCAGCTGGCCGAGCAGCACTATGGCCGCATTCCGGCGCACACCCTGCCGGCGCGCGCGGTGTTGCCCGAGCCCAGCCCATACGGCGAGCGCCGGCTGACGCTGAAACTGCCCGCCCAGCAAAGCTATGTGGCGCTGGCCTGGCCGGCGCCGCGCCTGAGCAAGCTGGATGAAGTCGACCCTTACGCATTGGATATGCTGGCCGCCGTGCTGGATGGCCATGCCGCCTCGCGTTTGCCGCGCACCCTGGTGCGTGAACAGCGTCTGGCCAGCAGCGTGGGCGCCAGCTACGACATGAGCGGGCGCGGCGCCAGCCTGTTTACCGTGATCGCCACGCCAGCCGAGGGCAAGACCACCGCCCAGCTGGAAGCCGCCCTGCGCAGCCAGGTGGGCAAGCTGGCGCGCGAAGGTGTGAGTGAAGCCGAGCTGGCGCGGGTGCGCACCCAGCTGAAAGCTGCGCGGGTATATGAAAAAGACTCGATGTTTGGTCAGGCCATGAAGATTGGCCAGTTGGAGGCGTTGGGGTTTTCCTGGCGCGATGACGCCGAAATCGACCGTCGGCTGGACGCGGTGACGCCGGCGCAGGTGCAGGCCGCCGCCCGCCGTTATCTGACTGACGACCGCCTGACTGTGGCCGTGCTGGCCGCTCAGGCCACGCCGCCCGGCCAGGCGCCAGCGGCGCCCTTGACTGAAGGAGGCGCACATGTTCGCTAATTGGCGCGCAGGGGCTGCCCTGCTATTGATCAGTTTGGGCTGGCTGACGCCGGCGCAGGCGGTGGACATTCAACGCTGGCAAACGGCGCACGGCGCCAAGGTGCTGTTTGTTGCCAGCCACGACAATCCCTTGCTGGATGTGCGGGTGGACTTTGATGCCGGCAATCGTCGCGACAGCGCCGACAAGCCGGGTGTCTCTGACCTGACGCTGACCTTGCTTGACGCCGGCACCGATGCGCTGAGCGAAGAAGCCATCAAGGCGCGTCTGGCCGACTTGGCCGCGCAACTGAGCGGCTCCAGTGATATCGAGCGCGCAGGGGTTGGCTTGCGCACCTTGTCCGACCCGGCGCAGCGCGAGCCGGCGCTGGCCTTGTTGGCCGATATGCTGGCGCGGCCCAGCTTTCCGGCAGCGCTGCTGGCGCGAGAAAAAGCCCAGATGCTGACCGCGCTGCGCGAGGCGGAGGACGATCCGGCCGGGCGCGGCGAGCGCGCCTTGCGCCGCCTGATGTATGGCGCGCATCCCTACGCCTTGTCGGCGCGCATCAACGCCGACAGCGTGCGCCGCATCAGCCGCGACGATGTGCTGCGCTTCTGGCGCGCGCATTACACCGCCCGGCGCGCGGTGGTGTCGCTGGTGGGCGACATCAGCCGCGCCGACGCCGAACGCATTGCCGAGCAGCTCACCGCCCGCCTGCCGGCCGGCGCGGACGCGCTCAAGCCGATTCCGCCGGTGTCTGCGCCAGCGCAGGGCGGGCGCGAGCAGCTGTTGCACAGCGGCACACAAACCCATTTGTTCCTGGGCATGCCGGTGCTGCGGCGCGACGACCCGGATTATTTTCCCCTGTTAGTGGGTAACTACGTGCTGGGCGGCGGCGGTTTTGATTCGCGGCTGATGAAAGAGGTGCGCGACAAGCGTGGGCTGACCTATGGCGTGTCCAGTCATTTCAGCCCGATGGAGCAGGCCGGCGAGTTTGAAATTGCCCTGAGCACGCGCAACGCCCAGGCGGACACTGCGCTGAAAGTGGTGGAAGACACCATCGCCCAGTTTATTGCCGAGGGCCCGAGCGAAGACGAACTGGCCCAGGCCAAGCGCCATATCATTGGCGGTTTTCCGCTGCGGCTGGACAGCAATCTGAAGCTGATGGGCTATGTGTCGATGCTGGGTCAGTACGATCTGCCCAATGAGTGGCTGAACCGCTACCCGGACAAGGTGGCGGCGGTGACGCTGGCGCAAGTGCGCGACGCCTGGAAGCGCCGCTTGAGCCTGGCGGCGCTCAGTCAGGTGCGGGTGGGGCCCAAGCCGGCGCCATGACCGAATCAGCCCGCCGTCAGCCGGCTGGCATCCATACAGCTGTTTGAGCAAGAAGGTTTCTTCTTCGGCACGGGGGGCGCATAATGTTGCCCCCTGTTGCGTTTCAGGGTGAAGTCACAAGGAGTGGGCATGGCGAAGGCGGGCAAGAATACAGTGCGGATCATTGGGGGCGAGTGGCGGCGGCGACTGCTGAGCTTTCCGGACCTGCCTGGCCTGCGTCCGACGCCAGACCGCGTGCGCGAAACCGTGTTCAACTGGCTGGGCCAGACGCTGGATGGTCTGGACGTGCTGGACGCCTTTGCCGGCAGCGGCGCCATGGGCCTGGAGGCCGCGTCGCGCGGCGCCCGGCGGGTGATGCTGGTGGAAAAAGCCGCGCCGGCCGCCCAATCGCTGCGCAATCAGGCGCGTGAGCTGGGCATGTCGCGGGTGGAAGTCACCTGCGCCGACGCCCTGGCCTGGCTGATGCACTGCCGTGACAGTTTTGACGTGATTTTTTTGGATCCGCCGTTTGCTTCCGAACTGCTGGCGCGCATCTTGCCGCTGGCGGCCGAGCGGGTGCGCGCCGATGGCTGCATCTATATAGAGTGCGGTCAGTGGCCGACCATCCCGGATGGCTGGCAGTTGATGCGCAGCGGACAGGCCGGGGCGGTGCATTACGGCCTGCTGCGACGCGTGACGGACGAATCCTGAACCCTTCCTTGCGAGTGAGGAAGGGAAGTGCCACAATTCAAACAGTGAATACTTGAGGAAAATACTATGTCTTTGATGATCACCGACGAATGCATCAATTGCGATGTCTGTGAGCCGGAATGCCCCAACCACGCCATCTCGCAGGGTGAGGAAATCTATCAGATCGATCCTGACCTCTGTACCCAGTGCGTGGGCCACTATGATGAGCCGCAATGCCAGCAGGTGTGCCCGGTTGATTGCATCCCGCTTGATCCGAACCACGAAGAAACTGAAGATCAACTGATGAAGAAATACCTGATCATCTCTGGCAAAGCGGCTTGATGTTTGCGCCGTGGCCGGTTTGGTCAAAACCCGTTGACGAAAGTTGACGGGTTTTTTTGTTGTAAAAACAATGACTAATGTGATTTTGGAAAAAATATCCAAATTTTTTGCCAGAAAAGTGTTGACGAGATCGGGGCGTGAGATCATAATGCGCCTCTCTTGAACGGAGGGATTCCCGAGCGGTCAAAGGGATCAGACTGTAAATCTGACGGCTCTGCCTTCGAAGGTTCGAATCCTTCTCCCTCCACCAGTTTTTTAGCGGCGTGCGTTTTTAGTTGGAATTGCGGGTGTAGCTCAATGGTAGAGCTGAAGCCTTCCAAGCTTAAGACGAGGGTTCGATTCCCTTCACCCGCTCCAAAGTAAGTCTATTGGCCCATGTAGCTCAGGGGTAGAGCACTCCCTTGGTAAGGGAGAGGTCGGCAGTTCAATTCTGCCCATGGGCACCAAAATTTTTTCGACTATCAGCTTTTTAGGGCATTTTCATCATGGCTAAGGAAAAGTTCGAACGGACCAAACCGCACGTCAACGTTGGCACCATCGGTCACGTTGACCACGGCAAGACCACCCTGACCGCTGCGATC